>CACKRJ010000001.1 GCA_902602595.1 uncultured SAR86 cluster bacterium
CATTCCTTGCTCAATAATGGCGTAACTTCTTGGCCCAAGACCTGTACCTAGAAAAATGTCTTGGACGTCTTTTCGTCTGCATCTCGTATTATTTATAGAATAGTGAGACTGCCCGTCCCGTGTCATCATTCTTTTGATGGAAATTTCATTATATTTAGAATATTCACCGCCTAGTTTGCCCATTGAATTATCGAACAATAACTCAATGCTACATTGACCAGATGGCTTTCTTAAATCCGAACCATTGAAGATAACATCTGACATAGATTCACCACGAAGGTTTTTTGCAGATAATTCTCCTAGAACCCACCGCACAGCATCGATAACATTTGATTTACCACACCCATTGGGGCCAACAACAGCAACCATATTTGTTGGGAAAGATATCCTCGTGGGATCCACGAAACTCTTGAATCCAGCCAGTTTGATGTGTTTAAGCTGCATTAAATATATCCTTTACTCATTTTAAACTATTGTTAGTTTTTTAACCATTCGTTAGTATAAAAAAACAGCTCCTCTTGGTTGTCTTTTGAGTACTTTAAATCTAAAGTTTTAAAAGCGCTAAAAGCTGAATTATTGCATCTAGCTTGTGACTCGATCTTAACGATTTCTTGTTGTAAAAAAGCTGAAGTAATATCAAAACCTCTGACCAAAGAATGTGACTTATCTAATTTAAAAGGTTTATCAATATTAGGGGAAGTAACTTCCCTAGAAGCAATATTTACCATGGGTCCATTAGGAATGGAAACAAAGAAACTTAATGATTCCAAAATACAATTAGGTGGATTTTCAATGTTCACCAAAAGATTCGAGCTAGCTAGATTCGGATACTTTAAATCTCGAAAATCAGCCAAGAGACTAAAGATAGGCACTTGGAAATTCTCTGAAGTAAATTTTGAGCTTATTGCTTTTAGAATACTCTCTGCAGAGTTAAATGATCTGAACTCTAAAGCCTTATAAAATAACTCCACTCCAAGCATAAAAGACTCATCTTCTAATGATTTATTATTCAAATATTTATTAATAAGAAGATCATCAAACTTTTTATTATCTGAGATAGTTCTATAAATTGTCTCTGATTCCGTGACTTGCACCCATGAACCTATCAAAGAGTTAGGTGAGGTAAAGTGAATAAAGAATCCACCAAAAATAAAAAAAGTAGATAGAAATACTAAAGACTTTTGGTTTGAGAGCGGTTGAAGTAAATAGGCGATTACAGGCAATAGCAAAATAACTAAAACGGCAATGATTATCAACATCAAATTCTACGCTTTACAAAGAATATTGCTAATACTAAAGCAAGAAAAATAAATGGCCCGAACCATAAAAAGTAATTAGCTCCCCTAAGTGCAGGCCTGTAGTCTGAAAAATCGCCAAATCTTTCTGATACATATTGTTTTATTTCTTCATCACTTGACCCATCGAGAACTAACTGATGAACCTTTTTCTTTAAGTCTCGCGAAACTGGTACATCAGAACTAGCAATGCTTCCACTGGTACATTTTGGACATCTTATCTCTGAAATTAATTCATAGAATCTTTTTTCTTGGAATGAATCCTCAAATTCGTACACTATCTGACTAAAAGCAGGAGAAGATAAGGAAAAAAAATAAAACGCTACTAAGAGAGTCTTGATGGTCATAAGTCTTGCCTAGCTTTTTGAATTAAAGGCAGAAAAATGGTTTCCCATTTTGATTGGCTCATTTCACCTTGAATATGGCCCACAACCATATTATTTACAAGCAAGAATGATTCAGGTGCTCCAGTAACGCCAAGATCAAAAGCTAAGTCGCCTCTTGGATCATACATAGAAAATAAATAAGGGTTGCCATGCTTTTGAAGCCAAGCATTTGCCTTTGCATCTGTATCCTTGTAATTCAAGCCAATTATCTCAATGCCATTATTTGAAAGTTTTGTTAGGAATGGATGTTCAACAAGGCAAGTAATGCACCAACTTGCCCAAACATTTACAAGCTTAATCCCATCTAAAGACTCAGTTTTAACCTGATTACCTTGTAAATCATTCAATTGAAATACTGGAAAATTTTTTTTCTCAAAATTAGAAAACTTAATCTCTTCGTCAATCAAAAGCACTTTAGCAAAAAAAACTAAAATAAGAATTGGAAAGATTACAATTAAAAACCTTAGCAACTTATTCATAAGACTTTCTTTTTAAAAATTGTAAGTAACATTCCAAACACCATTAGCGCTGCTGAAAACCAAATCCACTTAATAAAATAGTTTATTTTTAGTGAAAAAGTCCAACTACCATTTTCTAGCTGATCGCCAATGGTTAAGTATGTATCTTTTAATAAAGATGCATGAATATCTGATTCTGAAGTAATCTGACCTCTTGTAGCATATTTTCTTTTTTGAGGGTTTAGAGAGATCTCTCTTTCATCATGCAATAGAGCAATCTCAGCAGAAATAACATCATGATTTGAGGCTTTTAAAACTTGGATATCTTTAAAAGAAAATTCTTGCACCGATTCGTTCACCATAATTGATTGGCCAGGAGCAAGATTTAAGTTTTTCTCATAACTAAGAATACTATTCATCGATACAGCAAAAAATAATAAGCCTAGGCCTATATGAGCAACTGCACTACCTTTATTGATATATTTTTTATTGAAGAAATTATTAACTATTCTAAATAGGTAACTTACAAGAATAAGCAATCCAGAAAAAATTCCAACGTATGCAAGAATAGAAAATACTCCGGTAGTCATCCAAATAAGATATAAAGAAAGCAAAGACAGTAATGTTGGGGCAGCCACATTAAAAAATAGTGACCTCAGTGACATTGAGCGTTGCCATAAAGCATCAACCGAAATCATAATAAATACAGCTGCTATCAAGATTAATGGAGAAAAAATTGTGTTGTAATATGGTGGGCCTATGCTGATCTTTTCCCCGCTTATGGATTCGATGATAAGGGGATAAGTAACGCCAAGAAAGATAGAAAAAATACTTGTAATCATAAGTATATTGTTCATTGATAAAAATGATTCCTTAGAGCCTGTAACAACTAGTTTTGAAGAATTTAAATCTGGAAGTCGATATGCAAAAATTGATAGCGAAAATAGACTAATCAAACCTGAAAAACTTAAAAGATATAGCCCTCTTTCTGGATCATTTGCGAATGAGTGAACGCTATCAATAATTCCAGATCTAACAATGAATGCACCAAAGAGACTTAATGTAAAAATTAAGATGCCTAAAAACATAGTCCAGGTTTTAAGAACATTTGATCTTGAGGATGCAAATAATGAGTGCATAAATGCTGTTGCTGCAAGCCATGGCATAAGTGCAACATTTTCAACAGGATCCCAAAACCAATAACCCCCCCAACCCAATTCATAATATGCCCACCAACTTCCCAGAGCAATCCCGATAGTTAGAAAAATCCAAGCAACAAAAGACCAATTTTTTATATCTTGCTCCCACTGCAATTCAAAATTGCCATTCAACAAGTATGCTGAAATAAAACTGAAGGAAATTACAAATCCAACATATCCTAAATAGAGCATTGGAGGATGTATAGCTAAAGCAGGATCTTGTAAAATAGGGTTTATATCCGCGCCTTCAATAGCCCCAAATGGCAAAATTCTTTCAAAAGGATTCGACGTTAAAAGTAAAAATAATAAAAAACCTAAAATAATAAGACTCAACATTAACAAAGTTAATTTTTTTAAAGGATGATTTTTATCAAGCGAGTTTATAAAAAAAATACTCCAAGCTGATAAAAATACTATCCACAAAAACATTGACCCCTCATGAGCACTCCAGATAGAGGTGACCTTGTAGAAAATAGGCAGTTGGGAGTTTGAATGACTGGCTATATATGCTATTGAAAAATCATCACTTATTGCAAGATAAACATACATACCAAATGAAATGAAAACCAACCAGCAAGCTTGATTAAATAGTCTCATTGATAGCATTAGTTGATTAGGATGAAATTTATCAAAAGAGAAGAAAAGATTAAAAATCAATACAAGGCCCAATAAAAGAACTGCTGATAGAGATAGAAAGTGTGAAATCTCACCAATCATGCTTTGCCTTCTTCTTTGTATAACTCTGGAGGCATGTAATTTTCATCATGTTTAGCAAAAATTTCTTCTGCCTCAAACACACCATTTTCAAAATATCCCAAGATGACAACTCCACTATCTTCTTTAAATAGATCTGGTGGGATTCCGTCAAAAGTTACTGGAACCTCTTTCACAAAGTCAGTAACTTGAAATCTAATAATCGTTCCATCTCTCTTGAGTGAGCCATTCTTGACCATTCCGCCAAGCTTAATCCTATAACCAGATTTTATATCTGCCTGAAGCATCTCAGAAGGTGTGTAAAAAAGATCTAGCTTTGAATTTAAAGAAAAAAGAATTAATGAAATTCCGCCTGCAGACAAAAAAAGAATAACGATTAACTTCCATAGACGATTTTTTCTAGCTTGAAGCATTTTTGATTTTTATTTTTTGTTGTATGTCTCTAATACTTTTTTTAGCAATTAAAAAACTTAAAAAAATTAAAAATGTACCAATTGAATAAACGGACCAAACATAAATACCATGGCCATCCATGTACAAAATTTCGTTGAAATTTTCAAAAGCTAAATTAAACATTTTCTGAAATCCATCTTTTATTTTTTTCTCTAATAAATATATAAGAACGGCTACTCAAAATACCAAGGGAAATAAGTGTAAAACCCAAACCGATTACTGAGATAAGTAATGGGTATAACATTGATGGATCAATTGAGCTGCCTCCAGAGACTGAAATTGATGCTGGTTGATGAAGTGTTGACCACCAATCAACAGACTTTTTAATAATAGGGATATTCACTACCCCAATAACAACCAATATTGACATAAGGCGGTCAGCCTTTTCTAGGTTAGAGAAAGATCCATGCAAAGTTAAAATCCCCAGATACATAATGAATAATATTAATGTTGATGTAATTCTTGCATCCCATTGCCACCAAGTTCCCCAAGTAGGAATTCCCCATATTGATCCTGATAATAAGCCTATGAATGTTATCATTGCTCCTATTGGTGCTGCAGATTTAATTAAATATGCTCCTAGCTTTACACGCCACACAAGATGCATTAATGCGCAAACAGCCATAAAGAAATAAATCAACTCTGCAAAAATTACAGATGGGACATGAAGAAATATAATTCTATAGGAATTTCCTTGAACTGCATCTTGAGGTGCAAATAACAAACCCCATGTCCATCCAAGCATTAGCATGGAAACTCCAAATATTAAAAAAAAGGGGTAAAGTTTCTCGGTAAGATTTACAAAACTTTTAGGTGATGAAAATTTATGAATGAATGCTGTAATCACAACAGTATTATAAACCTAAGTTAGTTAATCTATATGTGTTTTTAAGGCCGCAGATATAATTAAGGGCATAATTGCTGACATTACCAACCCGACACCTATCATCAAGGTAATAATTGCAGCAAAACCATCTCCAAATTGAATGCTCCTTACTGCGGTTCCAAGTAATATTATAACAGGCAATGCAAGTGGCAAAGAAGAGAGAACTCCTAACATGGCTCCCTTATTAATTGACAAAGCATTGCCAAAAGCAAATAAATTGAATAGCAAAAGATTTGATAAGCTTAGCAATAAAAATACCTTGGCAAAGCTACCAATGGCAACTCCATTGGCAAATGAAAACAATGCTCCTATAAATGCAATGGGGATTCCAATCAAACAGACGTATACAAATATTTTAGAGAGCACAAGTTTATAAAAATCTTTTTCAATTAAAAATTCTTGCTCAAGTGACCCATCTTCAAAATCCTCTTCAAACATACCCTCTGTTGCAACAAAAGAAGTCATTAATAAAGAAACAATAATAATTGAGAAATAAAATTTATCTAAATCAAATTGGGAGATATCTATGCTCAGTGGAAATGCTATGAGAACTAGAACCATAATTAATAAAGGTCCTAACCAGGATTTTAATTTTTTTGAAAGCTTGAATGATTCTGCTTTAACTAGCCTCAGCATTCTTTCCTCCGAGATTTAATACTTTACAGTTAATCATTGGGTCGATATGAGAAGTAAGGATAAGGCCTACTCCCTCAGATAATTTTTGAATAAGAAAACCACTAAATAGTTCTGCTGTTGTTTTGTCTAGACCAACCAAGGGCTCATCAAGTACTATCAACTCTGAAGATTTAGTAAAAACTCTTATCAAAGCTAACTTTTTTTGCTGTCCAAAGGATAAACCAGCTGTAAGTTCATCCTGCACATCCAACAAACCAAACTTACCAAGCCATTTAAGAGCAATTTTTAGCTCTGCATCATTGAATAATAACTTTAAGTTCTCCAGTGGTGAAAGATAGTTTTTTATGGCATTTTTATGTCCAAGGTAGGATATATTTAAGTCTTGATCATATGTCTCAATCAAGCCTTTGGATGGCGATGTTATACCCATAATGATTCTCAGTAATGTACTTTTTCCAGATCCATTACCACCTTTAATATGCAGTCCTTCTCCAGCATTGATCTCAAAAGAAAGGTTATGAAAAAGCTTATTTTCATTTATCGAATAAGTAATATTTTGAGCTGATAAAAGCTTCATGTAGTTTTAATTTAAAAGAGATTTTGCTCTTATTGTAAGGGAAGGAAGTGGTTTTTGTGGATCTAATCTTAGATAAAATCTTTTAGCTAGTTCTGCAAACGGATTATAACCGCCTTCTCCAAGTCCTCCGACAGAAAAATATAATGATTTGGAAAAAAATATACCTTGCTCTAATTGAGGTGCTTTATTTAAGAAGGTATTCAGCTTTCTAATACTTTGAGCAGCGCCCTTGAACTTATTCCCAAAATGATACCAACCCCAAAACTGATACTCGCTTCTTGAAAAATGAACAAGTTGTGCTCTAGCTTCCTTTCTAGGAAAAGCTCCTGCTGGAATTATAGATATAACCGATGAATCTAAGTCGGCAATCTTTGAATCAATGAGCGATGGAAGCTCTTGTAAAGACTGAAAAGGGCAAAGTAAACACTCTGCCCCTTCCTCTATTTGATATGATTTAACCTTTGACAGCCTCGCCTTAGAGCCAATAATTACATAGCTAACATTAAGAAGGTTATCTGACAAACTAACTTATTCAGCTTTAGCTAAAGCTTGATCAATATCAGCCAGAATGTCGTCAATATGTTCAAGTCCAATTGATAGTCTGATATACCCGGAGCTAATTCCACCCGAGGCTAACTCCTCTTCATTTAATTGAGAGTGAGTTGTGCTGGCTGGATGAATTGCTAGACTTCTTGAATCACCAATATTAGCTACGTGATAAAGCATCTCAAGTGAATTAATAAACTTTTTACCTGCTTCATGACCGCCTTTAATTTCAAATCCTAAAAGTCCACCACACCCATCAGAGAGATACTTGTCTGCTCTTTCTTTGGGCAAACCTGAAGATGTTCCAGGGTAGGCAACTCTTTCAACCATAGAATGCTTGCTAAGGTGCTCAGCAACCTTTTGTCCATTTGCTGAATGCTCTCTCATTCTCAAGTGCAATGTTTCCATGCCTTGGATGAACATGAAAGCATTAAAAGGACTCATGGCAGCTCCCATATCTCTAAGCAAAGTAGTTCTCGCTTTTAAAATGTAGGCTATTGGTCCTAGGGCCTTAACTGCTTCAGTCCAAATTACTCCGTTGTAATTGGGGTCGGGTTGATTGAGTTTAGGTTGTCTGTCGGGATGTGCCTCCCAGTCAAAGTTACCACCATCAACTATAACTCCTCCAATAGAAGTTCCATGACCACCAATATATTTTGTAGCTGAATGGATAATAATTGCAGCCCCGTTATCAAAAGGACGACAGATTAGCGGTGCTGCAGTGTTATCAACTATTAAAGGTATGCCTAGCGGTCTCCCAAGATCCGCAACTTCTTGTAATGGAAAAACTTCAAAGCTTGGATTAGGAAGAACTTCCCCATAATAAGCTCTTGTTTTGTCATCTGTGGCATCAAGAAAGTTTTGTGGGTCGGATGGGTCAACAAACCTTACCTCTATTCCCATATCTGAAAAAGGATTTTTAAACTGATTATAAGTTCCTCCATATAAATGTGATGAAGCAACAAAGTTATCGCCATGGCTGCATAAATTTTGAATTGCATATGCTGAAGCCCCCTGTCCTGAAGCAAGGCCTAAAGCGGCAACTCCTCCTTCTAATTCAGCGATTCTTTCTTCAAATACCGCATTTGTTGGATTCATGATCCGTGAATAGATATTTCCTAGCTCACTTAAAGCAAATAAATTTGCTGCATGGTCAGTATCATCAAATTGATAGCTGGATGTCATGTGTATTGGAACAGCTACAGAATTAGTCGTTTCATCTTTTCTCCAGCCTGCATGAAGCGCAATAGTTGCTGGGTTGGTATATTTTTTGTCAGTCATTTTTCTCTCCAGAAAGTTTTTTATTAAATTTAGATTAAGCTAACAAATTCTGTTAATGAAATGTTATTTAGCAACATTTGTTAAGCGCTTGCAAGCCAGTCAAAACTGCGCTGTTCATATTATATACATATTTATAAATTAATCTTTAAAAGATATTTTTAGTAGCAAAACTACAAAAAAAATTCAAATTTAACCTTTAAACATAAGTTCTATAAATTTTATTGACAATTTAGATGAAATAATTTCAAATGCGCTACATACAATTTTTTTAATTAATTATGGCTAAAAAGTACGTAAATTTCAGAGTCGGTGGCTCTCCCTACAAAGTTACCGATGACTATTCAGTTTGGACTAATGACTTGTTGGGCAAAATTATAGCTAGTAAGACTGTAATCCAGCCTGGAAAATCTACTATTGGTCATAGATTAAGTGACTCAGACGTTGTCTATATTATTGTTAATGGCAGAGGGATGATGGAAGTTGTAGAGTATATGAATTCAATGGAGGGCCATGGAACAGATCCCAGTGAAGGCATTGAGCATCAAGATTCATTTGCCTTAACTGCAGGTGATGTGATTCTTGTGCAATCAGGAGACTTCGTAAAAGTTGTTAATGAATCTGAGCATGACCAGCTCACTTATTTAAGAGTGTTTGATAGAGACGGCTGGAGGGTTTAGTCTATTTAGGTGTACTTGAGCTAGCTTCCAATAACTTAACTGCTTCTTCAATTGAGTAAGTATTTGTCTTATTTTCATTCAAATTTCTAATAGAGACAGTGCTAGCTTCCATCTCATCCTTTCCAATTACTGCCATTAAGGGAACTTTAGCATTGCTATGCTCTCTTATCTTATAACCAATTTTTTCATTTCTATTATCAAGCTCAACACGTAAATTAATTGCATCAAATTTTTCTTTGAGACTAAAAGCGTACTCATTAACTTCTTCAGTAACTGTTAAAATTGATAATTGAGTAGGCGCCAACCACAAAGGTAATTTGCCTGAGTAATTTTCAATTAAAATGCCAATAAATCTTTCAAAAGATCCTAGAATTGCTCGGTGCATCATAACAGGTTGATGCTTAGAACCATCTTCACCAATATATTCTGCTTCTAATCTATGCGGCAGGTTAAAGTCTGCTTGGAATGTTCCACACTGCCATTCACGCCCGATTGCATCAGTTAAAACAAAATCTAGTTTTGGACCATAAAAAGCGCCTTCTCCAGCCTCAACTGTATAGGGGATATTAAGTTTTTTAATTGCAGATTCTAATGCCGCCTCAGCATTGTCCCAGACCTCGTCTGAACCAACTCTTGTTTCTGGTCTTGTAGATAATTTTATATCAAATGACTCAAAACCAAGCTCAGTATAAATTTCAGATAATAAAGATATGAAATCAGCTGTTTCGCCTTCTATTTGATCTTCAGTACAAAAAATATGGCCGTCATCTTGAGTAAATCCACGAACCCTCATCAAACCATGCATGGTACCTGAAGCTTCATACCTATGACAGGATCCAAATTCTGCAAGTCGAACTGGGAGGTCTCTGTAGGATTTAAGGCCCTGATTATAGACCTGCACATGACAGGGACAATTCATTGGCTTAAGGGCATTAACTCTTTTTTCATTAGCATGCTCTTCATCAATTTCAGTGATGAACATATTTTCGCGATATTTGTCCCAGTGGCCTGAAGCCTCCCAAAGTTTACGATCAACAACTAAAGGAGTGTTGATTTCTTCGTATCCATTAGCAATTTGCTTTTTGCGTATGTAGTTTTGCAAAGCTACATATATAGACCAACCTTTTGCATGCCAAAAAACCATTCCAGGCGCCTCTTCTTGCAAATGGAACAAATCCATTTCTTTGGCAAGTTTGCGATGGTCTCGCTTTTCTGCCTCTTCCAAAAGAGTTAAATATTTTTTAAGATCTTTTTCATTTTTCCAGGCTGTGCCATAAATCCGAGATAGCATTTCATTTTGCGAATCTCCTTTCCAATATGCGCCAGCAATCTTTGTAAGCTTGTAAGCTCCGACCATATCTAAGCTTGGTAAATGAGGCCCTCGACAAAGGTCTATAAAGCCGGTATCACCTTGATTGTAGAGTTGGAAATTATCTTCTTGCTCAGACTCTTCAATGATCTTAACTTTGTAATCTTCTTCAATGTCAGCAAAGTTCTTAATCGCCTCTTTCTTTGAATGAATTGTTTTACTAATGACAGATTTTTCAGCAACAATTTTCGCCATTTCTTTTTCAATTTTTGGCAAATCGTCTATAGAAACCCTCTCATCAGATAAAAAATCATAGTAAAAACCATTTTCAATAGTTGGTCCAATGGCTAATTTAGCTTTTGGGTAAAGATTTTTTATAGCACGAGCTAACACCTGAGCTGCAACTGTATGCCGCATAATTTCCAGGCCTTCATCTGAATCAAGTGTAAAAATAGAAATATCGGCATCCTGAGTAACAACGTCACTCAGGTCTCTTTGCTCACCATTTACACTAAAGGCAACAGCAGCTTTAGCCAGACCAGCGCCAATCATGTTTGCAATTTCAAACCCGCTAATACCAACAGGAGCTTGCTTCTGAGATCCGTCAGGGAGTGTGATTGTGATTTTTTTGCTCATGGTATTGGTCCTTGAGCCCTATTCTAATATTTTTAACTCGAAAGGTATATTTTCAGTAGCTCTTTCTATTAAACAGTCTTTAATTTAACATGAAGAAAAGTTTTAATTTACAAAGTTTAGGAGTCATTATGGCAGTCAGCGTTTTACTTAGCGGAACCTTAAAAGATGGGTTGGTTGATCAATTTTCAGGAATTTGTACTGAAGCTTTTCATGTCACCCGTGCATATGAAGGATGTCAAAATATCAATCTCACATTACATGTTGAAGATCCTCATAAGTTTGTCCTTACAGAGGTTTGGGATTCAAAAGAGCACTATGAAAAATATTTAGCTTTTAGAACAGAGGATGGAACTGTTGGCGCTATTGAGGAAATGTGCGTTGATGGGCCAAACATAGATATTTTTGATATAACAGACGCTTAACCAAAGCCTTCTTAGTTAAACGGATATAACAACTCCCTCCTAAGGAGTAGTTCTAGGTTCGATTCCTGGAGAGGGCACCAAATTTAATAATTCTTTCAGGCTCTTGAATTTGGCTCGCCAAAGCTGCAGCAACAAGAGCAAAACATCCCATGATATTGAAAGCTATAAAGTAAGTATCTTGAAAACCTATCAATATACTTGTTATTAGAATTCCAATTGGTTGAAGCGGAGAAATAATTGGAGATGATATACCTCTCGCTTTCCCAAGATTATGTGCCCCAAAAGTTCTCAGGAAGCACGCAGTCATAAGAGGAGTTGCGGCACCAAAACCTAAACCAAATATGAATGCACTTAAAAGAAATATACTTGGTTCATTGAAATAAGTAATTCCAAAGATACCAATTGCTTGAAGGAACATCGCTATCATTGAAGGGTATGCAGCTTTCATCATGTCCATAAGATATCCAAATATTATTTTTCCTAGGACTCCTCCAAAAGCAGATAGAGCATAAGCAAAAACATATTGTTTAATAGGAAAACCTAAAAGATTCCAAGTTTCATCTAGCCCCATTTTGCTTGCATGAACGGGTAAGAAAGCAAGCACACCCATCATTGAGAGAAACTGAAAGGCGAATGCTAAGGAAATTATCCAAAAAACTTTTTTAGATAAAAGATCTTTTGCAGTCATCTCCTCAGGTAAAGATTCTTCTTCATTCTCTTTTTTTATGCCATCTTTAACTTGATTAACAGTCTTTGGATCATCAATCACAGTAAAAAAGATAAGAGGTAAGATAATGAAAAGAACTACGGAAGCAAAGATTATATAAACATTTCTCCAGCCCACTAAATCAAGAAGAGGATCAACAACCAAAGGAAGCACAACCCCTGAAAAGGAAATACCTATTGCTGCAATACCTAGCGCTTTGCCGGCATTTTTATCAAACCAATTTGAGATTAATTTAGCTACGGCTAAATTCCCCATCATAATAGATCCCAGGGCAAGAATGGTAAGATAAATTGTCAGAAGAGACCAAAAAGAATTTATGAAACTTAAAGAGAAAAGTCCTACCGCATAAATTATAGCCCCGATCATCATAAAATTTTTAACAGAATACTTGTCAAGGGCTCGGCCTACGAAAATTGCCAAAATTCCCACAGGTATAAAATAGAATGCGGAAACCATACCGAGCTGACTTTCAGTCATGCCTAGTTCTGATATTAGGTAAGGCCAAATGACAGGAAAGCTATAAAAAATGAAACCTATAACAGTAAATTCAAGTGTAAGACCCGTAAATACCATTCTCCACCCAAAAAACTTCATTCTCGCTCCATAGTAGCGGAGTAACCATAACCAGATTCTCTTTTTTCTGAATAAAGATTTACTATTTGATCGCCGTTTTTAATATTTTTAATATTTTCAGCGAATAAACTAAAGGCTCTTGGTATTGACAACAACGAATGAGCTGAATCATGAGCTGAAATAAAACAGTTTGGAGTGCTCCAAAGCGGTGATGAGTTTTCTAGCGGTTCAATCTTAGTGGTATCTAATGCTGCTGCTGCAATTTCTTTATCATTTAGTGCATCAGACAGATCTTGTTCATTAATTGCGGTCCCCCTACCTACATTAATTAACATAGATGAATTATTAAGCTTTTTTAAAACATCTTGATTAATTATATCTCTTGTTTGAGCACTATCAGGAAGTGCTAAAACTAAATAATCAGTCAGTGGAAGCAGCTCTTCAAAAGAGTCTAATCCTAAGATTTCATCTGCATACTCGTCATCAACTGGATTTCGTTTTATTCCAGTCACCTTCATACCAAAGGCTTTGCCAAGTTTTGCTACCTCTTTGCCTATACCTCCATAACCAAGAATAACCAAAGTTTTATCAGTTAACTCTCCATCTCCACCTAATGGAGTCCAACTCTTAGATTGTTGTAATTCAATATGCTGATCTATTCTCTTATTCCATCTTAAGATTTGTGAAAAAACGTAATGGGCAATTGGAATTGCATAAATGCTGCTTGCATTGGCAATTAGTATATCTTTTTCTTTCAAAACCTCTTGCAGGATAGGAGCATCCATTCCAGCAAATCCACTTTGAATAAACTTCATGCGCTTTGATAAATCTAAAAGGGGATCAAAAATTTCTGGAATATCTCTAGCTGCAAATAAAAATTGGTAAGACATAAAAAAAGCGTCTGACTCAGGCACCCTTTCCCATGGAGGATTAGTTGAATCTTCAGGTTTTAAAGAAATAATCTCCATAGAAGGATCAATAGATAAAAGCTCAGATCGATAAAATTTATTTGTATCTTCTGAGATAACAATTCTCATTCGCTTTCCTTTAAAATATACTTCATTACTTTTCCTGCTGCATTTGTAGGCAATGCTTCAACAAATTCTATCTCTCTTGGAACTTTATAATTTGCCATATTTTCTTTTGACCATTTAACCAATGACTCTTTTTGGAGTTCATAATTTGGTTTTAATACAACAAATGCTTTGGCAACCTCTCCCATTCTCTCATCCGAAATACCAATGACTGCTGCTTGGGAAATTGCTGGGTGATCGCATAAAATATTTTCAATTTCAGCAGGATAAGCATTGAATCCTCCCACAATAAACATGTCCTTGCTTCTGTCTGTAATTTTAATGTATCCATTTTTATCAAGAATTCCTATATCACCGGTATGCAACCAGCCCTCTTTATCAATGGCTTCTTGGGTAGCTTGCGGATTATTAAAATATCCTTGGGTAATGTTATAACCTCTCACCAAAATCTCTCCGGGTTCCCCAACCGGTACTTCTTTGTTATCTTGATCAACGCATTTCACCTCTACACCTTCAATAGCACAGCCTGAGGTTGTAGCAATAGTTTCATAATCATCATTAGGTGTGCACATAGTAACCACTCCTGTGCTTTCTGTTAGTCCATAAGCAGTAATGACAGTTTCAAAACCCAATCTTTCTTTCATGTCCTTGATGAGTTGAACAGGTATAGAGGCAGCGCCTGTCACTCCTAATCTTAGAGAAGAAATATCTAAAGTATCTATCAATTGACTGGTAAGAATTGACTGGTAAAGAGTCGGAGGCCCTGGCAGCATAGAAATTCTGTGCTCATTGATTATCTTCATAATCTTATCTGCATCAAATAATGGGCATGGATAAGCTGTTGTCCCTTTCATTATCGAAGCTAGCCAACCGGCCTTGTAACCAAATGTATGAAAAAATGGATTTACAATTAAATATTTGTCATTTTCATTTAAACCAATATAAGAGGACCAATAATCGAATACTTTAATATTTTGTAAATGCGAAGATATAACTCCTTTAGGTTTTCCGGTTGTGCCAGAGGTAAAAATAATATCAGCTATATTATTTTCGCTGACTTCAGGCAATTGAACATCCAAAGCTTGTTCTTTGATATCTTTGAAAGATTGATTTAATTCTTTTGATATAGTTATATCGAGTGGAATTTTGTGTTGCAAATGAGGAAGTTTTTCATTTTCTATTAACTCAAAGTAATCAATACCAAGAAAAGTTTTTACAGTAAACAAAATTTTTGCTTCTGAATTATTTAAAATGTAAGCAGCTTCCTTTCCTTTCATTCTTGTGTTAATCGGCACTAAAACTCCACCAGCCTTATGAATGGCAATTGCTGCTAGAACCCATTCATTCATATTTGGAGCCCAAATCGCTACTCGATCACCTGGTAAAATACCGAGATGTATTAAGTAACTGGCGATGTTAGTTGATAAGCTATCTAGATCTGCAAAAGATAAGGTTTCATTATCAGAAATTAATGCAGGCTTAGAGGAAAGATTCTTAGCTTGAAATTTGATTAGTGAAGGTATGGTTAATTTGTCTAATGATTTCAATTTAATATCCTCGCCCATCGATAATCATATTTATAATACTTTAAGCCAATGGATGACTCTGAAAATCTTACACCAGGAAGAGAAGAGATTTCTTCATACAATACTTTAGAAAGCTTTGTTACGTCTTCAGCAAGAATAAACACCATGAGATCATGGCGACCTATTAGCGTTGAAACAAATCTCACTTCATTCATTTTTGAAAGAGATTTTGCAACAGCATCCTTAGATCGAGTTTCAACATCAAGTCCTACAAAAGCTAAAGAAGGATTTTCCATGCGATTTATATTATTTATAACAGAGATTTTGATAACTTTATGTTTAATAAGTTTTTGAATTCTATTACGAACAGTGCCTTCAGTTACTCCTATAACCTTAGCCATTTGATTATTTGACATTCTTGCATCCGCGCCAAGCAATTGAATTATTTTCTTATCAGTTTGATCAAGCTTCATTTGCAAAAGGAGTCCAATCAGTTTCGAATTTATAAACATTTGATGCAATTGCAGGAGCAATACTCTTTATGCCAACTATGGATGGCAAAGTCTCATCTAAGAAGATTTTTGTTTCTGTTAAGCTTGAAGTAGCGCAAAGTATTTCAATATCTTGTATTCCACTGACAACATTTACACTAAATACTTCTTTTTGCTGTGAGAGAATCGATGCAACTTCCTCCAGTTTATCACCCTGAACTCTTATACCTATTGGTAACAAATAGTCATAACCGCATTTTTCAAAATCAGCGATTGCAATAATTTTGCAAAAACCTCCATCAATAATTTTTGCAAGCCTTTTACTTACAGTGACCTCATTTACAGATAATTTTTCTGCGATAAATTTTGCTGGTGCGCGACCATCCTCTTCTAATATTTTAAGAATTTTATGATCAAGATCGTCAAGTGAAAGTTTCACTATTAAAAAATTGCTTTAGAAATTAAAATTCTCTTTTTTCTAAGTCTAAACCAGGGGGTACATTAGCTCGATTGACTAAGAATTGGCCATACCATTTTCTTAGCTTCCTAAGAGGGCCATCACCATCACATACGACTGGATCAGGTATATAGATTTTATTTTCCCAAATTGCAACATCTTGGCCAAAAGCATAATTGTTGGCATCGACATATCCTTGAATGAAAGCTGCCTCGTCTTCAGCCGACATACCTGGAACTTTTTTAACCATAACACCAAAGTTAATTTGAAATGATGTCAATGTTAATGGAATGTGAGTTACGGCAAGCCTGCTCTCCACCTTCATGCCGTCATGAACTGCACTCATATAAGTTGTCATATAAGCTGGGCCTTCATAAATTGCTTGTGAAAAAAGATCCCGCCCAAGAATAGGACTATCTGCTGTCATTTCTTGCGTATAAGTATGATCCTTGGCTTCATTCCAGAAGCCTTCGAATGGAGCCTGGTGCACAGGACCAAAATGACCTTTATCTGCCATATTATCTATTAATTCACGGCAATTATTTTTTACTAAAAAACTGGCCATTCCATAGTCTGACCACTCATCTGAGTAACACTCATCTATTTTTTTTGGCAGATAATCAGGATCTCCCTTTTCAACATCATGCCAAACTAAAACCATTTGATTTCTTTCTAATATGGGCCAAGATTCCCCTTTACCAACATCAATACTAATTCCATCATTGGTTCTAAGAACTTTAATTTTTCTGTTAAATCCAAATATATTTTTAGTCTCTCCAACAGGAAAATCTCTCTGATGACCAAGCGCAAACCAACCTCTAGGGAATCTATCAGGAAGGTCGCTGGTTAAAACATCTTCTTTAAAAACTGAGCTCATTTATTCTTTCTCCATTAAAATCTGCAGAATTGCCATCTCTATCAAACCAAACATAAATTGAGCCGTCAAGTTCGTCCACTTCCCACGAACGAGTAACTGCCTTTGAAGGAATCCTCTTTGCATATGGAACTTCATTACATGGGCCCTCTCCAGACCATCGCCAAGCATGGAAAGGACACCTAATTCCATCTTCCTCCACCTCTCCACAAGCCAATGATGCACCCATATGTTTACAATATAAATCTAAAGCAGATAATCGATCATCTTTGCCTCTCCATACAACGATTTGCGTAGGAAAATCATCCACTTGTATGGCCTCCATTGAGCCTATATCATTGCTATCTGCAACCTTGTACCATCCGGTCTTCAATTGAGCTTTCCTTGGATCTCTCTGCTCTGGTAAATCAGGCGCTATGAGCTCTTGATCAGTCAAAATTTTCTCCCTATATCATCTAAACCAATAATTACTATTATATATATATTGAAAGTAATCAACGAGTATCAGAGCAATCAAATTAGTCAATCGCTTGATTCTTGATTGAATTTAGATACTACCTCTTCTGCCATTGAAAGCTGGCTAATATCCTTTGAAATAGGGACTAACAGAGCATCTGTTGCGCCCAACTCTTTAATTTCAACTAAAAAATTGTATAGGTCGTTTTGATTTCCAGAAAATCCTGCTATTTCAGATAAATTTTTTGCAAGGTCTTCGCCCATCCATCCCAAATATCTTGTTAAGTGAGTCTTAATATCATCCCTACCCGTATCTCCTAATCCAAACCAGAAACTTGTTATTAGTCTTGGAGAAATTTTTTTCTGACTAAACGCCTCTTTTACTCTGTTAAACGAATCATTAATTTCTTTTAGATCTGCATTAAATGAAAAACCTGCTAATCCCTCTGCAAAATCAGCTGACATGGACATTGCCTTTGGTCCAACTGCGCCTGCTAGAATTTGAGGTCCAGCCTTAGAAAAGGTATTTGGGCCCATTTCTTTGTGATAATCTTTCGACCAAACTGACTGCATGGTTTTCACATTTTTTGCAAGTGTTGCCCATCTTCTATCTGACCAATTGGAATTAATGGCAGTATAGTCTTCTTCTCTTCCTCCGACACCAACACCAAGAGTGAATCTGCCCTCTGCAAGCAAATCAATTGTTGCAAATTGTTTAGCGCTAAGGATAGGATTATGCATTGTTAGAATAGACACCGTTGCAATAATCTCTACTCGATTAGTCCAAGCGGCTACGGCACTTAAAGTAGAAATAAATTCAGGATTTGGAAATAAAATTCTCTCTCCAAGAGCAATATGAGACCAAGGACCTGTATCAATTTTTTTGGTCCATTTTTCTAGATCTTTTCTTGTAAGATCAGGCTCCATGACCGGGAGGGTCATGCCAATTTTCATGACTTAGATTTTTGTTTTATTAAATCAAGTGCAACATCGACAATCATGTCCTCTTGACCTCCAACCATTTTTCTTTTACCTAACTCAACCAAAATTTCTCTGGTATCTAAGTTATAGGTTTCAGCTGCTGACTCGGCGTGCCTTAAAAATGATGAATAAACTCCTGCGTAACCTAAAGTTAAAGTTTCCCTATCTACTCTTACAGGTCTGTCTTGCAAAGGCCTAACCAACTCCTCTGCCGCATCCATTAATTTAAATAAATCTGTCCCATGCGACCATCCAAGCCTATCAATAGCTGCAATAAAAACTTCAAGTGGAGCATTGCCTGCACCAGCTCCCATTCCAGCCAAACTTGCATCAACACGATTTGCTCCATTTTCAACTGCAACAATGGAGTTAGATACGCCCAATGATAGATTATGATGAGCATGCATGCCTGTTTGAGTTTTTGGATCTAGTGTATCTTTAAAAGCTTTAAACCTTTCAGCGACATCTTCCATACTTAATGCGCCTCCTGAATCTACAACATAAACACATTCAGCTCCATATGACTCCATAAGCTTAGCTTGATTAGCTAGATTTGATGGTGAGGTCATATGAGACATCATCAAGAAACCAATAGTATCCATTCCTAACTCTCTTGCAAATTCTATATGTTGTTTTGAAACATCTGCCTCTGTGCAATGCGTTGCAACCCTTACAGATCTAACTCCAAGATCCCAAGCCCACTTGAGGTCTTCTTTTATAGCAATACCTGGCAAGATTAAGGTAGTAAGCTTTGAATAATTCAAATGTTCCGCAACAGCGCCAATCCATTCTTTATCTGTATGAGCGCCAAAACCATAGTTAAATGAAGATCCTGCCAACCCATCACCATGAGCCACCTCGATAGCATCAACTTTTGCATCATCCAGGGCTTTTGCAATTTCAATTACTTGATCAATTCCATATTGATGCCGGATAGCATGCATACCATCTCTTAATGTCACATCTTGAATATATAACTTTTTCATGAATTTAACTTTATAAGCTCATGAGCTGTTCCCATTGCGGCTGAAGTCATGATATCTAAATTTCCTGCGTATGTAGGAAGATAGTGACCAGCTCCTTCGACTTCAAGAAAAATTGAGGCTTTTAAACCTTCAAATTCACCATATCCAGGAATGGAACAAGGGTTATTAGAGCCAAATCTTTCAAATTGAACCTCTTGTTTCAATCGATAGCCCGGTACATAAGATTGAACTCTTTTAACCATTGACTCAATGCTTTCTTTAACTAATCCCTGATCAGCAGGATCACACAAAGTAAAAACAGTGTTTCTCATCAACAAGGGTGGCTCTGCTGGATTTAATACAATTATTGCTTTTGCTTTGTCTGCACCGCCAACCTTTTCGAGTCCAAGAGTCGTAGTCTGAGTAAACTCATCAATATTTGCTCTTGTTCCTGGCCCTGCAGACTTAGAAGAGACTGATGCAACTATCTCAGCATATTTCACACTAGATACTTGATTTACTGCAGCAACCATTGGAATGGTTGCTTGACCTCCACATGTAACCATATTTACATTTTGTTCTTTTAAGTGCTCAGATAAATTTACAACTGGAACGCAATATGGCCCAATTGCAGCTGGAGTTAAATCAATCATCTGCTTTTTATCTTTTACAATTAAATCATGATGAGTTTTATGCGCGCCTGCTGAAGTGGCATCAAAAAATATTAAGGTATCTTGATACTCCGGCATATGCATAAATTCCTCTAATCCATCTGAGGAAATTGGTATATTTAAGGATTTTGCCATAGCAAGGCCCTCTGAGTCAGGATCGATTCCAATGACACCATTCAATGATAAATAATCAGAGGTATTAATAATTTTAAGCATTAAATCTGTTCCAATGTTTCCAGATCCTATAATTGCGCATTTTGTTTTATTCATAATTAAATAAAATTGATTTCACAGGTTCCAACACCTTTAAGATTCATTCTAAATTTATCTCCAGCTTTTGCAGGTTCTAATGGCACCAATGAGCCAGATAAAATAAATTCCCCTGTTAGCAATGGTATATCATATTCACCTAAGGTATTAGCTAGCCATGCAACGGCTTCGGCGGGATGTCCTTGAACTGCAGAACCTTTTCCTGAAGAGAGAAATTCATCATTTTTAAAAACTTCAACCTCTAATTCATCCATTGCAAATTGGTTTGGGGTGGCTGCGCCCTCACCTAATACAAAAATTCCACAAGATGCATTATCTGCAATAGTATCTTGAATCTTAATTTTCCAATCATCTATTCTTGAATCAACTATCTCGAAGCAAGGAATAATTTTTTCTGTTGCCGCAATAACATCCTCCTTGGTAATACCTGGTCCATGAAGATCTTCTTTTAAAATGAAAGCAATTTCAGCTTCAGCTCTCGGTTGTATTAGGTATTGTGAGATTGAAAAATTTGATTTATTTTTCACTTGCATTGTATTTGTTAAAAAGCCGAAGTCGGGTTGATTTACGCCAAGCATTTCTTGAACAACCTTGCTTGTTACTCCAATTTTTTTACCAATAACTTTATCTCCCTCAATCTCTCGATGAGAAAGAAATTTTTTAGAAATCTGATATGCATCATTGATGTTTATTTCAGGATACCTTTCAGTCAAAGGCTGAATCATTGATTGCTGTTTTAATGATGAAAATAACTCAAATGCGATATCATCAATAGTGCTAGGTTTCATACTCTAAGAATTTAGAAAATTTATACAAGCATTATTAAACACAGCTTCCTGCTCAATCATGACCCAGTGTCCACATTGGCTAAAGAGCATTATTTGAGAATTTGGACAACCATTGCCTATTTTCATTGCTCCTGAAACTGGAATGAACTGATCATTCATCCCCCAGAAAGCAAGCACTGGCTGAGTAATTGATGGGAGATCCAATTCCATATTGGGTATATCCATTGTTGCCATTACTTGAGTATTCATGAGTGGCAAAATTTCCATTCTCTCATCAATCATCTCTTTAGTTACTATCGACTTATCATATGGAAATAACTCTAGCAATCCTTCTATTTTCTCTTGATCCATATCACCACCTAAAAAATCAGAAAGTAATTTTTTAATTCCTGGCATTGAATTGTAAACTTCAAAATCTTCTATGCCTCCAGGAGCCATTAAAATTAGCTTTTGTACTCTTGCAGGATGATCTAGACCAAGACCAATAGACAATGCGCCGCCTAAACTATTTCCCAATAACGAAAATTCTTCAATTTTTAAGGCATCAATAAGCTCAATTATTTTTTTGTTGAAATATTGTAATGAATATATTTCATTATCTGGCTTACTGGAAAATCCATACCCGGGAAGATCAGGTAAAATTACTCTAAAACCCGCATCTCTAAGAGCAGAAAAATTATTTTTAAAATTTGTGTGTCCAGATGCGCCTGTTCCACTTCCATGAAGCAAGACAACAACGTCGCCATCACCCTCATCATAATAATGGAATTTAAAATCGTCATTGACCTCAATAAACGATCCTTCTGGAATCATAGGCTAAATCCTCGTAAGTGTTAGTGGAAGACCATCAATAGGTCGAGGTAAGTGAACATGCTGAAAAGCAGGATCATAATCAGGTCTTAAATTGATCTGATAGTTTTTAAGAAGCCTAAATAAATAAAGTTTGGCATTCATCATTGCAAAGTGCATTCCGATACATTTATGCGCACCACCACCAAAAGGTATATAACTAAAACCATGTCTCTTATGCTCTGCTCGCTCAGGAGAAAATCTCATTGGATCAAATGCATATGGGTCATCCCACCATTGCTCCATTCTATGAGTAAAGGGTGGGCTGATCATCACAACGGTATTTGCTGGTATATCATAGCCTGCAACATTCACATCTCTTGTTGTACGTCTATTTAGAACCATTACCGATGGATAAAACCTTAAAGTTTCTTGAAAAACATACTCAGTTAAAGTCATTTCAGACAAGTCATCAAACGTTGGCATTTCATTTCTTACATTGAAAATTTCATTTCTAACTTTGTCCTGCCATTCAGGATTTTTTCCAAGGTAATAAAGGATATTTGTCAAAGCACTTGTTGTTGTATCAAATGCGGCGAATAACAAAAATGCTATATGGCCGTCTATGTCAATATCATCCAGATATTCACCATCTTCATCAGTAGCATTGCAATATCTAGTAAACATATCTTGGCCGTCTGTTCCTCTTCTTTTAGGAATATTTTCTATAAAGAATTGTCTTAACTCCTCCCTTGCTTTGAGGGACTTTCTGAACTGCAAGAATGGCAAATCATATGGCAATGGGGTAATTAAACCCTCATTAATTTCAGCAAATATATGACTAAGTCTTTGGGCTTCTGGGCTTTTTTCGTCTAAACCGATAAAAACTCTAGCGGCTACATCCATAAGAGTTTGCCCAATAATGTTATAAAAAATAAATTCTTCATCTACTGGAAGGTCTTGTATACGTCTTTCTTGGATTGGAATTAACATATCTACATATGTTTTCAATGCATCATTTTTAAATGCTGGCTGAGAGGCTCTTCTCGTTCTTTTATGCTTTGCATCGTCTCTTGTTAACATTCCATCTGGATAAAGGTTTCCCAAAGAGCTTGCATAACCTCCAGCAACACTAAAATTTCCTTTTGGATCAAAAAGAGCTGCCTCATTAAACTCAGGCCCCAAGCACATCAAAACTCTTTGATTCTTAACCATGTCTAGCCTAGAGATAGGTCCATATTTTTCATAATGCTTGTTACACATTGCAAGTGTATCTTTAACAAATTCAATAGTTTTTCCAAGAAATGGAAGGCCATACTCTCCAGGGAACATCGAAAGATCTCTATTATCTGGAGCTAGTGTATTTGGATTTATCATAGTTATTTTATTATGAATTTTTTGCTACTAATTTCCACCAATAGTTAGGAAAAAATCTCCTTATTCTAGTTGCGTACACTGCTTCTTTTGTAGGATAACAAATTATTTTTTCGGTCAGTAAATCTTTTTCTATTTGATCAACCACCTCTTCTGGATCACAAAGCATGCCTTTTTCCACCGCAGCATTAATAACATTTGGAGCATCAGTCTCATCAACAAATCTCATTAAAGGCGTATTTGTTTGAGCGGGACAGACTACCATTACTCTAATGTTTGTATCCTTGACCTCTTTAGCTAAGATTTCTCCAAAAATATTTACAGCTGCTTTAGAAGCACAATAAGCTGACATATTTTCAAGAGGACACATTCCTGCTATTGATCCAAAAAGTATTATTTGCCCACTATTATTTTTAAGCATTGCTGGCAAAATATTGCTAACAATATTTACAGTTCCCTCATAATTAATTCTCATTAAATTATTTATAGAGGTTGCATCTAAGTCCTGAATTCTCCCCATTGGCATTACTGCTCCAGCATGAGTAACTCTGTCGATTGGTCCTATTTGAGTGTGCACTTCATTAACCATTTCCTTAACAGCATCTGCATCTGCCAAATCACAATGAAAAGTTGAGATATTATTAGACTCTTTTTTCAGTTGATTAAGATTTTCTTCGTTTACATCGACTGCCGCTACATGAATTCCGTCTGCCGCAAGTCGTTTTGCAGAAATCTTCCCCATTCCACTGGCTGCACCAGTTATTAAGGCATTTCTAATTTCCATAATTCCTTCCTCTGAAATTTACTATATCACTAAATATCTACTTGTAGGGATAACTTCAATTCTTGAAAAATCAATAAATTTACTGCAACTTTCCATCATGATTTCCACATTTTTTTTCAGCAATGTTGGGTTTCCCTTAGCAGCATAGAATTCTTCTTGGTCTGACATTGCTTCACTGGGAAAGCATTCTTCAATAATAGCAACAAAATTTGGTGATTCTTTGTTAAGTCTTCTTACAACTGTATTTTGTGTATAAATAAAATTTGATTGAGTTTCTATGGCGATTTCAGTGTGATGATGTGTCCAATGATCAAACCAATCAAAAGTCTCAATATTTTTAGGCTTTTCAAGAAAAACAATTTGAGAAAATCCATCAGTTCGCCTATGTAAATTCTTTGAATCATCAGCTTCAATAATCTTAGATTCGCTAATAATATAACTAAAAAATTTTTTAGCATACGATTCAAATATTGAAAGCCTTTGCTCAAAATGAAATAAGCTTTTTACTTTTAAAAAGACAATAGCATTTGGGCTTGGTGGATAACATGATTGAATTAAGCCGGCAGCGTCTTTGACATCTTCATCTACCAAGTTTACTTGATAGCTTGAAATATGATCTTTTAAAGAATGTGGAACTTCATTAATGAGAAATTTTTTGAAATTCTCTTTATCAATATTTGGATTTTTCCATATTTGAATGGCAATTTTCTCCATCAGGCTTTTTGAGATGAAGCTGATACTATTTCACCAGTCATATAAGAAGACAGGTCTGATGCAAGAAATAAGATAATATTTGCAATTTCCCACGGCTCTGCTCCTCTTCCATATGCTTCCTTGGATTCGAGGTCTGCAATTAGTTTATCTGAGCTAGTTTTAGAAAGGTGAGGATTAATTGCAAGGCTTGGAGCTACAGCATTAATTCTTATCCCATAATCTACTGTTTCCATTGCAACACACCTTGTTAATGCCATCACACCTGCCTTAGCAGCTGCATAATGAGATTGACCAGCTTGCGCTCTCCAACCTAAAACAGAAGCATTATTTACAATTACTCCTTGGGTATCTTTAAGAATGGGTATTGCTGCTCTCATAATTTTCATTGCACCATTTAAAGTTACATCCAAGACTAAATTCCATGCCTCATTAGTCATGTTCTCTAAACTAGATTCACCTCCTAATCCAGCATTATTGATGACACCATCTAAATGAGAAAAACATGAAATGGCTTTATTAAACATAATTTCAATATCCTCATCATTTGTCACATTGCAAAGACAACCCTCTACTTTGCCAAGATTCATGTCTTTTAAATTTTTTATAGCTTCATCTAAACGAACCTCGTGAACATCAGAGATAAAAACATTGGCGCCCTCTTCGAGAAATCGTTTAGCTGAAGAAAAGCCAATCCCAGATCCTGCTGCTGCAGTTAAAAGTATATTTTTTCCTTTAAAGAGGTTTCTTCCTTCTGGATAATTTGGAGAAAATAAATTATTCATGAGCAATTCTCTAAAATTGTTACATTTGCTTGTCCACCACCTTCGCACATTGTTTGTAAGCCATATTTAAAATTACTTCTTTTCATTGTATGTATCATAGTCGTCATTAATCTTGCTCCAGTTGCTCCTAAAGGATGGCCAAGTGCAATTGCGCCTCCGTTGGGATTAATTTTTTCCATTGGATAATCCATTTCTTTTTGCCACGCCATAGCTACTGATGCAAAGGCCTCGTTTATTTCAACCACATCAATGTCTTTTAAGGTTATTCCTGATTTTTTGATGGCATGCTCCGTGGCAGGCATCGGAGCTGTAAGCATCCATATAGGATCATCTGCTCTAACACTAATATGAGCAATCCTAACCAAAGGATTAAGATTGTGTTCCTTTAAAATTTTTTCTGAGACAATTAATAGTGAAGATGCAGCATCGGCATTTTGAGATGAGACTGCTGCTGTTATATCGTGACCTTCAATCAAAGGATTTAAAGAAGCCATCTTTTCTAGTGATGTCTCTGCTCGTGGAGTCTCATCCTGAGTAAATTTTCCAATCGTTACAATTTCATCTCTAAAATGACCATTGTCAATTGCATTGATTGCTTTTTGATGACTCTGATAAGCATAATTTTCCATCTCTGATCTAGATAATTTCCACTTCTCAGCAATCATTTGAGCAGAATTAAATTGGCTGACATCCTGTTTTCCGTAGCGCTTTACCCAGCCTGATGAACCTGAAAATGGGTCATTGAATCCAAGCGATTGACCAGCTAACATTGCATAAGAAATAGGAATCATGTTCATGTTTTGAACGCCTCCAGCAATCACAACATCAGCTGTGCCTGACATTATTGCTTGAGCAGCGAAATGAACTGCTTGCTGAGAGGATCCACATTGGCGATCAACCGTTGTTCCTGGGACATGCTCTGGCAATCCAGCTGCTAACCAGCAAGTTCTCGCAATATCTCCTGCTTGAGGTCCTACAGTATCTACACATCCATAAATTACATCTTCAACTAAATTAGGATCAAGATCTATCTTATTAAAAGTTTCTGAAAGAACTATGGCTCCGAGGTCTGCTGGATGCATTTCAGATAAGGAGCCTTTCTTTTTTCCAATTGGAGTCCTTAAAGCGCTAACTATAAATGCATCTTGCATGGCTTATCCTCTAAAAAGTATATAAAACACCTAGCTCTTCTTCAGAAGAAGTAAGCGTTTTAAAAATTATATCTTGTTGTTTATCTTCATTTCCCCAGCACGCCATGAGAGACCATGCTTTCCTCATAAATATATGAAGATCCATTTCCCATGTATATCCCATAGCACCATGCGCTTGAATACTATTTTTACATGCCAGCTCAGCTGCTTTTGCACTCATATATTTTGCATGAGCGCAATGTAATGCAAACTTTGGATTATTGTCTAATAATGAATGTGCTGCTCTAAAAATTGTTGGTCTTGCAAACTCAATCTTGACAGCTACATCAGCTAACATATGTTTTATTGCTTGAAATGATCCAATTGGTTTTCCAAACTGAGTTCTGTCAAGTGCATATAAAGAACTTAGGTCTAACATTTTTTGAGCTAATCCGATTAACAAGCAACCTGTCATCAAAGCGCCCCGAGCTGCGACAGCTGTATTAATTTTCTCAAATTCTTTACTCGATGAAACGGATTTATGAATTGAATTAATCTTAGAAAGCCCTCTCGAAGGATCATTTGAAACCAGAGGTATAAAATCTATATCCTCTGTCAGAGCAAATTGATAAGAGTCTTCATTAAATAAAAGCAGGCCTGCAGCATCATTTAAAAATAGAGGATTGGGAGACAATGGATGAGCTACTGAAATGAAATTGCTTCCAGTTTGATAAGTATTTTTGATTTCGCCTTTAATTGAATCTGGTAGAAGGGGGATTAAGTCATTAATTAAAAATATTTGTTCTGCTACTGGTTCCGGCAATGCTGCATAGCCCATCTCTTCAATCATTAAGGAAAGTGCTACTTGATCAATCCCAAACCCACCGTCTTTTTCAGGTAAGTTGGAACTTAAAACCCCAAGATCAGCTATTTTATTCCATCTATCATGATTAAAAGGTTCTTTAGCTGTCCAGCCATCTCGGATTGAATTAGTTGAGCACTCGTCTGCTAAAAAAGACTTTAGTGTGTTTTTAAATTGAAGTTGCTCTTCTGTAAAATTAAAATTCATAATTATTTAGGCAGTCCCAATAGTCTTTCTGCAATAATATTCTTTTGAATTTCATTAGTGCCAGCATAAATTGGGCCACCATATGAAAACATAAACCCTTTGATCCATTGAGCTGCATCATGCTCTGAAGAATCAGCTAACTCAGCACTAGCTCCTAAAATTTTAAGAGCAGTTTGATGCATCATATGGTCTAATTCAGACCAAAATATTTTACCTAAGCTAGATTCGGATCCAATAGATCCTCCAGCAAGCATTTTTGAAGCAGTATGATAAATACTCAATGCATAGGATTCAGATTCAGCCCATGCCTCTACTACTTTTGATTGCAACATTGGTGAGCATTGATCTTTATTTTTATAATACAGCTTAAGTAACTTTGCAGCTGTTTGCTGAAAGCGAGCAGGACTCCTCAACATTAATCCTCTCTCAAAACCAGCTGTTGCCATTGCAATTTTCCAACCTTCACCATCTTCACCTAATAGGTTTTCTCTCGGAACAATCACATCATCAAAATATATTTCAGCAAAGCCTGGTTCACCATCTAGTTGAGGTATGGGTCTAATAGTTACTCCTGGTGTATCCAGCGAAACTAAGATAAAAGAAAGTCCTCTATGTCTCTCAGACTCTAGATCAGTCCTAAACAAGCCAAAAGTCCAATCAGCATATGCTGCTCTAGATGACCATGTTTTTTGACCATTGATTTTATAGTGATCGCCCTCCAAAACTGCTGTTGTTCTTATAGCTGCCATATCGCTTCCAGCTCCAGGCTCAGACCAACCTTGAGACCAAATATGATCTCCAGCTGCCATTGCATTTAAAAATTTTGACTTTTGCTCATGGTTACCAAACTCCATCAAAGTTGGGCCGAGAAGAAATACTCCGTTTTGATTTACTCTTGTTGGCGCTTCAGCACAATAGTACTCCTCTTCAAAAATTAACCAACGAATTAAGTCTAGCCCTCTCCCGCCGTATTCTTTTGGCCAAGTAACCATGGACCAGTTCCCAGAATTTAATGTTTTTTCCCACTCTCTATGTTGCTCAAATCCTTCTTTTGTGTCTAAAGATAAAAGAGATTTTTTTGGCACATTAACTTCTAGCCAGGATCTCACTTCTTCTCTGAAAATATTTTGTTCTTTTGTAAAATTAATTTTCATCTTTAAAATCAGCATCTCTTTTTTCAATAAATGCATCTCGGGCTTCTTGCGAGTCTTTCGATTTGTAAAGTTCTAGAGTGAAATTTTGCTCAGACTTATAATGCTCGTCAACATTTCCATGCTCAATTTCATTCAAAGCTTTTTTTGCAAGATTCATAGCAATCGGACTTTTTGAAGCAATATCAACAGCAATATTCATAGCAGCTTCATGCAAAGATTCAAAATTAGGGTGAAGAGACTCAATAGATCCATATTCATAAGCCCTTTGTGCTGAAATAGGCTTGCCAGTAAACATCATTTTGCGGACTGCCTGTAAAGGAAATAATCTACTTAGATGTGCACCTCCTCCAAGCGCACCTCTGTCTATTTCAGGTAAACCAAAGTATGAATCCTCGGTGGCTAATACAATATCAGCAGCACCAGCGAGTAGTATTCCACCCCCTAAGACAAAACCATGACATGCAGAAATTACTGGTACGTTACATACATGAATTGCTCTGGCTGTTTTCCAGCAACCGTCATTCACATCGGTAATTTTTGAGGAATCTTCTTGTAATTCCTTAATATTAGCTCCTGCACAAAAACCCTTACCTTTACCAGATAAAACTATCGCTTTTACTTCATCATTATGGGATAAATTATCAATATTTATAGCGAGATCTAACCATTCGGTTGAGGTCAAAGCATTGACTGGGGGGCAATCCAAGATTATTTCAGCAACTCCATTCTTAATTGTTGTATCAACACTCATTATTTATCTCCCTGAAGCTTATTAAAATTTTCTGCTGCAAAAGAAAACTCATCCATAATCTGATCCACAAGCTGCTTACAAGAAGGCAAATCAGAAATAAGACCAGCTACTTGCCCAGATGGCATAGCCCCCTCGTTTGGTGATCCCTCAACCATAGCTTTTTGAATTATTGCTGGACTATTTGCTGACATTATTGACTGAGATATGGTTAAGTCATCTCCCTTTAACATTGCAAAAAAAGATTTTATTAAATCCGCATATGATGCCTTTGTTAATTGTTTATATTTCCATGCTGAGATTATGGACATAATAAATAGGCTAATTGGATTAGAACGATCAATTTTTTTAATGTAATTATTAAAAATTAATCTATGGGACATGCCATCAAATTTTTTGGTAATTTTTATATCCTCAACATTTGCAGATAAGTATGCTTTTTTAGTGTCATGTGGCACAGGACTCTCTTTTGTCATCATAAATCGAGTTCCCATTGCAATGCCGCAAGCCCCCCATGCAAGGGATGCTGCTAAACCAGAGCCGTCTCTAAATCCTCCTGCAGCAACTATTGGCACATTTACACTTTCAAGTACTGAGCTTAATAGAAGTGTGGTAGGTGTTGAGCCAGTGTGACCGCCCCCCTCTGAACCTTGAATAACTATAGCGTCTGCGCCAAGTTGCACAGCTTTCACTGCATGTTTTAGAGCTCCTACAGTTGGAATACAAACAACTCCTGCCGCTTTGAATGCTTGAATATACTCGGGTGTAGGAGATCTTGAATAACTGACTGCTTTAATTTTTTTATCAATAACAGCTTGCACAATTTCTTCAGCTCCAGGTTGAAACATATGAAAATTAATGCCAAAGGGTTTATTTGTTAGAGCTTGTGTTTCATCCATCATCTCAATTGCCTCTTTTGGACCTGCTGTTGCTAAGGCAAGGAATCCAAAGGCTCCTGCATTTGATGAAGCAGCAACAAGTTCTGGTAAAGCCACCCATCCCATCGCAGTTTGAATAATTGGGTATTTACAACCCAGCATATTAGTTAACTTGTTAATATTTGCGTCCTTCTATTTTTTTTTCTTTGGGGCAGCTTTTTTTGATGAATTTTTTTTTGCTGCGGTTTTTTTCGTATTCTTTCTTTGAGATTTAGCCATTTTTTTGGCATCAAAACCAGCTAGAACATTGCCAGTAGTAAGATCATTATGTGCATGAGAAAAATGATGCCATGCAAAGGCAGCCTCCATGCCATTTCTTTTTCCTTGCAGATCCTCAACATGATTAATTGCTTGTTTTGTTAAAGTTAAGCCCAGCCTTGGCATTGCAGAAATCTTTGATGCCATCTCCATTACCGAAGACTCCAGCTCGTACAAAGGAACTACCTTATTTACCATTCCCATCTCATAGGCTCTTGCAGCAGACATTCTTTCTCCTAAAAATAAAAATTCTTTCGCAATTCTAGGATTTAATTCATAAGGATGCGCAAAATACTCAACACCTGGAATGCCCATACGTACAACTGGATCGGCAAAAAATGCATCCTCAGAGGCCACAATAAGGTCGCAAATCCAAGCCAGCATGCATCCACCAGCTACACATGCTCCATGCACCATTGCTATAGTTGGTTTAGGCAAATCTCTCCAGCGTCTGCACATATTTAAATAGACCTCTTGTTCTCTTACATATAAAAATTCGCCTCCTGGCTTATTAGTATGGTCATACCATATAGATTTTCTGTCATACTCAACATGAACATCTCTTCCAGGTGTCCCAATATCATGTCCAGCTGAAAAATGTTTTCCATTACCTTTTAAAACTATTACCTTTACATCATCATCGTCTACAGCTTTTTTAAAGAATTTATCAAGGTCATAAGTCATCTTTCCATTTTGAGCATTGTTATATTCCGGCCTATTCATAGAAATAATGGCAATTCCATCTTTCTTTTTATATGTGACTGTTGGTTTCGTTCTAGGCATTTTTATTCTCCAAAAATTGTATTGCGAATACCTTGAGGATCAAGAACCTCTCTTATCAAAACAAGTTCCTCACTTGATGGCATAGATGTAATACTGTCTGATTGGATTGCAATCTTAAATCCAGTGTTTGCAATAACATCATCTACACTAACATTTGGATGTAAAGATAGTAACTGCATGCAGTTATTTTTTCCATTAAAGTCAAAAACACCGAGATTTGTTACAACCCTCTTTATTTCAAATATTCCATTAGATAATTCTTTATTCTTGTAGCCCATTCCAGACACCATATCAACTTCACCCTCTACAAAAGTTTTTTTAGAATGATTTGGAATAAAAATTGAGTTTTTATGGTTAATAGAATTTCCGGGAAATCCTCTAACACCCAGCAACTGAATTTTTGGAGAATCATAGTTACCAATTACGCTTATGTTTGTTTGTCCAAAAGAATCTAGTTGAGTTGGGGTAACCATTGCATGTCTTTTTCCTCCCCAAAGATTTTCAAATACACGGCTATAACTCATATATCCTTCAACTTGATCTGCTGATGAATCTCTTTTACCCATTGGAGCAGGTTCTGAGATCAAGTATGTTTCTCCATCGGTCATCATTAAATCTGGATTATGTGTAAGTTTTGCTAAGCCTGCAGCTATTCTTGGAATTAGGCCAATGCCAGTTGCAAGAATTTCTCCATCATCCTGCCAAGCTTTTGAGGCTTGGCTTATACATATCTCTGCTAATGAAATAGAGTCTGACATTTTAAAATTGTGGTAAAGGTATTTTTGTTATTTCTTCAGTGCCGCCAACAGATTCTATATAGTCTTGATGGGTTTTATTCATGTATTTATCAGCATAATCATTGAAAGACTTTGCTGAATCTGAATATTCTTTTAAATGCTTGGTATCAAATCCATAGCTTGGAGAGCAAGATGTTGGATGTGCGCCACAAGGTGAATGAACCACTCCGGTTACAAGACTTCTCTCAAATCTATTGAATATGGCTCCATCCTTGCCACCAAGCTCTTCGGTGGATAATAACTCTTCTGATGATACAAAAGTCTTCTCAGCCGCTCTAGCAAAAAGATCATCAAAAAAAGGATCTGGACCGATAATCTGCGTGTTTCCTTTTTCATCAGATTTATTGACGTGGAGCAATGCTACGTCTAATTTGATTGCTGGCATGGCAATGAAACTCTCTTTATCTTTGTATGGTGAAGTTACAAATTTTAATTCTGGATTATGAGTTAAAACATCTGTGCCAAATCCAACTCTCGTAGGTAAAAATGGAAGATTCATAGCAGCTGAACGCAGGCCCCATTGAAGCATGCCTTCATCTAACTCCATCACCTCAATTTCTTTATTTTGACGAGCTTTTCGAAAATGAGCTTCGAGAGGAATGACATCCAAAGAAACAAATCCAAAAATAAGTTTTTTTATTTTTTTATGGGCGCATAGTAAACCCACGTCAGGACCACCGTAACTTACAACTGTTAAATCTTTTATATCTGATTGACAAATCTCTCTTACTAAAGACATGGGTTTTCTTCTTGCACCCCATCCTCCTATACCAATAATGGTATTGCTCTGAAGATGATCTAAGACATCTTTATGAGTTAATACCTTATTCATTTATTTTATGCCTCAGGCATATTAAACTCATGACCCCAATGACTTGGTGCTGGCGAATAAGTTGTTTCATGACTGTCCCAATCAGGCTGAATGCCGTCATATCCAAATTCAAGCATAAATCCACCAGGCGTCATCATATAGAAAGAAACCATATTATCATTCATGTGCCTTCCAAGAGTTGAGGAGATATGGATATTATTTTCAATTGCTCTGTCCATGGCATCAACTACTTGCTCAGCAGTCTCCACTTCAACCATTGCATGCACAAGTCCAGATGGCGGTGTTGGAGCTTGCATCATTGCAACAGTGTGATGGCGAGGATTATCACAATGCATGAAATACAAAACTGATTCAGGATCATCGGGGTCTGGGGAAAATCTCATGCGCATAATATCTGAATCTCCAAAGTTCATTACCTGCTTATAGAAGTCATGAGCAGCTTCAACCTCTAATGTTCCAAAAACTAAATGGCCCAAGCCCAATCCATGAGTAACAAATTTAGAAATATCTTGGGAGGACTTGAACTCATTTGTATCGATGCTTCTTCCATAAAAAAGTTCAAGTGTGTTTCCTGCTGGATCATCAAAACTTAAAAGCTCCTCTACACATCTAACCTGAGCTAACTCATCACTTTCGATTGCAACTTCAATTCCTAGATTACTAAGCTCTTTTTTTGCTTCTTCAAAAGCTTCCTTATTTTCTAGTTCGAATCCACCCCTCGCATACCTATCATTATCTCCTTTTTGCACCTGAAACCTGAATGGACTTTCATCCATTCGGAGGAATAAATTATTCTCATCGCTCAAATCATTATTCTTCATTAGCCCAACTACATCTCGAGCATATGCCTCCCAGCTTTCTAGATTGGTTGATTCAATTAAAATATAACTTAGAGATTTAATTTTCATTGCATGCCTCATATTTAAAATTTCTTACGATTACTAAATAACTATGTAAAAAATATATTTAACTCTTTATGTTTTCATTGATAATTCTATCATTCAATTTATTTATACATAATTATTCGTCAATGATTTACGAACTATATTGAATTGTCTATACATGAATATGCTTAAATTAGATAAAATAATCTCATGGCTCAACTTAAAGTTTTAATTCACCCTGTAACTCCTTTCCAGCAAAATGCTCCTATTATATATTGCGAAGAATCTAAAAAATGTGCTTTTGTAGATCCTGGTGGCGATATAGATATTCTTTTAGGGATAGCGAAAGATAACAATCTGATTCCAGAAAAAATTTTTCTTACTCATGGTCATATCGATCATGCTGGCGCTGCTACAGAACTTGCAAGAATATTGTCTTTAGAGATTGAAGGGCCACACAAAGAAGATCTATTTTTGTTGGAATCTCTTGAGGAGCAAGGAAAAATGCTTGGGATGGAATGCGAAAACTGTGTTCCTGATAGATGGCTAGATGAGGGAGACGAAATTAGACTTGCAAACGAAAATCTAAAAGTATTATTTTGTCCAGGTCATTCACCAGGACACATAGTGTTTTATCATCCTGAATCCAAAATGGTAATTATAGGCGATGTATTATTTAGAGGATCAGTTGGGAGAACAGACCTGCCACGAGGTGATCATCAAACGTTAATTAATTCAATCACTGAAAAGCTTTGGCCATTAGGAGACGAAATTTTATTTATTCCAGGTCATGGTCCAACCTCTACATTTGGTCAAGAAAGAAAAGATAACGCGTTTGTTGCAGATTCAATAATTAGTCAGGTCTAGTCAACCCATAGCTTCACTAGCTTTCCTTCATCATCTTTCATAGATCCGGTAACTATTAGGATAAAATCTATTATCCACCAAATGCCAACCCCTCCGATTGTGAGAATAAATAGAATTGCTGATGCATAACGTCTTAAAAAAAATCTATGAGCTGCTAGTGGCCAAGATAGGACAATAAAAAGTAGAAATGTTGGCAAAATTTTCTTTTCAGAAATATTTAATGGCTCACTCATATCTTCCCCCAGCTAAGTTGGAACTCATCCTTATGACTAAACTGGCAGGCAAAACATTACAAATAAAAGCTAAAAATTTATTTAATAATCCTGGAACCCAAACACTCTTGCCTTGCATCATCGCATTGACTGCACCAACAGCAACACTTTGCGAGTCTTTTTTCATAAAAGCAGGCACTTTATCCATTGCATCTTGCATCCCACTAGCAGTATGAAATTCAGTTACTGTGAAACCAGGGCAGACATTTGTTGAGGTTATGCCTTTGGATCGATAATTAATATTAATAGCGTCTCCAAATCGATTTACAAAGGTTTTAACTGGTCCATATAAAGCACCCCAACCAGAAGATGGAGGAGCAAATGAAGCCAAAGACGAAACAATCATAATCTTGCCATATTGTTGTTCTAGCATTGCTGGAATAAATTTTTTAGTAAGTGCAATAACTGATGTGCCTAGTACACGAAGAAATTTTTCTTCTTCTTCCTCAGGAGTTTCATGAAATTTTTTATTTATACTGTACCCAGCATTATTTACCAATATTTCAACTGAATATTGCTTATCTGAGCAAAACCTATAAATAGTTTCTGGTGCATTTATGTCAGACAAGTCAGCGGCTACATAGTCACATTGAATATCAAAATCATCAGTTAGTTGAGCAGAGATATCCTTAAGCCTATTCTCCCTTCTTGCAGTTAAGATAATGTTATGTCCTTTTTTGGCCAACTCTTTGGCTATGTCTAATCCTATCCCAGCAGTTGCTCCAGTTACTAATGCATAACTTTTATTCATTTTTTCTCCGTGTTTTTATTATAAATCTCTAATATTTAATCTAATTTCATAGGGAATTGGCCCAGCAAGATCATGTTCTCTTTTTAGGGCTACCACCATTGAAAGTTTTTCTTGAGACATTGGAGCAATTTTTCGTAATTTCATATCAACATGACCTTCAACGGTTTCGTACATCGCTGAAATAACTCCCTCATTATCAAACAAGGCTCCAATTAAATGATAAAGTTTTTCATTGACATTCAATAATCTAAACACAGGAAAAATCTTATCGCCCAAAAGGAATTCTTTTTTAAATCTATAGTTATCCTCAAGAGTAAAACTTGAAAAGCCCTGATTAAAATAATCTTCATTAAAACCAAAGTCTTTATTTACAAAGTCCCATCCCTGCTCAAAAACTTTCTTTATAAAATTAACATTCATATGCCCATTAAAATCACACATCTCTTGTGTAACTATTATTGTCTCGCCAATATATGGAAATAAATCTTTCATAATTTTTATGATATTTGAAAAGAAAGAATTGTGTATAAATACGTTGAAATATGCAAACTTAAAGTTATGTTTTTAGGAAGATATTTCGTACAATACAATTTTTTATAAATTAATACTATCTCTGAATTTGGAAAAAACTCTAGCCCCTGAAGATTTAAGAGCAATTATTGTCTCAATAGAGCTTCTCCGATCAAATCAGAATAATCTAGAGCAATTCAATTCTAATGAATTTATTCAACTTGCTACTTCATCTGGATTAAAAGTTGAGCATCATATTTTTTCAAAACAAAAAATCGTATCTGCCAATCATTTTCTATCTAAAGGAAAAACTGACGAGCTAAAAAATCTTGTAGAGTCTGAGAAGATTAAGTTAGTTGTTTTAGACTGTGAACTTTCCCCTTCGCAAGAAAGGAATTTAGAAAAACTTCTTTCTGCACGAGTGCTCGATAGGACTGGACTTATCTTAGATATTTTTGCAGCTAGAGCTCAAAGTGATATTGGAAAATTACAAGTGGAGCTTGCTCAGCTAAGTTTCCTCTCAACTAGATTGGTTAGAGGTTGGAGCCATCTTGAGAGGCAAAAAGGTGGAATTGGTTTAAGAGGCCCAGGAGAGACACAACTTGAAACCGATAGAAGGTTAATTGGCAATAGAATTAAACAACTTAAAAAACGGTTAGACAAACAACATAATCAAAAAAACTTAAACAGATACTCAAGAAAAAAAAATAACAATAGGCTAGTAGCTTTGGTGGGTTATACAAATGCCGGCAAAACATCACTTTTTAATTTATTAACAAAGGGGGGACTTGAAGCTGAAGATAAGTTATTTGCAACATTGGATACAACAACTCGGCGAGCAAACTTTAAATTAAAAACGATTGATACAGTTCTATTTTCTGACACTGTTGGGTTTATATCTAATCTCCCAGCCAAGTTAGTTGAATCCTTCAAAGCAACACTGGATGACTTAACTTCTGCTGATCTTTTAATCCACGTTATTGATGCCTCAGATTCAAACAGAGATTATAAAATTAAAGAAGTCGATATAATTTTGAAAGATTTAGGAGTAACTTCGATTCCTCAAATTAGAGCTTTAAATAAGGTTGATTTGATTGAAAATGAAGATATATGGCCAGTAAATAATTTGCATCCTGAGCATAAAATTTCTAGTGAAACTGGTGAAGGTCTTGAAGAGCTAAAAGAATTAATATCTGAAAGGCTTTTTGGAAATTTATTGAGTGGATGGGTTGAATTCTCTCCAATTCAAGCTTCAGTTAGGTCTAAATTATTTGACTCTGGGTGCATCATAGAAGAAAAGATAGATGCTAACGGAAAGTATCAATCATTAGTTTCAATTTCACAAAGCATGATCAATGAATTTGAAGGATTGGAAATTTTTAATGATTTAAGACCAGTTTCTCCATAAAAAAAGGATTGCGATAGCAACCCTTTTTTTTAAAGTTTGAATTAAGAAAATTCTGGTTTAGTTGGATCAAGAAATACCTGGCCATTGGAAATCTCAGGCTCTCCACATGTGCTAACTGATTCTAATTCAGCTTTTGCATCGCCACCTGTAGCTTCCCATAATTCATTGCCTTCGCTCATAGTTTCAAGATTTTCATGAAAGTTTCCAAACCAAAAATCTTCATCAGCAGTCTTATCCTCAGGAATATATACTCCGTATGCATAAAAACCTCTGACTTCAGATTGATCGATCCCATCCAACCATGCATTGTAACTAATGATTGCTTTATTGAGATCTTCTTGGCCCATGCCCTCATTTAATGTGCATGGAGAAAATGCTGCAGCAAAAGATCCATCCTCAGGAGATTCGCCAAAAGCATATGGATCATATGGAAAAGTAAAGTCGTATCCGTCCCTGTTATCAGCATCACATTGAAGTACTGAAGCGGTCTGCTCAATCCAAGCCATAGCTTCCTCACTGGTTACCCATTCCTGCCATGCTGCATCAGCCTCTTCTTTTGAAGACCAGCTTAATTCCCAGTAATTATTGAAGGAGCTTTCATTTGGAGATACTGAAACATAACCCCATCCTCCAAGCAAAGACTCTGACAGTCCAAGCCCTCTCCATGAGTCAATCATGTCATCAAGGGCTTCTTGGCTATAGTCTTCACCTGCTGTACATTGCATGAATTCGTTATACATGGTGAAGTTTGTTGCATCCCAAGTAATTTTAGATTCCTGAACATCATTTGAGTCGGAGCATGAAATAAAAAAGAAAAAAGGTATAGCAAGCGCTGCTAGTTTAAAATTTATTTTCATAATATTTTTACCTCAAGCAAAACATTTTTCTATTCACTTAATATACATTATTTATATGTATTATTCATTGAAAGGTATAATCAGGTCATGCCGAATACTAAAAATTCAACGGACGCAATTATTATTGGAGGTGGGCACAACGGTCTAGTCTGCGCATATTATCTGGCATCAAAAGGTTTGAAAGTAAATATCTTTGAAAGAAGATCGATTGTAGGGGGTGCTGCAGTTACTGAAGAGTTTCATCCTGGGTTTAAAAATTCTGTTGCAAGTTATACGGTCAGTTTGTTAAATCCAGAAATTATCAAAGAAATGAAACTCAAAGAATATGGTTTAAAAATTGTAAAGCGTCCAATTTCGAATTTTCTTCCTATCAACAATACAACATATTTAAAACTAGGCGGAGGATTAGAGAGAACGCAGGAAGAGTTTAGAAAATTTTCTGAAAAAGATGCGGCTAGATTGCCTGAATACTATGCTCGAATTGAAGCCGTTGCTGATGTTCTTAGAGATCTCTCAGTTAAGACGCCTCCCAATCCAAAACAAGGGATAAAGGCTGCGCTAAGCGCAGCATTGCAGCTTTGGCCAATTGCAACTAAGGGAAATCAAGTACACAGAGATGTTTATGATCTCTTTACAAAAAGCGCTCGATCATTTCTTGATTCATGGTTTGAAAATGAGCATATAAAAGCTGCATTTGGTTTTGATTCAATAGTTGGAAATTTTGCAAGTCCAGATACTCCAGGTTCTGCTTATGTTTTACTGCATCATGTATTTGGTGAAATTGATGGAGAAAAAGGAGCTTGGGGTCATGCTATTGGAGGCATGGGTGCGATTACTCAAGCCATGGAAAAAGCCTGCAAAAATATGGGAGTTAAGATTTTTACAGATGCCCCTGTAAACAAAGTAATAGTTAAAGATAATGCAGCCGTCGGTATTGAGCTTGAGGACGGAAGCTCGATCGTAGCTAATAAAATAATTTCCAATCTGAATCCAAAATTACTTTACAAAAAATTAATTTCTGAAGATGAACTAGAACCAGAATTTAATCGCAGCATGGATGGATACAAGTGTGGATCTGGAACTTTTAGAATGAATGTTGCCCTTGCTGAATTGCCAGATTTTTCTGCATTGCCTGGTAAAGAAGTGGCCGAACATCATCAAAGCGGCATCGTAATAGCCCCAACATTAGATTATATGGACAAGGCTTACATTGATGCTAAGTCGCAGGGCTGGTCTTCAGCACCAATTGTAGAGATGTTAATACCATCAACTATGGACATTACTCTTGCGCCAGATGGAAAGCATGTAGCATCTTTATTTTGTCAGCAATTTTCTCCCACTATGCCAGATGGAAGTTCATGGCATGACCACAGATTGGCTGCGGCAGATACTATTATTGAAACTGTAACAAAACATGCCCCTAATTTTAGAGAATCAATTTTAGGAATGATGATACTGTCTCCATTAGATTTAGAAGAGAAATTTGGACTTATTGGTGGAGATATTATGCATGGACAAATGTCTCTTGATCAAATGTGGGCTGCGAGACCATTAATGAATTTCGGAAACTACAGAGGCCCACTCAAATCTTTGTATATGTGTGGTGCTGGAACGCATCCGGGCGGTGGAGTGACAGGTCTACCAGGGAAAAATGCTGCTAGAGAAATCCTTAAAGATCTATAGATTAATTATTTAGAGGCATCTTTTCTAATTTTGCAAAATACTCCTTTGCCTTCTCAATAACTTTTGGTGCAAGCCAAACTGATGAAATGAGCGTAGGTATAGCCATCAACGCAAAGGATATATCAATGATGTTGATAGCCGCCTCAATGGGAATAACGGCAAAGACAACGACAAATAATATAATCACCCATTGATAGATTTTTACTCCTTTTTTGCCAAACAAAAATTGCGAGCACGCTGAACCATAAAATGAATATGTAAAGATGGTACTAGCTCCAAAACTCACCACACATATAAATAAAACTGCATAACCAAAGGGTCCAAGAAGAACACTAAATGCTTCTGCAGTTAGAGTGACACCAGTTGAATCTGATTCAAGCCAAACGCCTGAGATGATAATTAATAATGCTGTAGATGTGCACATTATTAATGTATCAAAAATAGGTCCGAGCATAGCAACCAAGCCTTGTTTCACTGGATCAGATGTTTTCGCTGAACCATGAACTAGTGTTTCGGTGCCTATTCCTGCTTCATTCGAGTGGGCGCCTCTTCTTACCCCCATGATAATTACAGCGATGACACTGCCTCCAGCCACTGCAGATCCAGTAAAAGCATCTTCAATTATTATTTTGAATGCTGGAAAAATAGAATCTAAATTAAGCATCAATGCAACCAATACTGAACCAAAATATAAAATGCTCATTAACGGAACAAGCCACTCTGAAACTTTTGCAATCCTTATGAGCCCTCCAAGAATAATTACTCCTGTTACTCCAGCTAAAATTATTCCTGCTATTAGATTAAAGTTTTCAAACTGAAATATTGGCAAATCACCCATTATTTGTACCAGCTGATTACTCTGGAAACCTGGTAAAGCGCCGATTAAACCTGCAGCCGCAAAAAAATAAGCCAGAGGTATCATTGAGGAAGGAAGTGCATTTTTAATAACATACATAGGTCCGCCTCGGACTGTCCCATCGTCTCCAACATCGCGATACATTACTGATAAAGTACAAGTAAAAAATTTTGTTGCTATGCCAAGAACTGCTGTAAGCCACATCCAAAAAATTGCGCCCGGTCCAGCAAGTTGTATTGCAATAGCCACGCCCGCAATGTTGCCCAGTCCAATAGTGCCTGATAAGGCCGTAGTTAAAGCTTGAAAATGAGTAACTTCACCAACATCATCTTTTTTGGAGTGCTTTCCTAAAATCAACTCAAAAGCGTGTTTTAAATATTTAAAGGGGGTTAACTTGGAATAAATTAAGAAGAAGATTCCAGAACCAACCAGTATAGGAACGTTCCATGTCCATACAAACCCAGCAAGATCATTTATAAAGTTTTCCATGAGGATGATTTTAAGATTTAATTATTTATTGTAGTGCTATCCAAAGTGTTCTGCATGAAAATCTTGAATATCTGGATCAACTAGAGCATCTCGGACTTTCAACTCACGATATAAATTTAAAGAATCTAATGTTTTACAACGACTCAATGCAACATAGGCCTGCCCAGTGGCAAAAGCTCCCTCCCCCAAATCCACTGAACAACTATCTAAAGTTAAGCCCTGAGCCTTGTGTATGGTCACTGCCCAACCCAATTTAAGAGGGAACTGCTTGAAAGAAGAAACCACCTCCTCTTCCATTTCATCATTATATTCATCATAGACATAACGTACTTTGTTCCATTCTTCTCGTTTAACTTTAAATACCTCTTTGCCAACTTTGACCTTGATCACTTTTTTATTTTTATCTGAACAATCAATTACAACTCCAATAGTTCCATTGACCCATCTACCCTCTGGATCATTTTTAATAAACATTACTTTGGCATCCTCTTTAACGCGTAGTTCTCTGGGAGCTGGTAAATCATTTTCATTTAATTCGCCCTGTTCTTTTGATTTAGCAGCAGTCGTAGGTCCATCGATTCTGCTTAACATCTCATCATTAATTTGTTCAGCTCGATATTTTCTTGAAGTAATAATTAGTGATGACTCAGTATCAAATTCTGGATTATGACAAGTCTTGTTAATCATATTGATTGAACTTTCAAGATTTTTTCCGAGTCGAACATTATTCAGCAGGTTGTAAAACTCTTGATCATCCTGTTGTCTAAAAGAGCTTACAAGTTCAAAAAATAAGGGTTTCTCAATAGCTTGAAAATTATCAGCGCTAAAAAAATAAACGGATCCGTATCTTTCAAAAATTGCACTTTCCTCATTCTCTTTGACTACTGGCGGTAACTGAAATAAATCACCACATGCAAGCACATGAATGCCCCCAAATGGTTTGGATGAATTACGATGTATTTGAAGAGTTTCAGAGATAGCATCAAGCATAGGCGCTCGAACCATAGAAATTTCATCAATAATTAATAGCTCTAGATTTTTTAATAACTTTTTAAAGCGTGGATCTATTGATTCTTGAATGACTGGAAAAGTATCAAAACCAATCCTGAACGCTGAGTTGATCGTACTGCCACCAATATTTAATGCCGCTACTCCAGTGGGAGCGACAACCATTTTTTTTAACAAGCACTCATCCTTAACACGCTCAATTAGAGTTGTTTTACCAGTACCAGCTGCGCCTGTAAGATAGATAAAATGCTGAGAATCATCTTCAAGTAACTCCAAAATATCTTCAAGCGTATCGTCAAATGCTGACGCAGGATTCTCAGAATTTGGTCGACTCATATAATTTAAAAAATAGGAGAAATTTATAAAAGATTCTAACAGTTACTATAATAATCATGTGGATTAAAATACAGAAAAATGAACGAGTTTACTCACAGAATCGCAACTTTTGATGATATTCCAGCCATTGAAAAATTAATGGAACAATCAATTAATCTACTTCTTGGTCCCCTCCTTACAAAAGATCAATTAGAGGCCTCTTTTGATAGCATGGGCTTAGATGATCAACTGATAAAAGATAAGACCTATTTCATGATCTTCAGCAAAGATATATTTATTGGGTGTGGTGGATGGAGCAATAGAGAAACTTTGTTTGGTGGCAATCATACGCCTAACAGAGATAAAAAATTTCTAAATCCTAGGACCGATTCAGCAAGAATTAGAGCAATGTATACCCATCCGAATTGGATCAGAAAAGGGGTTGGTTCATTAGTTATAACTTTAGGAGAAAATGCTGCACGGGAATCAGGTTTTAAAAAGTGCGAATTAATGGCTACTTTATCTGGGGAGCTACTTTATGAGGCTAAAGGATATAAATCCACTAAAAATATTCTTTACAAAACTGATTCAGGTAAAACAGTTCCAATGGTGCGAATGGAAAAAGAGATATAGTACTGGCGGAGAGTGAGGGATTCGAACCCTCGATACAGTAAACCCATATACCTCCTTAGCAGGGAGGCGCTTTCGACCACTCAGCCAACTCTCCGATTTTGGTCATGAATTATAACGCTTTAAAAAAATAAAATAATACTAACGGTCAAATTCTATCTGCATCCCAAAGGGTATATTGTCAGATACTTTTCCCTCTTCAAACGCAATATTGCCATTAACAATCGTCATGTATATAGAAGATTTAAAGTTGTGGCCTTCAAATGGAGACCAGCCGCACTTATACAAAATGTTGTCTTTAGAAACTTCGTAAGGCTTGTCATGATCCAAAATAGCTAAATCAGCAAAAAATCCCTCTCGAATAAAGCCCCTGTCTTTGATCTGAAATCGCTTAGCAACGTTATGACTTGTCTTTTCAACAATGGTTTCAAGCGAAAGAATATCCTGATGATAAAAATCCATCAGAATTTGAAGTCCATGTTGAACTAATGGCAGGCCTGCAGGCGCCTCAGGATAGGGTTTGCTTTTTTCTTCCCAAGTGTGAGGGGCGTGGTCTGTAGCAATAATATCAATCTTATTTTCTAAAAGTGCTTTGATCAGTGCTTGTCTATCAGATTCTTGTTTAATAGAAGGGTTACATTTAATTTGGTTACCAAGCTCAGCATAATAGGAGTCGTTAAAGTACATATGATGAACGCATACCTCAGCTGTAATCTTCTTTTGATCTGCCTCTCCTGCAGAAAAGTGTTCCATTTCTTTTTCTGTTGTTAAATGAAAAACATGAAGATCTGCATCATACTTTTTAGCTAAATTGACCGCTAAAGAGCTAGATAAATAGCAACTTTCAACATCTCTGATTAGATGGTGATGCTCTGGCGATACCTCATCGCCATATTTCTCATAAAATAATTGCTCATTTCTTTCAACCGTTTTTTGATCCTCGCAATGAGTGACAACTATTAGAGGAGAGTAATGAAAAATATCATCTAATGCATCTAAATCATCAACTAACATGTGACCAGTTGAAGCTCCCATAAATACTTTTAATGCTGCAGCTTGATGGATATCTGCTCTTTTAATTTCTTCAATATTAGTATTGCTTGCACCCAAATGAAATGAGTAATTCGAAACAGACTTTGTACTAGCTAATTGGAATTTTTTTGTAAGATTCTCATTTGTTGTGGTAGTTGGATTAACATTGGGCATTTCAAAAAAACTAGTGACCCCGCCGGCGAGACCAGCCTTTGACTCAGTTGCAATCTCACCTTTATGAGTTAAACCAGGCTCTCTAAAATGAACTTGGTCATCTATTAGTCCAGGAATGACGTATTTACCATTTAAATCAATGACATTTTTGGACTCAGCATCGATGGATGCTGCAATTTTTTCAATTCTGTTTCCTTTGATAGCAATATCTGATTCAAAAATTTTGCCCTCATTTACAAGAGTTCCATTCTTCAATATTAAGTCAAACATTAGTCTCCTAAATTGAATGCTGCATGCAAAGTTTTGACTGCCTCTTCTAGCTGATCAACTGATATAACAATCGTGATTTTAATTTCTGAGGTGCTTATCATTTGAATGTTGATTCCTGCATCAGCCAAAGCATTGAATGCCGTACTTGCAATACCAGCATGTGAACGCATTCCGACTCCAACCAAAGAAACTTTTCCAATAGCTTCGTCAATAATTAATTCATCATAGGATATGCCCTGCATCTTTTCTTTTAAAACTGATTCAACTTCAGCTCTATCAGGTGTCCCAACCGTGAAAGTAAAGTCTGTTTTCCCAGAAACACTCACATTTTGCACAATAACATCTACTTCAATGCCTGCATCACTAACTGGACTTAAAATGCCTGAGGCAATCCCAGGAGTATCACCCACTCCGTGTAAAGTAAATTTAGTCTGATCTTTTTGAGAAGCTATACCTGTAATGACAGCATCTTCCATTCCGTCTTCCTCCTGTAAGATAAGCGTTCCTGAGCCAGGCTCAAAGCTTGATAAAACTCTAACTAAAACTTTATATTTATTTGCAAATTCAACTGCTCGTATTTGCATAACTTTAGCACCCTGCCCTGAGAGTTCCAACATTTCCTCAATGTTAATTGAATCCAATTTTTTTGCATTCGGCACAATTCTTGGATCTGTTGTATATATTCCATCAACATCTGTATAGATATCACAACGTTTAGCTTGCATTGAAGCTGCGACAGCTACTGCTGTAGTGTCACTGCCTCCACGTCCCATTGTTGTTGTATCTCCATCACTGGTGATACCTTGAAATCCTGTAATAATTGGGATGTATCCATCTTCGATGGTTTTAAAAATAACTTCTTTATCAAGATCAAGAATTTTTGCACGAGAAAAATTAGCATTTGTTTTCATACCAACCTGAGCTGCAGATAGTGATTTTGCTTTTAAGCCTATTTGATGCAAAGCAATTGCCACCAAGGATGCGCTGACCTTCTCACCAGTTGAAAGAAGAGCATCAAATTCTCTTTTATTTGGCTCAGAGTCAAAAGAATTAGCAAGATCAATCAATCGATTTGTTTCTCCGCTCATAGCTGAAACAACGACAACAGGAGTGGCCTCATCGCTGGCTGCTTTTATGATATTTGCAACTGCAGATATTCTGTCAGTTGAACCAACAGAAGTGCCGCCAAATTTTAATATAATCGTTTCCATGATTAATAAGCTTAAAAACTAAGCGATGGATTGTACGATATCAGGAATAGAATTAACAAATTCTTCAAAATTATCAGCTTCTCCCGCACCTTGAGCAAAATCATTTCGGCCTCCGCCTTTACCATTATGTAATTTTGCAATTGATTTAATGACATCATTAGCACTCAGAGAATCTTGAATATCTTCCGTGACTCCGCAAACCATGACCACTCTGGATTTTTGATAACTGAAAATTAAAACGCATTTATTTGTATGATCTTTTTTAGATTGATCAACCATATTGCGTAAATCTTGAACATTTTGTGTATCTGCCTGAATAATAGCTAGATCAAAGTTATTAATTTTGTGAATTGTTTCTTTTAGATCAATTGCAGCTGATTTTTTTGTTTTGGTACCTTTTTTCAAAGCTTTATTTTCTTTAATTAAGTCTGCAACTTTAGAGCTAATTTGAGGTCCTTTGACATTCAGTATTCCTTGCAGATCTTGTAAATGATTACGAGCTTCTAACATCGATTGAACAGCACCTTGTCCAGCCACAGCTTCAACACGTCTTACTCCTGAGGAAATGCTTGATTCACTTGTCACCGAAAACATTCCAATATCACCGGTTCTTCTTACATGAGTTCCACCACAAAGTTCTACAGAAAATTCGCCGCCAATATAAACAACCCGAACCTCATCTTCATACTTTTCTCCAAACATGGCTTCGGCTCCGATCTTAAGCGCATCATCAAGCTGCATTATTTTGGTTGTTACATCGGAGTTATTTTGAATATGTTGATTAACAATTAATTCTATTTCCTTAATTTCAGCCTTGGTAACTGCCTTGGAATGTGAAAAATCAAATCGTAGCTTATTAGAATCTAATAGTGAGCCTTTTTGATGAACATGATCACCAAGAACATCTTTCAAAGCTGCATGCATTAAGTGAGTGGCAGAATGATGGACCGAAGCAGCCTTTCTTTTGCTTGCATCAACGGATAATTCCAATTTGTCATTTTTTTTGACGACTCCTTCTTGAACTTTAATTCTGTGGAGAAAAATCTTACCTTGCTTTATACAATCTTGAACGATTCCATGGCCTCCAGGAAAAGAAAAGTTTCCCTGATCTCCAACTTGCCCACCTGATTCTGCATAAAAAGGTGTTTTATCAACTGCAATGAAGCACTCATTTTGATCTGATGCATTATCTATTGCATTGGATTCATTCCATATTCCTAAAACCTTCCCCTTCCCGCATAACTCTTCATAACCTAAAAACTTTGTTTCTTTAATCGAGGACAAATCTAATTGCAATCCTTTAAATTTACTTGCTGATTTTGAATTTTTTATTTGTTCATCCATGCAACTATTAAAGCCCTCCTCATCTAAATCTAAATCTTGCTCTCGAGCAATGTCTGCTGTCAAATCGAATGGGAAACCATACGTATCATGTAATTTAAAGATAATTTCTCCGGGAATAACATTTGAATCAATAGACTTAATCTCCTTTTCTAAGATCTCAATGCCTTTTTCTAAAGTTTCAAGAAATTTCTTTTCTTCTTCATGAACAATCTTCTCTATGGATTTTTGATTGTCTACTAACATGGGAAAGGCACTACCCATCTCCTTAACTAAAGCTTTTACCAATTTATGCAAGAAGGGTTTCTTAGCTCCAATTTTATATCCATGCCTAATAGCCCGTCGCATTATTCTTCGCAGTACATAACCACGACCCTCGTTTGATGGCAAAATACCATCAGAAATTAAGAAACTAATACTCCTTATGTGATCTGCTATCACCTTATGTGATTGCTCTCCAGGTGATTTGATAGCTTTTTCAGAGGCTTTGATTAAGTTTTGAAATAGATCTGTTTCATAGTTTGAATTTACGCCTTGCATCACTGCAGCAACTCTCTCTAAACCCATGCCTGTATCAACGGATGGTTTAGGCAGAGGCGTCAATTCACCTGCAGGATCCCTATTAAACTGCATAAAAACTAAATTCCAAATTTCTACAAACCTATCTCCCTCATCTCCAGGCGATCCAGGAGGAGTGCCTTCATATTTCTTACCATGATCATAGTAAATTTCTGAGCAAGGTCCACAAGGGCCTGTATCACCCATAGACCAAAAATTATCTTCTTCATCCAATCGAACAATCCTCTCAGGATTAATGCCAATTGTTGATGACCAAATTTCTGCAGCTTCATCATCATCTCGAAAAACAGAAATCCATAATTTTTCTTTATCCAAATTTAGCTCATTGGTTAAAAAATTCCAGGCAAGCTGAATAGCTTCTTCTTTAAAATAATCTCCAAAACTAAAATTCCCCAACATTTCAAAGAAAGTATGATGCCTAAGGGTATAGCCGACATTTTCAAGATCATTGTGTTTTCCTCCAGCGCGAATGCATCTTTGAGATGTTGTGGCCCTTTTATAGGAGCGTTTATCAGATCCTAAAAAAACATCTTTAAATTGAACCATACCAGCATTTGTAAATAGCAAAGTTTCATCATTCACTGGAATAAGAGGGCTAGAATCAACAACCTCATGACTGTTTTTGCTGAAGTACTCTAAAAACTTAGCTCTTAGTTCACTTGTTAACATTACTAAAAACTTCCTCTAAAAAATTAGACATTGCGGTCCACGATCTTATATCACTATCATGATTATAAACTGTTCCCATTTCAATATCGTTGGCTGCAGGGTTAGTAAATGCATGATAAGTATTGCCATAACTGATAAATTGCCAATCAGCTTCTGATTCAGTCATTTCATTCTGTAAAGCCAGGATTTGATCTGAAGATACCATAGGGTCTTTATCTCCATGCAAAACCAATAATTTAGTATTTACCCTTTGAAATGGCTGGTTAGATTGATTTAAAAGACCATGAAAGCTTACACAACCTGAGAGCTCATATCCTGAGCGAGCAAGCTCTATGGCAGCAAGACCACCAAAACAAAATCCTATCAATGCTATTTTTGATGAATCAACCCCTTTAATGGTTTTGCCAAACTCAACTGCACTTATTAAACGTTGACGGAATAATTGCCTGTCCTTAATAAAAGGTTCAATTAAAGCTTGATTCTCCTCAACACTTTGACCATTGACTCCGCCACCATAAAGATCAATCGATAGAGCGGCATATCCCAAATCATTTAATGCAGCGACCTTCTGATCCTCAAACTCTGATCTGCCTTTCCATGTATGCGCCACCAAAACCAAAGGCAGATCATGCATTGATTTGGGCATGGATAAGTAGCCTTTGCACTCTAATGACTCATCGTAATAATTTACTATTTTTCCTGACATAGTTTTAACCTAACTCAGCCTTATACCTTTTATAGTTTTCTATATAATGGTGAGCATTTAATGATGGAATTGCTTGCTCTTCAGGAGTGAGCTCTTTTTTGATCTTTGCAGGAATACCCAGCACCATTGATCCATCAGGCACCTCCATACCCTCTGTAATCAATGCCTTTGCTCCGATAATACAATTTTTTCCTATTTTAGCTCCGTTCAGAATTACTGAGCCTATGCCAATCAATGAGCCATCTCCTATTTCACACCCATGAAGCATAGCCATATGACCCACAGTCACAAATTTCCCAATTTTGCATGGAAATCCCGGATCGGTGTGAATCACTGCATTATCTTGCACATTTGTTCCCTCACCTAGAATAATGGGCTCAACATCTCCTCTCAGCGTGCAATGGAACCATATGCTTGTATCTTTTGCCATTTGAACATCCCCAATCACCGTTGCATCTGGAGCAATCCAAAAATCATCGTTCTCTGTCTGTAAACTTTTATTATTAAAATCTAAGATCATGGAAAATTAGCCCTCTAGTATCTCTATATTGGCATCAAAACATACATTTAAAAAGTTTACTGTAATCATTGCAGTTAAACCCCAAATCTTTTGATCTTTTATAGTCCAAGTTGGAACTTGCCATACACCACCATGCCTTTCTATTATTTCTCTTTTAATATTTATTGGATCAAGCAAAAAATCTAATGGAACAGTAAAAATTTCTTGTATCTCTTCATTTGGTTTTAAAGTTTGAGGCTGGTCAACTGATGCTACAAATGGATTGACCTCTATTTTATGTCGAGAAATAAGATAATTTAATTTACCTAATTCAGTGACATCTTTGCTATTAAGGTTCATCTCTTCATTGGATTCTCTCAAGGCTGTCCCAAAAAGACTTGGATCTGATTCGTCTGCTTTCCCTCCAGGAAAACTTACTTCACCCGAATGAGTTGAAAGGTGGCTGGAACGCTGCGTATATATTAATTCAGGAGATTCAATAAATTTTCCATAATTTAAAATTGCTATTAAAACTGAAGCCTGAGGTCGACCGCTTGGCTTTTCAGAATTGAGCAAATTTAGTTTATACTTGATGTCTTCAATCATTGCGTAAGTTTAACTTCTTACGACTTTTTATTCTCTAAGAAAGGAGCACTTTTGAGATATTGTTCAAAATGCGGAAGCGATCAAATTGATTTTAAAGTTCCAGCTGATGACAATTTAAAGCGGTATATTTGTTCTGCCTGTGGTTCAATTTTTTATACTAATCCAAATTTAATTGTTGGTACGATATGCATCAAAGATGATCATGTCCTTTTATGCAAAAGAAATATAGAGCCTCGCTTTGGTCGATGGACCTTGCCTGCAGGATTTATGGAGAATGCAGAAACTCTTCAAGAGGGAGCGTTAAGAGAAACCAAAGAAGAAACTCAAGCTACACCAAAAATTATTGCCCCTTATACAGCATTTAGCCTGACTCATATTAGTCAAGTTCACTTTTTTTATTTGGCTAATTTGGGTAATGAAAAATTTGGTCCAACTTCTGAAAGCTCTGAAGTAAGGTTATTTACAAAAGATGAAATTCCTTGGGATGAAATTGCATTCCCAACTGTGACAAAGACATTAAAGTATTATTTTGATGATGTGGAATCTGGTGAATTTCCTTTCAGAGAGGAAGCTTTAAAGCTTTGGTAGTTAAAATATTTAAGAACCTTGGCTAAATTTATATGCATTTATAAATATTTGCATCCAGGGAGAATACTCTTTCCAATTCGATGGCTTCCAAGATAGTTGTTGAGATCGAAAAACTCTTTCTGGATGAGGCATCATAATAGTTACTCTCCCGTCTCTAGTTGTTAGGCCAGTAATACCCTCAGGAGATCCGTTTGGATTTAAAGGGTATGAAGAGGCTATAGCTCCATTATTATCTGTAAATTGAACTGCTATTTGATTATGCTCAGAAAGTTTTGCTAGCGCTTCTCCTTGAAATGAAGCTCGACCTTCTCCATGTGCTACAGCAACTGGAATTTGCCATCCCTCCATATTGGCCAAGAGAACTGACTTAGATTGAGTAATAGTGACTTGAGATAGACGAGCTTCAAATTGATCAGATTCATTCCACAAAAATTCAGGCCAATTTTCAGCACCTGGAATTAAGTTTTTTAAATTAGATAACATCTGACAACCATTGCAAACACCAAAAGTAAATGTTTCATCTCGATTAAAAAAGTGTTCGAATGAATCTCTTACAGCATTGTTATAACTAATGCTTGAAGACCAGCCTCCTCCAGCTCCCAGGACATCGCCGTAAGAAAAACCACCACAAGCTGCCACGCCCTGAAACTTCAAAAGCAAGTCAGGGTTATCAAGAAGGTCTTGCATATGAACGTCAAAAGCATCAAATCCGGCTAACATAAATGCTGCAGCCATTTCATTTTGACCATTAACTCCCTGCTCTCTAAAAATTGCTACCTTGGGTTTTATATTTTTATTGAATACGGGTAGATGTGCAGAAAATTGAAAATTGTCTTTAGCAACCAAACCTTGATCATCAAATTTTTCAATCAGATCAAACTCCTCTTTGGCGCTAACAGGGTTATCTCTAGAAGATTTGATTGAGTAGGAGGTTTCATTCCAGATCTTTTCTAAATTTACTACTGAATCTGAAAACTCAAGTCTATCATTTAATGAAATAGAAATATTCGCATCAAATCTTAGTGTAGCGCACTTTTGAAATTCAATATTTGCCTGTTTCAAGAAATCTAGGGCTTGATCTTCAAACTTATTATGAAATTGAATGACAGCCCCTGTTTCTTCAGCGAAGAGGTATTGCATCAACCCGTCATTTTGAACAGTTTCTGAAGTGAAAATTTCTATACCAACCTTATTAGTAAATGATAATTCTGCAAGAGTGGTAAATAATCCTCCATCAGAAACATCATGCAAGGCAACGATCCAGCCTCGCTGAATTAACTCCTGAATTGAATTAAATAGGGTTTTTAATGATTGAACACATTCAATATCTGGAACTCCTTGAATACTAGAAGAAGTAACTTCCTCAAAAATAGAACCGCCTAATCGAGATTCATCATTCAAAAATAAATGATATAAATCTTTTGAACCATGTTCACTAAATTCAGTTGTTATTGCCATTGAGACATCCTTAACTGGAGCCATAGCAGTAATGACGCCTGACAAAGGGCTCTTCACTTCAAACTGCTGACCATCTTCATGCCACTTTGTTTTCATAGACAAGGAGTCTTTGCCCACTGGAATAGCAATTCCTAACTCAACGCATATTTGTGATAGCGCTTCAACACCTAGTCTCAATGCATAATTATCATCCTCATCTTCACAGGCTGCCATCCAATTTGCAGAAAGTCTAACTAGATCTAGGTTTTTGACTGGAGCAGAGATTAAGTTCATTAATGCCTCAGCTAAAGCCATCCTCATAGATGCCGCTGGATTTTTGATTGCAAGAGTTGGCTTTTCTCCAATTGATAAAACATCTCCCTCATTACTAAGAAATGATTTAGTAGACATGGCATAGTTTGAAGTGGGCACTTGATATCTTCCTACTAGTTGATCACGAGCAACCAATCCACCAACAGTTCTATCACCAATAGTAATTAAAAAGGATTTTGAGGCCACTGAAGGATGTGCAAGCACTCTATGAATTACTTCAGATAAATCTAAATCATCATTAATAGAATCGGTTGCTTGCTTAGTTGCTGGGCGATTCACTGATATGTTGGAAATAGGTAAGTTACCAAATAACATTGATAGTGGTACTTGAACAGGGAATTCGTCTCTTTCAGAATCATAAACCTCTACCGCATCTGATGAGGTAGTTTTGCCAACAAAAGCAACTGGGCATCTTTCTCTGCGACATATACTTTCAAAAATAACTTTGTTTGATTTTTTAATTGCTAAAACGTAACGCTCTTGAGATTCATTTGACCAAACCTCCATAGGAGAGAGGCTTGGATCTGCAACGGGTATCAAGCTTAAGTCTACAGCAACACCTAGATTGCAGTCTTTAGCCAATTCTGGAATTGCATTTGAAAGCCCTCCTGCTCCAACATCATGAATAAATTCTATAAGGTTTGGTGATTCAAATGAACATTGGTTAATTACCTCTTGGCATCTTCTTTCCATTTCAGCATTTTCTCTTTGAACAGAAGCAAAATCTAGATCTTCATCACTTTCTCCAGATGACATGGATGAGGCCGCCCCACCCCCCAAACCTATAAGCATCGAAGGACCGCCTATAACAACAACTAAATCGCCAACTTCTATGGGATTTTTAATGCTATTTCTATTTTTAACCTCACCTATGCCTCCAGCCAACATAATTGGTTTGTGGTATCCGTAAGTTTGATTATTAACAAAGGGCTGCTCAAAAACTCTAAAGTAACCAAGAGTGCTTGGTCGTCCAAATTCATTATTAAAGGCTGCTGCCCCAATAGGTCCCTCAATCATAATTTGCAGAGGAGAGGCAATCCTTGAAGGGATGTATGAAACTTTTTCCCATGCACGAGGAAAATCCTCTAATCTAAGATTAGAAACATTAAAACCAACCAATCCCATTTTAGGCTTTGCGCCAGAGCCTGTTGCACCCTCATCCCTTATTTCTCCACCAGAACCGGTCGCGGCTCCTGGAAAAGGAGAAATAGCTGTAGGATGATTATGAGTTTCAACTTTTAAAGTTGAATTAATCTTTTCAGAAGAAAAACTATAGCTATTTTTTAAATTTCTATTCAGCGTCATCACAGCAGCCCCTGAGATAACAGCAGCATTATCTTTATAAGCTGAAATCAAATCTAGTTTTTTGCCTTTGCTTGTTTTTTTGATTAGGTCAAATAAAGACTCCTCTTGAGAAATGGAATTTATTATCCAAGCTGCATTAAATATTTTGTGCCTGCAATGCTCAGAATTAGCTTGCGCAAACATCATTAATTCAGCATCAGTAGGATTACGAGAAACAGATTTATAAAAATGATCTAGATAATTAATTTCTTCCTCAGACAAAGCTAATCCTAAATCTTGATTTGCTTGAATTAAAGAATCCTTAGATCCTGAAGAAATATCAATATTTATCAAAGGCTTTCTTTTAACGGCGGTACCAACTGAAGCGATATCTTTTGAACTCATAAAGACTTCCTGGGTCATACGATCAAATAAACATGACACACTCAAATTAACTTCATCGCTTTTATTGTTAACAAAATAACCAAAATACTTTTCAATTCTTTCGACACCTTGAATACCAACATTAGCAATTATTTCACTTGTTTTAGATGCCCATGGGCTAATAGTTCCAGATCTTGGACCAATAAAAAAATTAGGTAAATCCGAGGTTTCGCTAGAGTTCAATAACTCTATTAACTTTTCATGATCAGAAAAATCTTGACTTACATCTACAGAATAAAAATCACAGCTACTTAATTCATCAATTTGAAAATTATTCTCTGAATTCAGATCAGACTTAAGAGATGCAATTTTTGACGGGGAGAAACTTGAGGGACCCTGAAGTAGCAAATTAAGATTTTTTGACACTAGCTCTCTAGTAAAATATTGTATTAATTAATTATAAGGATGTTTAAAATTAAAAAAATAAAAACGATGCAATTCCTTGCAAAAAACTCAATTATATTCATCCTGATTTTTGTTCTATATGCCTGTACAAAAGAACCTATAAACACTCCTGTATCAGTTTACTGCAGCATTATTAACGAAAAATTATATTCCTTTTCAAGGCTTAGCGATTTTGAAAAAAATAAATTTGATGAATTGAAAAAATCAAGATTTTTAAAATACAAAAATAATTTTATTGAAGCTGCACAAACTTTTGATATTGAATGGGAGCTTCTTGCTGCTGTTGCTTTTCAAGAATCGCAATGGAATCCAAAGGCTAGGTCAGCAACCCAAGTTAAAGGTATGATGATGTTAACCCTTCCGACAGCAGCATCAGTAGGCGTTACAAATCGCTTAGATCCGATTCAAAGTATTTATGGCGGCGCGCAATACATTTCTGATCTCAAATCAAACATCAACTATGGCACCTCATCAGGTGACAAAATTGCATTTATATTAGCTTCATACAATTTAGGCACTACCAACATAAAAAATGCAATTGATGCAATAGGTAAAAAACCTATTGAAGTGACCTGGTTAGATTTGGAAGGATATTTGCTCAATTTAAAGACTTCTATGGATTCAAAAGACTATTCTAGAGGTCAGCAAACTGTAGATTTTGTAGAAAGAGTTAGAGATTATTATTATCTCTTACTAGCTCAAAACTGCAGTGATAGCTAGATTTAGGAATTAATAAGCTGCCACTTTAAATTTTTGATTTGATCTCTACAAAACGCAGCTTTTTCATACTCAGTTTCTTTAGCATAAATGTACATCTGTTCTTCTAATTTACTAATTGAGGTTGAAATCTCATCAGGTGTTTCATTTTTGATTTTAAAAGGTAGTTCCTTTTCAAAATACTGAGGCTTAGTTTTCTTTGCTTGTTTAGTAACTCTTGCTCCCTCCATTACATCTTTAATATCTTTTACAATTGATGTTGGGGCGATCTTGTTATCTTTATTAAATTTGACTTGAATTTCTCTCCTTCTGGACATTTCATCCATGGCTCTTTGCATGGAACCTGTAATCTTGTCGGCATACATGATTGCCTTGCCTCGAATATTTCTTGCCGCTCTTCCAACTGTCTGAATAAGAGTGACTTCTGACCTTAAGAAACCCTCTTTATCAGCATCCAATATTGCAACTAAACTAACCTCAGGAATATCAAGACCCTCTCTTAATAAATTAATCCCCACCAAAACGTCAAAATGGCCTAGCCTTAAGTCTCTTATAATTTCAGTTCTTTCTACTGTATCTACATCAGAATGCATATAACGAGTTCGAATACCATTTTCTTCTAAATAGTCAGTAAGATCTTCAGCCATGCGTTTTGTTAGAGTTGTTATCAGCACTCTTTCTTTTAAAGCAGCCCTTTCATTGCATTCACCTATAACATCATCGATTTGAGAGGTTGCGGGTCTAATTTCAACCTCAGGGTCAATCAAGCCAGTTGGCCTGACCAATAACTCAGCCATATTATCGGAATGCTCTAACTCATACTTTCCAGGGGTGGCAGATACATAAATTTTTTGGGGCGTAACATCCTCCCATTCTTCAAATCTTAGTGGACGATTATCCAAAGCAGATGGCAGCCTGAAACCATACTCAACCAAAGTCTCTTTTCTTGATCGATCGCCTTTATACATCCCTCCAATTTGAGGAACTGAGACATGAGATTCATCCATAAAAACTATTGCATTTTTAGGTAAATAGTCAAAAAGACATGGTGGGGGCTCTCCTGGGTTACGCCCAGAAAGATAACGTGAATAATTTTCTATGCCTTGGCAATATCCCAGCTCTTTCATCATTTCCAAATCGTAGGTTGTTCTCTCCTGCAGCCTTTGTGCCTCAACTAACTTTTCATTATCTTTTAAAAACTTGATTCTCTCTTTTAATTCCTCTCGAACCGTCTTTAGGCAATTTAAAACTGTCTCTTTGGGTGTTACATAGTGAGTTTTTGGATAGATTGTTGCTCGAGGTGTTTCATTGATAACTTCTCCAGTTAATGGATCTATCCAAAGTAAACGCTCTACCTCATCTCCAAATAATTCAATTCTTAATGCATCTCGCTCTGAATCAGCTGGATATATATCAATAACATCTCCTCGCACCCTAAAAGTTGCGCGCCTAAAATCTATATCATTTCGAGTGTACTGCATTGAAGATAAACGACGCAGAATACTTCTCTGATCAATTGTCTCACCTCTGTCTAAATGCAAAATCATATTCAGATAAGACTCAGGGGCACCCAGTCCATATATTGCTGATACAGTAGCGACAACGATAGTGTCATTTCTTTCCAGCAAAGCTTTGGTTGCTGAGAGACGCATTTGCTCAATGTGCTCGTTAACAGATGCATCTTTTGCAATGTAAGTATCTGAAGTAGGCACATAAGCCTCAGGCTGGTAATAATCGTAATAAGATACAAAATACTCAACAGAATTTTTTGGGAAAAAATCTTTAAGTTCTCCATATAATTGGGCAGCTAATGTTTTATTTGGAGCCATGACCACAGCAGGCCTTTGGGTTGATTCAATGATTTTAGCCATGGTGTAGGTCTTTCCAGACCCTGTAACACCAAGTAATACTTGATGCAACAATCCATCATTTAAGCCATTAACAAGAGTTTTGATTGCTGTTGGCTGACTGCCTGCAGGCTCAAACGGAGATGTAACGGTTAAATTTTTTGTCATTATCCTGTTTTACTTTATGAATTTTAATTTATAATTCTCAACTTGTTCCCTGATAGCTCAGCGGTAGAGCAGTTGACTGTTAATCAATTGGTCCGTGGTTCGATCCCACGTCAGGGAGCCATTCTTTTAACCAATCTTCAATTTTAATCTATTTGTTGAACTCATGCATGGCGTGTTTTTAGCAAAACTTTATTTTTATTTTGATAGGCTTTCGGTAATAATTACTAAATGAAAAGATTGCAAGATAAAGTCGCAGTAATAACAGGTGCTGGAAGTGGTATTGGCAAAGAAACTGCATTATTATTTTTAGAACAAGGGGCTAAGGTTGTTTTAGCAGATATAAATAAAGAATCCCTCGAAGAAACGTTTGAAATTATTAAACAAAAAAAACTGGATGCAGATGCATGCATATCTGTCACTGATGTTTCTTTAGAAAATGATATAGAAAAAATGATCAATATTGCAGTTGATCGTTTTGATGGTTTGAATATCCTTTTTAATAATGCTGGTATTGGTGGTGCAGTTGGCCCCATTACTCATATTGATGCTGATGAATGGGATAAATCATTCCAAATACTTCTTAAATCAGTTTTTCTTGGCTGCAAATATGCTGCAAGAGTAATGATAAAAAATAATGTTGGAGGCTCTATTATAAATACGGCTTCAATAGCTGGAATGGGGGGTGGTTCAGGTCCTTTGGCTTATTCTGCTGCAAAAGCAGGAATTATCAATTTTTGCATTAATGCGGCTATTGAATTAGGCCCAAATAAAATTAGAGTAAATGCAATTTCTCCGGGTACCATAGATACTCCGCTCCTTGCCACAGCAATTGAAGATAGTAAGCTTGATCAACCTATAAAAGACTTTGGTATGCCAATTGATATAGCAAATACTGCACTTTTTTTAGCTAGCGACGAATCTAGATTTATAACTGGTATAAATATTTGTGTTGATGGAGGCATAGAATTAGACAGATCAGGTTTAATGAAAGATGCTGCTGAACACTATGCCAAAATGGGTATTGAAAGGGTTGTTGGGATGAACATGGGTTCAACAGGTATTGAGTCTGTTATTACGGACCTGCAAGAAGACGATTAAGACTTCTTCCAACTAGTTCCATCGCTGGAGTCATCAAGTACAATACCTTGTGCTGCTAATTCATCTCTTATCTGATCAGCTTTTTGAAAATCCTTATTATCTCTTGCCTGATTTCTTTCCTCTATCTTATGGTTAATCTCTTCATCAGTTAAATTTGCACCATACTGAAAAAAGGCTTCAGAGCTATCATTAAGGAGCCCTAAGACTTTACCCAATTCTCTCATAGTTGATGCATACATGCTCTGATCTTGAGTATCCTGACTACTATTAATTGATTTTGCTAATCCAAAAAGAATGCTTAATGCCTCAGGGGTATTTAAATCATCATTCATTGAATCTTTAAATTCCTTAACACTATCATTATGCAAATCTGACTCTTCTGATGGTGCAAGCGATAAAGCTTGATAAAGCCTTGTTAAAGCTGATCGCGCTTGATCAAGAGAGTCGTTATCAAAATTTAAAGAACTTCTATAGTGACTAGAGATTAAGTAATATCGAATGACTTCTGGATGATAAGAAGCAAATAAATCTTTTAGCATTGCAAAATTACCCAAAGACTTTGACATCTTTTCACCATTAATTTTTAGCAATCCTGAATGCATCCAGTAGTTTGCAAATTTATGATCAGAGGCACATTCAGATTGAGCAATTTCATTTTCATGATGAGGGAAAAGTAAATCTGGACCTCCCCCGTGGATATCAAAATGCTCACCTAAATTTTCTAGTGACATTACTGAACATTCAATATGCCAGCCAGGCCTTCCAAGACCCCAAGGAGAATCCCATGATGGTTCATTTGCTTTAGCACTTTTCCATAGCACAAAATCCAATGGATCTTTTTTAGAGCCATCCTCTTCAATTCTAGAGCCTGGATTCAAATCATCGATATTTTTATTTGACAGTTTTCCATACTCAGGAAATGTCCGCACGGCAAAAAAAACATCTCCACCTTCAGAATGATAAGCATGTCCTTTATCAATAAGCGTGCTAATCATTTTAATCATGCCTTCAATATGGTCAGTTGCGCGAGGCTCATTTGTGGGAAGCTCCAGTCCGAGCTTAAAAAAATCTTCTTGCATGCTCGCAATCGTCCGATCTGTGAGAGCATCAATTGTCTCTTTATTTTCATTGGCTCTTTCAATAATTTTGTCATCTATATCAGTAATATTACGAGTAAAATTTACTTTATAATTTTGATATCGGAGATAGCGGGCAAGAATGTCAAAAGCCATCATCGCTCTTGCATGACCCAAATGACAATTATCATAGACCGTCATTCCACAGACATACACTCCAACCTCACCTTCGCGTATGGGTACAAAATCTTCCTTCTGGTTAGTTAAGGAGTTATAAAACTTAATTGTCATCTATTATTTAATATATGAATCACTTATTATAAAGAACTTAATTGGAATGTAGGTTTTATTAATGTTAAAAATACAAATTACTGCCTTAATAATTATTGTAACTGCAGTTGCATCAATCTTCTTCCTATCACCCATTGGTCAAAAAGATCAGACTGAATATTATCCAGAGGAGGATCAAATGTCACTTGTTACTATTTCTACTTCAGCCGGGGACATCCACTTAGAGCTTGATGCTGATAATGCGCCCATAACCGTGGCAAACTTTTTAAAATTAGCTGGAGACGGCTATTATTCAGGTACAATTTTTCACAGAATTATTGAAGGATTTATGGTACAAGGCGGCGGTCTCGATGAAAATATGGCTCCCAAACCAACTAATACAGATCCAATCCAAAATGAGGCCAATAATGGATTAAAGAATGATCGTGGTTCTATTGCGATGGCTAGAACCATGGACCCTCATTCTGCTACTGGTCAATTTTTTATAAATCATAAAGATAATGACTTTCTAAATCATACAGCCGAAACCTCTCAAGGCTGGGGCTACGCAGTTTTTGGTTCAGTGATTGATGGGATGGATGTTGTAGATCAGATTGCTTTAAGTGTTACTTCTAATGTTGGTGGTTACGCTGACGCACCACTTGAACCAACAATTATTAATTCAGTTACAGTGAGTGAATGAAGTTAGGCTTTATATCCGATCTTCATTTATCTGAAAATCTGCCCTCTATTACCGAGGGCTTTTTCAAATTTTTAAAAACTGCATCTCAAGAATTTTCACACCTGTATATTTTAGGCGATCTATTTGAAGTATGGATTGGTGATGATAATAATTCTGAGCTTGCTTTAAAAGTTATGCAAAAAATTAATCGTGCTACTCGCAATGGATTAGAAGTATTTTTTATGCATGGCAACAGAGATTTTCTTTGCGGTCAAGACTTTGCAAAAAAATCTAATCTTAAAATACTTCCTGATCCATTTTTTATGAATTTCTTTAATTTAAAAATTGCACTTTCTCATGGAGATGATTTTTGCACCAATGATCATAAATACATTAAATTTAAGGAAGAAGTCCGCTCACAAAAATGGCAAAAAAATTTTTTACAAAAATCTTTAGATGAACGTCTAAGAATGGCATCAAATATGCGTGATGCCAGCCAGAATGATAATAATCACAAAGATGCCTCTATCATGGATGTTACGCCAAGTGCTGTTGATAGATTCTTTGCAAAACATAAAGTAGATTTACTGATCCATGGTCATACTCATAGACCTTATGTTCATCAGAATAATTTAGGTACTCGCGTTGTCCTTGGTGATTGGGATGAAACTGGGTGGTGTTTAATGATCGATGATAAGAAAAAAGAATTGAGTGAATTTAAACTATCTGATAAAAATGCTGTCTGGATAAATAGAATCCTTTTCTAGCCTCTTAAATCTTATAAAAAGCTATTGTTTATTTCCAAATAATACTGTATAAATATACAGTATTTTGGAATCCCATGACTATTAATTATCTCGGTTTAATATCGACAAATGATCTGCCTGCTACTTTTACAAAATTTTTTGTAGAGCCAGTTTCTGTAGGTTTTCCAAGCCCAGCTAATGATTATCTAGAAAGTCCTATTGATCTCAATAAATATCTTATTAAAAATGGAGCGGCAACTTTCTTAGTAAGGGTTTCTGGAGATTCAATGCTAAATGCAAATATTGCTGATCAAGCTATATTAATAGTCGATCGAAGTCTTAAACCAAAGCACGGCAGTATTGTAGTTGCATCTTTAGATGGTGATTTTATTTGTAAGCGATTGCAACTCAAGCCTCGGCTATGCTTACTGCCAGAGAATCCTAAATATGAGCCAATTTATATTCAGCACGGTCAAGATCTAGATATCATGGGAACAGTGACTGCTGCCATTAATAAATTTGAATGAAATTTTTAGCATTAGTAGATTGCGATAATTTCTATGCTTCATGCGAAAGAGTTTTTAGACCGGATTTAAAACAAAAACCTATTGTTGTGCTATCTAACAATGATGGTTGTGTAATTGCCAGAAGCAAAGAGGCCAAAGCTATGGGAATCAAAATGGGCATCCCTTGGTTTAAAGTGAAAAAAGCATATTTAGCCCAAGGGGGTAAAGTATTTTCATCTAACTTCCCGCTGTATGGTGATCTATCGAAAAGAGTAATGAATATTTTAGATGGGATGGTCAAAAGAATGGAGGTTTATAGCATTGATGAAGCATTTTTAGATCTACAACATATACAACAGTCAAATCAAGCATATGAATTTGGTGTGTATTGCAGGAACACTATACGTCAATGGGTTGGCATTCCTGTAAGAATTGGCATTGCACCAACAAAAACTCTCGCTAAAGTTGCGAGTCATGTAGCAAAAAATCAAAAAGGCGGAGCAGGAGTTTATTGCCTCAGCAATAAAAAAGATATAGCGAATATTCTAAAAACTATTTGTGTCGGAGAGGTTTGGGGTGTTGGTCATCGGCTCTCTAAACAACTCAATCAATTAGGCACATATTCTGCATATGACCTAATGCAAATGGATATTAGGTTAATTCGAAAAAAATTCAGTGTTGTTTTAGAACGTACGGTCAGAGAATTGAGAGGAGAGCCATGCATTCGAATAGAAGATCATTCTGATCCAAAAAAACAAATTGTTGTAAGTCGAAGTTTTAGAGGCAGAATTGATAGTTTAGACTTATTAAAACCCCTGATTAGTAATTTTGCAGTACGTGCTGGAGAAAAATTGAGACATGAAACACAGAAATGCTCCCAGGTTTCTGTCTTTGTTGCAACTAGTCGATTTCAAAAAAATCTACAACATCGAGGATTTAATAGCTTCCATTTTCCCTACCCCATAGATGATACAAGGAGCATTTTAATGGGTGCAAATAAAGCTCTAAAAAAAACTTTCAAAAATGGTTATCCATATGCAAAAGCAGGAATATTATTAAGCCACTTTTCACATCCAACCTTCATTCAACAATCTCTTTTTCAAGCAGCAGATCATCAACACTTAAAACAAGATACACATTTGATGCACACTATAGATTCGCTTAACAGTAAGCAAACACAGGTTTATTACGCTTCACAGCATCCTGCAGGATTATCACCAATACAAAAACAAATGGTATCGCCTAGATACACAACAAATTGGTGGGATTTACCGCAAACTAAGTAGAAAAATATCTTTCATAATGAGCCTCGGAAAGATCAAGAAATTCAGAATAAATTTGATCTTTTAATTCAGAGAGTTCAGCATCTGAATGGCAGATAATTCCAAATTGACTTAAATCTAAATCTTGAGAACCTGCAGCTCTTAGCAGGTCAAAAATCCAAGTCATTGGATCCAAAGAATCATTGAAGTTAATTCCTTGATCGTTGAGTCGCGTTGCAAGTAACTCTGCATTTGCAATAGAAAATCGATCTTTAAGAACAGTTAGCTTGAAGCTTTCAAGTCGAGAATTGACTAATTCTTTTTCTGGAATGGCATATTTATTCCAATTGATTACCTCATGAACAAAACGTTTGCATCCTTTGCACACATTATCGCCATAGGTTGTTGAACATATTCCAAGACAAGGTGTAGAAGCTTTATTTTTCTTCATAAATTGGATAATACATTATTTCATCAATGTAAATATAATTGAAATGTCTAATAAGCTTGGGGAATTTGAAATACCACAGTAAAATGACGGTCCAGGGAGAAAATAATGCTTCGGGATTACAAAATACATTGTGAAGAAAGGAAAGAACAAGGAATACCACCCCTACCCCTTTCAGCTCAACAAACATCAGAATTAGTTGAATTACTTAAATCTGAGCATGAAGAATCAGAGCTATTATTAGAGCTGTTAAAAGAAAGAACGCCGGCAGGCGTTGATCAAGCAGCATATGTAAAGGCAGGATTTTTAGCAGACATAACAACTGGCAAGACAACGAGCCCTTACATCTCAAAAAAAGAAGCTGTGATTATTTTGGGTACAATGCTTGGAGGTTACAATATTCAGCCATTAGTTAAGTGTTTAGATGATGATGAATTAGGCGAAGAGGCAGCAAATGCTTTAAGTAATACTTTACTAATTTTTGATGCATTTAATGAAATATTGGAATTGTCTGAAACCAATAAAAATGCAAAAGCTGTTATAAATGCTTGGGCTGAGGGTGCTTGGTTTCAAGAAAAAGAAGAAATTGCAGAACAGATTAAATTGACTGTCTATAAAGTTCCGGGAGAAATTAACACCGATGATTTATCCCCTGCAACAGATGCTTGGTCTAGACCAGATATTCCACTACATGCATTGGCAATGTTTAAAATGCCTAGAGAGGGTTTAGAGAAGCCCCTTGAAACAATTGAAGAGTTAAAGAAAAAAGGAAACCCATTGGTTTTTGTTGGTGATGTGGTGGGAACTGGTTCATCAAGAAAATCAGCCACAAATTCTGTCTTATGGCATATGGGAGATGAGATTCCATATATTCCTAATAAAAAGGAAGGTGGATTTTGTTTTGGAGGGAAGATTGCACCAATTTTTTTTAATACGCTTGAAGATTCTGGAGCTTTCCCAGTTGAATGCGATGTATCAAAATTAAAAATGGGGCAAGAAATTATTTTTGAGCCGTATGATGGCAAAATATCAGATGCTAATAGCGGCGAAATCTTATCAACATTTGAACTAAAGACTCCAGTGCTTCTAGATGAGGTAAGAGCAAATGGCCGAATTCCATTAATCATTGGAAGACAATTAACTGACAAAACTAGGGAAGCACTTGGCTTAGAGCCGACTGACATATTTACAAGACCAGATGCGGAAGATTCTTCAAAAAAAGGATTTACATTAGCTCAAAAAATGGTTGGTAAAGCATGTGGAGTAAAAGGTGTAAGGCCAGGCACATATTGCGAACCAAGGATGACAACTGTTGGTTCACAAGATACAACTGGACCTATGACCAGAGATGAATTAAAAGAACTTGCTTGCCTAGGCTTTTCAGCAGATCTTGTTATGCAATCTTTTTGTCATACTGCTGCGTACCCAAAGCCAGTTGATATTGATACGCAGCATACATTGCCAGATTTTATAATGAATCGAGGGGGGGTATCACTGAAACCTGGCGATGGAATAATTCATTCTTGGCTCAACAGAATGCTGCTTCCAGATGGAGTTGGAACTGGTGGAGATAGTCATACTCGCTTTCCATTAGGCATAAGTTTTCCTGCTGGATCAGGGTTAGTTGCATTTGCAGCAGCATTAGGTGTTATGCCATTAGATATGCCTGAATCAGTTCTTGTTCGATTTAAAGGAAAAATGCAACCAGGAATAACCCTCAGAGATTTGGTGAATGCTATTCCATATGCGGCAATTCAAAAGGGTCTTTTAACTGTTGAAAAACAAGGTAAGAAAAATGTCTTCTCCGGTCGTTGTCTTGAGATAGAGGGTTTGCCGAACCTGAAAGTAGAACAAGCATTTGAATTATCAGATGCTTCTGCAGAAAGATCTGCTTCAGGATGTACAGTTCGGTTAAACAAGGAACCAATTATTGAATATCTTAAATCAAATATTGTGATGTTGAGATGGATGATTGGCTGCGGCTATGGTGATGCTAAAACCCTAGAGAGAAGAGCACAGGCAATGGAAGAATGGATCAAAAACCCTGAATTGCTTGAACCGGATAGTAATGCTGAATATGCAGAGGTTATTGAAATTAACCTTAATGAAATTACTGAGCCTCTTCTTGCATGTCCGAATGATCCTGATGATATCAAGCCTTTATCAGCAGTTGCAGAAACTAAAATTGATGAAGTGTTTATTGGATCATGTATGACAAATATTGGTCACTTTAGAGCAGCAGGCCATTTACTAAAAAAATATAATGGGACTAAAGCAAGATTGTGGGTAGTGCCTCCCACTAAGATGGATGAGAAACAACTAATGGAAGAAGGAATATATAATGTATTTGGCACATCCGGGGCAAGAACAGAACTTCCTGGTTGCTCTCTTTGCATGGGTAATCAAGCAAGAGTATTGGCGAACTCAACAGTTGTATCAACCTCAACTAGAAACTTTCCTAACAGATTAGGAGATGGTGCTGATGTATTTTTAGCCTCAGCCGAGCTTGCAGCCATATCCTCTGTTCTTGGAAAACTACCCTCCCCCCAAGAATACTTAAAATACATGGAAGATATTAATCCATTAGCCGACGATATTTATCGTTATTTAAATTTTAATGAGCTAGATAGCTATGTTGAAAGTGCAAATGCAGCAGATATTCCTGCAATCAATATTGTAAATGCTTAGCTAGATTTCTCTCTAGCAACTTTTGTTTCATCTCCTCTTGCTAACTCAAGACCCTCTAAGTAATCAGAGCTAATAGATGTTGGGTAATTACCATCAAAAATAGAAATCTCAAAATTTTTAATTGATGGATTTCCTTCCTGCGCAGAATCAATTAAATCTTTTAGATCTTGATAAATAAGCCAATCAGCACCTATAGCATTTGCAACTTCTTCATCAGTTTTACCAGATGCAATTAACTCATTAGTTGCTGCCATATCAATGCCGTAAAGGTTTTGAAATTTTACTGGTGGAGCTGCAGATGAGAAGTACACTTTATTTGCACCTGCCTCTTTGGCCATTTCAATAATTCTCTTGCTGGTTGTACCCCTAACTATTGAATCATCAACTAACAGAACATTTTTCCCTTTAAACTCAAGATCTAATATATTTAACTTTCGCCGAACTGATTTTTTTCTCTCTTCTTGATTAGGCATAATAAAAGTTCTTCCAACATACCTGTTTTTAACAAAGCCTTGTCTATATGGAAGTTTTAATGCTGCGGCAAGCTGCAATGCTGCTGTTGTAGAGCTATCAGGTATTGGGATTACCACATCAATATCATGATCAGGATTAAGTTTAAGAATTTTTTTTGCCAGCTTCTGCCCCATTCTCATTCTAGCTTTATAAACTGAAATTTCATCTAGAGTAGAATCAGGTCTTGCTAAATATACATATTCAAAGATACAAGGGGTTGGATCTGCATTCTCAGAGCACTGATCGCTATATAAATTTCCATCAACATCTATATACACAGCCTCTCCAGGATATACATCTCTCAATGTTTTAAAACCTAAAGCAGAGAATGAAGCATTCTCAGATGCAACGATATATTCTTTTTTTGATGGGCCATCTTTCACACCAATTACTAGTGGACGAATACCACGTGGATCTCTAAAAGCAAGCAATCCAAAGCCAGTAATCAAAGCAACAACTGCATAGGCTCCTTGACATCTAATGTGAGTTTTTCTGACTGCTTTAAAAAAATGCTTTTTAGAAGGAAGAATTGCTCTTTGCTTTCCGAGCTCATGGGCAAAAATATTAAGCAGGACTTCCGAGTCTGAATCGGTATTAAGATGACGCATTTCAGCATGAAATAATTCACGCGCAAGAACTTTCGAATTTGTTAAGTTTCCATTATGCGCAAGACTAATACCATATGGAGAATTAACATACATGGGTTGAGCAAACTCTTTACCAGCTCCACCGGCTGTTGGGTAACGAACATGGCCAATTCCATAATTGCCAAGCAATTTATTCATATGTCGCTGTTGAAAAGTGTCGCGAACATAGCCCATAGATTTGCGACTATTAAGTCTGCCAGTTTCATCACAAACGACCATTCCTGCTGCATCTTGTCCTCTATGTTGAAGCATTAATAGAGAATCATAGATTGAGCTAGCTACATGAGTTTCAGAATATATGCCAACTATTCCACACATTAGGTTGTCTCGTAAATTGTGCTGATATCAGATTTAAGCATAACTGAATTTTTATCTGAGATCATACTTTTAAAAAATTTTTCAGCCATGGGTGCGTATTTTTTTAAATAAGTAGAACTTTTGGACTCTGTGATGAAGGCGGATTGCCTAAAATCGCTAGGCAGAACTAAGTAGATCACTACAATTAGAAGTATGCCTCTTAGAAATCCAAATAACACCCCTAAAAGTCTATCTAAACCTCCCATGCCCGACCAATGAGCTAGACCTCTAATTAGTTTAATTAACAAGCCTCCTGTAAAGATAACGCCGACAAAGACAGAAGTGATTGTAAGCATTCTTCTAATCTCAGGACTATCAATATAATTAACAAAATAAGGATCTAGATATTCGTTTAAAAGCATTGCTGCTGCAAAGGCAATAATCCACAATAAAAGAGATAAAGTCTCTTGAATGAAACCTCGAAAAAATGCAACTAAACCAGAAAGTGCAATTATCCCAAGCACAAGATAGTCAAAGTGAGATAAAGCTAAGGATTCCAAGCCATGACCTCGCCGACTTCTATGCCGGCAATTTGATTAAGGGTTTTTTCATTATCCTTAATATCTTTTTTACTCGCAAAAGGTCCTACTAAAACATTAGTAAGCTTTTGGTTTGATTCATTTTGCTCAGTAAAAGCTGGAAAACCTGAATCATTAAATGATTGCACTAACTTAGAAATAGTTACTGAAGATCCAAAGGCGCCAACTTTATAAACGTATAAATTAAAATCAATCATGTCTACCTTTTCCTTTGCAGATGGGAGGGTATCTTTTGTATCTATTTCTAAGAAATCACTTTTGACTTCTTTGAACTCTATTTTTTTTAGACTGTCATAGTCAACTAAAGGTTCTGGAAGTTTAGGAATGTTAATGTTATCAGTTTGCTGGTACTTAGACTGAGGAGAAAGGGTAAAAATAAGAATCCAAGCCAATAAAGTAACTGCTATAAAAATGCCGAGTATTCTATTAGTATTCATTGTTCAGGATGCAGTTTAGATAGAATACTTGATACCCTGGCTCTTAAATCTTTTCTATGAGTGATCATGTCAATTGCTCCATGCTCTAACAAAAATTCTGATTTTTGAAAATCCTCAGGGAGATCTACTCTCACTGTCTGCTCAATAACCCTTCTGCCTGCAAATCCAACCAATGCGTTTGGTTCAGCTATATTTATATCTCCAAGCATTGCTATGCTAGCTGAAACTCCGCCATAAATAGGATCAATCATTATTGAGATATATGGCAGTTTTGCTTCTTTAAGTTTTTCTAATGCGGCTGATGTTTTTGCCATTTGCATTAAAGAAATCATAGACTCTTGCATTCTAGCTCCCCCACTCGTGGAAAAACATATCAATGGAACTTTATTCTCTATTGCAGCATCAACCCCTTGAACAAATTTTGTTCCAACCGCACCCCCCATTGACCCGCCCATGTAACGAAACTCAAAGGCCGCTACTACAATTTCAGCTCCCTCAAGCTTACCTTTGCCAATAACAATTGCTTCCTCTTCACCCGTATTGGATACAGCCTCTTTGATACGCTGAGTATAAGACTTAGTATCTTTAAATTTAAGAACGTCTTTTGTGGTAATTTTTGTTGCAAGCTCCTGAAAGACCCCACCATCAAAGAAAATAGACATTCTTGTTCTCGCACCAATACGCAAATGATGGTCACATTTAGGGCAAACAAAAAGTGATTTTTCTAACTCAGGTTGATATAAGATGGCATCGCATGCCGGACAATTATTCCAAAGTCCATCAGGCACCTTACTCTTAGAGGATTTTGAATCACGATTTGAACCAATTGATGGAATTAATCTTGTAAGCCAATTCATCTGCTTATTGCTTCAGCAATTTCATGAAGGTAATTATATATTTTTTTAAATTCTTTTTTGTTGGATTGTTCATGAATCATCTGAACTAAACTAGACCCAATAACAATCCCGTCTGATATTTTGCCCAAATTAAAAGCATCTTCAGGTGTCTTAATTCCAAAACCAGCAAATACTGGAAGAGAGGTTTTCGACCTTATGTAATTGATATTACTTTCTGCTTCATTAATATTTAGATCAGATGATCCGGTCACACCTCGAAGGGTGACGTAATATATGAAACCTGAACTGCTTTTACATATTTTAGAAATTCTATCTTTACTAGTTGTTGGAGCTATTAATGAAATTGAGGCAAGATTTTGATTTTTAATTCCTAGATCCTTTAGATTGCTCTCGCCTGGTATATCAACGATTAATACTGCATCAGCTCCAGATTGATGAGCTTCTTTTAAAGCTTCTGCATTGGCTAGAAAAGTATTTATATAACCCATCAGAATGATTGGAGTATCATTGTTTTTTTTTCTAAATTTCTCAACAAGCTTAAAAATCTTATTAAGTGATGTATCATTTTTTAAGGCTCTATCATGAGCAGCTTGAATAATTGGACCTTCGGCAATAGGATCAGTAAAAGGAACGCCAACCTCAAGAATATCTACTCCCGCATCAACAAATCCGTACATAAGCTCTAGAGTTGAATCCAAGTCTGGGTCACCAGCTACTAAATACGCAACTAGTGATTTTTTGGAAGCCTTTTTTAAAGAGAGAATCCTCTCATCTAATCTAGTCAAGAGAGATTCCATCCATGGTAGCAACTGTATTAATGTCTTTATCTCCTCTTCCAGAAACATTAATTACGATATGTTGATTAGATTTATAATTTTTAGCCACATGTTCCAATGCAGCAAATGCATGAGCAGTCTCTAGAGCCGGCATAATACCTTCAAGCTTTGTTATTAAATGAAATGAACTTAAAACCTCATCATCATCAACAGCAATATAATTAGCTCTTCCAGAGTCTTTTAAGTTAGAGTGTTCTGGGCCAACTCCAGGATAATCTAAACCAGCTGAGATAGAGTGTGTATCTACTACCTGACCATTCTCATCTTGCATAAGATAGCTCTTTGCTCCGTGCAAAATACCTGGCTCTCCATCATTTAAAGGAGCTGCATGTTTGCCACTCTTTAAACCGCTACCAGCAGCCTCGACACCAATTAACGCAACATTAGATTCTTCAAGAAAAGGATAGAAAATTCCCATTGCATTTGATCCGCCACCAACACATGCAACAATTGCATCTGGATATTGCTTAAATTGTTCCATAGATTGTTTTCTTAATTCTCTTCCAACAATGGCATTAAAATCTCTTACTATCATTGGGTATGGATGAGGGCCTGTAACACTGCCAATAATATAATAGGTGTCTTCAATATTGGTTACCCAGTCTCTCATGGCCTCATTCAAAGCATCTTTGAGCGTTGCGGTACCAGAATCAACTGAGTGCACTTTTGCTCCAAGCAGTTTAATTCTATAAACGTTCAACGACTGTCTTTTTACATCTGCAGCACCCATATAAATATGGCACTCAAGACCGAGTCTTGCCGCAACTGTTGCAGTTGCAACTCCATGCTGTCCAGCACCAGTTTCGGCAATAATCCTTTTTTTGCCCATTGCCTTAGCAAGCAATATCTGTCCAACTGTATTATTAATCTTATGAGCACCCGTATGATTTAAATCTTCTCTTTTAAGCCATATTTGAGGGCCAGAATAGTGATCTGTTAACCTTTTAGCGAAATATAATGGAGAGGGCCTACCTACAAATTGGACTAAATCTTGATCAATTTCTTCTACAAACTTAGGATTATTTTTTAGTCTTGCGTATGTTTCATCCAACTCATTTAAAGCATGCATAAGTGTCTCGGGAACAAATTTCCCTCCATACTGTCCAAAAAAACCATCGGGGCTTGGTAAATCAGTTAAATTATCCATTATTAAAACTTCTTATAATCTGATCAATCAGAGTTTTATCTTTAAGTGCGAGTGATGATTCTACCCCAGAGTTAACATCAATACACCAAGGATTTTGAGAGATCGCATCACTGAGGTTCTGTATATTAATCCCACCAGCAAGTATAAATTTATTTTGAAGTGAGATATTTTTCAACAAATTCCAATCAAATACTTTGCCAGTACCTCCATAAGCATCATCAGAAAATGTTTCTAGCAACAAAGAGTCTGCAGAAGGAAAATCATTTATAGCCTCAAGAGACTGAAAATTTTTAATTCTGATAGTTTTCCAGAATGGTTGATTAAATTGTTTGCAAAAATTATCTTCTTCATCCCCATGAAATTGCAAAATTGGATTTTTGATTTTCGTTATAACTTTTTTAACCTCGTCGACTGATGGATTTACAAAAACAAAAACAGGCGATGTTTCCATAAAATCAAATGTTTCTAAAGAATCTAAAAAATTATTAGAAATTTTTCTAGGACTGTCATCAACCATTATGAATCCAGCAAAATCAACACCTTCTTCACAGGCATATTTCAATATATTTATGTCACTTATCCCACAAATTTTTAACTTCATTATCTTGGGTCAATAAAAAAACTTAAAGGATTGTAAGCATAATCTTTCAAATCTAAATTTATTTTTTTATAGTCAGCACCAGTGAAAAAAAGTCCTTGAGCTTGAGCGGTCTTCCCTGCAATCTTTCGATCTCGAGCATTTAAAATAGTCTTCATATTTTTTCCAGAGCCTTTAGAAATATCTAGCAAAGTGCCAATAATAATTCTAACCATATTATACAAGTATGCATTTGCACATAGACTTATAATGATAAAGTTCTCCCTTTCTTCAATTTCAATACTATGTAATGTACGAACTGGATTTTCTGCAGTACATTTTGATCCCCTAAACGAATTAAAATTATGCGTCCCAATTAAAAGAGCGGCTTCAGCTCGCATAATTTCTAGATCAATTTCATACTTTTCCCAATAAATATAATCTCTTAAAAAAATTGGTTGAGTTTTGCCCTTATAAATTACATATGTATAAGATCTATTAATAGCATCAAATCTTGAATGAAAGTCATCTGGAACTTTTTGAATAGAAGAAATGGAAATATCATTTGGCAATTGGGAATTAAGACCTTTGAGCCATTGAGTTGATTCTCTCTGATCCTCGGATAAAAAATCAAAAACCTGTGCTGTGGCATGAACTCCAGCATCTGTTCTGCCCGCGTAATTAATACGCTCTTCAAGTGACCCAATTGAAGAAAGAGCTAATTCAAGATGATCTTGAATTGATGATGCATTCTTTTGAGATTGAAATCCAGAATAATTAGAACCATCGTACTGACAAATGCCTAAAAACCTCACAATTTATTTCTTTTCCTCTAATAGCGAACGAGCATCAGAAATAATTGCTTCATTTTTAGAGTTAGTAATCAGGTTATCTAATATTTTTTCTGCGCTATCCCAGTCATCCATTTCAATGTATGTTCTTACTAAATCTAATTCTTGAGTTTCAATATCATTAGATATGCTTAAATTGGTTTGAAAAATATTATTCTCATCTTGCAAATCCTCCTCTACAGCCGCTCTTGTAAATGCGGGTCTCTTGCTTGATCGGATTAGCATATATGCAATTGAAAAGCCTAAAAGCAAAGACAAGAAACCTACCCAAAATAGATCTCTTAGATCAAAACCTTTAGTATTTTTTGAAATATTGGATATTGCAGAAAGATCAGTTTCTGACTGTATATCAATGAATGAAGTATTCTTTGACACTATTTCTGAAGCATTTAATTCAGAATTATCTATTGTATTGACTAGATCAGGATTTACTTTGAGAGTTGAACTATCAATAGAATTTTCATTGCTGCTTGGATTAAGATAAATTTCTTCAGGCGCAGTTAATTTAAGAGTTGGCTTGATTGCAGAACCTTTAATCTGTTTATTTTTTATATCCATGAAAGCAATGGACTCTTTTGCGTTAACCTCTGAAGTGGAGGCGACTAATTCTTGAGACGGTAAAGCAAGATCAATATCCCCTCTTACTCTATTAATATCCTCATCAATAAATGCATCGGGGTTCTCCAGATAAAAGCCCCACATTATTTGATATATTGAAGCATCGTAATCTTGGCTGACAGATTTTGAAACGCTCCATATAGTCTCAACTTCACTGCTTGGTATGCTCTTTAGAATTTCAGCATCATCGCTATTTTCATCACTAGGCTTGGCAAGAGAAAAGACGTTAGAATTATCAACTGCAGAGTCTTGATAATCAATCTCTTCAGATAGTATTTTTTCTAAATCATATCGTTGCGGGTCGCCATAAATTTTCTTTGCTGGAAGTTTAAAAGAAACTTGTGATTTTGCCTTAGGAACAACGTTATTTTGTGGAAGAAATATAAATATATCTTTCTTTAATTCCTTCTTAATATTAAGTCGAAAAGAAACATAATCTTCCAAATAGCTATTAGGTATGGCTAGCGTTAGACGTTTGTAATCTTGAAGATTTTCAAAAATTCTAAATTCAAACTTAAAATCAGATAGCTCGTCATCTGATTTGAAGTTAGTAATAGAAATATCATCTTCATTTAGATTTCTAGTTGAGCTAATCTTAATCTGAACCAAATATAATCCTTCTGAATTAACTTCTACAATGGGACTTCCAATGATGGTGCTTGCATAAAGGCTATGACTCAACAGAGCTAATAAAAGAAGATACTTTTTCATTTCAAGGAATTAACAACAAGAATTTTTTCACATATCTGAACAGCGTTTAAGGCAGCACCTTTGCCATAAACATTATCAGCAACTATCCACATAGAAATCCACGTATCACCATCAAGCTCTTGTGAGCGAATTCGCCCAACATAAACTTCCTCTGTATCAGATGCACATTCAACAGGTGTTGGATACACCTCATCTTTAGGATCATCAAGTACTTTTATACCAGGAGAACTTTCTAAGATTTCAATAATTTCTTCTCGCGATATTGCTTTGGATACCTTAAAGAATACTGCCTCAGAATGCCCATTGAATACTGGGACTCTAACGCAGGTTGCCTGAACTAAAATATTTGGATCAAGAATTTTATGAGTTTCCCAAGTTAACTTCATTTCCTCTTTAGTAAAATTATTTTCTAAAAAAATATCGCACTGTGGAATAACATTAAAAGCAATTTGCTTGGGATACACAGGAGATTCGATTTCTGAATCAGTAAAATATGTTTGATTATGCAGCTCCTCTAAGGCAGCTTTTCCAGTTCCTGAAACTGCCTGATATGTTGCTATATTCAAAAACTTGATTTTAACTTGATCATGAATAGGTTTTAAAGCTAGGAGTAGTTGGGCTGTAGAACAATTTGGGTTTGCTATAAGAGATGGTTTTGAAAGTCTACTTATAATCTCTCCATTAATTTCTGGAATAATTAAAGGGACATCATCTTCGTATCGAAAATTTGAGGACAAATCCACAACAAAACTACCCTGAGCAACAAAGCTTCTTGCATACTGCTCTGCAACACTTGATCCAGCAGAAAAAATTATAAATTGTCCTTTTTTAGGACTGAAATTTTCTAATGATTCTACTTTATATTCCTTATTATTAAATTGAATAGATGATCCTACAGTTGAGTTACCTAGAGGTACAAATTGATCTATGGGAAATGCTCTTTTCTCCAATAATTGAATGATTTTTCTTCCAACAACGCCAGATGCTCCTATCAAAGCAAGAGATACTCCCTTATTCATTTTCATCCTTTAAGATTCTTATCAAAGCTGGAGCTACCTCTTGAGTTTTCATGAATTCCTCAGAAGTAGAGATATCTTTTGTTCGGTGACCTTGGCTAATAAAGATTTTGATTGCTGATTCAATCCTTCGTCCAAGATCAACTCTTCCAAGGGAATATTCAAAAGCCATTGCAAGAGAGGCAATCATTGCAATTGGATTTGCAATACCTTCACCGGCAATATCAGGCGCACTTCCATGACATGGCTCATACATGCCTTGCGAAGAACTATTTAAGGACGCAGAAGGAAGCATTCCAATAGAACCACTTAAAGTAGCAGCAATATCTGAGAGCATATCTCCAAAAAGATTGCCTGAAACAATCACATCATATTGATTTGGATTGAGCACGAGCTGCATCGCTGTATTATCAGCAAGTTGGTGAGAAAGTTCGACTTCAGGATACTCTTCACTCATCTCAGTAACTATACTTCTCCAAAATTTTGAGACTTCTAGAACATTGGCTTTTTCAACAGAGCACAGCTTCTTATCTCTATTAATTGCAGCTTCGAATGCGACCTTTGCAATTCTTCTAATTTCGTCTTCGTTATAGACCATTGTATTGAAACCGTATTTAGGAGTTTCATTCTCAACAATACCTCTAGGCTCGCCAAAATACACTCCACCAGTTAACTCTCTGACAATAAGAATATCTAGATTTTCTATAATATGATTTTTGAGAGGAGATGCAGATGCAAGCTCATTAAATAAGAATGCAGGCCTTAGATTAGCAAACAAACCCAGAGATTTACGCAATCCTAGCAATGCTTGTTCTGGTCGAAAATCCCACTCAAGGTTATCCCACTGAGGCCCCCCAACAGCTCCAAATAAAATTGCATCAGAGTTTTTTGCAATCTCTAGCGTTTCCTCGGTTAAAGGTTTGCCAAATTCATCATAAGAGGATCCGCCAACTTTTCTCTCTGATATTTGAAAGTCTAGACCTTGCTCATCTATTAGGTAATACAAAACTTCATTCATTGAAGAAGTAACTTCTTGACCAATACCATCCCCTGGAAGAATTAATATTTTTTTTGTCATTATTTTACTCAGTTACTGTAATCAAAAAGCCAGGGTCTTTGATTTCTTCTTTTTTGCTCAAAAATCTCAATATCACTTTTATGTTTTAAGGTAATATCCACATCATCTAAATTATTAATAATACGATCAAGCAGGCTATCCTTTACATCAAACGAATAGGAAGAATTATCATCAAACTTGAGATCTTTTGCTATTAAATCAATTTGAAAGTTGGCTGGCGAAGAACTAGAAACTTCAAATAAATGATTAATCTTTTCTTTAGACAATTTTATTGGCAGAACAGAATTCTTAAAACAATTGTTATAAAAAATATCTCCAAATGAGCTTGCTATTACTGCCTTAAAACCAAAATCTCTCAAAGCCCACACAGCATGCTCTCTGCTAGAACCACAACCAAAATTATCTCTAGCTAATAGAATTTCGGCATTTGTAAAAGGTTTTCTATTTAAAATGAAATCATAATTTTTAGAGCGATCTTCTGAAGTCATATCTAACCTTCCTTCATCTAAATATCTCCATCCATCAAAGAGAAAATCTCCAAAGCCAAATTTTTTTATAGATTTTAGGTACTCAGTTGGAATAATTTGATCAGTATCAATATTATCTCTATCAAAAGTTGCTACTATGCCTGTGATGACTGAATTAGTCATGATGGATCCGTTATTTTACCGTTTACTGCTGTCAACGCAGCCATTAAAGGACTCATCAAATGCGTCCTTCCTAAATTGCCTTGTCTACCTTCAAAATTCCTATTAGAAGTCGATGCACAGCGCTCATAAGGCTTTAACTGATCGGGATTCATGCCCAAGCACATTGAGCAACCTGGATCACGCCACAAAAAACCTGCATCAAGAAAAATTTTATCCAAACCCTCTTCTTCTGCTTGTGCTTTGACCATTCCAGAACCGGGCACCACAATAGCTTCTGTAATATTTTTTGAGATTTTCTTTCCTCTCAAAGCAGATGCAGCATCTCGCAAATCTTCTATTCTTGAGTTGGTACAAGAACCAATAAAAATCCTATCAAAACTTAAATCTTGTAAAGTCTTTGATTCATCTAAACCCATATAAGATTTTGCAAGCAATAAGTTTTCATGATTTGCTTCATTGATATCCTCTTGAGAGGGAATATCTGCATCAAAATCTATAGTCATTTCAGGGGAAGTGCCCCAAGTAACTTGAGGTTTAATCTTTGAAACATCAATATTAATAGTTTGATCAAAATTTACATCTGGGTCTGATTTTAAGGTCTTCCAATATTCACTTGCCATACTGAACATTGAATCTGAAAGATTCGAATGTTTTTTTACATAATCAAGAGTAGTTTTATCAACCCCAGCAAGACCAACCTTTGCTCCGGCTTCAATAGCCATATTACAGATTGTCATCCTGGACTCCATTGAAGCAGATGATATATAAGAACCTGAAAACTCAATAGCATGGCCAGTACCGCCAGCAGTTCCAATTAACTTGATTAAATGCAATACAATATCTTTTGAGGTTACGCCTCTTCGAGGATGACCGTTGAAATTGATTAGCATATTTTTTAACTTAGTAATTTTTAAACATTGCGTAGCTAAAACGTGTTCAACTTCAGACGTCCCTATGCCCATAGCCAAACACCCAAATGCGCCATGAGTTGAAGTATGAGAATCGCCACAGACAATAGTCATGCCAGGTAGTGTGTATCCAAGCTCTGGGCCCATCACATGAACAATACCTTGTTTATTTGACGCTATATCAAATTGATGAATACCAAAATTATTACAGTTTTTGTCCAACTCAACTACCTGAATTTTAGCTACCTCATCCTCAATTGATGCTGCATTGAATGAATCACCTCGATCAGTAGGGACATTATGATCAGGGGTGGCGACATTTGCATCAAGCCGCCATGGTTTCAACTGCTTGTGCCTTAAGCCTTCAAAAGCTTGAGGCGATGTAACTTCATGCAGATAATGTCTATCTATGTAGATTAATGACTCATTGTTATCATCGGTTTGAACTAGGTGCTCATCCCAGAGCTTGTCATATAAAGTAGCAGGCATGTTATTTCTTAAACGGCGTTGATTGATTAATTGTTCCGCATTGAGCTTGATTTCTAAGGAAATGATCCATGAGAACTAAATTTACCATAGCCTCTGCTATAGGAACTGCTCGAATCCCTACACATGGATCATGTCGACCGGTTACTTCAACCTCGACTTCGTCACCAGCTGAATTAATAGTTTGGCCTTTTGATCTTATGCTGGATGTTGGTTTGATAATAAACTCTAACTCAATGGGATCACCATTTGCTATTCCACCTAAGATCCCTCCAGCATTGTTTGATTTGAAGCCATCTTGTGTCATCTCATCTCTTACTTCGGAGCCCTTAAGGTCTAAAATATTGTGAGTATTCCCAATGCTAACAGATTTGACAGCATTGATACTCATAATAGCTTTTGCTAAATCTGCATCAAGCTTATCAAAAACTGGTTCGCCAAGACCAATAGGACAATTTTTGACTTTAACTCCGAGCTTTGCTCCAACAGAATTGCCCTCTGCAATAAGTTCATCAAACATAGAATTAAGAGCATCTAATTTAGAATTATCAGCAAAAAAGTACTTGTTCGATTTAGCATTTTTTAAATTGATGGTGTCTGCCGAAATATCGCCTATTTGACAAACGTAACCCTCAACATGAATACCATGCTGATTAAGATATTTTTTAGCAATTGCTCCTGCTGCTACCCTCATAGCTGTCTCTCGAGCACTTGATCGACCACCACCTCTATAGTCTCGGTGACCATATTTTGCTTGATAGGTAATATCGGCATGATTAGGTCGGAAAACATCTTTAACATTAGAGTAGTCTTTTGATTTTTGATCTTGATTGTAAATAATTAGACTGATTGGTGTTCCCAAAGTTCTGCCCTCAAATACACCTGACAAAATTTCTACAGCATCATCCTCTTTTCTTTGAGTTGTAACATCAGACTGGCCAGGTTTTCTTCTATTTAGTTCAGATTGAATATCTTCAGGCGAGAGCTCTAATTGAGGCGGACAACCATCCACAATGCATCCAAGCGCCCTCCCATGGCTTTCCCCATAAGTTGTAACTTGAAATAATTTTCCAAATGTATTCCCTGACATACGCGGAATTATAGACCAAAAAGCTTATTAGAGCCTATCTAAGGGTTGATAGACCGCCATCAATGTTAATTGTTTGACCAGTAATCCAATTATCTTTGGCAGAAAAAAGGTTGTATATAACTTCAGCAATCCGAGCTGGGTCTCCAATTGTATTGAGCGGATGCCTCTCTTCAGAAGACTTTAATTTTTTTTCATTATCGATCAGGTGCTCAGCCATTGGAGTATCAGTTAGAGATGGAGCAATGCAATTTACCGCTACTCTTGGAGCAAGCTCAGCTGATAGACTCCTAGCAAAACCTTCTAGCGCAGACTTTGAAGCTGCAATGGATGAATGGAATGTCATTCCAGTATTGGCGGCTACAGATGAAATAAATACTACTGAGGCACCATTGTCTTTTTTTAGATTAGGCAAAACTTTTTTAATGATATTAAAGGCTCCTTCAAAATTAATACTTAAATCTTCTCTGATATCTGAAATATCCATTCTTTGAATTGATTTTAGTGAAATTGAACCAGGACAATATAGCAACCCATCAATTGATTCTGGTAAAGAGTCTAAGTCAGACAAATCACCATTTGGATCTAATTGAATAAATTGATTTACTGATATATCAATTGGTGATCTCGAGGTAGCAATAATGTTATCTCCCTGTTGTGCAGATAACTGAATAACCTCTTTACCAATAGTGGAGTTGCAACCTATTATCAAGATATTTTTTTGCATGATTGTAAAATATTTTTTATAAGAAACTATTACAATGATATTTGTGATGATAAAAAAAATTTCAAGTGCTGCCATACTCTTTGCTTTCATAATTCTGATGCAAGGTTCATGCGCAATAACTAATAAGAATTCAACATACAAAATTAGCAATCAATACAATGTTTCAATTGATAGAGATTTTTGGGGCATTCCATATATCAAAGGTAAGACTGATCAAGATGTTGCGTATGGAATAGGTTTAGTTCATGCAGAAGATGCATACGAGGACCTTGTTGAGTTAATGCCTTTGTATCGAGGTCAAAATGCACTTTACAATGGTCTTGATAGTATCGATACAGACTACCTAGTCAGATTATTAAAAATTCATTCCAAGGTAAAAAATATTGGGAAACAGCAACTCTCTCAAAATATACTTTCGATGGCTCAGGCATATGCGGATGGTGTCAATATGTATGCAAATAAACATCCAGATAATGTAGACCTATCTATTCATCCTGTAACTCAAGAAGATGTGCTTGCAGGATCATATATTCAGCATCTATTTTTTGCTGGTTTAGATAGAGATTTAGCGCAAATGACTTCGCGAGATGAAACATCCATTCCAACGGGCTCAAATGCAATAGCAATTAATTCAACTAAAACAGATTCAAATGCCTCATACCTACTTATTAACTCTCATCAACCCTTATCAGGACCAGTGGGTTGGTATGAATTAAATATTGAGAGCGAATCCGGATGGCATGGGCACGGTGGTAACTTTCCAGGATCTTTTTTAATAAATGTTGGGTTCAATAAAAACATTGGTTGGGGCGCTACTGTAAATCGTCCCGATGTTATGGATATTTTTGAACTAACAATAAATCCAGATAATGCCGATCAATATTTACTTGATGATAAATGGGAATCATTTGAAATCGAAGAGGATAAGTTAGCATTTAAACTTTTTGGTTTTTTAAGATGGAGCACAAAACAAAAATTTAGATATTCAAAATTTGGTCCTGTGATAGAGATGAATGGAAAATATTTTGCTCTTAGACATATGAACCAGAGCTCTTTCAATGAAATAGAGGGTTGGTATGAAATAAGCAAGACAAGAAATGTATATGAATTTGAGAAGCAACTTGCGAAAAGGAAAATACCCAGCTTTAATTTTGTGACAATGGATTCTGATAGAAATATTGGATATTTTTATAATGGAAGAATCCCGAATAGGAATGATGCCTTAAAAGCAAGAAAGATTATAAGCAGCTCTAGCTCGAAAGATATTTGGGATGAAAAGGACTTAGTGCATAATCTTCCCAAATTTATTAATCCTTCAAATGGTTGGATTCAAAGCACAAATCAGAACCCTTTTTCGGTAATGGGAGAGCATTCTTTAAAAGAAAAATCAATGAAAAAGAATGTACATTTTGAACAAAGGCTCACAAATAGATCTCATGTTGCTAATGAGCTTCTTTCTATTGATGAGAGCATTGATCTTGATAAATTTATTGCAATCAAGTTTGATAACTCCTACTCAAAAAATTCTCGGCAATATAAATACCTAGAATCGATCATGGAATATGACAAAAATCTTAAGCTGGCATTGCAAAAATGGAATGGAAAAACTGACTTTAACAATACTAATGCTGCCTTAGGTATGTGTTTTATGGCTCAAGAATGGATTTCAGAAATGAATAGTAAACCTACACCAACTTATCAAGCAGCAAAAAAAGAATGCGACAGCTTATTTAAAGAAATTCAAAGAAACTATACCGATCCATGGAGTAAAATTAATACCATTTCAAGAGGATCTAGAACTTATCCAATTCAAGGCTCGGTAGACACACTAAGAGCCGTTTATGGATCACCAAACTCTGATACTAAAAGTTTAAATATGTCAGGAGGTGATGGTTTATTTTTTATTATTGCCGAAGAAGACAGCGGTAAAATAATTTATGGCATGCACAACTATGGATCATCAAGAAATGAATCTTCAGTTCATTACTCAGACCAGACATTTTTATTTAGCCAAGAAGCTCTAAGGTTTATACCAACAAGCCTTTAAAAAGAGTTTTCTTTTACAGCAAACAATTCTTGAAAATCTAAGACGCTCATAGCCTCAAGCTGATCTTGATCAAGGCATTTTGATAAAATGGAATTCACTTTTTCATCTTCAAAAATCCTCCCAAGATTATTCTTAAATTTATTTTCTAGAACTGGAATTCCTTCCTCTCTTCTGCGCTTGTGGCCTATAGGATATTCGACCTCGATAGCATCTGTTGAAGAGCCATCACTGAAGAATATTTGAATTTTATTTGCTATAGATCTTTTATCAGCCTCTAGATATTCATCTGTATATCTTTTATCTTCTTTGATTGTCATCTTTTCTCTGAGCGTATCAACCCTTGGATCACTGGCAACATCATCTTCATAATGTTCTGCTATAAGATCTCCATGAATTAATCCTATTGCGATCATGTATTGCAAACAATGATCTCTATCGGCTGGATTATTTAACTTACCAGATTTAGAAATTATTCTTATCGCAGATTCATGCGTAGTAACTTCAATATTGGAAATTTCATCTAGCCTATCTTTAATTTGAGGATGAAGTGTTACCGCAGCTTCAACAGCTGTTTGCGCATGAAATTCAGCAGGGAAACTAATCTTAAAGAGGACATTTTCCATAACATATGAACCAAAAGGTTGGCTTAAAGAAAGTTTTTCACCCTTAAATGAAACATCTTCAAAGCCCCATGTTGGAGCAGATAAAACACTTGGATATCCCATTTCTCCAGAAAGAGTAATGAGCGCCAGTCTAACCGCTCTGCTGGTGGCATCGCCAGCAGCCCAGCTTTTCCTAGAACCAGCATTAGGAGCATGACGATAGGTTCTTAAGCTTTGTCCATCTACCCATGCTTGACTTACAGCATCCATAATTTGATCAGTATTTCCTCCAAGCAACTTTGTAACAACGGCTGTTGAAGCAACTTTTACAAGCACAACATGATCGAGACCAACCCGATTAAAACTATTTGTAAGAGCTAATACTCCTTGTATTTCGTGCGCCATAATCATGGACTCTAATACATCTCGCATTGTTAAAGGGTCTTTACCAGCAGCAACATTTTCTTGAGAAACGTAATCAGCTATTGAAAGAATGGCTCCCAAATTATCTGAAGGATGTCCCCATTCGGCAGCCAGCCAAGTATCGTTATAATCAAGCCATCGAATAATGCACCCTATATCAAATGCCCCTTTCACAGGATCAAGTAAAAAATTAGTTCCTGGAACTCTTACACCATTGGGTACACTGGTACCTGGAACAATTGGACCAAGCATTTTTGTGCACGCAGGAAAGGTTAATGCCAATAAACCACATCCAATGGTATCAATTAAGCAGTTTCGAGCAGTTGAAAGAGCAAGCTCAGAATTAATATCTTGCTTTGATACATATTCTGCAATTTCTACAAGCAAAGAGTCTGGACCTGACCTTATATTCAGCTCAACATTATTTGACATGATTTACTCCCTATCTTCGATATCAACCCAAACAGAAGTCTCAGGGCCTGTATATTCTGCGCTAGGTCTAATAATCCTATTATTAGCTCTTTGCTCCATGCAGTGAGCAGTCCAACCAGTTACTCGCGACATAACAAAGATTGGAGTAAATAGCTTTGTTGGAATTCCAAGATAAAAATATGCTGAAGCATGAAAAAAATCTGCATTTGGAAATAATTTCTTTTCGTCCCACATTACTTGCTCAACTTCTTCTGAAACCTGATACAAGGTATCATCTCCATATTCCTTAGATAACTCTTTAGAAAATTCTTTTATAACTGCATTTCTTGGATCTCTTTCAGAGTAAACCGCATGACCAAATCCCATGATTTTGCCTTTATTAGCAAGCATATCCAATATATTTGTTTTGGCTTCATCTCTTGTCTTCCAGTTTTCAATCATTTCCATTGCAGCCTCATTAGCGCCTCCATGCAAAGGGCCCTTTAAAGAGCCTATGGCAGCTACGACACATGAGAAAATATCTGACATTGTTGAAGCACAAACCCTAGCAGTAAATGTAGAAGCATTAAATTCATGCTCAGCATACAAAATCAATGAAGCATCCATTACTCTTCTGTGTAAATCTGATGGAGTTTTACCATGCAGGATATGTAAAAAATGACCCGCTATTGTATCTTCATCATTTATGAGACTGATATCTTCGTTATCATGAGAAAATTTATACCAGTAAGTAACAATCGATGGCATTGTTGCAACCATTCGATTAATAGAATCCATTTGCGCATCCATTGACTCCTCAGGCTCAAGGTTTCCTAACATTGAGCACCCTGTTGCCATAACTGCCATGGGGTGAGCTGATGCAGGTATTTCCCTGAGAACCTTCTTTAAGGGCTCAGGAAGATCTCTTAAACTTTTTAATAAGGATTTATAATCCGCTAATTCTGATTTATTGGGTAATTTACCGTAAAGAAGAAGGTAAGCAATCTCTTCAAATGTTCCTTTTTCAGCCAATGTCTCAATTTTATGTCCTCTGTAAGCGAGGCCTTCTTCTTGCCCAACCGTGCATAGTGATGTCTCACCAGCAACTTGACCACGAAGTCCAGCGCCTTCTAACTTCTTAACCATTTACTTATTCTCCTTACGTTTAAATAATTCATCTAATTTTTGTTCAAATGAATGATAGTTTAAATAATCATACAGTTCATCTCTTGTCTGCATCTTTTCAACTGAATTTGCCTGTGATCCATTGGCAGCAATATCTTGATATACATACTCTGCAGCTTTATTCATTGCTCTGAAAGCTGATAATGGAAATAGCATGATATCAACTCCAACTGATGCCAATTCCTCTGCAGTAAAAAGAGGAGTTTTTCCAAATTCAGTAATATTTGCTAGAACGGGTACTTGTAATGCATCTTTTAATTTCTTGTAATCCTCCAAACTAGATACAGCCTCTAAAAATATCCCATCTGCTCCAGCTAAAATGTATTCCCTGCATCTATCAATTGCACCTTCCATTCCCTCGGTGGCATATGAATCTGTTCTTGCCATAATAAAAAAACTATCGTCAGTACGACCATCAACAGCAGCTTTAATTCGATCACTCATTTCAATCTTATCTACAAGACTTTTATTAGGTCTGTGACCGCATCTTTTTTGGGTAACCTGATCTTCTATATGAACTGCTGCAACATCAGCAGCAATCATTTCTTTGATGGTTCGACTGATACTAAATGCGCCACCAAAACCAGTATCAATATCAATTAAAAGTGGAAGGCTAGTGGCCTGAGTGATTCTTCTGGAGTCTTCAGCAACATCATTTAGGGTTGTAATAGCTAAATCAGGCAATCCAAAAGATGCATTTGCGACTCCTGCTCCAGAAAGATATAGAGCTTTATGGCCAGCTTTCTCGGCCATTTTTGCACAATAAGCATTTACAGCACCGACAACCAATAAAGGACTGTTATCTGCTATAGCTTGTCTGAATTTTTTCCCCGGAGTATTCATTGGTTCGTATTGTACTTTGCCAAAGGTATGTTTCCCAAATTAATTATAGAATTTAATACCTCTAATAATTCGATCTTTGTTATTTTCTTGGCGCCATTTGTTGGTATCCCTCAAACTGTATACGCAACCACAGTATTCTTGCTGATAAAACTCTTCTCTTTTTGAGATTTCAATCATTCGTGAGGAGCCACCTTTTTTTCGCCAATTAAAATCCCAATAATGGACATCTTCATATCGTTGGGCAGCCCTATTACCTGAGTCATTGATTTGATCCATATTTTTCCAACGAGAGATTCCAAGTGTTGTTCCATAAACCTTAAAACCATTTTCATGAGCATAAAGAGCTGATCTCTCAAATCTCATGTCAAAACATTGAGTGCATCTTTTTCCTCTTTCGGGCTCATTCTCTAAGCCCTTTATCCTTTCAAACCAGTTTTCTTTATCATAATCTGCGTCTACAAAATTAAATCCAAGCTTGTCACAGAATCTCATATTTTCATTTTTTCGAATCTCATATTCTTCTTTAGGATGAATGTTGGGATTATAAAAATAAACTGTTGTCTGAATATCTGATGCTGCTACAGCTTCCATAATTTCTCCTGCGCATGGTGCACAGCAACTATGAAGCAGAAGTTTTTTTTCATCTCCCGGCATCTCTAGCTTTGGTCTAGAAAAATTATTTAACGATAACGGATTGTCCATAAATATTAATTAAAATCTCTTAAAGCATTAAGAAGATTAGGATATGTGTTGAAACTTGGTATTTCAGGCATTGAAGTGGAAATAGTTTCTGGGGCATTAATAAAGAAGCCTTGGTCTGCAACTTCAAACATTTGCAAATCATTAAATGAATCTCCTGCAGCTAAACATCTATAGCCCATAGATTGAAAGCCCAAGATTGCTTGTTTTTTTGCTTGCGAATCTCTCAACTTATAACCAAGGATATTATCCTCTGAATCAACATCAAGTGTATGGCAAAGCAAAAGAGGGTAACCAAGTTTTTCCATTAATGGGTAAGCGATCTCATGAAAAGTATCGGATAAAATGACTACTTGAAATTCTTGCCGTACCTGATTTAGAAAATCTAGAGCCCCATCGAGCAAATCTAGTTTTTTTGTTGCCTCAACTATATCAGCAAGCTTAAGGTTATACTGTTTCATTATCCCAATCCGGTAATCCATAAGATCAGAGTAAGAAGAAATGTCTCTGGTGGTTTTGCGTAACTCAGAGATGCCAGAATCAAGAGCAACTTGTTCCCATATTTCTGGAGTAAGGGTACCTTCCATATCAAAACAAACTATATCCATGGTTATTTCCTATTTTTAATTCCGAATGGTACATGAGCTGAAGTAACTTTTGCAGAAGCATCTGTAATATTTTGCTGCTGATCATCAAAAAAGATATCTGCTTCAAATGATTTCAAAAATTCTGACTTGTTCATACCTCCCAAAAAAAGAGACTCATCAATCCTAACTCCCCATTTTCTTAGTGTTTTGATGACGCGCTTATGAGACGGAGCGGATCTTGCAGTGACTAGGGCCGTTCTAATTGGACTAACTCCTGAGTCTAATTCAGACTGAAGTTTATTCAATTCAACCAAAAATGATTTAAATGGCCCTGCCTTTAATATTGATTTCCGCTTTTGCTCATTATCCAAAAAAGCTTTTAGGCCCCCTTCTTCAAACACTTTTTCAGATTCATCAGAAAAAATGACTGAATCGCCATCAAAAGCTATCTTGAGCAAATCGCCACCTTTAATTTTTTTCTTTGCTTTTGAAGGTATAATCCTTGCAGATGGGACATTATTTTTAATAGCCATTTTGACGTCATCTTTGCTGCTAGATAAAAATAAATCTACTCCAAATGCTTTTACATACTTGTAGGGACTTTCACCGCCACAAAAAACGGCACGAGTTATATTTAACTTATGAGCCTCAATAGAATTGAAGACTCTAAGGCCGGTGTCTGCTGTATTTCTAGATAACAAGATAACTTCTATCCTATCTGCAGACTCATAAAATTCATTAATTTTTAAAATTTTAGTTACCAGATTAAAGGCCTCACCCGGATCTAATATTTCATTTTCATTTTGAATTTGATGGTTGCGATAAGCTTCAATGCCTTCATTTTCGAAGATTTGATGGCTTTGACTTAAATCAAAGAGTGCTCTTGAGGAGATTCCAATTACTAATTTTGAGTTCATTTTTTAAAGAGAGTTGCAGTTATCAACCAAAATTTATATACTGTAAAAATATACAGTATAAATAATATGAAAGAATTAACAAAACAACAATCAAAAGTTTTAGCTTGTGTAGAAGTTTATCTTAATAAAACAGGTTTTCCACCGACTAGAGCTGAAATATGCAAAGAGTTAGGTTTTAAATCTCCAAATGCTGCAGAAATGCATCTTAGAGCTCTTGAAAAGAAAGGCTATATCTCAATTCAAAGTGGTTCTTCAAGAGGAATATCTATTGTCAAAAGCCAACAATCTTTTGAGCAAAGCGGAGATCAAATGCCAGTTATTGGACTAGTTGCTGCCGGGTCTCCTACCCTTGCTGAAGAAAATATTGAAAAAAGAATCCCTTGCGATTCAAATATGTTTTCTGACAGTTTTGATTATTTCTTAAAAGTAAAGGGTGTCAGTATGATTGAGGCAGGCATTCATGAGGATGATTTAGTAGCAATCAAGAAAACAACAGATGTAAAGAACGGTGATCTAGTTGTTGTTAGGCTTGAAGATGAGGTAACTTTAAAGTATTTCAAAAAAACAAACCATAGGCTTGAATTAATTCCGGCTAACAAAGATTTCTCAACAATTGAAGTTGACCTTAGAGAGCAAGAAGCATTTGTTGAAGGCAAGAGTGTAGGTCTAATAAGGACTCACTAATGAAGAACTACTGATTTTTTTCTTAAGCTATTTTTTTCACTATCAAAGAAATCATCGAAGTCGATTGAATTGCCGCTAACACTCTCTATTCCAGCTCTAATCATTTCTTTGGCAACTGAAAGCTCTGCACCATTTAAAAAATCCTTTGATTCACCTGAGAATTCAATTTTTACAATTGGATTTTCGTGATCATCGGACCTTCTTAAAACAATAGTGCCGTCAGGAAGTTGGGTAAGCTCTAGGTAATTAGACATAAATATTTATTATTAAACTGTAACACCCTTCTCGTAAATATTAAAAGGTTTCAATATTGATATATGAACTAATTTAGTTTATTCAAGGAATATTTATTTAGAAACTTCAACCCACTTATCGCCATTATGAGAGGCAGTATTCCCAGTTTTTTTGCCATCTTTCTCAGAAGCTAGATAATGAGTGTCCTCAACCTTATTATATCTAATGATATAAGGGTTCCCATCAATATCTTTTTCAGGTGCATGTAAAAGATGAGTATGCTTCCCTTGATCTTCTAGATACTTACATGCATCAAGTAAGGTCTTCTCAGTTACTGCTTGATTAAATTCCTCAACAGATGGCGCGCGAGTTTCTCTGTTTTTTGGATATTTACTCGCTGCTAAAAAAAGCCCTTTCATGCTATCTCTTAATAAGTAAATATCTTCAAATTTAATACAAGGGATCTCAGTAGTAATAGGTTCCATCACTATGGGTTTTGGCTCTCCATTTCTTTGAAGTGCTCTGGTAGCACCACAATTATCATTCATGCAGCCAAAATATTTTCCAAACCTACCTGTTTTTAATTGCATTTCAGATCCGCACTTATGACAGGCTAAAGTTGGGCCATCATATCCTTTAATTTTAAATATGCCCTCTTCCACCTCAAACCCATCACAGTCAGGATTATTTGAGCAAACATGCAGCTTATGATTTTCATCAAGCAAATAATTATCCATACTCGTATCACATTTTGGACAACGACGTTTTGCAACTAAATGCTCTGCTTCTTCTTGATCATCAACACTAACAGCCTCATCGCCTGAGATAAGATTCAAAGTTTTTTTACATTGTTCATCGCCTGGTAAACTATACCCAGCACAACCTAGAAAGACTCCATTACTAGCATTTCTAATAGTTAATTTATTTTTTTTACATTCCGGGCAATTGATATTTGTCATTGTAGGAAGATTCGGAACCATCCCATTTTCTTCATCCATTGCTGATAAAAGGTCGTCTTGAAAAGCAGAATAATAAGAGTTTAAAACTTCTTTCCAGTTCAACTCACCATTTGCAATTCTATCTAGCTCATTTTCAAAATTAGCAGTAAAACTGTAATCCATGATGTCATCAAAGCTACTTACGAGCCTATCAGTAACTATCATTCCAATTTTTTTAACAAAGAATCGTCTATTTTGGATCTCAACATATCCTCTATCCTGTATCGTAGAAATAATATTTGCATATGTAGAAGGTCGTCCAATGCCTCTTTTTTCTAATTCTTTTACTAATGCAGCCTCAGAAAACCTTGCTGGAGGTTTGGTATACTTTTGTTTATTCGCTAAATCCTTGAGGGCTAATTTCTGATTAACTTCAAGTGGGGGTAAAATGCTGGCCTCTTGATCATCAGGCTTTGACTTCACAATTCTTGTGAAGCCATCAAATACAACTTCTCTTCCAGTTGCAGAAAAAATATATTCATCTAACTGTATTTTTGCATTAGTTGCCAAATATTCTGCATCGGGTAATTGCGATCCTATAAATTGTTGCCAAATTAATTCGTATAATCTTTTTTCCTCATCTGACGAAGAGATCAAACCTTCTGATTTAGTTGATGCATTTGTAGGTCTTATTGCCTCATGGGCCTCTTGTGCATTTTCACTTGAGGAATATATTCTAGGGGCATTTGTAAGATACTGATCTCCAAGATTAGTTTCAACATACATTCTTGCATCAGTAATTGATTCAGGTGACAAAGCAGGGGCATCTGTTCTCATATAAGTAATAAGGCCATTTTCATAAAGCTTTTGAGCAGTTCTCATGGTTCTCTTTACGTTAAAACCCAGCTTTGTACTTGCGGCTTGCTGAAGTGTAGAAGTGATAAATGGAGGTTTTGGTTTAACCTTAACCGGTTTTTGGGTTACCTCGCTGATAAGCAAATCTGACGATCTAATCAATTCTTCAATTTTTTTTGACTCGTCAGCTTGCAACAGTGGATCTGATTTCTTCCTGTTTAAATTAAACGCGATTCCATAATTATTTTCATTTTCAGCTTTAAATGAAATCTCCCAAAACTCATCTGGCTTAAACTTTTGAATGCTATGCTCTCGCTCTACCAAGAGCCTTAAGGCAACTGATTGAACTCTTCCAGCTGATAAATTACGGGCTATTTTTGCCCATAAAAGTGGAGATAGTTCAAAACCAACGACTCTATCTAAAAACCTTCTTGCTTGTTGGGCTTCAACAAGACTGGAATCAATCTCTTTTGGATCTTCAAATGATTCTAGGATTGCATCTTTAGTAATTTGATTAAACCTTACTCTGGAATAATTAAATTTATCTGCTCCCAAGGCTTCCTGAAGATGCCAAGCTATTGCCTCGCCCTCTCTATCGAGATCAGTTGCCAAAAAAATTGACTCTACAGACTTTGCTGCTTTTTTTAACTCTTTAATAACTTTTTCTTTTTCAGGAATGATTTCATAATTTGCTGCCCAGCCATTATCAGGATCGATTCCCATTCTTCTAATAAGTCGTTTACGCTCATTAATTTTTTTTAACCTCCTCTTCTCATCATCAGGGAGATCTTTTGGGATTGTGTTTCTTTGGGCTGGTTTTTTTGACTTTCCTTTTGGAAGGTCTCTGATGTGACCTACGCTAGACTTTACAATATAGTCTGATCCTAAATACTTAGAGATAGTTTTAGCTTTTGCAGGTGATTCAACTATAACAAGTGTTTTTGACATAAATTAATCTATTAAATTTTTCAAAAGTTCATATTTTTAGAACAGCATTTTTAATTTTTATAAGCTCTTCAATACCTAGCATTTCATTCCAAACGATTGCTATATTGGACTGATAAAAAATAATTTCAAGTACAGAAGACGGTAATTTAGAAATTTTTTCTTCAACTATTTGAAATTTTTTTTCATATTTAAAGGAGATTGGGTCATAAAGTTTAAGCTTATTTTCTATTCTCAAGTAGTGTAAATTCTTATGATCAGAAGTGTTTTTAATTTGATATATAGCTACTTGCGGATTCCAGTTTTTAAATTTTTTTTTAAGTTCATTTGTTGAGCCAATCTTAAAACCCTCTTTACTAGCCGACATTCTAACTGTACTAAGTGCTTTCATTTTTTTTGAAGGCTTTAAAAAGCTTATTGCGCCAATTAAAAAAAGGATAATAAAAAGAGAAATTAATAATTCCATAAAAAATTTTATTTTAATAATTTTTTAATAATTTTCGGGCCGTGATAAATAAAGCTTGTATAAATTTGTACTAAGGAAGCTCCCTTTTCAAATTTCATATCAAAGCTCTCTTTATTATGCACTCCACCAACTCCTATTTTTAACAATTCAGGTTCATTTAAATGCACTAAATTAAGAAGTGCATTTGATTTTTTAAGCAAAGGTTTACCAGATAGCCCGCCTGAATAGTTAGCAGTTGTAGAAACTATTAAATTGCTCTTTTCAACTGTAGTGTTAGAAGCAATTACTCCATCAAAATTAAAATTTTTTATTGCTTCAGTAATTTCAATAATTGTATCTTGCTCTTCATCCGGGGACAGCTTAATAAAAATTGGATTATAAAATCTCTCTGATTCACGGGTGTTTTTAATTGCCTCAAATAATGGTAAAAAATTTTCTTTGGAATGAAAAGATCTCAAGCCAGGAGTGTTTGGCGAGGAAATGTTTACGGAAATATAATCAGCAAAAGGTGAAACTTTTTGAAAGCATTCAATATAATCATCTATCCTTTTTTGACCTTTAGAATCTTTATTGGCTCCAATATTTATTCCTAAAACTCCAGAATATTTTCTTTTCTTTACCCTTTCTACTAAATAATCAACACCTTTATTATTAAAACCTAGCCTATTTACAATTGCTTCCTGATCTGTAAAACGAAATACTCTCGGCTTAGAATTACCAGATTGCGGTTTAGGAGTAATAGTTCCCACTTCAATGAAACCGAAACCTAATGCTCCTAATGAATCTATAAAATCACCATTTTTATCTAATCCAGCAGCAATGCCTAGCCTATTTTTAAACTCTAAACCCTTGAAATAAAATGGAGAATTAGAAAATTTATATGGAAAAAATAAATTAATTAATTTCAATTTATGCAAAAGCTTTAAAGAGTTTAATGCAATTGAATGAGCTGTTTCAGGAGACAGCATCCTTAAGGTAGCTAATAAAACTTTCATTATGAAAGCATGTCTGAAGCTAGATGAGCAATTGCCTTAACATACCCTTCCTTAGAACCGCAATCAAATTTGATACCATCATAAAGATACCCATTTATATCATGATCTTCTAACATTAGCTTGATTGCATCTGTAAGCTGAATCTCTCCAGCAAATCCAGGGTCTATCTTCTCCAAGTAATCAAATATGTGGTGAGATAGGACATATCTGCCAAACACAGCCAAATTAGAGGGAGGGTTTGATTGAGGTTTTTCAATTATTCCGTTAAGGAGAAATAATTTTTCATGCTTCGGTATGTCTGCAGAGGAAATTACTCCATACCTAGAAATATGCTCTTTTGGAACTTTATTTAACCCCACAACAGATGTGTTTGTTTTTAGCGCAACATTTATTAATTGCTGAGTTGCTGAAGGATCATTAATGATTAGATCATCGGCCAACAAGATAGCAAAAGACTCATTTTGTATTAAGTGTTTGGCCTGGAGAATTGCGTGCCCCAAACCTTTCTGTGATTTTTGCTTTACGTATGTGAAAGTAGTATTTTGAAAAATCTTTCTATTGATTTTTTGGAAAGCTTCTATTTTGTCAGACTTTAACAACTTTTCTTCAAGCTCAAGATTTTTATCAAAATGATCTTGAATGGACCTTTTGGTATGACTTGTAATAAAAATTATTTCCTCTATTCCAGCTAAAACAGCTTCCTCAACAGCATATTCAATTAAAGGCTTGTCTATAACTGGGAGCATTTCTTTTGGAATGGCTTTAGTAGCAGGTAAAAACCGAGTACCGAGGCCTGCTACAGGGAATACTGCTTTAGTGATTTTTTTCATTAGGCTAAAACTTCAATGTATATTTAGCGATTAAGCCAAGTATAAACCCAGCTATCATACCAACCAAATGAGCAATATTTGCAACATTTCCAAAACCAAAAATTTTTAATAGCCCAGTAAAGCCTATAAATAACCAAATAAACATAAAAAGGTATAAGGCATATGGCAGATCATATCTCTGACCCCTGTTATCAATGTCTAATATGAAGCAGTAGCCCAAAAGACCATAAACAGCTCCACTTAATCCTCCAAAGAGATAATCACCAGTTATGAAATATTGTCCAAGATTGCTCGACAAACCTGAAATTAAAAATAAAGTTAAAAAAATCCCTCTTCCATCATTAATTTCAATTTTTGATCCCAATATATAAATCCATAAACAATTGAATATTAAGTGAGTAAGTGAAAAATGAAGAAAAGTTGGAGTGATAAGTCGCCACCATTCTTGAGAAGCTATGTAAGTATTCTGAAATGATGGATATAAATTTGGCCCGCTACTTTTTAGAAAGAGAAATGGCTCAAGTAGACTGCTAAAACCAAAATTCGTTATAAAGCTAAGCAATACAGCAATCGCAATAATAAAAAAGTATGAGGAGTTAATGTTCAAGTTTAATTATTTTTCTTGGCGGTAATATCTAAGCTCCAACCAAGTTTTTCTCTACACGCCTCATAGAAATCATTATCTGATGGATGAATAATTTTTAAAGATAAATCCTTCTTAGAAATATAAATAGATTTATTATATTCAACAGGTATATCTTTTTGACCGTCTACACAAACCATAGCATGCTCTAAAGGCCCTTCAATAAGTTGAATTTCCAAAGATTTCTTATTCGAAACTATTAAAGGCCTAGATGAGAGGCTCTGTGACATCATTGGGATAATGTTCCAGATATTTAATTCTGGATGAACTATTGATCCTCCTGCAGATAATGCATATGCAGTTGACCCGGTTGGAGTTGCAACAATTAATCCATCTGATCGTTGTTCATATACAGTTTTACCATCTATCAATAGTCTATATCTCATTAGCTGAGCATAAGATCCTGAATGAATTAATACTTCGTTAAGACCAAAAACCTCCTGGTCTGAGAATTGCGCTTCAACTAAACTTCTTTCTTCAAGAATATAGTTTCCCTTAAAAACATCATTGATGACTGATTCAAAGTTTTCAATATTTACATCGGTTAGAAAACCAACAGCACCCATATTGATTCCTAAGATTGGGATCTCATTTTCAATAAATTTTCTTGCCGCTCCTAATAAAGTACCGTCACCACCAAATACAACTATTAAATCAACAGAATTATTAAATTTTTCAAGATCGACAATTTCTACGCCTTCATAATCAATCTGATCGGTTGAATAAATGGTCTTAGTATTTTTCAGCAAAACGCTAAGCAGCCCAACTACAATAGAGGATTCGCTTGATGAGAGGCTTTTTTTTGAAACAATGCCTATATTTTTAAACATGCGAGCAATTATACTCTCTGAAGTCAATTTAAAAGCAAATTTGTGAATACATTTAATGAAATTATTAGGCTAGTAAAAGCTAGCGAGAGAACAGTAATTTTAACTGGTGCTGGCATAAGCACAGAATCTGGGCTGCCTGATTTTAGAAGTGATAATGGTTTTTGGACTAAAAATAAACCTATTCAATTCAACGAATTTTTGTTAAGTGAAGAAAAGCAAAGGTTATCATGGGAGAGAAATATTGAGCTCCATTCGCTTCTTAAAAACATAAAGCCAAACATAGGGCATGCTTTTGTTGAAAAAATTACCAATATGCAAAGAAATAATTTCTTAATAACTCAGAATATTGATGGGCTCCATCAAAAATCAGGGATCCCTAAAAATAAAATGATAGAGATTCATGGTAATGCTATTGAAGCTGCTTGTTTGGAGTGTGGGGCAAAACAAAATATTGCAGATTTTCATAATGCAATTAAAACTAAAAAACAATTGCCAGGATGCACTGTTTGCAATGGAACTGTAAAAGTTGCCACCATCTCTTTTGGTCAACCCATGAATGAAGAGGATATGGAAAAGGCCTTAAATATTGTCGAGGATAGTGACCTAATGATAGTTATGGGCTCATCTTTGAAGGTGTTACCTGCAGGAAACCTTCCTAATTTAGCAATGCAATCAGGATCAAAGCTTGTGATTTTAAATAGAGAAAAAACGCCTTATGACTCAATTGCTGATATGGTTATTAACGATGAGTTGCAAAATATATGCAGTGGGTTAATTAAAGAACTTTAGTCATGCATTAGAGCGGCTCTGCTGATAATTTTTCCATTTTTAAGATCTTCTAGGGTCTGATTTTCTTCAGAAACTGCATAACTTTAACCTCAGGAATCTTAATAGTTATATGTTGTCTAAACTATCTTGTTTTTGCTTCATCACATCGCTTCTAAAAACAATTTCTCCCATTCATCTTGAGAAGGAAGTCTCGGAGTAGTTGCATTGCTAGGATCTGTCATTGAATGAGCCACTAGATGCGGAATCATTTCTTCTGTAACACCCATTTCGCCAAGACCTTTGGGTAATCCTATAGTCGCATTTAATTTCTCTATCTCATCGGCTAAATCTGTATTTTCATCTTTGCCCATGGCGCGAGCGATTCTCGAGTATTTATCACCCACATGGTCTTTATTGAACCTGAGGATTGTAGGAAGAATGACACCATTAAGAGTACCGTGATGAAGTCTTAATTCTTGATCAGCACCTAAAGCATGACTCATTGAATGAACTGCCCCAAGGCCTTTATAAAATGCCATTGCGCCTTCTGTAGAAGCCATCATCATATTCCATCTTGCATCTTTGTCCTGACCATCCTTGACCGCCCTTGTTAAGCTTTCTTCTCTAACAACTTTTTGAATTCCGTCTAATCCTACTGCTTCAGCTGGTGGGTCGATAACAGGTGACATTACTGCTTCTATACAATGTGTTAAAGCATCCATTCCCGCTCCAGCAGTTAAAACAGGGGGTAAGCCCAAAGTCAATTCAGGGTCACATATAGCAGCAGTTGGTATTAGATGATCGCTGGCTAAAATTAGTTTCCTTCCATCATTCATAATAATTATTGCTCCCGGGGAAACCTCACTTCCTGTTCCTGAAGTAGTGGGAATCGCAATCATTGGCATTGTCTGGTTGATTTTCCCAACTCCTCCTTCATTTACCGAGTAGTCAACAACATTTCCGTTGTGATTGGCCATTAGCGCAACCGTTTTTGCCAAATCCATACTCGAACCACCTCCAAATCCTATTACGCCATCACAGTTATTTTGTTTATATATTTCCAATGCATCATTTACAGCTTGCTCGGTAGGATTAGCTGGTGTGTCTTCGTAGAAAGATGGTGAAAGCTCATTAGATAATAGGTCTCTGATCATATCCGACATACCTATATTTGACAGACCAGGATCAGTGCATATTAATGGATTCTTTATTCCATGTTCTTCAAGCACTTTAGAGATATTCTTGATGGCCCCATTTTCAAAATGTGGTTTGTTCAGATATTTAAGTTGCATTATTTCCTCCCGATAATAATGAATTATTATTTATTATGATAAGTAGTTTTCCAGCCTCTGAAGCTAGGTATGATTTTATGTCTTAAATTACCAAAAAAATAATTACTTGATTATAATATCTTCTCTTTTAATAAGCGCAAGCAATCATAAAATATGGAACATTTAGAACAGTTTAGGCAAGAAGTCAGAGATTGGCTAGAAGTAAATTGCCCTCCCTCTATGAGAACTCCACTTGTACCCGAAGAAGAAGTTTGGGGAGGCAGAAATGCAGAATACGTTAATCCTGAATCAAAATTATGGCTTGAAAGAATGGGTGAAAAGGGTTGGACTGCCCCTAATTTACCAAAAGAATATGGTGGCGGAGGTTTAGATAGAGATCAAACTAAAGTCCTTCATCAGGAACTCTTTAGAATTAAAGCAAGGCCAGCATTAAATAGTTTTGGTATTTGGATGCTAGCACCATGCATAATTGAATTTGGTTCAGAAGAGCAAAAAAGAGAACATCTTCCAAAAATCATCAAAGGCGAAATTAGATGGTGCCAAGGTTATTCTGAGCCTGGTTCAGGATCTGATCTGGCTAGTCTCTCTACTAAGGCAGAGGATATGGGCGATCATTATTTAGTTAACGGTCAAAAGGTTTGGACTTCCTATGCTGATAAAGCAGATTGGATATTTGCTCTGGTTAGAACTGGTCCAAAAGAACCAAAGCATAATGGAATTAGTTTTTTACTTATTGATATGGCTACTGAGGGAGTTAGCACCAAGCCAATTACACTTATCAGTGGTAAATCACCGTTTTGTGAAACTTTTTTTGATAATGTCAAAGCTCCAAAAGAAAACCTGGTTGGTGTAGAAAATTCTGGCTGGACGATAGCAAAAAAACTCTTGCAGCATGAAAGAAACTTTATTTCCAATTTTGGTCTTGCTGGAGGCGGGACTGGATCTGGAGCAGATGTTGTAAACATTGCAAAAAAATATTTAGGTGAGACTAATGGCCAAATAGCTAATCAAGCTCACAGAGAAAATATTACATTACACAAGATGAAAGAGCATGCATTTGGATTAACCTTGCAGCGCTCTGGAGATGAGGGTGCCAAGGCTTCAGCAGCATCATCAATGTTCAAATACTACGGTACTGAACATAACAAAGATCGCTATGAGTTAATGATTGCAGCAATGGGTAATAAAGGCTTAGGTTGGACAAACGAGGGTTTTTCGGATGATGAGCAAGCCATAACGAAAGCATGGCTGAGAACTAAAGCTAACTCAATTGAGGGGGGGACTTCTGAAGTTCAACTCAATGTTATTTCTAGAAGAGTTCTAGATCTACCCAACTAAGGAACATATGAAATTAGTGCTTACTGAAGAACAACAGTTTTTAAAAGATACTGCTCAAAATTTTGCTAAAGATAAAACGCCTGTAACACATTTTCGAGAAATGCGAGATAGTGAAAATAGCCAATGCTGGGATGAGTCAATATGGAAAGAAATGGTCGAGTTGGGCTGGTCTGGGATTCTTGTTCCTGAAAAATTTGGTGGTTCAGAATTTGGGATGGCTGGTATCAGTGTAATCATGCAGGAATTGGGTAAAACTCTTACACCCTCTCCCATATTATCGACATCCGTTCTTGGGGTCTCAGCGATCAATATGCTTGGCTCAGATGAGCAAAAAGAAAATTATCTGCCAAAAATATTAGCTGGTGAGCTTACAACCGCATTAGCAATTGACGAAGGCAATCATCATGATCCTTTTGCCATTGAAGCCACTGCGGTTCTTGATGGAGATGAGTGGGTGTTAAATGGAAAAAAAGTATTTGTTGTGGATGGTGCAAGTGCTGATACTGTTTTATTAGTTGCACGAACTTCTGGTAAATCAGGAGAATCAAATGGAATCTCGGTATTTGCTGCAAACAATGATAGCCCTGGGTTAAATATAACAAAGATTGCAACTGCTGATTCTAGAAATTATGCAAACATTGAGATGTCTGATCTTAAATTAGACCAAAATGCCTTATTGGGCGAGCAAGACTTAGCTGGTGAAACCCTTGAGAAAATTCTTGATTTAGGTCGCATTGCTATTTCAGCAGAGATGTTAGGAAACACCGAAGAAGCTTTTGAGGTCACAGTTAATTACCTTAAAGAAAGAAAACAATTTGGTGTTCAAATTGGGTCATTTCAAGCGCTTCAACACAGAGCAGCAAAAATGTTTTGCGAAATTGAATTAACAAAATCAGCTGTGATTGCTGCCATGCATGCTGCAGATGAAAATTCAAATGAGCTAGAGAGACTTGCAAGCCTTGCCAAGTTTCAAGCTGGAGAAACACTCCACCTGGTAAGCAATGAAGCAATCCAAATGCATGGTGGAATAGGTGTAACTGACGAATATGATATCGGTTTCTATCTTAAAAGAGCGCGAGTGGCTGAACAAATCTTTGGAACCTCAGAATTTCATCAAGCCAGGTATGCAGATATAAGCGGTTTCTGATGTCCTCAATCAAAACCTTGCTCGAGACAATGCGCATGCTTCGAGACAAGGATAATGGATGCCCATGGGATATCGAACAAACCCTTGAATCTCTTTCTCCTTGCGTTGTAGAGGAAGCGTATGAGGTATCAGATGCCATCGCTAACAAAGATTATGAAAATCTTAAAGAGGAGCTTGGAGATGTTTTACTTCAAGTTATATTTCAGGCAGAGATAGCCAATGAGTCAGAGTTATTTGACTTTGATGAGGTAGTTGATTCATTAAATAGAAAATTGATTAGAAGACATCCTCATGTCTTTGATGGAGCCTCAAAACCGCTTTCAGCTAAAGAGCAAACCCAAGCATGGGATGAAATAAAAGCACAAGAAAAAAATAAAAAAGATATACACAAAACCTTTGCTGACATACCTGCATCACTCCCTCCAATCTTAAAAGCAAAAAAAATACAAAAAAAAGCTGCAAAAAAAGGTTTCGACTGGAAAGAAAGCATTGATGTTATCGAAAAGGTTGAAGAAGAGTTAAAAGAGCTCAAACATGAAATCAAGCAAAATAACAAAGAAAATAGCCTAGAAGAATTAGGAGATTTACTGTTTTCTATCATTAATTTAAGTCGACACTTAGAAATCGATGCAAGTGAAGCTATCAATCAAGCCAATCATAAATTTGTAAAGCGCTTTAGGTTGATGGAAGAAGAGATTGTTAAAGATAAAAAAGATCTAGACAATCTTTCACCTGAGGAGCTAGAAGAATTTTGGGTTAAAATTAAATCGCATGGGTAGATTGAAAAGATTATTTATAGGCATCCTGACCTTTTTTGCAATTTTAATTATTCTCAGTTTTTGGTTAATCCCTCTATCAATCACAAATATTCCTAGAATTATTCCTGATAAAAATTTGAAGATTTATTTAGGTTCCATTTCAAATAAAATGGGTAGCGCGGCTGTTGCTAGCATCACAACAGCTTTAAAAATATTGCATAAACTTGAATGGGATTTTCAAATACCTAAGGATGTGAATACTGAGACTTGGTACATTGCTATGAGTAACCATCAATCATGGGCTGATATATTTATTTTATTGGCTGCGGGGCATAAAAAAATACCTCTTCTAAAGTTCTTTATGAAAAAGGAATTGCAATGGATACCAATTATTTATTTAGTCCATAAAACAGTAGATATGCCATTTTTAAATAGGCATTCGAGAGCTCAAATTCTGGCAAATCCAGAATTAAAGAGAGTTGATTACGAAAATGCGAAGAAAGCTGCAAAAAGATTTTCTAGAAATCCCTCTACAGCATTTAGCTTTGCTGAAGGAACTAGGTTCACTTCCGAAAAGCATTCTGCACAGGAATCCCCCTACTCTAATTTACTAAAACCAAAAGTAGGAGCTCTGGCGATTGCATTATCAGGAATGCCTCAAGTCAATACTTTGGTTGATTTTACAGTCATGTATTCATCTGAAAAAAGATCAACATGGGATTTCCTCTGCGGCGACTTAAGCAAAGCAAAAGTAGTGGCAAAGACATATGCTTTGCCTGAAAATCTTAAAAATAGATCTTTCGAAGAAGATGATGACTATAGGAAAAGCTTCCAAAAATTCGTTGATGCAATCTGGTTAGAAAAACAACAAACGATTAAAGATTTAAAGCTCTAGCTTATTATCTGCGACCAACCAGCCGTTTTGATCAATGTAAATCCATTTCCCAGAAATCATAACCACGCTTCCAAATGAGATTAATACATCTTCAAAACCATGATTTTTTTTATTTGTTTTTTGGGCAACCGCCCCTTTAGCAAAGATACCCATAGGAAGATTGATTAGCTCCTCAACATCTCTAACGCAGCCATTAACCACAATGCCTGTCCAATTATTTTTTACTGCAGATTCTGCAATTTGGTCTCCAATCATGGAGGCATGAGTTACACCAGAAGCATCTATAACCAAAACTTTATTTTTTCCTTCTCGAGAGAGAACTTCTTTCACAACAGAGTTATCATCTGAGCAAGAAACTGTATATATCTCTCCTGAAATTGAGCGCCTGTTCCCAAAGGATTGCAATGCGAGTTTGCCAATTTGAATTTGCTCGGGATATTGATCAGACAGGTCTGGCAAAGAGGTCATAGCTTTAATTTTTCTATTGTGTTTAATTTATCTATTATATCTATTCTTCTTGCATCATTTTCCAAGTCTGACCAAGAAATTGATTCTGAGGCTTTTAATTTAGTTACTTTTTCTGACTGAGAAATTTTTTCTTTCTCTAGAAAATTGATTGCCTCTAAAGCTGCACGTCTATCATTGCAAACCAATACCATGTTACAACCGCTCTCTAATGCTTTGCTCACTTTATCTTGAATGCCTCCCACATAATCTGAGCCCTTCATTGAGAGGTCATCACTAAAGATTGTTCCAGTAAATTCCATTTTATTTCTTAAAACATCTTGGAGCCAAAATTTTGAAAAGGTTGCTATCTCTTTATCAATACTTGAAAAAGATATGTGAGCAGTCATTATCGCGCCAAGTTGAAGCTTTAAAGCATCAAAGGGACGCAAGTCATGGCTCTCTAGTTCTAATAGAGATCTAGTATCTTGGGAAAAAGTTAAATGGCTATCAGCAAAGATACCACCATGTCCTGGAAAATGCTTACCAGTAGCCTGCATTCCAGCTTGATTCATGCCTTTAATAAAGGCGCTTGCAATAGCAATAACCTTCTCTGGATTATCACCTATTGATCTATCACCAATAACAGAACTTCTAGAATCATCTAAATCTAACACAGGTGCAAAACTAATATCTAATCCTGATGCAATCACCTCCGAGGCCATTAGCCAACCTAAATCCGTTGCAAAGGGAAAGTTTTTATCACTATCTGAATTTAAAAATGTGGCTAGCTTTTGCATAGTCGGCAAAATTGTATAGCCTTCTTTTAAACGCTGAACCCTTCCTCCCTCTTGATCTACTGCAATAAGAAGCTTGGGATTTATCTTTCTTATTGCTCCACATAACTCTTGAACTTGATCTCTTGAAGAGATATTTCTTGCAAATAAAATCACCCCCCCTACATGTGGATTAAGCAGTAATTTATTTTCTTCTTGAGTAAGCGAGATTCCATCCAGATCGAGCATTAGCCTCCCAAGAAAAGATTGGCTCATAATTTTTCTTTTAGTGAGTTAATTAATGCTTTGGTTACCTCGGGATCCCCTGAGAAGATTGAAGGGGCTAATCTAGATGCAATAGAACCATATCGATCAAAAATAATGTTTGAAACTTCATCTGGGGTTCCGGTCACGGCAATGCTATCTAAGATTTCATCTGAAATGAGATTTGGAATATCTTGCCATAATCCTTTTTTAGTTAGGCTATTAAGCTCTGGCTGAATGCTTTCCCAACCATGCTGCTCTAAGACTATTTTATAGGCAGGAGTAGAACCATAAAATCCAATTTGTGCCTTGCAAGCATCCCTCGCTTTAGCAATTTCTTCATCGGTTGTTCCCGTTGCAACCATAACACCCACAGAGAAATCGAATTCTTGAGTTTCTGATAATTCAAGACCTTTTTTTACGGATGGCAAAGTAATATTTTCTAGAAACTTAGTTGTATGAAAAGGATGCACAATAAATCCATCGCCGGATTCAGCTGCAGCTTGAGTCATCAGTGGGCCCACGCCTGCAACATATATTTTTGGAAGACCAAATGGGTTTTCTCCTGGATTAAAAAAAGGGGTCATCAATGTATGCTTATAAAATTCTCCACTAAAATCTAGATCTTTCCCTTCGTGCCAGCATCCCCATATAGCTTTGATGGCACCAACCATTTCTTTCATACGTTTTGCAGGTGAAGACCAGGGCATGGAATATCTCTTCTCAATATGAGGTTTTATTTGAGAGCCCAAACCAAGAGTGAACCTCCCTTTAGACATTAATTGCAGATCGTATCCTATATTAGCCAAAGTCATGGGATTTCTAGAAAATGCTACAGCAATAGAAGTTGAAAGCTCTAATTTTTCTGTTGCTAGAGCGGCTGCTGCAAGGGGAAGGAATGGCTCATGCGGTCCCTCAAATGTGTATGCTCCATCGTATCCAAGATCCTCAAGGTTTTTACTAACTTTTGAAGCCTCGGCTGGATCTCGCGTAATCATCGAGCAGTCGACTTTAATTTTTTTCATATTGAATTATTTTTACTTAATCATGAATGATTATGATGGATGTATTCCATTTTGTGTATCCCGAGTGGTAATATAAAAATCAGTCTATTACCTATTAAGATTAATAATGAACTCAAAAATTTGCGAACTTCTTGATATTGAATTCCCCCTGGTTGCATTTACACACTGTAGGGATGTGGTTGTTGCAGTCTCAAAAGCTGGAGGATGTGGCGTTTTAGGAGCTGTTGGAATGACCCCTGAGCAGCTAGAAGAAGAACTTAAGTGGATTGATGAGCATATAGATGGGCTGCCATACGGTGTTGATGTTTTAATCCCTAATAAAATGGCAGATCAAAATCAAAAATTTGATGCTGAGAAATTAACCTCAATGATACCGCAAGAATATGCAGATTTTAGGGCAGATGTTTTAGAAAAGCATGATATTGAAGCTGATGAATTAAGAACAATCAAACCGGCTGCAACTTACATGGCTGAAAATACTAAAGCAGATGGCGCAAAAGCTTTGTTGGATGTTGCATTCAGTCACCCAATTAAAATAATTGCAAATGCATTAGGCGTTCCGCCTGACTGGATGGTGGAAATGGGAAAAGACAATGATGTAAAAGTTGCTGCTCTTTTAGGCACAGCACAACACGCGATCAATCAAGTAAAAGCAGGAGTAGATATTTTGGTTGTTTCAGGCACAGAAGCTGGCGGACATTGTGGCAGCGTTTCAACCATGGTCTTAATCCCTGAAGTTCATAAAGCTATTCAGCCCTATGGCGATATTCCAATTCTTGCCGCAGGAGGAATAGCAACTGGAAGACAAATGGCAGCTGCAATGAGCATGGGAGCATCAGGTGCTTGGTGTGGGTCTGTATGGTTAACAACTGCTGAGTCTGAAGTGCCGCCCGTAATTAAAGAGAAGATGGTTGCTGCAACTTCAAGTCAAACTACTAGATCAAGAAGCAGAACAGGAAAGCACTCGAGACAGCTTGTATCTGAATGGACAAAAGCATGGGAAGCAGACGGAGCTCCTGAGCCACTTCCATTACCTCTTCAACCCATGGTGGCTGAACCAGCTTTAGCAAAAGTTAATAAATTAGCAGAAGGTGGCCATGAAGGCGCAAAAGAGCTTTCGACTTACTGGGTGGGTCAAGGTGTAGGATTGATGAATCAGACAATCTCAGCAAGCGATGTTGTGCAAGAATTTAAAGAGGATTTTGTTGAAGCCTATGAAAGATTAGCGAATTTTGTTGGCGATTAATCATTCAGGTTCGGCATATCGAATAGATACAGCTCTTTTAAATCCATCTCTATCAAAAAGCATATCTGTCCAACGTTTGATATTAGGCTTAAATGCCTCCTCTATTTGAAGTGACTTAGCTAAATATATTGCATAACTCACACATATATCTGCAATGGTAAATCTATTTGAACACAGGTATTCTCTTGATTCCAAAGTTTGCTCAAGCAACTTTAGTCTAGCAACAAACCATCTTCGATATCCTTCTGCTGCTTTATCGGCAACACCAATCTCTTGAAGGGTATATCTCAGTACTACAGTTTGAGGAAAGGTTAAAGTTGCATCAGAGTGAGCAAGCCAATTTAAATAATGATGATAGTCAGCCTCATCACTGTTAACACGCAAATCTGTGGGGCCATATTTTTCTACTAGATATTGGCACATGGCAACTGATTCTGTCATTTCTACCTCACCATCAATAAGGTACGGGATAGTGCCAAGAATATTTACATCCATGTATTCCTTGTGCAAAAACCTTGGTGGGAATGGCATCATTTCAGTCTCATAACTCAATCCCATTTCCTCTGCAGTCCACATCGGCCTAACACCTCTAGAATCATTACAACTATAAATTTTGATGCTCATTATTTTGCCCTCAGAAAGAAAAACCACAATTTTTAAAATTAATTTCAAAAATGGTAATTATTTGTATATTATATTACCACTCAATTTTTTAAATAGAAATGCTTAGAAAAAATATAGCTCCAGAAATTAAAACAAATATTGACATCAATTCTGATGAATTTATTCATAACAAAAATGTGATGTTAAAGAAAATAAATTTTCTTGATGAACTTTTAGACAAGGCTGAATTGGGAGGCGGAGCCTATCATCACGAAAGATTAGCAAAGCGAGGCAAAATGCCTGTAAGGGAAAGGGTCTTTAATTTGCTTGATCCTGATACACCCTTCCTCGAAATTGCTCCATTTGCGGCCTATGGAACAGACTTTACTGTAGGAGGCGGATGTGTGGCTGGAATTGGAATTGTTGCTGGTACTGAATGTGTAATCTTTGCTAACGATCCTTCAGTACTAGCTGGCGCTATGACGGTTTATGTTGGAGAAAAATGGAACAGGGCAATGGAAATCGCTAGAGATAACCGTCTTCCGTATATTAATTTTGTTGAATCTGCAGGAGGAGATCTTCGAATGGGTACCGGCAAGAAAGGAGATCAACCTCCAATCGCACCCACCATAGGTCATACTCATTTTGCAGCAACTGGAAGATATTTTTATGATCTAACAGAACTTTCTAAAATGCGTATCCCAGTAATATCAATTGTTTTCGGCTCATCAACTGCCGGTGGCGCTTATCAACCAGGCATGTCTGATTACAATATCTTTGTTAAAGATCAAGCCAAAGTATTCCTTGCAGGACCTCCTTTAGTCAAAATGGCGACTGGTGAAGTATCAGATGATGAGACCTTAGGTGGCGCAAAGATGCATTCCGAAGTTTCAGGACTTTCAGATTTTTTAGCTGAAGATGAAATGGATGCTTTGAGATTATGTAGAAATGTTGTCTCACATTTACACTGGATCAAAGAAGGTCCTTCTCCTCTTCCTGATGCTGACAGCCCAAGTTTATCTCAAGAAGAATTATTAGGTCTTGTTGATGAAGAGCTTAAAAGTCCGCTTGATATTAGGGAGGTGATTGGTCGAATTGTTGATGGATCGAGGTTTGAAGAGTATAAGCCGCTCTATGGCAAGACTATGGTTTGTGGATGGTCAATGCTTCATGGATATCCAGTAGGCATATTAGGAAATAATGGGCCCATCTACCCAGAAAGTGCTGAAAAAGCTGCAACCTTTATCCAATTATGCAATAAACGAAACATTCCATTAATTTTTCTTCAAAATGTCACAGGGTTTTTGGTAGGAAAGGATTTCGAGAGACAAGCTATTATCAAAAAAGGATCTCAGCTTATTAATGCAGTGTCTAACTCTAATGTTCCTCATATCACAATTATTATTGGTGCATCATTTGGGGCAGGTACATACGCTATGTCAGGTAGAGCATATAACAATAGATTCACCTTCCTCTGGCCCACAGCAAAAATTGCTGTTATGGGTTCTAAGCAGATTGCTGGAGTAATGTCTATTGTGCGAAGAGGTCAAGCCGCAAGAAAAGGTGAAAAATTTGATGAGAAACAGGATGCTGAAATCGTAAAGATGGTTGAACAAATGTCAGACCAGATGTCAGAGGGTCTGGTTGCAAGCAGTATGGTTACTGATGACGGCATCATTGACCCAAGAGATACAAGAAGTGTTATTGGATTTTGCCTATCTATAGTTTCTAACTCTTCAATTGATGGAGCTAAAGAATATGGAGTATTTAGATTATGAGATTTAATTCAATTCTTGTTGCTAATCGTGGAGAGATTGCCTGTCGAATCATGCAAACCGCTCAATTTATGGGTATTAAATGTGTAGCTGTTTTTGTTGATGCTGATAAGGATGCTCCATTTGTCAAGATGGCTGATGAAGCTATAAAGTTATCTTCTGGCTATATGGATGGGTCTGCCATTATTGATGCAGCTAAACAATCTGGAGCAGAAGCAATCCATCCAGGATATGGTTTTTTATCAGAAAATGCAGCCTTTGCTAGAAAGGTTAAAAACAATAAATTAATTTGGATTGGCCCATCTCCTCATGTAATCAAAGTCATGGGTGATAAATTAAAAGCTAAAGAAATAGCAGAAAAATCTGGAGTTCCCACCTTACCAATGACCTCAAATACCAAAGATGTTAAAAGTATTGGCTACCCAATCTTGATCAAAGCTGCCGCTGGAGGTGGTGGTAAAGGAATGAGAATTGTTGAAAAAGAAAGTGAATTAAAAGATTCAATCATAAGTGCCAAAAGAGAGGCTCTTTCGGGTTTTGGCGATGACAGAATTTTTATAGAAAGATATGTAGAAAAATCACGTCATATTGAAATACAAATCTTAGGTGATGAACACGGCAATGTTGTTCATTTAGGAGAACGTGAATGCTCCATACAAAGAAGGCATCAAAAAATTATTGAGGAGTCGCCTTCTCCAAGAATTGACCCTTCTTTAAGGGAGGAGATGGGTCAAGCAGCTATTAAATTAGCTAAAAAAATTAAATACTGCTCTGCAGGAACTGTTGAATTTTTGTTTGATGATAAAACAGATGAATACTGGTTTTTAGAGGTAAATACTAGACTGCAAGTTGAGCACCCAGTTACAGAAGAAGTTACAGGAATAGATTTGGTTGCTGAGCAAATCAAGATAGCAAGAGGAGATGAGCTTGAATTTGCTCAAGATGATATTGACTGGCATGGGCATGCAATTGAAGCAAGATTGTATGCTGAGGATCCTGGAAATAACTTTTTACCTGAAATAGGAACCCTACACGCATATGATACTAGCCTATCTTCAGAGGTAAGATGGGATTCAGGCGTGGAAGAAGGTAGTATTATTGGAACAGATTTTGATCCCATGTTGTCTAAAGTTATTTCTTGGGCTCCTAATAGAATTGATGCCACAAATAAACTGGCACGCGGACTTGAAAAGGCTCATATTGGAGGTGTGGTAACAAATCGTCAATTTTTAATTTCTTGCTTAAGAAATGAAAGTTTCTTATGCGGAAATACAACAACAGACTTTATTGAACGCGAAGCTTTAGAAACTAAAAAGAATCTTTCTGTAAATGAACTTCATCAAACATCAACAGCAATTGCTTTATGGCTAGCGCAACAAAATAGAGTCTCTGACCCTGTTACAGGTTTTATGCCTGCAAACTGGACCAATGGAAGAATGCCACTTCAAAGGGTTAAGTTACTTTTTGTGCAAGATGAGATCGAAGTAAAGTATAAATTAAATAAAGATAATTTATATGAGGTTATGGGCTCCGTTTGTAAAATTTACCATTGCGATAGTTTTGGCATTGATATACAGATAGACTCTCACAGATTTTATGCTCATATAACTGAGGCAGGCAGTGAGGTCTTAATAAATATGCCTTTTGGAGACGTTAATGCATCTGTTCTACCAAGATTTATAGAACCAGGTAATGATGTACCTGAGGGAGGTTTGGTAGCTCCAATGCCTGGAAAAGTTATTGATGTAAAAGTTAAAAAAGGCAGTAAAGTAAAAGCTGGTGATACTTTGGTAATTATTGAGGCAATGAAAATGGAGCATTCAATTAAAGCAACTGAGACAGGCAAGATAGCCAAAGTAATGATTCAACTAAATGATCAAGTTGATAACGGTGCTACTCTTCTCGTTCTTGAAAAATAATATGAAATCTCAAGCTGTCCTTTCAAAACAGTCGCCTCAACTTGGAAAGCGTCATCTTGAGGTTATGGACGAACTTGAAAGCATGCTTGATAAAGGAAAGTCATTTTCAACAATGTCTGATCTAGCAAAACAATTGAAAATTTCACTAAGAACTCTATATGAAATTGCACCAAGCAAAGAGGAATTAATAGTGACAACTGTTGATAGAGTACTAAAAAAACACGGTAAGATAGCTATAGATGCAATGAATGCTCATTCATCTCCTATAAAGAAATTAGAAAGTTTTCTGACTGTCGCCAATCAAGCAGTTGGGCCAAGATTTGAAAGATTTACGCTATCTCTTAGTAGTTTAAATTCATCTAAGCCAATGGTGGACTACCATGAACAATACATAACTGACCTAATAAAAAATCTTTTAGATGAAGCAAGAATTAAAAATGAGATCAAAGAGATTGATACTCAGGCAACTGCATTACTATTGGGAGGCCTTGGTAGATATTTTCAATCTAAGAAACTCTTGAAAGATTTACACCAAACTCCTGAAAAAACTAGTAACTTCTTAACAAAAATTATTATTGATGGCATCAAAATGGATAAATCTTGAGCGAAGAAATTATAAAAATTGCAAATTGTAGTGGTTACTACGGAGATAAATTATCTGCTGCTAAAGAAATGGTAGATGGAGGGCCTATAGATGTTCTGACCGGAGACTATTTAGCAGAACTCACCATGACAATTCTTTTTAATCAAAAGATGCAGCGCGGAGACGATAAGGGATATGTGGGCACCTTCCTAAAACAAGTGAAAGCAATAGCTAAATCATGCAAAGACCAAAATATTAAAATTGTTACCAATGCAGGCGGCTTAAACCCCTCTTCTATGGCCAATGAAATAGAAAAAATCTTAGAAGAGCTCAATGTTTCTCTCAATGTGGCTTATATAACTGGGGATGATTTGATGCCGAGAATTGACTCCCTAAGAGAGGAAGGAGAATCATTTTTAAACATTGATAAAGACATCCCGATTGATAAATCAGGATGTCAAACACTCACAGCAAACGCATATCTTGGTGCATGGGGAATTAAAGAGGCATTAGATGAAGGCGCTGATATTGTCGTATGCCCAAGGGTGACTGATGCTGCAGTAGTAATTGGGCCAGCAGCATGGAAATTTAATTGGAAGAGAGATGATTATGATGCACTGGCTGGCGCATTAGCAGCAGGTCATATTATTGAATGTGGTTGCCAAGCAACCGGTGGTAACTATTCTTTTTTTAAAGAAGTATCAAGCTTTGATAACGTGGGCTATCCAATTGCTGAAATCAAAAATGATGGAAGTTTTTACATTACCAAACATCCAGGTACTGGAGGATTGGTATCTGCTGGAACTGTAACTGCACAACTTTTATATGAAATTAGTGCTCCCGCATACTTAAACCCAGATGTTATAGCTCATTTTGATACCTTAAATATTGAAGAGGTTTCCAAAGATAGAGTTTATGTATCAGGTTGCAGGGGAAGCTCGCCAACCAATACTCATAAAGTTTGTATTAATCTTGCTGGTGGGTATAGAAATGGTATGGAGTTCATTCTTACGGGCATAGACATTGAAGAAAAAGCTCAAATTATTACTGATGCACTCTTTAACTCTGTTGGAGGCAAAGAGCAATTTGATGAAGTTTCAATTTTATTAGATAGGACTGACAAAAAAGATCCAAATTCTAACGAGGAAGCAATGGCTTCTCTAAGAATATCGGTCAAATCAAAAGATCCTGATTTAGTTGGAAGAATGTTTACAGCAAAGATGATAGAGTTGGCTTTAGCAAATTATCCAGGGTTTTTTACGGGAGGCGGAGTGAGATCAGGAGGACCTGTTTTAGTCTACTGGCCGGCTTTAATAGATAGCAAGCATATAAAAGAAACTGTTCATATTAATGGCAAAGAAATTGATGTCATACCAACCAATCAATTGGATTTAGAAGAAACTTATTATCAAAAACAACCAATTGAAATACCTCCTCCTCCATCAGGTAAAACCACCAACAAACCTCTAGGAGAGCTTTTTGGAGCCAGATCTGGCGATAAAGGTGGTTGTGCGAATATTGGTGTATGGGCAAAAAGTGAAAATGCATTTTCTTTTTTAAATAATTTTCTAACAGTCGAAAAAATCAAAGAATTGATGCCTGACTTAAGAGAATTTGAAATAGACAGATATGAGCTTCCAAATATACTTTCGCTAAATTTTTACATCCATGACATATTAGAAGATGGAGTTTCTTCTAATACTAGAAAAGATGGTCAAGCTAAATCTCTTGGGGAATACTTAAGAGCTAAGTATGCAGATATCCCTAAATCTTTATTTGAGGAAAACATATGAGCAAAGATAAATTATCTTTAGAGGGTTTGGATTTTCAAGCAACGAAAATATATATACAAAATAATATTTTAACTATTACATTAAATCGACCTGAGAAAAAAAATGCATTAAATAATGTGATGGTAAATGAGCTTAATTATTCGTTAGCTTATGCAAAACAAGAAAGAGAAATAAGGGTTGTTGTGATCGATGCAGAAGGGGATATTTTTTGTGCCGGAGCTGATTTACGAAGAGCAAAAGAAGAGTCTAATGTCCCAAAAATAGAGGGGGCGGATGACATCAGCTTCTCCCTGAGAAGACTGCACAAACCCGTAATATGCAAAATTCAAGGTTCTGTTTTAGCCGGAGCCTTGTTGATTTTAACCAATGCAACACATGCTATAGCGGTAGATACTGCAAAGTTTTCTGCGCCTGAGATACACAGAGGCTTATGGCCTTTCATGGTCATGGCTGGATTATTCAGAGTAATGCCTAAAAGAGCTGGGCTTGATTTTATTATGCGTGGTCAGCCCATTGATGCGAATAAAGCTGAGACATGGGGGTTAATAAATGAGTCTGTTGCGGCTAATAAACTGGATAAAAGAGTTAGCGAGCTAGCTGAAGAACTAGCAAGTCTAGCTCCAGGAACCATGCAATTTGGTTTAGAAGCATATGAAAAACAAGATGCATTAGAGTTTGATAAGGCTCTTCCATATTTACAAAAACAAATTGCTAAATGTTTTGAAGGTGAAGATGCTAAGGAAGGTATTACTGCGTTTTTAGAAAAAAGAAAACCAAATTGGAAATAAATAAGGAAGATTTATGGATTTAGAATACGGGCCAGAATATCAAGACTTCACAAAAGAGCTTCAAAGCTTTTGTAAAAAATATAAAGAGCTCTCTTTCACAGACGGTTCTAATAATCCTCTGGGAAGTTCAGGTGGATCTGGTGGTCCCAAAATGTCTAGGTCTGAATGGCAAAAAATCTTAATTGAAAATGGTTATTTTGCGCGCTCAGTTCCGAAAGAATACGGAGGATATGGCGGCGAAGCAGATATTCTTAAAAGCAGAATCATTGCTGCAGAGTTTTCAAAATCTTCAACTCCAGGAGCAATGGGTGGACAAGGGATTGATATGTTGGTTCCAACATTGTTGGAGATGGGTACCGAAGAACAAAAACAAGCCTATATCAAGCCCACACTGCATGGAGAGATGATTTGGTGTCAAGGTTACTCCGAGCCAAATGCTGGGAGTGATTTAGCAAGTTTACAAACCAAAGGTGAGTTGGTTGGTGATGAATGGGTGATTAATGGTCAAAAAATTTGGACCAGTACTGCACAATACTCACAAATGTGTTTTTGTCTTGTCAGAACCGAGCCAGATGCTCCAAAGCACGCTGGAATAAGCTACTTATTGATTCCAATGGATACGCCAGGCATTGAAATTAGGCCCCTGGTAGATATGACTTTGAAGGCAGGATTTAATGAGGTCTTTTTTACAGATGTAAAAATCCCAGCAACTAACATTGTCGGCAAAAGAGGTGAAGGTTGGGCCGTTGCAAATGCAACTTTAGGCCATGAAAGAGGCTCCTTGGCTCCACCAGATGCAACCATGAATAGAGTGAATATGCTTATGAGGCTTATGAAAGAAGAAACCCTTGATGGCAAACCATTAATTGAGCACCCAATCTACAGAGATAGATTGATGCAAATTCAAGGCAAAGTTTTAGCTCAACAATCTCATGCTTTAAGACTGTTATCAGCCAAGTTAAATCCAGGAGCTGATGTCAAGATAGGCAAAATGATTCAAAAGCTTACCGGAACTGAGCTAAGACATGAATTAGAAGGCCTCGCCATTGATGTGATGGGTGAGATAGGTACCTTGTATGAAGATAGCCCACATCTTAAAAATGACGGCACATGGCAATTTATATATATGTACTTTCTAGGTCTAATTATTGGTGGAGGCACCAGTCAAATTCAAAAGAATATCATTGCCGAACGAGGTCTCGGCATGCCCAAAGAACCAAAAGTAGAAGGAGCATAAAATGTATTTTGGCTTATCAGAAGAACAATCCTTTTTTCAAGACAATGTTAAAAAGTATCTTGAAGAACATGCCACCATAGATAATATTAAACATATTACTAGCGGTGACGAGAAAAATCTTTCCGCAGAAATTCATCAAGGCCTTCTTAATCTAGGGATAAATGGGCTCTTAATTCCAGAAGAATTTGGCGGTCTAGGTCTTGATTTACTCTTTGCAGCCGTAGTTTCAGAAGCTTTAGGGAGCGGCGTCGGCCCTACTCCATTTATTGCACCCTACGTTATGGCGCCAACAGCCATTAAGCATGCAGGCAGTAAATCCCAGCAAGAAAATTATCTTTCTAAAATAGCCGCCAATGAATATCGTTTTGGGGTTGGTTTTAGTGAATTCATTGGCAAAAGAAATGATGCTGGAATTACTTTTTCGGACAATGCATTAAATGGAAGAGCTATGTTTGTGCTCGATGCTAATGATGCAACGCATTTATTACTTGCAGATGAAAAAGGTCAAATATTTATTGTGGATGCAAAATCTACAAACATAGAAATAGTCAAACTAACCACAGTTGATAAAACTAGACAATATTCAGAAGTGATTTGTGAAAACTTAGAAGCAGAATTGCTTGAGAATTCTTTAGACTCAGAGAACCCAATCAACCAAGCAATTGATGCCGGCAGGATTATGCTTGCTGCAGATTCTCTTGGCGCTTCACAAATCATGATAGACAAGGCAGTTGATTATGCTAAGGAGCGAAAGCAGTTTGGCAGAGCCATAGGATCATTTCAGGCTGTAAAGCATATGTGTGCAGAGATGGCTGCTGACCTGGAGCCCTGCTTCGCATTAGTTTGGCACGCTGCGCATTGCCATGACCATTCTCCTGCTGAGGCTAGATTAATGGCTTGTCATGCAAAAGCACACGTCTCCGAAATGAGCAAAGGTATAGCGAAGAAAGCCACAGAGGTTCATGGTGGCATGGGTTTTACAGATTTGCTTGGCCTGCATTACTGGTTCAAACGAATTGGATTAAATCGTCAAATTCTTGGTAGCCCAGAACTTGTTCGAGAAGAAGCATATAAAACGCAGGTTTAAATTAAATTTTTTGAAATTGCTTCTTCTAAAAGATGTAAGCGATCATTACCAAAAAACATTTTTTCTTTATAAAAAAAAGTCGGTGAACCAAAACCCCCTCGCTCAATTAATTCATCAGTATTTTTGATCAATAGATCTTTGGCCTCTTGCGAAGCTATAAATTTTTTAAATTCTTCAGTATCTAGGTTTGAATTCTTAGCAATGTCAAGCAATAAGTCTTCCTGGCTGATATCTTTACCTTCACTCCAATAAGCTTGAAATACGTTATCCGCAAACTCAGCTAATTGATTTTCTTTGTTAGCAAATAAACAACCTCTCATTGCCTTGACGGAGTTAACTGGAAATACTTCAGGAAAGCTAATGCAAATTCCTCTAACCTTTGACCATAAATGTAAGTCATCATTTGAGTAACTGAGTTTTAAAGGATTAGGCTTTTTTCTAAACTCATACACGTCTTGATTAACGGTATTAAAAACTCCTCCAATCAACACTGGCTTCCAGTCTATATATAGCTCATGTCTTTGTGATAATGATACAATTTCGGCAAATGCTAAATATGTCCAGGGACTTGAACAGTCAAAGTAAAATTCTATATAGTTAGCTTTCATTATTAATAAATATTGTAAATTAATTATCTTGTTTAAACAGAAAAAAGCTTTGAGCTTCTTGGCAATACTGTTGCTTAGCATTTGCGTTGAGGCAAAAATAAATATACCGGTATCAGAGGAAAAACAAGTTCTGTGCCAGGAAATTTATAAAAAGATGGTCAACGAACATTTTTTTAATGATAAGGACTTGACCTCCATTAATGCTGAAATATTTGATACATTGGTGGACCAGCTAGATTCACAGAAAATATATTTCACAGAAAATGAAATAGCATCATTTAAAAGGAAATTTTCTCGATTTGACGATCCAACTAGCTATCAAAAGAAATTCTCAAAAATACCTCTTTGCTCTATAGATTTAAAGTCTGAGTTTGCATTTATAAATCTATACTTTAACCGGTTAATTGAGGCAACTAACTATCAACTCAAAGAAGTTTCTGAAAAGAATTTTGATTTTACAAAAGAAGAAATCATCTTAATTGATGATGATCAAAAAAAATGGCAGAAGAGCAAATTTGAGCTTAAAAAAATATGGAGAAGACTAGCAAAAAATGATGTTTTAACATCTATGCTTGCCGATAAAGAATTAGACGAAGCAACAGAAACTATTGAAAAAAGATATAAAAATAGACTCCGTAGAATCTCTCAAAGAAATGAGGAAGATATCTTTTCAATTTCTATGAATAATTTGACGTCTTATTTTGATCCACATTCATCATACTTCTCTCCTAAGTCAGTTGAGGATTTTGAAATGACAATGAGTCTTAAGCTTGAGGGAATTGGAGCCTTGCTTACAACAGAAGATGATTACCCAACCATAGTAAGTGTTGTGCCTGGGGGTCCAGCAGAAAAAACAGGAAAAATTCATCCAGATGACAAAATAGTAAAGATATCTCAAATTGAAGAATCCGATTCAACTCCAACTGATGTAGTGGGATGGAGAATAGACGAAGTGGTTCAATTAATTCGTGGTAAAGCTGGCACCCAAGTTGAGTTAGAGCTTATTCCAGGAAAAACAGAGGATTTTAGTGAGAGGAAATTTGTAACAATTACAAGAGAAGAGGTGAAACTGGAGGAGCAAGCAGCAAAATCAAGGATAGTTGAAATCAAAAGAAATTTGCAAACAATAAAAGTTGGCATAATAGATTTGCCTGCTTTTTATATGGACTTCACAGCATGGCGAAATAGAGATCCTGATTATAGAAGCAGCTCAAAAGATGTTGAAACCATACTAAGAAAATTTACTGATCAAAAAGTTGATGCGGTCTTGATTGATCTCCGAGGTAATTCCGGTGGCTCGCTCTTTGAGGCTAATAAATTAACTGGATTATTTGTTTCCTCTGGAACAACACTGCAAGTAAAAGAAAGCAATGGCAGCGTAAGACCCTGGGGAGATGCTCGAGCTAAGCAAATTTGGAAAAAACCAATGGCAGTTATGGTAGATAGATATTCTGCATCCGCATCAGAAATTTTTGCAGGAGCTATTCAAGATTATCAAAGGGGAATAATCATTGGACAAAAAACATTTGGTAAAGGAACTGTTCAAAAATTAGATAATTTGAGCTCAGGACAAATCAAAATCACTGAATCAAAGTTTTATAGAATTACTGGGGCTGGGATGCAAAGCAAAGGCATACATCCCGATATTACATTACCAAGCACATGGGATATTGAAGAAATTGGTGAAAGTTCATACGATACGGCTCTTCCATGGGATGAAATTAAACCAGTGCGTTTCAAGAAATTTTCTATGGTGCCAACTTTGATTTCCAAATTAAATGATGAACATTTAACAAGAGTAGACCAAAATCCTAACTTACAATACATCCTTGATATAAGAGAAAGATATGAGATTCAAAAAAACAAAAAAGAAATTTCTTTAAACTTAACTAATAGGAAAATTGAGAAACAAGAAAGGCAATCTTGGGCCCTTGATATAGAAAACAAGAGGCGTGCCTCACTGAACTTAGAGATTTTTAGTTCTTATAAAGCTATGGAAGATTACAATGATACTAAAAATGATGAAAAAGAATTTGATATAGATGTAGATAATGACTACCTACTAAATGAAGGTGCACAAATCCTCTCAGACTATACTATATTCAATCAAAACATTTATTTATCTAAGGCTGCATAAAAAATGAAAATTGTATCTTTTAATATAAATAGTATAAGAGCTCGCCCCCACCAACTGATCCATCTTAGAGATACAATTAATCCTGATGTAATTGGAATTCAAGAAACCAAAGTAAATGATCCAGAGTTTCCAATCGAGGAAATCAAAGAAATTGGATATCACCCTGAGTTTTGGGGACAAAAAGGCCACTATGGAGTGGCAATTCTAAGCAAAAAAAAGCCTGAACATGTTCAAAAAGGTTTTGCTGGAGATACGCGTGATGATCAAAAAAGATTTATACAAGCTACTTTTAAATGGAAAAGAAAAAAAATTACCATCATGAATGGATATTTTCCTCAGGGAGAAAATAGGTCGCATGAAACTAAATTTCCAAAAAAAATAAAATTTTACGATGATTTGGAAAATCACATCAAAAAGCTTAAAAAAGTTGAAGAGAATTTGATTGTAATGGGAGATTTTAATGTTGCTCCTACAGAATTAGATATTGGGATCGGGGAACAAAATGCAAAGAGATGGTTACGCGATGGAAAAACAGCATTTCTTCCAGAAGAAATAGAAATGTGGAATAAAATTAAAGACTTAGGTTTTGTAGATTCATGGAGAAAACAAAATCCTGAAGAGGGCTCAATATATTCATGGTTTGATTATCGATCCAGAATGTTTGACGATGATCCAAAAAGAGGACTGAGAATTGATCACATACTAATATCAGAAAATATAGAATCTAAGATGCTAAAAACTGGAATAGATTATGCCGCACGGTCGATGGAGAAACCCTCAGATCACTGCCCGATATGGCTTGAGCTTCTATAAAATTCTTTATCTTCTTTTTGATTGAAAAAACTTTCTTAGCAACTCAGCAGAAGAATTTTCCATATGCCCTCCGCTGTATCCCACTCTGTGATTTAAATTACTTCTATCTAAAAACTGATCGATAGAATTTACTGCACCTGTTTTGGGTTCATTGGCTCCAAAATATAAATAATTTAGTCTGGCATCAACTATTGCTTTTGAACACATATGGCATGGCTCAAGTGTTACATATATTTCACAATTCTTAAGTCTATAATTTTTTAAAATTTTACTAGCATTATTAATTGCGATAATCTCCGCATGACAAGATACAGAGTTGTTAGTGATCACTGAGTTACAGCCTGTTCCAATTACTTTACCTTCTTTAACTATAACTGCTCCTACAGGTACCTCATCCATATTGAAAGCAAGCTCAGCCATACTTAATGCCAACTCCATATGCTCTTTTAGGTACATTTTATACGAAATTTATATTATAAAAATTTAGCCCAATCAGCCAAAGCCCTTCTTTCTGATTCAAGAGAATTGATTGGATCTTCTATGTCTTTATAACCAATACACATCCCACAAAATAGAACGTCGTCAGGATCAGCTTTAACAAATGCGGAAACGCTATCATTTTTTATTGACCATGCTTCCTGAGCACATGTATCCAAGCCTTCCTCTTGAGCCAGCAACATAAAAGTTTGAAGAAACATCCCGAGATCTGACCATTGTGGTGGCCCCATTTGCTTATCTACAAAACAAAATAAAGCTGCAGGAGCACCAAAAAACTCAAAATTTTTCATCACTTGATTTAGTCGACCAACTTTATCCTCTCGATCAATACCCAAGAGCTTGTACATTTGCTCCCCCAACTCATATCTTGAACTTCTATAAGGCTCTTTTAATTTAGATGGGTAGATCTCATATCTTGGAATTTCTGGTTCGCTCCAAGTGCTTTGAAAAGCTAGGAATCTGGACATGCTTTTATTATTAATAATAAATACTTTCCAGGGCTGAAGATTTCCTCCAGATGGTGATCGTGAAGAAGCTTGTAATAATTTTTTGATAATTGAATTTTTTACAGGTTTCGGTAAAAAGGATCTAATAGATTTCCTTCCTTTTACAGCCTCAGAAACATGCATAAAAACTCCTTTTATAAATTATTAGATTTAATTAATTTAAATATAGCCTTACTTTTTAAAATGAGCAAAAAAACTTTCATTCAAGTTGAATAATTGACGCAAATAGAAGTAAAAAGATTTAGAATGATATAAATGATTGAATCAATATATATCTTAATGCCAGCTTATAATGAGGGCGCTATAATAAAAGATACGATTAATAAGCTTACACCCTATTTTAAAAACATTGTTGTTGTGAATGATGGCTCTTCTGATAATACAGAAGAAATTTTAATGAGCTGCAACATAAAGCTTTTAAATCATAAAATTAATTTAGGTGTTGGCGCAGCAGCTCAAACTGGTTTTAAGTATATATCAAGTCAATCAAGTGCTGCAGGGTTAATTACATTTGATGCAGATGGTCAACATTCAGTTGAGGATGCTTTAAAATTCTCTGAAGAAATTCTTAAATGTGAGGAAGAAATAATTTTTGGGAGTAGATTTTTAGGTTTTGACAAAAATATCCCTCTAATTAAAAGGCTGGTTCTGAGAATAGTGAATAAAATTACAAATTTTATGACAGGGGTCATTCTCACTGATGCACATAATGGTATGAAAGCTTTTAAAATTAGTGCAATAAAAAAAATTGACATAGAATTGACAGGCTATGCTTATGAATCAGAGATTATTTCGGAGATAGCCAGAAAAAAGATTAAATATAAGGAATTACCAACAGATATTAAATATACAAATTACTCAATAAAAAAAGGGCAAAAGCTCTCTAGTGGCTTATTAATACTCGAAGATTTGTTAACATTGCTAAAAAAATAAAGGAAAAAAATGGCTCTTCAATATTTAATTTTAATTCTTTTTGCCTTTCTTTTTATATATGGGTTTATAAGGCCATTTGAAAGCATATTTGCAAGACTCTACTTAATCATAGGCTCTTTTTTAGGATTTATTAGTGTTTTAGGTAGGGAATATACAAATACGATTGCAAGATTTGTTGGTGTCGAACATGGCTCTTATTTATATTTATATATCGGATTAATAACAATGTTTGTTTTTACTTTTTATTGTCTTAATGTATTTTCTTCACAACAAAAAGTTATTTCAAAGCTTGCTAGAGAAATAGCTTTACTTGAAGAAAAAATCAGAAATAAAAAAGATTAATCCGGCAAAGCTTTTAATCCAAAAAAAGTTACAAGAGATACCAATATATCTGACAAAAGCTTTGAGAGAATTATATTGATAAAGCCTAATTTCAGGATTAGGTATAGGGCATAAGAAGCTAAAAATGGGTTCAAAAGACAGAATAAGATGAATAATTTGTAGAAGTGTTTTTTATTTTTAAAAAGAAAATTCTTCAACCAAAAAGCTACTAATAAAGCAAAACAAACCTTAAGAGCAAAGTTAAATACTATGATTTGTTCAAAATGGGTCTCAAAAACTAAAACTAAAAATACCTCTAAAAGATATAAAGGCAAAATAATAAGATAATATTTTAAAATAGAATTAATTTCTTTCCATCCTATTGCTGTAAAGATTCTGAGAAATTATCCATGCAAATCCAAAAACTAATAATGGCATCAAAGGTAAAAGATAGCGAAGGTGACTAACTGTAGCAATTAATGGAACTATAATTATAGCCATTGTTGATAACAACATGAACTTATTATTCATTATTGAAAACTTTATCAACCCAATAATGCCAATTAGATGAAATGTTACAAGTGATAATGATATAAAAAGGTAACCATAACCAATAAGATTTCCCGCAACAAACAATTGACTAAAGCCAATATTAGAAACACTCTCTCTAAAGCCTAGTAATAGGATTGGGTTTAGATATGGATATTGAGATGAGAAGTATGGTGATTCTTTAGGCACTGATTGCAGCAATCCATCTTCGGAGAAAAATGAAAAGCTCAGAAATGATTCCGCAAAATCTTTATATAAAAAGAAATTAAGGAATATACAAAATAAAAGTAATATAGATTTCAAACAAAGTGATTTATTTTCCTGATAATATAAAAACAAATTAAAGATACCAAATACAAAAAAAGCGGGAATTAATGCTCCTCTCATATTGATTAACAATAAACCAATAATAATAAATAAAAAATCTATTTTCCTTTCATTAATTACATAAAAGCTAATCAATAATATTCCAATTGATGCAAAAACATCTGTATAAAGACGCGGGAAATAAATTGCTAAATATGGATGAAAGGCCAAAAAAAAGATAAAAATTAATTGGCCTTTCCTGTTAAGAAAACTCGAAAAAAGGCTATAAAAACCTATCAAAATTATTGAATTAAAAAAAATTGCAATTGTAATCGCGGTAATTGATGACATAGATCCCATGTAATTTAATCCCAATAAACATATAAATTTCCGATATAGAAGATTGGTATTTGTATATTCTGGACTCGGAATACAGTGCATGTAATCTGCTAGATCATAATAATTGAAAAGATCTTCGCCTAGCACAACATGCATGACATAGTAAATAAGCCCTACAAGTATAAATTTAAGTGATAGCAAAGCTAATATATCTTTTTTAAAATTTGAATTAATATTCATCTTATATAAAATCTGTATTCAACTATTTTAACTGATAACAACAATTTATTTTGAGAAAAATAGTGGGCTAGGATTAGAAATAAATAAAATAACCTTAAATAACATCGACACTTTAGACTTAACATCAAAACCACTAATATTAGGCACTGGGCTAACAGCAATAAGTATAGCTTCAGTATTTCAAGATGCAAAAAAAGACTTTTATATAATAGATGCTGGTTTTGAAAATAATAATTTAGCTTCCGATAAGGAAATTAAGAAATTTACAGATAAATTTGCTTCTCCTAAACTGAGTTCAAAATATGAATCTTTTGCATTTACGGAATCCCCTATGAAATTTGATATTGAAGAAGATAATTTTTCTTCCATTCGTTCGCTTGCTGCTGGTGGGTTATCAAATATTTGGGGGGGCGGTATATCTCCATATAATAAGGAAGAGCTTTCTAAAATATACTCACGGCAACGAATGAATATTGTCGAGAGAGCCTATAAAAAAATTAATTCAATAATTCATGAAGGAAACAGGCTGGGCTTTAAAACTATAGATGAATATCAAGCCACGTATCCTGAAATAGCTTTAAACTCAGCATGTCTTTCTGTATTTAAGAATCAGAATTCTAATAATAGTCTTCGATTTACACTTCCTTTAAATGCTCTTTGCAGGACTGATGCAAAAGAAGATTACAAGAAATTACAAGATAGCTGGATGGGTGACTTCAAGACTCTTACAATTTTTAATTCCAGGCTTCTACTTGAAAAAATAAAAAAGAAGCATCCTGAATCTTATATTAAAAATATATATATTGAGTCTATAAAGAAAATCGGGGATATTTATTTCATTTATTGCTTAAACTTATTAACGAATGAAAAACTATTAATAAAATCAAAAAATGTTTTCTGTTGTCTTGGCGTCATTTCAACAACAAAACTTGTGCTTGAGATGGAGCAAAAGTTCAACCAAAAATACCAATTGTTGAATACTCCTGCCGCTAGCTTTTTGTCGTTCTGTTATTCAAAAAAATACATTGCAGGAAATTTTAGTTTAAATAACTTATCCTTTGAGATAAATATTAATAATCAAGTAATTAGCGGAGGTTTCTTTCCATTGACCTTTAATTTATTTGAAAAAATCTCGATAAATTGGATGCTGCCTAGAATTTTTAAAAAGATTCTTCATCGACTGATTTTTTCAAGGGTGCTTATTGCAAACGTCTTTTTTCCAAGTGATTTCAGCGAGAATTCAATTAATTTAACTGAAGAAAATAAAATTATTATTTATGGTAAAAATAAGTCTTTTGAGATCAAAAAATTATATTCAGAAATACTAAAAATGCTAAAAAATAATCTTACAAAAGAAAAGATTATAGTACTTCCTTTTTTACAAAAAATTTTACGTCCTGGAGAAGACATTCATTATGGTGGAACAATTTCAAATATAAATGAAAATAAAAACTTATGCTGTATAGAAGATGGAAGCTTGGTAAATAATAAAAACTTTTATATTTGCGACTCCTCATCAATGCCATATTTGTCAGGGAAGCCGCATTCATTCAATGCTATGGTTAATGCTGCAGTCATAGCAATTGAATATTTGAGCAAAAACGAAACTAAATATTAATTAATTTTTTTCCTTAGGTTATTCAATGGTTTTTCCAGTCTCTCGTAACTTAGATGAGCTAAGAATATAATTACACTTATTCCAAAAATTGTAATACTTGAAGATAAGAATTGGCCTTCTATCAATACTTCAACCATCCCTCTTTCATCGGTTATTGTAGGAAATAAGAAAATAAATCTAAGAGATTGAATTATGCCCCACCATACCGCCATATGAATCATATAAATTCCATAGCTGATAGTTCCAAGCCTTATAAGATATTTATTATTTAAGAATCTCTTTAAGAGAATATCATCTGGGGAGCTATTAAGAGATAAAATTAAAATCCCAAAAAGAATAGGAATAAAAATATTGATTCCTATGATTTTTTCTCCTTCTGAAAAACATATAGATATAAAAGTAAAAAAAAGTATAACGTAGACCATAAATGAAGGACATCTGAAATTAAAAAATTTACTCAGATGATAAACACATACGCCTAAAAAAAATGAATATATGCACCTTAAAAATCCATTATTTGCAGTCATATCTGAAAAATAGAGCATCATAAAAGCTGTCAGAATTATTAATGTTGTAATGGCAAAATATAAATATCTATTTTTATAAAAATATAAAGTAAGCAATGCAAACAAAATATATGTATAAAATTCTGATGAAATGGACCAACTGGGGCCATTCCATGTAAGAGTGCCATCAAATATATTGTGCAGAAGGAGGAGGTTTAACATAAATGAAGAATGGTTATTGATTGAGAAAGCCTCTACATTAGATTGAATACCAAAGTAAATGCCTAAAAAATACTTTCCAAACTCAATGATTAAAAAAGTAAATAACATGAACAAATGAAGTGGATAAAGCCGCAAAAAACGTTTTATTTGAAAAATATAGCAATCTCTGACTGATTTCAGCTGATCCTGATAATTATATGCAATCACAAATCCTGAAAGGACAAAAAAGAAATCCACCATCAACCATGCGTTTCGAATGAATGGATTTTCAGTAATGAACGAGCCACCTTGAAAGTGGAATAAGGCTACGCAAATAGCTGCTATGCCTCTTAAAGATTCTAAAAAAAAAATCTTGTTTTTATTTAGCAAAATATTTCCTAAGAATTATTTTTTTTTGCCCATACATAAAGGTTTGATGCTAAACCAATATAATTTGCTACTGCTTTAACTATCATTGCAAAGAAAGAAACGCTTATGTCTTTAATATTGTCTGAAGACCTAACATCCACTTTGGCAGAGGCTTTAATATGAGTAATATTAATATTATTTTTTAACAGAATCATTTTTAATGATTTTGGGTTAAACCCAAAAACATGAAACGGCTTCCAAGTGGGTTGTAAATTATATATCCCTTTTTTAAATAATAATTTATTTACAAGGTTTCCTATCATAGTAAGTAGGTTTGGTTCACGGGGACAATCTATGTACAAGATACCTCCGGGTTTAAGAAGAAGCGATACCTCTTTAACAAAATCACCTGGTTCGTGAACATGCTCAATTACTGCACTCAGACAAATTCCATCAAATAACATCCCCTTATTAATCAAGTCGACAAGAGTTTTATTGGTTAAATTAATTCCTTTTTCTTTAGCAAAAGCAATGCTTGCCTCAGACACTTCCAAACCCATAGGAACTATTTGACTGAATTTGTTACATGCCCCAATAAACTCGCCTCTTCCAGCACCAACATCAAGAATGGATATTGATTTATTTTCTCCAATACGATTTATAAATTCTTGTACAACTGGCATCAGATATTCTACACGCAATGACCAATCACCCTTTTTAGAAAAATATTCATCAGGATGTCCGTAGATGGATTCAAGGTTATCTGGAACTGGAAATGGATTTGGAAAAAGTAAAGAACATTTTTTACACTTATATATTTTTGACTCAATACCTAGACCCCATCTTTGGTATTTCCCCCCTCTCATTCCCATGAACTTAAATTCAGTTCCTCCACATGCTCTGCATTTTGATATATCCTGTAAGTCAAATGAAAATTTGGATTCAACAAATGTTGGGTCGGTGAAATGATCAGTATTTTTCATATTAAGTATAGAAATTTATAAGAATTATACTAAAAATTCTGATTTAAAATTGGCATATTGCTTATTTTGAAATTTTAACCAAAATTGGATTTATGCTGTTTTGATTTTGATGCACGCTTTTCTTATAAAAAAATATAAAATTTTTCAACGCAGTAAACATTTTAAAGGGAGTCCAATCTCTAGTTAAATAAAGCTTGCCCTGACCAATCTTGCTTTGAGGAATGCTGGGAAGATATGCTCCTTTAAAAAATTCTTGTATTACTTTGATGTATATTTGATGGCCATGCTCAAGAACTTTTTTATGCAATAAAAAAAAGGACTCATTACCACTCAATAGTGTTTGCTCGGAAAAGATGATATTGCCTGAATCAACTCCAACATCTAACCACATTATAGTATTGCCAATGTATGCAAACTCTTTATTTGAAAGACACCAATTTGTACAATTTGGTCCCCCTTTTACATATGGCGAAATTCCTGTGTGTAAATTCATGATTTTTCCTGAATTTTTAATCGTTTCAATTAATTCTTTTTTAAGTAGATTTGTTCCTGAGACTAATACCAAGTCAGGCTTTAGATCTTCTACTATTTGTAAAACAGACAAATCATTTATATCTAAAACCTCCAAGCATGGATCTACTGGAAATTTTGAAAACTCTGATTGAAAATGTTTTTGAATATCATTCCACATCTTTTTAAACACTAAAACTGCCCCTAAGGAACAGAATAAGCTATGGAACTTTTCAATCAGCCTGCTATGTATATTTTTTTTAGATTCTGTATTATTTCTTACAATAATAGATAAATTTTTATTTTCATAAAATATTTTATTGGCTAAGGCTACTTGATTGGGAAGAGGGTTAGTAAGAAGTAAAATTTTCAATGGAATCTTTAAGAAATTTTCTTTAATGCGCCAAAAGTTCTAAAAATCATCTCTGACTTAGTATTTGCATGAAATGAAAATCTACTATGCGATAATTTATGAGGTTTACTATAAGCATTTCCAACCAGTAAAATGTGACAGAAGGAATGTTTCATTGTTAAATCAATTTGTGATTTCCTATAACTTCCATTTGGAAAAGCATATATTTCTGGGGTGGATTGGAGATTGGTCTCATACCAACTTTTACAGTTTATCAAATCTTGTTCAAAAAAATCATCAGTCTCAAAATTCATAGATGCATGACTGTATGAATGCAGGCCTATTTCGTGGTTTACTTTGCACTCTTTAAGATCTTCTATTGTCATCATTTTTGCAGTCTTCAATTCCTCAAAATTAAAAATTTGAGGATATACCTCATCAATTATCAGCTTACGAGAATCTTCAGCTCTATTTTTTAAGAATTTAGAAATCTCATAACCAAGTATTGCTCTATTAGAAGTTTGATCAATTAAAAAACCAGGAATTTTGATACTTTTCAGCAAGTCATTTGGTGCTTGAGAAATAAAATCTTGAATCAACACATTGAAAGGAGGAAGTCCTGTTTCAACGCATCCCGGAATAATATTTTGATTAACTGATATTTTATGCTTTTCTAATATTGGCATTGCGTATTTAATAAAATCTTTGTAGCCATCATCAAATGATAATGTTAGTAGAGGTTTTTTTTGTTTGTGTAACGATTTTTGATGACCATCTAAATCTTTAAAATTAGTTAAAGTAAAGTGTTTTTTGCAAAAGAATAAAAAATCATCGAAGAGTTGGGTGTCAAGTGGCTCGAAAGTACTAGTTTGATCTGGTGAAACTCTATGAAGATTGAGCACTGTATGAATATTTTTTTCTCCAAGACTTTTTGAACGAAGCTTTATCCTAATTGGATTAGCAAGAAGAAAATAAGCAAGATTTTTTATAAATTCGTAATTCATAATATAGCTCTTTGGAATTCTAGATTATAGCATTCCATAAATACAACTTCTGAAAGACTTGCTATTACTGTGTTTTCGAGTACCTTTTTGATATTTTAAAAAATACCTTTAACTTTGTCATTTTTTCTTATTCATTCCCACTCAATAGTTGCTGGCGGTTTGCTTGAAATATCATAAACAACCCTACTTACTCCCTCTAACTCATTCACAATACGATTTGAAACATGCGCCAAGAAATCATATGGAAGCCTTGCCCAAGTAGCGGTCATAAAATCTACTGTCTCAACCGCTCTAATTGCTATCACATCTGCATATCTCCTCTCATCACCAACAACTCCCACTGATTTAATTGGGAGAAATGCGCAAAATGCTTGGCTAACTTGTTCGTATAAGCCTGCCTTAATTAATTCCTCTATGAATATGGCATCAGCATTTTGAAGAATTAAAACTTTTTCTTGGGAAATCTCGCCCAGAATTCTTACTCCTAGTCCTGGGCCTGGAAATGGATGCCGATTTAACATCTCAAATGGAAGGCCAAGCTCGGACCCCATTTTTCTAACCTCATCTTTAAATAAATCTCGCAAAGGCTCCACTAATTCCATCTTCATATCATCAGGAAGGCCTCCAACATTGTGATGAGATTTAATAACTCTAGCCTCTTTAGATTCTGACTCAGAGGATTCAATTACATCAGGATAAATGGTGCCTTGTGCTAAAAATTTAATCTCATCTTTTAATTTAGAAGCTTCATTATCAAAGATATCAATAAAAGTTCTACCAATAATTTTTCTTTTCTGCTCTGGATCTGAAATACCTTTTAGATGCCTATAAAAAACTTTCTTTGCATCAACGACTAATAAATTTAAATCCATCTTTTCTTTAAATAAATTTTCTACATCTTCAGCTTCATTTTTTCGTAGCAACCCATTATCAACAAAAACACAAATTAAATTTTTTCCGATCGCTTTATCCAAAAGCATAGCTGTAACAGATGAGTCTACTCCACCTGACAACCCAAGCAATACCTTTTGATCTTCTACTTTTTCTTTAATCTCATTTATCCGTTGCTCAATAAGATTTTCTATTCTCCATTGGACTTCGCATTTACATATCTTCAATGTGAAATTTTCTAATATAGTGTTGCCTTGTTTAGTATGGGTGACCTCAGGATGAAACTGCAATGCATAAATAGGTTTTTGGGCATGCTCCATGGCAGCTATCGGAGCTGATTTAGTTGAGGCAATTAAATTAAATTCATCTGGTAGAGTTGATACATGATCTCCATGACTCATCCAAACATCAACTGAAGAGCCAGAGCTAAAGCCATCAAAGAGCAAAGATGGTTTTTCCAAAACAATTTGAGCATGGCCAAATTCTTTATTTCTTGAAGAAGAAACTTGCCCCCCAAATTGCTCTGCAAGAGTTTGCATCCCGTAACAAATACCCAGCACAGGCAAATCTAATTCAAAAATAATTTCAGGGATTCTTGGGGTATTAGATTCGGTGACTGATTCAGGGCCTCCAGATAAAATTACTCCCTTAGGATTAAGGGATTTAATTTTTTCACTTGAGATATCCCACGGAAGTATTACTGAATAAACATTTAACTCTCTTATTCTTCTTGCAATAAGTTGAGTGTATTGAGAGCCAAAATCCAACACCAAAACTGTATCGATATTTTTCTTATCTAAAGATAGATTATTAGAATTGCTCATACTTAATAGTGAACGAATTAATTTATATTATAAAGGAAACTATATTAAATCTTTCTTAAGATATAAAAGGTTTAATTTTTTCAGCAAGATCAGAAAGCTCAGGCTTAAACTCAAGAATTTCACCCATGGATAAACCCTCAAGCTCATGTGGAAAGACGAGCCATTTCTTAGTCTCATGAAGGTAAAAGTCAGGTTTTCTATCTGTTTTATTTTTCTTTGGTTTGAAGTATGGGGTCGCTACTTTAATTTCAGGTGTATTTTTTTTACAAGCAGTTTGAAGATCTAAAATTATTTTTTGAATGGATATGCCCGTATCATGAACATCATCTACTATTAGAAGTGAATCCTCTGATTCAACCTGCTTAATAATATAGTTCAAACCATAAACTTGAACCTGACTGTCTCTCTCGTTTATTCCCTTATAATGAGAAGTACGAATTGCAATATGATCTGAAGATACACCGAGGACATCTAAAAACTCCTGAACAGCTATACCAATTGGGGCTCCGCCTCTCCAAACACCAATAATATAATTTGGACGGTAACCACTTTCATAAACTTGCCAGGCAAGCTTGAAAGAGTCTCTTAGTAACTCATCTGCTTGTATAAATAGCTTGTCCATATTGAATTGTATCAAATAAAGATTTGGCCATCTAAAAGAGTTATCTAGTTTATGAATTAATTAATAATTCATGCTCAAGCGAGCCATAAACTGCCTAGGTGGAATTAACTCTATGCCTGTTGCAGCAACACCAAACACATCAGTCATGCTTGAATTTACTCCATCTTCATCAGTTGCATTAAGTATCATCAAATCTAATCCCCACTTGTCGCCAACAAAATCAAAACTAGCAGTTAAATTCAAAATATCATATGCATCAATAGCATCGACAATAGGATTATTGTTAACACGTTGTTGAAATTCTCCTCTTTTAATGTATTGCATAATTCCGGTAAATTGGGTTCCCGACGACATCATAGTTTCATAAGTTAAAGATATATCGCCTGTAAATTCTGGAGCTTTAGCAAGTTCATTTCCTTTAATGCTCTCCCTCAAACCATATCTGAGGTCCTCTTCACCCCAGAAATACTGGTATGCAGTGACATTATCCAAAGCCTCATAATCTGAAGTCACCTCAGAATCAAGAAAACCTAAATTCATGTCCAAGGTTAAAGCATCAGATATTAACGCGGTAAACTCCAGTTCAACCCCGAACATTTCTGATTCAGGAATGTTTGCAACTCCGCCTCTATATGGATCGGGGTCAGTTGCTTGGAATTGAAGATTTTCATAATCGTATGAAAAAATTGCAATATTAGCTCTAGCTCTTCCATCATATAGATCAGTTTTTAAACCAAATTCCATTGAATCTACAGCTTCAGCCTCAAAAGTTCTAAAAACCAAGGGGTCAACTAATGGTGAGGTAAATAAGAAGTTTGCATCAAGCTCTGCCTGAGTAGTAAATCCATAGGTTAAATTAGTTCCACCTGGCTTGGATCCTGCAGTAAATGAAGCGTAGATCATGGTATCGTCATCAACATCATACTCTAAAGCAAACTTACCAGTTGTTTCTTCTGAACTACCCTCAAGATTATCACAGACGCTGGTAAAGAAATTTTTAACACAACTGCTAACCTCATCTTCAATATAACGAAGTCCACTGATAAGACGCATTTGATCGGAGACTGAATAGGAGGTTTCTCCATAAACTGAAAAAGATTCTCTTGTTGGGTAAGCATCGCTCACAAAATCAAATTCAAATAAAAACCATGGGGCTGGGCCTCCAACTGTGAAACAATAATCATCTCTTGCGAAAGATTCACCACATACGTATTGTAGATCTCCATCTAAATCATTATCTCTGTATCCTCGAATGTGGTTTTCTATTTCATGCTCCATATAAAAAGCACCAAGTGTCCAATCTAATTTTCCATTCATAGCAGGTTCATTAGAGACTAGGTTAATTTCAAAAGTTGTAGTATCAACCAAGGAAGTTTCGGGACGAAATTCTGCTCTTTGATATGTTGAGCCTAATGGAAGCCCTGGAATTGCAATAACTAGATCTCCGTAATTATGACGATCATTGTCTCTTGTCACAGAAATATCGTCTTCTTGGATACTAGCCATTATTTTCAAATTGGCATAGCCAAGATCAGACTCATAAATTGCAGCAAAGACTGAAGAAGTTAATTCATGATTTGATATGCTGTCTTGTCTTAAATCTCTTGCATCTGGAGTTGGATCATCAATTCCCTTCATTGCAGAACCATTCCGATCTACCTCAAAGAATTGACCGAAAATCCGTAGAGATGAATCATTACCAAGATCCATCAAAAAATCTGCACGTAAACTTAAATTACTGTCATCATCCAAGTCTTGCCCAGTAATTAGATTATCGCTAAATCCCTCTCTTTCTGTTGATGAGATTGAAAGCCTAGCTGCAGTAGAATCGGAGAGCACAAAATTATTTGATGATCGAAATTTTGTAAGACCGAAGTTCCCGAAAGTAATATCTGATTTTCCAAAATATCCTTCCATAGAAGGTTTTTTACTTATAACATTAATTACTCCACCAGTTGAATTTTGACCAAAAAGAGTTCCCTGAGGTCCTCGAAGTACCTCTATTCTATCGACATCAATGAAATCGGTTTGAAGTGAAAATGGAGATGCAATAAAAATTCCATCCATGTGAAATGCGACTGAAGGAGCCGCAATTGCATTTTGATTGGTTTCATTGCCGACGCCTCGAATGGAAATAACTGTCTTGTAGCCTTCATTCTTAGCAACGGTTACACCTGGAACAATTGCACTTAAATCAACAAATGAATTGATATTTTTAGATTCAATATCTTCGTTGCTTATAGCAGTTACAGCCTGAGAAATATCTTGAACGCTTTCCGATCTTTTTTCTGCAGTAACAAAAACTTCTTCAATGGTATTTTCTTGAGCAAATGAGTAGGTCATGAAAAAGAGAAATGAAACAATTAGTAAAATTTGTTTATAGAATATGTTGTAGTTCATTTGGTTCCCCAAGATTTTTAAGTTTAATAGGGATGATTTTAATATCCCTATATTTAATATTGATGCAATATTAATGCCAAAAGTATGAAATCAATTTTTCAAAATTTTATAACTTACAGAAGCATTAAGTTTGTATATCAATCTAACTTTGCTTTAAGTTATCAAAGAACTTATAACAATGTAATAGTATAAGTTGTAAACTTAAATTTTAAATAAAAATTTTGAATTTAATGCTAGAAAAAATTTTCAAATTAGAAGAAAACAATACATCAATTAAAACAGAACTTGTTGCTGGCTTCACTACATTTATAACAATGGCATATATCATTTTTGTTAATCCACAAATGATGTCATCCGCAGGAATGGATCAAGGAGCAAGTTTTGTTGGAACTTGCATAGCTGCAGCGATTGCATGCATCTTTATGGGTCTTTATGCAAATTGGCCAGTTGGATTAGCGCCTGGAATGGGACTGAATGCTTTTTTTACTTACACAGTTGTTGGTGAGATGGGCTATACATGGGAAATAGCTCTAGGTGCAGTATTTATAGCTGGAATTTTATTTTGGATAATGAGCATAACTCCAATTAGGCAATTGATGCTGGAAAGTATTCCCATGAATTTAAGAATTGCCATGGGATCAGGTGTAGGTCTTTTTATTGGGCTCATCGGTTTAAAAAATGGAGGCATTATAGTACCAAATGAGGCAACTCTAATCAGCATGGGAGATTTGCTTAGGGCTGAGACTTTGCTTGCAATGCTAGGCTTCCTTTTGATAGCAATACTTGCTGTTAGAAAAGTTCCAGGAGCAATACTAATTGGGGTAATGATGGTAACAGTTTCATCAATTTTAATTGGTATCATTCAATTTCAAGGGCTAGTATCTTATCCCCCAGCTTTTTTACCAGTATTTATGAAATTAGATATTTTAGGGGCTTTAGATTTAGCTATGATCAGCGTGATAATGTCTTTTCTGTTTGTAAATTTGTTTGATACCGCTGGAACTCTTTTGGGAGTAGCTAATCAAGCAAAATTAGTTGATGAATCTGGCAATATTAATAATCTCGATAAAGCTTTGAAGGCTGATAGTTCTTCTAGTGTTGTGGGGGCATTTATGGGATGCGCTCCAGTTACGAGCTATGTTGAGAGCTCTGCGGGCGTCGAAACTGGAGGAAGAACTGGATTGACTGCTATAACAGTTGGATTCTTATTTTTGATCTCTATTTTCTTTTCTCCTTTAGCAAATATAATCCCAGCTCATGCAACTTCTGGCGCTCTCATATACGTTGCTATTTTGATGTTAAGTGGAATGGAAAAACTAAATTGGACAGATACTTCTGAACTTCTCCCAGCATTAGTCATAATAGTTATGATTCCATTAACCTTCTCTATTGCGAATGGAATTGCATTAGGTTTTATATCTTACGTTGTGTTGAAAATAGCTTCAGGAAAAATTTCGTTAATTTCATTAGGCGCTTGGTTTCTTACAATAGTATTTCTGTCTAAATTTTTATTTTTATAAAAATTTTTGCTAGCTTCTTTGATAATTAGGTGCTTCTTTTGTAATCATGACATCATGAACATGACTTTCTGTAATTCCTGCGTTTGTAATTTCTACAAATTGTGTTTCTTTGTGCATTTCTTCAATTGACTTACATCCAACGTATCCCATGCTTTGTTTAATGCCGCCAATTAATTGATCAATTACATTTACCACCCAGCCCTTAAAAGGCACTCTTCCCTCAACTCCTTCAGGAACCATCTTTTCGTTACTAACGTCATCTTGAGAGTATCTGTTCAAATCATTTCTCTCAGACATAGCACCAATTGAGCCCATGCCCCTATATGTTTTGAAACTTCTGCCTTGATAAAGCTCTAATTCTCCGGGAGCCTCTTCTGTTCCAGCAAATATTCCTCCAAGCATTACAGCATCTGCTCCAGCAGCCAGAGCTTTTGAAATATCGCCTGAAAATCTCACCCCACCGTCAGCAATCAAAGGGATATTATTGGATGAGAGTTTTTCCTTAATAGAAAGAATAGCAGTAATTTGAGGCACACCAATACCAGCGATAATCCTTGTTGTACATATTGATCCTGGACCCATTCCGATTTTAACTGAATCAACCCCCGCATCAATTAATGCTTGAGCTCCGTCGGGAGTGGCAACATTCCCACCCATTACATCAATATTTGGAAGCTCTTTTTTAATCATTTTTATTGTTTCAATTACATTTTGGGAATGGCCATGGGCGCTGTCAATTACAAACAAATCTACCCCAGCTTCAGATAATGCTATCGCCCTCTCCAGGGTATCAGCTCCAGTTCCAAGGGCTGCACCAACTTGAAGTGAACCTCTTGAATCTTTTGTTGCAAGTGGATGTTCTGCAGATTTATCTATATCTTTCATGGTAACTAAACCTGTTAAGGCACCTTGCTCGTCAGTCACTAAAATTTTTTCTATTCTGTTGTTGTACATTAATTTTTTAACTTCATCTTGATTAAAACCTTCTTCAACGGTAATTAATTTTTCATGAGGAGTCATAATGGAGGAGACTAATTCAGTTAGATTATCTGCATATCTAAAGTCTCTTCTCGTAACAATACCCATCAACTTTCCATCGTCAACCACAGGCATGCCAGAAATACTTAACTCAGTTGTAAGTTGCATGAGTTCATTAATAGTTTTTGTGGATTTGATGGTTGTTGGATCTCTTACCACGCCACTTTCGTATTTTTTAACAGTCTTGACTTCGAAAGTCTGTTCTTCAATGGTATTATTTTTATGAATAATTCCAATACCTCCATTTTCTGCAAGCGCTATAGCCATGGCAGCCTCCGTAACGGTATCCATCGCTGCAGATATAAGGGGAATTTTTAATGATATATTTTTAGAAACCCTGGTTTCTAATTCAGCCTCAGAGGGCATGAAGTCGGTATAGCGAGGTAAAAGCAATACATCATCGAAGGTTAGTGCTCTAAATTTGATCTTTTCCATAACGGATTATAACTCAAGAAAAAAACTAAAAAAAGAAGCTAGTAAATTACTCTGATTTGATAAAAGAGTATATAGGCTTTTAATTAAACATCTCAAATATCATATTCCGGAAAATGTTTTAATAAAGCATCAAGATTATTGCTGTAATTTTTCCAATAATCTAGGCCGCTCTTATACATAGGTTGCCTTACCTGCTCAGAACTGGCAGTTTTTACTGGGCGCTTTGATTTATGAAAATTTATACAGTTATCTTCAAACTTAACATTACAAAACTCTAATAGATCTCGAATTCTTTCATTAGGATTATCAATAACTTGCTCGTAGTTGATAGTAAAAATTTCTTCGGGGAATAGCTTTTTCCAATAATCCATTAGCCGCAAATAATCTTTATAATATCTAGCAATGTCATCAAGGTCATACGTAAAGTGTTGGCCCTTAGCAAAATATTGCTTAAAGCAGCTAAAGCAAGTATCCATTGGATTCCTTCTTGCATCTATGATTTTAGCCTTTGGTAAAATTAATTTTATAAGGCCTATGTGAACAAAATTATTTGGCATTTTGTCAATAAAGAACGGTTTTGATGATCTAGCCCATTTTGTTTCATCAATATATTTGTTTCCTAAGTCATCAAAAGAAGATTGGTCTAGTCCTAGTAAATTATGTGGATAGCCTTTTTTTTGATCAATTAATTTAATATCTCTTGAAATTGCCAATATATTTGGCAGTTCTTGTGTGCCTTCTATAAGAGAATGGGATGATAGAATCTGCTCGATCATTGTTGAGCCTGACCTGGGTAATCCCAAAATAAAAATTGGATCATCAAAGTTTGATTGAGCTTTTGAATTGTAAAGATTCTTATTTTTATCAAAAAAATCTATCAACTCATCTATGGAAATTTTATAATCTTCTGCGTTATAACTAATCTGTTTTCTTCGTTGCCAATTCCCCTCAGCGTAATGTTCAAATGATTTATCAAATTGTCTCTTCGATTCGTATGCTTTTCCCAAAGCAAAGTGCATCTGAATAAGCTCATTTGGGTGAATATTTTTGATGAGAGATGATTCCATATTGATAATTTCTTTATCAGAAAATTCATAAGTCTTAAGGTTTGCTAAGCTCCAATATGCTTCGCCAGATAAGGAAAAATGTTTAATTGCGTTTTGATATGCCGCTTCGCTTTTTGCTCGCTCCCCAATTGTCTTTAGAGCATGGCCAAGACTCAAATAGACTCGAGGATTGTCTGGCTTAATTTTTAGTGATTCTTCATATAATTTAATACCTTCATGATACTTGGATAATTTTATGTATACGGTTCCCAAAGATACCAATGCCTCAAAGTTTCTTGGATCTAACTTAATTAGATTCTCAAAAGCTGGTATGGATTTCAAAAGTTTATTCTGAATTCTATAAAGTTTTGCTAAGTTGTCCCAAGCCAATGAAAAAGATGGATCCAATTGAAGAACTTTTAAAAAGAGTTTCTCAGCTATTTCATAATCTTTTGTTTTAAATGCAAGCAATCCTAATAACCTAAGAGCATCAATATTGTTCTTATCTTTCTTTAATACTTTCTTATATGACTCTTCAGCAAGCTTTAATCTTCCTGCTTTGACATGTCTAATGCCTTTGTATAAATCGCCGAATGTTTTATCTGATTCAAAGAAATTTTGAATCACCTGATCAGATTCTTCCTCTCTGTCATTTTCAATATGTATATTGGAAATTATGCGTGCAGTTTGAATCGATGGAAAATTTTTATGAAATTCTATTAAAGCAGATTGATATGCCTGGTCATCATTAAGAAATTGATGCACTTTTATTAATTTTTCTTGATGCTCTTTTTTGTTTGGCTCCAGTCGAATTAATTTTTTAATAACTTTCAAAGCTCTTGCAGCTCTATTTATTTTTATGTTTATGTCTAAAAGCATATTGAGGACTTTTAGATTGTTGGGATGGATGGTTAGTATTTCTTCAAGTTGTTCTATGCATTCATTTAAATTATTATTATTAAATAAATCAATGGCATTATCTAATGCAATCTTAAGGTTGGTATTCTCTGACATATGTTTATTAAAATAAGTTCAGAATGGAATAAAACTATTATCTCACTTTCGATTGTACTATCTTTAGTTCTCTCAATGTATGTATTGTCGGATCCTGATGGAAGTGCAAAATTCCTATTTAAAACATATGACTTGTTAGCAACTTTTTTTGAGCCCTTATACATGTACGGAAGTTTTTCTATATTAATTTTTTTAATAATTATCTCTCTATCAAAATATGGTGATATTAAGATTTCTTTACAAAACAGGGAGATCTATTCATTTTTTTCATGGAGTTCAATGCTTTTTGCAGCAGGCATTGGTGCTGCTCTTTTATATTGGGCAACTATTGAATGGATAGATTATTTTAATATATTGCAAACAACCAACTTAGATTTTGACACTGCATTAATTTACTCAAGAGCTTATCCAATTTTTCATTGGTCATTTACAGCATGGGCTATTTATTGCCTGCCTGCGATTGCATTTGGATTAGCAATTACAATAAATCAAAAATCTAAATTAACATTTTCTGGAATTTTCAACTTAGAAAATAGGTTCTTAGAGGTCATATTTGATACTTTGTTTATTGGGGCAATTCTCTGCGGTGCTGGGGTTGGTCTAGGCTTGTCCTTCCCGTTGATTTCTTCGATCTTATCAAGTGTATTTAATGTTGAGCGAACATTTAATCTAGATATCCTTACAATAACTGTTTGTCTCTCAATATTTGCAACCAGCGCCTATCTCGGAGTCCAAAAAGGTATTAAAAGACTGAGTAATTTTAATATCATTATAGTTTTATTATTTTTGCTAATAGTCTTTATTCTAGGGCCAACTCAATATATTTTTTCTAAATCTTTAGAGAGTTACGTTTTCTTGTTTAAAAAATATCCCGAATTGAGTTTCACTACAGGCACAGATATTAGTAAAGATTGGACTGTTTTTTATTGGGCTTGGTGGATGGCATTAGCGCCAATGGTTGGTGCTTTTATAGTAAATATATCTAATCAGAAATCATTAAGAACTATTATCTTGGGGGTTATATTTATTGGAAGTATTGGTTGCATGATTAGCATGTCTATATTGTCAAATTTATCTATATATTTATTTGAAGCAGAGGTTTTAAACTCCCCCTCTTTTTTAAAAGAGGGATTACTATCTCGTGAGCAAATAATAATCCAAACATTATCAACCCTTAGTTATAGCAAATATCTTTTAATTGGCTTTGGCGTGATATGTATTATCTTTTTATGCACAACTTATGATTCAACTTCATACATTCTTGCTTCAGCATCTATGAAAAGTTCAAATATTGAAAGTTCAGGTAATTTAAGGCTAATTTTTGCAATTTTGCTCGTAATCCAACCAACGCTATTAATGTTTTTAGGTGGGGTTGATTCGTTTAAATGGATAATGGTTATTTTTTCTGTTCCATTATTGATTGTTTATCTATTGCTGATTATTTCTGTAATAAAAAACATCACACAATTAAAAAATTATAAGAAATGTTGATATTACAAAACTTTTACAGGCCGCAGAGCATGTATCTCTAATATCTATACTTGAATCTTAATCCGATGACTTTTGGCCTATTTTGGGTCCTTCTAATATCGCCAAAGTCATCATATCTAGATTGATATCCATTTTCATCAGTTAAATTACTGATAAAAACTTCCATAGACCTATTGCCGGATTCTACCCCAACTCTCATATTCGCAATTGCATACGAGGGAAGCTTAAGATCATTGGCCTGACTGGTATATCTGTCGCCTGTATATGAATAATCAACAGAAACATACCCAGGCATTCCAAAGATACTTAAAACTTTATCCAGCCCAAGAACATAAGATAATTCAGGAACATAGGCAAGTCTGTTGCCTGAATTAGCCTGGAGTACTCCCGATACATCATAATAATCCTCTGATAGAGATGGATCATTGGATACCATATACCCTGACAATGTTAATGTTTCATTTGGTTTATAAGTTGCATCAAGCTCAAGACCATTAATTTCTGCATTACCTACATTATCAACAAAAGCTACTGTGGAATATGCTAAATTGTATGTAGTTGACTGAAAATCACTCCAATCCATCATGAAGTATGCTCCATTTAAAATCAGTTTCCCATCAGCCAAAGTTGACTTAAAGCCAAACTCGAGACTTTCCAAATAATCAGAATCATATGTTTCGGGAATAAATGCAGTTTGGGCAGGTCGAACTCTGTTGATACCGCTAGCTCTAAAGCCCTCTGAATATGTTCCGTAGACCATCACGTCGTCATTTATGTTATGCGCAATATTAACTTTAGGAACAACACCTGAATCATTGGAATTGAATACCTTTTCTACTCCATCAAATACACCAAAATAGCCATCTTTAGCATCAACCATTGTGTCTTGATCATATGACCTAAAACCTAAAGTTAATTTAGTTTTATCATTAACATTTAAACTACCTTCTCCAAAGAAAGCCTCTACATCTTCCTCTCTTGTGTTATCAAGATTCCACCACTGACCATTTGGAACATTCCATGACAAGTTACCTGGATTTGATCCAGGCCATAGGTAGGCAATTTCATAATCTCGTTTAGAAGATTCACTAAATGCTCCAAGTATCCATTGAAAGCCAGAATCGCCCTTAGATTGTATTCTTACCTCATAGGAATCTCTTTCATGATTATCAATTTGCGTATATGACATCCTTGGATCCTGACAGCCTGAAATATTGTAATAATAGTAGTAGTCATAATAATCACAGGTATAGGTAGGACCATCATAATTATAATATTCTACATATTCTGAGTAATCGTAAGTGTATTCAACATCTCTATCAAAAGAAGAAGCGGTAAAAATATATTCAACGTTATCATTTAAATCGCCGCTTAATGATAGTGAAATTTGACTAAAATCGTCATCGAAATACTCTTCATTAAATCGAGAATTTGATCTCGGACCAACTGCTTCATCAGTCTCCCAAGATCCACCAAATTCAGAACTTTGATCAAGCATGGATAGATCAAGATTTTGCCCCATTATTTCAGATGCTAATCTAATACGATATCCGCTTTTATTTAATTCATTGTAATCATCTTTTGCATGTGCACTGTTATCAATTGTAAAGCCGCTATTTGTAAAAGTTTTAGATGTAAGTTCATTATCTATCCAGCCGCCGTCTTGAAGGTCATAGGCACTGACTCTTACAGCAGTATTAGCCCCAAGAGGCATATTTATGAATGCTTCTAGCGATTCATCATTGGATCCATCTGTAATAGACCCATATTCAACATCAAAGCCATAATCTATTGAGCTAACATCAGGTTTTTTTGTAATAATTTTTATATTTCCGGATGTAGAGCTTGAACCGTATAGGGTTCCTTGCGGTCCACTCAATATTTCTACTCGCTCAACATCAAAAACATGCAAGTCAGGAGTTTGGCCAATAGTAGTTAATGGTTGCTCATCTAAATATAACGCTGTAGTAGAAGCTGCTCCTGAAGGGTTTCCAAACCCACCATCCGAGACACCCCTTATATAAAAAGTAGAATTACCAGGTCCGCCTGCATCAAGCGTTACTGCTGGAGATAAATTAGCAATATCGTCAAGACCTTTAACATTCTTTAGATCTAATTCAGCAGCACCAATAGCTTGAACGCTCATTGGCACATCTTGAAGATTCTCTGATCTTTTGCTTGCAGTTACAACTACTTCTTCAAGACTCTCCTGAGCATGAACATTTGATGATTGAGCAACGCCTAACCCTAGTGTTAATGCGCCAAGATAAGGCAAAGCAAAATTATTTTCTTTGAAAATATCTCTTAAGATAAGCGTTACAGGATCAGCTTTCTTTTCAAAAAGTGGTTTTAAATAAATAGATGGCATCTATATCTCCCCAATAGATTAAATTTATGTAGTTATGTTTATAAATTAAATGAGGTGCAAAAACAAGTTTGAGATCACATAAACTCGACTTGTTTAGTCTGCCAAGTTAAATAACAAATTGATTAAAAAATCGTTTCCCCATTTATTCGAGATTGAGAAGTTGCACTTTGAGTATTCTAGAGTCGATTGAGGTTGAGAATAACAATATCCTACACTTCTATCTATACCAGGCCAAAGATGTCCTCTGTCTTTATTTAATAGGCTAATTATTTGAACATTATCATTGCAATCTGAAGCTATATTTTTTTCAAAATCATCGTATAAAGTAAAATTTGATTGATTTATAGATTTACATTCAAATTGTTCTGACCAGGCCTTAAAAGTATTACTCATTGGCTCATAAAAATAACCATCTGAAGCTTCAATATCAATAGGGGGAATAACCGTATCTTTAATACCGCCATAAATAATAAAATTTACTGGCTTTTCAGGTATGCAACTCAGATCTTTATGTTGCATTCCAACAATATTTACAACTCCTTTAAAAAGGGTTGGGTATTTGCAAGCCAAGGCTTGAGCCATGTTGCCACCGTTGCTCATCCCTAATAAATATATGTTTCTTATTTTATGATCTTCCTTTGCGCGATCGACGATTTTTTTTATAAAGCCTAGATCGTCATTACAGCTTGTATATGAACAGCGTCCTCCTTCATTGCAATTAGGGTATTTTGGGTAAATATCTGCATCAATGGAGCATATTTCACCATTTGGTGTTTTGGTTTTAGAACCCACTAAATCATTCCAAGAAGATACAAAAGAACTCAAGTTATTCTCGATACTATTGAAGTACAGTCCTTGAGGATAAATTGCAATAAATTGATACTTATCAGCCGCATCATTAAATCCTCCGGAGGTTTGTTTTTCAAAACCAGAGGCTGTTCCTGTATAGCCATGAAGCCCTATAAATAAATCAACTTGATTATCAAGATTAATAGCAGTTGGAATATATTTTAAATAAGTTCTCTTTAGTGCTTCATGCTCAATTGCAAACTCCACCATAGATTGTGATGAAATAGATATTGAAAGAATTAAAAAAGCTAAAAACTTTATTTTCTTTAAACAAAAGATAAGAGAAATTTTTAAGTGTTCAATCAATGGCTGGCTTTACTTTAAACTAGTGTAGATTTCATCTGATTTAGCTGCGCAAATGAAATCATTCATATGAAGACCCTCTATTTTATGTGACCACCACTCTATGGTTGCTGTGCTCCACTCAAAAGTAATTCTGGGATGATGATCTTCGGACTCAGCTAACTTTGCAATTAAATTTACAAAATTAAGAGTTTTTAAATAATTACTAAATTTAAATGTTTTAACTAGTTTTGGAATATCTGATTTATCTATCAACCAGCTATCAAGATCTTTAAGAAGCTCTATCTGATCTTTATCTGGAACCAATGGTGCTCCCAACTCACATGCGGTGCATTTTTTTTCTAAAAGGATGCTCATACTCCTCCTTTAGTTAGTTTGGCTGGGTCCAAAAGTACTTTTAGCTTAGCTTTAGATAATCCAGTCTCTTCATGAGCAACATTAATGATTGATTTGTTTTCCTTATATGCTTTTTTAGCTATATGCGCAGCCTTCTCATATCCAATTTCTCTATTTAATGCTGTAACCAATATTGGATTCATACCAAGGGATTTTGCAATATTTTTTTTATTAACTGTAAAAGTTTTAATTGCTTTGTTTGCTAGAAGAGGCATTGAATTAGACATAAGACTAATACTTTTTAGTAAGTTGTATGCAATTACTGGAAGCATTACATTTAATTGAAAATTTCCTGACTGGCTTCCTATAGATACCGTTACATCATTTCCAATTACATCAGCACAAGCCATGGCTACTGCTTCAGGTATGACCGGATTAACCTTGCCAGGCATAATGCTGCTTCCTGGTTGCAAGGCCTCGAGTTCAATTTCTCCTAGACCAGTAAGAGGTCCACTATTCATCCAGCGCAAATCATTGGATATTTTAGTTAAGACTAAGCTAAGATTTTTTACACTAGAGGATAATTGAGCAGCGGAATCTTGAGCGCTTAAAGATTTGAAGAAATTTGTTGATGACCTTACTTTGAGTTTCGTTAATTTTGAAACCTCAGAAGCAAATACTTTTCCAAAATCTTTGTGGGCATTAACCCCTGTTCCGATAGCTGTTCCTCCTTGGGGCAAATAAGCCATTTCTCTCGAAGCTGAAACAATGGATTTCTCTACACCTTTTAATTGAGCACTCCATCCTGATAATTCTTGGGAGAAATCAATGGGCATTGCATCCATTAAGTGCGTTCTTCCAGTTTTGACTTGACCCTTTAATGATAATGCTTTCTTGTCAATCACTCTAATAAGGCTACTTAGAGACGGCAATAACTGCCTTTGGGTATCTAATAATGCAGAAATACAAATTGCTGTTGGGATAACATCATTGCTACTTTGACTCATATTTACATGATCATTTGCATTAATTTTAATTCGGGCTTTTTTTGAGGCCAGATTTGCAATCACCTCATTTGCATTCATGTTAGTGCTTGTTCCAGAACCAGTTTGAAAAATATCAAGCGGAAATTGACTATCATGGTTGCCTGAAAGAACTTCTTTTGCTGCAATTTTAATTGCCTTTGCTTTTCTAGAATCAAGTAACTTCAGTTTTTGATTGGATGCTGCAGCTGCAAATTTAATTACACCTAGGGCTTCTATAAAGCTTCTCCCAAATGGGAAGGCAAATTTAATACCGCTAATTTTAAAGTTTTCAAGAGCTCGTTGGGTTTGAGCGCCCCAGAGCGCATCATGAGGAACATTAACTTCTCCCATTGTGTCTTTTTCAGTTCTATATTTCATATTAGCTCCGTAATTGGGTACACTATTTTACACTTTAAGGAATTCATTATGGCAAAAGTTGTACCAATTAGCATCGATATCAACAAAGGAAAGCTTCCCCAAAAACCAAAAGGTATTAACGAAACGGTTGAATGCTCCACTATTGAAGAAAAAAGAAGGCATGAGCTTGAAAAACTAACAGCAGGATTTAGATTATTTTCTTATTTTGGATATGATGAAGGGGTTGCTGGGCATATTACTGTTAGAGATCCAGAGTTTTCTGACCATTTTTGGGTAAATCCAATAGGTGTTCACTTTGGACAGATTAAAGTTTCCGATTTATTGCTTGTTAACCACGAGGGTTCGGTTGTCCAGGGGGATCGATCTGTAAACATAGCAGCATTTACTATTCATTCCCGCCTTCATATGGCAAGACCAGACGTTAATGCAGCAGCTCACTCTCACTCCATGTATGGCAAAACATTTTCAACTCTTGGTAAATTCCTTGATCCAATCTCCCAAGATTCATGTGCATTTTATGAAAGGCAAGCAATATACGATGATTTTTCTGGTGTCTCAGAAGACACTAACGAAGGAGAAAGAATAGCCAATGCTCTTGGAGATAAACAAGTTCTGTTGATGCAAAACCATGGGATCTTGTCAACAGGGTCTTCGATTGATATAGCTTTGTGGTATTTCTTCTCTCTTGAACGCTGTTGTCAATCTCAGCTCATGGCAGAAGCAGCAGGAGAGCCTACTTTGATTCCTCATGAAACAGCTATTAAAACCAGGGAATTTATAGCAAACGAACTCGCAGCATGGGCTAGCTTTCAGCCTTTATATGACATGATTACCCAAAAAGAGCCTGATTTATTTGAATAACTTTTAATTACCAATAATAGCTTTAGTCTCTAAGCATTCATGTAAGCCAGAAAGTCCGTGCTCTCTTCCATTGCCAGAAGTTTTGAAACCACCAAAAGGCGCAGCTGGGCCTCTTGAACCTCCATTAATGCTTATTTGACCTGCTCTAATTCTTCTAGCCACCTGTTTTGCATGATCCTCATCACCAGATTGAACATATCCAGCTAATCCATACTCAGTATCATTCGCAATTTCTATAGCTTCATCTTCAGAGTCATACTTCAATATACAAAGAACGGGTCCAAAAATTTCCTCTCTTGCAATTGTCATTTCATTAGTTACATCGGCAAAAACTGTTGGCTTTACAAAGTAACCCTCCGACATACCATCAGGTCTGCCTAATCCCCCAGCAACCAATCTTGCGCCCTCATCAATACCAATCTGTATTAATCTTTGAACTTTCTCATACTGAGCTTTATTGGAGATAGGTCCAATTTTTACATTCTCATCTTCAGGCGCTCCAACAACCGTTGAATTAGCAACATCTGCAGCAGCTTCTATAGCCTTTTCATAATTTTTTGATGAAACAAGCATTCTTGTCGGCGCATTGCATGATTGCCCTGTATTCATAAAGCAATGATTTGCTCCTGCGCTAGCAGCTTTCTCGATGTCAGCATCATCTAAAATAATATTGGCTGATTTACCACCAAGCTCTTGAGCAACTCTCTTAACAGTTGGAGCTGATGCAATAGCAACTGCAACTCCAGCTCTTGTTGAACCTGTAAAGTGCATCATATCAATGTCTTTATGCTCAGATAAAGCAGCACCAACAATTGGCCCCATTCCATTTACAAGATTAAAAACTCCAGCTGGAACTTTTGCATCATCTAATATCTCGGCAAATATAATTCCGCAAAATGGGGTAATTTCACTTGGTTTTAATACCATAGTGCATCCTGATGCAATTGCTGAGGCCACTTTTGTGCACATTTGATTCATTGGCCAATTCCATGGGGTAATCATTCCAATTACACCTATTGGCTCTTTTCTGACCATGTAGTTGTTTTCAGTTCCTTCAAACTCAAAAGTTTTTAACACCTCCAAGGTGTCTTTGAAATGAGATAACCCGGAAGTTACTTGAGCTACATTGGATAACCATAATGGCGCACCCATTTCTTTTGAAATTGTTTTTGCTAATTCCTCTGAGCGTTTTTCATACTCAGAAATAATATTTTCGAGCAGCTCGATTCTTTCTTCTTTAGATGAAAAACCAAAAGTTTTGAATGCTTCTTTTGCTGCGGCTACAGCTAGATCAATATCTTCTTTTGTTCCGGCTGATATTGAACCAATAACAGATTCATCAGATGGATTAATAACTTCTATTGTCTCGGAGCCAAGTGGATCAACCCATTCTCCATTAATAAAAAATTTAAGATGATCAACCATACTTGTCCCTCACTAAAAATTGAATTTAATTATAACGGATGTTTTTTAATTATCACCATCATTGATTATTTCCTTCTTAAATTTAAATACCGCTTACCTCGCGAGCATCTTTAAAAGCTTGAATGGCTCTCATACGAGATTCCTTCAAATTTAGAATTGGAGCTGGATAATCAATAGATGAAAAAAGATCATCTTTTGGCTGATGAATTTTTGCAATTGGAACATCTTTAAGCTCAGGAATAAATTTTTTGATAAATTCTCCTTTAGGGTCAAAATTTTGTGACTGAGTTATGGGGTTAAAAATCCTAAAGTAAGGCGCTGCATCTGTTCCGGTTGAAGAGCTCCACTGCCAACCTCCATTATTTGATGAGAAATCACCATCAATCAAGTTTTGCATAAAAAACTTTTCTCCTAATCTCCAATCATGGAGCATGTTTTTAGTAAAAAACATTGCAACAACCATTCTTAATCGATTATGCATCCAACCTTCTTGAAGCATCTGTCTGATACCTGCATCAATAATAGGAAACCCTGTATTGCCTGAGTAGAATCTTTCCAATTCATCTTCAGAATATCGCCAATGAATATGCTTTGTATAATCCTGAAAAGGTAAGTTCTTACTAACCTTAGGAAAAGAATGCATGATATTACGATAGAATTCTCTCCAAATAATTTCATCAATCCATTTACAAACTCCCTTGTTTCCTGAACTAAGCTCAAAATTATTTAGTTTGAGACCTTCTAAAATACATCTTTTTGGTGAAATGATCCCAAGAGCCAAATAAGGAGAAATGCGACTAGTCCCATCTAGAATAGGATCATTGCGAGATTGATTATAAGAATTTACTTTGTTAGCAAGAAAAGAAGAAAGCCTCTCCAGTGCAGATACTTCTCCGGCAGGCCATAAAGTCATATCGACAGCATTTTTTTTTGGGAAATTTAGAGGCGATAGATCGCTGTTTAATTGAGGGATTTTTAAGGGTTTGGTTGCTTTTTCAAGATTTAGGAAATCAAGAGAAAAATTTTCAATCCATCTCCTCTTAAAAGGAGTGAATACAGAAAATGGTTTCCCTTGACCGGTTCGTAAATAACCAGGCTCATATATAACTTGGTCATCAAAACAAGTTACGTTGATTCCAGAATCATTTAATAAATTAGTTACAGCTAAGTCTCTTTTTCCCTCATTAACTCCAAACTCATTATTCCAAAAAATATGATCTACGGAGTTAAGCTTTGCAAATGAAACTAGGTCTGAGGATAAAGATTCATAATTTTGAGTCTCGATTACTAGTAATGGAATATTTAATTTTTGAAGTGACTGCTCTAATAGAATTAAATTCTCATGCACAAACTCAAGTTTTACAGCAGATTCATTATGAAGAGCCCATTGAAATTTAGAAAAAAAATATATGCTAATTAACTCGTCACAAGTTTTTGATGCATTCAGCAATGCTGGATTATCGTCAATCCTAAGATCAGATCTAAACCAGATTAATCCTTTCATAATTTTAAAACTCCAAAAAAAATAATTGTGCCATTCAAATTTTAAAATTAAATGGAGCTTTGGTATGTAATTATCTTAATTTATTTTTCTAAATTGTTATTAGTAAAGTATGCATCAACCCTAAAGTCAGACTGGTGATTGCTAATTGAAACCTTTCCACCTGCTGCCTCTACAATTGCTGCTCCGGCAGCTATGTCCCATAAAAATATGCCATTTTCTTTGTATGCCTCGGCTTTACCTGCTGCAACATATACTGATGCCATTGCAGCTGAGCCAATCATTCTTATTTTTTTCCATGATTGAAAATCAGAAATCATGTTACTAAATTCATCATCAGAATAACTATCTTTAGCAGGTATCCCTGTAACTAAAGTAGATTCTTTTTTAAAATTAAGCGAAGAAACATTTATCTCAGATTTATTTACAAAAGCTTTTGATTTTTTATGAGCAAAATATAAATCAGAGTTATTAAAATCAAATATTGCGCCAAGAATAGGTGTAAAACCCTGAACCAAGGCAATGGAAACACATGAAATTGGAATATTTCTTAAGAAATTTGATGTTCCATCTAAGGGATCTACTACCCAGAAATAGTCATCAAGTGCGCCACTTTTGCCAGATTCCTCGGCTAAAATAGGCAGAGAGCTATTAGCATTTATGTGCTCTTTAATAATTTCTTCTGCATCAATATCAATTTGGAGTTTAAGATCTCTTGCTTTATTTTTAAGAATTTTTAAATTGCTGTCTTGCTGTTCTTTCAGGAAGTTGCCAGCGAGCAATGTTGCAGATTTTGCAATTTCTAAACAAGAATCTAAATCTGGCATCTATTTTTTATAAGTAATTCTATAAATTACATTAGCCTTATCATCTGATAAAAGCATACTTCCATCACTTAATATAAAAGGAGCAGAAGGTCTTCCAAAGACACTTTCATCTTGCAGCCATCCTGATATGAAGTCAGTTGAATCTATAACATTACCATTTGCATCAAAGCTAACTCTAAGAACTTTATACCCCACCTTACTAGATCTATTCCAAGACCCATGCAATGCGATGAATAAATTGTTTTGCATTTTGGCTGGGAACATTGATCCATCGTAAAATGCCACGCCCGTTGGAGCAACGTGAGCACCTAACTCTAAAATTGGATCTACAAAATCAAAGCCTGAATTTACATCACCAAATTCTGGATCTCTTACATTAGACGCATGTTTATATGGATAACCAAAAAATTGGCCGTTAACATCTAACCTATTTAGCTCACATGAGGGAGTATCATCACCCATCCAATCTCTTCCATTGTCTGTAAAAAAAAGTTTATTTGTAATGGGATGAAAATCAAATCCAACACTATTCCTTACTCCCTTAGCAACATGCTGCCATCCGCTATCATTTATTCTTAAGATAGAAGCATATTGAGAATTTTCTGATAGGCAAATATTACAAGGAGCCCCAACATTAAAATATAATTGGCCTTGTTCATCATGCTTTAGCCACTTCCAGCCATGCCATGTGTCACTTGGTAATTCATCTGTAACAAGTTCTTTTTTTGGAAGATCTGAATTTGAAATATTATCGTTTAACCAACTTTCAATATTTTTTATTTTCCATATTTTACTAACTTCTGAAAAATAAAGATCTCCATTAAATATACTTACACCAGTTGATAATTGTAAATCTTTGGCTATCACTTTCTTATAATCTGCCTCTCCATTCTTATCTGAATCGGACAAAGCAATAATTTGACCTGTTCTTTCTCCAACAAAAATAGTGCCATTCTTGCCCTCAGCAATTTGACGTGGAGAACTCAAATTGTCAGCAAAAATAGAAATTTTAAATCCTGGTTCGAGAATTAATTTTTCTAAATCTTGAGCGAACATTCCAGAGTGAAGAAAAAGCAAAAAAGGAATTAAGGTTAAAATTTTATATTTTTTCATTACTCAAAACCCTCAACGTTTTCTACTAAGATGTTCAAAATATTATCTAATGAAACCATGGACATTCTTTGACAATATTTGAGTGCATCCGTCAATATTATTTTCATTAATTTTTTCTTTTAGCAACTTAATATCCTCTAGAATTTCTTCAGTTGGCCTTGGTTCTATAGATTTAAATATTTTAGAATTCTCCGTTTTCATTTCTTTGCCTGATATTAATAATTCTTCATATAATTTCTCACCATCTCTTAAGCCTGATTCTATAATCCTTATTCCAGGAGTATTCTCTTCAAATGTATAATTGTATCCCTTAAGATTAATTAGCCTTTTTGCTAAATCTACAATTTTTACTTGCTCTCCCATGTCAAGTATAAATACCTCTCCTCCCTCAGATAGTTGGCCAGCTTGCATGACCAGATTTGATGCCTCTGGAATTGTCATAAAGTATCTTGTTACATTTAAATCAGTAACTGTGACAGGACCCCCTTGACTAATTTGCTTGATAAATGTTGGTATTACAGATCCAGAGGAATTTATAACGTTTCCGAAACGAACCATTGAAAAAATTGTTTCATTAGATGACTTATCAAAGTACTGAACTATTTGTTCAGCAAATCTTTTTGTTGCTCCCATGAGATTTGTAGGTCTTACTGCTTTATCGGTAGACACCATAATAACTTTCTTTACTTTATTTTCTTTTGCTATCTCGCATATACTCAAAGTACCAAGAACATTATTTCTAATACCTGTAATAATATTCTCGCTTATTTCTAACATTGGTACATGCTTATATGCAGCTGCATGATAGATATAATCAATATTATATGTAGATACAACCTTTTCAAAAGATTCCTTATTAGAGATATCATGCAAAATAGCAGTTATTTTTGTATTTGATTTAAATGTTTTCTTTAGGCCCAATGATTCTTCGTGAATTTTAAATAAATTAAATTCTGAAAAATCTACGAGAATCAATGCTTCTGGTTGAGATGAAAGCGCTTGCCTAACAATCTCAGAGCCAATTGAGCCTCCTGCACCTGTAACTAAAATAATTTTATTTGATAAATCTATTCCACTTATATTTTCGGTTCTATTTTTTGGTAATAAATCTTCTAAAGAAAGATCTTGAATTTCGTCCATTCTTTTCTGATCTCCTACTAGCTCATGAATAGACGGGATTGTTCTTACTGATACTTTTAAAGATTCCAATCTATCAATTATCTCTCTTCTGTGATCAATGTTGATGCTTGGTATTGCAAGATAAACTTCTACAAAATCGTAAGCAGCTATTAAAACTTGTATTTTTTTGATGCTTTTAAATACTTCCACTCCATCAATCTTCATTCCTGCAAGATCTTTATTATCATCAATAAATCCAATGACTTTGGTGCCTGGATCAGATTGTAGTAGATAAAATAGCTCAATTCCGCTTTTTCCAGCACCATAGATAATTACTGACTTATGTTCTCCATGTTTTTTAAATGGATTAAGGATAATCTTTGCAACCAATCTTGATGCACTTGTTAATGCAAAGAATACTATGCTCATAATGAGAGCTTGCAAAATGATAATTAATGTAAGATTTAATTCAATAGAACCAATCTTGTATAAATAAATTCCTGCCCAAGAAAAACCAAAAATCAAAGATCCAAAAAGATTTGTCGCAATATGTCTGACGGGCTCATAAAATCTTGCCATAGAACGATACATATCATTAAAATAGAAATACATTATGGTCATTATCATAGGGGCTAGATAACCAAGAAAGTTTTCTGTAATAGAAAAAAATAAAATCGGAAACTTAGGGTCTGATAGGAAAGATGCTAGTGGAGGCCCTATCACGATCCAAGAAATTAAACCAAGAAGACCATCGATTGATGCCAAGATCAAAATTTTAACTTTTCTGTTGAGATCAATTAATTTCATTTACTTTGATGCTGTCTCTAATACTTTTTTGATAACAGTCTTTGTTTTAGCGATTTCTTTTTGTGATAGCGAAGGATGCACAGCAAACATTAAAGAGTCTTCACCAAGTTTTTTTGATACTGGAAGTCGGCCTTGGATGTTATGGTTTTTATAAGATTTTTCTAAATAAATTTCGGGACAACTGCCAGAAAAACAATTCACACCTTTATTATTTATTTCAAAAATAATTTTATCTCTAGTCCATCCAGATTTTAAAAAGCTTTTATCTAGCATGACGTAGCATTTGTAAAATGCATGGGACATGTACTTTGGAATGGTGGGAATTTTTATGCAGGGTAAGTGAGCTATCGATTTATATATAGCATTTGCATTGTCAGACCTTGCCTGACTCCATTTTTTCATCTTTTTAAGTTGTATTCTACCAATCGCTGATTGCATTTCTGTCATTCTATAATTTGAGCCAATAGAATCATGAATGTATTGAAATTTAGGGATTCTATTATCAGTATGTTGTGAAGAGATTTTTTTAAAATTTTTGCCATGATTATTAAATGAAGTAGCAAAATTAAAATACTTTTGGATATTAGTGGTTATCATTCCGCCTTCTCCACCTAATGTCATAATTTTATCATTGCAAAATGACCATGTGCCTATGTGTCCAATTGATCCAACGCTTTTACCCTTATATAAAGCTCCATGAGCTTGGGCACAATCTTCAATAACAATTAAATTATGCTTATGAGCTAATTTCATTATTTCACTCATCTCACATGGCATGCCTCCAAGATGTACGCATATTATAGCTTTGGTTTTATTTGTTATGCACGTAGAGATAGTATCTGCTGTGATATTGTGCGAATTATAATCAACATCAGCAAAAACAGGATTAGCTCCTAAAAGACTGACACAGGATGCTGAGGCAATATAGCTTCTTGGAGTAACTATAACCTCATCGCCCTGTTTGATATTGATTGAACGTAGTGCTATATCTAAGGCCAATGTTCCATTTGCAAGCGCTAAAGAAAACTTTGTTCCAACGAAATTAGAGAACTCAGCCTCAAATGCTCTCCCGTTGTCACCAAACAAGTAATTTACTTTTCCAGATTTCAAAACTTTTGAAACTGCTGTTATTTCCTCATTGGAGTATACTGGCCAAGGTGTCATCATTCCTTTCTAAATCTATTAATAAATGTTTCAGGTATTAAAAGACTAAATTATGTCAGATAATAAAAACTTATGTATAAACATTTTTTTAAACCATTGATAGATAGGCTACTAGCTCTTTTAATGATAATCATTTTGTTACCATTTTTAGCTATAATATGTCTTCTAATTATAATCTTTAATAATTCAAGCCCTTTCTTTGTGCAACCAAGACCCGGTCTTAACGAAAAGATATTTAATTTAGTTAAATTCAAAACCATGACTGACGAGAGAGATGCTAATGGATGTTTGCTAGAAGACTATGAGCGTACGACAAAACTTGGTAGTTTTTTAAGAAATACGAGTATCGATGAACTGCCTGAGCTTTTCAATATTCTAAAAGGTGAAATGAGCTTCATAGGCCCAAGACCATTATTAATAGAATACATACCCAAATATACCAAAAATCAGCGTTTACGTCATAAAATAAAACCTGGAGTAACTGGACTAGCACAAACTAGCGGCAGAAATCTACTCAGTTGGGAGGAAAAGTTTACTCTAGATATTGAATATGTGAATAATATTTCATTTCTAGGTGACTTAAAAATTATGCTCAGAACAATAGTTGTATTATTCACGGCCAAAGACATTAATCAATCAGATAAAATAACAATGCAGAAATTTACCGGTTCTATAAAAGAAGATAATGCAAAATAATAAGGGGAGATTAAAGAATGTTTTTGGGCTATTCGGAGCAGGTGGCCATGGCAGGGAAACTATGGACCAAGTGAAGTCTTTGATAAAAGATCAAGCGATAGAAATAGATTTAAAAAATACTTTTTTTGTTGAGTCAAAGAAAAATAGAAAAATCATAAATGACGTTCCTTTAATCAGTAAAGTTGAATTCATCAATTTAAGTGCTAAAAATAAATTTTTTAATATTTCAATTTCTGATAGTCAGACCAGACAGAAAGTTGCAAATGAATTCGTGTCTGTTGGATTAAAACCCTTTGATATAATTTCAACATTATCTGATATTGGAAGCAATAATATCATTGACGAAGGCGCAATAATTTCACAATTCTCAATTGTCACGACAAATGTAAAAATTGGTAAATTTTTTCAGTTAAATAGGCATGCTTCCGTTTCTCATGATTGTATTATTGGTGACTTCGTTACTTTTGCTCCTTATGCAACTTGCAGTGGTAATGTAATAATTGAAGATGGTGCATACATTGGTGCAGGAGCTTTAATTAAACAAGGGACATCACTAAAACCATTGATTATTGAAAAAAATGCAATAGTTGGCATGGGTGCAGTCGTAACGAAAGATGTAAAAGAAAATACAACTGTAGTCGGAAATCCAGCCAGATTAATAAAAAAATAATAATGTTTGAAAACCTTTTCAAGAAACAAGAATTATCTGAAACCTCAAGCAAGGATGAGCTCGATGTAGTCTTGAGGCTCATGTTTGAAATTGCTATCAGTGATGGGACTTTAGATAGAGCTGAATTGGAAATAATAAAAAAAAGAGCAGAGCTATCTCAAACAGCCGAAAAAAAATCTTCAAAAATCATAAAAAAAATTATAGATGAAACAGAAAATTCTACTTCTTTGTATCCTACCGTATATAAAATTAATGAAAATTATTCCAATGAAGAAAAAATTGAGCTCTTAAGATCTTTGTGGGCACTTGTTAAGGCTGATAAGCAAATAGACCCATACGAAGAAAACCTGTACTTTAGAATAGCAGACCTCATCAAAATTAAGAGATCTTTTGCAAATCAAATCAAATATGAAAAACCTTAGGGTTTGTTAACATAGATTGGAGAGGACCATGCTCTTTCATTTGTCATGCTTAAACAGTCATCTTCGAGATTAGTTCTGAAGCTTCCCTTGCAAAGTTCAAAGGTTTCTCTCTGAGATAAAGATGAGCCATTAATTGCAGGAGTGGCTCTCTGTATTGCTCTTACATAATAAACACTATCTCTAGAAAAATTTTGATCTTCAAATTCAACAATACACTCGCCAGTTCCTTGGCAAGGAATTCTCTGCCATGGGTCTTGAATGAGTGGACTCACTGCTTCGCCAGCATAAACTTGAGGAGTAATCTTAATAATTTCTATTTGTTCAATGACTTCTCTTTCATTGGTTGGGTTATAGCATTCACCTGCACAAAGATACTCCAGTCTTTCAGGAGAAAGTGAGTCTATTGAATTATTTGAACACCCAGTATTTTGCTTAAAGCTACCTGCAGCTCTGACAATGAATCTTGGATTTTGGCTCATTATAATTTTAGAACCCATTGGAGCTTTTCCATCAGGGGAATTTATCAGATCAAACCATAATAAAATTCTAGGCCCGCTAGTACCATAAACATTTTTGTTTTTTAAAGCGTTCCAAATTTGATCTTTCCCCCTACCCTCTGAATGAACAGCTAAGATTCCTCCAGGATATACAAAACTTGAGACTCTCTCGCTGTCAGGCTGACTTTCACCTGGGGTAATTTTAGGAATTTCAGGAAAATTGGGGTCTTCTGCTGCATACTGATATTCCCAAATTTTTGATTTAACACCAGTAGCAAATGTCATCTTTCTTCTTTCATACTGCTTATATCCTGTTCCTGGTCTTGCAGTATGATCGTCTGTTGAAGCTATAAATCCAAAATTATATCTTTTGGGGGATTCATTAGAGTTTTCAAAGTTTGAGATAGCCAATGCATATTGAGCAGATTGTTTAGGTCTATAATTAAATGCTGGCTTAAAACAATCTGTACATTGATCACAACTCAACCATTCTTCAGGCTTGGCCTCAGGAAATACCATATTAGTGTATGGACCTCCAGCTAAAGTATATTTTTTTGCAAGCTCCACCCTCGCATCGCATTCATCGCTCGTGAGTCCATCGCAACGTTTTTTCTGCATTTCGCCAGCTTGCCAGCAGCAGGGTAAAAAATCTTCAGTTGGCTCAGGGCAAATCATTTCTCCAGTCTGAAGAAAATTTGCAGATGCAATATCTTTATACTCCTCGCTGTTGCCGTGACCAGACATAATTTCTAGAAGAAGTTGTTTGCTAGGATCATGACCTTCATCATTAAGACGATTGTCCCAAGAGGCTCCTAAAGGGACATGGTAACCCCAAGATTGACCATGAGGAATTACAATACTATCTAGATTCCATTCATCTAACTTAGAAAATAAGTCTCTAGGAGTTTTTGCATATTCATAACAATCAAGCGGAAGATCTGGAGAAGCAATACCCTCAGCACAAAAAGGTATGTTTCTTACCTCATTAAGGAGCCATTTTAAATCTGAGTAGCGCTTAAAATTAAATATATCTAACCATCTTGCGCTTACGGCTTGTTCAGTGGTGTCAAAGACTCCCAATCCTGAATCTGGAGTTCTTGCACCAATTGGTCTAGCAGGAAGGTTTTGAATATCTTTAAAGATTACATTTCTATGACCCCAATGATTTTCTTTAGTAGTACCAATTTGAGTCCACTCCCAACCAGGGAAAACCACTAAATCATTCGTTACTGGATCACTATTTGAGATATTACATTGTTGGATAATCTTTTTTTGCTCACGCCAATGATCTGGGGTTAAGCCTTCAGCATGATCATTAAAACTAAAAAAATCTAGATTTGCACAATACCTAGCAAAATCGCATGCCATAGAGCTATCATGCAAACCTTGAAGACCCATCATTGGCAACTCTAGCGTGAAAGCATCAATAGAATATGTTGTATGGACATGTAAATCTCCAAAAAGAATTTGAGATGTATCACTCGAGTCATTTGCTAACAAGCTTTCTTTAGCCTGAAAGAATTTTAAATCTTGTTTGTAAATTGCTTCTGAAGAGCGAGGAGGACCCTCAATTGTTCCAGGGTCAACGTCAGATCCACAACCAGATAACCAAGTTATTACGATTAATGAAAAAAGTAGCTTCTTTTGAATTGGGATCATTAGTAAATAGTTGCTGAACCGAATTCTTCAATTAAATCAGTTTCAATTTTTTTACGCTCTAAATCCATGTCAAATTGTTGGCAAGCACCATGATTCCATTTCATAAATTCATCCTCGAGGTAATCCCCAATATTAAAAAACGTTTCTTGAACCAATAAACATTTTTCTAACAAGGTTCCAACTGGTGAAAGTCGAACATTTTCTGTGATAAATGCGAGAGACAATATATCTTTGTCTAAAGATAAATATGCATCAGCATCTAGCTTCATAAAGACTCTATCTTTAGAGTTAAATTTTTTCCATTCCTGATTTTTGCCAGTACTTGGAACGCCAGTTTTTGCAAATGATGTCCAAGCCTTCATCATGGTTTCCTTCATTTGATCTCTTAATTCTCCCTTAGGATAAACAAATCGTCCAATTGGACCAAACTTAAAGTCACCAGTAACAAAAGAAATCTCAAATCCATGAGCCGCTCCAATTAAATTAGGAAAATCTGCAAAGTATGAAGAGACTTGATCGTCCCAATCAAATCTATATGCATATAAAGAATTATAACCAGCTTTTTCCAACTCTATTAATGGCTCATCAACGCCCCTTAACTTCCAGCCCTGTGAACGAGTTTTGACCCAAAGTTTATATAAATCCTCTCTTTTAAATTCAATCTTTGGAATAGGTACAAGTTTAGTTAATGGATAATATGCATTTACAAAATATCTATTTGATCCTAACCAAAGAGAGAGTTCATCCTTATTTGATCCTGCAATAACCGGAATATTGTTCTTTTCTCCAGAAGACGCAAGTCCAGCACTTACTCCATTTATGTGGGTTACTATTCCATCTCTAGTTAGAAGCGGTAATCGATCATAAGTATCTTTTGCAAGCTTCTCATATGTTTCTAAAAGAGCTTTTCCATCAATGGATCTCAAATAACGCTGATATTCTTCTCCGTATTTCTGGGGATCTTTAGTAAACAAGTTTTTTATTCTTCCATATCCATAAGAGTCAAAACTGGAAAGCACAGGGTCAGAACCTAATTGATTAACTATAGTGCCTTTTTGATTTGCACCTAGCGCCTCTTTCTTTGTAAAACTAGTTGTATAGCCTGATTGAGAGATCGCCTTATGAAAGAGTCCATTTCCCATGGGAGAAGCTAGCAAAGACAATACATTATTTCCTCCAGCTGACTCTCCAAAAATTGTAATGTTCTCAGGATCTCCCCCAAAATTTTGGATATTGGTTTGCACCCATTTTAATGCCTCCATTATATCGAGGGTTCCAAAATTAGAAGTTTTATCAATTCCATTTTGAAGTCCTTGAATAGCAGGATGGGTAAACCAACCCATAGGTCCTAAACGATAATTAATTGTTACAACGAGAACCTGATGTTCACGAATTAACTCTGAAAAATCATAGTAGTCTTTTACTCCAGATGTATTACCGCCGCCATGTATCCAGAACATTACAGGAAGTCGTCTATTTAAATTGTTTACAGGAGCCTTTATGTCTAAATACAAACAGTCCTCTTGCCCAACTATTCCTTCGCCCTCTATTCCAGCATAAATACTAGCCTCTTGTAAGCACCCATTTCCTTCTTGAGGCAGGATAGTTAACTCAGGAGAAACTTTAGGTCTTGGAGCCTTCCAGCGAAGATTTCCCTCTGGAGGAATTGCATATGGAATATCTTCCCAAGTAATAACATTTTTATGCAATGTTCCTTGTGATATTCCGGATGAGGTAGTAATTGTTAATGAGTCGCCATACTGAATAGGATTCATGCATGATCCCATAGCAAAAAGACATAATAGACATACTAAGAGGTCCTTATTAGTTAGTCTTTGAATCATTAAGCAGTTTTATCCTTTTTTTATTGTGCATAAATTGAATTTTAGGGGCAGAATTTATAAACGCAATTGATTGATCAACCCCATAAGCATCCCATTCTATTAAATCTGATGAAGGAGAACCAGTTTTTGCAAACTGAGTCCAAGAGACTTGAAAAAAATTTGAAATTTTTTGAGCTTCTTTTGAGCAAAAATCTTTGAAAGTCTTTTTCAAAGCTGAGCCAAAAACATATGGAAGCTCACTTGCATGATAAGCTCCTAATTTACCATCCAAGACAGGGCTTGGCTCATTAAAAAAATAGCCATAAGCATTATCTTGATGTTGCTCCAATAGTTCCAATGCATGAATTCCAAATGTCCAATCAGTCATAATATTTGATAGCGCATGCTTATATTGATCATCTGATGCACCTTTGGGTAAATAATTATCAGCGATTTTATCAACAGCCTCTTTTGTGAATAATTTGTTTAACCTTTTATAAAAACTATCTTTGTTTAAATTTAGATAATATGGTTCAAATTCTGACCAAAGCCTATATTCATCTGCGGTTGTTCCAACTATTAATTTGATTGGTGAATCTTGAAAATTTTTTATGGGATTTAAAGGTAAGAAATTTCCATCTGCAATTGGCGCAAATCCTATTTCTGGTGAAAGCCACTTTCCACTTGCAATCATCGTATGTTTTATAGCAGATGCAAGTGAAGTTATTTGGTTGTGATCAAGTAATAACAAATCATTAATTTTTATTCCATTATCATTTGCGGTTTTAAGGAATAACTCACCCCATTGATTTCCCCTCTCTATATCAAAATATGCATTCATTCCTCCGCTTTGACAGATAGCTTTTGAAAATAAATCGCCTGTTGGGCTTATTGAAGATTGCAATGCAACACTCCAAGCTCCAGCAGATTCTCCAAAAATAGTGATGTTTTCAGGATCCCCTCCAAACTCAGAAATATTTTCTTTTACCCACTCTATTGCTAACTTTTGATCCATTAAACCCTCATTACCTGTAGATTTAATTTCACCATTTGAGACTTCGTCTAGCTTTAAGAATCCGAATGGTCCTAAGCGATAGTTAATTGTAACTAATACAATTTCATGAAGAGGAAGAGAATCAAGATCGTAGATAACTGAATTAGATGAGCCAGTAATGTATGCCCCTCCATGAATCCAAACCATCACTGGCATATTGCCATTTGTATTTTGCGAGGCAATGTTTAGAGACAAACAATCCACTGATTCATCTGGCATGTTTTGATCAGTTAAAAAAGAATTTCGATAAATTGTTTGAGGTGCACTAAACCCTTTTTTAGTAGCATCAAAAGATATTTCAGAATCAATTTTTTCAGGTGCCTGCCACTGCGTTTTGTTGGTTAAGGGTTTTGCAAAAGGAATGCCATAAAAAAAATTTATGCCATTATCAATGAGGCCAGTAAATTTTCCTGCACTACAGTGAACATTTATATATGACATCGAACAATTATAGAGGCATATAGTAAAAAATTTTCAAATGCGCAGTATTGAACACAAATGTGCTCATAAAAATTAATGCTTATAGTATTAATCGTAAAAATAGTTATAAAAAATATGAATTATTATGTTGAATCAACAAAGTATTAATGGAATCATTATGATCAGTATATAAAAGAGGTGAAAAATGGCATTAGCAACAGCAACAACTTTTAAAGAAAGAACAAATCTTGACCTACACAACGAAATGATCAAAAAGGCTGAAGATCTTATTCCTCTTCTCAAGAAAAGATCTGAATCTGCAAACGCTGATCGAAGAATTCCAAAAGAAACTATTCAAGACATGAAAGATGCTGGATTTTTTAAAATTTTACAACCTAAGCAATATGGTGGGCATGAATTAGATCCACACACTTTTTCAGAAGTCCAATTAAGAATTGCACAGGGCTGTATGTCTACTGCATGGGTCTTAGGTGTTGTTGGTATCCATCCTTTTCAACTTGCTCTTTATGATGATAAGGCTCAACAAGAGGTTTGGGGCAAAGACGATAACACTCTTGCTTCATCTTCTTATGCTCCCATGGGTCAGGTTACTCCTGTTGAGGGAGGATTTAAATTCTCAGGTCATTGGCAATGGTCCAGTGGCTCAGAGCATTGTGATTGGGCATTACTAGGTGGCTTAATATTTCCACCTGAGGGAGGTGCTCCAGAATATAGAACCTTTCTAATCCCAAAGAGTGATTATGAAATTAAAGATACTTGGTACTCAATGGGTTTAAAGGCAACAGGTAGTCAAGATATACATGTAAATGATGTTTTTGTCCCAGAGTATCGTACTCATAAGCAGTCTGACGGATTCAATCTTACCAATCCAGGTTATGAAGTAAATAAAAATGATTTGTATAAAATACCTTGGGGCCAGTTATTTGTAAGAGCTGTGTCTACTCCAGCGATTGGTGCTACAAAAAAAATGTTAGAACTTTTTATAGAGGGTGCCAACAATAAAGCCTCTAGCGATCCCTCAAAACTGGCCGGTGATACGCATACTCAATCAATTGTCGCAGAGGCGTCTGCAAAACTTGATGCTATTGAAACTGTTATGTTCAGAAATTACGATGTCATGGTTGATCAGGCTGGCAACCAAGGCGGCATCCCTATGATTGATAGAGTAAAATTTAGGTATGATGCTTCATTAGTGATTGAAAAGTGTCTTGAGGTAGTTGATACATTATTTTCAAACGCAGGTGGTGGCGCAGTATTTGCTGGCAGTGATATTCAAAAAATATTCTTAGATGTTCACACATCGAGAGCGCATGTTGCTAATAACCCTGTAAGTTTTTCAAGAAACTATGGAGCCATGCAGCTTGGAGTAGAAAATACAGATTATTTTGTATAAGTCCTAGAGATGGTAACCACCATCTACCGGTATACAGTGGCCCGTAATGTAACCTCCTTTGCTTGAGGCTAAAAATACAGCTGTGTCAGCAACCTCTTTTGGAAGTCCAAATCTCTTAATAGCAAGTGTATTCATTACAGCTTCGTGCCATGCATCATCAAAAAAGGTATCTTCTTCCTCTCTTAATCTATGAAATATCCCTGTTTCAATGATTCCAAGCGCGATTGAATTTGCTCTTACTCCATTAGCACCCTCTTCTTTTGCAATACCCTTTAATACATGCTCAATGGTTGCTTTTGGAGCAACTGAAAGAATGTCTCCTGGAGGGTATTTAAATAATCCTGCTGAGCTTATAAAAACAATAGAGCCTTTAGATTTACGAAGGTAGGGTAATCCAAATTTTATTAGATTAAAAAAACCATTTATGTCAGCATCTATAACTCCTTTCCATAAATCAATATCAATTTCTCCAATAAACTTTTGCGGTATGTCAAACCCAGCCGCATTAACAAGTGTGTTAATAGAGTTATAATCATTAGCTACTTTTGCAAAGGTTTCCTCTACAGATTTAGAATCGCTGTTATCTAATTGATACATCTTTACATCAGCATTGATGTCATTGACTAAATCAATAGCAGCTTGTTCATTTTTAAAATAAGTAATAGCTACTTTTGCACCAGAGTTTGCAAACTCTTTTGCACATAATGAGCCAATGCCTCCACTGCCTCCAACAATCAGAACACATCCATTTTCAAAATTTTTGTCCATTTTTTTTACCTCTTTTGCTATTATATTGTTTCTTTAATAATTAACAAAAAGGTAGGGAATTTATGCGTTTTTCATATCATCCAACTATGTGCGATCCATCATTTTATTTGGAACTTGGTAAAGCTGCTGAGGCTGCAGGCTTTAATGCAATTACATTCCCAGACAGTATCTGCTATCCCAAAGAATGCGATTCAACATATCCATATAATGATGATGGAAGCAGAGAATTTCTAGACGGCGTTCCTTTCTTGGAACCATTTTCTATTATTCCAGCTATCGCAGCTGTTACAGAAAAGCTGGAATTTTCAACATCTGTTTATAAGCTCGCTCCCAGGCAAGCTGTAACAACAGCTAAATTTGTTACTACCCTGGGTGTTATGACAAATAATAGATTCCATTTTGGAGTTGGAGTAAGCCCTTGGTATGAGGATTTCCTTGCCACAGGAGAGCGATGGGAAAAGAGAGGCAAAAGAATGGACGAGCAAATTGATATTCTTAAAGGGTTAATGAACGGAGAATACTTCTCTTATAAAGGAGAATTTTATGATATTCCAGAACTAAAGCTTTGCCCTACACCCACAAAACCAGTGCCTATATTAATTGGGGGTCACTCAAAGCTTGCTTTAAAAAGAGCTGCGAGAGTTGGAGATGGCTGGATAAGTGCAGGGTTAAGTTTAGAGGAAACAAAAACTCTTATTGATCAGATAAATGAGTACAGAGATGAATTTGGAACATTGGATCATCCAAACTATCAATTCCAAGTGATGGGAGAAGCGGCCTATTCACCAGAGGGGATAAAAGAACTCGAAGCACTGGGTGCAACTGAAGTCATAGTAGCTTTTAGAAACGCTTATGAAGGCGGGCCCGATGAAAGGACTCTAGAGGGCATGATAGCTGAAATCAATTGGTATGCTGAGGAAGTGATTAATAAATCTAATTAAAATGGTCGGGATGGCCGGATTTGAACCGACGACCACCTCACCCCCAGCGAGGTGCGCTACCAGGCTGCGCTACATCCCGAAAATAAATGAATTTTACATTCATATTAAATTAGAAAATACTCTCAAATAAAAAATTAATAAAAAGTTATGCTTTTTTAAAAAACCTTGTATAATCAATTTTTTAATTTTTGGGCTAGATTTAATTAATCCACTCAAAAATGTTGAGTTTTTTGTTAAAATAGATAAAACTGTACCAACTTAAAAATTGTACAAATACAAAAAAAATTGAAAATAGTTAACAATATATAGATATTAAGGCATAATAATTTAATTAAACATAGGAATGGTGACCGAATATGGCAAAACTAAAAAATAATTTAGGCAGATTTTTCACTCTATTGGTAGCAACCTTTACAGGTTTTTCATCAACATCAGCCTTTGCTGATGATGAGCCCAAAGCTGCAGGAGAGGAAGCAGCTGAAAAAGCATCAGGATCTTTGAGTGCCGGAGCTATAGCCGCAGCAGTAGCTGCTGCAGCCGCTATTGCAGCTGCATCTGATTCAGGAAGTGGAAAAGTTGCAGTACCAGCACCTACACCAGCTCCTACACCAGCACCTACACCAGCACCTACACCAGCCCCTACACCAGCACCTACACCAGCTCCTACAGTGATTGAGGAATATGAGTTCACAGAGGAGATTGAAGTTGTTGTTGAAGAGCAGGTTACTAGTGAAGTTGCTCAAACTGTAAATACTACTAGCAGCACAAATTCAACAACAAGTACTGCAACAGGCGCAACAAATGTTACTGATGAATTTGGAGATCCACTTTACGAAATAACACAAGTTGGAGCAACAGCTACTGATGCTGATAACCCTACAGGAACTGCTACAACTTCAGTAACAGACGCAGGTCTAACTGGAAACGACTTTGTAGATAGCTCACTGTTAACTGTTACAGCTACTGGAATGGCAGACCTGGTTATTGAGGTTGAGACTACTGAAGAGATCACAATTAATGTACCAGTTGAGAACACTGTTACATCAACAGCAACAGCAACTCAAACCGCAACAGGCACAAGAGTCCAGGAATAAATAAGTTCATAGTTAAAAAAAACGGGCGTATGCCCGTTTTTTTTGCTTAAATTTTCTTGGTCCTATTTTATAAAAAAATCAATTCTAATCTTTGGCAAGTTTGGATGAATCTTCTGCTCTGATCTTACTAAATTATTGTTCAAATCATAATAGAAATAATTTTTTGCAGACCATTTGATTGATGGAATATAAATCTCATGCATAAGGACATTAGTAATAATTTCTTCACCCAAGCGCTCAATCAGTTTAACCTCATCCATATTTAAAAAATTATGTGTTATGGGAGTCTTTATTAAATCAGGGCCATAAAGAGAGCCTGTTGAGGTAAAGGCCTCTGTTGAAGAAAAGTTAATCGATTTAACTATGCCATAATTTATATCTTTCTCTAAACCTAGAGTTTTCACAATGACTCCATTATTTGTATAAATTGTTATTCCGTCATTTGATCTCCATTCATAAATACCATCATTTACATAAGCCAAAACAACATTAGCTGCTGGACCTCTTCCAATTTTAATATTTGCGAAGGAATACTCGGAATCACTATAAGCCTGAGCAGATACATTATCTGATTCAAAACCAAAGAAGTAATCATTAATATAGATTGCTGGATCAGTAAGAACAAATGAATTACATGATGAAATTAAAAAAACGGCTGGTAGCATATTAACTTTAGTCATATAAATCATCCCAATTCTTCAAATGATTATAGTAACTGCCAGAGTGTGTTACACCCCATAGGTCAAATTCATTTGAAATCATAGCCCCACCATCACGAGTGATTGGCCTCAAGCCAAAGCCAGTATATCCAGTGGAATAATTAGTAAAAAATGATTGAATTGGTATGAAGAAATAAAAACCTTTATCAAAACTTCCTTCACCAAACTCTTCTCTTGAAACATCAGTTACGGTCGCAAAAGCACCAATACGGGCTCCATTATCGAATATTCTTGCAAAATTAACGTGCACACCGCTATCCTTGGCAAGGAATTTACCAAATTTAGAGCTAAATAAAACTCCTGAATTAGGTTCAAAATATAGAAAGTTTAAGTGCCCTGTTATTGTTCTATAGTCCTTAAAACCAAAGAATCCATTAAATTTTCTCCGCTGAACATCCCATACCTCTGCCCCAACAGCCCAGTTTTTATCAATAGGCCTATAAAGAACTTCTGAACCAATTCCTCCGAACATCTGCTCTAAATACCCAGCAGTAATCTTAGTAAATAAATCTTTTCGAGGCTGCATAAAGTAGTTGATTTTAAGATTATCGATTGCAAAATCTTGTGATTGCTTAAGATATTTTACGATATCACTTCTTACGTGTGGTAAAACACTGTCTGAACCAAGCTTTAACTCTGCCATATTATTAAAAATTCCTTGAGAAGCGCTGGCAGTAATCGTTAGATTCTTTTTAACAATATATTCACCTATGAAAGCAAGCCTTATATCACCAAAAAAGAAACCATCTGGACCGCCAATTTGAGTGCGAAGCGCAGGGCCAAACCTATACAGAAATTCAGGCAGCTCAGCTTTTGGATTAAATGCAAAGTCCTTTGATCGATATTTAATATTTTTAATATTTTCTTTTTGAATAACAGTATTTGGTAAATTATTATCTTTATAACGTATATACTTTGATCTATCTATCTCGATAGAATGGCTTCCTAAATTAGCATTCAAATGAATAAGCTCGAATGTAGAGAAGTTCTCCGGCAAAATCTGATCAAGAATCATAGAGGCTCTTCCTGTTACTTGCGGATAGCTCATAAACTTAGCTTGAGAATAGGCAACTTTTATGGATTTTCTATCATCTGCTATATTAGCTGATTGCAAATATATTTGATTATCTGCTAGATTTTTTAATGCTGTTCGATATATATATCTATCATTATCCTTATTAATAATTTTAATTAAATCTGCTTTATTCTTTGGTATAGGTTTTGGAGGATCATTTTTTTTGAAAAATGGATTTTTATTAGAGTAATTACCTACATAGGAGAAACCAATATTTAGAGTATTTCCTCTAACATAACCTAGTTTTAGTTGAAAATTATTTGTTACAGGGTATACAAACCCAAAGTTAATATCATCTTTCTGCTTTACCCTGGAATAGCCCTCTTTAGAATAATCTACTCCATCTTTTTCTATAACAATTCTCGCTCCATTTAGATAGGGCAATCGATATTCAATGCCGCCAAAAATACCTGCCTCGCCTCTAAAGAATCTATCGAAACTAAACTCCCCTCCCTCAGTTCCTTTTGTAGCTTCTCTTTCACCATCAAAAGAATCATTAATATATCCCAATGGATTTCTAATAGAATTATTAGAGAGCATTCCCCAGCCAATGCCTAAAGTAATATCAAAATTATTGAATTGCTTGGACCCCACAAGGTATTCTGATGAAAAAAGGCCTGTACCAGCAGCATCTCTGAAGCCCAAAGCAAGAGCTGGCAATATGTTGGTCTCTTTTAATAAACGAAATTTTCCATCAAAACTTTTATCTTTTAGAGATTGATTACCACTAAATTCAAAAATATCACTATATAACTCATTATTTATATCAACATATTGATAAGAGGCTTCAAACCAACTAAATGGATACGCAATGATTGAGCCTCTAAAATAGGGCTGCATTCTATTCCATGTAAACCCAATTGTTCCTTCCTCATGGAACCTTGCTGAGGGATTTGATAACAAACCAACCGTACCATAATTTGAAAACATTGGTTTTTGATTTGGGTAAATGTAATCAAAGGAAGATGCTAAAACCCCGGAGTTAAAAAAACCTAAAAAAGTAAAAAAGATAAATAATTTACTTTTCATTTAAGTATAACGCTCAAATGAGCTGACACCTATTCTTAGCTATCGCTAATGGAATTTAATGAGGCTAAGCTTATTGCTAAAGAGCTAAAAATTGGCGCTATCACTGTTGCTAAATTTATTCCATCTAACTTACCAATTTGTCTTGGTATGTAAACAATGCTTCCTGGCATAAGATCGTCTTGTCTAAAAGCAAATCTACTAGCAATATAAGAGTCTCCATTAGGCTTGATTACTACAATCCTATCTGATTGCCCATATGTCGAAATGCCACCAGATTTTTTGATATATTCCGAAACATCAACACCAGATATAAATTGCCTTGCTCCTGGAGTTAAGACTTCCCCTAAAACATATATCTCTTCACTCATTGCAGGTATGTTGATAATATCTCCATCTTGAAGAGTAGTGTCAGCAGATGGATTATTCCTCATTTTTTGAATATCAAACTCAGCTGTAATTCTACCTACTGGTTTTACATTTTTAAATTCGCCTAGGATGATTGGTAGAGATGTATCTCCTCCAGAAATTACTTGTTGCGCATTAGCTGAAGTAGCTAAGAACTTAATCATGTCGTCATATATTCTGTCATTAATTTCTTTTTCAACTATTTTTGCTGATTCTCTTAACAAATGGCCGCCATGCTCATACGCAAATTCAGTGTATCCTCCAGCCCTAGCAATAACCTTAGATAATGTTTCACCGTCCTGAATAGTATATACACCTGGGTTTACTACCTCTCCTTGCAAAGTAACTTGTTTCATTGGCTTACTATGGGCTGAGAATGAACTTACCCTTACAGAGTCTGCATTCTGAATTTTAAAGTTAACAAAGTCACTATCTAGTATCTGAACTGTGCTTCTTTCCGTTCCACTAATTCTGCTTACTTCTACCATTGTTGATGAGCTTGGTTTTAGATTGCCAGCAAAACTAAGAGCATCTGCAAGAGTATCTCCATCTAGAATCTCAAATATACCAGGATATGCTACTCCTCCTGTAACTGATATTTCAGACTGCTTTGGAGAAACAATTATCACATCACCACTTCTTAACCTAGAATCAAATTTTAGGTTTCCAGCTATCAGCACATCATAAAGATCAAATTTTTCAACAATTTCCGAACCTCTCTTAACAATAATAGATCTGTATGATCCATTCTCATTTATGCCACCAGCTGCTCTAATTAAATACAGTATGTGGGCTCCTCCATTTACGGTGTACATTCCTGGATTATTGACTCCTCCAATCAGAAGAATACTCATATCTCTCATATGAGATAGCGTTAAGAATGCTTGCTCTCCAGTGAATGACTCAGCAATGATCGATTGAACCATATTATTTGCTTTATCAAGCGATAGTCCTGCTAATACAATTCTGCCATAGTTAGGTATGTTCACACTTCCATCTCTTGCAATTACCAAATTTGCCATTTCTTTCTTCGCACCTACACGTTGCAAAATCAAATGGTCTCCATAATCTAAAATATAATCTCCGGAAACATTAGGATCATTAAGAGGCATAAAAGTTGTTTGATAAGATGAAAAGAATGAATCGCCAAACCTCTTTAATCCAGACTCATTGTCATTTTCTAAAGATGATTCTATATCTGCAATTTTTTGTTTTAATTTCATTAAATCACTAGATAGTTTTTCTGCGGTTGTATCAACAGGTTTAAAGATTTTGACATCATTTTGAACAACATCCTCATTCATCTTAGTTAAGACGTCTGTTCTTATATCGCTAGGTAAGCTCCTTAAAAAGTTTTCATCTAATTCAGGAACATCTTGAGAAAATAGAAAATTTGAACAAAGCAGCACAGAAAATAGTTTAAGGAATCGCAAAGGGTTATTTTTGTTGTAATAGCGCATTTAAAAGAGATTTATGATGTTAAACAATGCTTTACATTTTAAACTAATCTCTTCTAAATTTATATAAATTAATTTTAAAAATGATGATGATGAAGCTTAATTTCTATTAAAGATATCTCTAGAAAAAACCTTATCCTTAACATCCATTAATTCTTTTGACATTCTATTTGCAAGAATAATTTCCGATTCTTTCTTAAAAATTGCTAGGCTTGAATAAACCTTACAGTTTTGGAACTCATCAACCTTTAAAGACTTATCAAAAATAAAAACATTGATATTAAATTTTTGGAAAGCGGTAATAAGATCAAGCATTACTGAGTATCTAAAATTATCTGAGTTAAGCTTATTCTCAATCTTATATATTCCTAACTTAGTAATTTGATTTTTTCTTACATAAGCAATGATTTCAGATTTTCTATTAATATTAGAGGTTAAGACTGAAGAGATAAGATCATTAGGAATATCTCCAAAATCTGATGCAAGCTGCATGGCATCTTTAGGTAGGCAGTATCCGCCAAAGCCAAAAGATGGATTGTTATAAAAATTACCAATTCTTTTATCTAAACTTACTCCAAGGATTATTGAAGCGCTGTCTAGTTTCTTATTCATTGCGAATGTATCAAGCTCATTGAAAAAAGCAATTCTAGTTGCCAAAAACATGTTTGAAAATAGCTTTACAGATTCAGCTTCATCAGGCGCCATGAATAGTGTATTTACATTTTTTTTTAATGAAAATGAGTTTATTAAATTGGCAACGATTTCCATTGCTTGATTGTTCTCCCCGCCTAGAATTATTCGAGATGGATACAAGTTATCTTTAACTGACCTGCCCTCTTGTAGAAATTCTGGAGAGAAAATTATTTTATTATTTTTATATATTTTTATTAAGCTTTGAGTAAATCCAATTGGTACAGTAGATTTAATTACTATTATGGAATTGGGAGCATGCAATGAAATTTTTTTTACATATTCATCAATAATTAGAGTATCGAATTCTTTTTTTTCTTGATTAAAATTAGTAGGAAGGCATAAAAAAATTATGTGTGAACTATAAATCTCTGATTCTGAAGAAACCGATTTCAATGAAAGAGATGAGTTATGTGTTATTTGCTTTATCTTTGGATCATCTACAAAGCTGAAATCTCTATCTTCAATTTTTGAAAGCTTTATTGAATCAATATCAAAAGCTTTAACGGAAAAATCTTTAGATAAGAGAATAGCTAACGAGGCTCCAACATATCCAAGCCCAACAACAGCTATATCTAAATTTTTAATTGGTATAGATTTTGGCACAAATTTTTCGTTGTTTAATGTTCTTGAATTTTATCTAACACTTCTTCAATCTTATACTCCAAAGGCAAGTTCAAGCAATCAAGATTATTAAAATAACTATCGGACTTCAAAGCTGAGTTTTTTGGTCTTGGGGCTGCTTGTTGAAAACCTGATGTTGAAATTGAACCTAATTTTTCTAAAGTTACATCATCAAATTTATTTTTTGTTATTCTAATAATTATTTTAGCAAAATCATACCAAGAGCAAGAATCAGCCCCAGAGAAATGAAGGGTTGACCTAGAAAATTTTTTGAAACCATCATTATTTATAAAATATAAAATTGCTTCTGCTAAATCCACAGCATACGTTGGAGTGCCAATCTGATCATTGATTACTTTTAAATTACTCTGTTGAAAAGATAGCTTATGTATTGTTTTTAAAAAATTACGACCAAACTCACTAAAGACCCATGATGTTCGTAAAATTAAATAATCACAAGCACTATCTTTTAAAGCAATTTCTCCTCCCAATTTTGATTTACCATAAATAGATAATGGGTTAGGTTGTGAGTCCGATGTATAAGGATCGCTTTGACAACCATCAAATACATAATCAGATGAAATATGTATAATTTTTGTATTTGGATAACATATTCCTGCAAGCAATCGAACACCCTCTTCATTAATTTTACTTGAAATTAATTCATCGCTTTCTGCGCCGTCTACGTCTGTATATGCAGCACAATTTACAAGAATACTAGGTTTTATTTTTGAAATTACTGATGACATTTGCTTAACATCTGTCAAGTTGAAATCTTGTGAGTTAAAGAAATAGTATTTATTTTCATTTCCCATTTTGTAAGAATTCTTTAAGCAGCTACCAAGCTGACCATCAGCGCCTGTAATTATAATTTTGATTTTTCTACCTTCTTAAAAGTTAAATATACCAATTATTGGTTTTAAGATACCACTCTATTGTGTATTCGAGACCTTTCTTAAAGTCAACACTTGGCTTCCAGCCCAATTCCGTCATTATTTTTGATGAGTCAACTGCATACCTTCTATCATGTCCCTTTCTGTCATCTACATACTCAATTAAGTTCTTATAGGAATCAATGGTTGAGCTTGGAGCATTTTTATCCAAAATTTCGCAAATCATCATTACTATATCTATATTTGTTATTTCATTATTGCCGCCAACATTATATGTTTGCCCGACCCTACCAGTATCTAAAATTAATTTAATAGCCTCACAATGGTCTTTGACATAAAGCCAGTCTCTGATTTGCAATCCATCTCCATATATAGGGATTTTTTTATTATTCATGGCATTTTTGATACATAAGGGAATAAGTTTTTCTGGATATTGATAGGGGCCATAATTATTTGAGCAGTTTGAAATCAATACGGGCAGATTATATGTTTTAAAATATGCCCTGCATAAATGATCCGAGGAAGCCTTGCTGGCTGCATATGGACTGTTTGGTTTAAATTGATTTTCTTCAGTAAATTTTGACTCGTTTTTTTTTAATGAGCCAAAAACCTCGTCTGTTGATACATGCAGAAATCTAAACTCAGACTTCTTATTACTTTCAAGCTTTTCATAAAAACTTTTGCAAGCCTCAAGGAGAGTGTAAGTACCAATTATATTAGTATCTATAAAAGCTGAAGGAGAAGATATTGATCTATCAACATGAGACTCTGCAGCAAAATTAATTACCTTTGAGGGCTTGTACTGCTCAAAGATATTTCTTAAAGCCTGATGATCACATATATCTAATTCATGGAACGTATTATTTTTATGATCTAAAAGATTTTCTAAATTTTTAATATTTCCGGCATATGTGAGTTTATCTAAAATTACAATTTTAGTTTCATGATCTAACTCATATAACAAATTTGCAAAATTTGATCCAATAAACCCTGCCGCTCCAGTTATTAATATCATTATAGTTACCTATTTAAATAATTTTGCTTTTTTGAAGCTTATAGCTTCATCGTCTTTTGGAGAAATAATAAAGTTAGAAAATTTTGGCCACTTAATAGATAAATCTGGATCATTCCAATGAATTGCATGCTCATCATCTTTTATCCAATACTCTGTTGTTTTGTATAAAACCTCGGCTGTATCACTTATTACTACAAAACCATGCCCGAACCCAGGAGGTATCCATAATTGATGATGATTCACTGATGACAAATTAACACCATACCAACCTCCTAAGGTACTAGACCCTCTTCGTAAATCAACCGCAACATCAAAAATTTCACCTGATAATACTCTAACTAATTTTCCTTGGGGACAATTTAATTGATAATGCAGCCCTCTTAAGACTCCTTTTCTTGACTTGCTATGATTGTCTTGAACAAAAATATAATCTTGATTTCCAATAATATTATTAAAATTTTTTTGATTAAAGCTCTCGAAAAAAAAACCTCTATTATCTTCAAACAAGTTTGGTTTAATAAGCTTTAGGCCTTGAAGATCGGGATTTGAGACGGTACTCATTAACTTATAATCGATCTCAAGTATTCTTGATATGAATTTGAACCAATACTACTAATCTGTCTCTCAATATCTTTAATAGAAATCCATTGATTCTCTAGGGCAATTTGCTCAAGACAAGCTATTTTTAATCCCTGACGATTTTGAATGATAGAAACAAAATTAGATGCCTCTAAAAGACTATCATGCGTTCCGGTGTCCAGCCAGGAAAATCCAGACCTGAGAATAGTAACTTTTAATTTTTTTATTTTAAGATATCTTTTATTTAAATCTGTAATTTCTAATTCACCTCTTTCTGAGGGGCTTAGCTCTTTTGCAAATCTTACTGCATTTTCATCGTAAAAATATAAACCAGTAACAGCAAAATTACTTCTAGGCTTATTAGGTTTCTCTTCTATATCAAGAACATTATTGTTACTGTCAAAATTTACAATGCCATATCTAGATGGATCTTTTACATGATATGCAAAGATGGAAGAAATCTCTCGTCTATCCGTAGCTTCTTTCAATAAAGAAGGAAGATTGTTACCATAAAAGAAATTATCCCCCAAAATCAGCGCAGATGGACTTTCATCAATAAACTCTTCGCCTAAAATAAATGACTGAGCAAGCCCATCTGGAGAAGGTTGGGTAATATATTGAATTTCGACCCCCCATTGACTTCCATCTTTGAGTAAAGTTTTGTATAGATCAATATGATCTGGGGTAGAAATGATTAGGATCTCTCTCATTCCGCCTTGCATTAAGGTAGCTAGCGGGTAGTAAATCATTGGCTTGTCATAAAGGGGTATGAGTTGTTTGCTTACGACATGTGTTGTTGGGTAAAGTCGGGTACCAGCTCCTCCAGCTAAAATGATTCCTTTACGAGTTTTCATCTTTATAATTTTTTAAGCAAAATATAATTGTAAAAATAATTTCTCATAAATGGCCTAAAAAGAAATCTTAAAAGCGACTTTGGCTTATTAAAAAAATTAGAGGAGAGAGAGTATTGAGTGCGTAATGGTATCTTGATTTCTTTGAGACCAAATTTATACCCAAGATTAACAACTGCGGATCTATTGAAAAAATTTAGGTGCTCCAGTGGAGCAACTGGATTAATCGACCTGTTTGAAAACTTTTGAGATGTTGCCCATTCAATTTTCTTTAATCTAGATTTAAAGTTGAAAGCATGAGGGACACTTATTTTTATAATGCCTTTTTGAGATAGTGAGTTCGAGAGTATTTCCATTGTTTCTAATGGATTGGGTATATGTTCAAATACTTGCTCGGTATTTATTAAATCAAATTTCTTTAATTTAATTTCTTCAGAATCTAAAATTGTAAAGCCATGGTTTTGTGCATGAGAGTTTCTTTTTTCGGAAAAATCATACCCATAAGTTTGAGCGCCATAAGCTGAAGCCATTTTAGCCCATGCACCCCAACCCATACCAAAGTCTAAGACATTTAATTTGCCAGAAGGGATATCAAATAAAGAAAATAATTGTCTTATCTCACTCGCGTTGAATTCGTAATGATCAATTCCATAATTTTGAATTTTTTGAATTGAAGTTTCAGTTGGATCAACCCAATCTTCATATAATATTCTTGACAGCTCTTCATTTGGTATAAACTTCTGGTATAAAACTTTGCAAGATGAGCACTCTTGAATATTGAACTCTGCGCCATCTAGCAAACCATTATCAACCCTTCCAGCATAAAAACTATGAAAATAATCTTTTAGCTCTTGAGAGGAATATGAAATCTTAAAAGCTAGGTCTGAGGTCTTGTTGCCACAAACAGGACATTGATGTCTTTCATAAAATAAAGAATTCATAAGAATAATTTTACACCAAGTCTTGATTTAAGTAATTTTTAAATAAGAAAAGTCATTGAGTTATTTCATGGAAAATTGCATTATTCACAATCTTGGCATCAAATCTACTTAATGCTAATTCTCGTGAATTATTTCCCATCTCGTCAATTTTATTTTTATTTGCAAGAAAAAAATTAACTCCTTGGATCAAGGATAACTCATCCATGCTCGTTACAAGTAGGCCGTTAGATCCAATTTCAACTGTTTGTCTACATCCAGGAACATCTGTTGTTAGAATTGGTCTCCCCATCGACATTGCCTCCAAGACTGATCTAGGCGTGCCCTCTCTGTATGACGGCAAGACATAAACTGAGCATTGAGAAATTGCTTTTTTTACTTCAATTTGATTATTTAATTTACCTAAAAATTCTATATCCTTATTTTCAATCCATTGATTTAGCTCTTTGAGATCAATTGAATCAGGATTATCGTCAATCCAACCTGCAAGAAGGAATCTTGCATTTTGATTAGTTTTTTTAATTTCTTTTGCAGCGAATACATACTCCCTTATGCCTTTAGAGACTAGCAACCTTGATATACACAAAAATACATTTTTATTTGTTATTGGTGAATATTGGAAAAAGTCTGTGTCAACACCAGAACCATTAGTGATAAAGTACTTTTGATTAACATTAATAATGCGATCAGTTAGGAACTGGTTATAATCATCTTGATTTTGAAAAAAAATTTTAGAAGAATTTTTTAACGCTATAAAATATAAAAACTTTACAATTTTAGAAGTAAAAATTTGTAGAAAATTTTTTTTGCCTATTTGATTGTGAAAAGCAAAGCCCAATCCAGTAATCATTGGAAATAGGTACTTGACTCTTGCCATCGAAGAGATAATTGAACCATATATTACTGGTTTAACTGTATACATAAAAACCTTATCAGGCTTGATTCTTTGAATAATGGTAAATAAATTGAAAATAGTTTTTATATCTTTAAATGGATTTAAAGATGTTCTAGATAAAAAAAGATCATGCAAATTAACATTAAGATTTCTTAATTCATTTGAAATAGGATTATTCGTTAAATTGGGACATGCAATATGAACTTCAAAATCATTTTTTAAAAATTGACAGATCAATGGGCCCCTAAAACTTAAAATAGAATCTGGATAACTGCAAATTATTAGAATTTTTTTAGCTTCCATTTAGAACTTGATTAGATTTTTTTTTCTTTTCTCCTATAAAAATTAAGAAAAATATCATAAGCATAGGTACAAACATCCATTTCTGCCTTAAAGCAATACCAACATTTGCTGTGGTGATGGCTAAAATTGTCCATGTAACCAATGAATGAGTAATTAAGAAAGAAGAGCTAAATAAATTTTTTGAATAGTTAAGTTTCCTTAGTCTTGGCCTAAACAAAAGATTAAAGCCCCCAACAATAAAAAAGAATATCAGCAATGTATTGTCAAATGCCGCAACTAAACCAAATATGCCCATACTTAATGCTTCAAATAAACTAGGTCTAAATAAATAACTAGTTAATTGCTGAGCAAAATTCATATCTGACAGGTTAACACCAGTAGCGTCATTGGCATTGTAGCCCTGTCTAACCTCAACATACTCTTGCATAGTCTCGAGATCAAAGGCTTCAAAACCAATATAGTTATATACAAATGGTGCAAGTATTAAAGAGGTTAAGGCCATTGCTGAAAGGCCAATCGCTCTTGCTTTGCTTGAAACTTTGTTTGAAAAAAGATATGCCACAGCAAAACTAAAAAATATGATTGCAGCTATATGAGGTCTTACAAATAACATAATCAATATTGACCATACCAACATTGAAAAATGTTTACTTACATTCATTGAGGCATACAAACATAAACCGATTGCCATAAATGATATTGAATCTTTGCCTATGCCTGCAGACCAAAAACTGATAGATGGTAGAAATATTATTAATGACAATAAAAGTTTGAAAAAAGGTGTTTTGTTTTGTGCTAATTTTTTTAAACATCCATCGAAGCCAAGAAGGCCTATCGTGCCAAAAAGGTTGAAAACTAAGCAAACTGCAAAAAAGTTTAAATTTAAATAAACATGTAAAAATCCTACAAGGTATGTGACTCCCACAGTTCCGATGCCAAGTGGAACATCATTATACTCTCCGTAGTATGCATCTAAATAATACTGAACTGCATCTCCACCAAAATTTATTGTGTACCATCCATAGAAAATAGCGAAAAAAGTATGCCAAATATAAATTACAAATGATCTAATTAAATTTAGTTTAAAAATATTTGCAAAATATCCAACCACTCCAAAACCAAATAAAAAAAGGAAAAAGTAGGAAATGTAGTTATATGCCCCGCCTGCATCCTCCACTAGAAAAGCCATAACTATGCCTTTTGGTTCCTATACCACGTCTGAAACATCAAAATATCCCACAAAAGATAACCAAAATTACCTTCGCTTCTAAGATGTTTTGACCAAATATCTGAAATCAATTGATGATTTAAATATCCTTCATCTTTAATCAATTGAGGATCAAGTAAATCCATGGCCCATGTTGCAAGGTCTTTCCTTAAAAGTTCATCTATGGGTATTCCAAACCCCATCTTTGGTTTTTTTAGGTGAGATTCAGGTAAATATTTTTTTAGAATATTTCTTAAAGGCTGCTTGGTTTGAAGGTCAACTTTTTGATGGAAGGGGATTCTCCATGCAATTTGAAATAACTTATGATCAAGATACGGAGCTCTAGTCTCTAGACTATTCCACATTGCAGCTCTATCAATTTTAACCAAAATATCATCAGCCATATATGATTGGGAATCAACAGCCATCATTTTATGTTGAAAGTTGTCTGTGTCTGGCCATGAATTCTCATCAGAAAAAATTGATTCCACGTGATGATTGCCTAATACGATTTGATGTGCATCAGACCAATGCGTAAGTAATGATAAATAATACTCTACATTAGTTTTAAATTTTAAGGAATCTGCTAATTTTTCAACTTTATAGCCTGGCAGCCTTATATCAAACATATTGGGAAGAACATTGTTAAGTCTTGAAACTATTCTATCAATACTTCTTGGAGAGACAGATTGCATTGACATCATCAATAAATTTCTAAGGATTGGATGAATGCTATTGAGCTTAGACCATGTATTGTATCCTGAATGATAACGATTATAACCTCCAAAAATTTCATCAGCCCCATCACCTGTTAATGCAACTTTGACATCTGAAGTTGCCAATTTACTTACTAGGTATGTTGGTATTTGAGAGCTATCACTGAATGGCTCTGAATACATCATGGGTATCTCTTCTAATGTCTTGATAATATCATTATTAGATAAAATTAAGTTTGTATGCATGGAGCCAATTGTATCTGCAACAAACTTAGCATCTTCAGATTCATTAAAACCCTTATCTTCAAAACCAATTGAAAATGATCTAATAGGCTGCATAGACTGATCTTGCATTAAACATGCAATTAAACTGCTATCAATGCCGCCGCTTAAAAATACGCCTACTGGAACATCTCCAATCATTTGATCACTTATTACTCTTGAAAGTTCTTTATGAACAAGGCTTTCTATTTCTGATTGATCTAAGTCAAATTGATTATTTATGCCGTGCTCCACTTCTTTATTTGTTGACCAATAAGATGATATTTGAATATTCGGAGAAGAATCTTTTTTTAAATCAGCACATAGAAACTCTCCGCCTCTTAATTTTTTAACACCTTTATAGATAGAAAATGGACTTGGAATACAGTTATATTTAAAAAATAATCCAAGGCTATCTCTGTCTATCGAGAGTTGTGAAAAATCAGGATGTTGCTTAATTGCATTTAAATCCGAAGCGAAAGCAAAAGAATTTTTCTGAAATCCAAAATAAATTGGTTTTTCACCAAACCTATCAATAGCAAGATACAAGCGTTGAAGTTTCTGATCCCATGCAGCAATTGCAAACATTCCTTGAAGCAGCTTGAGAGTCTCTGAAAAGCCATAAAACATTATGCAATTAGATAATGTTTCAGTATCTGAAGAACCACGCCATTGGATATTTGCCGAATCTTTGTTAAGTCTTTCTCTTAAATGAAGATGATTGTAAATTTCTCCGTTATATGAAACCACAAATCTCCCATCAGCCGAAATCATTGGCTGACTACCATTACTGGAAAGATCGATAATCGAAAGTCTAGTGTGCCCAATAGCCAAACCACGCTCATCAATCCAAGTACCTTTGTCATCAGGTCCGCGATGAGTCAAAGCATTAACCATCAAACTTGATATGTGGTTGAGAGCAGAACTCTCCAATGATGGTGAATAAAAGCCAGATATCCCACACATAATTATATTGAACTTTGAAATGCTTTAACTAAGGCTTTTGTTTGTACTTTCAGCTCATAGTAATTATTCACTGCCTGACGTCCTGACTTGGAAAAATTTTTAAATCTCTTGTTTGAAGAGATAATGTCTTCAAAACAGCTGTCCCATTCATCCAATTTATTAGCTAAAATACCCGAGGATGAATCAGTTACTATCTTTTTATTAACTCCTACAGGAGAGGCTATCACAGGAATACCACACGCCATGTATTGAATTAACTTGTACCCGCATTTTCCTTGCTCCCAATTAGAATCTATAAGGGGCATGATGCCGATATCCATTTGCATGATGTATTGTACCTCTAGTTCTTCAGACCAAGGTTTAACAATTATATTAATTTCAGGAAAAGATGTTTTTATGGATTCATGAGCTCCAATAACTAATAATGAGCCATTATTATTTTTTAAAAATCTGGTGATCGGAGCGCTTAAGTTTTCAATATATTTTTGAGTAGAGGGAGATCCTATCCAGCCAATAGTAATATTATTAAAATTAAAAAAATTATCTTTCTTTGGGTATCTTAATATATCAACTACAGTTGGAATCAAAACTGTATTATTTGATCCTGCTTTAATCGCTCTAACCCTCAAATAAGAATTACCACAAATAACTAAACTAGCATTTTTCATTACCACATCAATTTTATTTCTAAAAAAAATCCTAAAAAAAGGATTTTTTGAATCATCGTAATTGTGAAAAATTGCATCATCATAATCTACAATATACTTAAGCCCCAACAACTTTAAAAATCTCTCAACTGTTGCGGGCAAATATGGAAAGAGCTCTTTCTCAATCATAATTATTTTTCTTTTTTTAATTTTTCTTAAGTTATATATTCTTTGAAGGTAACATTTGGCAATTTTAAAAATAGACACTCTTAAATTCTGATATTTATCATTTAAATACTGATCATCGAATAAAGGCAAAACTTCAACGTCATAACCATGCTTTTGAAGTTCGGGAATGTACTGCAGTACTCTCATTCTTGAACTGGCTCCAATCCTTGAGTACTTTGTGTATATTATTACTTGATGCTTATTATTGATATCTAATACCAGATTAATTAGAGGCTATTATTATATATTTAAGTAATTTACGAAGAAAGAATACCTTCATAAATACCCTTAAATTTCTTGCTACCATCAGATAGGGAAAATATATCTTCTGCAACTTTCCTGCATCTTAGAGATAAAGTATCATCTTCCAAAAGTTTTGATATTGAATTAATGGAATCACTTATTGCAAGGCTATTTTCATTATCTATCAATATTCCCACATTATTTTCTTTGAGAATTTTTGCAACATCTCCAACACCTTCATTGGCAATTACTGGTTTTCCACAAGCCAATATCTCACCAAGCCGAGTTGGACTGCTGCCCAACTTTCCAATCCCGGGATTAAAAAACATAACAGAAATAGAATGATCTCGAATTTTTAAAGGCATATCTTCAGGGTCAGTACTTAAGATTTTAAGTTTTGAATAATCAAAATCATATTCAGAAAAGTATGTCTCGATTACTTGTGGATCATCTTTGGTAACTATTTCAAATAAAGTATTGGGAAATTTTTTAGAAATTAAAACAAAGCACTCTACTAGCATTTCTAACTTAAACCAGCCGCTTAAGACAGTTCCTATGCAGCTTACTTTTTTTAACTTACTCTCATAAATTTGTGAGATCTCAGGTTTAAATTTTTCTAAATCTACGCATGTAGGTATAACAAACATTTTTGAGCTTAAAGCAATATTTGGATTATGATTGATTAAATATTTTGCTGCAGCATCAGTAAGTGAAATGGTTGCAGCTGAATATTTTAGAAGCAATTTTTCTAGGTAAATAAGGGTCTTGTATATAAAAGAATTTTTTGATATTCGATGAGATGAAACAAGCTCTTCCGGCCATAATGCGCGCATATCAAATATAAATGGAGTATTTGAAATGCAATATATTGCTAATCCAGCGAATGATGGAATATAACTCCTGCAATGAATAAGTACTACGCCTTTTTTGACCTGGATCAATCCAATCCTAATCATTTGTACAATATCAATAATTGGTCTGATGATCTTAGGTCTATATGAAAATCTCAGAATGATCCAATCAATATTATTACTTGAACAGAATCTTTTGGCTTGATTTAATTTTGAGGAATTATCTAAATCAATTTTTTTCTCAAATGTTACTAACGTTATTTTAAACTCTTTGGAGAGGTTTCTTAAATATGGTAAAACTTGTGACTCTCCGAGAGGTTCCATCAAACCGTTCCTGGAAAAATATAATGTTTTCTTCATATTTATAAATAATAGATTGCCTGGTAAAAATTTTCGAAGAATTCTGTTAATTATTTGATTTTATTTCAAAACAATTTTTACCAAATCGTCTAATGGAAATGCTAGAGAACCTATTATCTTGATTTAAGGCCTCAAAAAATTCTGCAATTTCATCACTAGATATTCCTGGAAATTTATTATCCTCATAATCTAACCTAAAATGACCTTTTAGCAGTATTCTAAGAAACTTTCTAAAATCATATAGTTTTTCATTAACTTGTCTTAAAAATGCGCTTTTAAATAATACATCCGACCATTTATGCTCAATATCAAAGGTGTCTAATTTATTTAGTATCTTTTCAAACGAAAAACTTTGATCGAGACTCTCCACACACTCATTTAAAAACTTTTTCTTATTGTTGAGTTCAGCGGTTAAGTTATTAGAATTTTTAATTTGATTAACAAGTTCATTTATCACGCCTGATTCAATGCTTAATTGATTTGGCAAGAGGTCTTCATGACCTGGCCAATCAATAGGCCTGTATGAGAAGGAAATTTTACCCATCACATATGATTCAATTGCTGTTGTACAATTATTATGTATAAGCTCACCACAGGCAGCAATCCAATTAAGCACATTCCCCTCTCTGACAATAAAAATATTTGAATAATTGTCTAAACTCTCATTCCAAATATTAATATTTTCAGATGGATGAACTCTAATTACAATATTTTTTTCAGGAAACATATCAGATAATTTTTTTGCCATTTCTTGAAATTTAGGCATTATCTCTTTTTGGTAAAGAACTTCATCCATATAAAATTCTTTATCAGCAGGGTCATCAAGCCTGCCATCATTTTTGAGTATTTCTAGATAATCTTCTAATCCTACAAAATTATTAAATCTTCCAAAATTTGTATTAATTAAAATAAAATCTCCAAATTTAGCCTTTATTTTATTTGCCTCTTTATCAGTGAAATTTCTTAATTCTTTTCTTAATAAATCAAATCTTGGGTTGCCTGATAAAGAAATTTTTGATTTAAGGTGTGGAAGTTTATCTGAAATGATTTTATGCTCTTTTTTTCCCCAACAAAAAAAATGATCAGTAATTGACAAAGTTTTTTCTGATACTCTATATCTCTCATGATTCTTAACATTATAGATAAAAGGCCCTTCTTCATCCAAAGCAGTAATTGCAAAGCCATGATTTTTTAGTTTATTGAGATGATCATAATCATGAAATAGTGCGTGCATGTTAAAGAAAATACCCCTTTCTAAAAAAGGTATTTTTTCAATTAAGCTTATTCTATGGCCAATGATGACTTTATACCCTCTAGTGGTCGCTGCAAATGCTAAAAGTAATTTGGAGAATAATTCTCTATTTTTTACTTCTATGGGTAAATAAAGTACTTTCTTTTTCATACGAATTTGATATCTAATAGAGAGGAACTAAGCATTTTGTGAAAGCTTTTTAAAGAAATCATTTGATTCTAATAAATCTTCATATGAGCCTTGATCAATCAATTTCCCATCCTGGAGTAAAAAGATCGTATCGCAATTACGAACTGTTGCTAATCTATGTGCTACTAAGATAATTGTTTTTTTTCCATGGAGTCTTTTTATTGATTCCATGATAAATTGTTCAGTAATACCATCTAGAGAACTTGTTGCTTCATCCATTAAGAGAACTTCAGAGTTTTCATATAATGCTCTAGCAATGCCTATTCTTTGACATTGACCTCCAGAAAGTTGAACACCTCTCTCTCCAACTATTGTATTGATGCCATCAGGAAGGCTGTTAATAAATTCATCTAACATCGAAAGATGAATAGCATCTTGGATTTTTTTATTATTGATTAATTCATCAGGGAGGCCAAAAGCAATATTTTCTCTAATTGAGGCGTCTGCAAGAAATATATTTTGAGGAACATACCCTAGTAAATTTTGCCATGACCTTCTATTTTCATAAATATCAATGCCATCCACTTTTAGCTTTCCGGTATCAGGCTCAATCAATCCAAGCATCAGGTCAACTAGAGTTGATTTACCAGACCCGGATTGACCAATGATCCCAATGATATGGTTTTTAGGTATTGTTATATTTACCCTCTCTATTGCTTGGCTAGCAATTCCTGGATAAGAAAATGAGATTGATTCTAGCTCAAGAGCTTTTTTAAACTTCATCTTATTAGGAGATGAAATGTTAAAATCATCGGAATTATTGAAGCTGAGTTCTTTTGATTCCTCTAAATCTACTTTAAGGTTGTTAAAGCTAGAAAGGTTGCCTCGAATTTGTGAAAGGCTCGAATATAAATGCTGCAAAGAAGGTAGTAGCTTGAAGCCTGCCAATGCATATATTGAAAGAATTGGAAGTATCTGAGCTAAATTGCTATTTGCAGTAATTAATAAATATAAAATTAAACTTATTATTGAGCCGTAAGCAAGCAATTCCAGCATATACCTTGGGACCTGAGCCAAAACCTGGGTATTTCCCTGGCTCCTTGCAAACCTGTTACTTGCAGAAGCAAACCTTTTAATAAAAATAGATTGTCGACCTAGCAAAAGAGTATCTTTAATGCCGCCGAAACCTTCGCCCATTAACTTAAAACGCGTTGCCTGCTCATTAGTTATTGATAGTCCATTTTTATCAAGTTGCAATCTAGCAATTTTGAATAAAAAAAAGTAAGCCACGACAAATATTATTAGACCTATCAAAGTAACAGTAAAGTTATAAATAAAAATAGCGGTAGACATAAAGATTACTAAAACAAGCTTTGCATTCATTTGCATCACTGGACCTATAATTCCATTGGTGATTCTTTGGCATTCTTGAGCAATTTTGTTAGTTAACTCGCTAGAGTTACTAACTGAGTGATATAGCCATGGTTTATGAAGATACAATGTGAATAGCCTATTTGATAAATCTGCCCCTACTCTGGACCCATACATATATAAACGCCAAATAGTAAATGTAGATACTATGGCTGAAATAATGAGAATAGTTAATGAAAGAGCGCCGGATAAAATAATAAAATGATTCACAGAACTAAAGCCAGAAAAAGCAAAAGCTTGTCCATAAACGCTTTCTAAATCAGAAAGTTGACTTTGATCGCCTATCAAGCTCATGAATGGCCCTATTGCTAAAACACTAATAACCTCAAGAATTGACATTAAAATTACCAAGAATTGAAGTCTTATTAATTTGTTTCTTTGGGCTTTATTTAAAAGCTTAAACAACTCTTTTAGCTGAGAAAACATCAGAGCCTCAAAGCTCCAAATGACCTAGGAAATATTGATTTAATATCAAAAATCACGTGATTTGAATGCACTAGCGTGAAAATATCATCTTTGGTCATTGATTTAAACTGATCATGCCCTACTGCAAAAATTACTGCGTCATATTTAGAGTCATCCAGAGATTCCTTTACATCAATGTTCAATTCACTCATGGCTACTTCTTTTTCAACCCATGGATCATAAACTTCTGGTTTAATATGGGCACTTTCTAACTCATTAATAAGATCAATTACCTTGGTATTTCTTAAATCTGGACAATTTTCTTTAAAAGTTAGCCCTAAAATTAATACTCTTGCTTTGGATATTGCAATCTTCTTCGCAATCATTTCTTTAAGTAATTTTTGAATAACAAATTCACCTACACTATTATTGATTCTTCGGCCGGCTAAAATGATTTCAGGGGTGTATCCAAGAGACTCCGCTTTGAAGGTTAGATAATATGGATCTACTCCAATGCAATGGCCCCCAACAAGACCTGGTTGAAAATTTAGAAAATTCCATTTTGTTCCTGCTGCATTCAAAACTTGTTGAGTATCTATCTCCATCTTATCAAAGATAAAAGCTAGCTCATTTATCAATGCAATATTTAAGTCTCTTTGTGTATTCTCAATAACCTTTGCAGCTTCAGCCACTTTAATACTCTCAGCCATGTAAGTACCTGCCTGGATAATATCACCATATAAAGCATCAACCTCTTTTGCAACAGCAGGCGTGGAGCCAGAAGTAACTTTTTTTATAAATGGTAATCTATGAGATTTATCTCCAGGATTAATTCTTTCAGGGCTATATCCAACAAAAAAATCGACATTGAATTTAAGGTTAGATGTTTTTTCAAGATACTTAACACATATTTCTTCAGTAGCACCAGGAAATACAGTAGATTCATAGATAATGATATCGCCATGCTTAAGAAGAGGCCCAAGCATTTCACTTGCTTTGGTTAGGGGCTCAAGATCTGGTTTACACTCAGAATCAATAGGAGTAGGTACAGTAACTATAAAAATTTCACAACTCTTTAGATCATCAGCATTATTAGACAAAGTTAAATTTTTTGATTCTTTAAGCTCTTCTTTTGAAACTTCAAGAGTTTGATCAATAGACTTGTGGAGTTCATTAATTCTATTAATGTTAATGTCAAAGCCAATAACACTTCTTTTTTTACCAAATTCTACTGCAAGTGGGAGCCCTACATACCCCAAACCTATTATACCGATAATTTTTTCTTTACTATTCAACATTTAAAGTACTCTCGATACCAATTTACGAATTTTTCTATTCCGTATTCTATGCTGGTTTCTGGATAAAAATTAACCCACTGATTTAATTTATCAGTAGAAGCACTTGTTTCGGCTACATCACCAGGCTGAATCGGCAAATAATTTTTTTTACTCTCGATGCCAACAACATTTTCAATAGCAGAAATATAGTCTAAGAGCTGAACAGGCGAATTATTGCCTATATTAAAAATTCTATAAGGGCTTGAGCTTATTGATGGATTTGGATTTTTAGAGTCATGATAACTGGCTGGCTCAGCAGGTTTAAACAATACCCTTACAATGCCTTTCACAATATCATCAATATATGTGAAATCTCTCACCATATTTCCATCATTAAAAACATCTATAGTTTTATCTTCAATAATGGCTTTGGTAAAAAGGAAAAGAGCCATATCTGGCCTTCCCCATGGACCATAAACAGTGAAGAACCTTAAACCAGTTGTGGGAAGATTAAATAAATGGCTGTATGAATGCGCCATAAGCTCATTAGATTTCTTTGTTGCAGCATAGATGCTTACAGGATGATCAACATTTTGATCCTCTGAAAAAGGCAGATTTGTATTGCCGCCATAAACACTCGAGCTGCTAGCATATACTAAGTGTTTTACAGATTGATTTCTGCAAGCCTCTAGTATATTCATAAAACCCTGAACATTAGAATTAATGTAAGCATTTGGGTTTTCAATTGAGTATCTCACACCTGCTTGCGCAGCAAGATTAATAACCATTGATATATTCTCATTTATAAAAATTTTTTCTAAAGATAGGAAATCTGAAATATCACTTTCAAAGAAAGTGAAATTTTTATAGGAAGATAGATTTTTTAATCTATCTTTTTTTAAGTCAATGGAGTAATAAGAATTTAAGTTATCTATTCCAACAATTTCATGCTGATTATCTAGCAGATGTTTGCATGTATGCATTCCAATGAAGCCTGCACAACCTGTAACTAATATCTTAGACATAACTTAATATAATAAAACTAAGAATAATTACTTTGGAGAAATAAGATATCTTACTAAAAAGAATACATAAGAAAGAATGAATCCTATTAGAGTTCCAAAAATGCAAATAAGGGCTCGTGCTGGAGACGATTTTTGATTTGGTAAAAAAGCTGAATCAACAGGCTCAACAGCATAATTTTCTTTTATATTTGCAAATGTCTGAGTTTTTATTTCTGTTTTGATAAGTTCATTGATTGTAAATCGGATCTCAGTTTCGGATGTATCACCAAGCTTAGCTTTCAAAAAATGCATTGACTTATTGGATTCATCCAGGTCTCTTAAACGTATTACCTCATTAACTTCTTTTACTATTAAATTTGTAAAGTCTTTGGTAAATCTTGGTGAAAAATGGCTAAAATTAAGATAGATAAAACCATTGGTTTTATTTTTTGAAACTGCTATGGAACTGATGTATTTTCCGTAGGCTTGAACATTAGACGGTTTTTCAATAATCCACTCTTCTGTCTTTGAATCATAGAGATTATCATCATAAATTATCTGATCTGCAGCAGCATCATAATCTATAGCTGCATACAAATTCTCCAAGACGCCATCTATATTAATTAGGTGATCAAGAAAATCATAGGATTTAATTGTTTCAATGACAGTAAAACCAAGATCAGTTGTTCCAGAAGAAATTTGAATACCTGCCATGGCAGCAATCCCTCCCAAACCTGCTCCAGGACCAGAAGAACTGCCACCACCAATTTCTTTATCAGTTATTGTAAGGATGGCTCTGGAGGAATATATATTTGGTAGATTTAGTGAAACCGCAACTGAAACAGCCGCAAATATAGATGTAATTAGAAAAATAATCTTTATATTACTTCTGAAAAGTCGAATCAATTCATGAAGATCAATACCGACTGAGTCTTCATTATTATTTATAGGATCTATTTGGTCATTCATTATAATAATGGTGGAAATTTTAGGTTTAATTATAAATCAAAAACCATTTTTGATCTAAATTAAAAGCATTTAAATATCTGCGACTGCTATATGGAGGCTGAAGCCGGAATCGAACCGGCGTAAACGGCTTTGCAGGCCGCTGCATAACCACTCTGCCATCCAGCCAATCTGCAGAAGTATAACGGAAGTATTGAGAATTATGAATCTAATCTTTGCGATAGATACTTTGCCAAACTTAGAGCGCAGGTCAAGCCAGGGCTCTCAAAACCTTGTAAAAATAGCATACCATCTATACCGTGATGATCTTTTGATAAAACTGAAAAGTCTACGAAGTCAGAATCAATACTTTGTATTTTGGGACGGATACCCACATAATCTTCTTGCAATTCATAGTCAGAAACTCCTTCCCAATATTTTTTGATTGAATCTTCAAACTTAATTTTTACATTTCGCGAAAATGAATAGTCTAAGTTATTAATAAATTCTATATCAGGTCCAAATTTTACTGCTCCAGAAATATCAACAGTATAGTGAATACCAAGTCCATGGCTATCAGGCATTGGGTAGATGAGGTGATTGAAAGGTTTAAATCCAAAAATTTTGAAATAGTGTCCTTTGGTAAAATTCAATTCTCTTAAGTATTTTGAGTGATAAATATTTGGGATAAGGCTACCTACTTTATATGAGTTTAAGCCACACGAAAAAATAATCTTTTTAGATTTAATTCTAAAAACTTCATCACCAGTTTGAATTTCAGATATATGATTTCGATGTTTATATTTATATGCTTTAAATATAGAATTTTTAGTGACAATCCCGCCATTATTTTCAAATTGGATAGATAAGGATTCTACCAATGCAGGAACATCAATAACTCCGGTGTGTTCTGATAATATTCCATTAGAAATTTCTGAATTTAAATTAGGTTCCAATTCATGAATTTGATCTTTCTCCAAAAGAGTTAATCCCTTAACCCCATTTTTTAATCCATTTTTATATAACGAGAGTAATTTATCTTTTTCATCAGGAAGACCAAATATAATTTTTCCTGTTTTCTTAAAGGGGACATTGTTTTTTAATGCATATTCATAAAGCAGTTGATTTCCTTGAAAAGTTAACTTATTTTTTAAGGAGTTATTTGGATAATATATTCCTGAATGAATTACGCCAGAGTTTCTTGACGAAACCTCTTCTCCTAGAAATGGATTTTTTTCAATCAAAACAGACTCTAAACCAGATTTTTGAAGTTCTAGCGCAATTGCGCAGCCTATAACACCTCCTCCTACTATAACTGCATCAAAATTCATTGAGATCTAAATAAGTTACAGAATTAATCCTTGTTAAACCAAAAAATAATTTCTTGATCTTCCTGGCGAACGTACTCATCAAAAAGATCTAATTTATCTTTATGGATTAACATAATATATTTTCTTTGCGTATGCTTATTCATCACAAGAGCAGAGTAAAAATTGAAACTGTCTAAGCGCCCATTGAGGGATGGAGTTGCATAATATCCCCAATTTTTTTTGCAAACGTCATATTCATTACCAAGATCATCATTAAAAGTGACTTGTTCATTTGAATCTAAAAAGATTTGACCACAATCACTCAACTCAATATCTTTTTTAGCGCCAACTATAAATTTCCTTGGTTGCTCTCTAAATTTAAATTTCATTCCAGCTCCAATTATCAATTAAAAAATTTTCTATAAAATATTTTCCTTTATTATCCTTCTTCCAAATATTTGAATCCCTAAATTTGTTGCATATATCTTCAAATTCAGCATCAGAAATGCCTATAAATGAGCAGTATTTTTTAATTGCTTCTGAAGGTCTTTCATTTCCCAGAGATCTAATTTTCTCTATTGCTTCGTCTCTAGTAATATTTCCAGACCTAATGTCAATTGAAAGATTGTCCCAAGTTCTTGTAAATCCAAACTTATACCATTTTAACCAATGATGCACAGGCATAATAAAATCATCATCAATGTCAGCAAACTCGTATGCTCCAAGCAAAGGTTGATCTGCAGCTTTGAAGCCCATACTTTTTGCAAGTTTAAATGTTTCTCTAGGATTCCATTCGAGGTAGTGACCAAGAAAAATACCTTTCAAATCTGCTTTCTCAATTTCTATATCAGAAGGGTATGAATATGGATACAAATCAGAGAAGGATATTTCATCAGAAACCCAGTCCTCTGCAAATGTATTATCCGAAACTCCATATTTTGCAAGCCAAGATCTATTGATGAAAGGAGTATTTGCAAGCTCAGATGCGCCTCCATACTCAAAAGCTGAATTTTCTCCCCAAATTAATAACGGAATCTGATAGTTAATTGCAATCCTGGTTGGTATGGAAAATAGTGCTAGATGCATTGGCAATGCAGGAATTCCAGTCTTTATAAAGCTAGCTTTTGATAAAAGTTTTTCAACTTTTGGGTTAATAGTAAAGTCAATGTGGTCAACCCCAAGAGAGATAAGATTTTCTAGGTTTTCAGCACCAATATTTGTTCTGGCTGGCGTTTTCCACGTTACACATAAAGGCTTTAAACCAAATTCTAAAACTTTTAAGACCTGCCAAGTAGAATCCTTGCCTCCACTTACAGGAATCACGCAATCATATGTGGCATTTTTAGATTTAATCTGCTTAATAATTTTCTTAAGAGAATCAAGCCTTTCATCCCAATTTATTGTTTTTTTTTGAATCACTCTCTCACAACATACACCATTCTTATCTAGCTGAATATTTGGACGAGTAGATGGAAGGATGCATTTTTTACAATATTTCATGGTCACAATTTAGCCTTGGAATAGAATAAAGTTCATCAATTCCTTTTATATTAAATGGAACTGCTGAAGGTGAGGATTTTATCCCAAGCTCTTTTAATACTTGTATCGTAGTTTGGTTAAAATCATTTTGCGTTCCCTCTGGGTATGCAAATAAATTAATTTTAGAACCTGTTTTTTCAGAAATTATTTTTAATGATTCATAAATTTCTAAATATTGGTCATCAATTTCTAAATGCGAAAGTGAAGGATGAGAGATAGTGTGGGCTCCAATTTCAAAATCTTCCATGCTTTCTATTTGCTTTACTTCAGACCAATTTAATTTTTGATCAAGATCAGACTCGTTACTATAAACCTCTTTGCCAATAAGTTTATTTTGAATCTCTGAGGCAAGGATATTTTTTTCAATTTTGTTTTGTTTAAAAATTCTTCTTATATCTTTTAAACATTGAATTTTTTCTTCAATAGAATTTAAAGAGAATTGATGATTATATATCTCTAGTAATTTAAGATTAGTTTTTTCTACTGCATATTCGACCCTGTCAATCCAACTCATTAGATTCATTTCTATAAAATCTGTTGTTACGTATATTGTTGCTTTAGCATCAAAATCTTTTAATAAAGGGATTGCTGTATGTAGATTATTTCTGAAGCCATCATCAAAGGTTATACAAGCTACTTTATTTAAAGGCTTGCCGCTATTAATTCCCCTCTCTAAATCCGACATAAGCATAAAATTAGCATCAACTGATTGGAGAAAAGCAAGAATCTTTTTGAACTCCAGTGCATGAAGGTGCTTTTTATTAGAATTACGACAGCCCATTTCTTCAATTTCAGTAACCCCATGAAATAAAAGAACAGCATAGCCACATGATTCCCAGCAATCTTCGACATATTTCTTAATTTGATTCAATATGATTCTCTCGTAAAAATTTTTTAATAGCTGATGGCATTGCTCTATAGTATCTTCCTGGAGTGTATGAAATCCTTCTATTGTCATATACGCCATCAAGATAATTCTTCACTAAATTATATGAAACAACCGCTGACTTTGCTCTTATTTCAGCTAATTTTGAAGCTGGGTCTATATTCATAAATTGAATTAGGTCGCCTGTATCTAATTCAGGACTGACGTGATGTAAGGCTACTCCCATATTATTGAAATCAGAATGAAAGAAAGCCCAGAGATTGGTATCAAGTCCTCTATATTTACTTGGATCACCTCCATGCAAATTCAACATGACTTTATATTGTGAGATTAGATCTTTTTTAATTATTCCTGTGCCATAAACAATTGAAAGCTCAGAGTTAATGTCTTTTAAATTATTAATATTCTCAACTTCAATAATAGAATTGTATGAAGTAAAACCCTCAAGCTTATTATTATTCAATAAGGTTTTTATATCAGTTTCTAAAAGCAGGTCATCTAGACGATCAGAGGTATCATAATATGAAGGGCTTCTAGGTTCTTCTAATACTATATTTACTTTATATTCTTTTGCTAAGCTGTTACAAAAATATATATGATGTGGCGATAGTGTAGTCAAAATATCAATTTCCATTGAAGTCACTCAGATAAACTAACTCGTTTTCATCAATATCTCTCGTTGCCAAATAAGTTTTTTGATCTTGAAAAAAATCATACGGAATATCTGAATCCTGAGGTCTAACCCAATAAAAATTTTGACTCTGAATCTGTTCTCCTTTCAAAATTTTTGATTTTGCACGAGGACTTCTTCTTATAAATTTCTTTATTTTTTCTTCTGCTTCAGAACACTCCAATGATCCTAAGCTACTATAGGCTAGATGAATTGAGTTTGAATATTGACTAAAATCTTCTGGGTTCAGAGCAACTTGATGATCACGAAAATCAGAGAAATTATTATCCAATGTAATATGCTTTTCAAATATCCTTGCTCCCATTGAGAATGCTAGCAAGGCAGCGATATTTGTTCTTGTATGATCGCTAAAACCCATGGGGCCTTGATGCATTTCTTTTAAATTTTCAAATTGCAACATATTTGAATTTTCTTCTTTAGCTGGATAATCTGAAGTGCAGTGAAGAAGAAAAATATCATCTTTTTTCTTGTGCTTGTATGCAACCTTTAATGAATTTTGAATTTCAGAATTAGTTGTTGCACCGGTAGAGATAATTAATGGTGCATTCAATTTTGATGCTTCCTCAACAAAATCTATCCATACTGAGTCACCAGATGAAATTTTTATGGCATCAGCAATTGAGCTTAGAAAAAAGAGACTTTCGAAATCAAAAGGTGTAGAAATAAAATCAAGGCCTAATTCATGGGAGTATAATGCAAGCTCCTCAAATTGTTTAAATGAGAGTTGAAAGCGCTTCAAAGCCTCCATTCGATCTTCATCAAGTTGCGTATGGTAAAGCTCTGGAATAAATGTTTGAAATTTTGCTGCATTTGCGCCTGATTTTTTAGCAGCTTCTATAAGCCGAGTTGCATTATTAAAATTGCCCTCGTGATTGTTACCAATTTCTGCAATTATGTAGGGTTTGTTTGAAATAACTTTCATGCAACTAATAAAACTATTCGTTAGCTTGGGGAACTTTAGAAATAGTTATCTGTTTTTTTTCAATAAATTTTATATACCACTCAATGTAGTGCCTATAACCATCCTCAAGACAATACTTTGGTTTATATCCTATTAAGTCTATTAGCTTTGCATTGGATAGAGTGCCTCTTTTTGGAAGAAACTCATTTCTTTCTTGTTTATGGATAGTTAGTTTAGGAAAATACTCTTTTAATATATCAGTTAACATATATATTGGTCTTGCATTTCCATAAGTGATGTTAAAAGTTTCATTTTCACCATTTTTTGAGTCTGAGACAGCAACTATTGCATCAACTAAATCCTTGATATAGGTAAAGTCAAGCTTTTCATCTTCATCAGCAGATACAACTAAATCTCGCTTGGCAATAGCACTCTCAATAAAAATTTGGGAGACCCTTCTACTGATGCACCTTTCCCCATAAAGAGCAGAGGGTCGAATTATTGAATAATTAATATCGTATATATCGGAGTAACACTTAACCATTTTCTCACCCATATATTTGAATGTTGCATAAATACCAAAAGGATTAACCGAGTCATCCTCATGAACAATATCTTTGGTAAAGTGTCCATATATTGTACTTGTGGACATGTATACCAGCCTTGTTTTTTTATTTCCTCTTAGAGCATCAAGGGTATTGCTTAGAGGCAGAACGCCGTTTTCAAATGCCTCATCAGGATCCTTATTACTTCTAGATGCATGAGCAACAGCTGCAAGGAGAACAATAATGTCAGGATTTTCTTCCTCTATAATTGCTCTTACCTCATGCTTATTCTTCAAATCAAATACTTTTAGTTGAACTCCCTGATCATTTAAGAGATGTAATCTCTCATCTAAAATTGATCTGTAAAGTTTGGGCTCTTGCAATCCAGCGTCTGTATTAAAAGTTGTAACTAAATTATTAATTTGAAAGCTGTCATAGATGATGGTCTCAAAACCTTGCGCTTTATAGGACATAGCAAGATGATGTCCAATAAAACCAGCCCCACCAAATAATAATACTTTCTTTGTCATGATTGTAAAAAATGAGAGATTATGTTTCCAATAATATTAATATTATCGACCGAAAGGTGAGGGCCCACAGGCAATGCAATTGATTGATTCGCAATAATTGATGCATTATCAATTGATGTTTTCTGAAAATTTAATTTTTTATATGCAGAAAATTCTGAAACTGGATTAGGGTAATATACGCTCGATCCTATTTCATTACTTTTTAAAATGTCTTGTAGAGCAATCCTTTGAGAGTTTGAATCAAGTATCATAATGAATGAATATCTAGAAGAACCATCGGGTTGGATTAAGGCACGAGCTTTTAACTCTGGGAATTGAAGATACGTTTGATAATTTGCCTCTCTTGCGGACAATATATTATCGGCTTTATTCATTTGCTCAATTCCAAGAGCTGCAGGAAGTTCTGGCATACGATAATTGAAACCAATAGAAGTAACATCATATTGTCCTGGCAAAGATCTATTCAAAAATGAACGGTCTACTCCAAAAGCTTTAATAAGATCAAGATCAACTTGCGTACCATGCCTTGAAATTACCATTCCACCCTCTCCAGTACATAGTTGTTTTGCTGGATGAAAAGAGAAGCAACCATAGTCTCCAAATAAACCAACATGCTTTCCATCATATTTTGCTCCTACCGCTAGAGCACAATCTTCAACTAAATACAGATTATTTGAATTTACAATATCCATTACCTTTTCCATATTACATGGGGATCCATTGAAATGAACCAATGTCATTCCTACAAATGAGTCATCAACAATTTCAGACACTAAATCTAAATCAATATTTCCTGTAGCAATTTCACAATCAACAAAAACAGGAGTGTTACCCGACAGAACAATTGCATTTGCGGTAGCAACATGCGTCATAGCGGGACAAATAACCTTTCCTTTTCGATCAAAAGACAGCATATGATGGGCTAGATGCAGACCGGCTGTACAATTACTAACTGATGATGCGGATATAGCCCCAGTAAAATCTTTAAAAGATCTCTCAAAATCTTCAGTTTTTTTTCCGTGGACAAATATGCCAGAATCATAAACTTCCTTTATGGAAGAAAATTCTTCATCATCATTGAAAAAAGGCTTTGCAAAAGGAAATTTCATTTATTTAGTGCTTATATTTATGAATGAGATTATATCTTAGATTCATAAATGTGAAGAAAATAATTATTTATATTAAGTTTATTGCTCTAGAAAAATTTTAGCGTTAATAAAATTAAATAAAAACTTACTAAAACTATTTGGAAGTTCGTCTTGTTTGATTAAATTTAGAATTTTCTCTTTATTCACAATTTCATATATTTTGCTATCTTTTTTAAAGAAATCTAAAGTTTCTGAGCTAGAAAAATCTAGTAATTCTGAAAGCGAAGCATTGAAACCTACTTTTCTATCATTGTCGAGGATAAAATCTGGAACAATCCCTCTCATGGCCTCTCGTAATATTGACTTAGTTTTTCCTTTGTAGATAAGAAACTTACTTGGGACAGAATAAGCATGTGAAAATAAATCTGTATCAAGAAATGGAGATCTATTTTCTATGGAAACAGACATAGCATTTAGGTCGTCCTCAAGCAGTATTACTGGAATAGCCTCTTCAAATAACTCATTTAACATCCTATTTCTTAATAAATTTTTATGAAATTTTCTTTCATAAAATTCCTCATACCATCCATCGATCAAGAATTCAGAAAATAAATCATTGTTAAGATAGATGTGTTTTCTGAAGTTAGAGTTATTTATATATAAATATGGATCCTTTAAGAATGGGTTTCTTACGAAGCTGCCAATTCCATTCTTCCAATAATTAATCGCCTCATCAAGCTCTTGACTAGAATTCTTGAACTCATTGAAGTACAAATTATTGTGATCATAATATCCTGTAAATAATTCATCTGCAGCTGTTCCACTAATTGAAATTTTGTAGCCATTTTTGGCTACATTTTTTACAAGATCCCAATGAATATAGTATGAAATAGTTGAAACCGGCTGCCCATGACAATCGATCAGTTCTCTTAAATTATTTAAAAAGTTATTAGTATCTAGAGGTATTTTGGTATGTTGTATTCCTAGATCTTTTACAGATTTTTCTACAAGCATATCCTCTTCATATCTCTGATCAGCACTTATAAGCGTAAATCCATGAACATCATAATCTAGCTCTCTTTTGGCTATCGAGATTAATGAGTTAGAGTCAATGCCTCCGCTCATACAAAAAGCTAATGGGACATCAGATCTTGTTCTAATATTCATGCTTTGAATCAATTTATCCCTCGTTCCGCTTACGGCATCTCTGAAAGACATATCTTTGTTCTCTTCATAGGAATTAGTAAAATCCCAAAAGAGAAAGTGGGATTTACTTAAATTATTGTCAATTTTTAACAAGGAAGCTTTTTCAAGACATTTAACACCTTGAAAAAAAGTTTCTGAGGTTTTAAATAAAGACTTATATCCATTTACTAAGTATCTTTTTAAATGATTGAAATTAACTTCAAATGACTTATTTGCTAAATTTCTAAGACTGTTAATTTCTGAAGAAAAATATAATCCTTTTTCATTTTCATAAATATAAAAAGGCTTTTCACCAAATTTATCTCTTGAAAGTGTCAAATTCATTGACTCTAGGTCTAAATGTGCCATAGCCCACATACCTTCAAATTTTGAATAAGCATCATCTCCCCAAAAATCAATAGCTGCTGCAACCACTTCAGTGTCACCAGTTGTTTTAAATGAGAATCCATGAACCTCTAGCTCTGCTCTAATCTCTATAAAATTGTAAATTTCACCATTAAATATAATCATTGAATTTTGATACCTAAATGGCTGAGCAGATCTATTATCTAAGTCTATAATTGCCAGTCTGGTATGAAGTAAAGCAATTTTATGATTATTATGGGTAAATATTTTGTAACCGTTAGCGTCTGGCCCCCTATGATGCATTGAATCTAGGCAATTTGATACAGACAATGAATCAATTGATCCAGGACCTATAAAACCAGCTATACCGCACATTGTTATATATGCTTATGAAGCATAAAAGTTGTCGAGTGAATCTTAAAACCTAGTTTTGAATAGAAATTTATTGATTGATGGTTACTAAGTTGAGTTCCCACATACACCGAATTTGTTTTTGGTAGAAAATCATGAATAGCACCCACAATTATTGATCCTGCCCCTAAACCTCTTTTATTTTGATCCATAGCAATCAAGTCTATAACGCAGTCATTGTTTGATTTGGTAATGATTAATAAAAAGCCGAGAACATTTTTATCTTTATCCTCAACAACCAAAGAAAGATCTCCCCTCTTTCCAAGAACGTAATTTCTTACCCAGTCAGCTTTAACTTGAGAGGCGTGCTCATTATTTATTTTTGGATCTTTATGGAATCTATCTTTTGAAAAACCTTCGAAAGCAATAGAAGTTAAAATTTTTTCATCTTGAATGTTTGCTTCTCTTACAGATAGTGAATCTGATTTTCTATTACGCAATGACTTCAGCTCAGTTTCTAACAAAACATTGATGTCAATAAGATCAAAATCATGCTTAACTAAACTTGATAATAAATCGACTCTCTCTGAGGGAACTTTTGAGCATATAAGTCCAGGAGAAGAAACCTGAGTTTCTAAGGAGAAACTGTAATTATCAGCACTATCAATAATTAAATTATAGACATTTTTTTTTAGTCTTTCTTCAAGCCAAGAATCAGTTTTATATTGCATTAATAACCTTCATATTTTTTTCAATTTTAACTGATGATGACATCACTTCAAAAACTTTCTCAGCGTCTAAATCAAATGGCATATCATAAATAATAGAATCAATAAAATCTCCAAGTAAATCCCCTTTTTGGGTTCCTGGAAAATCTCCTTTAATATTTTCAGTCTCCACATTGGGTTCTTTGCCAAAGAAATATTTAGCATCATTGCAGTCATGAACAAATGTACCCTTTGTTCCATATACTTTGATTTGATGGAAGTGCGGTGTGCTACTCCCAAAATTAGCTGTAAGTTTAAAAATGGCGCCTTTTTCCATTTCTAATAATGATGAGCTAAACTCTGGCCCTGAAAATGGAAGATCGAATGTTTGTTTTTTTGAAGAAAGTCCAATTGCATTTTTTAGTTTCAAATCGCATACCCACATCAATAAATCAAGAAGATGAATACCTCCCCCATGCATTACAGAATAATTCTCAATTTGACCTCTCCAACCGTTAGTTATTTTAGGAAGTCTCCCATAATCATAAGATCCCTCTGCATAATAGATTTCTCCAAGCTCCCCCCTCCGAACTCTTTCCATTAACTCAATAAAACGGGGTTCTTTTCTTAAAATAAAATTTGAAGATACTTTTAATTCTTTGTTTTGTGAATATATTGATTTAATAGAAGAGAGTTCCTTTTCAGATAAACAAATTGGTTTTTCTACAAAAATATGTTTCTTATTATTTAAAGCATCTATAATTTGATCGCAATGAAAGTTATCATAAGAGCAAATAGAGATTAGGTCGATATTTGGATCCCTCAAAATTTCATTTGGGTTTTTGCAGGAATTTATATTTTTGTGCTTTTTCATTACATCTTTTAATTTATCTTGATTTAAGTCACAAACACTTACTTCGTTAATGCCTGGGTGAGATTGAAATGTTTCAAGATGCTTTTCTCCAACGCCTAAACCTATTATTCCAACATTCATATTAGTTATTTTCTTTTAAAATTTTATGTAGAGCTTTCCATTCAAGTGGAACACTATTCTTGCTATTAAAAAGTTTTGCAATTTTAATATAATCTTCTTTAGTATCAATTGACATTTGAAAATCCTGTAAATTTTGTCCGGATGAAAAATTTAATACTGAAAAATAATTTGGGTTTTTATAAACGCCCTGACATAGATGTTCTGTTGACCAGCCATCAAGAGAATCGTACCTCCCTGGTTCAATAAGTGCTTTTGGAATAACCTCAATTGACTGGCCTTTGGGGTAAGATCTCATTTGCGTGTTTGTTACAAGATCAAAATTACCTTGATGAAAGAGATTTACAGCTAAATCAACTAGATTTGGGTCGATGAGAGGGCTATCACCACAAATTCTTACAAAACAATCCTTCTGAAAACTGTTTAAAACCTCAAAGACCCTTAATTGCAAGTTTTCTAAAGGACCTCTATGGCAATGATAATTCTTAGAATTACAATAGTCATAAATCGGGTCATCGCTTGTTTCGGCTGATGTGGCTACAACGATAAGATCAATGGTTGATGCCAAAGAAATTCTCTCATGAATAATCTCCAGCATTTTTCTTTTTCCCAAAGGCATTAAAACTTTTCCAGGAAGTCTATTAGAAGACATACGCGCATGAATAATAGCTAGCATAAATATCTATATTTCCTGATCATTTGTGACATAGTATGAATTTAAAAAATATTGTAGGCCTGTATAGATTGTAATTAGCATTGCAAGGAATATGAAAAAGTTTGCCATAAACATTATTAACGCATAATCAAAGATTAATGCAGTTAGAAATATTGCAATAGTAAATAATTGCACCGAGGTTTTAGTTTTTGCAAGAAACGTCACTTTTGTTGCATTAGTCTTAAAATTTCGTGCGTTAGACTCACGAAGTGCGCTTATTAAGAATTCCCTCATGAGTATAAAACTAGAACAAATACCTAAAAAAAAGCTATCTAAATAAATGCTAAGCCCGATAAACATGAAAACTATCAAAATTTTGTCGGCAACAGGGTCTAAAATTTCACCTAATTGAGAGGTTAAATTATGCTTGCGCGCTAAAAACCCATCAAAATAATCAGTCAAGCCTGCAAGAATAAATAGTACAAGACATATATAAAACTCTTCTGCAAATATTAAGCAAAATAATATTGGTCCAGCTAAAATTCTGGAGTACGTAAGAAAGTTAATAAATAATTTCATTATAAAGTTAAGTTCTGTTTAATCCTCTCGGCTATTTTAATACTAATTCCAGCAACTGAGCATAATTCATCTAAACTTGCTGCTTGAATTGATTTAATCGATTGGAATCTTTTAAGGAGTAAGGCTTTTTTTTTGATTCCGAGACCTTTAATGTTATCTAATTTAGATTTTCTTAAGTTCTTGTTTTTTTTCTTTCTGTTATTTGCAATAGCAAATCTATGAGACTCATCACGAATTTGTTGAAGAAGCAAAAATCCTGAGCTATCTTTTGGCATTTCTATGATGCCTCTCTTAGAAAGAATTGTTTCTGTAGATCTTACTCTTTTCGACCCCTTAACAATGCTTAGTATAATCGGTGGATCTTTTATCAAATTAGAAAAAGTACTCAAAGCAGCTTTCAACTGAAGCTTCCCTCCATCAATAAGAATAATATCTGGTAATGGATTTATGTTTGCTTTGTTGATTCTTCTTTCAAGCACATGCTTCACAGAGCCTACATCATTTCCAGATAATTCTTGAGGAATATTAAAAAGCCTGTACTTTGATTTTTCAGGTCCATTAGAAGAAAATCTTACAGCTGAAGCCACTGCATCCTTGCCACTGTGATGACTTACATCAAAACCTTCAATGATTAAATCCTCTTTAACCGTGCCCAAGTATGACATAAGGTCTTTCGTAGCAAACAAATATTTATCAGATCTATTCAATCGGTTATCTATAACTTGATTTGCATTTAATTTAGCTAATTTAGCAATCTTTCTTGTTTTTTGATTGGTGTTTGATGAAATCGAAATTTTTTTTCCGAATTTTAGCTTTACAGCTAGTTTAATTATAGAAAGATCTTTGGGCTTGATATTTAAGATAATTTTTTTTGGCAATGAAAAGCTATTCTGGTAATAAGAAAATATTAAACTTTGAAACAAACTATCTATATCTAGCAATTGATTACCTTTAAGATAATGTGTTTTAGTGCCTCTGATCTTTCCATCTCTCAAAGATAATATGCACACTCCTGTACTATCTAACTTCGATACGCATGTAAAAAAGTCAACGCTGGTTAAAGAGCTGTTAAATGATTGCTCTTGATGCAAAAGATCTAAACTTCTAATTCTTTTTTTTATCTCATTCGCTCTTTCGAATTCTTGTTCATCAGCAAGTTTTTGCATCTGACCTGTCATTAATGATTTAGTTTTTTTTCCTGAAGAAGATAAGTAATGTTGAGCAGATGTGATATCCCCTTGATAGCTAGTCTCAGAAATTAAATTTATACATGGAGCAGAACATCTTTGCATTTGATGCTCGATGCATGGCCTAGATCGGTTGTTGAAAGTTGCATCGCTACAATTTCGAATTTGATAAATCTTCTGCAAATCTTTTATTGTTGCTTTTACAGCCTGAACACTAATGAACGGACCAAAATAATTTTTTGAAATAGCATGTTTTGATCTCCTCATGCTAATACTGGGGTATTTATGATCCATAGAGAAATGTATGTATGGATAAGTCTTATCATCTCTTAAAAGAATATTAAACCGCGGTAAATTTTCCTTTATTAAAGATTGCTCCAAAAGAAGAGCTTCGGCTTCAGTAATTGTTGAAAAGGTCTCAATTTTGTCTGTAAGGATTTTAATCTGTTGTGTTTTTCTATCTTTAAAAGATTTACCAAAATATGAAGATACTCTTTTTCTTAAATCTTTGGCTTTGCCAATATATATAATTTTATTTTTAGAAAAAAATTTATATATTCCAGGAGTATTAGGAACTTGTTTTAAATCCAATACCATTAACTAAGAAATTTCTTTGCGATAAGTTTACCGGCAGCCACTCCATATTGATCAAATGGATTAATTTGAAGCATTTTTGCAGTAATAAAAACTCTATGCTCCCAAGTAGCAAGCAAAAAACCGAGCGCTTCAAGTGACAGTTTATTTAAATGGAAAAGATTAACTGGGGAGTTACTATTTGTTTTTTCAAGTAAATTTGCAGACCCATTTAACTTTGAAGATAGTAATGAAGCTTGTCCTTTTGCTTGAGCGGATGATAGCGGGCTACTTCTTGAAGTTGAATAAATAATGTCTGTACAAAATCCAGCTGTGCCCTGATGTAATAATTGAAAGTATGAATGTTGAGCAGTTGAACCGAAGCCTCCAAATATTGACTGGCCTGTTTCTTTAAATATAGATTTAGGATTCGGCTGTTTTCCAAGTGACTCCATTTCAAGTTGCTGAATATAATTTGTTAAAGAGCGCAATTTCCAGTTATAAGAAAGAACAACCCTATTTTTTTTATTTTTAAAGTTGCTGAACCATAGATCAGAAAATGCCAGTATTTTTATAAATTTTTGATATTGCTTATCTTCTTTTGAATTTCCTAACAGCATTCTGTCTGCTATCGATCCACCTTTTAAAAATGATGAGAAATTATTTTCTAGCCCAGTGCTAAGAGATACTGGCGACCAAATAGAATACCTGCCTCCTACGGAGCTTGGAAATGAAATAATGCAGTCTTTTGCAAAACCCATTGAAATAGCTTTTTTTGAATTTGCTGTTATGACTATGGAATTGTTTGAATTCCTTTTCTGCCCTAACCACTTTAAACATAATAAAGTTTCATCTGTTAATAATGACTTAGATGAAAAAATATAAAAATTCTTTTGCTTGCTTAATGGTTTTAATACTGTATTAAATTCGTCTTTATCCGGCCCGGACAAAAAATAATAATTTAATTTTGATGATTGATTCTTTGTAAATTCTTGCAGTAATTTTGGCCCTTCGTAAGAACCGCCGATACCGAAAGTAATGATATTCTTAAAACCATCTTTTTTAATCCTTTTTATAAATGGTTGAGTAATTTTCTTGAAATTAAACTCATTCGATTTTTGATTAATGCGATATTGGTGATGTAAGGCTGGTCTATTTTCTGTCTTATTAACAACTTCCCCTTCAAAGAGATCAGCTATCGAGCCTTGAAGATCTAATTGATTTGAAATTTCATTGAAGATTCTATAATGTTGAGACGAAAATTCTTTTAAGAATGATTGATAATTGAGAAATTCTGATTTGAATTTAAATGATAGATTTTTTTTTGCAACCCCAGCCTTTGATAGCTTCTTTAGATCTGAGAAGGCGCTTTGAATTAATTTATTATTTTTCAATTGAATCACTAAAATTTTTTAATGCATTTGAAATATCTTCAGCTTGGGTAATTGGTCTACCAATTACAATGAATGAAGAGCCTTTTTGCGTTGCTTCTTTTGCACTCATAGTTCTTGCCTGATCATCCTCAACTGCAATATCTCTTATTCCAGGTGTTATTTTTATTTTATATTGATCAAGAATTGTATTTGCGATTTCTAGCTCATGAGGTGAGCAAACGACCCCATCTAAATTTGCTTTAGTGGCTATTTTAAATAAGTTTTTTATTTGATCATCAAGATTGTTACCAAATAGGGCTAATACATCTGACTCTTCTAAACTTGTGAGTATTGACACTCCAATCACTTTAGTCTGAATGGATTGACCTGCAAGCATAGCTTTCTTAAGCATTTCTTCGCCACCAGATAAATGAACGGTCAACATTTCAATATCGGTATCATGAAAACCTAAAATTGTTTCATGAACAGTATTTGGTATGTCATGCAATTTTAAATCTAAAAAAATCTTAAATCCTTGAGAGGATACATGCTTAAGAAATGATTTTCCAAGAGCGTTAAAAACAACGCTTCCGATTTTAACCATACAAAGATCTGGATCAAGTTGATCTAAAATTATATTAGCCTGATTAAGATCAAATGTATCAATAGCTACAATTATTCTCGGATCAGTCATGAGCATGCAGGAGCTTCTTGGATGCTTTGAAATGCATAATTGAGGTTTCGCCTAAATAAGATTCTTCTTTGGTCTTAGGGTTAATAAATTTCCTTGGTCTAATAGTTTTTTTTGAGAATGAGCCAAAGCCTCTTATCTCAACTCTATTATCTAATGCAACAGTATTAATTATTTCCTGAAGTATCAAGTCAATTCCTTCAATAATTGTTTCATCATTCAAAGTTGCAAATTTTCTTGAAAGATGGATCACTAAATCAGATTTATTAAAATTTTGTACCTGTTTCTTCATTTTTAGTTCAAGAAATACTTAGCTTTTGAAGTTGAGCTAAAGCGAACTTTATTTTGGGATGGGATTTTGAAATTTTCCATGCTCTTTGGATTTCTACCGATTCTTTCTTTGGTTGTAAATATTTCAAAAGAGCCAAATCCAGAGAGCTTTATATTTTTTTGAGATCTAAGGGTTGTTTTTATCACTTGAAAAAATTCATCCACCAATGAATCAGAAATATCAACTGAAAGCCTCAATTCTTTTTTTAAAACTGCGCTTAGATTCTTTTTGGTCAAATTCATGACCTTATTTTAACATTCAATCTTTTTTCCAAAAGCTTCAATATCATTTGCATTGATCTATTGATTTCAGACTCTAATAAAGATTTGGTATTGCTTTGAAAAGTAAATCTTAATGTCATGCTAACAGAGCCCTTAGGAATATCTTTTCCTTCAAAAGTATTAATAAGATTGAATGAGACTAGGTGCTTTATTGCTCTTTTAGATATTGATCTTTCAACCTCTTCGTAAGAAATAGATTTATCTAAAACAACATTAATGTCTCGAGTTGAAAGAGGGAATTTGCTAGTTTTTACTATTTTTGGATTAATGGAAGCTAATGAAATTTTTTCGGGATAAATTACAAATCCGTATGCTTGTTTCTTGACCAGTTTCTCTGTAACAGCAAGTTCTATCTCACCAATCACTGCAATCTTTTGCTTGCCAATAAATATATCTAACGCATTTTCATTGAATGGCATTAAAGAACTCGCTTTTTGAAACTCAATATTTTGCATACCTAGGGTTTGTAATAATTTAGAGATTTCTCCTTTTAGTGAAAAGAAATCATACGTTAGCTCTTTCTGACTCCAAGTTTGTTGAGGTCCATGATAATAGATAATGCCTGATATATGTAATGATTGAGTGAAGCCACTTTTTTCTTTTTTAAATACGTTGCCTGCTTCAAAAGCTTTAATAGACGTGTGCCCTTTTTTTACATTGCTGTTTACTGCAGTAAATAGAGGCCTGAAAAGACTTCCTCTAAGCAATGGCTCGTTTTCATTTATTGGATTTTGTAATTCAGCAGGCTTCCAGTTATTAGAATTTAATTGATGGAAGGAGTCTCTTGAAACAAATGGCATATGCATAAGTTCTTTAAAACCAGAATGAACAAGGCCAAGTCTAAGACGGTCTAATGCATTATTCCGCTTATTTTTTGTAATTGGACCCTCTTTTGGTTTTGATATAGGTATATTGTCATACCCATAAGATCTTAATAATTCTTCATACAAATCCTCTTCTAGAGAAATGTCAAATCTGTGGCTGGGAATATTGAATGTGACATTCTTTTTACTTCTAGCATGTACCTTAAAACCAAGGTTTTTCAATATAAGAATTGCTTTGCTTGCCTTCAAGCTTAGGCCGGAAAATTTATTAAATCTTCCCACATCCAATTTGACATTTTTCTTTTTAATCTTGTGGGAATAAGAATAATAAAGTTCAGCCGAATTATATTCCGCTATTTGATCTAATAGAAATAGATATCTTTCTAATGCTAGTTGCTGTAATTCAGGATCTACCCCTCTCTCAAAGCGATGCGAAGCATCAGTAGCTAAGCCATACTTTCTAGCTTGATTAACAATAACCTCAGGTCTAAAAAATGCAGCTTCAACAGCTATGCTAGAAGTGTTCGATGACACAGCAGATACCTCACTGCCAATGATGCCAGCAATCGCTTGGATCCCAGATTGATCCTGAATTGTTAATGAAGAAGGCTGAACATCTTTTACGTCACCCCCAATAACCGTTACTGAATTATTATTTTCTTGAGGAAAGCGAACATTAATTGGTAAAGCTAACTTAGCTAAATCAAATACATGCATAGGCGCACCAAGTTCTAACATCACATAATTGCCTAAATCAACCAAGGGATTGATTAATGGAATACCAGCAGACTCTATGAAGCTTCGCTTTTTAGAATCTAGATTTTTTATTTTTTGTAAACCTTTAACCAGCATCAAATGATAATTGCCACAACCAAAGCCATCAATTTTGCTAATAATTTTCTTATCTTGGATAAGCTTTAATGATGAGGTTTCAATTTTTTGGTTAAGTTTTTTTGATTGATATGCATAGAATTCTCTTTCCAGACCTCTAAGTGATAGTGCATCTCCTCGGTTAGGAGTGATGTCAAATTCTATTAAATCTCCCTCTATTTCGCACTCAAAACCAACTTGCGTGAATACATCACTAAGTTTTTTTTGACTAAGGTTTGTATTAAGAAAATTCTTTAAATATGAATATTGAATTTTCATGATGGAAATTGATTCAAAAAATCTAAATTGGATGAGTAAAATTCTCTGATATCTTTTACTCCATAGTAAAGCATAGCTAATCGCTCAACTCCCATACCAAAAGCAAAGCCACGAAATTTTTTTGTATCTATGTTGCAGCCATTCAATACATTGGGATGAACCATTCCACATCCTAAAATTTCTAACCATCCCTCTTTGCCAAATTTTATATCTACTTCTGCTGAGGGCTCAGTGAAGGGAAAATATGATGGTCTAAATCTGACTTCCATTTTTTCATTAAAAAAATCTTCTACGAAATCTATTAAAACTCCTTTTAAATCACCAAAGGTAACATCTTCATCAACTACCAAACCCTCTATTTGAGTAAACATAGGTAGATGAGTGGTATCGGAGTCACATCTAAAAACTCTTCCAGGAGAAAGCATATATAAGGGTAAATCTTCTGAAAGCATTGCATGCACTTGAGTATTGGAAGTGTGCGTTCTTAATAAATATTCTGATTTGTTATTAGAATTAAGATAAAAAGTGTCATGCATTTGTCTTGCAGGATGATTTTCTGGGAAATTTAATGCTTCAAAATTATAAAAGTCTGTCTCTATCTCATTTCCAGAAAAGATTTGATAATTTAAAGGAGTGAAATAGTTAATAATTTTTTGCGAAATCTTAGTTATTGGATGCAGAGAACCAACCAAAAAAGGATCAGCAGGAAGAGTTACATCTAATTTATTAAGATTACTTTTACCCTCTATATCTGCAAGGGAGGTCTCAAATAATTTAGTTAAATCATTCTTAAGAACATTTAACTCTTTTGCAGCAATTACTTTTTCATCTGATTTGAGATCTCTAAGCTTTGAGAATGAAGTAACAACAAAAGACTTTTTACCAAGATATTGGGATCTCAGTTGAAAGAATTCAGCCTCTGATTGAACGGATTTTAATTTGAGCGCGGCTGTTTCAATTAAATCCTGAGGGATTTGCATGAGAACATTATACCCTGACTTTTTCTACGATTTTCTTAAAAGTATCAGGATCAGAAAATGCAATTCCAGCTAAAGATTTTCTGTCTAGTTTTATATTTGCCTTCGAAAGCTGATTAATAAATCTACTATAAGAAACTTCCAAAGGTAGCAAGGCAGCAGAGATTCTTGAAATCCATAGTGAGCGAAAAGTTCGTTTTTTGTTTCTTCTATCTCTAAAAGCGTATTGTAGGGCCTTCACATTAGATTGCTTAGCAGTCTTAAATAATCTGCTTCTTGCACCGTAGTGACCCTTAGTCGATTTTAGTACTTTCTTGTGTTTTGCTTTTGCAGCTAATGCTTTAGTTACTCTTGGCATGGTATTTAGATGTTATATAAAAGTTTTTGCGCTATTTTTTTTGTCTCATCAGCCATCTTAATCATACCGCGATTATGACGTTTTCTTTTAGTAGTTTGCTTAGTCAAGATATGAGCGCGAGAAGCACTTCTTCTTTTTAAACCACTACCAGTAGCCTTAAAACGCTTTTTTGCACTTGAATGTGTTTTTAATTTATAACCCATAATTATTTCTTTCTTATTTGCGAGAGAACCATCAACAATTGCCTGCCTTCAAGAGATGGCTCTTGATCAACTTGAGCAATATCTTGGAGGTCTTCCCTCAAACGATTTAAGAGATCAAGACCTAAATTACTATTTAGTATCTCTCTGCCTCTAAATCGAACGCTGATTTTAGTCTTATCTCCATCATTAATAAAGCTTTTTATCTTTTTTAATTTAATATTGTAATCACCTATATCAGTTGTTGGACGAAACTTAATCTCTTTTAATGACTGCTTTTTTGGTTTTTTAGAACCGCCAGTACTTTTTTTCTTTTCAAATTGAAATTTACCAAAATCCAATAGCTTGCATACTACAGGCTGCGCATCAGATGGAGAAACCTGAACCAGATCAAGACTTTTTTTCTGCGCCTCATCTAAAGCCTCATCAATGGCTAATAATCCAATTTTTTCTCCATCAGAACCAATTAACATAACCTCTTTTGCATAGATTTTGTTATTTATAGGAGTCGTTGATTTTTTCTTCAAAACGATAGCTGGAGACCTTATATGATAAGAAAAAGATTAATCAAAGTATCTTTGATTTGAGAAATGAATTGTTAAGTGATTTAACATTGAAGTGGATTTTATAGCATTATTCATGAAAAGAAAACATTCTTATGGCTGAAGAAATCTTTCTGCCCATTCGCTGTCTTGTTGCTCAAAGACATGCCTTTTATTTAATCTATTTTCATGGCCTTGCCAAAACTCAAAATAGTAAGGTGTGAAAGAATAGCCCCCCCAGAAGTTTGGTCTTGCTATTTGAGATGTCATGCTCTCTAGGGTCTCATTAAAATTTTTTGCAACTTCATCAAATGATTCAATAGTGTGAGATTGATTGGAGCTTATAGCTAAGGCATTTTTTTCTTTGGTCCTGCCTTGGAAATGCTCATCTGAGAATTCAGCAGATGTTTTACATATTTTTGCTTTCATTCTAATTTGAGTATTAATACTTGCCCAATAAATAAGAATGGAAACTTGGCTGTGAGATTCAAACTGACTTGCTTTAGGAGAATGGTAATTTGAAAAAAATATCCATTCATTATTAGCAATATATTTTAGATTTACATACCTTGCTTCAACTTCGCTTTTTACATCGTTATATGATGAAACAGAAATCGCTTCTATACCTTTTTGACCTTTGTCTAAGGCTTCCTGATATAGAGATTGAAAATGAATATAAGGTTTTTCAGAATTTAGATTAAGAAATTTGATCATATAAAATGAGATGTGATGGTGCCCAGAGCCGGACTTGAACCGGCACGAAGTTGCCTTCGAGGGATTTTAAGTCCCTTGTGTCTACCAATTCCACCACCTGGGCAATTAGTTTGTTCGATCAATACGTTTCTTGCTTTAGGTATTTTAGAAAAATTAAGCACTAAGCTTGAGTGAAATCCTTTCTCTTTCAGCATCAATTCCAAAAATGATACAAGAAAGTTTGTCGCCCTTCTTATAATTTTCCATTGCTTCAGCGGGATTTTCGTCTTCAGTAATATCTGAAAGGTGAATCAAACCATCTATGTCACCCTCTAAACCTACAAAAATACCAAAATCAGTTACTGATTTGATGCTTCCTTCAACTGAATCACCTAATCCATACTTGTTAGCAAACTCTGTCCAAGGATTAGCTTTCGTTTGTTTTAAACCAAGAGAAATTCTTCTCTTATCATGATCAATCTCTAAAACCATGACTTTAATTTTCTCTTCTAAGTCAACAACCTTTGATGGGTGGATATTTTTATTAGTCCAATCTAGCTCTGATAAATGTATTAAGCCTTCCACGCCCTGTTCAAGCTCAGCAAAACATCCGTAGTCTGTTAAATTTGAAACTGTAGCCTCATATACACCACCAACCGAATATTTGCCTTCAATTGTTTCCCATGGGTCATTTTGAATCTGCTTTAATCCTAATGAAACTCGAAGTTTTTCTTTATCAAAACTTAATACTTTTACATCAATTTCTTCACCAAGGCTTAAAAGCTCAGAGGGGTTGGTAACCCTTGACCATGAAATATCAGTTATGTGAAGTAAACCATCTAAACCTCCCAGGTCAACAAAGGCACCATAGTCAGTTAAGTTTTTAACTACGCCTTTAACGATTTGGCCTTCATCAAGATTTTTTAATAACTCAACTTTTTCAGCAGAATTAATTTTTTCTAAAACAGCTTTTCTTGATAAAACAACATTATTTCGTTTGTAATCTAACTTAATAACTTTAAATTCTTGAACAGTATTCTCAAGCTCTGGGGCTTCCTTGACAGGTCTAATATCTACAAGTGATCCAGGAAGAAATGCTTTAACAACATCAACCTCAACAGAAAAACCGCCTTTAACCCTTGTAAGAACCTTTCCTTCAACAAATTCTCCAGTCTCTAAGGCTTCTTCAAGTTTTTTCCAAGTTCCGATTTTTCTTGCCTTTTCACGAGAAATTCGAGTCTCTCCATAGCCATCCTCAACTGCCTCTAAAGCAACTTGAACTTCATCACCAGATTCAATTTCAACAGAACCATCATTATTCCTGAACTCATCTAAAGAGATGACTCCCTCTGATTTTAATCCAACATGGACTGTAACCCATTCCTTATCAACATCTAAAACAACTCCTGTAACAATTGATCCGGGTTGCATTTCAAGTGTGCTTAGATTTTCATCTAATAGTGCAGCAAAACTTTCTGACATATTTTTATACTTCCTTGGTATGTTCTTTATAAATTTTTAAAACTATTTCCAATACTTCTTGAGGAGTTAGATCAGAGGAATTCACTTCAATGGAATCATCCGCTGGCATCAAAGGAGATATTTCTCTTGCCTTATCTGCCTCATCTCGCAATCTAATATCTTCAATTAGATCGCGCATATTAACGCCTTGACCCGCATTCTGCAACTCTAAAAACCTTCTCTTTGCTCTTACTTCTGTATCAGCAACTAAAAAAATTTTAGTCCCAGCATCCGGAAATACAACTGTGCCCATATCCCTGCCATCTGCAACCAATCCATTGTCACTGGCTAGGTCTCTTTGAAAGCTAATTAAGTTATCTCTAGTTTCTTTTAAACTGCTCAATTGAGATGCCGATTTAGCTATATTTTCATGTCTAAGGGTTGAAGTAATATCTCTATTATCCTCAAAAACATGCATCTCATGATCAATGCTATCAATTCTTAAATTGGAAAAGAGATTCTTTGCAGAAGAATGATTTTGACCCTGATCAAAACAATATGAATATGCTCGATAGAGAAGACCGCTATCTAATAAAATAAAATTGAGTTCTTTTGCCAATGCTTTAGCAAGCGATCCTTTACCAGAAGCAGATGGGCCATCAACAGTAATAATATTATTATTTTTCAAGCTTATATCCTATAGAAGAAATCAGCTCTATAAAATTAGGAAATGATGTAAAAATATTTTTACAATCCTTTACTGTAATTGGTTTTGAACATTTCAAACCAGCAATTAAAAAACTCATAGCAATCCTATGATCTTCATGAGATTCAATAGAAATAGGTTGCTCAATTAAAAGTGCATTTGGGCTTCCGATAATACTCATACCATCTTCAAAATTTTTATGAGCGACACCAAGTCTAGTGAAGCCATCAGAAACGGCTTTTAGCCTATCTGATTCCTTGACTCTTAATTCTTCTGCATCTCGAATTATTGTCTCACCCTCTGCAAATGCAGCTGCAATAGAAATAATAGGAATTTCATCGATAATATTTGGAATAATATTCCCAGAAAGTTCCACGCCTCGTAACATAGATTTTTTTATTATTAAGTCGGCGCAAGGCTCTCCTGACTCTAGTCTTTGATTTCTTGCCTCAATATCTGCACCCATGTTTTGCAAAACTTGTAACAACCCTGTTCTTGAGGGGTTCATTCCAACATTTGTAATTTCTAACCCTGGCGAGTTACTTATTAATGCAGCAACTATTAAAAAAGCAGCAGAAGAAATGTCGCCCACCACTGTATAATTTTTAGCATTTAAGTGATAAGAGGGAGCCAATTGAATAATATTCTTATTACCCTCGGTGGCAATTTCTAAATTTGCACCAAAATTTTTTAACATTCTTTCTGTATGATCTCTTGTTTGAATAGGCTCAGTAATTTCAACACCTGCTCCTGAAGCAAGAGCAGCCAATAGGATGCTAGATTTTACTTGAGCACTTGCTACTGGCAACTCATAGGTAAATTGCTTTTGAAGTGATGTGGGCAATATTGAAATAGGTAACTTACCACTAGATGATTTAATGCTAGCACCCATTTCAGTTAATGGGTTTATTACCCTGCTCATCGGTCGAGACGATAAAGATTCATCGCCACAAAAGGAAAGATTTAAGCCAACACCACAAGTCAAACCCAACATGAGGCGCAGGCCAGTCCCAGAATTACCAAGATTAAGGGGTTCATCACAATTTTGAAAAATATAATTCTTTTTACATAAATGAACCAAGCCACTCTCATCAACTGTAATACCTGCTCCAATTTGATTGAGGGCATTCATTGTTGAAAGCGGATCTTCTCCATGCAAGAAACCATCAATTGTCATTTCTTGATTCATCAAAGCTCCAATCATAAGAGCTCTTTGCGAAATGGACTTATCTCCAGGACATTTAACCTTCCCAAAAATCTGGCTATTTGTAGAGGTGGTTAAATTCAATAGTTTGATTCCTTAAAATCTTTAAGTTCGCCTAAAAAAGTCTGAAGAGTTTGAGAGTCATTTCCAATCTTATCCTTCAATATTCTAAGACTTTTTATCAAATCATCTATTGCTGGGGCAATATTTTTTTCATTCATTGAAAAAATATCTGCCCACATTTTGGGAGAGGATGATACCAGCCTTAAAAATTCTGCAAGACCGCCACCTGAAAAGTCTGAAAGATCATCTTGCTCAAGCCCCTTCAAAGTATTTAATAATGCATAAGCTGCAACATGGGGGAGATGACTGGAATATGCAAATATCTGATCATGCAGTTCAGCATCCAACACTGCAATGTTTGATCCAAGTGTTTTCCATAAATTTGTTACTCTATCTACATGCTTTGATAGAACAGAGTCATGATAAGACAGGATTGTTGATTTTCCATTGAAAAGATTTGCAACTGAATTTTTTTCACCCGAAAGATGGGAGCCTGCTACAGGATGAGAGAAAATAAAGTTTTTAGGAAAATGAAATTTTTGCAAAGTTTTATTTAGAGAGCTTTTGGTGCTTGTTGTGTCAGTGATAGTGACTGAAGAATTAAATAAAAAATCTAAGGATTTTAGAATTTTGTCAGTTGAACTTGGTGGGGTTGAAATAATTACCACTGAATCTTCATATTCAGCATTTCCTAGATCATCAAGAGAATGAAGTGAGCCATGAATTGATTGAATATTCAATGCATGCTTTATGCTATTTTGATCTGAGTCAAAAGCTAAGATCTCATAAGCTTCAGAGCGTGATAGAGTTTTTGCTATTGATCCTCCAATTAATCCTAGGCCAATGATAATAATTTTCATAAAAGCTCTTCTAATGCTGTAAGAAATTTTAAGTTTTCAGCTTCTGTTCCAATTGTGACCCTTATAAAATTTTTCATATCATACAAGTCAACTGATCTTACTATTACTCCTTTTTTCATAAGGTTATTAAACATTTCTTTGCCAATAAAGTTGCCTTTAAAAGTAATAAAGTTTCCAACTGATGGAATGCATTCAAGCCCAAGTTTGCATAATCTATTAAATAGAAATTCATACTGTTGTGTGTTTAACTCTCTGCTTTGACGAATATGCTCGTGATCATTGATTGCCACACAAGCCATAGCTTGGGCTATGGTATTTACATTGAAAGGTTGTCTGATTCGATTAAGAACCTCAATTAAAGAGGGATTACCTATACCATACCCAACACGAATGCTGGCCAGACCATGAATTTTAGAGAATGTTTTTGTAATTAATAAATTATCAAATCTATTTAAAAGATCTAAAGGTTTTACGTAATCTCCTTTTGTTACATACTCAAAATATGCACAATCTAATACCACCAAAATGGAAGAAGGAACTTTTTTCAGCAATGAATGTACTTCTTTGTGACTATTATATGTACCCGTTGGATTATTTGGATTAGCAATAAAAATAACTCTTGTGCTGCTGTCTAAATAATCCTCAAATGATTTTAAATCATGGCCCCAGTTACATGTAGGAACTTCTATCAATGATGCGCCAGCAGATTGAGTAACAATTTTATACACTGCAAATGCGTGCTTTGAGGCAATAGATGAAGCGCTTGGATTAAGGAAAGCTCTTGCTGCTAATTCCAAAATCTCATTAGAGCCATTTCCTATAATAATATTATCAAAGGGAACGCTCTCATGATATGCGATATCTTCTTTAAGCTTTGTTCCATTTCCATCAGGATATAAATGCAAATCATTTTTAAGCTCTGTTAGGATTGAAAGGGCTTTTGGAGATGCCCCAAGCGGATTTTCATTGCTTGCTAGTTTTAGGACTTCATGATGACCAAATTCTGAAACAACCTCTTCAATTGAACGGCCAGGCTCATATGGGTGCAGATCCTTAATCCCAGGATTAAGATTATTGAGAATATCCGAACTCATGAGTCTGATGGATATGAGCCAAGAATTCGGACAGATGCTCCTAACTCCTTAAGATTGCCAATAACCTGTTTGAGCTTTGCATCCTTATAGTGGCCGCTGCTATCTATAAAAAAATTATGTGCGTTCAATGCTTCTCTCGATGGACGTGTTTCAATTCTTTCTAGATTAATTTTTCTTTTATTAAATGGTTCAAGAATTCTGATTAAAGCTCCGGGCTGATTGTCTGTTTGGATTAAAAAAGAAGTTTTATCTTTTTTGGTTTGCTCAATTTCAATATTACCAATCACTAAAAATCTTGTATTGTTGCCAGAAAAATCTTCGATATTTTTTTGATAATGATGAAGCTTATATTTATTAATTGCCAAAGAGCTAACTATACATAGGGTTTTGGGATTAGTTTTTGAAAGCTTAGCAGCTTCTGCTGTACTTGATGTGGCTTCCCTTTTTGCATTTGGAAGGTTAGCGTCCAACCACTTACTGCATTGACCAAGAGCTTGAGGATGAGATGCAACAATTTGAGTATCAACGAGTTTAAATTTTCTAGCAGAGGCTAATTGATGATGAATAGGGAGATGGGTCTCACCACAAATCCTTATCTCTTGATCTGCTAAAGAATTTAAAGTTGCGTTTACAACTCCCTCGGAGGAATTTTCTACCGGCACAACTCCAAATTTTACTGAACCAGTTCTAACTTGATGAAAAACATCTTCTATCGTTGATCTTGGTGATCTGATTGGTGAAGAGCCAAAATGCTGAATCACCGCTCCTTCAGAATGAGTGCCTTCAGGACCAAGGTATGCAATTGTTAATTCTTCCTCTAATGAAAGGCAAGAAGAGATAATCTCTTTAAAAATATGATTAATTTTATTCTCTGGAATTGGACCCTCATTAAGCTTAGAAATATTTCTTAAGATCTCTGCTTCTCTATTAGGTTTGTAAAAAGAAGAATTTGAGCTCATCAAGCTCTTTAATTTACCTATTTTTTGAGCCAAAGAGCCTCTTTTTTGAATTAGTTTTAAGATTTGATGATCTATAGCATCAATTTTTTGCCTTATAGGTTTAATTTTATTTTTACTCACAACTTTATCCGTGCTTAGATTGAAAATCTCTCATGAAATTAATCAATGCATCTACTGCCTCTATTGGCGTAGCATTATAAATACTTGCTCTCATACCGCCAACTGACCTGTGTCCTTTTAAGTTAAGTAAACCTGCATTTTCTGCTTCATGCAAGAATTCAGCCTCTAAATCTGAATTTTTCAATAGAAAAGGTACATTCATGATAGATCTATTTCGCGCAGAGACTGGATTGGAATAATAATTAGACTCATCAATAAAATCATATAAATTCTTTGCTTTGAGCTGGTTCATCTTACCCATGGATTCTAAACCTCCATTATCTTTAAGCCATGCAAAAACTTTGCCTGATAGATACCATGCAAAAGTCGGAGGAGTATTAAACATGGAGTTAGCATCAGCATGTTTTGAATACTGAAGCATTTCCGGTAATTCAGTCGAAGCAGTATCCAAAAAATCGTTTTTAATAATGCAAACAGTTAATCCGGCCGGACCAATATTTTTTTGCGCACCAGCATAAATCATTGAAAACCTTGATACATCAATTGGTTCACTCAAAATGACCGATGACATATCTGATATTAATGGTGCATTTGTGCTTGGAGGAACATGCAATGCATTTCCCTGTATTGTCTCATTAGCGACATAATGAAGGTAAGATGCATCTTCAGAGCAGTTCCAGCTTTCCTCATTAGGCACATTATTAAAATTAGATGGCTCAGAACTAGTGACAATATTGATATCGATTATTTTTGAAGCTTCGTTGATAGCTTTTTTTGACCAGCTTCCAGACAAAACATAGTCAGCAACTTTTTGAGAGCCAAAATTCATTGGGACCATTGAGAACTGAAGAGTTGCCCCACCTTGAAGAAAGAGCACGCGATAATCGCTAGGAATTTTTAATAAATCGATGAAATCTTCTTGAGCTTTAGTAGCTATATCTATGTAATCAGAAGATCTATGGCTCATTTCCATTACTGACATTCCGGAACCCTTCCATTCCAGCATTTCAGACTGAGCCTCTTGTAAAACAGCTTCAGGAATAGCAGCAGGGCCTGCTGAAAAATTCCATTTTCTCATTATTCCTCTTCTTCTGGGGGAATTCTCACACCTTCTATTAATTTCTCGCCATCTTTGGGAGAAATTACTTTCACCCCTTGGGTATTTCTGCCGAGGGTAGGTATTTGACTAATGGCAGTTCTTATTAATGTTCCTTTATCACTGATTAGCATAATCCCATCATTTTCATCTACAGATATAGCAGAGACCATATTTCCATTTCTATCACTTGTTTTTAAAGCAATAACACCCTGTCCACCTCTGTTATAAGATGGGAAGTCTTCTAATTTTGTTCTCTTTCCAAAACCATTTTCAGATAAACATAAAATAGTCTTGGATGAATCGCCAATCATTAAAGAAATAACCTTCATTCCATCTTTGAGAGTTATTCCTTTGACTCCTCTTGCAGTTCTTCCCATAGGACGAACTTTTGACTCATGGAATCTAATTAATTTTCCAGAATATGATGAAAGCAAAATATCATTATCGCCATCAGTAATGACAGTCCCAACCAATTTATCATCGTCATCTAATCGAATGGCCTTAATTCCAGATTTATATTTTTTATGAAATAAGTTTAAGTTTGTCTTTTTAACAACACCATTTCGCGTTGCCATAAAAATAAATTTATCTTCAGAAAATTCATCAACAGGGAGGATCTGAGTTACAGTTTCATCATCATCTAATTTCAACATATTAACGAGAGGTCTTCCTTTAGAAGTCCTGCTTGCAACCGGAACTTCGTAAACCTTTAGCCAAAAAACTTTACCTTTAGTTGTAAAACATAAAAGCTGGCTATGGGAACTTAAAACATACAAGTTTTGTATTAAATCCTCTTCTTTAACTTTTGCGCCAGCTTTACCAACCCCTCCTCTGCGTTGCTCCCTGTACTCATCTAGAGGTTGAGTTTTAGCGTAGCCGCTCCGAGAGAGAGTTAGCACCCTTGTTTCCTCAGGAATTAAATCCTCATTTGAAATATCATGTCGAGTGTCATTAATATTAGTTTTTCTATCATCTCCAAAATTTTCTCTAACCTCTATTAATTCATCTTTGATTAATTGAAGGAGCGTTTCTTTATCATCAAGAATTTTTTGAAGTTCTAAAATTACATCTAAAATTTCATTAAATTCTGTAGAAAGGTTTTCTTGCTCTAAGCCGGTCAGTCTTCCAAGCCTCAATTCAAGGATGGACTTTGCTTGAGCTGGAGATAATTTATAGTTTTTACCTTTAATACCATACTCTGATGAAAGACCTTTGGGACGACATGCATCTTTGCCAGCTTTCTTAAGAATTGCTTGAATTGGACCAGCTTTCCAAGATTTCTTACATAACTCGGCTGCTGCAATCTTTGTATCTTTAGATTTTTTGATTATTTTAATAACTTCATCAATGTTTGCTATTGAAACCATTAATCCTTCAACAATATGGCCCCTTTCTTTAGCCTTTCTTAAATCAAACTTGGTTCTTTTTGTAACAACATCTTTTCTATGTTTTATAAACTCTTGAAGGATTTCTTTAATATTTAATACGCGAGGCTGGCCATCCACGAGAACAGTGAAGTTAATACCGAATGATTGTTCTAATTGTGACTGGGCAAATAAATTATTTTCTAGGACTTCAACAGACTCACCACGCTTGACCTCAATAACCACCCTGAGACCATCTTTATCAGACTCATCTCTAATTTCGCTGATTCCATCTATCTTTTTGTCCTTAACCATTTCAGCAATTCTTTCAAGCATCTTAGCTTTATTAACCATGTAAGGTATTTCATTAATGATCAAGGAGCTCTTTCCAGATTTATCCTCCTCTACCGAAGTTTTAGCTCGAACATGGATAATTCCTCTACCAGTCTTGTAGCCCTCATATATCCCAATTCTTCCATCGATGGTTCCACCTGTTGGGAAATCAGGACCAGTAATGATTTGAATGATCTCATCAATGCTGACTTTAGGATTATCCAACAAGAGCAAGCAACCATTTAATACTTCTGTCAGATTGTGCGGAGGAACATTTGTTGCCATCCCCACTGCAATACCTGACGAGCCATTAACAAGTAATGCTGGAATCCTTGTTGGCATAACATCTGGAATTTGCTCAGTTCCATCATAATTAGGAGAATAACTTACCGTCTCTTTCTCAATATCATTGAGAATCATATCTGTAATTTTTGCCATCCTAACCTCGGTATAACGCATGGCAGCCGGAGAATCTCCATCTATAGAACCAAAGTTGCCTTGACCTTCAACCAAGGTATATCTCATGGAAAAGTCTTGAGCCATTCTCACCATAGCTTCATATACAGCTGAGTCGCCGTGAGGGTGATATTTACCTATTACATCCCCAACAACTCTTGCTGATTTCTTGTAAGGTTGTCGGTATGTGTTTCTTAAGACATGCTGAGCATACAAAATTCTTCTATGAACTGGTTTTAGACCATCTCTTACATCTGGTAGTGCCCTACCGTGAATAACACTCATTGCATAACTTAGATATGAAGTTTTTAGCTCTTCTTCAATATTTATAGGTAAGATTTGTTTTGCAAAATCAGTCATTTTTTAACCTTAAAAGCAGTATTTTTTACGTGCAGAATATTCCCTTAATTAAGGGTTAATTTTACCATACTTCAGGGGGAATTTAGTCTTTAAATTCAGCTACAATTTGGCCAATTGATTCCTTTGCGTCACCAAATAACATTCTAGTATTATCTCTAAAAAATAATGGATTTTGAACTCCAGCAAAACCTGAAGACATAGATCTTTTAAGGACAAAAACAGTCTTAGCATTATGAACCTCAATTATTGGCATTCCATATATTGGACTGCCTTCTTCTTCAGTTGCTGAAGGGTTTACAACATCATTTGCGCCTATAACTATTGCAACATCTATAGTATCCATCGAGGGATTGACGTCATCAGGCTCTGCAAGTAAATCATATGAAACATTTGCTTCAGCAAGAAGGACATTCATATGACCTGGCATTCGACCTGCAACAGGATGGATTCCATATTTAACTTCTGTACCATTTTCTTCTAAAAGCTCTCCCATTTCTCTGACAACATGCTGCGCCTGAGCTACTGCCATCCCATAACCAGGAACCACCAAAACACTTGATGCATTTTCTAGGATCAAGTAGGCATCATCAGATGTAATTGGTTTCACTTCACCTTGCTCTTCAGATGAAGCAGATTGGCTGGAAGATGCGTATCCAACAAATAGAATATTGGTAATTGTTCTATTCATAGCTTTAGCCATAATAATAGTCAAGATTAATCCGCTCGCCCCAACAAGAGATCCTGCAACGATTAATACATTGTTCAGCAATAACAAGCCTGCAAAAGCTGCTGCAATTCCAGATAGGGAGTTAAGTAAAGAAATAACCACTGGCATATCGCCACCACCAATAGGCATCACAAATCCAATTCCAGCAACTAGGGTTAAAGCTAAAAAGATCAAGAAATAGGATGGGACCTGGGGGATAAATTGAGAAATAGATGGTTCAGCTATTACATAAATTAATGCCGGCATGCTTAAATAAAAAAAGGATATAAAGATGTTTGTAATCATGGAGCCTTTTCCAAGCTTCAACTTTTCGGATAACTTTCCATAAGCTATTAGAGAGCCAGAAAATGTAATACCCCCTATATAGATAGTTAACATTATCAAGACATGTTGAAACATAGAATTACTAGGCTCATTGAATTGCGACCATGCAATTAAGAAAGTTGCCAAGCCGCCAAAACCATTGAATAAAGCTACCATTTCTGGAATAGCTGTCATTTTCACTTTGATGGCTATTAGAGAACCTATTAGAGCCCCCAATAAAATGCCTGCAAGTATTATCTTGATATCAATCTCAAGACTTAAGCACGTTATTCCGACTGCAGAAAACATGGCAAGAGCAGATAAATAATTCCCTTTAACCGCTGTAGCTTCTTTGCCAAGCATTTTAATGCCTAGAATAAACATCACAGAGGAAACAATATAAACAATATTTTGGATAACTTGAATATTAGCTAAATTTTCCATAATCTATTTCTTCTTGAACATACTCAACATTCTATTGGTTACTAGATAACCACCAAATACATTAATAGAAGCAAATAAAATAGCGCCAAAAGCTAATACATCTTGCATCTGACTAGCACTAGAAAGCATCAATGCACCCACAAGAGCAATTCCAGAGATAGCGTTGGCCCCTGACATTAAAGGGGTATGGAGTGTGCTTGGAACCTTTGAAATAAGCTCTAAACCTAAAAAGATAGACAGCAATAAAACAAATCCCAGCAATACATACATTTCCATTATGCAAACCTCTCATTCAATATCTTTCCATCATAGGCAAGAACACTGCTTTGTATAACTTCATCATCAAAATCAAAATTTATTTGAGAGGATTCTTCATTATAAAAATCAGTAACCCAGTTAATAATATTATTTGAAAGAGCAAAGGAGGCATGGCTTGATACCTTGGAAGCTAAATAAGAAACTCCTACCACCTTAACTCCATTAACATCAATAACCTCATCTACCACAGAGCCTTCAACATTGCCTCCAGTTTCTACTGCCATATCGAGAATAACGCTACCAGGTTTCATTTTTTTAATGGTGCTCGCATCAATGATTTTGGGCGCAGGTCTGCCGAATATTTGAGCGGTTGTAATAACTATGTCTGATCGTTCACATACTTGGCTTTGTAGATCTTTTTGCTTTGCTATCTGCTCAGGGGTAAGTTCTTTTGCATAACCTTGATCGGTTTGACCTGTATCTCCTAAATCAATTTTGACAAACTTTGCACCAAGAGATTTAACCTGCTCTTCAACAACATCACGCGTGTCAAAAGCTTCAACTCTGGCACCCAATCTTTTTGCAGTTGCAATAGCTTGCAGGCCAGCAACCCCAACACCAATTACAAATACCTTAGCTGGTTTAAGTGTTCCGGCTGCTGTCATCATCATGGGAAGAGCAGAAGATAGATGTTGAGCAGCCTCTAGAACTGCTACATATCCAGCAAGATTGGCTTGAGAGCTCAGTACATCCATTTTTTGAGCTCTAGTTATCCTAGGTATAAATTCCATACTTACTATGTTAATTCTTGACTGGTTTAAGGCTTTAAGTTCATCACCAGCATAAAAGGGATTAACCATACCCAGAACTGTTGACCCAGGCTGCACTTTAACTGCTTCATCTAAACTTAAAGAAGTTGGGGTAATTATAAGGTTGCCTCGCGACAAGCATTCGTCCCTGGATAAAGCTTTCAAACCCATATTAGTAAATGTTTTGTCAGAAATATTGATTCCATTACCTATGCCTGACTCAAACGAAAAAGTTACACCTTGCAAGACTGAGATCTTTTCAACTGTGTCAGGATGAATTACCGAACGGTGATCTCTAGAATCGGGAGATTTTAAAGCAACTATATGCATAAAATTATTTATAAAAACTTGTAGTACATTGCAAATTATTTAGAGGTTATTGTCAATATTTAAAAAAATCCTTTAAAAAATAGTTTTTTACGTGATTAATATTGTAGCGATACTACAAAAAGTTATAAATTTAACTATAAGTTCAAGCTAACTCCGCCGTCTACTGTAACTAGCTGACCAGTCATTAACTCGCTCTTTTCTATTAAACTAACTATCACTTCAGCTATAGATTCTGGGGAACATGTTTTTCGGAGAGGGGCTGTATTTTGAATGTGCTGCTTTGTTCCCTTATACATTTCATTGCCCATACCTTTTTTTAACCACTCTCCTTCAATGAATCCGGGGCAAACGGCATTTACTCGGATTGGTCCTAAGTTCCTTGCCATAGATAAGGTCATTGTATTTAATGCGCCTTTTGAGGAAGCGTATGCAACTGAACTGCCTATCCCCTTTATTCCTGCAATGGATGAGATATTTACAATACATGGATTTGCACTTTTTAGTAAATGCTCTTTTGCTGCTTTAACCATCTGAAATGGTCCCACAACATTAACAGCATAGATTCGCTGAAAATCTTCTGCATCAAGGCTATTGAGATCAGAGTGATCCCAGGCAAATTTAGTAGTTCCAGCATTATTGATAAGAGTGTCAATCCTGCCCCATAGTTCGATAGCTTTATTAATGGTTGCGATACAGTCTGAATCATTTGAAACATCAGCTTGTAATGCATGTACCTGTGCAGATTTATTTGAACAACTTTTAGCTACTTTATCTGCCTCTGCAATTGAAGAGGAGCATGTGATTAGTACATTCCAACCATTTTCAGAAAGCATTTTTGCCGTTGCAGCACCCACTCCTCGGCTTCCCCCGGTAACAATAGCAACTGGATTATCTGACATAGTGTTAGCTTCCTTTTATAAAAAATAATAAACTTACCTATTCTTGCATGCAATGATGTAATCTGCCACCTTAAAGAAATAGTGTTTATGACTCAAAATATTGATCAAAATGAAGTTAATAAATTTGCTGAAATAGCAGATAATTGGTGGGATCCAACCGGTGACTTTAAACCCTTGCATGTGATCAATCCCCTTCGTGCAGACTACATTGATCAAAAATCATCTGTAAAGGGTTTAAAAGTTTTGGATGTCGGCTGCGGTGGAGGTCTTTTGGCGGAGGCTCTTGATTCAAAGGGTGCTCAAGTAACTGCTATTGATGTAACGGAGGCTAATATTGGAGTTGCTGAACTGCATGCAAAAAAGATGCAAGTAAATATCGATTACAGATTAACAACTGCTGAAGAATTGGTAAAAAAGGAAAGGGAGTCTTTTGATATAGTTGCCTGCCTAGAAGTAATTGAGCACGTACCTGATCCAGGTAAGCTTATCAGAGCATGCTCTGACCTTCTAAAACCAAATGGCGAAATGTTTCTTTCTACTTTAAATAGAAATCCAAGGTCCTTTGTTACAGCAATTGTTGGTGCAGAATATATTTTCAATGTATTGCCCAAAGGAACTCATGAGTGGAACAAATTTATTAAGCCATCAGAATTAGAGAGGTATATGCGAGATGCTGGCATAAAATTAATTGAAAGCAAGGGGCTGTTTTACAATCCTATTTTCCATACTGCAAATTTGAATAATGATCTTGGGGTGAACTATATGATGTATGGATCTAAAAATGCCTAAAGGAGTGTTATTTGATCTTGATGGCACTCTTTTAGATTCAGCGCCTGACTTTATAGCCAGCTTAGACAATCTTCTTACAAAACATAATAAGCCCAAACTTGATCCAGAAATAATTAGAAGCCATGTATCTGATGGAAGCTTGAAACTTACAAGTCTGGGTTTCAATATTGATATATCTGATAATCAGTGTGCGATTTTGAGAGATGAGCTATTGGAAGAATATGAATCAAATCTTTTGAAGCATGGAGGAGCTTTTGATGGAATTAAGGAGATGCTCGCTTCCTTGGAACAAGATAATATCCCTTATGGAATTGTAACTAATAAGCCTTTTCGTTTTGCTAAGCCCATATTAATGAATGAGATTGCATTTAAAAATTGTAAGACCCTCATATGTCCTGATCATTTAAATGCTATTAAACCAGATCCAGAAGGAATTTTAAGAGGCTGCAAAGATTTAGGGCTGCGCCCCGCTGAATGCATTTATGTTGGTGATCATGAAAAAGATCTTGAAGCAGGTATAAACGCAGGGACACAAGTTATTGCTTGTTATTTTGGGTATTCACTTAAAGCTAGTGATCACAAGGAACATATTCATGGGGCACATCATCCAGATGAATTATATGAATTAATTTTACGACTATAAAATGAATCTTTTGAACAAGACAATACTTATAACTGGTGCATCAGATGGAATTGGTGAAGTTTTGGCAGTGGAATTTTCAAAACTAGGTTCTAATATTATTCTTCTGGGGAGAGATCCTTCAAAGTTAGATAAAGTCTATGATCGGCTTGATCAATCTTTTGGTTCTCAAAAACATTTAATCTTGCAGGCTGATCTTAATTTACTCAGCAATGAATCAGCTCATGAAATTTTAATAGCAATTACAGAAGAATTTAATTGCTTGGATGGCATTATCCATAATGCTGCAATTTTAGGCACCATGACAACTTTAGAAAATTACGAATTATCAAAATGGGACGAAGTTTTAAATATTAATTTAAGGGCTCCTTTTCTATTGACTAAAACACTTAAATTAATACTTGAAGGCTCAACGTTGCCTAGAATTATTTTCACTTCTTCTGGCGTTGCAAATATTGGCAGGGCTTTTTGGGGTGCCTACTCAGTTTCAAAATTTGGCTTAAAAGGCTTAGCAGAAATATTTGCTAATGAGCTTGAAACAACCTCTTCTATCAAAGTCTTTAATTTTGATCCTGGAGCAACTCAAACAAAAATGAGGGCAACTGCAAGACCTGCCGAGGATCCAAAATCTATTAAAACTCCACATGATCTAATAGATTGTTACTTATGGTTTTTTAGTGAAGAGAGCTCTAATTCAAAAGACAGGTACTTTGAATATGCTGATCTATCTAAGAAAGTGACTTCCACATAAGAAGACTTAAGTAAGTTCTCCACGGCCCAAAGGGCTCATAAAATTTTTCAGTCATTTCATGCTCGCTAAAAAAATATTCATGAGCATGCTTTATTCCAAGGTCATTGATAGGTATAACGTCTCTATCTCCTAAAAAAAATATCCTGGTCATGTGAACTGACCAGGGTCCAATTCCTTTATTTGAGATGAGCAATTCTTCAAATTCAATATTTGATAACTCTTTTAAATCACTTCGTTTCAATGAAGATAAATTTAAATTTTTGATCAAACCAATTACATAATTTGCTTTTGATTTTGATAGTCCTGCTGAACGTAATTCAGTTTCTAGATTTTGATAATTTGTATGAGCATTAATAATTGGATAAGCTCTAGACCAGATAGTTTTGGCTGCCTTTGTGGAAAGTTGCTGGCTAACAACAACTGATGAAAGGTATTCAACCAAGGGAAGTGGAGTTAGATTGATTTCAATTGGTTCAGAATTTTTAAGATATTCTGCGAATAAATTAAAGTTTTTTTCTATTGCAGTTTTTAGCAAAGCTTCATAAGCCTCATCACTTTCCATAATTTTGTAATTCTTTAATTTGAGACTCGGTCAAGCTCATGCATGAGCCCTCCCTAAGAGTTGAAGGTAAAAATATCGGTCCAATCCTTACTCTTTTCAACCTACTAACTTCCAAATCTTGTGATTCAAAAATTTTTCTAACTTCACGATTTTTTCCAGTAAGCATGCAAACTGAAAACCATTGATTTGAGCTTTGCTTTTCTCCCGGAACGATATCTGAAAATTTATATATTTCATTTTCAATTTTAACGCCTGATAACATATTCTTTTTCTTGTCTTCATTAAAATGTCCCCTGGCCCTAACAAGATACTCTCTGTCAATTTTAAAAGAGGGGTGCATCAGTTTATGGGCCATGTTTCCATCATTGGTAAATAGCATCAAGCCAGATGTATTGATGTCCAACCTTCCAACTGCAATCCATTCAGGTTCATTTTCAACTTTTGGTAAAAAATCAAATACAAGCTTAATTTTCTTTTCATCTTTCTTCGAAGACAATACTCCACGGGGTTTATTAAGCATGATTACTTTTAGTCTAGCAGTTTTCAAAACCACTCTTTGGCCATCAAAAATTATCTCATCAGTTTCAGAGACTTTAGTTCCTATAGTAGCAACTGCACCGTTAACATAGACTTTGCTTTCTTTAATTAGTTGCTCGCATGAGCGCCTTGAACCCAAACCGGCTTGAGCCAAGAATTTCTGCAATCGCAGCATAAAGTTAGCCGGCTTCTAGTTGATCCAAAGCTTCTTTGGCAGGTAAAGCCTCAGGCAATGGAGGCAAATCATTGATTGATTTAAGGTTGAGATCATTTAGAAAATTTTTGGTTGTCTCATACAAAGCAGGTCGTCCTGGAACATCACGATAGCCAGCTAATTTAATCCATTCCCTATCAAGCAATGATCTTATTATTTGAGTGCTAACAGTAACTCCTCTTATATCCTCAATATCACCTCTGGTAACTGGTTGCTTATATGCTACGATTGATATGGTTTCCATTAATGCTTTGGAAAGTCTGTTGGATGTTTCATTCCATAGGGGATAAAGGCAATCACCAAAACTCTCTCTCACTTGCATTCTAAAACCTGAAGCAACCTCTTTAATTTCAATAGAGCTATTTGCATATCTTTCTTCTAACGAATTTAGGGCAACTTTAATGCTGGGCAGGTCTAGTTCTATGTTCTGAGACTCCAAAAGTGTTTTAATCTCAGATAAGCGCATGGGTCTTCCCGCTCCGAATAGGATTGACTCGACAAGATTGGATAAGTTTTCAGAATTAGTCATCTAGTGAATTCCTCGATTAGTTGATTTGAGATAAAGTTGATTAGAATCTTTATTCTGTATTAGTTCAACATATCCGTCTTTGGCTAAATCCAATGAAGCTAATAAAGCAACAACGACTCCCTGCTTACCTTCTTTTTTGTAATATGTTTGAAAGAATTGGATTACATTTCTTTTTTTAAGAATCGATAAGATTAAGGCAACCCTTTCCTGAGTAGATAATTCTTCAAAATGAATTTCATGATGCGCAGAAAATTTTGGTCGCGTAGTAACGTCGTGAAATATTGCTGCAATTTCATTGGGTGATATATCTAAAGATGATTCACGCTCTTTAAATCTTGGCAAAGATGTTGTTGCAAGAAAGAAATCTCTGTCTAATCTTGGTAGATTAGAAATAGATTCCGATGCGCTTTTATACCTTTGATATTCTTGCAGCCTCCGAATAAGCTCAGATCGTGGGTCTTGCTCTTCCTCTTCTTCCTCAGACTGAGGAATTAACATTCTGGACTTGATCTGCGCAAGAGTAGCAGCCATCACTAAATAATCAGCAGCAAGCTCTATCTTCAAAGCGTCCATCAATTCAATATATTGTATGTACTGATCCGTTATTTCAGAAATATCTAAATCTAAGATATCAATATCTTTCTTATGAATTAGGTAAAGCAATACATCCATTGGGCCAGAAAAATCCTCTAGATAGATTTCCAGAGCTTCTGGAGGAATAAATAAATCGTCAGGAAGTTGGGTTAAAGCTTCACCTTTAAATTGTGGAAATTCTAGTTGCGCCTGAGACTTCATAAGTTTAATTTATACAAGATGCTGTAATTATAAGTCCTTTTTAACACAACATCTTGTGATTTTGCATAAAAATATTGATTTGGAAGATTTTTACTTGGCTTGAAAAAGAAATAATAAGATCAGTGAAAACCTATTTTTTTAATTAAATTGCATTAATATTTGATGCATGGAATCTATTTACCACACAGACAATACAAGAATTGTTGAAAAGTTTGATCTTATTACGCCTAATGACGTAATTTCTGAATATCCTCTTACTGATGAAATTTCAAAACTAGTTTATGGAACAAGGAATGAGGCTAGTCAAATACTTCATGGGAAAGATGACAGAATAATTGTTGTGTGTGGTCCATGCTCAATTCACGACCCAGAGTCTGCTCTTGAATACGCCCACCTGTTAAAAGAGGCTAGAGACTCATTAAATACTAATTTACTTATCATTATGAGAGTGTATTTTGAAAAACCAAGAACAACTGTAGGTTGGAAAGGTTTGATTAATGATCCAGATATCAATGAGAGCTATGATGCAAATAAGGGCTTGATGTTAGCTAGAAAAATTCTCAGAGACGTAACTGCAATAGGGCTTCCAGTTGGAACAGAATTTTTAGATCCAATTTCACCTCAATATGTTGCAGATCTTATTTCTTGGGGAGCCATAGGTGCTAGAACTGCAGAGAGTCAATCGCATAGAGAGCTAGCCTCTGGTCTCTCATGCCCAATTGGTATCAAGAATGGGACAACTGGTGCATTAAAACCAGCAATTGATGGCATTCAAGCTGCAAATCATCCACATGTATTTTTTTCTAACACAAAAGATGGACGTGTCTCAATATATAAAACCTCCGGAAATTCAGACTCACATATTATTTTAAGAGGTGGAAAAGAGCCTAATTTTGGCTCAGAAGCAATTCAACAAACTTTAACAGCATTAGTGGAGGCTGATGTAAATGACTCCATTATGGTTGATGCAAGTCATGGAAATAGCCAAAAACAATTTAAAAAACAAATTGATGTTGTAAATGATCTGGCTACACAAATTTCAGCAGGCAACCAAAGTTTAAGAGGTCTGATGATCGAAAGTCATTTAGTTGAGGGCAATCAAAGTATCACAGAAAGCCTCACTTACGGTCAAAGTATTACAGATGCATGCATGAATTGGGATGATACCCTTAACTGCCTTAACGTAATCAGCGAAGCTGTTGAAAAGAGGCGAGGATAATTGAAAGAAGACTTATTTACTTTCTCTATTCAAGAAGCAGAAACATTAGGCATAGAATGTGCTGTTGTTCTGGCTGCTGCTAAAACAATAAAAACTGACTTATGTACACCAAGCGAAATAGCAAAAAACCTTAAAGAGAAAATTTCTTTTTTAGAGAGCGAGGAAATCCTTCAACATATAAAGAGATTAATTAATCTAAAATTAATCCCTTCAGAAGTGGTCTCCAAAAAAAATGAGCCTTCTCAAAATAAAAATCTTTATTCTTTAAAGCTACCTTCCAATAATCTCAATGCCGGAAAAAGAAAGCTTGATTACTCTTGGGCCCCTTCTATTCAAGCATTTGAAGTCTTGGGTATGGGCAAGATTAATAAAGAATTTGTTGAGAGTAAAGTGAATGAGTTCAAAATGTATTGGCTAGAAAAAAATCAAGTTAGAGATAACTGGAATGTGCTATTTGTAGATTTTATACGTAGAGAATGGGTTAAAGAAAACTCTGAAAATAAGGGTTTGCCTGTCTGTATCGACGAAAACTGGTTACCTTCTTCTGATGCTTTTGATATTTTAGAATTAGCTAATGTTTCAAAAAATGATGCATTAAAATATTTGAAGGAGTTTATACTCTACTGGAAAGAAAATGGAACCGCTTTGAAGTCTTGGAACTCAAAATTTGTTGATTTTGTTAAACGCAAAGAATTGATAGGTTCATATGAAGAAAAAAATGACAAAAAAACTTACAGACATAATGAACCAGGAGAGTTTTCTCAAAAGTTCAAAGACAGAACAAAAGATGACTCCTGGGCAGAAAATCTCGAGCTCTGAGCGAAAAAGCTTTATTGAAGCTATTGATAATCTTTTTTTAAAGCTTGAGCTTTCTTATCATTATCAATTTTATAAAGTCTTTGGTAATGATCATAGACTTACTGAAGCAAAAAAAATTTGGGCAGAAAGCTTAAAAAAATATCCAGCAGAATGCATCAATACTGCAGTTGAAACTGTTATTCAATCAAATGATTATCTTCCCACTCTTACAGAAGTGCTGAAGGCATGCTCAGGATCAATGGGTGCTATTAATATTCCTACTCCAGAGGAGGCTTTTATTGAAGCGCAAAAATCTTCACCCCCAAGACAAAAATATCCTTGGACACATCCAATTATTTATTGGACGGGTAGAGAAGTTGGCTGGGAATTAATTAACTCGCCAAATAATAGAAATACTTTTCATACCTTCTCAAAAACTTATATGCGCCTAATCAATGAGATGAAGAGAGGTAGAAAGTTTAATCTTGCTCCGGAGGATGCTTCTGATGCAATGGAGCCCATAGATATCAAATTATTAGAAAGGTTGCGAAAAAAGCACGACCTATAATTTTGTAAAGTATACTTTACAAAAATCATGAACTATAATCTCCTCCCTAGTCATGCATATGACATGGGAATTTTGAAAAAATATTAATTAAATGTCTAAAAACGTAAGAATATCTCTATACATCCTTATCCCAATAATTGGTTGGATGATTTCAGGTCAATTTATTGAAGATGAGACAATCCAAGTCAAATCATCTTCAGAACTAACATCGGTTGTTATTAAAAAAAGTACTGCAGACTTCTTTTCTCCGAAAGTTGTCCTAAATGCATCAGCGACCTCTGAGAAAAGAGTTAGGGTTATAGCCAAAACATCAGGTGAAGTAATGCCCAATGACGTATCTCAAGGTCAATGGGTGGAAAAAGATCAAATCTTGTGTAGCTTAGGTGTTGTTGAACTTAATAGAACAGAGGTTAAAGCTCCGTTTAGAGGATATGTAGAAAAAATAATAAAGCCTGGGAATTACATCAATAGAGGAGAAATCTGTGCTGTTATAATCGAGCTTGATCCTGTAACTTTTGTAGCTGAGGTCCCCGAAGCTGAAATAAAAACTATAGTAAAAGGTCAAACTGTATCAATTCAGCTGGTAACAGGAGAAGTTATTAAAAGTCGATTAAGTTTCGTTTCTAAGAGCGCTACACCATCTACTAGAAGCTTTAGGGTTGAAGCAGAGGTTGAAAATCCAAATGGATTAATAAGAGATGGCATTACTGCGACAATGCAAATTAATACAAATAAAATTCTTGCAACTAAGATTTCTCCATCAATAATGCTTTTATCTGATGCTGGGTCTCTTGGAGTTAGGGTTGTAAATGATGATGATATTGTTGAATTCATTCCAATTAAAATTATAGAAGATACTCAGGATGGTATTTGGATTACAGGAATTCAAAATTCCTCAAATTTAATAGTTCGTGGACAGGGTTATGTTGAAAATGGCCAAAAAGTACACTCTATTCCTTCAAGTAAGTCATGACAGGAATAATAGATTTTGCTTTATCCAAAGCAAGAACTACTCTTGCATTAGCCGTAGTGATAATTATTGCAGGAGCATATGCTAGATCAACAATAACAGTTGCGTCAGAACCAAATATTTCACTGCCTCTTGTTAGTGTTTCTGTCTTCCTTGATGGCGCCTCCCCCGAAGATGCCTCAAGATTAATTGCTAGGCCATTAGAAACAAGGTTAAGAAGTGTCCCTGGAATTAAAGAACTTTCCTCATCTGCGCGTTTAAGTTATGCAAGAATAGTTGGTGAGTTTGAGGTTGGATATGATATAGATACTGCTCTGCGAGACATCAAGCAAGCTGTTGAAGAGGTAAAATTCCAACTTCCTAGGGAAGCAGAAGATCCTCAAATTAGAGAATATTCATTTGCAATGTTTCCTGTGATGAATCTAAGTCTTGTGGGCTCAGCATCAATGAGAACAAAAGTATATTTTGCAAGAGAATTACAGGATAAATTAGAAGCTATAAGCGAAGTTTTAGCTGCAGATCTGGAAGGCGCACCTGAAGAAGTGCTTGAAGGAGTCATCGATAAATCGAAGATGGAAGCGTATGGAATAACTTTAAGCCAACTTTATAGCGCCATTGCAAATAATAACTTGATTATCCCTGGAGGAGCCCAAGACACGGGGTCCGGAAAATTTAATATTGAAGTACCAAGTATTTTTGAAACGGCAGAAGATGTATACAACATTCCGATTAAAGTAACACCAGATGCAGTAGTGACTCTTAGCGATATAGGAGAAATTAAAAGAACCTTTAAAGACTTTTCTTCATTTGCCAAGGTAAATGGAGAGGATGCTGTGACCCTCGAGATTAGAATGAGAGTTGGTGCAAATGCTATTGAAGCAAAAAAAGAGATTCTTAAAGTTAAAGAAGAATTTGAACAAATCATTCCAACAAACCTTTCTGTTGTAAGAACCAATGATGATACGGTTTGGGCTGAGGTCATGGTATCTGAATTAGAGGGAAATATAATTACTGCAATATTCCTTGTTATGATTCTTGTCATCGCAAGCATGGGGGTCAGGGTTGGAATGCTGGTTGGTCTTTCTATTCCTTTTTGCTTCCTCTTAACATTTATAATCTTAAAGAATCTAGGTATTGAATTTAATTTTCTTGTGATGATGGGCCTATTACTAGGCTTAGGAATGTTAATTGATGGAGCTATAGTAGTCACAGAGTATGCAGATAGAAAAATATCCGAAGGGCTTGATCGAAAAGAAGCCTATCGACTTGCGTCAAAAAGGATGTTTTATCCTATTATTTCATCTACAGCCACAACAATTGCTGCTTTTACACCCTTAATTTTTTGGCCAGGTTTCACTGGACAATTTATGCGATTTTTACCAATCACAGTATTTATAGTACTCAGTTCTTCAGTTGTTTATGCGATGATTATTACGCCGGTAGTTGGCTCTATATTTGGACAAAGAAGATCGACATTAGTATCTGGGGAAAGTGAACAAACTGGAGAAATTCTTTTTGATAAATTATCTGCACTTTATTCTAAGGCGCTTAATAAGTTCGTTAAAAATCCTGGTGAGACTATGATAGCAGTTTTAATGCTCTTATGGTTTTTTGGATATGCCATGTATGGCAATTTTAATAAAGGGACTCTTTACTTTGCAGATGTTGATCCAGTTGCAGCAGAAATTAATATTCGAGCAAGGGGAAACTTCTCTTCAACAGAATCAAAGGAAATCATGGAAATGGTTGAAGCAAGACTTCTGAATGTTGAGCATATCGAAAACTTATATATGACAACTGGATCTCAGTGGTTTAATGCTGGTGGGGACACTATGGCAAGAGGGTTGATGGAAGTCGTAGACACTCAATACAGAGATGTTTCAGGAAATCAGGTATTCATGAAAGCGCAAGAAGCAACTTCTGATATTCCGGGTGTAATTGTAGAAGTGACTCCCGAAGAAGGAGGCCCTTCTTTTGGCTCCCCTATTGAATTGGGTATTTTTGGAGACAATGAAGAATCTGTGGCGAATACTACTAAAATTATTGAGCAATATATGATCAATGAGGTTGTTGGAATAACAAACATTAGATCAACGCTGCCTTATTCTTTAATTGAATGGAAAGTAGAGGTAAATAAACAAAAAGCAGCTCAGTTAGGGGTGAGCATTGCAGATATTGGTGCTTTAGTTCAAATGCTTACAAATGGATTTAAAGTTGGGGAATATAGACCTGATGACTCCAAAGATGAAATAGAAATCAGAGCTAGGTTTGATACTAAAAACAGATCATTAAGCGGCATTGACGAGCTCAAAGTTAATTCAATAAATGGCCTAATTCCAATTAGCACCTTTGTAAAATTAGTACCTACAGAAAATAGACAATCAGTTGTGCGAAGAAACGGAAAGTTTTTTCACGAGATAGGTGTTGCAATAGATAAAACTCAGCTAGACAGCTCCGGCCAAGTTATTCTCGTCTCAGATAAAGTCCAAGAAATAAGTGAATGGTTATCCAACCAAGAATTCGATGCAGGAATTACCACGAAATTTAGAGGCATGCAGGAAGAAACTGAAGAAGTCACAGAATTTCTTTCAATTGCAGCAGTCACTGCATTGGCTTTAATGCTTATTCTGCTTGTTACTCAATTTAACAGTTTCTATCAATCCACTCTTGTTCTGAGCGCCGTATTTATGTCAATAGTCGGAGTTTTAGTAGGGCTACTAATCACAGGAAAACCATTCAGCACAACAATGACAGGTATTGCCATCGTCGCCTTATCTGGAATAGTTGTAAATAACAATATTGTTTTAATTGATACTTTTAACAGGCTTAAAGGGGAATTTCCCGATCTAAAGAGAGAAGAAGTAATTATCAAAACATGCAAGCAAAGGTTGCGGCCAATTCTGTTAACAACAACTACTACTATTTTTGGTCTTCTGCCATTGGCAGTAGGTTTGAGTATTGATGTTTTAGGCAGAGAAATTATAGTAGGCAGTAGAGTTGTGGGTTGGTGGCAAAATCTAGCCTCATCTATTGTATTTGGTCTAGCTTTTAGCACAGTGCTTACACTAATTTTTACACCAGCTGCACTGATACTTCCATCAAGAATTAGAACATGGCTAGAAAATCGGTTTGAATTCCTTAAAACTTAAACTTAAGTGATGAATAAAAAATCATAAGTTACAATAAGCGATGACTAAAAAAGATACAGTAAATTTTGAAGCCTCTCTCAATAAACTTGAGCAAATTGTTGCTAAGCTTGAAGATGGAGACGTTAGCTTAGAGGATAGCGTTAAATCTTTTGAAGAAGGTATTGGTTTAGTTAAGGAATGTCAGAAACAACTTTCAGCAGCTGAACTAAAAGTAAAAAAGCTCTTAGATAGTGGCGATTCAGTAGATCTGGATAGCTAAAATTGAATATATGTCTTTAAGCTTTCTATCTGAATGCAAAGAAAAAGTATTCAATCGAATAGATGCCCTGCTTTCAGATGCTAATAAAATAGCTTCATCCATGCGTTATTCTGCTCTAGCAGATAGTAAATGCATTCGAGCTGGTTTAATTTTTGCCTCTGGAAATCTAAATAACGAAATTTCTAATTCAGCATTAATTGATATGGCTGCTAGCATTGAACTCATGCATACCTACTCTTTAATTCATGATGACTTGCCTGCAATGGATAACGATGAAATAAGAAGAGGGCAAGCTTCAAACCATATAAAATTTAATGAAGCTACAGCTATTTTAACTGGGGATGCACTTCAAGCTTTAGCTTATGAGAATATTGTTTCATCACCTGAAATAACCGATTCGCAAAAAATTGCATCAATCAAGGCCCTTTCAGATGCATGCGGGCACAAAGGCATGATTTTAGGCCAGCAATATGATTTAGATGCTGAAAAAAATGAATACAATGATATTAAAAAAATTCATGAGCTGAAAACAGGAAAATTAATTAGAGTTGCAATAACAATGCCTCATCTAGGAAATGAAAAACAAAAAAATCAACTAATCGTTTTAGATGAGATTGGAAGAGATCTTGGTCTTGCTTTTCAGATTATCGATGATGTTTTGGAGGTATCTTCAGATTCAAGCACTCTTGGAAAAAGCAATCAGTCAGACTTGCTGAATAAAAAACTAACGTATGTGACTGCCTATGGCAAAAAAGCATCCATTGATGATGCTCATACTTTGTCAGATAAATGTATCGCTAAATTAAAGAGTTCATTTAATAAGAATGAAGTGGCTGAATTGCTGGATTTGGCCAAATTTATGGTTCAAAGAAAGAGTTAAGATGAAAATATTCTCCGAAATTCCATCAAGTGCTCCTAAAACGCCAGTTTTAGATAAGGTAAATTTGCCTGAAGACATTAAAAATTTAACTCCTATAGAACTCAAAACATTAGCTGATGATGTTCGAGCGCATATGCTGTTCAGTGTTGGTCAAAGCGGCGGCCATCTTGGTGGAGGTCTAGGTGTAGTAGAGCTAACAGTTGTATTGCAGTACCTATACGATACTCCCGATGACAAAATAATTTGGGATGTAGGCCACCAAGCCTATCCTCATAAAATTCTCACTGGAAGAAAGGAGACCCTTACTTCAATCCGTCATAAAGATGGGTTAGCTCCATTTCCAAACCGAGAAGAAAGTCCATATGACGCTTTTGGAGTAGGTCACTCCAGCACATCCATAAGTGCTGCGCTTGGCATGGCAATTGCAAACCATAATACAAATAAAAAGGTTGTAGCTGTTATTGGTGATGGAGCTATGACAGCCGGAATGGCATTCGAAGGTTTGGCTCATGCAGGCCATATTAAACCTAATATGTTAATTATTCTTAATGATAATGATATGTCCATCTCAGAAAATGTTGGGGGTCTAAACAATTATTTTTCAAGAATTTGGGCATCAAAAGTCTATAAGGGAATAAGAAAAAGTGGAAAGAGTTTTTTAGAAAATCTTCCTCAAGCTCATCACATAGCAAGAAAAGTGGAAACTCAAATGAAAGCTATGGTCGCTCCCGGAAGTATCTTTGAAGAATTAGGACTCAATTATATCGGTCCAATAGATGGTCATGATATTAATGAATTAATAAAAGTTATAGGTAATTTAAAGGACTTCGAAGGTCCACAATTTTTACACGTAATTACAAAAAAAGGTGCTGGATTGGATCCTGCAGAAGCAGACAGGATAGGCTTTCATGCAATTGGAAAAATAAAACCATTGGAGGTATCTAGCATAAAAAATGGGCCCAAATATCAAGATGTTTTTGGAGACTGGATTGTTGATATGGCAAATGAAGATGAAGAATTAATGGCAATTACTCCTGCCATGCGAGAAGGCTCAGGGCTAGTTAATTTCAGTAAAGAGTTTCCCGAAAGATTCTTTGATGTTGCTATTGCCGAGCAGCATGCGGTAACTCTTGCTGCAGGAATGGCATGTGAGGAAAAAAAACCTATTGTTGCAATCTATTCTACCTTTCTTCAGCGAGCGTATGATCAATTAATCCATGATGTAGCATTACAAAATCTAAATGTTTTATTTGCAATTGATCGGGCTGGATTGGTTGGTGAGGATGGTCCAACACACTCTGGCAATTATGACCTTGCATATCTTAGATGCATTCCAAATATGCTTGTTGCAGTGCCAGCAGATGAAAATGAGACAAGAAAATTACTGACCACTGCTTTTAAGCATAACGGTCCTGCTGCTGTAAGGTATCCAAGAGGCGGAGGAATTAACTCTCCTATAGAGCCCGAGCTCAATCCTGTTGAAATTGGCAAAGGAAGAGTTATGGATATACAAGAGTCAGATATTCTCGTATTGAATTTTGGAGCGCTAATTGAAACTTCTGAGGAGGTTGCTCAAGAGCTAAATGCTACTTTATTAGATATGAGATTTGTGAAGCCATTTGATAAAGAATTAATTACCGAACATTCACATAATAAAAAAACGATTATTACCATTGAGGATGGAGCCATATCTGGTGGTGCAGGCTCGGCAGTTGCTGAATGGGCGCAGGAAAATAAAATAAAACTGCAAATAATAATATGCGGCATTCCAGATGAATTTATTGAGCACGCCAGTAGAGCAGAAATGCTAAAAATGGCTGGTCTAGATAAAAAGGGAATTCTTTCTAAAGTAAAAGACTGCTTATCTTAAGTGGCCCATCTTATCTCTTTTGGTATCGAGATAATTTTTATTCTTCTCATTGACACCTTCATGAATTGAGGTCCTTTTCACAACCTTGATGCCAACCTCTTCTAGTGCGTCTACTTTTTTTGGATTATTTGTTAAGAGGTTTACAGAGGAAATATTGAAATGCTGCATTATATCCAAGCAAATATTATATTCTCTTAAGTCAGCTGGAAAACCTAACATTTCATTAGCCTCAACAGTATCATGACCTTGATCTTGCAAAGCATATGCTCGAATTTTATTGACCAAGCCTATGCCTCTGCCCTCTTGTCTTAAGTACAACAGTATCCCAGATTTATTTTCAGCCAACATCTTTAGCGCAGATTGTAATTGGGGTCCACAATCACACCTTAGGCTATGCAATGCGTCCCCAGTCAAACATTCAGAATGGACCCTGCACATTACAGTATCTTGATTGCGAATGTCACCTATGGTTAATGCTATATGATCTTTGCCATTGGGTTCTTCAAAAGCTGAAATAGTAAAGTTACCAAACTTTGTTGGTAATTCTGATTCGGATACAAATTTGCAACTATTCAATTGATTTAAATGAACATAAAAATTGCGTAAATTATAACACCAGCAAACAATCCTGCTATCAAATCATCAAGAATAATACCTAGGCCTCCTTTTACATTATTGTCTGCCCAAGAGACTGGCCAAGGCTTCCAAATATCAAAGAATCTAAAAAGCAAAAAAGCCCATAAGTAAATAATGATTTCATGAGCCACAAAAGATAAAGCTACAAGCATTCCTGCCACTTCATCAATAACAATTGATGAATGATCTTTAGATTGGCTGTCTTGAGATGCTTGAGAGCATGCCAGCCAAGAAAATAAAATAAAAATCGGTAAAACGATATGAATTGATGAGTGCAAAAACTCTGCAAAATACCAAAGAAGTAGGGCAGCTAGACTCCCCCAAGTACCTGGTGCCGGTCGTATCAAACCTATACCAAACCATGTAGCAAAAAGATGGGAAGGTTTTTTTAAATTTGGAAAATTCATTCTACTGAAAATGATCCCAATTTTTTATTGAACCATTATTGTTTGTAAGTATTAATTTTTTACCGCCCATGACGCCAATAGTATGACATTTTTTTTTGCAGGAATTGAGTTTGTCTTGAAGAGCTAATAATTTTTTAGGGGGTACTGTAAATAATAGCTGATAGTCATCTCCAAACTCTAAGCATTGCTTAACATATTGTTTATCAACTACAGGTACTTTATCTAAATCAAGGATACATCCAACTCCAGAGCTTGAAATTAGATGAGAGAGATCTTGAATAATTCCATCAGAGATATCGATGGCAGAAGAGGTAAAGCTCGCAATCATGCGTCCATAATCTATCTGAGCAGAAGGAAATAAATAAGGTTTAGTTTTATTGTTTAACTCGCCACTTCTCTTATATTCTTTCAACCCAATATATCCAGAACCCACAGCACCAGATAAACATAATATATCCCCAGATTGAGCATTAGATCTCTGCAAGATTTTTTTCTCAGGCCTTCCCAATACCGTTACGCTTATCTGCAAAGGGCCTTTCACAAGATCGCCACCAATCAATGGGAGCTTAAACTCCCTAGAAATTTTTTGCAGCCCCCTTTTAAATGCTTTCATCCAGTCTGGGTTAAATTTTGGCATTGCTAAGGAAAGATTGAAGGCAAGTGGCTTACCACCCATCGCTGCTATATCACTCAGAGCAATTGCAACAGATCGGTACGCAATTGAGTCCGCAGGCATAGATTTTAAAAAATGCACACCAACCACAGAAGTGTCAGTACTAATAAGTAATTTTGAATTGGCTGCAATTACAGCACAGTCATCACCTCCGGCAAGATTAATACCATTGGTATTTAGATAAGAAGCACCTATGCCTGATAGGTACTTCTTAATAATTGAGAATTCTGAACTTATATTAACTTGGGTATCTTTCAAATAAGCCAGTTGCGCCCATTCCACCACCAACGCACATAGTCACAATACCAAATTGCTTATCTTGATTATTCAACTCACGAACAATATGACCAACTTGTCTCGATCCAGTCATGCCGAAGGGATGTCCAATTGAAATTGATCCACCATTTACATTAAGCTTATCCATTGGGATGCCTAGCTGATCTCGACAATATGCAACTTGAACTGCAAAGGCTTCATTAAGCTCCCAAAGATCAATATCATCAACACTCATATTATGAGATTTCAAAAGCTTAGGAACAGAAAATACTGGCCCAATTCCCATTTCATCTGGCTCACAGCCCATGGTTGTAAATCCCCTGAAGTAAGCCATTGGCTTTAAACCTAGTTCAAGAGCTTTTTCTTCACTCATAACCAGAGTTACTGAAGCGCCATCTGAAAGCTGAGAAGAGTTACCTGCGGTAACTGACCCATTTTCTGGATCAAAAACTGGCTTAAGCCCTGCTAAAGCTTCCATTGTTGTTCCTGGTCTGTTGCATTCATCTTTATCTACTGTGTAATCAACTTCTTTAGAATCTCCGGTCTCTTTGTTAATTAGCATCATCTTTGTATCCATTGGAATGATCTCATCAACAAACTTACCTGCTTCTTGAGCAGCAGCTGTTCTTGTTTGGCTTTCAAAAGCAATCTCATCTTGAGCTTCTCTCGAAACGTTATATCTTTTAGCAACACATTCTGCAGTGATGCCCATTGGATGGTATATCCCAGGATGACTTTCTGCTAATTTTTCATTAACGAATCCATCCATGTTTGTTTTTCCAGACACCATAGTAATTTGCTCCACACCACCAGCAATAATGGTGTCATAGCAACCTGCCATAATTTGACTAGCAGCCATTGAGACGGTTTGCAGCCCTGAAGAACAATAACGATTGACGGTTGTGCCTCCAACAGTAATCGGTAGATTTGATAACACTGCAGCATTTCTACCTATATTGTGACCCATCGCACCTTCAGGATTTCCACAACCCATAATGACATCTTCAACCATTTCTGGAGGTAAGTTTGGATTTCTATCTAACATAGCATTAATAATATGGGCCAACATGTCGTCTGCACGAGTAATGTTAAAGCCTCCACGATGAGATTTTGCTAGACCAGTTCTAACACTATCTACGATAACCGCTGTTTTCATTTTTTTACTCCAAATTTTGTAACGAGTTATTCTAAACGATCGTTGTCATTACTTAAAGACTTATACCAATTTGGTATTAAATCAATATCTAGCTCTTTAGCTTTAGTAAATATATATGGAAGAGTGATAGGGCTAAAAGGCAAAATTAACAAAATGCCTAAACCTAAGTTTTTTAAAAGTTGACGCAATTGGGAGTTAGCTAACTCTAATTCATCCTTTGATGCAGATCCTTCAGCAAACTTAATGTATATATCGAGCATTTTTTTATTTTCACGATTTTCTTCAAGAAAGCTTTCTTGCAATTTTGAAAGGATCTTATTTAAACGCTTTGTAAATACTTTCATCAAAAAAAAGCCCAGAATTGATCTGGGCTTATTGTATCTAAAATCTCAAGATTTAGAATGTCATTCCAAAGCTTATTCCCATAGTTCTAGGATTATTATAGTTAGCAAACTTGGAGCCCCCTTGAAGGTTCGAAGCTTTATAAATACCCTGTAAAGATCTATCGTCTGAAATATTCTTGACCCAAAAACCTACATACCAATTAGCATCAAATGGGTTATAAGTAACATTAATATCTGAGAAATCAATCTCATCTACTTTCAAATGTGGGCTATTGAAAATATCTGACTCTCTCTCATCCATGAAAGAATGCTGAATTCTAAAGTCATACACTCCCCCTGAAGCAAAAATTGATTTAGTTAAAGCTAGGTTGTATGAAAGTCCTGGTGCTCCAGGCAATGTATTGCCTCCAACATCTTGCGCTTGAGCAGTTGAACAATTTATTCCAGCTAAGGGATTGAAGAATGGGGTATTACATGAATATCCTGCAAACTTATAGACTGGTCCCGCATCAGTAAATCCAACATTCATCAGACCATTTGTTCCTGGCACTGGATCAACCATATTACCTGTAATTGGACTTGCAATTCTTGTTGTTCCTAAGACAATATTTAAAGGATCAACTAGCATTGCTGTGCCAGCAACCTCACTTGTCACATCAAGAAAATTAAAGTCCATTCTAAGTGTTTCTGATAAAAGATAAGTGAACTCTCCCTCAAATCCTGAAATTTCTGCATCAAAGTTGGTGTTTCTTGAGCCTGCATCTGTTATAGAGGAGATAATCATATTGGTATGATCGCCAGAGAAATAACTGACATTAGCCATTAATCTGCCACCCATCCACATACCTTTAGTACCAATTTCAAGATATTCAACATCCTCAGGTGCATAAGGATCTAATATACCTTTTTCATTTGGATTTGAGCCACCTGCTTTAGAAGCACTCGTCCAAGTTGCATAAACCATAGCATCTTCAGATATGTATTTTTTTATTCCAATTTTGCCTGATAAATTATCGCTTGAATTTGGCAGTAATATAGCAGGGTATCGAATATATTCTGGATTAGGCCCTGTCATAGTGGTAGGAGCATTAGCTCTAAAGATTGCAGCGCCTCCTCCATTATCACCCAAAGCACTAAATTGACTGTCAAAATTATAAAAATCATCATATCTGAAACCAATTGTTAGCTCAGTTGTTTCGTTAAGATCAAAATACATCTCACCAAATATAGCCTCAGATTGAGTCATATTATGAGAATCTTGGAAAAAGCCTTGCATCACATTTGGCAAGGTATATTTTGGTGAAGCGGCAAGCTGAGGTAGCAATGTAGGCAAACCAGCAGCTCCAACAGCAGCTAAACCAAGCGTAAGATTGGTAAAGAAGCCTGTACCGCCATAGCCACATAAATCAGCAGGCAAACCAGGCACTCCAGCAGCACTAAGACCTTGGAGCGTTGGGCCAAAGACAGCAGCATTATAAGGATGTCTACACATATCAGTCATCATCTGCAAGGCAGCAGATTGAACCATATAGTTATTTGCGGACTTGTTATGATAATCGTAATAACCGATTACAAAATTAAATGCTCCTTCAAAGTCTGAAATATATGTAACTTCTGTTTGTCTAGCAAAACCTTTTGCAACTGCAAATTCATATTGTCTGTCATGAGTGACATATTCAGAAAAACCATAGAAGGTTGCATTAAATCCTATTGGAGGCAAGCCAATGGCACCAAGACTTCCTGGAAGACCTGCTGCAGAAGCTACACCATACTCATTATCTTGATGATGGTAATAGTCTCTTGTTGAATATGATCCTTTGATTGAAAAAGTTCCATTTTCTAATTCATTTATGTACTCAATGGTAGTAAATTCAACTGTTTGCTCATGCTTTGGATCTTTATTGTGATTAACTTGATCGATTGAGTTTGGAATTGTTGCCCCAGCATATGGATCAAAATTAGCACTTGGTTGAAGATTAGCGAGTAGGTTATATACACCAGTAAAAGCTCCCGCTTTATGTCCAGGCTGACCCATTTTGCCTATCGTGTATGGATCACAACCCATTAATGGATCTTTATCACAATGGATTTGGCCAATGTTAAATCTCTTATCACTTCCTTCTTGAGTTTCATATGTAATTTGTAATCTTGATGAATCTGATAGATCCCAGTCCAATGAAAGCCTCATTGCAATTTGATTCCTGTCATCAACAATATTGCCAGAATTTACATTCTCAACCCAGCCATCTCTTGTAAAAGAGGCGACAGCAATCCTAGAATTAATTGATTCAGTTAAAGGGAGATTAACCGCTGCTTTAACTTCGGTTAAATCATAATCACCAACTTTTACTCTTGCATATCCACCAGGCTCACTGCTTGGTCTAGTAGTTACATAGTTTATAACTCCTCCAACAGCATTTCTTCCATATAAAGTTCCTTGCGGTCCTTTTAATACCTCTAGTCTGTCTATATCAAAAAATCCCATATCGGTTAAAGTGGAATTTCCAATACTGTGTCCATTTGATGCTGTTACATACGAGCTAACGGTTGCAGCACCTACACCAAAACTTCCATAACCACGCATCGAATATGAAGCTCCAGATCCAATAGCTTTTGAATGAACAAAACCTGGAATATTCTGTGACAAACTTTGAATATCTTTAATCTGTCTGGCTTCAACGTCATCGGCATCAAAAGCGATAATTGATAATGCTAAATCCTGAGTGGACTCACTTTTCTTTGTAACCGTTACAACAATCTCTTCAATTTCTAGGTTACCCTCTTGTGCTATAGCAGTAGCACTGTAATTAAAGCCAATAATTAATGCGAATACATAAAATAATCTGTTCATAATCTTCCCCCTTAAAGTTGATTAACTTGAACTTGTAAAAAACATGATATACCCAATGGCAAAGGCATTGCAATGCTTATCTGAAAGCTATTTTTATTATATTTCTAGCTTATAGGTTAAATACATTTCGTTTATTTTAGCTGGGAAGAGCTTTTACCTAAAACTTGTCTTGCAACAATCAACTGTTGAATTTGCTGAGTGCCCTCAAAAATATCAAGAATTTTAGAATCTCGAGAAAACTTTTCAAGCAAATAATCCTCTGAAAAACCTTGCATTGAGCATATCTCAACACATTTTAATGAGATTTTATTGCCAATTCTGCCTGCTTTTGCCTTGCCCATAGAAGCTTCTTTAGAATTAGGCATTTTTTGGTCCATCATCCAAGCTGATTTATAAACCAATAATCTTGCAGCCTCTAATTCTGCTTCAAGCATTTCTAATTCATTTTGAATGGCAGTCTGTTGGTGCATGGATCTACCAAAATTATCTTCATAATCCTCTTCAGCTAGCATGGCTCTAGTCATATCTAATGCAGCTTGACCTAAACCAACTGCCATTCCAGCAACCATGGGTCGAGTATTATCAAAAGTCTGCATAGCGCCACCAAATGATTTTTTGGCAGCATCTATATCTGTTTCAATCTCTTCTTTGCCGCCAAGCAGATTTTCACGAGGGATTCTGCAGTTATCAAAAATTAAAGTTGCAGTATCAGACGCTCTAATACCTAGTTTTTTTTCAAGCCTTGCCACTGTAAACCCTGGAGTGCCTTTTTCTACAATAAATGATCTAATTGCTGTTTTGCCCATATCTTTGTTTAGGGTTGCCCAAACGACAACACAATCACATCGATCACCATCGGTAACATAAATCTTTTCTCCATTTAAGACCCACTCATCCCCTTCCAAAATAGCTGTTGTTGAGATATTTTTTGAATCTGAGCCAGCGGCAGGTTCTGTTATTGCCATAGCAGCCCATCTTTTTCCCCACAGATCTTTTTGGTCTGGGTTGCCAACCGCCATGATGGCAGCATTTCCCAATCCAGTGCCTGGTCTAGCGAGAAATAGACCAACATCACCCCAGCACATTTGCTCTAGAGAGATTACAGCCCATAGATTTCTTCCACCCAAATCCATTGACTTGGCCGAATCATCACTCACACCACTTTCTTTTTTTTGCGCTGCAGCAGCTTGATTAAGTTGCTCCATTTCTAGGGGTGGTTCATGCTCAGCTTTGTCATATTTTCTGGAAATAGGACGCAATATAAACTCTGCAGCCATCCTCATGGTCTCTTGAGTTTTTTGTAATTGATTAGGTAAAAGTGGATGTATCATCTTAAACTCCTGCACCCCCTTCAAATATACCGATAGCTCTTAAATTTCTATACCAAAGCTCAACAGGATGCTCATGAGTAAAACCATGGCCTCCAAGCAATTGCACTCCATCGGTTCCTATTTTCATTCCATGATGGGCAGCAAATCGGTTTGTAAGTGATGCCTGCTTATGAAAGTCTTCGCCAAGATCCTTCAAGGCAGCAGATTTATATATCATTAATCTTAAGGCTTCTGTTTCAATCGCCATATCTGCGACCATAAAGGCCACCGACTGTCGATTTGAAATCGGCTCACCAAAAGCTACTCGTTCATTGGTGTATGGAACAACGTAATCTAAAACAGCTTGGCAGACTCCCAGCGCTAAAGCTGACATGCCAATTCGAGCAGAGTCTACAAGAGACTCATAGTTAATAGAGTAGTTATGTCCGCCAAGTTTATGTGAAGCATTAATTTTGCAATTAGATAAACTAATTTGTGATAGAGGTACGCCCTTTAAGCCCATAAACTCTTTATCTTCAAGCGCAACACCTTCTTGGTCTTTATTCACAAAATATAAATTGCATTCGCCTGATTCATTAGATGCAGAAATCAAAAAAGTATTGGCTTGATTTGCAAAAGCAACACCTGTTTTCGATCCGTTAAGAATAATTTCTTCGCCATTTTCTTCTGCAGATACGCTTGACTGATATGGATCAGTAGAAAGCAAAGTGTTATTAATACCAAGACCTACATGAAAGATTGATCCATTAACAAGTTTAGGTAACAGCTCTGCTTTCTGCTCTTCACTACCATGCTCTGAAATAATTTGAGCGACTAACAAAGGAACAGACACGGACATTGCTAGTGACAGATCTCCGTAAGCAAGTGCCTCAAGGGCCAAAGCATTTGAGACAGAATCCTGCTTTAATCCCATACCGCCATATACCTCCGGAATGATAAGGGGAATCAAATCTAAAGATTTAATTTTTTCAAGCAATTCATCGCTAGGCCTACCATCACTTTCAGCTTGTCTGGCGTGAGGGCGAAGCTCAGTTTCAGCAAATTTTCTCAGCATGTCCCAAGTCATCTGCTGATCTTCAGAAAGAGTGAGATCAAAAGGATGCTCTGTTTTGTATTCTTGCATAGATTTTTAGTATGAATTTAACTTTCGATTACTTGTAAAAGTAACGCATTGTGTAAAGATGTTAAAGGTATTAATTAGTCAAATCAATGACTATTGATGTGACGAATATTCAAAAATTTGAATTATAAGATAAGGCTTATATAACTAACTAGAGTTTGAATAATGAAAAAGTTGGAACGTGCGTTAATTGTATTAAAAATCTTAGATGAATATTATCCTGAAACTCCTGTTCCACTTAATCATCAAGATAATTTTACTCTTCTTATTGCAGTTTTGTTGTCTGCTCAATGTACTGATGAAAGAGTTAACAAAGTTACTCCTAAGCTTTTTGAGCTTGCAGATAACCCAAAAGATATGAGTACTAAAAGCCCAGAGGAGATATATAACATTATAAAGCCATGTGGTTTAGGGCCTCAAAAATCTAAGGCTATACACAAGCTATCCAATATCTTATGCGATTCTCATAACGGAGAAGTTCCTGATGATATAAAAGCCCTAGAGAAACTCCCAGGAGTTGGTCATAAAACAGCATCAGTGGTTATTAGTCAGGGATTTGGACAACCAGCATTTCCTGTAGATACTCATATTCATAGACTTGCTCAAAGATGGGGTCTGACCAAAGGAAAAAATGTCCAACAAACTGAAAAGGATCTAAAAAAAATCTTTCCGAAAGATTCCTGGAACAGGCTTCACTTACAAATCATATTTTGGGGAAGAGAGTTTTGCCAAGCTCAGCAATGCCATGGGATCACCTGTAAAATTTGTAAAGCAACTTTTCCTAAAAGATCTCGTCCTTTTTCCCACAAGAAGCCATAGATAATTTAGAATAAGACTTTCAAGCTTTTAACAAAAATTATTAATACTTTTGGAGTAATCAATGGAATCTCAGGCTGATTCAATCTTTGCTAATTCACAAACTATCGAAACATATGATGCTGAACTATGGTATGCCCTGGCTCGAGAGTCTACTCGTCAAGAAGAGCATATAGAACTGATAGCGTCGGAAAATTATGCTAGTAAAAGAGTAATGGAAGCTCAGGGCGGTCTGCTTACAAACAAATATGCAGAGGGTTATCCCCACAAAAGATACTATGGTGGATGTGAGCATGTTGATATTGCAGAAGAATTAGCGATCGATAGAGCAAAAGAACTCTTCAAGGCAGATTATGCAAATGTACAGCCTCATTCAGGATCCTCAGCAAATGCAGCGGCATTTTTAGCTATGCTCGAACCAAATGATACGATTCTTGGAATGAGCCTTGATCAAGGAGGCCATTTAACTCACGGAGCAAAAGTAAATTTTTCAGGCAAAAACTACACAGCATTTCAATACGGCCTTCATCCAGAAACACATGATATTGATTATGATCATGTAAGAGATTTAGCTAAAAAGCATAATCCCAAAATGATCATTGCTGGCTTTTCAGCTTTTTCTGGGACTATAGATTGGAAAATTTTCAGAGATATTGCAGATGAGATTGGTTCTTTTTTTCTAGTCGATATGGCTCATGTTTCAGGGCTAGTTGCTGCTGGACTATACCCCTCTCCAGTGCCCTATGCTGATGTCGTGACCTCTACAACTCATAAAACTTTAAGAGGGCCAAGATCAGGAATTATTATTGCAAAATCAAATGAAGCTTTAGAAAAAAAATTAAACTCAGCTGTATTCCCAGGGTCTCAAGGCGGACCACTAATGCACGTAATAGCAGCAAAAGCTGTATGTTTTAAGGAAGCTCTTGAACCAAATTTCAAAATATACATGCAACAAGTAATTGATAACGCAAAAATCATGTGCAAGGTTATTCAAGATCGTGGCATTGATGTTGTAACAGGTAGAACTGATAATCATATTGTTTTAATGGATTTAAGAAGCAAAGGATTGACCGGTAAAGACTGTGAAATAGCTCTAGGTCAAGCAAATATAACTGTTAATAAAAATGCAGTTCCGGACGATCCACAGTCACCATTTGTAACCTCAGGAATAAGATTAGGCACGCCTGCTGTCACCACAAGAGGTTTTAGAAATGATGAAGTGGAACAATTAACTAATTGGATCTGCGATATTGTTCTTGATCTTGGCAATGCTGATAAAATTAATCTCATTAAAGATCAAGTTGTCCAACTATGCAGCAAGTTTCCGGTATATAAATAACAATGTTTTGTCCTTTCTGCCAAGCCCAAGACACAAAAGTGATTGATTCAAGACTAGTTGGTGATGGCTCGCAAATCAGAAGAAGAAGGGAATGTGAAGTCTGTCATGCAAGATTTACAACCTTTGAAACTGCCGATCTTGCTCTACCTAGAATCGTTAAAAGTGATGGAGAAAGACAGCCATTCAACGGGGTTAAGTTAAAAGGTGGGATGCTCAGAGCCCTTGAAAAAAGGCCCTTATCTGCAGAGGAAGTTGATGGAGTGTTTGGAAGTATTTTGACTGAAATTCGTCAACTAGGTGAAAGAGAAATAGCTTCACGCCAACTTGGTGAAATTGTAATGCGCAATTTAAAAAGGGTTGATCAGGTTGCCTATGTGAGATTTGCATCTGTGTATCGTGACTTCCAGGATATCAAAGAGTTTGCCGATGAAATATCTTCTTTATCTAAAGAAAAACCAAAAAGAACAAAAAAGAAAAAATGAAAGACCTAGACTTTATGGCTAGAGCCATTGAGCTTGCAAAAAAAGGTCAACTCAAAGTGCAGCCAAATCCTATGGTTGGTTGCGTGATCGTAAAGAATAATAAAATCATTGGGGAAGGATGGCATAAGGAATATGGTAAGGATCATGCTGAAGTAAATGCCATCAAAAACTGCAAGAAAAAATTTGGTGCTAAAAAAGCTATCAAACTTATCGCTGGATCAAGTGTCTACGTTAATCTTGAACCATGCTCAATTGAAAAAAACACCCCTCCATGCTCGAATACTTTGATTGAGCATCAAATTAAAAAGTTATTTTGCGGAACCCTTGATCCCAACCCAAAGATTAATGGGAGAGGAATCAAATTGCTCAAAAAAGCTGGAATTGAAACAAACGTTGGCCTGCTCAGAGACAAGTGCAAAGAATTGAATCGAGTTTTTTTTACCAATCAAAGCAAATCTCGTCCCTATATCATCCTTAAAAGCGCCCAGTCACTCGATGGAAAAATTGCCCTTAAAAGTGGAGAAAGTAACTGGATTACAAATTCTGAATCACGTAAAAATAGTCACTACATACGATCTAGAGTTAAGGGAATTCTGGTTGGAAGAAATACAGCTGAGCAAGATAACCCTTCACTTACAGTGCGATTGACTAGAGATGAACTAGGTTTAGGCAAGAATGCAGTAATTGAGCAGCCAGCAAAAATTGTCCTAGGCAATCTAAAGAAATCAAAAAAAGTTAGTAAAATTTTCTCTGGAAATTCAAAGATCTTTATTGGATCTAGGCAATTAGCCAAAAAGTCTAAAAATGTAGAGTATTTGCAATATAAGAAAAAAAATTTTCTAGAAGAATTCTTAAAAGATCTTTTAGATAGAAATATATCTAGTATTTTGGTTGAAGGTGGTCAGAAAACTTTAAATACTTTTATTGTTAATAATTTATTTGATGAATTGGTGCTATATACTGCACCCATATTTTTAGGCAAGGGAAGTAAAGATGCTTTGAATTTGAATTCTCCTGCTGCTATTAAAACGGCAATGAGATTAAAGATGATTAAACTTGAAAGATTCAAAGATGATACCAAGACAACCTACTACAATAATAATCTGTAATTGTTTTTAAGTTTTTAATGCCTATATATAAGATATAAGATTAATGGAATTTAATAAAACAGAAGAAATCATTAAGGATATTGCGGCCGGCAAGATGGTAATTTTGCTAGATGATGAAGATAGGGAAAATGAAGGTGATTTAGTTTGCGCTGCAGAGCTTGTTGATGATAAGAAAATCAATTTCATGATTAGCAAAGCAAAGGGTTTAGTATGTTTGCCCCTATCTCCTCAAAAATGTGATCAGCTGAATCTTCCTATGATGACCAATAATAATCGAGCTAAACATGGCACTGGGTTTACTGTTTCTATTGAAGCTGCTGAAGGAATCTCTACAGGCATTTCTGCTGAAGACAGAGCCAGAACTATAATTGCAGCAGCGAAAAAAAATGCCAAAGCTGAGGATATAGTTCAGCCAGGTCATATTTTTCCATTAAGGGCTTTTGAAGGAGGAGTGCTAAGTCGTGCAGGTCATACAGAAGCTGCATGCGATTTAGCTAGACTGGCAGGCCTTGAAGAAGCTGGTGTTATATGCGAAATCATGAATGATGATGGAAGCATGGCTCGAAGAGATGATTTAATAAAATTTGCTTCAACTCATCAAATGAAAATTGGGACAATCGCTGACTTAATTCATTATCGTACCCTCAAGGAAAAATCTGTTCATTTGGAATACTCAAAATCTGTTGAGATTGATGGTCTTGAATTTGAGCTTTCTGCGTGGAGAGATAGCATTTTTAATAACCTACATTTAGCTTTTGTTAATGGTGATCTCAGTAAATCTGCTTCCCCACTTGTTCGGGTTCATGTTCCCAATACATTGCATGATCTAATTGGTATTGAAGAATTTGGTAAAAGACTTAATTTAGAAAACGCTCTAAAAAGAATTGGAAAGGAGAAATGCGGTGTTTTGCTATTAATTGGTAATTATCAAAGCGCTGACGATGTCATGAATGATCTTATGGGAGCAAAATCATCTGTTAAACCAGAAACAAAAACTGTTGGCATTGGGTCACAAATTCTTAAAGAGCTCGGGTTGAAACAAATTAGACTTCTTGGAACACCAGTTAAGTATCCATCCCTGTCTGGATTTGATCTTGAGGTCATGGGGTTTGAACAATGAGTCAAGATGGGTTCTCGTTCTCATCAAAAAAAATTGATGTAAGTAAAAAAATTACTATAGTTGCTGCAAAATGGAATGCGGAGCTCGTTGATGAATTATTAGAGTCCGGAAAAGCTCATCTAGAGGAGCTCGGTTTCACTGACATAAAAATTGTAAATGTTCCTGGTGCTTGGGAGCTTGTCCATGCAGCTCAAAAAGAATTGGCTGATGCAGATGGAGTCATTGCATATGGTGTTGTCATTAGAGGAGAAACAACACATTACGAACTTATATCTGAGTCAACAGCTCAAGGGTTAATGCACGTTAGTGTAAATGAAAAAAAGCCCATTGGTTTTGGTCTAATTGCTGCAGAAAATTTATCTCAAGCCAAAGAGCGAACAAGTGAATTAAAATTAAACAAAGGCAAAGAAATTGCACAATCACTTGTTGAAATGCTCAATTAAAGATGCCTAAAAACTTAGCGAAATACAAACAAGAACTTCAAACTCGAGAGTGTTTGGTTCAAGCAATCTATCAATACATATTTAATGAATCTAATCTTCACTCGTTGATAGATCAATTCTTAAAAGAAAATACACCAAAAAAGATAAGCTTTAATTACTTTAAACAAAGATTAGAAAATATTTTTGAGCAAGCAGATGACCTAAGAGAGATCACAGAAGATCTAAAGAATAATAAAGGTGAGAGTCTGGAGATTATAGATGAAGCTATTTTATGGCTTGGAATTATTGAGATTCGTGCCAATGAACTTGATCATCCAATTGTAATTGATGAATGTATCAGATTAGCAAAGAAGTTTTCTAATCCAAATTCTTATAAATTTGTTAATGCGAAACTTGATGAATTGCTAAAAAAGCAATAAATTAATTTAGGACGAATAATTAACATAAATTGGGCTAGACCAAGCTCTATTCTCAGCTGGTGCTAAACAATCTCCCCTATTTTTATGAATTCCTGTTCTGCAAATCTCAGTTTTAATACATTTTCCATTTTCATCAAATTCACATCCCAATGGATCAGCTGAAAGTTTTAGAGAGGGCTCTTCAATAGCCCTAACATAATAAACCGCATCTCTTTGACCAATTGAAAATTGCTCATCCTGAAATGAAACCTGACAACTTGTGCTATTGCAAGGAAATGTCTTCCAAACATCATCCACAAGTCCCTCAACTGGTTCATTTTCATATTGCTGAGGCAGAATTTTAATTACTTCAATTCTTGTTATGAGCCTTCTTTCATTGCTAGGATTATAGCATTCAGAATTACATATTTTCTCAAGACGTTCTTTTGTTAATCCATTATTGCTGTAGTCTGGACAGCCAGGTTTCTGCTTCAGTGAGCCTGCTGCTTTGACAGTAAAGACTGGTGATTGAGTGCTATCAACTTCAGAACCCATGGATAATGATTTAGATTGAGTTTCTGCATGAAACCATAAAAGAATCCTTGGTCCCGAGGTCGCATAAACCTCCTTTCTTTCTAAAGCATCCCAAATTGATTCTCTCTTCCTAGATGTTGAATGAGCAGCGACTAAACCTCCTGACATAAAATATGCACTTTGCCTTTCAGCGTCTGTAGCTATATTTAAATCCATGATGCTAGTCAAATTAGTATTACCTAAATCAACATATGATGGCTCTAATTCCCCTTTGGGCCGTCTTAAATTACTCATTTTTTCATACAAGGGATCATTAAAACCATTGGCTTCAGTATTAAATAGACGGTCAATCTCTTTATATCCAGTACCTGGTCGAGCACCATGGTTATCACTTGAACCAATAAATCCAAACTTAAAACGTTGAGGATTATCTTTATCAGTGAAATCGCTGAGTGCTAAGACATATTGAGCTGATCCAAGAGGCCGATAATTAAACGCAGGTAAAAAACAATCATTGCATTGTCCGGCATTTATGTAATCATCCGGATGTGTCTCATTCACTGCAGCATACCCTGTAGAACCCATTTGAGCAGCAAATAGTTTTGTTTGATCAATAAGATATTTGCAAGTTTGATCATCCATCCCTGAGATCTCACATCTTTCAGCCATAATATTCCCGGCTTGCTGACAGGTCGGTAAAAAATCTTTGGTCTCCTCAGGGCAAAAAAGCTCAACATTCAAATCTATATCTGCATCATTCCAGGTTCTATATTCTTCTGAGTTACCGTGACCAGAATATATCTCAAATAAAAATTGAGATTCATCATCTTTGAACTCTTTTAATTGTTTTTTCCAATCTGAAGTTGGAGGCGTATAAAATCCCCATGTAGTGCCATGAGGGATGACCATGTAGGGAGAATCCCATTGTTTCAATTTCTCAAACAAAATATTTGGATTAGTTGCCTCCTCATAACAATTTACAGGAAGATCCCTGGTATTAACTCCTTCTGGGCATATAGGCGTTGCTTGGATTTCGTCAAAAAATTTATCAAATGCAAAGAATCGATCTCTATTTTTAAAATCTAGAGTTGCAGGCAAAGCAGACATAGTCCATGGCAAACCAAGTCTCATTACCAATGGAGCAACTCCTCCCGAACCAATTGCTCTTGGTGGAACCAAAGCATCATCGGTTTCTAAAAAAATAACATTTTTATGCCCATAATGATTTTCTGGATTCGGATCAACTTGAGTCCATTCCCATCCTAGAAAGCTAACTAAATCATCTGTCCCTTCTGATAAATTATTGCATTGTTGGATGCTTTGTTTTGTATCCAACCATTTTCTTGGAGTGCTAGCTTCAGCATGATCGTTAATAGACCAAAAATCTAAAGCTGAACAAAATCTTGCGTAATCACATGCGTCTGCTAATGGTGAAGCTCCTTTGCCATTCATAAAAGGCAAAGACCACATGAATGCGTCTGTTGAATATGTTGTATGAACATGCAGATCACCAAAGAGAATTTGTTTTTCATCCAAAACCTCTAATTCTGATTTAACCAAATTAATCCTAGCGGCTCTATCTTGAAGTAAGTTTTCTGGAAGAACTCTTCCCTCAATAACTCCAGGCCCATCTAATGTTCCAAAGACTTTTAAAACTGCACCTCCAAAAAAAATAGCTACAGTAAAAATAAAAAGCAGAACAAGTGAAGTTAGAAGGTTTCTCATATGTCTCCAGAATTGATAAAGCTAGGCTCTATAAATTGTTTGATCTCTTGATGGTCCTACCGAGACTATGCTCACAGGACAATCCAAAGTCTCTTCAATAAATAGTATATAGTCCTGAGCAGCGTTAGGTAAATCATCAAAAGACCTAGCATTGGATGTATCCTTCTTCCAACCAGAGAATGTGGTATAAATAGGTTGCTGATTTTGATCATAATCAATACACACTTGGATTTCTTCAAAGTCATCTAGAACGTCTAATTTTGTGATACAAAGATTAGTAACAGAGTTAATAAAAACAATTGTTTCTAATGCTTTCAAATCTAGCCATCCACACCTTCTTGGACGGCCGGTTGTTGCACCAAATTCATGCCCAACCTTTGCCAATTGCTCTGCATTGGAATCAAATAACTCGGTAGCAAAAGGGCCTTCGCCAACACGAGTGGTATATGCCTTAGTAATTCCCAAAATAGAATCAATATGTCGCGGGCCCACGCCCAGCCCCGAAGATAGGCCACCCACAGTAGTACTGGAAGATGTTACATATGGATAAGTTCCATGATCAATGTCTAGCATAGAGCCTTGCGCACCCTCAAAAAGAATGTTCTTGCCCTGTTTAACCCAAAGTTTTAAGAGATCCTGAGTTTTGCAATGATATTTATTGTAAAGATCTATATTGCTCGTCAACTCTTCTAATACATCCTCATAGGCTATAGGTTGAGCATTGTATAAATTCTGTAAAATTTTATTGTGATAATTAACCAAGGTTAGTAACTTTATTTTGAGCTCTTCAAGATTTTTTAAGTCTCCAAAACGTACTGCACGTCTAGCAATCTTGTCCTCATAGGCTGGGCCAATCCCTCTTCCAGTTGTCCCAATACCCTCTTGTTTATCTCGCACCTTATCAATGGCTAAATGAGTAGGCAGAATTAATGAGCAATCTTCGCTGACATAAAAACGGTCTTTAAAATTTATATCACTGTCTTGTAATTCCTGAATTTCTTTGGCTAAAGCAGGAAGAGATAAAACCAGGCCATTCCCTAATACACAATGAACTGAAGGATGAAGAATGCCTGAAGGAACTAGATGGAGAACTTTTTGCTCACCATCAACTTTGATTGTATGCCCTGCATTATGTCCTCCTTGAAAACGGCATACTGCTTCAGAACTTTCAGCCAAAGCATCTACGATCTTTCCTTTGCCCTCATCACCCCATTGCAATCCCAATATAAGGGTATTATTGCTCATAGAATGTTAATTATCGCCTTTGGACTTATTCAAGTATTTAAAAAAATCAGACTTAGGATCGATAAGTAAAACATCTGATTTATTATTAAAAGTTGCGTCATAAGCTCTCATACTTCGAGTAAACTCATAAAATTCTGGATCCTTAGAGAATGATTCAGCATAAATTGCTGCCGCTGTTGCATCACCATCTCCACGAATTTGTTCAGAAGTTTTATAGGCTTCTGCAAGAATAATAACTCTTTCTTTATCCGCAGTGGATCGGATTTCATTTGAAAGCTCATTTCCTTCAGCACGCAATTCCTCAGCTAATCTATTTCTCTCTGAGCGCATTCTTTCATAGACAGAGTTACTGAGCTCGGGAGGTAAATCAATTCTTTTTACTCTAAAATCAATGATCTCTATACCTAAATCAGATACAGAGTTACCTAGATTTTCTCTCATATCGCTCATTAGCTGATCTCTTTCGCCTGAAACTAATTCAGTTACTGTTCTTCTACCAAATTGATTTTTCAGTTCAAATGCAGTTCTTTGTCCAAGCAAATTATTTAAATTAATAAAACTTCCGCTAGTAGCATCGTAAAAAGTTCTAACGTTAGTAATTCGATATTTTACGAACGAGTCAACAATAAGATATTTACTCTCTACTGTTAATATTCTGTTAGGCTCCTCATCGAGAGTTTGAAGTCTCGAATCATATTTTTTTACATTCTGAATAATTGGCAATTTAAAATTTAAACCAGTTGGAAGATCTGATCTTATGGCTTCACCAAATTGAAAAACTATTCCATCTTCTTTTTCATCAATAACAAATAAGCTATTAAGTATTAATGCAAGAATAAGTCCTGCAAGAACTAAGAGATTCATTCCTTTAGTCATTAGTCTTCCTCCTGTGGTCTGTTTTGCTCAAGAATTTTGTCTAATGGAAGGTACATCAGATTATTACCTCCTTCGACATCCATCAAAACTTTTGTTGAGTTACTGTATAGGCCTTGCAAAGCATCTAGATAAAGTCTGTCTCGAGTAACTTTTGGCGCTTTTTGATACTCCGCTAATAATTTATCGAAACGGACAGCCTCTCCTTCTGCATTAGCTACAACCTCTTCTCTATATGCTTCGGCGGCCTGAATTCTTGCAAATGCTTGTCCTCTGGCTTCTGGAACAATCGAAAGTCCATATCTATCAGCTTCATTTTGTAATTTTTCTTTATCCTCTCTCGCAGCAACAACATCATCAAAAGAAGCTTTCACGGCAGAAGGCGGATCAGTTTTTTCTATATTAACTTGCTGCACTACAAGCCCAGTTGCATATAAATCTAAATAGCTTTGAAGTCTTGAATTAACATCTTGCGCAATCATTTCACGACCAGTTGTAAGAGTTTCCTCAAGAGTATTATCACCAACAACATGTCGCAATGAACTCTCCGTGGCTTCTCTAAGGCTGCTTTCTGGATCGCGAACATTCAAAACAAAATCTTTTAGATTTTTGATTCTGTATTGAACAGAAATAGTAACATCAACTAAGTTTTCATCCTTGGTCAGCATGTTTGCTGTCTGTGAGTAACGTCTAGTTAAGGCTACATTTTCGACATATCTTTCATCTATTCCAGCTAACATAAAGTTTAAACCTTCGCCGGTTTCTGCGTGATATTCACCAAACCTCAAAACGACTGCTCTTTCTGGAGAGTCTAATTGATAAATAGACATGCTTGCATAAATAACCAGCAGTCCAATAAATCCATACAAAAAAGCTTTTTTTGTTGGAAAGTTAAATCCGTTTCCACCAGAAGATCCATTAGAGCCTGAGCCTTGTTTTCCGAACATGACAGAAAACTTTTTTATCAAATCATCAAACGAAACTTCGTCTTGATCTTTTCTGCCCCAGGGGTCTTGATTATTTTGATTATCCCAATTCACTTAGATACCTATAGTTATAAAGTTTTATTATAAAATTAATTTGGGGGTAAATCCTTAGAATTAAACTATTTCATGCAAATTAAGTTGCTTTTTTAGATGCTCAGCAGCTTCTTCTGTCTGACAAAGATCAAAATAGATCAAATTTTCCCATCCTCTCATCCAAGTACATTGTCTTTTAGCAAATTGGCGTGTGGCAAAAAGAGACTTTTCAAATAATTGAGACTTTTCCAACTTGCCCTCAACTACTTGCAATCCCTGTCTATAATTAATTGCTTTCATTGCAGGATGTTCAGAAGAAATATCAAAAATATTTTGAATATTAACAATTTCCTCAAGCAATCTATCTCCAACCAATGCCTCTTGTCTTAACTCTATTCTCTCATGCAGTCTTTCCCTTACTTTAGGGAAAATTCCAAATTCCATTAATATATATTTATCTTTTAATTCACTAGTTTGTTCAATCGAAAGGCTTTCACTTAAGCTCATTCCTGTTGAAGTAATGATCTCAATTGCTCTAATAATTCTTTGAGAGTCATTAGAATCAATATTTTTTGCTGCTTTAGGATCAAGGCTTTTTAGATCTGTGTGTAGGGCATCTACGCCATCTGTATGAATTTTTTTCTCTAACTCATCACGCAGAATCCAGTTCGATGAAGGAAGAGCGCTCATTCCTCTCTTCAGGAGATTAAAGTACATCATGCTGCCACCAACCAACAATGGAATCTTATCTCTAGCATGGATCTTATCAATTAAAATTAGAGCAGAATTATAAAAATCTGCAACAGAAAATATAGAATCTAAAGAAATATGGTTAACTAAATGATGAGGATGTTTTTTTAAAATTACGTTCGAAGGCTTAGCAGATCCAACATTGCATTCCTTATAGACCATGACAGAATCTACACTAATAATCTCCAGGGTTTCAAATTGACTTTGCCAATTAATGGCCCAATCAGTTTTTCCCGATGCAGTTGGGCCAAGCAGAAATATTATGGGTTTTTTACTTAGTTTCAAATACTTTTAAATTGCATCTTGATCAGTCTCGCCTGTTCTAATTCTGATCACTTGATCAAGCGAAGAGACAAAAATTTTTCCATCTCCAATTTTTCCTGTACTAGCACTTTTTGTAATTGCATTGATGACGTCATCAAGCTGGTCAATTGATACTGCAATTTCTACTTTGATTTTTGGTAAAAAATCAATCACATATTCAGCCCCTCTATACAATTCAGTATGGCCTTTCTGCCTTCCAAAACCTTTTACCTCAGTGATAGTCATGCCTGTAATACCAATTTTATCTAAGGATTCACGGACTTCTTCTAATTTAAATGGCTTAATAATTGCTGTTATAAGATTCAATTTTTTTCTCCTAATTGCTTAATTATATAAGATGCTTGGACCTCTGTTGAGCCTTTGTTTCTCTCTACAACTGCCTTGGCTCTGTTCGCAAATTGCTTAGCAGCATTTATATCTCCTATATAAAGCTCCATCGCGGCCAATAATTCATCTTCACTTGTCACTTTGATGCATGCATCATCATTAAGAAATTGATAAACGATCTCTTCAAAATTAAATGTATGAGGGCCTATGATAATTGGCGAGCCTAAAACTGCTGGCTCAATTAGATTATGCCCTCCTCTTGGCACTAAACTACCTCCAACAAATGACATTAACGAGGATGCATAAAAGCCTGATAAAAGACCTGTGCTGTTTATTATGCAAACATCGTAATCCTTTGGGTCTAAATCTGAATATAGTTTTACTCTAAAATCCATAATGGCTGCTTGCTTTAGTATCTCTCCTGCTCGCTCTGGATGCCGTGGGCAAAGAAATAGTTTTATATCTTTACTCTCTGGAAGCCTCTTGTATGCATTGAGCAATATTTCCTCTTCTCCAGGATGGGTGCTAGCTCCTAAGATAAAAGGAGGAGCTTTAATTGGATTGGCATCTGTATTAGAGATATCAAATTTAACTGAGCCCACTTCCTCAATACAATGCTCTGCAATGCCAAGCTTTAAGAAACGTTCCTTATGTTTATTTGTTTGAACAAAAGAATAAGTGATTTGTTTTAATGTATCTTTTAAAAGCCATGATGAAATCTTATATGCTTTGTAAGACTTATGACTGAGCCTGCCATTAACTAAATAAAAAGGGATATTTTTGTGAAATGCGCGTGAAATCATTGATGGCCATATTTCTGTCTCAAATATCAAAATTGCGTCAGGCTTGTAGAAATTTAAAAATCTATTGATGAATAAAACGAAATCCCATGGAGCATAATTAATAACTATTTCTTTAGGAAATATCTCCTTTGCTCTTCTTAAGCCTGAAGGTGTTGAAGTAGTTATTACGATATCAAACTTCTCAGCGAGACTATTGATCAATAGTTGTGATCCTATTACTTCTCCTAAACTAACGGCATGAAACCAAATAATTTTACTATTTTTTTGTTTGAGATGGTTAAAGTTATAGCCAAGCCTATTAGCAAAATGCTTTGTGTAATCTGGGTCAGTTAAACTTTTGAAAAAGATCCGTAATGCAAATACTGGGATGAGTAATAAAATTAAAAGATTATAAATTGCCAACTTCATATCAAAGGTATATTTAAATTAATGTAATAATACATTCTTTAGTTTTTATTTATTCATAGTATTGATCAGATTAATGATGACATTATGGCAAGGTCTTTGCCATCTACCAACTTCATGGCATCCAGCAATAGGAAGGTTCTTTGGCAAGCTCCTATTTATTATTGCTAAAAGTAGAAAAAAAATCGCTCAAGCAAACATTGGAGCATGTTTCCCCAATTTATCAAAAGCGGATCAACAAATACTTTTACAGAATAATTTTACGCACTTGGGAAGATCGTTTATTGATACAGGGATAGCTTGGTTTTGGTCAGATAAAAAAATACAAAGCAAGCTTGATTATGAGATTATTGGTATAGATCTTTTATTTGAGAGAAACTCTATGAATGGCAACTTAATAATTTTTAAGCACTCCCAACATCTAGAATTGGATGCACGTCTTTTAGCTATGAATGCTGAAATATATGGCGTGAGCAGAAAACATAATTCTGCTTCAATGAACAAAATGCAAGAAAAAGGAAGGCTTTCTAGCATTAAAGATACTGCAGATAAAAATAATCCCCGCAAATTTATGAAATGGCTTAAAGCTGGCAAAAACGTGCTTTATGCAATAGATCAAGATTATGGCTGGGATCATTCCATGAAATTAAAATTTTTTAATCAAGAGGCCGCTACTATTGATACAACGAGAAAGATCATTGATGCTGCTAATGCAAATTTATTATTTTTAAATTCATATTATAAAAATAAGAAACTGATTCTTGAGATAGAATCAATTAATCATCTTGGGTTAAATTCAATTGAGTTGGCTCAGAAAATTAATAGCTTAATGGAAGAAAAGATTCTTCAACATCCATCTGAGTATCTTTGGATGCATAGAAGATTTAAATCAACGCTAGGGAAAAACTTTTATAGGTAATATGAACTTTGAAAAATTAAATACTCTTAAAGGATTCATGCCTAAGCATGAGGGCTTAGCATTAACAAAATGGGCAGAAGAGTTTTCTCTTTATGGGCCTGCATTAGAAATTGGTACTTTTGGCGCAAAGTCAGCTCTATACATTGCAGCTGGGAGTTCTATTAATAATCAGCTTGTTTATACAATAGATCATCATTCTGGTTCTGAGGAACACCAGCTCGGCGAAGAGTATTTTGATCCAGATATTTATGATAAAAAATTAGGCCGAGTTAATACGGTTCCCTTAATGCAAGCAAACCTTCAGCAATTTGATGAAAGTAAATGGGTAATTCCAATTCTTGCAGATGCAAATTCTATTGCACCATCATGGGGAACAAAATTAGGTTTAGTATTTATTGATGGCAGTCATACTAAAATATCTGCAATTAATGATTATGATAATTGGAGATCCAAGCTCCATACTCATGGAGCATTGGTCATTCACGATATTTATGAAAACCCAGAGGATGGTGGGCAAGCTCCATATTTAATCTATCAAAAAGCTTTAGCAGAAGGTTTTCAACTGCACGAACGAGTTGATACGATTGTTTGCCTAACTAAGTCTTAAATTGTTTTTTGATAAATAGATCAGCTGCTGAAGTAAGTTGATTATTTGCATCAGCAGCAAGGATACATGCTGCTGAAGTCCATGACGGAGTTTCTTCTGGCCAATAAATATTTTCGTGAAATTGCCAACCCATATAAGGTATGCCCTTTTTGTTAACTATAGAAATAGCATTAAGTAGAAGCTCTGTTGCAATCTTATCTTCTCCAATTTTTTTATATGCAATAGAACACTCGCATGTCTCCGCAACAGTTACCCAGGGCTCCTCTTCAACACATTTAATTCCAAGACCTTTAATCCAAAAGGAGTCTTGGATGCGTCCTGTCAAATCAGCAATTCGTTGCTTAGAATTAATTCCACCTATAATTGGGTAATACCAGTCCATCGAAAACCTACTGCGATCTTTTTGTAAATCAAAAATATTAGATGGATTTTCTAGTGCTTTTATTAATTTTGAATGTGCAGCCTTCCATTCTAACTCACAGTCCTGATACCCCAAAACTTGGCTAATTGCTATTGCGCATTCAAGACTTTTTGCTATAGAACTGCATCCAGTTAAAAGATAATCTTCATCAATTTTAGCGAACTCATCTATATTCCATGCAATGGCTCCATTCTTATGCTGAAGAGAAAGTGAAAATAAAATGCCTTTTTTAACTGAATCCCAAAAGTTTTGAAGAAAATTAATATCATTATTGAGTAAATAAAAGTGCCACATAGCAACGGCAATGTATGATGCATAATTTGTCTGCTTATCAAACTTTAGTGGCATCTCGTCTTGATATAGGCTGAACCAACTGCCATCTTCATTTTGATTAGCAACCATCCAATTCAAGCCATTTAAAGCTTGGTCTTTATAACCCAAGGTAGTCAGACCCATAACAGCCTCAAGATGATCCCAAGGATCATGCGACCCATCTTGATTAGAGGGAATGGCGCCTGAAAGAAATTGAGTATCTTCTAAAAACATACCTAAATGACCCAGCCCATCAAGTGAACTAGGATCGATGGGGGATGAATTCGGAAACTGTTTCATTTCTTTTCAAAATAAAATGCAATACTTTTTCCAAAAACAGGATTAAGAATTTTTTCAAAATTGTTCACCCAAGATGGGTTTTGAAGGATTTGATACTCAAGAAATTTTTTATAAATCTTCACAAAGTAATTTGAATCTTGGTTTTTCCAAAAAAGACATCTAAGCCACCAATAGGCGCTATGAAGACCATGAAATCTTTCAGCATGATCAAATTTAAATCCACGATCTTCAATCTCATTTATCATTTGACGTTTTGTAAATATCCTCAAATGTCCACCAGGCATATTTTGATAACCGGATGAAAGAGACCAGCAAATTTTTTCAGGCCAAAATGAAGGAACACTAGGTAAAAATTTGCCTTCTGGTTTTAAAACTCTATAAATTTCATCAATCGCTGCATGGTAATCATCAAGATGCTCTAAAACCTCTGAGCAAATAACGAGATCAAAAGTATTATCATCAAATGGTAATCTGTATACAGAGCCTTGCATAAAAATGGTAGAGCCAGAATTTAGCTCTTTAAAAAACTCTAAACCTTCTTTGCATTTATTTAATGAAGGAATATCTTTATCTAATCCAACACAATTGACATCTTCATATTCATGCAAAGATCCAAATATATGACGCCCCTCTCCACAACCCACATCTAAAACTTTTGACTGTGGTTGAAGGGCTATTTTATGTAAGCTAAAAGTTAACATTGAAATTCATCAATCGTTTTATAAATTAAATCTTCGTACAGCTTTCCAATTTTTTGCCAATTAAAGTTTTCTATTATATGCATTCTGCCAGCATCTGCTCTTGATTGGTTTTTTTTAGGGTTAGTAAAAATGTTTCTGATAGCCAGCTCTATTGCATCTGAGCTTTCAGCTGGAATAAGTTCAGCAAAAGACTGGGTAATTTCTGGGATAGATGCAACATTAGTTGCTACAAGAGGAATTGCGCAGGACATAGCTTCCCCAACCGGGAAACCAAAACCCTCATACAGAGAACTCACTATAGCAACATTGCTTTTAGCATATTCAACAGCTATCTCATGCCTAGTAAGGTTTGATCTGTATAAAATATTTTGATCGATCTGCAGTCTTTTAATTAGTCTCTCCGTGTGTCCACCGGGCCTGGGTGCGCCAATGATTACTAATTTCAATTCCGGATAATCGATTTTTAATCTAGAAATAGCATGCAGAGTGAAATCAAGACCTTTTAACGGAACATCTGCACTAGCTGTTGTAATAATTTGTCCTGGAACTCTTTTGATATCTTGCATCGGAGTAAAACTTTTAAAATCTATACCATTAGGTATAACTGAAATATTTCTTTCAAGCACGCCAAAATCATTTGCAATATCTTTTTTTGAATTATGTGATGGTGAAGAAATAACCTTTAACTTCAAAGATACCCTTTTTTGCATTTTTAAGAAAGAAAACCATCTCCATTTAGATATTTTTTGAATGATGCCCTTAGAAAATTGAATCTCATAACGATAATCTTTTGTAATTGGGTGATGAATAATCTCAATTAAGGGTATTTTTTTTTGAACCTCTATCATTCCATAGCTAAGCGATTGATTATCGATTACGACATCATATGAAGATTCTTTGAGAATGATTTGCGCCCTGTTACCAAATGTCTTCAATTCAGGAAACCCTCCAAAAAGTGCAGATATGAATTCATACCAATCATCTGCAGATTTGTTCTTTTTTTCTAAAAAAATTTTTAGCCTTTCTTGAAAGTTAAAAGTACTAAATAAATTTAAACCTGGAGATTTTATTAACTTTATACTGTTATTCAGATTGGGATATGGTGGCCCAGAAATGACATCTACATTATGACCTAAATTATTTAAGGCCTTGGATAATTCAAAAACAAATATACCTTGGCCACCCCCAAATGGTGCGCTTCGATAGCTACAAATAGCAATGTTTAATTTTTGATTCAATGTTTAATAAGGCTAAATTGAAGTTAGCCAATGTGAATAGCTTTTATCGCGCCCATAAACAATATCAGAATAATTGCCTTGGAGTTGATCAGTGATTGGCCCAATGGAACCACTACCTATTTTTGATCCATCAACGGTTGTGATGGGAGTAATCTCAACTGCTGTGCCTGAATAAAAAGCTTCATCTGCAGATAACAAATCTTCAAAAGTTAAATTCTTCTCCTCTACTGTTAATTTAAGATTTTGAGCAATAGTTATAACGCTCTGCCTGGTTATCCCATTTAAACAATAATCTGTAGTGGGCGTCATTAGCTTTGAATTTTTAACTATAAATAAGTTTTCTCCACTGCCCTCTGATATAAAACCATTTTTATCAAGCAATATCGCCTCTTCTGCACCTCTAGAAATTGCATCATTAACGGCCATAATTGAATTAACATAGGTACCAATAATTTTATTGTTTGAATATATGGGATTGTCATATTGCTGAAATGGCGATTTAACAACTGAAATACCATTCCTCTTAGCCTCTGGATCCATATATGATGGCCATTCCCAACATGCAATTGCAACATTTACCGAAAGCGATTCTTGAGATCTTAAGCCCATTGATTCATTGCCTAAAAATACAATCGGGCGAATATACCCCTCATGCAGTTTATTTTTAATCATTGATTCTTTCTGCGCTTGATATAAATCATCGATCGAATATGGAATTGAAATATTAATTTTTGATGCAGCATCAAATAGTCTTTTGGTATGATCTTCTAATCTGAAGATTGCACCACCATCTGGTGTTTGATAGGCACGAACACCCTCAAAAACCCCCATTCCATAATGAAGCGTGTTAGATAAAAGATGAATATTTGTTTCATTAAATGGCTGAAAACTTCCATTAAGCCAGATAAATTTTGAGTCAGTATTAAGAAACATGTTGTGTATGGTTTTAAGTCTCAGTTATTATGACAAAACAACCCCAATAATGAAATTAAAATTCCTATGATTGACGAATCCATCTTCAGAGAATATGACATTAGGGGAATTGTTCCCTCTCAAATAAATGAAGCTTCGATAAAATCCATTTCCCATGCAATTGCAAGGAAATGCAATGAGGAAAATGTTAATGAGCTGGCTCTTGGTAGAGACGGAAGGCTGTCTGGAGAAAAAATATTAAATCTTCTTTCTATAGAGCTGCAATCTATTGGAATAAACGTTGTGAATATTGGGATAGTGACCAGCCCCCTTCTATATTACGCGGCCAAACAACTGCCTTCAGAATCTGGAATTATGATTACTGGGAGCCATAATCCAAAAAATTATAATGGTTTTAAAATAGTAATTAATGGCTTGCCTATTTCCGGTCTTGAGATCTTGAATTTGCTATCAGATGAACCAATTAGGACAAATAATACTGGCAGGGAAAGCTTTAAGAAAAATTTGATGGATGAATATATTAAAGAAGTGCTATCACAAAGCACGGAGAAGCCAAAAAAAATTAAAGTTGTTCTAGATTGTGGCAATGGTTCTGCCGGTGAAATTGCACCCAAACTAATGCGATCGTTAGGCTATGAGGTTATCGAACTATATTGTGAAATTGATGGGAACTTTCCTAACCACCACCCCGACCCGGGAAAAATAGAGAACCTACAAGATTTAATCCATGCAGTAAAAGAAAATTCTGCTGATGCAGGAATAGCATTTGATGGAGATGGAGATAGACTTGGAGTTGTAACTGAAGAAGGAGATATTATTTTTCCTGATCAACTTTTGATGATCTTTGCAAAAGATGTCTTAAAAAATCATCCTGGAAGAGAAATAGTTTTTGATGTGAAATGTTCAAATTTACTCAGTGATATTATTAAGGATGCTGGGGGTATTCCACTAATGTCTCCAACAGGTCATTTTCATATAAAAAATACTCTTCAAAAAACTAATGCTCCTCTTGCGGGAGAAATGAGTGGTCATATTTTTTTTAATGATCAATGGCATGGTTTTGATGATGGTCATTATTCTGCTTATAGGTTATTAGAAATTATGCGAAATTTAGAAGTGTCGCTCTCTTCTATGTTAAGTCAACTTCCCAAAGCCCACTCAACACCTGAATTAAATATCAATGTTAAAGAAGAAAATAAATTTAAAATAGTTAAGGATTTTGTGAATAAAGCTCAATTTGAGGGAGGCTCAAAAATTACTATTGATGGTCTTAGAGTTGATTTTGACGATGGGTGGGGTTTATTAAGAGCATCGAATACAACCCCAAAACTTGTTCTAAGGTTTGAAGCTAAAACACCTTCTAGATTGAAAGAAATAAAAAATTTATTCCTTAAACAACTAAAATTAATTGATGAAACAATTCAGATTGATATAAGCTAAAGTTATGTCAAAAGACAGAAAACAAATTATTCTGCAAAGCTTAGCAAAACTTTTAGAAGAGAGAGATGCCACCAAGGTTACAACAGCAGTTCTTGCATCAGAAAGTGGAATCACTGAAGCTGCTCTTTATAGACATTTTCCTAGTAAAAGATCTATTTTTTTAGAACTATTCACATTCTGCGATCAAACAGTTTTTCAAAAAGTTGGGGAAATCAAAAAAGACAACAATATTGAAGCTAAAGAAAAAGTTAGATTAATATTCTTTTTCTATGCAATATTTTTAGAAAAAAATAAAGGTTTCGCTCGCATCCTTTCTCGTGAAGCATTAGGGCCAGGCGAGCAAAATGTAATAGACTCTGTGAATCAATTCTATGAGAGATTAGAGCTTGCAATTAAACAATTGCTATCCTCAAAAAAAGATTCTTTGCAACTAACTGCAGGAAAAAGCGCCCATCTTATTACCTCAATAATGGAAGGTATGATTTCTAGGTTTATTAGAAATAAATTTAAGGAAATACCCAGCAGTTATATTGAAAATTATTGGTCACTTATTTCTAGCAGTATTTTTAAAAGCTAAATCTCTTCATCTAAAAAAAGTTCAAAGTAGGAATTTTTGCTACTTTCATTAACTGGTAGGCCTGTTTCGCGATCAACCCTTACATAAGATAGACCTTTTGGAATTTTCCAATCTTCTTTAGGCAAATTAGGAAGTGCAGTTTTCATAAAATCAACCCAAGCAGGCAAAGCAATACTAGATCCAAATTCATTGTCTCCCAAAGAAGAAAAATCATCAGTTCCAACCCAAACAGTTGTTACCAAATCATTATGAAAGCCTGAAAACCAAGTGCTTATTGCATCGTTAGTTGTTCCAGTTTTTCCAGCAATATCATTCCTGTTCAAAACTTGAGTTTTCTTTCTGTTGCTGCCTCTTGAAAGAGTTTCTCGTAAAATATCTTTTGTAATAAAAGTTACTCTCGGATCAATCGGTTCCAGCGACTTCTCTATGATGGGGGGCAATAAATAAAAAGGCTTAATTTCCTTTGATAGCTGGGTTTGAAACCATGGAAAAGCATCAATATTTTTTTTCTTATTTTCTGCTTGTAGGTTTTGAAAAATAGTCTTTCCATTTCTATCTTCTATCCGCTCGATGAAAAATAAATCTTTAGGATCTTCAGAGTTAACTAGGATACTGAATGCTCGGACCATTTCAGCTGGAGAAAAACTTGATGATCCAAGTGCTAATGATAAATCTGGAGCTAGCCTCGATGAAGAAAAACCAAACCTTGATAAATAGTTTTGCGTCAATGGAATTCCCATTTCTCTTAATAACTTAATAGAAACCAAATTCACTGATTGAACTAATGCTTCTCTAAGCCTAATAGGTCCATAAAATTTGCCTGTATAATTTTCAGGTCTCCAGCTGCTTTCTAAATTAGAGTCCTCAAATATGATGGGTGCATCATTTATTTTATCTGATGCTTTATAACCATTAGCAAAAGCAGAGGCATAAATAAAAGGCTTAAAGCTTGAACCTGCCTGAGGATATGATTGCTTGACTCTATCAAAATTACTTTTTGAGAAATTTAATCCACCAATATATGTCTTAATTGCGCCATTGGATGGATCTGTGGAAATAAATGCAACTTCAGCATCAGGGACTTGGTCAAGATAGTAATTTCCATTTTGCTCGGATAGGTAGATTAAATCACCCATGCGAAGAATATCATAAAAATTTTGAGGTCTTGGGCCCAGTTTATTAATATCTATTTTTCGTCTAGCCCATTTATATGAATCATCCCAAAATAAACTCTCTAATTGAAAGGAGCTATTTAGATACATAACTCTCTCAGGTTTGACATCAATAACAATTCCGCCTGAATGCTTATCTAGATTCACAAGATCTTCAAAAAAATCTCTAATTACTGAAACATTAAGTTGCTTCATGCCCAGCTCATCTAAAGTGCTGGACTCTTCATACAAAATGTCTAAATTGCCAGTTTGTAATTCCTCAAATACTGATTCAGAAATTTTAGATTGAAGATTTACAGGCTCTCTCCAACCGTGACGCTTATCATAGTCATATAAGTTTTTTGCAACGCTTTCAAGGGCGGCCTGCTGAAGTGAAGAATCTATTGTGGTGATAACTGATAAGCCATCCTTATAGACTGATAAGCCATATCTATCAATCATTGCTTGTCTTGTGATTTCAGCAATATATCGTCCATCCAATGAGAAGTTTGAATCTAATTGAGTTAAATTGATTGGCTCAGATTTCGCAAGTAAAAATTGTGCCCTACCAATATATCCAAGCTTATGCATTCTTCCTAAAATCCAGTTACGCCTTAAAATAGATCTGTCAGGAGAGCGAATAGGATTTATCCTTGAGGGAAGCTGAGCCGAAGATGCGATTAATGCAGATTCGGCAAGTGTTAACTCATCAATAGATTTAGAAAAATATTTATTTGCTGCAGCTTCAACACCATACGATCGATTGCCTAAAAAAATAGTATTTAAATATAAAGAAAAAATTTCTTCTTTGGTTGCAGAGCTTTCTAACGCAAAAGCTAGATAGATTTCTTTAATCTTTCGAATAATTTTTTGCTCTCGAGATAATAAATATCCCCTAACAACCTGCATTGTAATTGTTCCACCGCCGCTGACAATTTCTCCAGATTGAATCATCTGGTAAAAAGCTCTAATCAATGATGGAATCCTTATGCCATCATGCTGAAAAAATTGGTCATCTTCTGCTGCTAAAAATGCATTTTTGAGATTTTGAGGAATTTGCTCATACTCAATCGTCCTTCTTTTTTGATCGCCAAACTCCCCGATTAATACTCCATCAGACGTAAAGACTTTTAAAGGTATTTGTAATACATCTTTATCAACTAAATTAATTTCAGGAAGACTGGGTTTAATAAGAACGTATCCCATGCCAATGATCAATATTGATGCCAGGGTACCAATAAGTGCAGCTACTAATGCCCAATTTATTAATCTTATAAACATACAAATAAAGTAATTATGTTTTTATTCTTAACTCCAAAATATTTTGATTCATGAATAAGAATTATTTTACCCCTATAAATGATAGAATCAGCAACTTAAAAACTAAGTATGAATATTTTTATTGTTGGTCCTATGGGTTCTGGAAAAACCACTGTCGGAAAGATTGTGGCTGGCGAGCTATTCCTAGATTTTCATGATACAGATGCAAAGATTGAAGATAGCACGGGTGTCACAATAGATTGGATTTTTGATATTGAGGGTGAAGAAGGTTTTAGGAAAAGAGAAACGGCTACGCTAAAGCAAATGGTTGCATTAAATTCTATTGTCCTTGCTACCGGTGGTGGAATTGTTATTGAAGAAGAAAATAGAGAACTATTAGCATCAAGAGGTACGGTTTTCTATCTACATACTCCACTAAGCACTCAAGTCGAAAGAACAGCCAAAGATAAAGATAGACCATTATTAAAAGATAAAGATCCAGAAAAAGTCCTAGCAGATCTCCAAAAATCAAGACAATCTCTTTATGAAGCGGTCTCAGATCATATAATTAATACTGAAAATAAGAGCGGTCCAGAGGTTGCAAATGAAATTGTAAAACTAGTCAAAAATTATGTCTAAAGAGCTATATGCAGGTCAAAGAAAAAATAAATACAGGATTGTGATTGGTAAAGATGCTATAGCTAAAAAAAATCTTATCCCTTTGCTGAAATGCCACAATAAAACTCTTATCATTTCAGATGATGGAGTGCCATTTAAGATACTCAAGCAAGTCACTGCTGTTTGCAAACCATCAACGAAACTTTTTAAGATTATTCTCCAGCACGGAGAAAAAGCTAAGTCTGTTCAAAGTTTTAAAAATATATTAAATTTTTTGGCAGTTAATAATTTTGATAGAACAGATTTAATAGTGGCTGTTGGCGGCGGAGTTGTGGGAGATATCTCGGGTTATGTTGCTAGCTCATATCTTAGAGGTATTAAATTCATACAAATACCGACAACGCTTCTTGCGCAGGTAGATTCTTCTGTGGGCGGCAAGACAGCGATTAATATTTCAGCAGGCAAGAATCTTGTTGGTGCATTTTATAATCCAAAAGGCGTCATTATCGATACATCTGTACTTCAAACCCTCCCAAATAAAGAATTTAAATCTGGATTAGCAGAAGTAATTAAATACGCCTTAATTGAAAATAAATATCTTTTTTCATTGCTTAAAGTCCAGGTTAAAAAAATAATATCTATGGAGAGTAATGTTATAGAAGAAATAATCTATAGGTCAATCCAAACCAAAGCCAAGATCGTTACCAAAGATGAAAAGGAAAATGGCATTCGTGCAATTCTAAATTTTGGTCATACTTTTGGTCATGCAATTGAGGCACATGGTAAATACAAAAAAATCTTACATGGAGAAGCAATTGCAAAAGGAATGAAAATTGCTTCTAAAATCTCTTATTTAGAAAATCTTATTACTGAAAAAGACCATAAGAAAATAATAGATTTATTAAAACTATATGAATTCGATTTGTCTCTTGATCAATACAAATATCAAGAATTAAAACCATACATATTTAGAGATAAAAAAATAAAAGCAGGTAAACTAAATCTTGTGTTACTCAGGGAAGTATCAAAAGCAATTGTTACAAGTTCATTTGATCCAAGAAATCTCCAAAAAGGACTAGGAACATAGGCTAAGCAGCATTAGCTGTTGTTGCTTTCAAAAGATCTTGAATATTTAAAGCTGCAGGTGAAACAAGCCAGAATGATGGTTCATATCTATCAAATTCATCTAAAATTAATTTAGCTCTCTCACTTTTAGTTTCCTTGATATGACGAGCAAGGATCTGTTTTAAAAACTTTCTATGAGACTCCATTTCTTCACTTACAATCCTATCTAAATGAATAAGACTGCGATTGCATTGATCAAAAAATCTCCTTTTGGTATCAAGAACATAAGCGAAACCACCTGTCATTCCAGCTCCAAAATTTGATCCAACATCTCCCAAGACAGTTACATGACCGCCAGTCATATATTCACAGCAATGATCTCCAGCACCCTCTATTACAGCAGATGCACCAGAATTTCTTACAGCGAATCTCTCCCCGACGCAGCCACCCACATATAGCTCTCCACCAGTTGCACCATATAGGGCAGTGTTTCCTACTAACACAGCCGGAGTATCTTGTGAGGCATATTCTGCTGAGCTAGAAATTACTATTTTGCCTCCATTCATCCCCTTGCCGACATAATCATTTGCATCTCCATCTAACCTAAGATTAAGACCTGTTGCATTCCAGACTCCGAAACTTTGTCCTGCAGATCCCCTAAAATTCAGGTTTTGCTTATGTTTAAGTCCTTTTTCGCCGTATAAAGATGCAATTAAACCAGAGGCTTTGGCTCCAATAGATCTATCACGATTTGAAATATCATAATAAAAATCAGATGAATTGCTTTTAGAGATTGAAGATTTTAAATCTTGGAGAATCTTTAAATTCAAGTCTCCTTTATCCCATGGGTCATTCGATGGTGTCTTGCAGTAATGCGGTGATAATGATTTTTTATCAGAGTATAAAATTGGAGATAGATCAATATTTTCTGTTGAAGGATTTTTTGAAGTAATGTCTTTTAAGTAATGTGTTTGACCAATAATTGATTCGAGACTTGAGACTCCTAATTTAGCCAAAATTTCTTTAACTTCATTAGCGATAAATGTGAAGTAATTTATCACCCGCTCTTTTTCTCCAACATAATGATGGTCAATTATATCTTTTCTTTGTGTTGCTACGCCTGTAGCGCAATTATTCAAATGGCAAATTCTTAAATATTTGCAGCCCATTGCGATCATCGGACCTGTTCCAAAACCAAAAGATTCCGCGCCTAAAATTGCTGCTTTAACTACATCTAGTCCTGTTTTTAAACCTCCGTCAGCCTGTAATCTAACTTTATGACGTAAATTACTTGCCCTTAAGGCTTGATGAGCTTCAGATAAACCAAGCTCCCAAGGAGAGCCTGCATAGCGAATAGATGATAGCGGGCTTGCTCCCGTCCCACCATCATGACCCGAAATTGTTATTAAATCTGCATATGCTTTTGCTACTCCTGCAGCTATGGTTCCTACTCCCGGTTCGGAAACCAATTTAACCGAAACCAGAGCTTTTGAATTTACTTGCTTAAGATCAAAGATTAGTTGCGCTAAATCCTCAATTGAATAAATATCATGATGAGGCGGAGGAGAAATCAGGGTGATTCCAGGGGTTGAATATCTAAGCTTTGCAATAAGTGTATTTACTTTTCCTCCAGGAAGCTGACCGCCCTCTCCTGGTTTTGCACCCTGTGCAATTTTTATTTGAAGCACTTCTGCATTTACTAAATATTCAGGCGTTACACCAAAACGACCAGATGCAACTTGTTTTATTTTTGACATCTTAGAAGTGCCGTATCTTTCTTTAGCTTCTCCGCCCTCTCCTGAGTTAGATCTTGCTCCCATACTATTCATCGCTTCAGCCAAAGTTTCATGGGCGTTAGGAGATAAAGCACCCAGACTCATACCAGCTGAATCAAACTTTTTAAGAAGATTATTTATATCGCAAATTTCAGCTTGTTTTGATGTGTCAGGAAATTTTAGCTCCATCAGATCTCTAAGCATTGCAGGGTCTCTATTATTTACGAGATCAGCATACTCTTTGTATATTTCAGCTGATCCTGATTTAACTGCTTCTTGAAGTTTTTTTACAACCTCAGGATTATAGGTGTGATATTCACCGCCATGAACGAATTTCAATAGCCCCCCAAGCCCAATTTCGCTAACATTTGAATTTGCGTATTCATTTAATGATCGCATTTCAGCATCAAGATCTTTAAAGGTTTTACCGCCTACTCTGCTTACAGTATTTGTAAAAGATAAATCTACAATATCTGAGCTCAATCCAACAATTTCATGCAATTGAGACCCTCGATAACTTGAGATAGTTGAGATACCAATTTTTGAAATAATTTTTAATAGCCCTTTATTGATGCCTTTACGATATTTAGCACAGTTTGCGGTTGGACTACCTTTTAGCTCTTTGCGATGAGTAAGATCTAAGATTGTTTGAAAAGCTAACCACGGAAATACAGCTGTTGCTCCAAAACTTAGCAAGCATGCGATCTGATGAGTATCTCTCGCAGAAGCAGAGCTAACTATCAAGTTAGCGTCTGATCGAAGCCCCAATCTAACTAACTCTTGGTGAATACAGCCGACTGCCAACAAAGAATTTATTGACAATTTATTAATATCAGGCAACTTTTCATTTAAATGGATAATAACTTCTCCCTTCCTTACTGCTGTGACTACTTTTTTAGTTAATGCTTTTAAAGCATCCTTAAGATTTGAAGCTGAGGAGTACTGCAAATTAAAATTTTTGGATGAAAAATAGGGATTTTTCAATAGTGCTGATAGCTTTTTATGAGAAAGTACAGGAGAAGTGCTTACAATTCTTTTTGCATGATCCACTGATTCTTCAAAAATATTCAGCTCAGGACCAAAACACGCCTCTAAAGACATAACGCTTGATTCTCTTAAAGAGTCAATTGGTGGATTGGTTACCTGAGCAAATTGTTGTCTAAAATAGTCATAAATAGATCTTGGCATTGAGCTTAACATTGCCAAAGCAGTATCATCGCCCATCGAACCAGTGCCCTCAAGGCCGTCAAGTGCTAGGGGCTTTATTACAGATACCCTCTCTTCGTTAAATAAAGAAAAAAGCTTAGAAGCTTTAATAAGCTCAGAATGAGGTATTTTATTAATGCCTGGTCCCTCAAATGCATCTAAAGTGGATTCAAGATAAATTGCAGATTTCTTTAACCACTCTCGATATGGTTTGCTTTGTTTGAGCTGATCATCGATCATCTTTTGATCAAGAATTTCACCAGACTCAGTATTTACTGCGAAAATTCCCCCAGGGCTTATTCGTCCCTTTTGAAGAATTTCTTCATCAGCAACTGGATAAATGCCGGTCTCAGAGGCCACAGTAATCATCCCATTGTTTAACACTTGATATCTTGCAGGCCTTAAACCGTTCCTATCTAGGACGCAGATTGCCCACTCTCCATCTGACATGACTATTCCAGCTGGGCCATCCCATGCTTCCATATGCATTGAATTATATTCATGAAAAGCCCTAACCTCAGGATCCATGGTATGAATGTTTTGCCATGCAGGAGGCAATACCATTCGAATGGATCTGAAGAAATTAATTCCTCCCTTAACCAATAACTCAATCATATTATCAAGAGCTGATGAGTCAGATCCTGTTTCATTGACAAGTGATTTAAACTGACTAATTCCAGGAATAAAAGGAGTTGAAAATTTTGAGGCCCTAGCCTTTACCCAGTTTCTATTCCCTCTAATTGCATTAATTTCTCCATTATGAGCTAGCAGCCTAAAGGGTTGAGCTAGATGCCATCTTGGCTGAGTATTAGTTGAAAACCTTTGATGAAAAAGACAAACCTTAGCTGTAAAAGATTTTTTAGCTATGTCTGTATAAAATTTACTAATAGCATCTGGCAGCATAAGCCCTTTGTATACTATGGTTTGACTTGACATACTGCAGATATAAAGCCTTTCATCGTTACTATATAGTTCCTCAATCTTCTTTCTTGCCTGCAATAGACAGGATTCAAACCTTTCTTTGTTAAAATCCTTCGAGATGGGTGTGATAAATACTTGATTGATTTTTGGCAAAGATTCAAGTGCTATTTCACCAAGGACAGATTTATTTGAAGGAACCTCTCTAACGCAATGAAAAACTAAGTTTTCAGATTCAAGAATTTTCTTGATTGCAGGTAGATCTTTTTGAAGTGCAGCAGATGAAAAAATTTGAGCTATGCCAAATAATGCTGGCAATTTAATTTTTAATTCTTTTTTAATTTTCTTTTGAAAAAATTTGTGATTTAAGTCAAATAACAAACCACAACCATCGCCAGTTTTTCCATCTGCTCCAATCGCACCTCTATGCGTCATACTGGTCAAACCCGCAATGGATCTTTGAACTACAGCTCTATTTTGCTCTCCATGTCGATTTACTATAAGTCCAAAGCCGCAGTTATCCTTGGCTTGAGATTCGTGATATAGCGATATGTTTTTATTTTGTTGTGGCATAAAAATATACATATTAACATGAAAATGTCATACTATGTCATACATACCACCCAGATCTTTAACGACAGAATGAGCTCAAAAAATAAACAATATAAAATTGAAAAAGGCTTATTGCTCTTCACTCAGCCACGCTCTCCTTACTTTTATGGAAAGATTAGGTTAAACAGAAAATACAAAACTAAGTCGTTTGCGCCAATAACAGATATAGAAGAAGCAAAAGTTATGCTATTTGAATGGCGCAAAGAACTTTTAACCCAGACCGCCATACCAACATCCACGATATCATCTTCAGATAATTTTAAATCAAGGTCAGAATACGTTGAGCATGTTCCAATTAAAAATGACTTCCAATTTCTCGAAGTAGGTCGTTATGACCCAAATAAAAAAAATATTGAAGAAAGAAAGATTAATTTTGTCGAAATCTATGGTGATTACAATCAATCTGAAGCATCTAATCAGTCTCATAGATGCTTAGATTGCGGAAATCCATACTGTGAATGGAAATGTCCGGTTCACAACTATATCCCAGATTGGTTAAAGCTTGTGAATGATGGAAATATTATGGAAGCTGCAGATTTATGCCATCAAACTAACTCTCTCCCTGAGATGTGTGGAAGAGTTTGCCCACAAGATCGTCTTTGTGAGGGAGCGTGTACACTCAATGATGGATTTGGTGCTGTTAGCATCGGCAATATTGAAAAATATATTACAGACAAGGCAATTGATATGGGCTGGAGACCAGATTTAAGTAATAGGACCTGGACTAACAAAAAAGTTGCGATTATTGGAGCCGGCCCTGCAGGTATTGGATGCGCAGATATATTAATAAGAGCAGGAATAAACTGTGATGTCTTTGATAAACAGCCTGAAATTGGTGGCTTGCTAACATTTGGAATCCCTGAATTTAAGCTGGAAAAAAGCGTGGTGCGGCGACGTAGAAAAATTCTAGAAGAAATGGGTATTAAATTTCATCTCAACAAAGAAATTGGTAAAGATATTTCGTTTAATAAACTGTATGAAAAATATGATGCAGTATTTCTTGGGATGGGCACATACACTTCGCTTGAGGGAGGCTTTAAAGGAGAGGATTTACCTCAAGCACATAAAGCCATTGATTATCTTATTGGGAATACAAATCATCTTTTGAAATTTCCACAAAAAGAATTTGAATATATTAATTTTAAAGGTAAGGATGTCGTAATTTTAGGTGGTGGTGATACAGCTATGGATTGCAACAGAACTGCGATCAGACAAGGTGCCAAATCTGTTACTTGTTTATACAGAAGGGATGAAAAAAATATGCCTGGCTCCAGGAGAGAAGTTATCAATGCTAAAGAGGAAGGAGTTGTGTTTGAATTTAACATTCAGCCCATCGAAATCATTGGTGATAAAAATGTGCAGGGCATAAAAACAATACAAACAAAATTAGGTGAACCGGATCAAAATGGAAGAAGAGTTCCTGTTCCAATACAAGCTAGTGAGAAAATTTATCCCGCTGACGAAGTAATAATTGCTTTTGGATTTAGAGCAAATCCAGCTGATTGGTTTAAAGATTTTAAGATAAAAACTGATAAGTCTGGTTTGGTAGTAGCTCCAGAAAAACAAAAATTGAAATTTCAAACCTCTAACCCAAAAATCTTTTCAGGTGGAGATATGGTCAGGGGTTCTGATTTAGTTGTTACTGCTATATGGGAAGGAAGAGAAGCAGCAAAAAGTATCATACAATTTGTTTCTTAAATGAAAAATTCAAAATTTTTAAGAGCTTTAAACTTAAAAACAAACACTATTCCTCCAGTTTGGTTTATGCGCCAAGCAGGTAGATATCTTCCTGAGTATCAAAAAGTTAGAAAAAATTATTCAAATTTTCTAGACATGTGCAAAGAACCTAAGACATGTGCAGAGCTTGCATTGCAACCTATTGAACGATTCAATCTCGATGCATCAATTTTATTTTCAGATATTTTAACGATACCTGATGCATTGAATCTTGGTCTTGCTTTCCATGAAGGTGAAGGCCCGAAATTCAGTAATCCTATTTCATCTACTGATGATATTAATAATTTATATGCTTTTGATGTGAATTCTCTTGATTATGTATTTAGAGCAGTTGAAGAAACCAAAAACTTAATTCCTGCAAATCTTCCATTAATTGGATTTTGCGGAAGCCCTTGGACATTGGCTGCATATTCTATAGAGGGAGGCGGATCTAAAGATTTTAAAAAAACAAAAACTTTCATGGCCGAGAATCCAAATGCGCTTCACGATTTTCTTGAAATTCTAAGCGATGCTTGTTATCAGTATCTTAAACAACAAGTTTTAAGTGGGGTAAATGCACTACAAATTTTTGATTCTTGGGCTGACTTACTAAGCGAAAATGAATTAGAGTTATTTTCCTTGCGTTATACAAAAAAAATTACACAAAAGTTAAAAGATGATCCAATCACTAATCACATCCCAATTATATTGTTTGAAAAAAATCCAAATAAAGATATAACGGACCTTATATTTAAAGACCTTTCTTGCATAAGTTTGTATTGGACTAGTGATATTAGAATTCTTTCAGAAAGCCTTAAAAATGAAGTAGCAATTCAAGGAAATTTAGATCCCAAAGTGCTAAGTGAATCTGATGAAATAATTCAGAAAGAGGTTCAAAAAATATGCTCCTTAATGAAAGATTACCCAGGATTTATATTTAACCTTGGTCATGGGATAACGCCAGAAATTAAACCTGCAAAAGTAGAGGTAATGATTAAAGCGATCCGAGAAGATACGTAATCTTTTTTTTCTTCAATTAAAACTAAAAATGGTCAATTTAACTCTTAATGAGTTATTATAGTGTGAAATTCAAATGTATTTACAGGGGATAAATATGTCTATAAAAAATTCAATTCATACGATAGTTTTTGCATCAATAGTTCTATTAACAGCAGACTCATATGCTCAAACACTTGAAGAAGTTGTGGTGACAGCCCAAATTAGGGAACAAAGTCTTCAAGATGTTCCAATCTCAGTATCAGCAGTAGATGGAGAAGTCATTGAAGATAGAAGTGTTGATAATCTTCAGTCACTTTCAGCATCGGTTCCAAACTTCTATGTTGCAGAAACTCAAATCGATACAACCATCTCTATTAGAGGTGTTAGATCTGGAGCTAATAAGGGTTTTGAGCAATCTGTACCGCTAAATTTTGACGGCATAACATACCCAAGAAGTCAGTTAGCCAGAACTCCCCTTGTAGATCTTGAGAGAATTGAAGTTTTGAGAGGACCTCAACCAACTCTTTTTGGTAAAAATGCTATCGGTGGTGTGGTCAGTGTTACATCTGCAAAACCCACAGAAGAATTTGAAGGTAAATTTTCTACTTCTCATGAGTCAGAGCATGATGAATCACAATCGCTATTAGTATTATCAGGACCTCTTTCAGATAATCTACTTGGAAGATTGACTGTCTCAACAAGAGAAATGGATGGTTGGATTACGAATGAGAGAATGAAAAGACTTGAGCCTCAAAGAGATGAAACATACATCAGAGGACAATTAGCTTGGACATCTGGAGATGTTGACTGGAATCTCAAGGTTGAAAGTGCGGACTTTGACTCTGTAGGTTATGCAATGGAAGCATTGGCACCTCAAGATGGTTATAGTCTTGTATTTGCCGGCCCTATTGGTGTAGAAACAACTGAAAACTGGGTTAGATCAAGTGGAGAAACTTTTAGTCAAAATACAATGGATAACTTTGTATTAACATCAAACTATCCAATGGATAATGGCGGCACACTTACAACCATTCTTGGCCATGTTGAGTATGACTCATATGAAGTCTTGGATGTAGATTATGTAGGCTTAGAAATTCTTGATGGAACTAATCAAACAGAAAAATATGAGCAAGATTCATTAGAAATTCGTTATACCTCTCCCGGTGGAGAAAATATTGATTACATTGTCGGGGCATACTATCAGACTGCTGACGTTGACGTGACTGATTATGTTCCACTCGGATCATTTTTAGCTCTTGCTGGTCCCCCAGTTTCACTTTTGGTAGGTACAAATTGGGACAGGCTTTATGCTCAATCTTCCGACTTGTATTCAGTTTTTGGTCAAGCCGATATTAAATTACAAGATAATTGGATGCTTACCTTAGGTGCAAGATACTCAAATGAAGATAAAGATGGAAGTAGAGCTTTAACTCTTGATGGAACCGGAACTGCTCTTGCAGGATCCCCGTTGTTAAATGCTCTGTGGGCTGGAGTATTAAATGTTGGTCCTCATAATATTGCCAGCAGCAGAAGCGAAAGTTCATTCGATCCTGTGGTTAGATTAAGTTATGACTTATCTGACAACTCTCAAATGTATGTGTCTTACACAGAGGGCTCAAAAGCCGGTGGCTTTGACATAAGGGGTAACTCTATACCTGGAACACCTCTTGTTTCTAGTGCTGGTGGATGGGAATTTGAAGAAGAAAAAGCTGAGAATATCGAATGGGGCTACAAAATGAAGTCAGACAGAGCTCAGTTTGATTTCACATACTTTTCAACGGAATATGACGATCTTCAAACCAGTGTTTTTGATGGCGTTTTAGGTTTTAAAGTTGGAAATGCTTCAGCAGCAGAACTTGATGGTTTTGAAATGCAAGGAAGATACTTGCTTGCTGATGGCCTAGAGTTTTATGCATCTCTTGCTAGCTTAGACTATAAATTTACTGATTGGAAAAATAGTCAGTGTGCTTATGGAGAAGCTCCTACTAATGGTATCTATTGTGATAGATCTGGAGCCAGCGTAATCTTTGCACCTGAAGAAACTGGTAATTTAGGTCTTGATTTCGAAACTGTTCTTTCAAATAACATGGTATTTGATGCAAACTTAAATGTTGATTATTCATCTGAATACTATGTAACTACAAATCTTGATAAAAATATTGAGGAAGGTGGTTATTCTAAAGTTGGGTTAATTCTTGGTTTGGAAAGCTCAGATGGAAAATGGAGACTTTCACTTATTGGAGACAACTTAACTGATGAGCGCATCAAAGTTGTTGGCGGAACAATTCCATTAGCAAGAACTTTTGTAAGACTTGCTTCTGGGGGAGCTCTTGATGGAATTGCTTATGATGCAATTTATGATCGTCCAAGAAATGTTACTTTAAAGTTAGACTATAAGTTTTAATTTTTAATATCAGTCCTGCGATTAATTGCAGGACTGATATCCGCCTAATTACTTGTATGAAAGTCTTTATGGCAGAGTATTTAATTCATCTATACTCTCTCAATTAATATGGCAGTTCCAGCTCCGGCTGCTCCACTAGTTGCAACTATCCCCATTCTTAAATCTTGTCGTTCTAATTCATCAATCAATGTTGACATCATAATTGAGCCAGTTGCTCCCATGGGGTGGCCGAGGGCAATGCATCCACCATTAACATTGAGTTTCGCCTTGTCTATATTTAATTCTCTCTGACAATGAATCAATGTTGAAGCAAAAGCTTCATGTATTTCAAATATATCTACATCAGATACTTTTAAATTATTTTGGGTAAGTATTTTTTGTGTAGCTAGCATACAACCAGATAAGACTAGCAAAGGATCATCGTTAACAGTAACAACGGAAATAATTTTTGCCCGCGCTTTTTTTCCATTTTCTTGAAGTTCCTTATTTGAAAGCAATGTCATAGAAGCTGCATCTGCCATCGCGGGAGAATTACCTGCAGTATGAACATGTGCAATAGCTTCTAAATTAGGAAAATAATTTAACTGAGCTTGATCTACAACCTCCTCTCCTAATTTTTGAAAACTTGGATCTAATGAAGATAAACTCTCAATGGTTGTTTCTGGTCTTATACATTCATCCAGAATACATTTAATTGAATGCTGTTCATCTATAACTGGGATAATAGATTTAAAGTGGTTGTTTTTTTGAGCATTTAGTGCTCTTTTTTGTGATTCCAGTGCTTGTAAATCAACTTCTTTTCTTGAAATATTATAAAGGCTAGCTATTAAATCAGCGCCACTACCCATCAGAAATATTCTTGCTTGAGAAGCTAAAGCTACATCATTCCAGATTGCGGCTTCATCAGATAGCATTGGAACCCTTGACATCATTTCAATACCGCCAGCAATGATATTTTCAGCTTGCTGAGATTGAATTTTTAAATATCCCAAATTAATTGCATCTAAACTTGAGGAACAAAACCTATTAACTGTAAGACCTGAAATTGAATCAGGGAAACCAGAAAACATAGCTGAACTTTTAGCGATATTACCTGCTTGCTCTCCGAACTGAGTCACGCAACCCAAAATAACTTCGTTAATTTTTTCTAAGTTAAAAAATTTTTTATGCTCAATGTCTTTGTATAAAACATCTAACAAATCGTATGGACGTAATTTACTAAGACTACCTTTTTTGTTTCCACGAGCTCTTGGTGTTCTTATCGAATCAACAATAAATACAGGGTTCATCTAATTATGTTTTTAGATTACTTTTTTGAGCCCATGTTGCATGAGTGCCTGAACAAACTTGATGGGGTAATGGAATTTCACAAATAGGTCCAATTTCTATATTTTTTGCATCAAACATTAAGCATGAAGAAGTTTTTTCTTTTACATCATTGCTAATAGTTATTAAGTAGCCATCATCTTCATTATTAGAATTAGAAGCTGTGCTCTGAGCAAAGCTGACTTCACTAATAAATATATGCTCTGGAAAGGCATATTTACTAATAGAGTTCTTTTTATGATCATGCTTAGTAATACCGTCAAAAGTAAAATGGCCTTTTGTTGGAATCATACTGTAGGTATATCGATGTTCAATTCCGGCAATCTCTTGATTAATTACTCCAAACTCTATAGTTTCGTCACAAATATCTTCCTCTGAAGTTACTCCTGTTTTTAAATTAAATTTCCATCTATGCAATCTAGGTTTTATCAATGAAAAATCCAAAAATGCCATCATTCTCTCTAAACCAGGAGGAGCATCAACATAATTATCAGGCCATGGATGCTCTTGATAATATCCTTCTAAAATTAAGTCATCTCCAACTTCATAAGCATTATTAAAATGCAAGACATATGTTGGGTCTGCCTCAAACCATTTAATATCCTCTGGGTTACCATGCCTCGGTATTACTGCAAATCTAGATGGCAAGTCATGCAATCTGGTTGCATGGACTCCTTTTTTAAGCATCTCCTGATCCCAAAAAAGTGGTAAATCATTGAAGATTGAATAATTTTTACTAAAAGCCATGTCATGAGGAAGTCTAGGGCCTGGAAGTTCAATTGGAACAAAATGTTTTAAGTTTTGGTTTTTATCAACAACACCATAATTTAAAAATGGTGCCTGTTTTGAATAATTGAAAAAAAGCAATTCACCAGTTAAAAGATCAACTTTTGGATGTGCAGATACTCCTCCAACTGGAACCCAAGATGCTTTTTTTTCAGTTTCTAATGTAAATGGATTAAGTTGATAGCCCTCACCACATTGATAGAAAGTTGTTAGAGGTTCCCCAGCATGAACAATAATATCAGTTGAGGAAGAATCTTTAATGCCCCCTTGAGCACCCCAGCCCGGTAATAATGAAGAGCCTGTCCTCTCCATTAATCCAGCCCACATTGACTTTCCCATCTCTTGCTCAACCAGAAAACCCTCGGTTTTTACAAATTTATTTACGTAGTTTGCTTTTCCATGATCAAAATTAATTGAATGGATCATTGCGTCTCCATCAAAGGGATGAAAACGTCCTATAGGTTCATGTACTTGATTTTCTGTATTTCTGAAGTAAGCTCCGGCGATATCCTCAGGGATATCACCAATTGATTGTAAATCTGTTACCTCATATTCATCATAATTTGGAACCCAGGCATCTTTCATGTATGGATGATCCGTGGTTTTAATTGAAGAATTAATAGTATTTGTTTTTTTAATTTCCATGTATTATCCGTCCAGAAACTCAGTTTCAAGTTCCTCAACTATCGATTCTACGCTTTCTATCCTTTTAATTAAACCAACTCCTTGCCCAGCTGACCATATATTTTTCCAAGCTTTTATCTTTTCCTGGGAACCGGAGACATTGAAACCTTCATGATTTGATTCTAAATTATCAGGATCTAAGTTGTTTTTTATGATGCTATCTTTTAAGTAATATGCATCTGCTCCAGTAAAAAGATTTGTTAATCTTAGGTCCTCATAATTTGAATTAATGAGCATAGATTTATACTCATCAACTGCGTTGCTTTCTTTGGCAGAAATAAATCTTGTGCCCATATAGCAAAGATCAGCATTTAATAATTTAGCTGCTTTAATATGATTTCCAGTAGAAATTGATCCAGCTAATACAATTAAGCCATCAAAAAACTCTCTAACATATGCTGTAAATGAAAAAGGTGAAAGATGGCCGGTGTGTCCTCCTGCTCCATGACAGATAAGCGCCATACCATCTACATTCATCTCTGCGCAACGGCGCGCAAAATTAATATTATTAACATCTGCTATGACCTTGCCTCCATAACTATGAACGATTCCAATTACTCTTTCAGGGCTACCCAAAGCGGTAATTACAATTTCAGGTTGAAACTTCTTAATTAACTCTAACTCATCTTCAAATCGATCGTATGTTCTGTGGGTAATCATATTAAATGCCCATGGATTAGATGTGGAGTCATTGATTTGCTGCATCCATTTTTCAAGCTCTTCAGTTGTTCTTGCATTAGGTCCTGGAAAGGAACCAATTAAACCTGCATTACTGCTGGCTATTACTAAATCTGGATTAGAGACAAGGAACATTGGAGCAACAATTACTGGTAATCGTAATTTATCAATGAACTTATAGTTTTTCATTTGGTTAGTATCAAATTAATGAATTAGTTTAGTATAACTTTCCTATCTTTACTTGCTTGGGGATTTCTTTTCAATGTTACCCAATCGTGCATATAATTAGGGCATGCAAAAAAGAGTTTACATATTAGGGGGCTATCAATCTGACTTTGCCCAAAATTGGCATAGAAATGAATTTGATCTTTTGGATGTCTTCCAAGACACGATCCATCAAGGGTTAACGTCTGTTGATTTAGAGCCAAAAGACATTGATGTTGCACATGTTGGTAACTTCACTGCTGAATTATTTTGTAATCAAGGGCATTTAGGTGGTTTTTTTGTTTCTTCCCATCCAGATTTTTTTGGACTACCTTCGTCTAGACATGAAGCAGCCTGTGCTTCAGGCAGTATTGCGACTTTGGCAGCATGTGCAGAGATTGAGTCGGGTAGATACGAGCTAGCTGCAGTTTTGGGAATTGAGCAAATGAGGAACGTTCCGGGAGAGCAAGCTGCCCAGAATATTGGAGGTCCCGCAATGCGATCTGGGTTTGAATGCCAAGATGTTCAATATCCATGGCCTCATATGTTCAGCGAACTAACCAGTGAATACGATAAAAGATATGGCATCAATGAAGATCATCTCTCAAAAATTTCAGAAATAAACTTTAGCAATGCTAAAAAAAACCCTAACTCTCAAACCAGAGGGTGGACCTTTGAATCAGATACTTTTACCAGACTAGATCATGCAAACCCTGTAATTGAGGGTCGAACTAGAAAAATGGATTGTGGTCAGGTAACCGATGGTGCAGCTATTATTTTCCTAGCAAGCGAAAACAAGGCTAAAGAATATGCAAATGCTAGATCATTAGATATTAATTCAATCCCATATATTAAAGGTTGGGGTCATCAAACGGGTCCTATTACATATCAAGAAAAAATTGATTTTAGTCAACATAAGGATTATGTCTTCCCACATGTCAAAAAAGCAATCGATGATGCTTTTTTAAGAGCAGGAATGGAAGGAGTGTCTGAGATAGATGGTATCGAAACCCATGACTGTTTTACATCCACTGAATACATGGCAATTGATCATTTTGGTATTACAAAGCCAGGAGAGAGTTGGAAAGCTATTGAATCAGGTGAAATAGAGATTGGTGGAAAAATTCCAATCAATGCAAGCGGCGGTCTGATTGGTCTGGGCCATCCTGTGGGCGCAACTGGAGTTAGAATGCTGCTTGATTGCTATAAACAATGCACTGATAGCGCTGGTGACTACCAAATCGATAATGCTAAAAATATATCAACCTTAAATATTGGTGGCAGCGCTACAACAATTGTTAGCTTTGTAGTTGGGACAGCTTAATTAAATAAATCTTTTAATTCGCGTCTTAATACTTTTCCCACAGGGTTTTTTGGCAATACGTCAATCACTCTCAAGTCCTCTGGCATTTTATATTTTGCAATTTGCTTATCTTTTAAAAAATCATTCACTTCATCCAAAGTTAATGTTTCACCTTCAGCAACCACTGCAACGACTCCTACTTTTTCTCCTAAGATCTCATCATCATAACCGGTTACAGCAACCTCAAGCATCTTAGGGTGAGAGCTCAGAAGATTGTCTAGCTCCTCTGGAGAAATATTCATACCACCTCTAATAATAAGATCTTTGCATCTACCACAGAATTTATAATATTTTTTTTGGGTGTCGTCTGGAGAAATCTCAAATAAATCTCCGGTCCTAAAATACCCATCTTCATCAAAAACCTCTTCGTTTGCATCGGGAGCATTCCAATAACCATCAAAAACAGTTGCTCCTGAAATTAGTAGCTCTCCAGGCTTTTCTGGCTCAAATATTTCTTCATTAGTTTCAACACTGACTAATTTTGTTTTTACCAACTTTGATACTGGATTGCTCCAATCTAACCCATCAACTCCAAAACGTGGGAAATATTTAGCTCTAAGACTGGGATCTTCAATTTCATTACGAGCACTCAGCAAAGATGCGCCTTCATTAGATCCAAAAATATTTTGAACCGTTAAATCATATTTCTTTTGAAAAGTTTCAACCATCCATTCTGATAATGGCGCTCCTCCACAACCTATGCATCTCAAGCTGCTTAAGTCTTGTTGGTCGAGAATAGCGGGGTTATTTAAAAGCATATTCATAATTGCAGGAGGTGCAATTGTGTATTTAACACTCTCAGTAGAAATTTGTGTTAGAAAAACATTAAGATCAAACGGATGATGTTGAACAAGCTTTCCTTTGCATAGAAGCCAGTTAAACAAGAATCCTCCGATACTTGCCATATTAATCATTGGAAATGGATTAAGTAATGTATCGCCCTCTTCAGTTTCTGATACAAATGCAGCCGCTTTAGCCATTGGCAGCCAAAGGTTGTGACTTCGTGGAACACCTTTTGGAGTTCCAGTAGTTCCTGAGGTCCAGCAAATTGTAAAAATATCGTCTGCTGTGATTGGGTTATCTTTTGCATGTAATTGCTGAGCTTCCATTATTCCAATTTCTGACTTTGATGCATTCAAATCAATGAACCCATCGACTTCACCCAATGAAAATTTAAGCTCACTATTATTAAACACAGAGGAAAATTGTTTAGCATGATCTGTGCCGCTGAATGTTGCAATACTTATAAATGCCTTTGGATTAGTTTCATGGATAATGTTGGTAATTTCGTATGCCCCATATTGCATTGGAATTGGAGAGCAAATTATTCCAAGTTTTGATAAAGCTAAATAAACTATAGGCAACTCTACAACATTGGGTAATTGAATAATGGCAATGTCATCCTTTCGAAGACCTTGTTCATAGAAAGTGGTTGCATAGCTTTCAACAAGGCCATTTATTTCATTAAAAGACAATCTCTTAGGATCATCGCCTGTAATTACAAAACGATTTTCTGGATCAACTAAAGCTTCTTGATCGCCGCATGCGGATAGAGCCTCCTGAAATAGAGAGTACAATGTATCTTCTCCCCACCACCCTTTCTTAATGAAGTCTTCAATTCTTTTTTTATTTGTAAGTATCATGTTGATGTCTTTTTCATATTAAATATTAACTCTACAGAATTTTAAGTTTTCAGTAAAAAAAATATTTCATTCAATATTCATTTGATATGATTATTCAATGAATAAACAATCTAAATTTACAAAAAGTTTGCATTGGACAACCATTGCAAGTGAAAAGTTACTTCTAGCTATTATTGGCATTGCTACATGCATAGCTTCCGCTATGTATATTTTTGATATGGTATTAGCTCAGGAAATTACACTACCTGATCTGTTCATGTTATTTATATATGTTGAAATAATCGGGATGGTTGGAGCTTTTTACAGCACTAATAGAATTCCAGTTACTTTGCCAATCATTATTGCTATTACAGCACTTTGTAGACTGATCGTTATGCAAAGCAAAGAAATGGATGCGCTTGTTGTGCTTGGAGAAGCAGGAGCAATATTAGTTTTATCAATTGCTGCTTTTGTTATGAGCTTAAAAGATAAGGTTAGCCTAGAAAAGATAAAAGATTTAAGGGATTCAGCATCCTCCAAATAGCTTACTTCCCCTAGTTGAACAAAAGATAAGACATATAATAAATGAAGCCCTTTAGCTTTAATCAAAGAGTTGAAAACCTTTATAAATCTTATTTTTCATCTTACTCAAACATAAACATTGAGCTGAATGAAAAAAAAATTTCTATTCATATTATCGACGCCAACAATTTTGACTCTGCATCAATAGAACTTGTTAAATTTGAAGATTTTTATCAGATAACTTTTTGGGATGGTTACTCGCAATCTGAAATAATAGAGGCTTTTAATGACAAAGATTCTGCAAAAACATTGAAGCGTTTTATGAAAAAACTAAGAAAGATTCTTGAAAGATGAGAAATTTAATTCGAAAAACATTTAAAAAGCTTTTCAAAGAGAGTCCTAGCAAATTATCTACTAAGGCACTTGAGCGAGCCAGCAATATGCAGAGGCCTAGAGCTGGAACGCCTCATGACTGGGAAGATTACGAAAAATATTTAAAAGAATTTGAAAAAGAGCTTGATCAATAAATCAAGATGAAATCAAGTTAATCTCTTTGATCTCTAGGTCAACTTCAAAGTCTCTTCCATACCCAGCAATACTTATATCTCTGATATTTTTTGCTTTCATCGATGCAGCAGAAAATCCAGAGCTTCTTTTAAGGTCTTGAAATAATATTTCGAACTCTTGCCATTCATTTGTCACATCAAATGACTTGCTAAAATATGACCAAGGAGGAACTTTTAATCCTTTAAGAGTAACGTGAATTTCATAAGTCTCGTTGTTTCCTTTGGCTTTAAATCTTATTCCTTGAAAATTATTGCTGTTTAGATCAATTCTATTAGAGAGCCTTACAAATCCTCCATTATTATCAGTAGAAACATTTCCTTTCATCATAAAAACACCATCTTTGTGCTTGATAATTAGCTCGGACACTCCACCCATTACTTGGTCAGTAATCCCTCTCCAGTCACCAGGATCATTAAGTGGCTTAGAAAATGAATTCATAGATAAAAATATAAAGAAAACGATATATGGTTTCATAGTTTATTCGAGAATACTTTAATGGTTTTTAGATTAATTTATTTAAGAAAAAAATTAAAGCGGGCCCTCGAAATTTATACCAACTTTGCTTAACCTCAAAATTAATTGGTCACCTAAGCCTGATGCACTCGTAAGAACTCCTCCATATTCTTTTCCACCCGGAAGTGAATCTTCATTTTCAATTAAACAAAGTGCGCATTCAGAAACTAATTTTGAGGTCACTTTATAACCCGGATCTCCTTTTCCATTCATATTAAATACTGACTTAGTGCCATCATGTGTTTCAACTATATACTTGCAATCAAACCATCCATTCTCTTGCACACTCTCAGATGGACCTTCTCCTGGCTTTGGTAAAAAAGGTTTCACTAACCTTTTTAAGGGTGAAAGAAGAACTAAAACAGATAGGCCAGTTAAGAGGAGTGATTTAACGGCGCTAAACCAGCTCTTATGGAAGGCATGCTCTTGATAAGTAAAATCAGCGCCATAAGATTTTTGCCGTAATGCAAGCAAAGCCTCTGTTCTTCTTACAACTCTAGTATTTGCAGTGGCCATAATAAATGGTCCTGACCATGCATTAATTTCTGGTTTTTTTGCAATGCCAACTCTGTCACTACTAAGTTGCTTTTGTTCGTCCGAATAAGAGTCTGCAGGATTGAGTAAAAATGGATCTGTGAGGTCATCACCAAGATCTAATTCTCCCATAGAGAACATTGTCTCAAGGGTTCCTCCTGATGCCCCTCCCTCGTATGAATGAAACGATTCAATTCTTTTGATAGGTTTTCCAATAGCTTGAGCTGAAAAAAAAGTTCCTAAATCAGAGGGTATTGAATCAAATCCACACGACGGAATGATCCTGATACCTTTAGCAGATGCCTCTGCATGGTGTTTCTCAATAAGACCCTTAACCCAAAAATTTTCACCAGTAATATCTACATAATGAGCATGATTCTTGATGCAAGATGCTACCAACTTAGATCCATATCTATGAAAAGGCCCAGTTGTAGACAAAATAACTTTTGCTCTTGAGGTTAAATGATCTAGAGCACTTTCATCATCCGAATCAGCAATTAAAATTTCTACTTTTGTTTGATTATCTTCAGCAACTTCTTTCAGTTTTGTTAAGTTTCTTCCTGCAATTGCCCAGGTCACCGTTGTATCTAATGATTGAAAATATTTAACACAAAGTTTTCCAGTAAAACCAGTGGCTCCATAAATAATAATGTCTATATCTTTTTGCATATTAGAAAATTGTTGAGTTATTTTATATCAGATAATAAAGTGAATAAGGTTTGGAGTAAATTATGAAAATACTTGCAATAGGTGGTTGTGGAAGCATGGGTCGTTATGCCATTAGAGCTGCACAAAACTATAGCGCTATTAAAGAAATTATTATTGCCGATATTAACAAGGAGAGTGCTGAGACTTTTGCAGCAAGCTTAAATCAAAAAGTTTCTGCTATCCAGCTTGATGCCAATGATACCAGCGCGCTAAAGCAAGCCATGGAAAATATTGATATTGTTGTAAATACTTGCGGTCCTTATTTTAAGTTTGGAGCTCCAATCCTTTCAGCCGCAATATCTTCAGGTTGTAACTACATAGATATTTGTGATGATTGGGAGCCTACAATCGATATGATGAAGCTTGATGCTGAAGCGAAATCAGCCGGTGTCTCTGCCACTATTGGATTGGGTGCTAGCCCTGGGCTAACAAATTTGATGGCGCTCATTGCTATTCGGGAATTAGATGAAGTAACTACAGTCTATACAGGGTGGGATATTGGTGGAACCTCACTGGATGAGAATGCAATGCAACAATCTGAAAATGCAGCCATTATGCATGGGATTGAGCAGATGACAGGAGAAGTTAAAGTTTTCCAAAATGGAATCTTTAAAATGATCAAGCCTCTTCAGAAAGTCAAGGTCAACTATCCAGGATTATCTAATTTTAATGGAAATATATTTGGCCACCCTGAGGCAATTACTTTCCCGCATTATTTTCCTAAACTCAACGACTCAATTAACCTTGCTCATGGGGGCCAAGCAAACTTTCTTATCTTGAAATCTATAATGGGGCTAGTAAATCTGAAATTGCTTAGCAAGGTGAATGCAGCAAATTTATTATCATTGTTAAAGAGCAAGCAATCTACTCAAAAAAAACGCAAAGATATTGACTATCCTCCAGTTATGTATGGTTTTGCTCATGGCATCAAAAATGGAATGCCTGCAAGTGTTGGAGTTTGCATACCAAGCGAAACAGAAGAGTCAGATTTGAATCAACAAATTAAAAATATAGGCATGGGAGAAATTACTGGAATTCCTTTGGCTTGCGGCATTAAATTGCTGGCTGAGGGACGGATAAATCAGTTTGGAGTAATGGCGCCTGAGGCTGGTCACATAGAGCCAAATGAATTTATAAGTGATGTTTTCCAAGAAATATCAAAGGTATTAGGATTGCCAAGTGGCAGTCTTAACGATTCCATAAAGATTACACGTTCTTGGTAATTATTTGAGCTACTTTGAGTTAAGTATTCCACCAACTTAAACCAAAAATTTGTTAGGATTGCTATTAAATAAATAGGGCTTGAACATGAAAGATAAATTACATTTCTATATAAATGGTAAATGGGTTGAATCAGAATCAAATGAGAGAATTGAGATTATCAATCCTGCAAATGAAAAACTCATAGGGCGTGTTACTTCTGGAACAAAAGAAGATATAAATCGAGCAGTATCAGCAGCAGCTGATGCCTTTAAAACTTATCAATTTACAACTAAAGAAGATCGAATTGAGATCTTAAATAATATTATTGCTGAATATGAAAATAGGTACGATGATTTAGTCAAGGTTATAACCGAAGAAATGGGCGCTCCCACCTGGCTATCACAGAAAGCTCAAGCATCAACAGGAATCAAAAATTTACATGAAACTTTGGATGCACTAAAAGAATATGAATTTGAAAAAAAGGAAGGCGATTACACATTGATAAGAGAGCCCATTGGTGTAATAGGAATGATCACCCCATGGAATTGGCCTATGAATCAAATTACTACCAAGGCATCAGCTGCACTTGCAGCAGGCTGTTCAATGGTTTTAAAGCCCAGTGAAATTTCTCCATATTGTGCACTCCTGCTTGCCGAGATATTTGATAAAGCTGGAGTGCCAGCAGGTGTCTTTAATGTTGTTAATGGATATGGTCCAATTGTAGGAGCTGCTTTATCAGATCATCCAGATGTTGCCATGATGTCTTTTACTGGATCAACTGAAGCCGGAATTGCAGTCGCTCAAGCATCTGCTGTTTCTGTTAAAAGAGTGCACCAAGAACTTGGGGGCAAGTCTTCAAATATTATTCTGGATGATGTAGCTGATCTTGAGAAATCTGTGAAAGGCGGAGCTGGGCATTGCTTCTTAAACTCAGGACAGTCATGTAATGCACCAACAAAAATGTTGGTTTCTAACAAAAATTATGAGAAAGCAGTTGAAGTTGCTGCTCAAACTGCAAATAGTACAACTGTTGGTGATCCGCAGGGAGAATTTAGAATTGGGCCTATTGCGAATAAACCTCAGTATGAAAAGATCCTAAGAATGATCAAAATAGGCATTGAGGAAGGTGCGACCTTGGTTGCTGGCGGAGTTGAAAAGCCAGAGGGTTATGAAAAAGGGTACTATGTAAAACCAACTGTGTTTGCAAATGTTACCAATGACATGACCATTGCAAGAGAAGAAATTTTTGGTCCAGTCTTATCAATTCTAAAATATGATTCAGAGGAGCAAGCGATAGAGATGGCCAATGATACTGAATATGGGTTGGCTGGCTACGTTCAGGGTGAGCCTGTTCATGCTAATCAAGTTGCAAGAAAAATTAGAGCTGGACAAGTTATTATTAACGGAGGCGCGAGAGGAACAGGAGCGCCTTTTGGAGGTTATAAATCTTCTGGAAATGGAAGAGAGCACGGCCTTCACGGCTTAGAGGAATGCCTAGAAACTAAAGCAGTCATTATGCCATGAACGCAAACTTTTTAGATCCAGATGCGCAAACCAAATTCTTGATATCAAAGAACAATGAATATTAAATTTTTTAGCCAAATATTTTTTATATTTTCAATTACATTCAACGTTTTTGAAATTCACAGCCAAGAAATTAGTGAAAAATTTTCACTTTTAGTTCACAAAACCCCAACTTGTGGGTGCTGCAAGAAATGGATAAAGCATCTTGAAAGCAAAGGTTTTTCTTCCACCACAAAAGACCATAAAAGTCTTCAAGAGGTCAAAGAAAAATATAATATCAAACCAGAATATAGATCATGTCACACTGCAGTATCAGAAGATGGCTATATTTTTGAAGGTCATATCCCAAGCAAATATATTGCCCAATTTCTTTCTGAGAAAAATCCTAATGCCATTGGATTATCAGTTCCTGGGATGCCACTAGGCTCACCAGGTATGGAAGTTGGCAATCGTTTTGCGCCCTATGAAGTTCTTATTCTTTTTAAAGACGGAACAAGCAATGTCTATGCTGAGATAAAGCAAAAATAATTTTACTATGTTTAAGGATCCTGTATCTCCTTATGGTTAAAGTATTTCTTATTTTGCTGGCAAGAAGGAAAACTATCCTTTTGGGCATAAAGAAAAATAATTAGAATAAATGAATAATACAGAATTTTCAGATCACCTTATTCTTATATGCCAAATATTTATTATCTTGATAATTAATTCATCGTGTTCAAGTACAGGAGGTTCTGGCCCTCAACCAATTAATGAGTTCATAAATCCCACTCAAACAATAGTTGATCAAAGATATGAATTTCAACTATTTGAAAATAAAATGCAGTCTCCTTGGGGAGACGTCACTTATTCCTATGGCACTAGTGCATTTAGGTCTTCTGATGAATTTCCTTCTAACGAAAAATATAAAATAGAGGATTATGGTTTCTTGCAAGTTACGTCAAAAGGATCGCATCCAGGTGATAGCTCTAATCAGGATGAAATTACAACATCTGGTCCATGGGTCAATAATGGGCAATGGTTTGAGGCAAATTTAAATGGAGATGAATTTTCTGACTTGATCTATGTAGGCAATTCAATAGGAACAAGAGAATATGTTCCAGAAGATCTCATGATCACCTTTCTAAACGATGGTAGCGGTCATTTTCAAATATCTCCAGAAATATTCCTTAATAACACTTTTCCATGTGTTCACGGGGGAACTAATTGGCTTAATACAGATACAAATGATCCAAAGAAAGAATGCGGAAATCAACAAGACTACTCTAACGGAAAAATCGTAGCTGACTTTAATGGGGATGGGATCAGTGATTATTATGATACAAGCATATTATATCTAAGTAATAATGGAAAATTAGAAAATAAGAGTCTCTCAAACTTACCAAGTTTATTTTTTGAAGAAGGTCATGGGCAGATCTTTGCGCATGATGCTTCCCATGGCGATTTAGATAATGATGGTGATTTAGACATATTTGTTCCAATCTTTGATAACACAAAACTCGGATACTCGTTTGGTGGAGAAATAGATGAATGCTCAGGATGCACTCAAAATATACCTTTTACAGCACTAATCAATGATGGTTCAGGGAATTTTAAAGCAAATCATAATTTTCCAGAATTTGAATGGTTAACAGTAGATTACGATAACCATGGAGCAAATATAGACAAGTTATGGCCAACAACTGCAGTAATTGCTGACTTTAATAATGATGGCTATGGAGATATAGCATTTGGCTGGTTTAACCCTCGTATCTCAGCTTTATATGGTTTTAGTGAAAACAGTGCTGGAGCAGTTTACCTAAACAATGGATCAAATGATTGGAATCAACTTGGTTTTATTGAATTGCCTGCAAATTTCTTTGGCTCAAATGGAAATGCTAATGACATGGAGGCATTTGACTTTGATGATGATGGTTTTGTAGATATTGTTATGGCTTCAACTATTCATGAGCCTTATTATGAATCGAGAGTAATTCAATTTTTTAGAAATATGAATGGGGAGAACTTTGAAGATGTAACTAATGAAAAATATCCTGATTATTCTATTTATGCAGATGGAAATCCGTTCTCTAGTTATTGGATTGGTCAAGGAAAAATACGAATAGTAGATTATGACCATGATGGTGATTTGGATATTATTGATTCAAATACTAGAACCTATGTACTGTTAAATGAAGACAATACCTATAGATTCTATGATGATTTTGTTGATGAAGATGAGGATAGAATATTATGGCCAGTAGAGATAGACGGCAAGTACCACTATGATTTTATTGGTTCAAATGTAAAATGTTCTGGAGATTCTTGTACAACAAATTTCTTTCAAGTTTTAGATCCATTAAATGAAGACTTATTAAAAAATTTTCTATCCAAGGGAAATATTTATTCAAATAGTATTTTGACATCCGTTGCCCAATACAATCATGTAAGAAGGGTTTCAAGAAACAGCAGATTTATCTATAAAGATACAAGAGAATCTTTTCTTTTAGGTTATAACTCAATTCTAAATGACAAAATAAAATTATTTACCGGTTCATCTGAGGGAAAATTGCACGGAAATTTTATTGGCATATCTAAAAACATATTTTCAGTAAGAACTGGTTTAATTTTTTCAGATAATTATTCAAAAAATATTAGCAATGTAGATTTTTTAGGAAGCTCATTTGCAAGATTAGAATTTAAAACATCTTCAGTATTTGTTGAAAAATCGACAGTTTTGAAGAACTTGATTTTAAATTTTGGGATTGCGCATGAGAAAATTTTTGTAGACTCATTTAAAGACATTGGCAGTTTTCAGAATATAGATTTTAAAAAATTAAACCTGAAAAGTCATAGTTACTTTATTGATCTGGATTACCCATTCACCCTCCTAGGCTTTACTGGGAATATAGGAATTAGCTCCTCAAAAAGAAATTTCACTTCTGCTCTTTACTTTGAATCTATAAATAATCTCATGTTCCCTTTAAAACCAAAAATGAACTACTTTGATGGAGAGCTAAGTCTTAATAGGGGTCCATTTTTTCTTTCAATCAAACATCTCGAAGACAGGCCTCCGATAATTAATGTGGGTTTTAATATAAACATTAGATAAGTTTTAATAGTTTTTAATAATGGTGGGCCCGGGAGGACTCGAACCTCCGACCAATGGATTATGAGTCCACTGCTCTAACTTAAAAATGCTTTTAGAATGGGGGCTAGAAACCTATATTTAATGGTTACCAACTGGTTACCAAAATTTTGCCAATTTTGAGAGAAATTTTATAACTCACTTTGTGGTTACCATATGGTTACCAAGATTTTTCATTATTTTCAGCTACAGTGTTCTGCAAAAATAAAAGTACTTGACAAGTATGCTACTCTGAATGATTAACTTTTCTTAGGATTCCAAAATGCAAAATAATGTATCTAACAGATTACCTGTTACTGTGCTCTCTGGCTTTCTAGGGGCTGGGAAAACAACTGTTCTAAGTCACATACTTAATAATCGTGAAGGCAAAAAAGTAGCCGTTATTGTTAATGATATGAGTGAAATTAATATCGATGCAGCCATGATCAAAAGCGATGTATCGCTTAATCATAGCGAGGAAAAATTAGTTGAAATGAGTAATGGTTGCATTTGCTGCACACTGCGTGAAGATCTGCTCCTAGAGGTTAATAAGCTAGCAAAAGATAATAAATTTGATTATTTAGTGATTGAATCAACAGGAATTTCAGAGCCATTGCCCGTTGCTGAAACTTTTACTTTCGCAGATGAAGAAGGTATTTCTCTATCAGATGTAGCAAAGCTAGATACCATGGTAACCGTCGTCGATGCTGTTAACTTCTTAAAAGATTACGAGGAAGCAAAGTACCTTCAAGATACTGGAGAATCATTGGGCGAGGATGATGAACGCAGTGTAGCTGATCTGTTAGTTGATCAGATAGAATTTGCTGATGTTCTTTTAGTTAGCAAAATAGATTTAGTAGATGCAGAAGATATTGAAAAACTTAATGCCATTCTTAAAAGTCTCAATACGCACGCTAAAATCATTCCAATAACTCAAGGCCAGGTCTCTACTGATGATGTCCTTAATACCGGCCTCTTTGATTTTGAAAATGCAAGACAAGCTCCAGGATGGTTAAAAGAAATGCGTGGTGATCATATTCCTGAAACAGAGGAATACGGCATCAGTAGTTTTAGCTATGTTGCACGTCGCCCTTTTTATCCACAAAAGTTTTATGAGTTCCTTCACGGAACTGAGCAATATGGAAAATTAATTCGATCAAAAGGCTTTTTTTGGTTAGGGTCTCGCCTTGAATATGCTGGTCAATGGAGTCAAGCAGGCGGGATTGCAAGATATGGTTTTGCAGGAAGATTTTGGAAATCTGTTCCGAAACAGGATTGGCCTACAGACAGAGAGTATCTTGAATCAATTGAAGAATCATGGGTTGAGCCTTTTGGTGATATGCGTCAGGAATTAGTTTTTATTGGTCAAAACCTTAATAAAACTGCGATGATTGATGCTTTAAATGATTGCTTGGTATCTGAAGAGGATCTTGATAGAGGAGAAGATTTTTGGGAATCTTTGAGCGATCCTTTTCCACCATGGTCAGAAATTCAATAAAAAAATAATGGAAAACACTAAAGCCGTATGCTGCTAAGTCACTTCGTAAAGAGTTAAGCAAACGAATAGAGCAAATGACTCGATTGGGTTATTAGTGGTGGGCCCGGGAGGACTCGAACCTCCGACCAATGGATTATGAGTCCACTGCTCTAACCAACTGAGCTACAGGCCCAAAAACATATATGTTTTAGAGCGGGTCATTATATAAGAATAAATCTCTTAGGGAAGTGTTAGTGATGTTTCAAGTTTTATCATGGGTTATTATTCTTATATGATTAATTTAGATGGAGTCCAATCTTTTGCAGAGGGTGGTAACAGGAAATGTTACATCAATCCAACAAATCCAAAAAGGTGCCTCAAAGTACTTCATGAGAATATCTTGCAGAATCTCCAGAAAAATTCAGCTTGGTATAAGCATCTAGGAAATAGTGATGGTCTTGATGATAATTTACGTGAAGAAAAGGCATATAAACAAAAAGCCATTAAATATCCAATAAATTCATCTATTTGGGATCATTTAGCTAAGTGGTATGGAATGGTTGAAACAAACTTAGGGCCTGCATCAGAAACTGAGCTTATTACAAATGATGGAGAAATCGCGGAGACTTTAGAAGCGTATCTTTTTAGAGAAGGGTTAACCCCAGAGATAAAAACAGCATTAAGCACCTTTGAATCTTGGCTTAGAACTCATCAGGTATTGACTAAAAATATCATCCCTCATAATGTTGTTATTAAAAAAGAAAATGGACCTTTAACCCTGAAGATAATTGACGGACTAGGAAGCAAATCATTCATACCGCTTCCTAAATATAGTAAATTTTTTGCAAGAATCTATGTCGATAGACGCATAGATCTAATGTGGAGCAGAATTCATTGGGACCTAAGCGGCAGAATTGGAAATTGGAAATAAACCCCTTACTCGTCTAAAAAATTCTTTAAATGGCTTGAGCGACTGGGATGTCTCAATTTTCGTAAAGCCTTGGCTTCTATTTGACGAATTCTTTCTCTAGTAACATCAAATTGTTTACCAACTTCTTCCAGGGTGTGATCTGTATTCATACCAATACCAAATCTCATTCTTAAGACCTTAGCTTCTCTAGCAGTTAATGATGAAAGAACGTCATCAGTAGCAAAATGAAGGCTGCCTTCAGTGGCATTATCCAATGGAGAATGAATCACCGTATCTTCTATAAAATCACCTAAGTTTGAATCTTCATCATCACCAATAGGTGTTTCCATTGAAATTGGTTCTTTAGCAATTTTTAGAACTTTTCTGACTTTATCCTCAGGCATATCTAGCTCTTTGCTTAGCTCTTCTGGAGTAGGTTCTCTACCCATATCTTGCATCATCTGGCGAGATACTCGATTTAATTTATTGATAGTTTCAATCATATGAACAGGTATTCTTATCGTCCTAGCCTGATCGGCAATAGATCTTGTAATAGCTTGCCTAATCCACCAAGTTGCATAAGTAGAAAATTTGTAGCCTCTTCTGTACTCAAACTTATCAACTGCTTTCATCAGCCCAATGTTGCCTTCTTGAATTAAATCTAAAAACTGTAAACCTCTATTTGTATATTTTTTAGCAATTGAAATAACCAGCCTAAGGTTAGCTTCAACCATATCTTTTTTAGCACGCCTCATTTTTGTTTCGCCCATAGACATGGCACGATTGATTTCTTTAATATCTTTTAAATTTAATCCAACTCTCTCCTCAACAGCTTTAATTGCTTTCTGTGCTATCACTACATCAGGTTTAATATGCTCTAAAGATTTTTTGGAGTACTTTTTATTGCTCATCAAAGAATCTACCCACTTTACCTTAGTAATATTTTCTTTGTACATTGCAATAAAGTCTTTTCTAGGAATTCGAGCTGATTTTACAAATAGAAATTGAATTCTTTTCTCATGTAGACGAATTTCAGCCAAATCACTACGTGCAAAGAAGGACAAATCTTCAAACATTTTTGGTGAAAATTTAAGAAACTGAAAAATTAAGCCTAGTTTCGTAAATTCAGCTCTAGCTTCTTTGGAGTGTCTCCCTTTTGATTCTAGAACTTTATTTGTCTTATTAAATTGACGTTTTAAATTCGTCATACGCCTTTGAACTTCAACTAGATCTGGACCGTTATCAATTTCTTCATCGCTTTCTTCTAGTTGTTTGGCTTTTTCACTCCCTGGACCTGCTGAAGGAACTTCTTCCATCTCTTCAAGAAATCCTGTAAGAAGCTCGCTAAGTTTTTTTTCTTCGGTTTTTACCTGCTCATAAAAATTAATAATATGCTCAACAATTCCTGGATAATGGACACTTGCATCAAGCAAATCACGCATCCCTTCTTCAATACGTTTAGCAATTTCAATTTCGCCTTCTCGAGTTAGCAAATCTACTGTGCCCATTTCACGCATGTACATTCTTACTGGATCAGTTGTTCGACCAGTTTCATTTTCAACAGCGGCTAAAGCTTCAGCGGCTTGCTCAAGAGCAATATCATCTTGATCATCAGATGATTCAGAAAGCATAAGAGTGTCTGCATCAGGCGCAGTCTCATGCACTTGCAGACCCAAATCATTGATCATGCCAATAATTTCATCAACCTGATCAGGATCAGAAATATCTTCTGGTAAATGATCGTTTACGTCTGCATAAGTTAAATAGCCTTGCTCGCGGCCCTTCTCAATTAACTCTGCAATTCTTGAACCTTGTTTTTTTAACTTATCCACTCAATGCCTCTTTCTAAATCCTTAACTTTATGTGATGCCAAATTTGATTTTTTCAATCTTGTTTTGAACTTAATTTTTTTAACCAATTTCGATCATCGTCAGTGATTTCTTGCTTTTTTAAGATGATTTGCTGTAAATCTCTTCTTTCTGCTGGCGTAATCGATCTGACATTATACTTGTCTTTGAGTGTTTGCTCTCTATCTTTTTGATTTTTTAATAAAATATCCATGCAGTCATTTACAAGCTTAAATGCGTTCTTTTCAGACAATTCAAGTCCTGCGACTACAGCTTCTGAGAAATATCCCTTGATTTGATCTGATTCAAGACTTTCAATAACTCTGGACGGTTTGATATCTGGTGTTTGTCTATATAAATCAAGAATTACAAATAAAAAGTTAAATTTGGGATCATCTTTCAATTCATCGAATATAGATTCTTGAGCAATTGCAGGAAAAGCTAGCAAAGAGCTAAAAATGTTAATGACAGCTTTTACTCTGACTGGAATATTTGCATTTGATCTCATTGCATTTTCTGATTTAGCTTTTCTAATTTCCGGACTTTTAGGTGCATCCATAGTCTTAATGTCCATGCCGCATAATTTAGATATCTCGTTGGCATACACCTCTTTAATGACAGAATTATTTATCTTATTTACTATGGGAATGGCGAAAGCAGCTGCCTGAGCTCTGCCCTCCAATGTTTCTAAGTTAAATTCTTTGATCTTCGATAAAAAGTATGACGAAAGCGAAATTGACTCATCTAAAAGTTTTTGAAAAGCTTTTAATCCATGCTCATTAATATATGAATCTGGGTCATGGCCTTGATCAAAAAAAAGAAAATGGATATTAATATCTTCTCTAATAATTGGAAAAGTATTTTCGACTGCTTTCCAAGCTGCTTTTGCCCCAGCCAGATCACCATCAAATGCAAAAAATATTTTATTTGTGTAACGCATGATTTTAGAAACATGATTGGGAGTTACAGCAGTGCCTAGTGTTGCAACTGCGTTTTTGATGCCATGTTCATAAAGACCTATTACATCCATGTATCCCTCGACCACGATCAAAGAAGAAATATTTTTCTCTCGCTCTTTAACCTCATACAAACCAAATAACTCATTTGATTTGTTAAAAAAAGAAGTTTCTGGAGAATTAAGATACTTAGGCTCCCCCTCATCTATGATTCTTCCTCCCATGGCAATAAAATCACCTTTTATATTTCTAATGGGAAAAATAATCCTGCCTCTAAATCGATCATAAAATCTATCATCCTTCTTGCTAAATAGCCCTGATTCATCCAGTTCTTTGTGAGGCATATCAGAACCGAAATGATTTAAAAGACCGTCCCACTTATCTTGAGCATAGCCGATGTTAAATTTCTTAGCAGTCGCTCCAGTAATCTTTCTATCTTTAAGATATTCCACAGCTTTGGGTGCAGTTTTTTCATTCAAATTGCCTTGGTAAAATTTAACAGCCTTTTCTACCAAGCCACTAGGTTTTGATTTTTCTAATCTATTGTTTTCATAAGGTACCGTCATACCTGCTGCGCTTGCAAGCGTTTCGATAGCATCAACAAATTCTAAGTTTTCATAACGCCGAATAAAATGAATTGCATTACCAGATTCTTGGCAAACGAAACAATAAAAAAACTGTTTATCCTGATTAACAGCCATGGAGGGGTTTGAATCATCATGAAATGGACATTGGCACCAAAAATTTGATCCCTTTTTGTTTAAAGGTATGCGCCTACCCACTACATCAACGATATCTGTTTGATCTAATAGCTGATCAATAAAACTAGTTGGAATTGACATGACGTTCGATCCAGTTGTCTAAAAATATTTTGGCTGCTAAATCATCGATGCGCTCATCTTTTGAATCTACTTGCATCAACTGCTTTGCCTCAAACGAGGTTAATCTCTCATCAACTAATTCACAAGGGATATTGCTAATCTTTTGAAGTTTCTTGAAAAATGGATCAACTTTTTTCATCATCTCGCTAGGAGTCCCATCCATATTTAAGGGCTTGCCAACTAGTAATTGGTCAGGTTTCCATTCATTAATGAGCCTAGAAATTGTATTCCAAATTTCTTTGCCTTCACGAGCAACATTAAGCACTACTAAGGGAGAAGATGTCTTCGTAATAGTTTGCCCAACAGCCACGCCAATATGATGAGTGCCAAAATCAAAAGCTAAGATCTGCATTACTAAGAATTTGTGAAATTCCAGTCTCGAACAATTTCAAGCTGTTGATAGTTTGCAACCATATCCTCTGGAAAAGGTTCAAATGGAGCTGATTGATATAAAATCCTCAATGCCAAAGCATCTAACATCGAATTCCCTGAAGACTGAAGAATATCTGCGTCTATTAAATTTCCCATATGGTCAATTATTGACTTAATTTGAACTCTAAAATTACCTTGAATAATATCTGAGCGAGAAATTTCATAGTATCCTGCTGTCTCAACCTGTCTTTGCCATGCATTTAAATAAATGGTTTCGAAACTTTGCAAGGATGAGTTAGATTCTAAACGTCTCACGCTAAACTGAGATTTATCTTGAAGATTAACATCTTGAGAAACCATTGCAGCTTGTTTAGTGGTTTGCTGAATAAATTCCTTTCCATCCAGAGAACTGCCCTGCATATCAAACTCTCCATCAGCAAATTTAATATTCACAATTGCTTCTTTATTAAATTCCCATGGTTGCTGAATAACAACAAAACTGATTCCAAAAATAACCACTCCATGGAACATTAAAGATGCAAGCATGGATTTTCTAAATCCCCATCTTTGAATTCTTTGTTTGTATATCAGTGGCTGCATTTTATATCGATTGAAGCAATGTCTTGATCGGATTTTTGCCGGTTTGAGCGAGAATCTCTCTTGCTCCTGTAGGGCTTGTGATATTAATTTCAGTCAAATAATTACCAATCATATCAATTCCTGCAAACATAATGCCCTCTTCCATCAGCACCTTACCAATCTCTAGACTGACTTTCAGTTGATCATCGGATAATTCACGAGCCTCACCTATGCCACCAGCTGCAAGATTACCTTTAAAACTTCCTCCTTGGGGAATCCTTGCTAATGCAATAGGAAAAGGTTTACCGTGAATGATAAGTATTCGGTAATCTCCAGCATATATTTCAGGTAAGAAATTTTGAACCATAACCATGGTTTGATAATGATTAGTGAGTGATTTAAAAATTTCTAAATGATCTGTTGAGCTTTCATCAAATTTATAAATTGAATCTCCCCCCATGCCATCAAGAGGTTTTAAAATAATAGTCGAGTATTGATTTTTAAATAATTTAAAGTCTTCTTCTTTGCAAATCACACTTGTATCAGGCATCCAATCAGAAAATTGGAGAGCAAAAACCTTTTCATTAAATTTTTTTAAAGCTTCGGGTCGATTGATAACATTGGCACCCTCAGATTCAGCCTGAGACAGCAAATGCAATGCATTCATGTAGTCTTCATCTACGGGTGGGTCCTTTCTCATAAAAATATAATCAATGTCCTTCAGTTGTTTAATATCATCAACCTTCTTGCTGATTTGCGGTTGATGGGTAGGATCTTGAATTTCAACGCAGTTGGCAAAAGTTTGTTGGTCTTTATAAATTAAATCTTTCATCTCGCATTGAAGAATTTGACCGCCCATTTCATAGACCTCTTGCATCCATACAATAGTTGTATCTTTTTTTGGATTTAATGAATTTAAAGGATCAGTAATAAATAGCGAGGAAGTCTCTTGCATTAGTATTCTCCAAATAAGCTATGGAACTTAGACAATCCGATAACAGGAGCTGTTTCAGCACGAAGTACATAATGCCCTATCTTAAGGGACTGCAGGCCTAATTCACTCATGGTCTTACGCTCAGCTGGTGAGTAACCCGATTCAGGCCCTGTGATAATACTAATGCTTTCTAAACTCAAAATTTCATGATCTTTTATAAATTGATTAGCAATTGTATCAAGAACAAATAATCCTTCGAAATCTGAATGTATGTTTGGACTTTGCAGGCATTCTTTAAGCCCATCAAAATAATCAATACTGGGCAAATGATTGCAGCCAGATTGCTCACAAGCCCTAATCATGGCTTCTTCCAACCGAAGATTTAATTTAGATAAGTCTTTTTTTGCTAAAGATTGATCAAAATAATCTGGTTTGTATATAAGAATTGAGTTAATGCCTAATTCAATAAGCTTTTGCAATGAGTAGATTAAATTCTCCTTTTTAATGTATGGGATTATTGCTTGATACGACTTTTGATAAGGATTTTGAACTAATACAATATCACCAACATGAAAAGATATATAAGCTTTATCAATCTCTCCAATAGTTCCTTGTGCGATCAAGCCAAAACCATCGAATAACTCCACAGGATCATTTGGTTTTAGCCTCAAAACCTTGGCAAGGTGATGTATTTGTTTTATGTTGGTGCTCTTATAACTTGGTGCAGATAATTTAGAACAATAAATTCTTGGCTTTCTCATCAAATAATTATAATTGGTATTTTTTATAATGAGTCAAAGTCACATTATTCTTGTTAGACATGGAGAGGCATCCACAGGATGGTCTGAGCATCCTGATCCCGGGTTAAGCGCACAGGGTTGTAGACAAGCTAAAAATTCTGGTAAGAGTTTAATTAATGAACTGTCTTCCTATCAACTGTTTTCTAGTCCAAAGAAAAGAGCTATTGAGACTATGGAAATCATGAACCAAGGAGATAAAAAATCTTTTGAATTAGATCCTAGATTTATTGAAATACCTTCAGGCAATATTGATGCTGATAAAAAAAAAGAATGGTTGGTAAGTATTTTCACAACTCCAATTGAAGAGCTGCCTGAAGCAGTAAAAGAATGGCGTAATCAATTAATAAAATGGCTTAAAGAGGCTGAGGGTAATTTTATTGTGACTACACACTTCATGGTGATCAATGCATTGGTTTCACATATCACAAGCAATGATGCAATTTCATATTTTCATCCTGATTATGCATCTAGAACGGAAATATTTATAAAAAATGGAGAATTAACTCAATTAATTCTGGGCGATGATAAAAAAACTGTAATTAATCTCTAAAATCAGTTGAGCAATTTTTAATCAGCTGTAGAATTTATATTTTGCAGAAAAAATCTCTACTTAATGACTAAAACAGTCTCACAAAAACCTAAAAATAAACCTCTTAGTGAGCAAGTAAGAAAGGCTATGAAGAAATACTTTGCAACTCTTGGTGATGCCAACCCAGCAAATGTTCATGAAATGGTTATGGCTGAGGTTGAGCCTGAACTATTGAAGGCGGTCATGAAGTATACAAACAACAACCAATCAAAGGCTGCAAATGTTCTAGGATTAAACAGAGCCACCCTTAGGAGAAAGTTACATCGATATAACATTATAGAAAAATCATGAGCCTTATTACCCCAAAAACTGCCCTTATTAGCCTTTCAGATAAATCTAATTTAGATGAATTAATAAAGTTTCTGCTTGTCCAGAAAGTAAAAATTATTTCAACTGGAGGGACTTATAATGCCATCAAAAAAATTACAGATAAGGTCATAGAGGTCTCAGAATTTACGGGGTTTGAAGAAATGATGGATGGTCGCGTCAAAACTTTACATCCAAAAATTCATGCTGGTATTTTGGCCAGAAGAGAAACAGATTTAGAGGTTTTGACTGAGCGAGGGTATGAGGTCATTGACATGGTCATTGTTAATCTCTATCCATTCCAAGAAACAGTCGCCTCAGGATGTGAATTTGATGAGGCTATAGAAAAAATTGATATAGGCGGACCCACCATGATTAGGTCAGCAGCAAAAAACTTCAAAGACGTTGCAGTTATTGCTGACCCAGCTGACTACGGTCGCCTAATAAATGAATGGGAAAATCAAGGAGGCATCAGTTACGAATTTAGAAAAGAGCTTTCGCAAAAAGTTTTTCAGCTCATGGCTGAATACAATTCAGCTATTGGAAATTATCTTAAAGACATCTCGTCCAACGCGCATCTATATAACTTCAGCAAGAGTGAATCTCTAAGATATGGAGAAAACCCTCATCAAACTGCAGATTTATTAACTTTTTCTAATTTAGAGCATAAAAATATTGCCAATGCAGATGTTCTTCAAGGCAAAGAACTTTCATATAATAATATTGTAGATGCTGATGCTGCCTGGGAATGTGTCAGAGCATTTGACGAGCCAGCTTGTGTGATTGTAAAGCATGCAAACCCCTGCGGAGTTGCTGAAGCTAACTCTATTTTTGAGGCATATGACTTAGCATTCAAAACTGATCCAACGTCTGCCTTTGGAGGCATTATCGCGTTTAACAGAGAACTGGATAAAAAAACTGCTGAAGAAATTAATGCTCGTCAATTTGTTGAGGTTGTCCTAGCTACCAGTTTTGAAGAAGCGGCTTTGGCGGAGCTGGCTAAAAAGAAAAATGTACGAGTATTATGCGTCGATTTAGAACAAGATAACCCATATCCAGGCGTCATTAAAAAAGTTTCTGGAGGGATATTAGTTCAAAGCGATGACACTTTTATTGTTCCCAAAGCAGACCTTCAGTGCGTTACCAAAAGACAGCCGACCGCTGAAGAAATAAATGATCTTATGTTTGCATGGAAGGTTGCTAAATTTGTTAAATCAAATGCTATTGTTTATGTCAAAAACAGACAGACCATTGGCATTGGCGCTGGCCAAATGAGTAGAGTAATTAGTGCTGAAATAGCTAACCTGAAAGCTAAGGAGGAAGGTTTAGAGGTCAAAGGTGCGGCAATGGCCTCAGATGCATTTTTTCCATTTAGGGACGGTATAGATAAGGCTGCTTCGAGCGGAATAGCAACAATTATTCAGCCTGGTGGATCGATTAGAGATGAGGAAGTGATTGCAGCTGCTGATGAAAATAACATTGCTATGGTATTTACTTCAACGCGTCACTTTAGACATTAAATATGTATATTTTGATTGTAGGGTCTGGCGGCAGAGAACATGCTTTAGCTTGGAAATGTGCGCAAGATGAATCTGTATCAGGGGTTTTTGTATGTCCAGGAAACGCAGGAACTGCTTTAGAAAATAAAGTATCTAATGTCTCTATTAATGTTGATGATTTTGCAGCAGTTAAAGATTTTTGTATTGAAAAAAATATTGCTCTTGTAATCGTAGGTCCAGAACAACCACTTGTTGACGGGCTAGTAGATTACTTGGATTCTAATGATATCAAAACCTTTGGGCCTTCTAGTACTGCTGCTCAGTTAGAGGGCTCTAAAACATTCTCAAAAGACTTTTTTATTAAATATGGTATTCCTACTGCAACTTATGCGGCCTTCGATAATTTTGATAGCGCAAAAGATCACTTAAAAAATATTTCATACCCAACAGTAGTAAAGGCAGATGGTTTAGCAGCAGGCAAAGGGGTAATTATTTGCCAAGCTGAAAATGAAGCTTTGGAAGCTTTGGTCAGTATTTTTAAAGATCAAGCATTTGGGGATGCTGGGACAAGTGTGGTTATTGAAGATTTTTTAATTGGAGAAGAGGTAAGTTTTATAGCAGTGGTCAGTAAAGACAAAATTATCCCACTTGCAACCAGTCAAGATCATAAAGCCGTGGGTGATGGTGATGTTGGATTAAATACAGGTGGCATGGGAGCATATTCACCTGCACCCATAGTTGATGAAAAACTTCACCAAAAAATTATTGAGCAGGTTATGAAACCAACCATGCAAGGTTTAATTGCTGAAGGCTCGCCCTATCTTGGATTTTTATACGCTGGACTCATGATCAATAATGGAGAATTGAAAGTTCTTGAATTTAATTGCAGATTTGGAGACCCTGAAACTCAACCTATTTTGCTGAGATTAAAATCAAGCCTTGTTGAACTTTGTCTTTCAGCAATTGATGATCAGTTAAACAATTATCAAATTCAGTGGACTGATGAGCATGCTTGCGGGGTGGTGATTGCAAGTAACGGGTATCCTCAAAACTATACAAAAAATAAGGAAGTAAAGATTAAATCCTCTGATGCAATTGGAATGAAGCTATTTCATGCAGGCACAAAACTTCAAGGTGATAAAGTTTTAACATCAGGAGGAAGAGTATTTTGCGCAACTGCTTTGGGCAAAGATCTGCAAGAAGCTCAATCAAAAGCGTATAATTTGGTAGAATCTGTATCTTTCGATGGAGCTTTTTATCGAAAAGATATCGGCAACAAAGGACTGAAATGAATCTATTAGATAATTTTATAAACGAGTGCGATATTGCTTTGAAAACATTATCATTCAAAAAAAGTGGGACTGGAAGATCATATCCAGCCAATGAAACCTCTTCTTTCCTTTCAAAAGAAGAGAAAGATCTATCAGTGCAACTCATGCGAGTAAATTTAGCTGGCGAAGTAGCAGCTCAGGCACTTTACAGAGGTCAAGCAATGGTTTGCAAAGATGCTGAGATAAAAAATCATCTCGTGCAAGCTGGAGAAGAAGAAACAGATCATTTAATTTGGTGTAAAAAACGTCTTGAAGAGTTAAACGGCAAACCATCAATACTCAACCCTGTCTGGTATGCAGGATCATTTGCCATTGGCGCAATATTTGGAAGCTTTGGAGAAAAAACTAGCTTAGGGTTTGTCGAAGAGACTGAAAAACAGGTTGTGAAACACCTTGAAAAACATTTGGATAAAGTTTCTAAGAATGATACTGAGACAATTGAAATTTTAAAGACTATGCGTGCTGATGAAGATGAGCATGCTCAAGAGGCGATAGAAAATGGAAGTGAATCACTGTCCGAGCCAACGAAAAAAGTTATGAGCTTCACTGCAAAAGTGATGACTGGATCAAGCGCTTATATTTAAAAAGAACCTCTCATTAAGCTTTCTCCTATTAAAAAGACTTTAATTTTATTAAGTTTTAAATAATTCATATCTTCTCTAGATTTGATGCCTGACTCTGCAATAAAGATATTTTTTTGTTTGAATAAGTTTCTTAAGCGAACAGAATTATTTAGGTCAACTTCAAATGTTTTTAAATCTCTGTTGTTTACACCTATTAAAGCGTCTTCAAAATGCTCAACTCTACGAAGTTCATTTTTATTATGCACCTCAATTAAATAATCCAGCTCTAACTTTTTAGCAATATTAACGAAATCCTCGATTTGCTCATCAGAAAGAATGGATGCAATCAATAAAATACAATCTGCACCAATCAATTTAGATTCATAAATTTGATATTTATCAATCATGAAATCTTTTCTTAAAATTGGTAAGGCAGTAATCTTCTTAATCTCTTTTATATACTCAACGCTACCCATAAAAAAATCTTCTTCCGTTAAAATTGATAATGCAGATGCTCCAAAAGCCTCATATTCAATTGCCTTTTTCACTGGATCAAATTCTTCTGCAATGACTCCTGCGCTTGGTGAAGCTTTTTTGATTTCTGCAATAATGGCTTCATCTTTGTTGGAAATATTATCTTTAAATCTTCCTCTGGGAAGATCGAGATTCTCTAAAGATCTTTTTATTTGCTCTATAGGTAATTCTGCCTTCTTCGCAATAAGACCTGCTTTTGTATTTGCGACAATTGTTTCTAGAATACTCATCAGCTGTTGGATACTCGAACATATGAAGCTAATTTATCTGCAGCCATACCGTTATTCATTAGTTCAAATGAAAGTTCAACGCCATTTGCAATTGAATCTACCTTTCCAGCTAGATATAAAGCTGCGCCAGCATTAAGAGCAATCATATCTTGAACAGCTGATTTATCACCTGAGAACGCTTCTCTAATTAATTGCAAACTATCATCCGGTGAAGTGGCTGAGATTTCAGACAGCGCTCCAAGAGATAAACCAAAATCTTTTGGAGAAATTTCATACTCAGAAATAGTATTATCCTTTAGCTCCGCAACATATGTGGAGTCGGTGATAGTAATTTCGTCTAAACCATCGAAGCCATGAACAATAAGAACATGGTCCATAGATAAATTCTTTGCAACAGATGCAAAAGTTCTCACTAAATCTTTTTGATAAACGCCTAGGATTTGCCTTTTTGCACCACATGGATTTGTATGAGGACCTAGCAAATTAAACAAGGTTTTCTTTCCGATTTTTTGCCTTGCAGGCATCACATATTTCATTGATTCATGATGCAAAGGGGCAAACAAAAAAACAAAACCCACTCTCTTAAAAATAGTTTCCAGCTTTGTTCGCTCATGGGCTATGTCAGCCCCAGCTGCTAACAATAAATCTGCGCTTCCAGACTTACTGGATACTGCCTTGTTACCATGCTTTGTTACCGCGGCGCCTCCAGCAGCAGCCACAAAAGATGAAGCAGTAGAGCAATTAAAAGTATATAGGCCTGAACCTCCTGTGCCACAAGTATCTATGTGATCTCCATCTCCTAATGGGTACGTCAAGGATTTTTCTTTCATGACTCTAGCTGCAGCAGTAATCTCAGTTTCTTGAATTCCTTTTTCATTCAAGGCCAACAAAAATGCTTCAATAGAAAGATCATCAACCTCTCCAGTCATGATTGATTCAATCGCAGACTGCATTGAATGGAAATCAAGATCCTCTTTTCTTTCTAACTGATTAATAAAATCCTGGATCATATATTTAAAAAATTATTAATTAATTGCATGCCATGATCAGTATCAATGGATTCAGGGTGAAATTGAACACCATATATGGGTCTAGAAACATGTTCGATCCCCATAATAATTGAAGGATCATCAACAATTGTAGAGATAACCTTTAAATCTTTTGGCAAACTTATGCTATCAATAATGAGACTGTGATATCTCACCACTGAATATGGATCAGGGATATTGTTAAATAATCCTGAATTGGAATGATTGATATTAGATTTTTTACCATGAAAAACTTCAGGAGCTTTAATAATCTTAGCCCCAAAGGCCGCACCAATTGACTGATGACCCAGACAAACTCCTAATAATGGCACTTGAGATTCTTTAACAATCTCCATAGAAATTCCAGCCTCGTATGGGGTACAGGGACCTGGAGAAATAACAATTTTTTCAGGATTAAGAGAATGAATTTCAGGAATACTTAATTCATCGTTTCTTTTTACCAAAACCTCGCAATTGCACTCTCCAATATAATGGACCAAGTTATAGGTAAAAGAGTCGTAGTTATCAATGACAAGAATCATGAAATCATCTCCATCGCATCCATGAATACTTTAGATTTTTGCCTACACTCTAGCCATTCATTTTCAGGAATAGAATCAGCAACCACTCCTGCCCCTGCCCCTACATGAATTTTTTTGTCCTTAATAACAGCAGTTCTTATTGCTATGGCTGTGTCCATATTTCCATTCCATCCGATGTAACCTATTGCTCCACCATAAATGCCTCTTGAGCTTGGTTCTAATTCATTAATTATTTCCATTGCTCTAATTTTAGGAGCGCCCGATAATGTTCCTGCGGGCAAGGTAGCCTTCAGCACATCAAAATAGCTCAATCCAGAAGCAATCTTTCCCATCACATTAGAAACGATATGCATAACATGGGAATATTTTTCAATGATCATTTTATCCGTAACAAGAACTGAACCAATTTCAGAAACTCGTCCTACATCATTTCTTCCAAGATCAATAAGCATTAGATGTTCAGCTATTTCTTTTGGATCATTTAGAAGATCGTCTTCATTGAGTTTGTCTTCTTCAGGATTTTCTCCCCTTTTTCTGGTTCCTGCCAAAGGTCTTAAATTAATTTCATTGTCTTCAAGTCTGACTAGAATCTCAGGAGATGCTCCGACTATCTGACATTCGTCTAAATCTAAAAAATACATGTAGGGAGAAGGATTTAATTTGCGTATTGCTTTATATAAATTAAATGGGTCTTTATCAAAGTTTGCGGAATAATCCTGCGCTAATACAACTTGCATAACATCACCTTCTGCAATGTAATTTTTAACAGTATTTACAGCATCACAATATCCCTCTTTAGTAAAATTTGATTTAAACTCAAAAGAATTTGTAATTTGATTAAATTCTTGAACATCACTTTCTGCATGCCTAGTTAATATTTTCTCAATATCATCTAATTTAGATTGAGCAAAGTCATAAGACATATACTCAAGGTTGGCATTAAAAATAATTTGAGTTGAGTCATTTAAATTATCAAAGACGATAAGTTGTTCTGCTTTTACAAGCATAATATCTGGCATATGCTCTTCAAACTTAGAGTCTTTGCCAGGCAGTGATGCTATCTTACTCTCAGCATATTGAGCGCTTTCATACGCAAAAAATCCAATATAGCCTCCATGAAATCTTGGTAAATTTTCAATGTTTGGCGTGCAATGTTTTGAAATAATTTCTTCAATTGCTTGGAGGGGATTTTCAGCTTCAAACCTGTCCTTAACTCCATCAATGACTGTCTCAATTTCTTTTCCAGAAATCTTAATTGTGTCCATACAACCAAAACCAATAATGGAGTATTGAGCCCACCTGTCTCCACCTTCAACTGATTCAAACAAAAAATTATTTTGTTGATCAGCTATTTTTGAATATAGAGACAATGGGGTTTCACCAGGAGCCACTATCTCTCTGCTCATCGGCAATACTGTGTAATCAGCATCTTTAAAATTGTCGTATTCTATATTTGTGATCATGAGTTTTCTTAACTAAAGATTTATTTTATCTCCAACAGAAATTTGATTTCTTGCAAACCACCCCTGATTAACTTCTACTGCCATTCTAACTTTCTGCATAGAGCAGATTGAGTCCTCCGAGAATGGGACCATATCATAAATCTCTAAAATTCTTCTATCAGATGAGAGATAAGCAACGCTAAGTGGCAGCGAAGTATTTTTCATCCACATGCATTGTTTCTTGTTTGATGGCCAAATAAAAAGCATGCCAGTATTTTTTTCTAAGAAAGCTTTATTCATTAAACCTTTTCGTCTTGAGGCATCAGTATTGGAAATGATTAAATTTAACTTTGCATTTTTACCTTCAAAGCTCATCTGCAATGCAGCAAAAGAGATTGCAGAAAATAAAATTAATGAGAGGCTAAGTAATTTTTTGACGGAAGCTTTTAATTGTTTTCTCATAATCTGATGATCCAAAAATAGCAGAGCCTGCTACAAAAACATTTGCACCTGCCTTCGAAACTCTTGAGATAGTTTCGTTATTGATGCCGCCATCAACTTCTAAGAATATCTGCTGATCTTGTTGATCAATGAGTTTTTTTGCTTCAGAAATTTTTTCAATCGTATCTTCAATAAATTCTTGCCCGCCAAATCCAGGATAAACACTCATTAACAAAATAAGATCTATTTCACCAATAATATCTTTTAATACAGATAAGGACGTATCTGGATTGATTGCGATACCAGCTTTACATCCACACTGCTTAATAATATTGATAGTCTCAGAAACGTCATCCACTGCTTCGGGGTGAAAACTAATGAGGTCTGCACCAGCATCTGCAAAACTCTTTGCCAATTCATTTACAGGAGTAATCATTAAATGAACGTCTATAAAATCTTTTATGCCATCATCTCTTAATGACCGACAAACCATTGGACCAACTGTGAGATTTGGCACATAGTGATTATCCATTACATCAAAATGTATCCAATCTGCGCCAGCTTTCATGACAGAATTTATCTCTTCTCCTAGTCTCGCAAAATTTGCTGATAAGATTGAAGGTGCTATTAAAGAATTAGAGTTCATTTTCTTAATTTTCATCTTTTAAAACTTTCCTTGCAAGCTTTAGCCGATCCTCAGTCCCAACATCAATCCACAATGAATCATCATAATGAGCACTAACCATAGATTTTGTAATCAAGGGTTTCAAGATAGTATTCCAAAGATCAAATGGATACTTTCTAGATAGGTGTGTATCTAAGATATTTGGATTGAGTACTGATACACCTGAATAAGTAAAATCATTTATTCCATCATTTATAAAAACTGAGTTTGCGTTCATTGAAAAATCACCTCTTTGATTATGTTCAGGATTTTTCACTGCTACAAGATGAGCTGTCGCAATTGTTGAAGGTAATTGATGAAAGTCTAAATCAAAAATAATATCTGCTGTTGACAATAAAAAAGGATCTTTTCCTAAAAAATTTTTTGCATTAACCAACGCCCCGCCAGTTCCATATGGGAAAGGTTCATCTACAAAAACTATTTTAGATATTGCATCAATTGACTGAAGAGCTTCCTTGATCTGATCTCCAAGATAAGAGACGTTAATTACAAACTCACTGACTCCATAAGCAATGAACTGATTTATCGATCGCTCTATCAATGAGAGTCCACCCACATCAATCAAAGGCTTGGGCAACTTGCCTGTTATAGGCTGCAGTCTTGAGCCAAGTCCCGCTGCTAAGATCATGGCTTTCATAGATTTACCAATTTATCTTCTAAGGTTTGCAAGACATTATCATTAAGAAAATTAGTTAAACTTACTTGGTTTAATTCCTGAGATATCATTGCTGTATTTATTACAATTTGAGGCAAATCATGCATTCTGAATGAACGATTTAATCTTAGATAAAGTTCAGTTAAAGTTCCCATAATCCTTAAATTCCTTTGCAAACCTCCCCATAAGGTTGCACTATAAATATCTTCTGCAGATATGTCATAAAACGAAAGATCTGAAAAAATGCTGCAATATTTTTTTATTGTATCAATCTTGCAAGGAATATAGTGATCGATCAGAATCCCTGCTAAATCAATCCCTATTGGACCAAAACACATATCTTGAAAATCTATTAATGCAAGTTCGCCATTATCTAAAAGGTGAATATTTCTTCTTTCAAAATCAAAATGGCAATTAGTCCATTGTTGATCCATTATTTGAGGTCTCATATCAACATAAAGATCTTTGTAGCCATCAAACATCTCAAGATCAAGGAACTCCCTGCAAAGGACTTTGGAGAATTTCTTCGAATGTGATTCTAAACCCATCCAAAATGTAGAATGCAAATCAACATGCTTAGATTGATGCATTTGATTAAGAAGCTCTAAAGATAAATAAACTAACTTTTCTTGTTGATAAAAATTTTTTTCATCAATTAAAGAATGATCGCCAAGATCTTCTAGAATAGTTAAATTACTATCAAGCCTATAGTTAAAGATCTTGGGAACTCTAACATTACAGTCTGATAATTCATTCGCTCGATTGATAAAAACTAATTGGCCGTTAACTTCCCTATCATCATATGAAATGACATAAGAACATTCTTTAGAAGATGCTCTAAAATATCTTCTTCCACTGGCCTCTATCTTAAGAGGTTCCAATGATGTTAGATCTCCATTAAAAGTCTGAGCATACTTAAGTATATTGGCTTTTGATATTTCAGCTATTTTCAATCTCCGAAGGTAAAGGAGTATCATCTGGTAAGAAAAAATCCAGAGCTAATTCAGCAAATGGTACGTCTGCGTATTTAGAAAAATCTCTAATTCCTGCTTCATATAAGACCAAATCATCAATACAAAAATTTCCAGTGAAACCTGATGGGTCCTTAGTAAAAATTTCGTATGCAGCATCAGCCATAATTTCTGGAGTTCTAGAAATGTTCATTAATTCTTCGCCACCCAAAACATTTTTTACAGCAGCAGTTGCGATTGCAGTCCTTGGCCACAAACCATTAACAGCTATGCTATCGGACTTTAATTCTTCAGCCATGCCTAATACACACATACTCATAGTGAATTTTGCCATTGTGTATGCTAGGTGGGGGCCAAACCATTTTGGCTTCATATCAAGAGGCGGGGCCAAGTTTAATATGTGAGCATTATTAGATTTTTTTAAATGTGGAATACAATATTTGCTTACTAGGTAGGTTCCTCTTCCATTAATTTGATGCATTAAATCATATCGTTTCATATCTGTGTCAGGCGTGCTTGTTAGTGAAATTGCAGACGCATTATTCACACAAATATCAATTCCTCCGAAGTGACTAATGGTTTGCTCAACAGCCTCTCTAACATTCATCTCTTCACGAACATCTAGAATGATAGGCAATGCTTCCCCTCCTGCAGCTTCAATTTCATCTGCAGCAGTGTATATGGTTCCCGGAAGCTTTGGATGAGGCTCGGCTGTTTTTGCTGCCAAAACTACCTTTGCGCCGTCTTTAGCAGCACGTTTGCCTATTTCAAGACCTATTCCCCTGCTACCACCCGTAATAAACAAGACTCTGCCATTTAAACTCATTTTATGTCTCCAACTTTTATAATAATTATTGCTTGATGTTGCATTTTTAAACTGGTTGATGCAAGTTAAGAGATTATTATAAGCTTTAGAAGTGAGGACGACCATGAATGTAGATTTTATTTTTGACTTTGCAAGTCCAAATGCCTACCTATGCCATAAGGCAATTCAAAACCTTGAAAAAACTCATGATATAAAATTTAACTACGTACCCTGTCTTCTTGGAGGCATCATGAAGCTATCTAACAACCAGCCGCCAATGGTCACTCTGGCTGAAATTCCTAATAAAATGAAATATGAGTTTGATACTGCTTTTAATAGATTTATGAGAGAACATGGCATAACAAAATTTAAAATGAATGAACATTTTCCTGTGAACACTATCTCTCTGATTAGAGGCGCAATCGTTGCCCAAAAAAATGATTTTTTTGATTCTTATGTTGAAATCGTTCTAAGTGGGCTGTGGGAAAAATCTCTTAAACTTGACTCTCCTGAGGCTCTTCATGCGCTATTAACAGAATTTGATTGTCATGCCGATCTTGTCATTGAGGGCATTGCAAAAGATGAGATCAAAGAAGAATTAATTGCTAATACTAGTCAAGCAGCTGAAAAAGGAGCTTTTGGCATTCCAACATTCTTTGTAGAGGATGAAATGTTTTACGGAAAAGACACCTTGAGAGAACTCAAAGAAATGGCTTCTTAAAGCATTAGTTGTTGAAATTTAAAGGACCAAAACATAACTCTAAAAAGAATTTTTTTGTATTTCTCTTGGTTTTTTATGCTGGTCTTCAAGCCAGTGCAGCCTCTCCAGATCAATCAAGCCAACTAATAGAGCAACAATTTCAAGGCTGCACTAATTCAAATTATCCAAAACTAATCAATAAACATAAATCTGATTCTATTGATGCTGGAACAATAAATATGCAATCAAATGGAGATATTTTGCTTGATGATAATGTGTTGATTGCGTTATATGATGGACAAATTCAAGCTTCTAGTGCAACTTATCTTCAGAATCAAAACTTTGTTAAAGATATTAAGAATGGGCATATCTATCATTCTGATAATGATTTTAAATTTTTGAGTGGCTCTCTTGCAAAAGATTCTGGTGAGTTAAAGCTTTATAATGGTGCAGCTTACTTAAGGGAAAGAAATTTATTGGTTAATTATCAATCATTAATTGGTAATTTGGGCCAAAATCTTAGATTTCAAAACGCCAGTCTTAGCTCTTGCAATAATGTCTCAGAGGGCTGGGAAATCAAGGCTCACTCTATCAATATAAATGAGGAGACAGATCGCGGCTTCATCGAGGATCTAAGTCTTAAAGTTCTTGATAGAACAATTTTAAAACTTCCTTACTTACCTTTCCCAGCAACAACTGATAGATTAAGTGGCTTCCTAGAACCTGATCTAAGCTTTACATCTGATGGGGTTGATCTCTTTTTGCCTTACTTCTGGGTGCTATCTAATAAATCTGATCTTACAATCTCTCCAAGATCACTAAAAGATAGAGGTATAGGTTTTGAAGGAAATTTTAGATATTTAACTAAATCAAATGCAGATGCTGAAAATTATTTGGATCTACTGTTTTTTCCAAAAGATAAAGAATTCAGAAAAGACCATGATCGAGATGATAATAAAAGATGGGCATTTCGCATAAAAGAGAATAGAAGCTTTGCCAATATTGAAACTTCCATTGATTGGGCTAAATCATCTGACTCAATGGTGTTACTTGATTTGCCCTCTAGTCTCACAAACATAGCCAATCAAAGAGATCATTATCTGAAACAGTCTGTATCAATGGATATGCTAGTTAACAACTTTTCAATCAGCATTATTAGAGAAGGGTTTCAAAGCCTGAATCCATTTATAAATAATGGATATATTAAAAAGCCTGAGTTAAATCTTGATTATAAAAAATATGGATCTTCAGTTTCATATTTTGCTAGAGCAAATTATGCAAACTTCGATATAAATAAAAATCAGCATTTAGCCCTTAATAACAAGGGAATTCATCAGACCGGAAAGAGGTTATTCACGGAAATTGGGGCAGAAGCTCTTCATAGTTTTAGGTATTTTGACATATCAATAGATGGATTGTTTTTACATAAAAAATATAACCTTGATAATAAAAAAATAAAAACGCAATCTACCTCAATACCTTCAATAAAAATAAAATTTACATCTTTATTAAGGAACTCATTTAAGGATAATCTCTCATTGCTGATACCTGAGTTTGTGTATCAAAAAACAGGTTTTAAAGATCAATCCATGGATCCTATTTTTGACCTTCACCAACGAAATCTTGGAAGCTTTAATAGACTAAATACAAAGTATTTTTTTGGTAAAGATAGAGTGCCTGATACGGAGTTTTTACTTGCTAGCTTAAAATGGCAAAAAAGAATAAAAAATAATTCGGCATTAAATTTCCAAATAATCAAAAAAAATGAATTAGAAGAAAGTCAGATCATTAGTTCATTTTTAGATAACCCTATTGGAAAAGATAACCAAATTGGTACGCATCTATCATTTAAAAATCAAATTCTTCGAGTATTTTTTGCAGCTAACTACTCCCAGAAAAGAAATACACTTAATTTTGGTCAAACAAGAGTAGACATTCAACTTCCAGAAACGAGCGTTACATTCTCAAGAAATTATCAAAGCAATGTTCCTCTTGTAAATGCTACAAATGAATTGGATTATGCAGAATTTTCAATAGAACGGTTAATGCCTGGAGGCTATAAATTCATTGGTGGGATAAGCAGGGATTTGGATTCAAAGAAAAACTTAGAGAGTTATTTTGGTTTTGGGTATGAGAACTGCTGTCTAGCTTTTAAAATCTATGCATCAGACAAAAGATTGTCTAAATATAATCTTCTTAATTTTCAGTCTATGCAATTTAATGATGCAAGTTGGGATAAAATGATTTCTATCGAAAACAAAAGTAGAATAAATTTTGAGTTTGAGCTAAAGGGACTGACAGGCGGAAATAAAAGAATGAATCGGTTTTTCTCTAATGCTTTTTCGAACCTTTGATGAAATAAAGTGTCTTAGCTAGTAGAAAATATTCTTTCTGTTCAATACCTCTGCAAACATTTAATTAAGTACAATAATGATTATGAAAAAAAACATATATATTGCCCTATCAATCCTGCTTGCTCTTCCACTGAGTGCAAAGATTGAAATTCTGGATAGGGTTGCAATTATTGTGGAAGAAGGAGTTGTCCTCGAATCACAAGTCAATAACATGCTTGAAAATATTAAAAAAAGATACCAAGAGCAAGGATCTCCAATGCCACCTCAAGAGGTGATGTTAGAACAAGTTCAAGAGCGACTCATTATTGAAGAACTGCAATTACAAATGGGAAGACAAGCTGGAATTAGAGTTGGTGATGGGGAATTAAATCAAGCATTTGAAAACATTGCGCAAAGCAATGGATTATCTCTTGAAGACTTTATAGAGACGCTCGAAGCAGAAGGTGAATCTTATGAGGAACTAAGATCACAAGTCAGAAAAGAAATGATTATACAGAGGGTTCAAAGAGGCAGAGTAGGAAGAGAGGTAGATATCACTGAACAAGAATTAGATGGCTTCTTAGCAACTGAAGGGGCTGTTAAAGAGTTATCTCCTGAGTTATTTGTACGTCAAATTCTTGTTCCAGATCAAAATAAAGCTGACTTGTTGCTGATAGAGATAGATAAAGGTGCAGATTTTGCAAATTTAGCTAAAGAAAACTCCATAAGCAGCAATGCCTCATCTGGTGGTGAAATGGGCTGGAGAAATCTTGCTGATCTGCCAAGCCTATTTGCGGATGCTCTTAAAAATAAGAAAAAAGGATACATTTCGCCTCCATTAAGAGGTGGCTCAGGCTACTTCATACTCAAACTTGAAGATAAACGAGGAGATCTTGTCCGTTTTGAAGATCAATGGAATGTCCGTCATATATTAATGATGACAACAAAACTAAGAGATGAAACTTTCACAAAAAAAGAATTAGAAGAAGTGAGAGTAAGAGTGTTGGATGGAGAAGATTTTAGTTTGTTGGCTAAAGAATATTCTGAAGATCCAGGTTCAGCTAGCCGAGGTGGTGATTTAGATTGGCTTAGCCTAGGTCAAACCGCTCCAGCTTTTGAAAAAATGATGCTTGAATCTCCAGTCAATGAAATCTCTCCTGTTTTTGAGTCTGAATTTGGCTTTCATTTTCTTCAGGTGCTCGAGACTAGAACAGAAGACTTAACTGAAGAAGTTATAAAAGACAGAGCCTATGGTATTTTATTTGCAAGAAAATTTGACGAAGAGCTAGAGAATACTCTTCGTACTACAAGAGCTGAGGCATTTGTAGAATTTAAAGAACTAGATTGAAGCGACTCCTATACTCTCACGGTGAGCCAGCAGGAATCGGTATTGATTTAATTCTTTACCTATCAAAATCTAAATTTTGGCAAGATATGCAATCCTCCCTGATCTGTATTGTTGATATAGATTTATTAGAATCAAGATCTAAGATTCTTAACCTAAATATCAATTTTATTGAGATTCAAAGCTTGAAAGCGGCAGAAAAAAATAAACTGGGTACAGTTCAATTCATTCAAGCTGGAAAATGCAAAGATTTGGAACCTGGCACTCTTAATCCAAAAAATTCAAAATATGTTTTGGATAATCTCAATTTTGGAATAGCGCAGAGTCTAAACAATAAAAAAGTTGGCTTGGTCACTGGGCCAATTCAAAAAAGTAATATCATCGATGGCGGATTTAAAAGTTTCCAAGGTCATACCGAGTGGATTAAAAAGAAAACACGGTCCAATAATGTGGTCATGCTTCTCTCTTCAAAAAAAATTAAAGTTGCGCTCGCAACAACTCATATTCCATTAGCAGAAGTTCCAAAAAATATTCGGAAATCAAAATTGATTGAAATAATTAAAATCCTTCATTCGGGCTTAAAAACAAAATTTAAAATTAGACATCCATCCATTACTGTCCTCGGATTAAATCCTCATGCTGGTGAAGATGGAAAAATGGGGGAAGAAGAGATCAAAATAATCAATCCAGCAGTTCAAATTTGTAGAGATATAGGTATAAATGCATCATACGCAATTTCAGCTGATACAGCTTTTAATGCTAAGAAATTAAGACAAACTGATGCATACCTTGCAATGTATCATGATCAAGCTCTGCCAGTTTTAAAAACCTTAAGTTTTGGCGAGGCTGTAAATATCACACTAGGAACACCAATTGTAAGAACATCTGTAGATCACGGGACAGCATTAGATATTGCTGGAAAAATAAAACCAGATCTTGGATCAATTAAACAAGCAATTCAATCAGCAGAAATTCAGCTTTAATGAATGATAGAACTCATAAACGAAAGTTAGGTCAAAACTATCTTATTGATCCGGTTATTTTATTTGAAATAGAAAGAGCAATCAGCCCTCAAGAAAATAATCTTTTTTTTGAGATTGGTCCTGGAATGGGAGCCCTAACCTATCACTTGATGGGTCACAACATAAAAATAATAGCCATGGACCTTGATCCGAAAAATATAATTTCCCTTTCAGAAAAATTTCCAAAAGTTGAGCATGAGTTTATTCATGGTGACGTGCTAAAAGAGTCTTTAGACTTTTTACACAAAGCCAAGCACAGAGTTGTGGGGAATCTTCCATACAATATTTCTACACAAATAATTATTAAGTTAATCAATTACTTTAATGGAATCGAAGACATGCATTTTTTAGTCCAAAAGGAAGTGGCACATAGGATCTGCGCTTCAAATCAATCAGGTGATTGGGGAAGACTCGGGGTAAAAATTGCTGCGTTATTTGAAACAGCTATTTTATTTGATGTTCCTCCTGAATCCTTTGATATTAAACCTAAAGTTCAATCTTCATTTATCAGGCTCACACCCAGAGTAAATCCAATGATTCCTTTAAATAAATTCTCAGTGTTTTCAAATTTACTTGACCAATCATTTGCCAATAAAAGAAAAGGAATTAAAAATAATCTTAAAAAATTAGAAATCAACTTTGAAAAGCTGAATATTAACCCGCTTGCAAGAGCAGAAGAATTATCTATTGAGGATTTTGTTTCGGTTTTTAAAACCATAGATTTATAGATGAGCACATATGTAATTGGGGATGTACATGGCTGTTTTGACCAGTTTGTTAGCTTATTAGATAAAATTGATTACAACAGCCAAGAAGATAAAATTATCCTTACGGGAGATTTAGTGAACAGAGGCCCAGAATCTCTTGCTGTTTTGAATTACTGCATGGCAGATAGGAATATTACCTCTGTACTGGGCAATCATGATCTTTATTTACTTTACTTAATGAATATGAATCAAGGTAAGGGTGATTTAAAAACAGTAGTTGAGGCAGAGAATAGTATGCAAATTTTCGAATGGCTCATCACACGCCCTCTGCTCATTGAAATCCCTGATCAGTCTAATCAAAATAAATTTATTATTACGCATGCAGGTATTCCAGAAATTTGGTCTATAGAAAAAGCACGGGAGCTGGCAGAGGAAGTTTCAAAGGCACTTATTAAAAATACATCTAAAGTACTCAAATCAATGTGGGGGGATGATCCAAATATTTGGAATGAGTCATTGGAAGGCAATGATAGGTATCGAATTATTATTAACTACTTAACTAGAATGAGATTTCTAGGCAATGCTTCAAGTCTAGACTTAAAAAATACAAGCACAAAAGCTGCAGAGGGTTTTAAACCCTGGTTTGACTATGATTCAGAATCCTACCAAAAAATGAACCAATATTATGTATTTGGTCATTGGGCATCTTTAAATGGTCAAACCAATAACCCTTACTTTATTGGTTTAGATACGGGTTGCGTTTGGGAAGGTAATCTTACAGCGCTGAGGGTTGATGATTTAGAAAAAATTTCGGTACAGTATTAGCATGAAATTTTTTCAAGTTGGTGGATCTGTAAGAGATGAATTACTTGGTGTTGAGCCTAAGGATCGTGATTGGGTTGTGGTAAATTCAAGTCCAGAAGAAATGGAAGAAAATGGCTTCAAACCAATAGGTAAAGATTTTCCAGTTTTTTTACATCCAGAAACAAATGAGGAATATGCCCTAGCTAGAACCGAAAGAAAGTCTGGCGTTGGCTATAAAGGTTTTGAATTTTATTTTGATTCAAGCGTCACGCTTGAAGATGATCTAAAGCGAAGAGATTTCACAATTAATTCAATAGCCAAGGATGAGAATGGGAATATCATTGATCCTTTTGAAGGAAGACTAGATTTAAAAAAAAAGATATTTAAACATACCTCACCAGCTTTTGAAGAAGACCCTCTTCGAGTCTTAAGATTTGCAAGATTCAAAGCGTATAAGCAACTCCATAACTTTAATGTTCATGAGGAAACAAAGGGTTATTTTGAAAAGGTTATTGCGTCAAAAGAACTGAAAAACCTTTCACCAGAAAGAGTTTGGATGGAAACTAAAAAGGCTCTTGAAAACAAGTTTAGTAATGAATTTTTTAAGGCTTTAATTGATTACCATTTAACTGATCCATGGTTTACTGGCTTAAAGAGTATTTCTTGTGATGGAGATTTACCAGAACTTAAATGGGCTGATATGCAAAGAATAAACGGCTTTAAGCTCAGCGAATCATTGCCAACTCCAAACTCATTTCTACAAATACAAGAATCTTTAAAACAAGTAATTAATTTTATTGATTGCAAAAAGAAATCAGAAAAATTGAAATTAATTGAAAATATTAATGTACATCGCAGCTATAAAATATTGATGCAATTCAAAAAATATGAGTCTTTGAAAGAGCATTGGGACTACTTAGAGAAAATTTTTAAATTGGTCATGGCAATAGACTTTTCAGTATTAGCAAACGTTGATGCATCTGAAGTTTCGCATCAAAAACAATTGCTTTATTATGAAGCCTTACAAGAGATCATATGAATAAAACAATTCTTATCACTGGAGCAGCTAAAAGGATAGGCAAGGAGATGGCCTTATCATTTTTTAACAAAGGTTGGGATATCGTAATTCACTACAATGACTCAAAAGAAGAAGCTGAGGCTCTTGCAGATAAAATGAATTCTGAAAGAACCAATAGTGCAATAATTGCCCAAGCAAATCTTGACAATGCAAATGAAGTTACAAAATTGGTGGAGAAAACAATATCAAAAAATTCCCGCATTGATGCTTTGATAAACAATGCCTCGACCTTCTACCCTACTCCAATTGGCACTTTCTCTGAAGAAAGTTGGAATGCTCTCATGGGAAGTAATTTAAAAGCGCCCCTCTTTTTAATTCAGTCATTTCATAAAGAACTAAAAAAGCACAAAGGTTTTATTATCAACGTAACTGATATTAATGTTGATAGAGCTTTAGTAAATCATTCAATTTATCTTGCTGCTAAGTCTGGTTTGCAAACTCTCACAAGGTCCCTAGCAAAGGAATTAGCTCCTAACATTAGAGTTAATGCAATAGCTCCCGGTGCTATCCTAGAACCACCTAATGCAGAATGGACAACAGAGCAAAAAAATAACATTATTAATGCGATTCCAATGAAGAGGATGGGAGCTGAGAAAGATATTGTAGATGCTGCAATATATCTATCTGAAGCAGAATATGTGACGGGTCAGATATTAAACATAGATGGAGGAAAGTCTCTCTAATGAACGACTCTGATGCGAATAATCCAAAGGGTAATGAAATTTTTTCAGGAACCAAGGAAGTTGCCGAGAACCTTAAGTTTAATGAGTCGAACTTACAAGAGTGGTTTGGAGACAATATCTCTTCTGCAGGAAAAATTTTAAAGATTGCTCAATTTAAAGGCGGTCAATCAAATCCAACATATAAAATTTCTACTGAAAAACAACAATTTGTGCTGCGTAGAAAACCACCAGGGGTATTATTGCCATCTGCTCATGCTATAGATAGAGAATATAAGGTGATAACTGCTCTTCAACAATCCAAGGTCCCTGTACCCAAAACTTATGGTCTGTGTGAGGATGAAGCAGTCATAGGAACGGCTTTTTTTGTTATGGATTTTCTCGATGGCAATATTTACTGGGACTTGTTATTGGATGATAAATCTCCAACTGCAAGATCTGAGATTTATGCGAGTAAAAACAATGTAATTGCTCAACTTCATATGGTTGAATATGAATCAGTGGGATTATCTGATTATGGTAAACCTGGTAACTATATTGCTAGACAAGTTTCTAGATGGACCAAACAGTACATAGCTTCAGAAACTCAAGACATTCCAGCAATGAACAAGCTGATAGATTGGCTGCCATCAAATATTCCTGACGAAGATGAGACCTCAATTGTTCATGGAGATTATCGACTAGATAACATGGTGTTTAATGCAAATAATAATGTCATGGGTGTTTTGGATTGGGAACTTTCAACATTGGGACACCCTATTGCTGATTTTAACTATCATTGTATGGGCTGGAGAAATATTCCACAGCTGATTGATGAAAAATTCTGTAAAGAAAATGGTATTCCAACCGAGAAAGAATATAGGGACATGTATTCTAAAATTACAGACAAAAACCTTGATGAGCATTGGGAGTTTTACACAATTTTTAATTTCTTCAAACTTGCTGGAATTTTGCAAGGCATTTTAGGGAGAGTAAGAGATGGAACAGCTGCAAGTAAACATGCCGAAGATCGTGGTGATCAAGTCATTCCTCTAGCTGAGGCTGCTTGGGATTTAGTTGAGAAAAACTATAAATAATATTACAGCAACTCTTCTAAAGGCTCAGATACAAAACGATACTTAGCTATCTCGTCACTCTCAAAAAGTATTTCTTCATCATCGCTTATTTGAAGAACTATATCTATATCAAGAGTCCTAGATGAAAATTTTGGTGCATTCCTGTCTCTACCAGATTTATCCTCAATGTTTTTTAACATATTATTAAGATCATCAAAGGAAAGTGAAGATACTCCACAAAAAATAAGATTTAAGAAATCATCCCCATCAAACCCCTCTGCTTGAGTGGTGTATACCGAGGAGCACTCTGTTTCAGAGAGAATTTCTTTTAATGCAGAAATAGCTAAATCAAGATTTGATTCTGGATCAATATTACTTCCAAGCGAAAGAAAGTACTTCATTATCTATGAATAATAACTCCGACATCCTTGGCATGCCTTAATGCACCTGGCTTCGAGACTCTTAACTTAAGTGAATTAACTTTATATTTATTCTTAACAAGCTCGGCAATACCTTCTGCCAAAGTTTCTTGCAGTTGAAATTCAGATTCCTCCACAAACTTAATAACTCCTTTGGTAATTTTTTTATAATCAATAGTATCTTCAATTGCATCTGTTTTTGCAGCTCTCTTGCAATCAAACGCCATCTCAAGATCAATACTTACTTCTTGACGAACCTCTCGCTCCCACCCAAATATTCCTATGATGGTTTGAACTCTCAGGTCTTTAATATAAATAATATCTTGCATTCTATTGCATCCCCAAAGGCCAACGCGCTCTTACATGCGATTGCATCTGATGTGTTGCCTCATCTGTCTTGAGACTTCCTAGGTATGCAATCATTGCGGCATTATCTGTGCAATGTGCAATTGGTGGATATAAAACCTTAATATTTAATGATTTCTGGAGAGTAGAAATTTTTTTTCTAAGCAATTTGTTCGCTGCTACTCCTCCAGCTAAAATAATTCCCTCTCTACCCGTGTCCGATAAGGCTTTAGATATTTTTTTGACTAGTACCTCTGTAGCTGCTTGTTGAAAAGATGCGCAAATATCTGCCTGAACTGCCTTAGTGATCTTATCTAGATCTTGAACAGCATAAAGCACTGAGGTCTTTAAACCACTAAAACTAAAATCATAATCATCGCTATGCAGCATTGGCTGAGGAAACTTAAATTTTTTAGGATCGCCCTGTTGAGACATCTTTTCTATCTCGGGGCCACCCGGATAACCCAGGCCAATAAGCTTAGCCACTTTATCAAAGGCCTCTCCAACAGCATCATCCCTAGATTGACCTAGAATTTCATAATCATTAAAACCCTTTACATCAATAATGAGTGAATGTCCCCCAGACACAAGTAGTGTCAAGAAAGGAAAATCTAATTTGTCTCCGCTAAGAAAAGGAGCCATTAGGTGACCCTCAAGATGATTAACAGGTATTAATGGTTTATTAAGAGAAAGCGATAGCCCTTGAGCAAAATTTTCACCTATTAATAATGTTCCCAGTAATCCGGGACCCGCTGTATATGCTATTTGATCAATGTTACTTGGGTCTATATCTCCTAAAGCTTTCTTGTAAATGTGAGTAATTTTTTGACAATGATCCCTAGAAGCAAGTTCTGGTATAACGCCGCCATATTCTCCGTGAAGCTCTATCTGAGAATAAACTGCCTCACCAATCAACCCTTTATCAGAATCATAAAGGGCTATGGCAGTTTCATCGCATGATGTTTCAATACCTAAAGTAATCATAAAAAAGTTTTTGCATTCACTCCATAAAAAGAATAAACTACCCAGCAATTATGCCTTCTATAATAATAAAAGATACAGAATACTTCGACGTTGGTCTAAGAAAATTTAAGCGCGCTTGTGAAAAAGCTGCGATCGTTCCAGAAATCCGCGCTAGAGAATTCTATGAAAAACCAACAGCAGTAAGAAAGAGAAAAATGGCAGCTGCAATCAAACGAGCACATAAAACTAATAGAAAGTTTAGTTTCTCAAGACAAAGATCCTATCGCTAATTTGTCTCTCTTAGACACCATTAATCAAGATTTAAAGGCAGCCATGCTGAGCAAGGACGTTGTCACGCGAGATACTTTACGAATGCTAATCTCCGACATTAAAAAATTTGAAATTGATGAAAGGGCTGAGGCTGATGATGCAAAAATTTCTAATTTAATAAACAAGAATGTAAAACAACGAAGGGACTCGATAGAGCAGTTTAAAAATGGAGGGCGTGACGACCTTGTTGCTACTGAACAAAGCCAACTAGATGTAATCCTAAAGTACTTACCAAAGCAATTATCAGAAGAAGAAATTCAGTTACATATCCAAGAAGGAATTGCAGCAGTCTCTGCCGATGGCATGCAAGATATGGGCAAACTGATGGGTTATCTTAAGCCGCAATTTGAGGGCAAGGCCGATATGTCAGTTGTCAGCAAACTTGTAAAAGAGCTCTTAAGTTAATCAAGCTTAATGTTTATATGAAGAAGGCTTATCTTCTTTATTCATATACCTTTCAGTCAATTTAGAAGATCGTGAACTTAAATCTTGTAACTGCCCCTCTATCATTATAATCTTAGGAAAAGAAGCAGGCTCTAATGGATCTCCGTCCCAAACAATAACATCAGCTAATTTCCCAGGCTCAATTGATCCTCTGTTATCAAGATTAAACGTTTGAGCTACTGTCTGTGTCATTCCCTTGATTGCAGTTTCATATGACATTCCATGAGCAACTGCATTTCCTGATCCCTGTCGCATAAGATGGTAATTATGGCTTCTTTGAGTGCTAAACATAATTGGTATCCCTGCTTGATCGAGCATCCTTCCAAGATCCAAACTCGAACCCAGCTCATCAAATGAATTAGGGATATTGTCCATGGGATCAATAATCACAGGGGTATTGCTTGCCTTTATTTGATCTAAAACCATGGGAGCTTCTTCAATGCTAACTAAGACTAGATTCAAACCATATTTTTGCTTCATGGCTAATGCTTGCAAAATATCCACTGCTCTATTTGTCTCTATGACAAGCGGCATATCATCATTAACTACTTTCCCTAATGCAATAATATCTTGAGCTTGAAGCTCTAACTGATCAGCAATATTAAGATCTAAAATATCTTCAATCGTCATGCTGTTTACCATTTTTCCTATGTCTAATAATGACTCAAGAAGCGATAAAGTTTCAGCACGAGAGCCATATGAGGCTCCGAGCCTTCCAAACATAGCTATATCTTTGGATCCCTTGATTTCAAGACTTCCATCTAAAATAAAATGAGAGCCTAGTCCAAAAATTGGGAAAGATGTTTCACTTGGGGTGCTGATTGCACTAGTGACTCCATTACTTCTATTCCATGGAATTCCAGTGGAGTGGGGATTAAAGGCATTGAAAATACTAAAGCCAGCACTCAAAAGCTCTGACTCATCATCACGAGTCACATCTAAAGAATTAATTTCAACTATTCCTAAATTGCTCATAGGTGAAATCAAACCAGGAGTAACAGGCAGCCCATTAACCTCAATCACTTGAGTATTGCCATCAATAATTAAATTATTGCCTACATCAACAATAGTGTTATCAGAAATCAGGATATCTTGGATGATTCCAGCTCCGCCATTTCCGGAGTGCACCAACCCACCTTTTAACAAAATTGTTTCAGCTGAGATAGAAGCTATAAGAATAAGTAAAAATAATGATGTAAATAATCTTTTCATACTATTGCGCCCTATTAGCTTGAGGTTGAATAATTCCTAAATCAAAATCAGTGATTGGTTGAATTTTAGGATTATCCATATCGAATGCCAAAGCACCATCTACTAAAACTTTCTCTGCTCTGGAGTAAACACTAAAGGGGTTGCCACTCCAGAGAACTACATCAGCATCTTTACCAATTTCTATAGTGCCTGTTTGATCTAGTATTCCCGCTGCTTTAGCGGGGTTGCTTGTAATCCAGCGCATGGCATGAGCTCTAGAAATCTCATAACCTGCTCTATTACCTGCAGCCATTGCCTTGGCTGCTTCTTGATTGAGATGCTGGATTCCCACGGGATCATCTGAGTGGACTATCGCACACCCGGTTCCATTTTTGGCTTGATCAATGATTGCTACATTTGCTTGAACCATGTCATATGCTTCATGCTTGAAACCCCACCAATCCGCCCATAAAGCAGCACAGATTTCTTCGTCTGCTAAAAGGTCAGCTATCTTATATGCTTCAACGGCATGATGAAAAGCAGTAATTTTATAATTGAACTCTTTTGACAACTCTATCATCATTGCCATTTCCTCAGCCCGATAACAATGATTTTGAATAAGAATCTCTCCATTTAAGACCCCCATTAGAGTATCCATGGCTAAATCTCTTGTAGGTCTTCTATCAGAGTTTCTTTCATTCATCCCATCTGTGTATTCAACGGCTTCTATCCAGGCACTGCGGTAACCAGCCATGTTACCCATTCTCGTTGAGGGAGCCTGCCTGCGGTTACCATAAACTCTTTTAGGATTCTCACCACAAGCCATCTTGAGTGAATGTGGAGCATCTGGAAATTTCATTGCTTGAACAGTATTTTGAGAAACGTTTTTAAATGTTGCCCCTCTGCCACCAAATAGATTTGCTGATCCCGGTAATACGTGGAAGGCAGTTACTCCCCCTTTTAATGCAAGAGCAAATTGAGGGTCTTGAGTCCACAGTGAATGCTCGGCCCAAACTTCAGCTGTAACTGGAGAAGTTGCCTCATTTCCATCAGAACTAGTAGAAACTCCAGGAGCAGAATAGACTCCCATGTGAGAGTGAATATCTATAATGCCAGGAGTGATCCATTTATCAGTTGCATCTATAACCATGACGCCAGGAGCTGTTATAGATTCCCCAATTTCTATAATTTTTCCGTCTGAAAGCAATAAATCATAATTTAGAAATTCTCCTCCCAAGCCATCATAAATATTAGCTGACCTAAAAAGCATTGGTTCAGAATTCATTGGAGCATAGGTTGAAGCAAATGCATTATCAATCCCTGGATTAATTGAGTCTGATTCAGAATCTCCAAATGAAAGATCGACATTAAAACTTTCAGAGCAACCTATGAATGTTAAAAGCAATATAGATAAAAGAACTTTATTTTTCATAATAGATTTTCCTCTATAAAGATTATAGGGCCATTTAAAGAGATATAATATTTATATGACAAGAAAAAATAACAGACAAAATAACGAAATGAGATCCATAGAAATAGAGACCGGGGTCAACAAACATGCCGAAGGCTCTGCTTTAATAAAATTTGGAGATACTCATGTAATTTGTACTGCGAGCATTGAAAATAATGTCCCAAGATGGATGAGAGGATCAAACGAAGGCTGGATAACAGCCGAGTACGGCATGCTACCACGATCAACACACGAAAGAATGAACAGAGAAGCTGCAAAAGGAAAACAGAGTGGAAGAACCATGGAAATTCAAAGATTAATTGGTAGATCATTAAGACAAGCTGTTGACCTAAAGTACTTTAAAGATAAAACAATAAACATTGATTGCGATGTGATTCAGGCAGATGGAGGAACAAGAACTGCGTCTATCTCAGGTGCATGTGTTGCTTTGTTTCAAGCTATAAAAGACTCTCATGATGACCATAGAGCAATCAAGGAATTTGTTGCCGCAGTTTCAATTGGACTAAATGATGGAACTCCCCTTTTAGATTTAGATTACGAAGAAGATAGTTCTGCAGATACTGATCTTAATATTGTGATGACTGAGAAAGGCGGGATCATAGAGATCCAAGGAACTGCTGAAAAACATCCTTTCACAAAAGAACAACTTGATGAAATGATTGATTCAGCATCAATAGGAATCGCAGAAATAGTTAATATCCAAAAATCGTGTCTGAGCTAAAAGATTTTCAAAAAACCTTCATCGAATTGGCGTTAGAATCAAATGCACTAGAGTTTGGAGAGTTTATTTTAAAATCTGGTCGATCAAGTCCATATTTTTTTAATGCTGCAAAAATGCTCAGTGGTTGCGATCTCTACAAATTAGCAAATTGCTATGTAGATGCTATTGAAGAAGCTGATTTAGTATTTGATTGTTTGTATGGTCCTGCTTACAAAGGTATTTTTCTAGGTTCAATTGTTGCAATGATCTATAGCCAAAGAGGTACTCCATGCCCAGTTTCTTTTAATCGAAAAGAAATTAAAGATCATGGTGAGGGTGGCAACATTATTGGGGCCAATCCATCTGGTAATGTCTTAATCATTGATGATGTTTTGTCTGCAGGGACTGCTGCTAAAGAGTCTATAGAAACTATTAAAAGTCTCCATGCGATACCAAAATTATTTGTTGTTGGATTGGATAGACAAGAAAAAGGGAATGGAGAGCTTTCTGCAAAAGAAGAACTTGAAAATAATTTTAATATAGCTGTCACATCAATAATTGATTTGGATGCTCTAATAAGATTCTCTAACAATAATAAAAATTTTAACTCTTACGTTTCGCTATTAGAAAAATATAGAGATAGTTGGGGCGCATAATGTTTACTGGAATCGTTACTGGAAAAGGGCAAATCCAAAAAATTATTTTTAATAAAGATTACACAACGATAATAATCAAAGCGCCGAAAGGTTTTTCTAAAAATTTATCCAAAGGAGCCAGTGTAGCTGTCAATGGAGTGTGTCTTACTATTAAAAAAGGCAAAACTGATAATTTAGAGTTTGATGTAATACAAGAGACCTTGGATAAAACAAATTTAAAAAATATTACTAGATTAAGCATGGTTAACTTAGAACGCTCCATGACTGCAAAAACAGAAATTGGTGGACACTTTGTCTCTGGTCATATTCATGGAACTGGAGAAGTCCTTAAAATAATTGATAGGAAAGATACAAAGGATCTTCAAATTAAAATTCCTTCAAGCCTAAGAGAATACTTCTTTTATAAAGGTTATGTAGCCCTAAATGGATGCAGCCTAACAATTGGCAAAGTCCTTAAGTCATCTTTTTATATTCATCTTATTCCCGAAACAGTTTCAATAACTACTTTTAAAGATATAAAAAAGGGAGACTCCATTAATATTGAAGTTGAGCAAACAACCATTAATACTGTTGAGACAGTTAAGAGAGTTATGCTTGAGAAAAAAGCTTAGTTAAAACTGCCATTCTCATACCAACACCATTGAATATTTGATTTCTAATTTTGCAATTTTCTAACTCGCTTGCTTCTTTGCTTAATTCGATTCCAAAGTTTACTGGTCCAGGATGAAGCAAAATCATTTCAGGATCAGCCACTTGCAGTGAATCAACATTTATCTGATACCTATCAATGTAATCTTTTGCTTCGATGGAAAGTTTTTCTGACAGCCTCTCATTTTGAATCCTCAAGGCCATAACAATATCTGCATCCTGTAATGCCATTTCTAACTCAGATTCAAAATTGCCAATGGGACTATCTATAAAATTTTTGCATAGATCAGGATGGCCGCAAAAGGTTATGCTTTTATAACCCACTATTTGAATTCCCTCTATGAATGAACTTACCACTCTTGAATGGTCTAGATCTCCAACTATAGCAATGTTTAGGTTATCAAATTTTTCTTTTGATTCTCTAATGGTCATTAAGTCTATTAACGTTTGGGTTGGATGAGAAAATGAACCCTCTCCTGCATTAATGAATTGCATGTTGGAAAAATTTTTTACAAAGTCATGAATAATAGATTCAGTGTGACGTAAAATGCATAAATCGATTCCCATCATCTCCATGGCCTCAAGAGTATCCTCAAGAGTTTCACCTTTGTTCATTGAGGAATTAGATAAATCAAAATCTATAAATTTTGCTCCCAAGTTATGAGCTGCGATTTCAAAAGATAACTTAGTTCTGGTGCTAGGCTCACAGAACATCGAAACAATTTTTTTATCAGGAAATAAATTTTCATTACGATAATCCAGTAAATTCTCAGATTTAAAATTATTTGCAAGCTCTATTAAATCAAGGATATCTTTTTTAGTAAGATCAGCGAGGTTAATTAAGTTCCTAGACATTAAACCTCAATTGATAAAATGGCATCCATTTCAATATCTACCCCTTTTGGTAATTTTGAAATCTCTACAGTTGCTCTGGCTGGAAATGGTTCAGAGAATCTTTTGCTCATAATCTCATTGACTGCATCAAATTTTGCTAGATCAGTTAAGTAAATTGTTAATTTAAGAATATTATCTAAGCCGCCGCCTGCCTCCTTGCAGATTTCTTCTAAGTTATCTATAACTTGCGATGCCTGATCGCTAAAAGAATTGTTATTTAATTCTCCTGAAGTTGGAATGAGTGGTATTTGTCCTGATATAAAAACTACATCCCCCCATTGAATTGCTTGAGAGTAGGGTCCTATTGCCGCTGGGGCATTACTTGTAAAAATTGGTTTTTTCATTTTTAGTTTTGGTGTCGTTAACAATTCTTGAACAACTTGTAACGTATCTTAAAGAGCGTAATTTTACCATCAATCTATTTAATGAATCAGCATTAAGAACTTCCACTTCCACAATAAACTCAATAATCATTGAGTCAATATCTCTGCTTTGAATATTGACTATATTAAGATTAGATCTTGTAAAGACTGAGGCTATATCGGCAAGTATCCCCGGCCTATCTTCTGCATGGATTTTAAGATGTCCTTTATAGTGCAACTCCTTTTTATCAGTCCCCCACATCGCTGGCAAATATCTTGATGAAACATTAGCACTTCTATGGGGAACAACCTGCCTACATCTTGCATGGTGAATCACGATTCCTCTATCAGTATCTGAATGAGCGGTTATCGGATCTCCATGAATCGGCATGCAACATTTTGCATAAATAACTGAAACTCCTTCAATCTGATGATCGGATAGAACCATTGCTTTAGGTTTAGAATTTCTATTCTTTTTAATGCTTAATCCAGCGAAGAACCTCTCTGCAACCAACGCACCTGTTTTTTTGCCAGATCCAAGATCTGTTAAAAGTTCATTTAAAGACTTCACCCCTATCATCTCAAGGATTCTAGACATTCTGCTACCTCTATATTGATCAAGGGATACTCCACCTCTTTTTAATTCGGTTTCAAGCATTAACTTGCCAGCTTTTCTAGATTGTGAAATTTTTTGATTACGAAGTGCTAGACGTATAGAAGATCTGGCTTTACTTGTGACAACAAAGTTGAGCCAATCTGGACTAACTTCTAGGTTATCTGAGGTAATAATCTCAATTGACTGGCCATTTTCTAAGCGAATATTTAGGGGAGCATATTTTCTATTTACCTTACATGCTGCCGCTTTGTTTCCCAGCTCTGTATGAAGCTCATAAGCGAAGTCAATTGGCGTTGAACCAGATTTTAAATTTACAATTTTACCAGCTGGAGTAAAAACATATACTTCGTCATAAACTAGATCAGTTTTTATGGCTTCAACAAATTCATGCGAATCAACAGAAGCCTTTTGAAGATCAGTGAAGCCTTCAATCCATTTTTTTGCTCCAATTAGATCTGAGCCGACTTCACCCTTTGTCTTATAAGACCAATGAGCAGAGATGCCATTCTGGGCAATTATTTCCATGCTCTTAGTTTGAATTTGAACTTCGATTGGAACTCCGTCTAATGCTATTAAAGAAGTATGAAGAGCTTGGTAACCATTTGTTTTTGGAATTGCAATGTAATCTTTAAATCTATTGCCAATAGGTTTGTGAAGATTATGAATGATGCCTAGAGCTTTATAAACATCATCGACCGACCTAACAATCACCCGAAAGGCATACACATCCAGTATTTCTGAGAATGGTTTTTTCTTATTTTTAATCTTTGCATAAATACTGCTAAGAGACTTCTGCCTTCCTTTTACAGTAGCAGTAATATCATTATTCTTTAAATGATACTTAAATTGCTTTCTTAGCTTAGAGATTATTTTTTTTCTGCCTCCTACTGTCTGTTGTACAGCAGATTCAAGGATTCTAGCTCTCATTGGATGGATGCATTTAAAAGCTAAATCTTCAAGCTCAATACGAATATTTTGCATACCAATCCTAATTGCTATGGGGCCATAAAGTTCCAAGGTTTCAATTGATTTTCTAATTTGCTTGTCTCTTGGAAGAAACTGAATAGTTCTCATGTTATGCAATCGATCGCATAACTTTACAATTATGACTCTTATATCCTTGGACATAGCTAAAGCCATTTTTTGTAAATTATTCGCGTTACGATCTTCTAGACTATTAAAATCTAATTTATTTAAATTGCTTACACCATCAACTATTGCGACAACATCTTTACCAAAGAGTTTTTCTAAGTAGGATTTCTTGATGAAACTATCTTCCAAGACATCATGCATTAACCCCGCACAAACCGTTTCAATATCTAATTTAAGATCCATTAAAATCGAGGCAACTGCGACAGGATGAGTTATATAGGCTGAGCCTTCTTTGCGAAGTTGATCCTTATGTGCCTCAAATGCAACATTGTATGCTGTTTGCAAAAGGCCTAGCTCTTTTTTATTGAAATAGACTTTTGCAGATTCGTAAAGATTTTTTGGAAGCGGTGAAAGAAGTTGACTATTAGAGAAATCTAAGAGAACCTGATTAGTTATAGCCCGGTCACTCAATTAAAAGCTCCAGGATTAACATTAGCCGATAATTTCGTCTTGTGGTTTGTCTTTGTCAATAGCAAACTCATCTAGAAGGACATCCTCTTCAAGAGTTTTATCAAGAATTTCTTTTGTAATAAGCCCTTCTTCAATTTCTCTTAAAGCGACAATGGTAGGTTTATCATCTTCCCATTCTACCATTGGTTCTCTGCTGGTTGTTGAAAGTTGTCTTGCTCTTCCAGATGCTAATAAGATTAACTCAAATCTACTTTGGACTTTATCTAAACAACCTTCTACTGTAATTCTTGCCATAATGTTTTTCTCCGAGGGCGTATTTTAGTGTTTATTTGCCTAATAAGACAATAGCTGAGCTAAAAACTGTTGGACTTCTTCAATATTTTGCTGATTTAATGGTTTTTCTTGGGAAATAATGTTGAAAAGCTCCATCTCTGCATCCTCAAAGGAATCATTAATTATAATATGCTTGTATTCTTTTGCATGAGCCAACTCATCTTTTGCATTTTTTAATCTCAAATTAATTGACTCTAAATCCTTGTCCCCCCTGCTTTTTATTCTTTCTTCTAGAGAATGGATAGATGGAGGCAAAATGAATATTGAATCATGGTTGAGAGACAAATAATTAATTTGCCTAAATCCCTGCACATCAATCTCAAGAATTAAATTCACTCCTGAGCTTAGTTTTGATTGAACAAAATCTACAGAAGTACCATACCAATTTCCATGAACTTCAGCATGTTCAAGAAAAAAATTAGAATTTTTTTTATCTAAAAACTCTTCTTGAGAAATAAAGAAATATTGGTTGCCATTTGATTCACCTTTTCTTGGTGATCTTGTTGTGTAAGAAATGGATAACTCTAGAGGCAAATGAGATTGATTGGCTTTGGCTAAAACTGCATCGATCAAAGATGACTTGCCTGCACCAGACGGAGCCGAAACTAAAAAAAGCTTTGGGTCTTTCATCACTCTAAATTTTGAGCCTGCTCACGCAGCTCCTCTACCTTTAACTTCATGGTTAATGCTAAATCTTTTAAATCTGGTTTCTCTATCTTAACTGACAGAGTGTTTACCTCTCTAAATAATTCCTGGAGGATGAAGTCCATTTTTTTACCATGCGCATTTTTTATTTTGAATAATTTATTAAGGGACTCAATATGAAAACTAATTCTTTCAAGCTCTTCAGCTATATCATGTTTTAGCGCTACATTAGATAGCTCATTAGCTATCTCATCTTTATTAATATCAATGTTCTTTTGGATGAACTTATTCTTGATGGTTTTAACTCTATGCTTTATTAATGAAGGTGCGGACTTGGATAATTTTTGGTGAGCATTTTTTAAAAATAAGGTTTTGGCTAGAATAATTTTTTCTATTTTTTGACCTTCCTTAGCTCTAGAATCAACTAAGTTCTTTATTGCAATATTTATAGCCTTCTTGCCTAAGGTTGAAATATCTTTTTTTGACGTCCTAACTGTTAAAAGGCCTGGAATGTCTCTTAAATCGCTTAATTTAAGATTTAAGTGCTTAAAATCTTTGCTAGCTTTTAAAGTGCCCTTTAAGCTCCTGATACTTTCTTGATTAAGCTCATAAGAATGCTCTGATTGAAAATTATCATGAATTTTTACCTCAAAAGATCCTCTGAGGAACTTTTTCTTTATCTGATTTTTTATATACTCTTCTAAATCGTTTGGCAGACTGTATCCTCTGAAAGAAATATCTATAAACCTATTGTTAACCGACTTAATTTCACACAAAACCTCCATCTTCTTTGAAGTTGCTTGTCCTGTTCCATACCCTGTCATGCTGTAAAACATAAGATTCCTAAATACTTTTCATCATTATCTCATTAAACCACTGTCTAATAACTTCTGCGGATCAAATGACTTGCCAATATTATCTGTACTAATAAAAAAATCTTCAAAAGAGTGCTCGGGACAAACAAGAGAAAAAATCTCACTATACTTCTGAGCTTTATCGCTGCAAATTAGTGGGCCAGATATATGAGCTAATTCTTTATTGCAGATATAATTTGCTATAACCAATGCAAGATTGTCCCTGCTAAACATATTGCCTTCGGCAAACCGAAGAGGATATTTTTTTCCATCAAAAGCATTCACATGATTTCTCATCCAATGAGATCGTTCATCGTATAATCCTGATGGTCGTAATATAATTGGCGCTACTTTTGATTCATGCAATATAAAATTTTCATAATCTAAAATTACTCTGCCCTGCTCATCATCAGGCAAAGGCTCCACTGCTTCTGTTATATTTCTCCCATTATCTATCCCATATACCCTCGTTGAAGTTACAACCAGCAATCTCTCATAACTAATATGGTTATTAAAAAAATCCATAATTTTATGTGACGCATCTAAAAATCCTTGCTTATATCCACCTATATCAGATGAGGTTGGCTTTAATATCAAGACAATCGTTGAGAAATCTGAAGATGACAGCGTCAAGCTTGATTGATTAATCCAATCTTGTTGAATGAATGTAACATTACCTAAATTGGAAGGCTCGCTTCTGGAAACTCCTATAAATTCTTGGTTGGGAAGGCTGACCGCAACCCGCCTTCCAATATCTCCATAACCTATAATTAAAACTTTTTTCATATATATGTTTCTAAAGTCCTTATATTAAAAGTATTATCGTTAAGTGGCTAATATTGAACTCACTCAATTAAAAGGTATTGGACCTTCTATCGTTGAAAAACTTCATCTTGTTGGAATTTTTAATTTAAGAGATCTCTGCTTTCATCTTCCTTTTGGGTATCAAGATAGAACAAAAATTTCATATATAAGTGACCTTCAACCAGGGGATGAAAAATTAATTAAAGTAAAGGTTTTGTCTACACAGGTGCTATATAGACCAAGAAAGATGATGGTGCTTAAATCAGCTGATTCATATTCTAATATCAATATTCGTTTTTTTTATTTCCATCCCGCCCAAACCAAGCAACTTAAAGCTGGAGCTGAGCTTTTATGTTATGGAAAAGTCAGTCTAAGCAGATATGGGTTAGAAATGATCCATCCAGAGTATGAAGTTATTTCAAATGATCACGAATTAAAAGACAAAAAATTAACACCTGTGTATAGAGTACCCAAGGGCATAGGACAAAAAAAAATTAGAGGATTTATTCAAGCTGCAATTTCAAAATTAAATTTTGAAGAAGACTTTCTTGATGTTGAAAAATATGACGCATCTTTAAACATGAAAATTATTGATGCCCTTAAAATTATCCATAATCCTGAGGCAGATATTGACATTGATGAAATGCTGCCTGGTGGATCCCATCCAGCAAGAGTAAGACTATTAAAAGAGGAGATGATTGCTTTTCAAGCTGGTATGGCTTTTTTAAAACGCAAACAAAAACGGCACCATGCCTTTTCATTGTCAAAAGAAGATGAATGGACAGCAGAAGTTAAATCAAATTTTCCTTTTGAATTAACTGGAGCCCAAGCAAGAGTTGTAAGTGAAATTAAAGAGGATCTAGCACAAGAAGTTCCTATGATGCGATTGGTCCAAGGAGATGTTGGTTCAGGAAAAACAGTGGTGGGCGCTTTGGCTGCTGCCTTAGCTCTTGATTCATCGTTTCAGGTTGCTTTTATGGCCCCAACCACACTTCTAGCAGAGCAACATTTTCTTAGTTTAAAATCGTTTTTTAATAAACAAGCAGTAAAAGTGGCTCTTCTAACTGGTAGCACATCTACAAGCCAAAGAAAAAGAATCCTGCAAGATCTTATGGGTGGGAAGATCAAATTATTAGTTGGAACTCATGCTTTATTCCAGAAGAGCGTTGAATTTTCAAACCTTGCTCTCATTATCATCGACGAGCAGCATAGGTTTGGAGTAAATCAAAGACTAGCATTAAGGAAAAAAAATGATTCTGAAAAATCTGCACCTCATCAGCTCACATTAACAGCTACCCCAATTCCAAGAACACTGTCGATGAGCGTATATGCAAACATGGATGTTTCAGTGATAGATGAATTACCGCCTGGCAGAAAACCAATTCAAACATCATGCTTGCCGCTAAGTGGGAAAGATAAACTCATTGAAAGAATTTCAGCTGCTACAAAAAAAGGTAGCAAAGTATATTGGATATGCCCCTTAATTGAAGAATCTGAGAACTTGGATTTAAATGCTGTCATGGAAACCTACGAAGATTTATCTGACCATTTTGGTCAAGAGAAAGTTGGTTGCCTGCATGGCAAGTTATCAGCAATTAAAAAGCAAGAGCAGATTCAAGCTTTCAAAGATTCTAAAACTTCAATCTTAGTATCAACGACCGTTGTTGAGGTTGGAGTCGATATTCCTGATGCAGATATCATGGTGATTGAAAATGCTGAAAGGTTTGGTTTAGCACAATTGCATCAATTAAGAGGAAGGATAGGCAGAGGCACTAAGGAAAGCTTTTGTATTCTTCTTCATAAAGACAAGATTCAAGATGTTTCCTCCCAAAGACTCCAGGTGTTAGTAGATTCTCAAGATGGCTTTAAAATCGCAGAAGAAGACCTTGTCATAAGAGGTCCTGGAGAAATCATGGGTGCGCAACAAACAGGAATTGTACCGATGAAATACACCAATTTAGTTAGAGACAGTCAGTATCTAATGGAAACCAAAAAAGTTGCTGAATCAATATGTAATGAGGAGCCTGAGCTTGCTAATCAGTTGATAGAAAGATGGATCTCAGGCTCTATAGCTTTCGCTGATGCTTAGTTATCTGGTCAAAATTTCCATAGCTTTTTTGTTGAAGTAATTTTTACAACATTCCATTCAATGTTAATAACGGAGCTATAACTAAACTCACTATTGCCATCACATTGATTAAGATGTTCATTGAGGGTCCAGATGTGTCTTTGAATGGATCTCCAACAGTATCTCCAACAACAACTGCGGCATGAGTATCAGAACCCTTGCCACCATAGTTGCCCTTCTCAACATATTTCTTAGCATTGTCCCAAGCTCCACCTGCATTTGCCATAAACAAAGCAAGTGCAACACAACCCAATAGTCCACCAGCAAGCATTCCACCTAAAGCCATGGCACCTAAACCAAACCCAACAACTGCAGGCATTGCTACAGCAATAACACCAGGTAACATCATTTTCTTAAGAGCGGCTTTAGTTGCTATCTCAACACATTTTTCTGAATCAGGATCAGCATTGCCTTCCATTAAGCCGGTGATTTCTCTGAACTGTCTTCGAATTTCATTGATCATTTCAAATGCAGCATCGCCAACGGCTGTCATGGTAATTGAAGAAATTAAGAATGGAATACAAATTCCTATAAACATTCCTACTAAGACGATTGGTTGGCCTAAAGATAACGTAAATGCTTCACCAAAATTTAAACTTACAACTGCAGAAAATGCAGAAATAATTGCAAGTGCTGCTAGAGCTGCAGCTCCAATTGCGAATCCTTTGCCGATAGCTGCTGTTGTATTTCCTAGCTCATCCAAAGAATCGGTGATTTCTCTCACATCCTCACCCATGCCAGCCATCTCAGCAATACCACCAGCGTTATCTGCAACTGGTCCGTATGCATCAATCGCCATGGTTATACCAACTGTTGAAAGCATTCCTACTGCAGCAATACCCACTCCATAAACTCCTGATAGAGTTGTTGAAATTAAAATAATTGTTGCTAGAACTGAAATTGGAATTACAACAGATTGCATTCCAACTGAAAGACCAGAAATCATAACAGTCGCAGACCCGGTTTCACCTGACTCAGCAATTTTCTTTACTGGGTCTCCACCCGTATAATACTCAGTGATTAGTCCAATTAAGACTCCACCAATAGCACCACAGACAACTGCCCACCATACATTCATTGACACGCCGTCTATGCTATTTGTTAAAAAATATGCCATGACAATAAAAATTGCAGGAGCTAAAAGAGTTCCAGAGCGTAAAGCACTTGCAGGCGCTTTAGCTGACTGTAATTTAACTATTATGATTCCAATGATCGAAGCTATTAAACCAATTGAAGTTAATGCCAATGGAAACATCATCATTTCCTTTGAGCCTAAAGTGTAGGCTATAGCAATCGAGGCAATCATTGATCCACAGTAAGATTCAAAGATATCTGATCCCATTCCTGCAACATCGCCAACGTTATCACCAACATTGTCTGCAATAACACCCGGGTTCCTTGGATCATCCTCAGGAATTCCTGCTTCAATTTTACCTACTAAGTCTGCTCCAACATCGGCACTCTTAGTAAAAATACCTCCACCAACACGAGAGAATAAAGCTACCACTGATGCACCCATTCCAAATCCTTCAAGAGCATGAACATGAGATTCACTAAAAAAATAAAAGAGACCGCCTAGGCCAATTAGACCAAGAGAAGCAACACACAACCCCATGACAGAGCCACCGTAAAAAGAGACGCTTAATGCTGCTGCTGCACCATCCTGTTGGGCTGCAGTTGCAGTTCTAACATTTGCTTTTGTCGCTGCATACATTCCAATAAAACCTGCTAAAGATGAGCAGGCAGCACCAACTACGACTGCAATTGCTGACTGGATCGTAAGAAAGGTCGCGACCAATACAACTAATACGGCTACAAAGATTAATAAATAGGTATATTCAGTTTTCATGAATTTCATTGCGCCCTTATGAATTTCATCACCAATCTTTTTAACCTGGTCCGTTCCATCTGAGTAACGCATGACCAAACTGAACACCACAAAAGCAGCGATCAAACCAAGAACACCCAATGCCGGGGCAATTAATATATTCATCCTTTCTCTCCTATAAACAAGCGTTAGATTTTATCAAATAAAATTGAATTTAATTAGTAATTAAGCCCTTGAATTGAAAATATTTTCATCCAATTGATTCTCTGTTTTCGCAACTATACATGCAATTGCAGCATCACCGGTAACATTGACTGATGTTCTGATCATATCTAGCACTCTATCAACTGCAAGAATGATCCCTATTGCTTCAAGCGGCAGATTAAATTGTTGCAAAATTATTATCAAAGTAATGGTTCCTGCCGATGGAACAGCTGCAGTTCCAATCGAAGTTGCTACTGCTAACAACACCACCTGAATGTATTGAAAAAGTGTTAAATCAATCCCAGACATTTGAGCAATAAAGACTGTTGCTAAACCTTGCATGATGGCTGTTCCATCCATGTTGATCGTAGCGCCAACAGGAACAACAAACGATGCAACGTTTTGGTTTACGCCCAGATCTTGATTGACTGTTCTAAGAGTTACTGGAATTGTTGCTGCACTTGATGAGGTAGAAAAAGCAAATAAAGCTACGTCTTTCATTTTTCTGTAAAAAGTTAATGGATTTAGCCCCCCAATAAATTTTAGGAATAATGAATAAGTAAAAGCTGCATGAAATAAGAGCAAAGCTATTAAAAGAACAACATAAGCTAAAACGTCTTGGAAAATATCCAGGCCATCAGCGATAACAAACTTTCCGATTAAACAAAAAACTCCCAAAGGCGCAAAGCTCATAATCATTACGATCAGTTGTAGAAATACTGTATTTAATTTAGCGAATGAATCGCTTAAATTTCCAGTTAAGTGATTTGTCTTATTTAGAGCCAAGCCAAATATGATGCTAAAGAAAACTATTGCTAGCATCTGATTATCAGCCATGGCTTGAATAATATTTGAAGGGAAGATACCGACAATTGTTGAGTAGATGCCCTGCCCTTGAGGCAATGAACTTGGAGCAGCCATAGCTATATCAGATGAATAGTTAGAACCTGGCTGAAAGAAAGAACCTGCTATAAGCGCCAAAGACACAGCAATGCCTGTAGTAAATAAGTAAAAGCCTACGGTTTTAAATGTAAGTTTTCCTAGGGACTGTGAACTTCCAAGAGAAGAGATTCCTGTCACCAAAGAGAAAAAGACCAAAGGCACAACTAATAACTTCAGGAGATTCATGAAGATGTCTCCGCCCATCTTGAAAATATACTTTTCTACAAAAGCATCTAATGAATTTGGAAAGAAATCTGTATAAAAAAGAAAAGAGCCTACAACAAAACCAAGAATCAAACCTATGAGAATGTTTCTGGTTAGGTTTTTTGGCGTATCAATCATTAAATCTCTACCATTTCAAAATCTTCTTTGCCTACTCCACAATCAGGACATAACCAATCATCAGGAACATCATCCCAAGCAGTTCCTGGAGCAATGCCATCATCTGGCCAACCCAGTTCTTCATCATATATTAGTCCACATACAATGCATTCCCATTTTTTATATTCCATTTTATCTCTCTTAGTTATTCTGACTCAAAAAGTCTCATTTAATGAAAATTAAGCAGGCTATAATATCAGATTTTAGAGATCTAATTCATGCAAGTAAAAAGAATTGATAAATGGCTGAATGCCAAAGAATTAAGTGATGGTTTAACAAAAAAAAATGTTTTAGATTGGTTGGAAGAGGAAGGATCAATTACTGCGAGAATTTCATCTCATGCTGAATTCAAACTTGAAATCTTAAATGATGATATTGGCGTTGCCGAGGATGAAGAGTATATCGCTTTGGAAATACCTTCTGAAGAAGTTCGCATCAGAGAAGTGGTTTTATATGGAGATCTAGTACCCCTTGTTTATGCAAGGAGCATTATCCCAGAACTAACCGCATCAAAAGGCTATCCTGGATTAGGGACTATTGGATCTAAGCCACTTGGTGATTTGCTCTTTCAAAGTGAACTATTTATTAAAATACGTCGAGAGTTTGCACAATTTCAAACTTCTTCCAAAGAAGTTGTCTGGGGGAGAAGGACTCATTACCTTGTTCGAGGATACCCCTTGAGTGTCATGGAGGTATTCTTATTATCATGAATAAGGCGTTGGCCATTTTTGAATTGATGCGTCTTGATAAACCCATCGGCATATACCTATTACTTTGGCCGGCATTATTAGCCTTGGTGATTAGCACAAACGGCGATTTTGAGTACGCTGATTTATTAATAGTTATTGCAGGAAGTATTTTGGTAAGGTCAGCAGGCTGTGTTATCAACGACATTTGGGATAAAGACCTGGATGGCGGAGTGGAAAGAACAAAAACAAGGCCAATACCCAGCAAAAAGCTCTCTATATCTGAAAGTTGGGCTGTTTTTGCAATACTTGGTGTTTTGAGCCTAATGTTACTTAGCTTAACCAATACAAATACTATGTATGTGAGTATCTGCTTTGGTTTAATGATAGTTATATATCCTCTGACAAAAAGATTTTTTATTGGACCTCAGATTTTTCTTGGTCTTACTTTCAACCCAACAATTATTGTTTACGCGATGACAAATGAGTTGAATAATCCAACGATGATTTTTCTCTACTTTGCGATCGCTGCAAAAACTATTGCCTTTGATTCTTTCTATGGATTGTGTGACATAGACGATGATAAAAAATTAGGCATCAATTCGACTCCTTTATGGTGGGGGTCAAAAACTTTATTGATTATCGCTATCTTACAATTTACTGTAATTGGTCTTTTGCTAATAGTGGGGTTAAAGGCAGGACTTTCATTTGCTTGGTATATAGGAATAATTTTGTTAAGTGGTTTTTATTTTTATCAGCATAAGCTTGCTTCGCAAAAAAATTTCTTACTAGCTTTTAAAAATAATCATTGGGCCTCCTTATATTTACTTATGCTCTCAGGATTTTGTTTTCTGATAATCTAATTTCATGTCATCTGAAATCAAAACAATTGATTTACAAAAAAAGCTTTATTCAATAAAAGCAAATAATCCTTTTGAGGATTTTTCATATTTACTAGCAATGGAGCAAAGTGATTCTGCATCAGAAAAATCTGGGTGGATCCCAGATCATCTTGGCGAAATAAAAAATAAAAAATTAATAAGCTTTCTCCCTTTATATAAAAAATTTAATAGCTATGGGGAATTTATTTTTGATCATCAGTGGGCAAATGCACTAACTAGGGCCGGTAGAAATTATTATCCAAAATTACTAACAGCGATTCCTTTCACTCCCTGTGAGGGAGATAGAATTTTAGGTAAAGATAATCAATCTAAGTTCAATCTTATTGATGCTGGCATTAAAAAAATGGAAGCCGAGGAAATTGAATCATGGCATATTCTTTTTCCAAATGAATCAGGCAAGAGTGTCTTAAGAGAAAGAAGTTTTGTTGAAAGATACAATTATAGGTTCACTTGGGAAAATGAAAATTTTATTGATTTTGATAATTTTCTATCTATCTTTACTTCTCGCCAAAGAGCGACCATTCGCAAAGAAAGAAAAAGCATTTCTAAACTAGGCATTGAATTTAAATGCAAAAAACACAATGAAATCACAAATGAGGATTGGGATTTATTTTATGTGTTTTATCAAAAAACCTATTTTGAAAGAGCTCAAAATCCATATCTAAATAAAGAATTTTTTCAATTAATTAACACCGCAAATCAGCAAGTTAAGCCAGTTATTTTCTTTGCTGAAATAGCAGGAGAGCCAATTGGTGCATCATTATGTTTTGAAGGTGCGAATACTCTTTATGGCAGGCATTGGGGAGCAACAACAAAAATAAAAAACCTACATTTTGAATGTTGTTACTATCAGGGCATAGAATATTGCATAAAAAATAATCTCAAATTTTTTGATCCTGGCGTTCAAGGAGAGCATAAAATTAGGAGAGGTTTTAAACCTCATTTAAGTTCATCATTTCATTATTTTTTAAGAGATGATTTTGGGCAAGCAGTAAGCGATTTTTGCGAATCAGAAAGGAGTCAAATAGAAAAATATATTGAGGCATGCAAATCCTATACACCATTTAACAATGATTATAGAATCAAATAAATGTATAAGAGTTTAAAAACAAAAAATCATTTAACAACTTGCAGTGCAAATTTCTCTAGGCTGAGAAAAATCCTATGTAATTTTGAGAATGATACTTATACATTTGAAATTCTAAATCGCGAACAAAAAAATCAAGCTGAATTTTTTATAATCTCAAGGACGCCACATACTCTCATGATCGAAGCAAAATTTAAAAATAAAGGTACGGCATTGATAAATTTTTTGCTGAGAATAAATATTTATATTGATGCAAAGTTAGCCGAAGTAATTTCTTATCAACAAGAAAAACCTGTTCCATTTTTTATTCCCTCTCCATTCTCACAATCACAAGATGAAAAATATCAACAAAATAGAATTCTGACTGAGTGGCTTGAAAGCATTTTTTTAAATGGAGCAGTTGAAGCAAAAGAAATAAATTTTTTTAATGACTGAAACTTTATATGGATTTAAAACTGAATAACTTGAAAGCATATTTTTAAATTAAGAAGTTGAAGCAAAAGAAATAAATAATTTGAATGACTAAAATTTTATATCTCCATGGATTTGCATCATCTGCAGATTCAACGAAAGCAAAAGTACTTGAATCTTTTGTAAAAAAAAATACCGACTCAACTAAGATCTTAATTCCTAATATAGATAATAATATTAAAAATGCTTATCAGCAGATTGAAGAAATAATCAAAACAAAATCTCCATCCTCAATTATTGGAAGTTCCTTAGGTGGTTTTTTTGGTACATATTTTTCGGAAAAATATAATCTTTTGTGTGTGAATATAAATCCAGCAATTCCCCCAATAGATATGTCTGAATATCTTGGTGAAAATCAAAACTACTCAACTGGAGAAAAGTTTTTTATTGATCAAGATCAATTGGATTTCCTAGCCCTAATGAATAAAAAAATTAAGAACTTGAAAAAGCATAAGAATTTCTTGACTTTGATTCAGTCGAGAGATGAGGTCCTTGATTATAAACTTGCTATTGAATATTTTTCTGCTAGCCAGGTTGAGGTGATATTTGGAGGAAATCATTCTTTCGAAGACTTCGAGTTACATATTCCAAAAATACAGAAATTTCTAAATATGCACTAATTTAGTGCATATAAATGTTTATTGCCCTATAATTGTCCATTATTTGCACTATTAATGTGCAATTATATTGGCATTGATGTTGCATATAAAATAAGTACTTAAAAATTTTTAGGAGAAATAGAATGTCAAAATATAAAACTTATGAATATATATGGCTTGATGGATATCAGCCAGAACCTTTAATGAGAAGCAAGGTTAAGGCTACTGATGCAAGCACGCCACCAGATTGGTCATTTGACGGATCATCAACACAGCAAGCTGAAGGTGGGAGTTCGGACTGTTTGCTTCTACCAGTTCAAACATACGAAAATCCTAATGGTCATGATTTAGTGATGACACAGGTTCAGTCAGCAGACCACACCACACATCCTTCTAACTTCCGTGCTGCAGCTGAAGCCGTTGTGACAGATGACTGGTGGTTTGGATTTGAACAAGAGTTTTTCTTTACTGACCCAGAAACTGGAGAACCCCTTGGATGGGAAAATGGGGAGCCAAGAGCTCAGGGCGAATTTTATTGCGGAGTAGGTGCAGGAAATGTAGTTGGAAGGGAAATATCAGATCATCACTTGCAAGCTTGTTTGGACCTTGGAATTACATTAACAGGGACTAATGCTGAAGTTGCGTTAGGTCAATGGGAATATCAATGTTTAGGAAAAGGAATCAAAGCAGCAGATGATCTATGGGTAAGTAGATATATGCTTTATAAGATTGCTGAAGAGTATGGTGTGGGAGTTAATATTCATCCTAAACCAAAAACTGGTGATTGGAATGGTTCAGGAATGCATACTAACTTCTCAAATGAAGAGATGAGATCAGGCGGTTCAGAGAAACTATTTTCATCTATGTGTGACAAGCTTGGTGAAGTTCATCAAGAAGGAATTGCAGCCTATGGCTCTGATAATGATATGAGGTTAACTGGTCTTCATGAAACTCAAAGCATTGATCAATTCTCTTATGGTGTAAGTGATCGAGGAGCGAGTATTAGGATTCCCGTCTATACGGTCGAGCATAACTGGAACGGTTATTTGGAAGATAGAAGACCGGCTTCAAATGCAGATCCATATAAAATCTTAGCTCACATTGTTGGAACACTAACCAAGTAAGCTAAAGTTTGAATAACTCTAATACAGAGAAATATATAAAGCCCTCCCTGAAAGAGGGCTTTATTTTTTAAAGTCTGTTTTATGGATTACATAGAATTTAAAGCATTTGACAACCTAAATACTGAAATCATTATTCTAAATGGAGAGGATTTCAAACTGCTTTGGGTTAATGATGCGGCAAAAGCTGCTAATTGGATTGGCGATTCTTCCAAGTTTGAAGGCAAAACGATCTCATCATTGTTGAATGAAGATACTGGGTACCAGATAATTGATATTCTCAAGAAAACTAAAGAGAATTCTGGATCTGTTACCAAAAGAGATTTTGAGATTATTCATCAAGCCGGCACTGTGAGAACAGTTGACCTAACCATTACTTTTTCAGAAAAAAAGAATATGATTTTTATAGAAGCGGTAAGCATTGATAATCTCAATAAAATTATTGATTCAACCAGAAGTTTTTCAACACAAAAAATTGCGGCAGGCTTAGCGAGAACTTTAGCGCACGAAGTTAAAAACCCTTTGTCTGGGATTAAAGGTAGTGCGCAAATCTTAAAGTCAAAATATGTAGATGATTTTTCAAAAAAATTCTTAAAAATAATTGAAGATGAAACAGACAGATTAAACGAGATTGTTACCAGAATATTAACTCCAGCAAAAAAACCAACCTTTGAATATTTTAACCTTCATGAATCTTTGCAAAGAGTATTGGCTTTAAGCAATGCTGAATCACAAGAAAGCTTAACTATAGCTAGAGATTATGATCCAAGCATTCCTGAGATTTATGGAGACAAAAATTTATTTATCCAGGCTTTAATTAATATTACACAGAATGCTGTCCATGCATGTACAAATTTTTCAGAAGAGCCATATTTAGGTATTCAAACCAAAATCTCTTATAGACAACCTATCAATGGAACAATCCATAACACCCTGGCTGAAATCATTGTTACAGATAACGGGCCTGGAATAAGCGCAGAAATCAAAGACCAAATTTTCTTTCCAATGATATCTGGCAAAGAAAATGGCTCAGGCATCGGCCTTTCAATTTCACAAGATATTGTAAGAATTCATGGGGGCGCCATATCATTTGATCGAAAAGATGATCAAACATTGTTTTCTATTTTAATACCTATTTCAAGTAACAATGTTAATGGAGCGAAAAGTGCCTAAAATATGGATCGCTGATGACGATGAAGCTATTCGCATGGTGCTCGAAGAAGGCCTAAAGAGTGCTGGCCTAGAAATAGTTACCTTTGCTGATGGAGAGTCATTAATTGATGCTTTAAATACCGATAAGCCAGATCTAATAATTTCAGATATAAAAATGCCAGGCATGCATGGCTATGATCTTTTAAAACATATCAAAAATAATTATGACAAATTACCAGTCATCATTATGACTGCTTTTACAGATATGCAAGCTGCCATCGATTCTTATGGGGGAGGTGCTTTTGAATATATTCCAAAACCTTTTGATTTAGAAGAAGCCATAATCACTGTTAAAAAAGCCCTTGAGGAACACAAAGAAACAAGACCAAAAAAAGTCTCTAAATCAGAAATCATTGGTTCGGCGCCTTCAATGCAGATCGTCTTTAGATCAATTGGGAAGCTAGCTAATACAAATGCCACTGTTCTTATCCAAGGGGAATCTGGAACTGGCAAAGAACTCGTTTCTAAGTCATTGCATAAAAATAGCCCGAGGCATGATATGCCATTTATAGCCTTAAACATGGCTGATATTCCAAAAGAACTAATTGAATCAGAGTTGTTTGGGCATGAAAAAGGAGCTTTCACTGGAGCTGTTGAGCAAAGAATTGGTAGGTTTGAGCAAGCAAATGGTGGCACTTTATTTCTTGATGAGATCGGAGACATGCCACTAGAAACTCAGACACGTCTATTACGAGTATTATCAAATAAAGAATTTTTTCGGGTTGGTGGCGATAAGCCAATCAAGGTGGATGTTCGGATTTTAGCTGCTACTCATCAAAGTCTAGAATCACTGGTCGCTTCTGGTACCTTTAGAGAAGATCTTTACTACAGGTTAAATGTGATCAGGGTAGATGTGCCGCCTCTTAGACAAAGAAAAGAGGATATTGGTGACCTATCCTCTGCTTTTTTGAAAAGGCATGCAGATTCCTTGTTGGATGAGCCAAAAGTACTTTCCCCAGAGGCCCTCTTAGCTTTAACTCAATTTGATTGGCCTGGAAATGTAAGGCAATTAGAAAACACATGTTATTGGATTGCCCTAATGGCACCTACTCAAAATGTAGAATTAGAAGATTTACCTGGCGAAATTATTAACAATGATCAATCGCTTCTTACACAAGGCAATGACTGGCAATCAGGATTTTCTCAATGGCTTGGTGAGGTTTATCAGAGCAATTCAGAAAATATGCTTGAAATTATCGAGCCCACACTAGATAAAGTCATGATTGATTTTGCTTTAGAAAAAACTGGCGGTAAAAAACAAGAAGCTGCGAAAGTTTTAGGCCTTGGTAGAAATACTCTTACAAAAAAAATAAAGGCGCAGCAAAATTAATTTAAAGCCTCGAACAAATTTCCAGCTGCATGTAACTCATGCAAATCGTCACACCCCCCAATATGATTTTCACCAAACCATATTTGTGGAACAGAAGTTTTTCCAGCCTTTAATGCCATCTCGGCCCTAAGCTCAGAATTAAAATCGACAGAAACTTCTTGATAGGCAATGTCCAAGCCCTTCAATAAACTTTTTGCTTTATAACAATATGGGCAGGTTTTTGTTGTGTATATGATTACGTCTTTCATGATTAGATTTTTATATTATTTTAATTTTATATTTTGCAACGTATGTCCCTCAACCCTAAATTTTGCTTGCTCAAAAGAAGGTGCTGATAATTTTCCCATGGCATTATTAGAGAATCCAAACTGCTCCTTTGGAATGCCAAAAAAATTTTTATCAATTTTTAAATTCTTATTAGCGTCAACAAAAAGTGCAATTGCATAAACTCCCTCTGGTAAATTAATAACAAACTCATGGCTATCTTTAAGCTTAATAAAAGTCTCTATCCCTGAAAACACGCCTTCTTCTGATCTCTTTTCTCCCTTAACAGAATAATTGTATGCTTCAGCATTATCATAAACAGCTAAAGACAATACACCTTCTTTGGTTTGTCCTGAAAGATTGATAATTAATTCATCAGCAGAAATATTCAAGGAAAAAAGCAAAAAAAGTACAAAAAATTTAGCGCAATAGATCATGGATTATTTTACCTTAACTAGTGGAAGCCCTTCTTGCTGCCAAGTTGAAATTCCACCTTGCAACACATGAGTGTTTTTGTAACCATGCTTTTGTAACTTTTCACCAGCCAGAGCCGCATTCCTTCCCATTTTACAAATTAATACCAACGGATTTTCTTTTTGTTTCAATAATTCATCATTTCTATTGTCTATCTCTTCGAATGGAATATTTACAGATCCAGCTATGGCACCAAGGTCAAACTCATTCTTGGGTCTCACGTCGACCAAGCACGCAGAGTCTTTATTGACTAAATTAGTTAACTGATTACAGTCCACTCTATTACCACCTCGTCTTTTTTCTGAACGAAACCATAGAATAATTGAAAGAAATAAAGGCACAGAAAAGTACCAATAGTCGATTAAAAATAAATTGAATTCTAGCATTTGCATATTATCGCTTAAAATATATTTATTGGTGAGGTTTATATTATGAAAGATCAAAATTTTTTAGTACTTGTTCGTCATGGGCAAAGTAAGTGGAATGCCAAAAATTTATTCACTGGATGGAAGGATCCAGGACTGACTAAAGTCGGTGAAAAAGAAGCCTCGAACGCTGGCACCCTGATCAAAGAGAGAAATATTAGATTCTCCATGATGTATACCTCTGCTTTAAAGAGAGCGCAAATTACAGGTCAAATGATTTTAGAGGGCATAGATCAAACAAATATTGAGGTTATAAAAAACCAGGCTTTAAATGAAAGGGATTATGGAGACCTAGCCGGCTTAAACAAAGATGATGCCAGAAAAGAATGGGGAGATGAGCAGGTTCATATTTGGAGAAGATCTTATGACATACCTCCTCCAGGTGGCGAGAGCCTAAAGAATACTGCAGAGAGAGTTCTCCCTTACTTTAATTCCTCAATCTTGCCAAAACTCTTAGACGGAGAAAATATTTTAGTTGCTGCACACGGAAATTCACTTAGATCTCTAGTAATGCAGCTTGATAATTTATCAAAGGAAGAGGTAATAGCACTCGAGATACCAACTGGCGCGCCAATAATTTATTCTTTTGATGGCGGCAAAGAACCAATTGCAAAAGAAAACCTCTTTGAATAAGCGATATCAAATTTTCTCCAAGCAGGTTGTTCAATGGTATTTAGAACATGGCAGGCATGATTTGCCATGGCGAAAAAAAGTCACGCCCTACAGAATCTGGATCTCAGAAATAATGCTGCAACAAACCCAAGTAAAAACAGTCATACCTTATTTTAAAAATTTCATTAAAAAATTCCCTTCCCAAAAAAAATTGTCTCAAGCAAGCGAAGATCAAGTGTTGGCTGCATGGTCAGGATTGGGGTTCTATAGAAGAGCTAGAAATATATTTACCACCAAAGAGATTATAAAAAATAATTATGGGAATAGATTTCCAAATGAATTTAAACACATCATAGAATTACCCGGAATTGGCAAATCAACCGCTGGGGCAATAATGTCTTTAGCCTATCATGACCCTCACCCAATACTTGATGGAAATGTTAAAAGAGTTATATCAAGATTTTTAAAAAAAGAGTTAGATTTACTGAAAGAGGCTGAACTTTGGAAACTATCTCAAGAAATGATGAACAGAGATGATTGTTTTTCTTATACACAAGGGATTATGGATTTGGGAGCAACTATTTGCACACCATCAAATCCATCTTGCAGCGAGTGTCCAGTAAATTCTAAATGCTTGTCAGCATTTAACGTTAGAACAGTTAAAAAAGATAGAGCTGTTTATGTAAAAAAAGTAATCGGTATGAACTTGTCATTAATACAAACTGAAAAATCTTTATTACTCGTGAAGAATGAAACTGATTCAATATGGAAAAATCTTTGGCTACCATTTAATTCAGGATCTATAAAAAATTACATCAAAAATTTTCAATTAGTAGCTAATCAAAAAATTAATCATGAGCTTACGCATAGAAGGCTAGAAATAAATTTGAAAATCTATACCTCACCAAAAGAGCTGGAAATAAAGACCAATCAAACATATAAATGGATAAAAAAGGATAGAATAGGAGAATATGGTCTATCAAAACCCATTAGCAAGGTAATTAAAGAATTATGAGCTCAACTGTTTTCTGTAAAAAATTTCAAAAAGATTTGCCAGCCATGACAGTGCCGCCAATGCCTGGTCCTAAAGGTAAGGAATTAATGGAGACTGTATCTCAAGAAGCATGGGAATCTTGGAAATCACATCAAACAACTCTTATTAATGAAAAACATCTAGATTTATCTCAAGCTGATGCCCGCTCTTGGTTGCTAGAGCAGATGGAAAAATTCTTTAATAATGAGGAAGTCGAGCAAGCATCTGGTTTTAAAGCGATAGACTAACTATTCCACCAAGCTGTATCTGAGAAAGCTCTTATATCTACTTCGTGACTCCATGCAGATCGATGTTGTTGGGATAAATAATAGTAAGTTTCAGCAACACTTTTAGGTAAAATAAGGCCATCATGCTCCATACCCTTTGTTTCTCTGAGTTGTTGAAATAATTCCTCTCCGAGCATCTTCCCTAATGTATCTGGAGCATCAACCATTCCATCCACTACAATGTGCGCCACATGAATTCCCTTTGGAGCAAATTCAGCATTTAAAGTTTGGCATAACATTCTTCTACCACCCATTGCAGCAGCATGAGAATGCTGATTCTTATTTCCACGCATCGCAGCAGTAGCAGAAGTAACAAGGAATGTCCCTGAGCCTCTTTCTTCCATGATTGGCATCAATACCTTTGAAACTCTAAATAATCCTAAATCTGCCATTCTCCAGCCCCACTCAAACTCTTTTAAAGTTGTTTCATGAAGCAACTTCATTCCAGTTTGAGCACCGAGGTTATACACAAGAACCTCAATTGGTCCAACATCTTTTTCTATATTTAGAATTAAATCCTCAAGAACATTTTCTTCAATTGCATTAATAAGATATCCGCTAGCAGAACCACCTTTTTCTTCAATATTTGATACCAGTCTATCTAATCCATCCTGATCAGACCTTCTGCATAAACAAGAGTGATAACCTTCTTGGGCAAATTTTGTTGCAACAGTTCCGCCAATGCCAGCACCAGCACCCAAAACCAAGCAAACTGGCTTCATCGTATCTTAGGCCTCAGAAACAATTGTAGTTTTCATGGACTTTCCACTGAATCTCCAAAAGAAACTTAAGGCTTTAACTGCCAACAGTCTAATGGTCTTATCGAACAATGAAACTTCTGATATGCCAGTTTTTACTTCGCAAATTTGCTTTCCTCTAATCAGTTTTCCTGGCAGTGCTCCATTTGCTTTGCCGTTTTCAGAAACAACTTGGCCATTCTTTATGGTGGCAATATAGCCTGTGGCGTCTTGTACTAAGCGCCTTCCGCCCAAAGGAAGGTCATGAATCATTGTGGGATGACTTACATTCAACTTATCAAAATCAATAATATTAATATCAGCCAACATGCCGGATTTTATTTCACCCCTATCAAATAAACCAAAAGTCTCAGCCGTATCTTTAGTTTGTTTCTTTATAAGCATCTCTAGTGGAAACTTTCTACCTACCTCTCTATCTCTTCCCCAATGGGATATATTTGTTGTTGGCATGCTTGCATCACATATTAATCCGCAATGAGCACCGCCATCGCTTCCTCCAGCAACTGATGACTTTAATCGATAGGCCTGCTCAACAAAATCTAGCTTATATTTTTCATAAGGTGTGAAAGCGGCGTAAATTAAATTGCTGCCTTCATTTTGAAGCATCTCATCATACATAACTTCAAGCTCTGATATATGTTTTCTTGAGGCTATCGCAGCAATGCTATCTTCTTCTTTGGGTTCATAATTTGGAGGGGTCCCGAGGATAAACTGGGTTTTGTAATTTGAGGTTATAGTTGTTGGAAGTGCTACATCTTGGGCAATTTCTTCTCTCGTTTTATTGGAGGGATTGTCTGCAAGCCTTGCCGTTATTTCTGATTCAAAGTCTGGTTCTTGACTAAGTAATTTCTCTTTAAAAAGGGGATCTTTTAAAATTTCTAATTTTTGATCCATGGGTAGATCAGCTATTTCTTTGTAGGCTGGAAATTGCATAAATGGATTAACCGAAGTTTCCCAGCCAAACATTAAACCAACATTTCTCCCTGGAAATTGAGGTCGTATATTCTTACCTTTTAGAAAGTGCTCCTCAGAAAATAAAATCGTTTTTACTGCATCGCCTTTTGTTTGCAGGAAAGTTAATCCACAATCACTTTTTTTAACATATTCCTTCATCCAAGACATTTCCATCTCTTCATCTAGCCAGTCAGATGTAATTTCTAGCGTTCCTTCACCAGCTTTATCAACTCCAAATGCAAGGGCTCTCATTTCTTCTGAACTTGCTTCAGTGCCTGGTACATATTTCCCGTATATATCTCTATGCAGAACGGTTCTTGAAGTACTAAATCCAAGGGCTCCAGCCTCTATAGCTTCAGTAACAAGGTCTGACATTTTGCTTATCTCTTCCTCAGAAGCATCTACTTGATTCTGACATCTTTCGTAACCCATTACATAACTTCTCAAAGGTCCATGTCCCATCATAAATCCAACATCCATAACAAATTCTTTTTTATCAATGGCATCTAGAAATTCTGGAAAGGTTTCCCAGTCCCAATCAATTCCTTCGTGCAATGCTGAGCCCGGAATATCCTCAACACCTTCCATTAATTGAATAAGAAAATTTTCATCCCCAGGTCGCACAGGTGCAAATCCCACACCGCAATTTCCCATAACGGCAGTTGTCACACCATGCCAGCTTGAAGGAGTGAGATAGGGATCCCAAGATACCTGTCCATCGTAGTGAGTGTGGATATCTACCCATCCAGGAGTTACTAAATTTCCTTTTGCATCGAACTCTTCTTTGCCCGAGCTCTGAATCTTCCCAACTGATGTAATTTTTCCGTCATCAATGGCAATATCGCCAAAAAATGGTTTTTTTCCAGATCCATCTATAATTTTTCCATTACGGATGATCAGATCATGTATGTGTTGAGTTATTTCCATTTATCTAATTTAACTTTAAATTATTTGATTTTGAAGCATATTTACTGACATAGAATATGTCAATAAATGGTGCCCAGAGGTGGAATCGAACCACCGACACAAGGATTTTCAGTCCTTTGCTCTACCGACTGAGCTATCTGGGCTTTTGAAGATGGTGAATTATAACTGAACTGCGCTTAGTCGAGAATACTTAGTTCGTATAAAATAAATGGATGTTAATTGATCATTTTCATAATTTAAACAAAGTACGAAGCCCTTATTCGGACGAACTCAAATCAATTCTCAATCTTCTAGATTCTAGAGAAGCATTTGATGAGATTTCTACATGGGATGGATATAAGCCAACTCCCTTGGTTTCTTTAAAGGACATAGCTTTACAAACTGGAGTAAAAAAAATCTATTACAAAGATGAAAGTTCTAGATTTGGATTAGGCAGTTTTAAAGCATTGGGCGGCACATATGGGGTTTTAAAATTTATCCAGGATGAATTAAAAAAAGATATTGGAAGTAACGTAACATTAGAAGATATCCACAAGGGAAAATTCAAAGAAAAAATTTCAAGATTTACCGTGACAACTGCAACAGATGGCAATCATGGTCGTTCGGTTGCCTATGGAGCCAAGTTATTTGGATGCAAGTGTCAAATATATATTCATGCAGAAGTGAGTTTAGGGCGTCAAGATGCGATTGAACAACTTGATGCAAATGTTATAAGAGTAAATGGAAACTATGACGAATCACTTAAGCTTTGCAAAAAAGAATCTGAGCTAAATAACTGGCACATTATTTCCGATACTTCTTATCCGGGATATACAAAATATCCTAGAGATATAATGGCTGGATACAATGTCATGTCTGAAGAAATTGCTTCTCAATTAGAAAAAATTGAGATGCCTACTCATATATTTCTGCAAGGAGGTGTAGGCTCATTCCCTGGAGCAATATGCGCATACTTCTGGGAGAAATTTCCTAATAGCAATATTAAATTCATTGTTGTTGAATCTGAGCATGCCCCGTGCCTAATTCAAAGTGCTCAAAATAATCAAATGACCTCAGTGAATATTAAAAAAGAAACAATGATGGCTGGTTTATCCTGCGGTGAACCATCACTTCTTGGATGGGAAATTCTAAGCATAGGGACGGATGATTTTGTTGCTATTTCTGATCAATTGATACCATCAACAATGAGGATGCTTGCAAACAATAACCCTCCGATTGAAGCAGGAGAATCTTCAGTTGCTGGCCTTGCAGCATTAATGGAAATTATGAAGACCCAAGATATCGCAAAAAAACTTAAGCTAGACTCTGAAAGTATCGTCTTATTATTTGGAACTGAGGGAGCTACAGACCCAGAAATATATGATTCTATTATCAAGGCAAGCTAGACTCAAAATTTCACAGATTTTTAAATTTACCCTAAACTAAATACATGGGAATTGAACATGTAAGTCCAAATACGGACATAAATAAGATTTTAGAAATCATTGAGAGAGATGCGGCTGTTGTCATTGATAATGTCTTATCATCAAATGATCTCGATGATATTAAAAATGAGCTCAAGCCCTACCTTCAAAATGATATTGAAGGGGATAATGAATTTACTGGATTTCAAACCAAAAGAGTTGGGGCTCTTATGGCAAGATCCCCCAAGTGTCGTGAGTTAGCTCTTGATCCAACAATAAATGCTTTATCGGCAAAATTCTTAGAGCCTCACTGTGATGGCTACCAACTCCATTTCACATCTGCAATTTCTATTGGCCCCAATGAAACACCTCAAATCCTTCATAGAGATCGAGGAGTATGGGGAGGATATGTACCAAGGAAAATAGAAACACAATTTAGTACTGTGTGGGCCATAACAGATTTCACTAAAGAAAATGGTGCCACCCAAGTTGTGCCAGGTTCACATAAATGGGATAAAGAGAGAGTGCCACTCGATGAAGAAATTGAAAATGCTGAAATGAGTGCAGGTTCAGTATTTATTTATACTGGATCTGTAATGCACGGTGGTGGAGCCAATCAAACCTCAGAAAATAGACTCGGTGTTTTTTTGCACTATGCTCCAAATTGGCTAAGACAAGAAGAAAATCAATACCTATCCTGCCCTCCTTCAATAGCGAAAGAGCTAGAGCCTGAACTTCGAGATCTGATGGGTTACTCCCAAGGCGGCTACGTTTTAGGATTCTTTACCGACCCAACGGATACTGAGGGAAAATTTGAATCCGTATCACCCAAAAAACTCTTCGGGGAAGATGTAGATCCGTTTAAAATTGCTTCATCAGAGGAGCTGGTCAAAAGCTCTACCAAAAAAAATTAATAGCATTTTATTTAATAAAGACATTTCTCTATGACAGAACCTCTAAACCTTTATCCAGCAATTAAACCCTATGAAACTGGTTACATGATTGCGGGTGAGCATGAAATTTATTATGAACAATGTGGTAACCCGAGCGGAAAACCTGCTGTCTTTTTACATGGTGGGCCTGGTGGAGGTGGAAGTGAAGTCGTCAGAAGATTTTTTAATCCGGAAGCCTACAGGATCATTGTGTTTGATCAAAGAGGATGTGGCAGAAGTAAGCCTCATGCCTGTTTAACTAATAATACAACTTGGGATCTGGTAGCGGATATTGAATCCTTGAAACAAAAATTAGGTATAGATCAATGGTTAGTTTTTGGAGGTTCATGGGGAAGCACTCTAGCACTAGCTTACGCTCAAACTCATCCAGATTCAGTTAGTGAGATGGTCCTGCGTGGAATTTTCATGCTTAGGAAAAAAGAACTTGATTGGTTCTATCAAGATGGGGCTAGTCGTATTTTTCCGGAAGCATGGAAAAATTTTATTAATCAAATCGATGAATCCAAAAGAGATAATTTAATGCAGGCCTATCATGAAATTTTTGTAGGTTCAGATAAACAAAAAAGCTTAGATGCTGCTATAGCTTGGTCTAAATGGGAGGCGGCTTGCAGCAGCATAGATTACTCTCCTGAGAGAGTTGAGGAATTCTCAAACCCAAAATTTGCTCTGGCTTTTGCACTTATTGAAAATCATTATTTTATGAATGCAGGTTTTTTAAACCACGAAAATCAATTATTGGATGATGTAGAAAAAATTAGATTGATTCCCACAATTATTGTTCAGGGTAGATATGACATTGTGTGTCCGGCTGGAACAGCCTATGAGCTCTCAGAGCGTTGGCCAGAAGCTTCTTTGGTGATTGCACCATTTTCAGGTCACTCAGCTTTTGAAAAAGAAATTATCCATGAACTAATTTTAGCCACTGATAAATTTGGCGGCCTGGACAGATAAATGCAATCGTATGTTTTGCATTTAGAGTGCTCTAAGACCGGGACTGTATATCCAGCAGATCAAATTCATAATCTTTCAGATGATGGAATGCCATTGTTGGTTAGATATGATCTTAAAAAAATTAAACGGAAGCTTTCTAAAGATAGCTGGTGCATGGAATCAGCACCAGGTTTTTGGCGCTATCAAGCATTGCTTCCTGTCTCAAATGCTGCTTCAAAAATTTCTTTGGGAGAGGTTCTAACTCCTTTAATTCCTCTTAAGAGAAGCTCAAATATATTGGGCGGAAAACCTGGAAATATTATAGTAAAAGATGAAGGCAGACTCCCAACTGGGTCTTTCAAAGCCAGGGGTTTGGCCCTTGCTGTTTCTATGGCACACCAATTTGGGCTTAAACACTTGGCAATACCTACCAATGGAAATGCTGGAGCTGCATTAGCAGCTTATTCAAGACAAGCAAATATCAAAGCAACAGTTTTTTGCCCAGATGATACGCCCAAGGTAAATGTTAGAGAAATAGAACTTCAGGGCGCTGATACCTATCTTGTAAATGGACTTATTAATGATTGTGGGAAAATAGTGCTTGAAGGAAGGGAGAAAGCAGGTTGGTTTGATGTCTCTACACTTAAAGAGCCATATAGAATTGAGGGCAAAAAAACTATGGGTTTTGAGCTTGCAGAACAAATGGAATGGACGTTGCCAGATGCAATCTTTTATCCAACGGGTGGAGGTACAGGGCTCATAGGAATGTGGAAAGCATTTGCAGAATTAAAAGAACTTGGATGGCTGACTGGCAAGCTTCCTAAAATGATTGCTATTCAATCTGCAGGGTGTGCGCCAATTGTTAATGCTTTCAATCAAGGTTTAGATCATGCTCCTTTATGGGACAATGCTCAAACTGTTGCATCAGGTATAAGAGTGCCAGTAGCCATTGGTGATTTTTTGATACTTGATGCTATTCGTCAATCAAATGGTTGTGCTCTTGCTGTCGAAGATGAGCATATTATTAATACAAGAGATATGATCTCCAAAGAAGATGGATTATTGCTCTGCCCTGAGGGTGCTGCAACTGCAGCAGGATATCAACTAGCTCTTAAGAAAAAAATAATCAAGGCAGACGAGAAAGTTGTACTCTTTAATTGTGCTTCAGGGTTAAAGTATCCCATGCCTGATTCAAATCAAACCATTGATAAAAACTCTGCTATTAAATTTAGCCAGTTTACTTAATACTAGCCCTTTCCAGAATTAATATCCCTCAAATCAACAAAAGCTAAATAAATCTGCATTTCATCATGAGCGTCATAATCATGAATCCTCTTTAAATCATTTCCTGGAATATTGGTATATTTCATTACAGCATTTCTCGCTGCTACTAATAATGGATTTTTCATGTGATAAATTTTGCCTTGCATCATTGAGAGTCTTTGTATCTTTTTGGTACGCTTACTTCTTACAAAATCATAGGCTTGTTGAGCATCTGATAAGTCAGCAATATTTTCTTTGCAAGCCTTTGCAAATGAGTAGGCATCTTCAATTGCCATGCAAGCACCTTGACCTAAAAATGGAACCATTGGATGAGCAGCATCACCAACCAAACTAATATTATTAGAAATCATAGATTTTAAGGGTGGTCGAATATATATACCCCATTTATATAGAGGCATTGAATCTTCAAGTTCTGGAAATATATTTGAGTCATAAAGGGAGAAATCATCAAGTAAATCTTTGATAGAACCCTCTTCTTTCCAAGATTCTTTAAATTGATAATCTTCTTTTTTAACCGCAACAAAACTTACATCTCCTGTTTTATTAATTGGGTAGCTAACAATATGACTGCCAGGACCAAGCGCAAAATGAATTCTTTGCAGGTTTGATTTTCCTATGCCTCTCCATGCACTATAGCCACTATATTTAGGAGCTTGATTGGTAGCAAAAAAAGTATCTCGCATTGATGATCTTATACCATCGCAAGCTGCTAAGTGCTTAAGGATGTATTTTTTTTTATTAGCAAATGTGGCTTCGCATTTTGCTGCATCAAAATCAATAAGAGCATGATCATGATGAACCTCTCCACCTAAATTTATATATTTGGAATATAGCAGTGTCATCAATGTTTGCCGGCGTGTTGTCAATACCTCTGGTGTTTGAAATGAGGCTATTTCCTTTTGCGGTCCTTGAATTGAGGCTGCGGAATGAATGAATGATTGGTTTTTTAAATCATCATAAATATCCAACCTATTCAGCAAACGTAATGCATTGGAAGAAAGGCTGAGGGCAGCACCGTGAGAGATTTCTTCAGGCATTTGTTCAAAAATGGTTGCTGGGATGCCCTCTTTCAAGAGAGAGCAACCAAGTGTTAGGCCGGCTATTCCGCCTCCTATTATTCCAATGTGATCTGAATAGTCTGTCATGCAATTTTATCCATTCATCTTTTGACATTCTATTGCTTGACTTAAAGCATGCTCTAAGATGTATAGTTCTATACACATATTACTATTTAATGCCTTGCAAGGAGATGAAATGAGCGCAAATAAACAAATTACTTCTACAGTCACTGACGAGGGAAAACTAGAAATAGCTATTACTGTATCTGAACGTCCAATTCCAGGAGATGATGATGTGTTAATTCAAGTAGAGGCTACTCCCATTAACCCATCCGATCTGGGTTTATTAATAGGACCAGGTGATATCAATACACTCAAGGCTGAAGACTCGAAAATCATAATGGATGTTCCAGAAGCAATTATGGGTGCCATGAAACCAAGACTGAATAAACCGATGCCAGTGGGAAACGAAGGTTCTGGAGTTGTTATCGAAGCTGGAGCAAATGCACAAGAATTAATGGGCAAAGTCGTAAGCGTTGTTGGGGGTGGAATGTATTCCCAATATAGATGTTTACCCGCAGCTAGTTGCATGGTCATGAAAGAAGGAACTGAGCCTCGAGATTGTGCATCAAGCTTTGTAAATCCTCTCACTGCTCTTGGTATGGTTGAAACTATGAAAATGGAAGGACATTCAGCTCTTGTCCATACAGCTGCAGCCTCTAATTTGGGTCAAATGCTTGTAAAAATATGTGTAGATGATGGAGTTCAGCTGGTAAACATTGTTCGCAAGCAAGAACATGTTGATCAGTTGAAATCTATTGGTGCAGAGTTTGTTTGTAACTCATCTGATGATGACTTTATGGAGCAATTAACCTCAGCTATCACTGAAACAAAAGCAACTCTTGCCTTTGATGCTACTGGCGGTGGCGAATTGGCTGGAAAAATTCTTACTTGCATGGAAGTTGCAGCAAGAAAAAATGCAACAGAATATAGCCCCTATGGGTCTACAGAACATAAGCAAGTTTATATCTATGGAGCGCTGAATCAATCGGGGATTTCACTGCCAAATAATAGAAGCTTTGGAATGTATTGGGGAATCGGTGGATTTTTATTAACACCGTTTCTGGGCAAGATTGGCTTTGAAAAAGTGGGGGAGCTTCAAGCTCGAGTTGCCAATGAAATTAAAACTACTTTTGCTAGTAATTATACTCAGGAAGTATCTCTCGAAGAGGCCTTAACTCTTGAATCCTTGATGGTATATGCAAAACAAGCCACTGGAGAAAAATTCTTAATTAATCCTAATGGTTAACATTAATTACATCTAATAAAAAAGGGGGCTTTAGCCCCCTTTTTTTTTGAAATTTAAATTGTTCTAAATTAATGCCAGCGCCATCATCACCAAGCAAACAATTGAGCCAAGCCATAACAATGTTCTTACTCTTGCAAACCCAGCTATATATGTAACAACATGCCCTACTCTGAATGCAAGCCACCAAAATGCCAGCCCAGTAACATCAACAGATAGCAGCATAGACAAAAGAGCCAATGCCAAAAATATTGGTAAAGTTTCTTGTAGATTTGTGTTTGCTCTCATAGCTCTCCCAGCCATGATTGTTAACTCATGAGGCATTGGTTCATCTCTATTCGAACCCAACCAAGGAAAATTTTTCATGTTAAAAGATGCTGGGATGATCCAGGTTTGAAGGAAAGCAAGCAACAAAGCAGCAATAATATAAGTAGTCATAAATTCTCTCCGAAATTTTTAAAATTAGAGTTTAAACGATTGAGATAGTCCCTTCAAAATAAATTACGCTGCTCCCGGAAATATAAACTCTATCATTTACTAATCTACAATTTAGTTTGCCACCTCGTCTGGATAGTTGATGTCCTTCTAGATCATCTTTATTAAATTGGTTAGCCCAATAAGGGGTTAGCATGGTATGGGCTGATCCAGTTACTGGGTCTTCCTCAATGCCTGCTTCAGGGTAAAAACACCTTGAAACAAAATCTACTTCATCTCCTGGAGCCGATATTACAAGACCCCTAGCATTAATCTTTTTAAGGAGAGGCAGTTTAGGTTGCATGTCTTCGATTTGTTTTTGATTTTCAAAAACTGCTAAATAATCATCTTTGCCTCTTAAAAGTTTTAATGGCTCTATGTCTAATATTTCAATAAATAACGAGTCTATTTCAGTTACAACCGGTTGGTCAGCAGGAAAATTAAGACAAAGCCCATCTTCAACCTTAGTGATTTTTAAAACTCCGCTTTTGGAATTGAAATTAATTTCCTCTCCAGCTAAATCAGGATAGTAATCAAAAAGTATGCGAGCGCTTGCCAAAGTTGCATGACCGCAAAGATCTACTTCAATTGATGGAGTAAACCATCTTATCAAAACCGGACTTTCATGGATGCTGACAAATGCTGTTTCAGATAAATTGTTTTCTGCGGCTATTGATTGCATGACCTCATCTTTAAGTGGCGATTCTAGGATGACAACTGCAGCAGGATTGCCTGAAAATAATTTATCGGCAAAAGCATCAACTTGATACATTTTCAATTTCATAGAGTTATTTTACCTAATGGAGCTTTCAAGGCTAGAATGAATAAAAAGGATCAACTTGAGCCCAGATAAACTAACAATCAAAACAAAATTAGCTTTTGGGGTAGGCGCAACAGGTGAAGGTGCAACCAATTGGATTTTTGCTGGTCTAACCTTCTTTTTTTATAATCAAGTCCTTGGACTATCTGGGTCACTGACAGGCTTGGCAGTTTTAATCGCTATTATTTTTGATGCTGTTTCTGATCCTATTATGGGGTCTATTTCAGATCGATTTATATCTAAACTAGGCCGAAGGCACCCCTTCATGTTTGTGGCACCCTTCCCAACCGTCATAGCAATATATCTAATGTTTTTCCCGCCAGAGGGGTTATCAGAGTATGGCCTCTTTGGGTGGCTAATTTTTTCAACCATTTTACTTAGGCTTAGTATTACCTTGTTTGCAGTTCCTCATCTAGCTCTAGGAGCGGAGCTATCTGATGATTACTTTGAACGAAGTAGAGTGATGAGCTACAACAATCTCTTTGGATATATGGGTGTCATTATCATGCACATATTTGTATGGTTTTTAATTTTTCCTTACTTTGCAGGTGAAAAAATTGGTCAGCTTTATCAAGAGTCTTATACACCCATAGCAATTTTTAGCATGATATTAATATCACTTTGCATTCTCTCTTCAGCCTATTTCACCAAAGATCGAATACCTTACTTAAAGCAGCCATCTAAAGATGAATCTCGCATCAAAATAGCAGATTTATTTAAAGACATTATCGGGGCTGTTAGAAATAGAAACTATGCTCGATTGCTTATTGGTATGTTTTTTCTATCTATGCTCATTGGGACCCATGAAACTCTTGGAATTTATATGGGAACCTTCTTTTGGGAATTATCTCCAATCCAAATTGGATGGCTTATCATTAATAATATCATCGGTTATGCCTTTGGGTTCGTCCTTACAGCAAAACTTCATCAAAGATTTGATAAGCCTATTGTAATTGTGGCCACAGTTCTTGGTCTAACTATTTTTTGGTCGGCATCTGCCAATATTACTCTCCTTGGCTTGGCTCCAGAAAGAGGTTCATGGGAATTAGTTATGATGATTATTTGCTTAGGGTCTGTTGCATCCGCATGTGGATCTATCTTGCATATTAGTGTTATGTCAGCATTGGCAGATATTGCAGATGAATATGAACTTAATACTGGAATTAGGCAAGAAGGTGTTTTTTATGCAGCGCGAGCATTTTTTAGCAAGACATCAAACGGTATTGGTCATGTTATAGCTGGAGTTGCGCTTGATTTTATTGCCTTCCCTGAGAATGCTGTGCCTGGTGAAATACCTGAGGAAACAATCTTTAATTTGGGATTGGTTGACGGTCCATTTGCAATGATTTGGGGGCTAATTGCTGTTTTCTTCTATGCTAGATATAAAATTACTAAAAAATCTCACGCTGCAATCAAAGAGCAACTTGCAACGAAAAGTTCTTAAAACTTACCTCTCTTAAACCTCATGCGTATTGAGTAAACCCTAATTAAAGCTACAAGAGTAAGAACGGTCTGAGTAAAAATAGAAATTATTAGCGTGTTAGTCCAGCTCCAATTATCAATAGTGAGCCAAAGCAAAAAAGTTTGAAGAGGGAAATTGATAATCATTCCCATCATTACAACGATAACGCTTTCCCTAAAGGCTGTTTTTTCAGTTTTATTCATTTATATCTCAGTTTAAATAAGTAATTTGTAATTACAGTTTTTCATGGTTTTGATTGAATCAATCTTCAAACTTTACAGCCGTGCCATATGCAATAACTTCTGAAGCAGCCGCTGCAATGGTTGAAGTTTCATATCTAAAATTCACAACAGCATCTGCACCCATACCTTCAGCATTTTTAACCATCCTTTCCATGGCCTCTTTTCTTGCCTGTGCTAAGAGGATGGAATAGCTTTTCAATTCACCTCCAACTATATTTTTCAATGTTGCTAAAATATCAGTTCCTAGGTGTCGAGCTCTTACTGTGCTGCCCATAACTATACCCAGGTAAGAGTCAATCTGTTTACCTTCGATTGATGGTGTGCTGGTTACTAACATGGTTTGCTCCAAAATTTGATATGATTAAATTAATTATATGGATAATATAAAACAAGAGTTGGTTGAAACAAAATTTGCCATTGGGGCAGTTGTAAAGCATCGCTTCCTTGATTTTCGCGGGGTCATATTTGATGTTGACCCAGAGTTTAATAATACAGAGGAATGGTATCAATCTATCCCAACCTCTATTCGCCCAAGAAAAAATCAACCCTTTTACCATCTCTTTGCTGAAAATGGTCATATCTTTTATATTGCTTATGTATCCGAACAAAACCTTCTTGATGATGCCTCAGATGAATTGCCAAAACATCCAGAGATTAAAAATTTATTTTCTCATTTTGAAGATGGCAGATTTGTACCTCTCTCAAGAGCTGTAAACTAATCTATTCTTTTGAAGCTATTTGCAAAGAAGTTGTAAAAACTTCCATTGCTTCTTTTAAATTCTCTAAACCCAAAAAAGTTGGCGCCAATCTAATATTTGAGTCTGATGGATCATCAAAGTGTGGGTAAGTAGACCCAGCAGGAGTTATTAAAACTCCAGCTTCTTCACATAAGGCAATCACCCTTTTAGCAATGGGTTTGTTTGTGTTGTAAGAAATAAAATATCCGCCAGTTGGTTTCTTGTAGCTTCCTATCTCTGAGCTTAAGGAATCCAATGCTTTAAAGGCTACTTCAAATTTTGGTTTGACTAAATCTGCATGTTGACTCATATGATCTAAAACATGCTTTTTAGTTTTAAGAAATTCAAGATGACGCATCTGATTCACTTTATCTGAGCAAACAATCATGGAGCCTCTTTGTCTCACCAAAAGGTTCAAAAGCTTAGTTCCAGCTGCAGCAAAAGATAATCCACCACCACCAAAGGTGACTTTTGAAAAAGAACAAAAAATTGCAGTTTGATCTAATACATCAAATTTCTTAGCCAACTCCCATGAAGGTGTTTGATTAAGGGTTGGTGAAAAGTCATGCAATAAATATGCATGATCCAAGATAAACAAAAATTCATTTGAATAAGATTTCCCTGCCTCTAATAGCTCTGACATATTTTCATCTGTGTAAACATCGCCTGTTGGATTAGAGTGGCGTGGAACGCAGATGATGCCTTTGATATTTTCATGTTCTGCAAGTAATGCTTTAAATTTATTAATATCAAGGCCAGATCCAGTCAGAGGAACTGGTAACATCTCTATCCCAAAATCATCTAATAATCTGAAATGCCTATCAAAGCCTGGAACAGGACAAATAAACTTCAAATTTTCTTGGTTCTTCCATGGTGTCTCTAGGCCAAATAGATAATTTACCAAAATGAGTTGATAGATAAGAAGCAAACTAGATTGCTCTCCAACTAAGGTGTTATCTGAGGGAGCTGATAGCAATTCACCTCCCAACTCCCTTGCCTCTGGTATCCCTAAAGGATCGCCATAATTGCGGACATCTATCCCACTTGGGCTCATAGCAGGAACCTTAAGGTTTAAAAGGTCATTTGAAAGATCAAGTTGATCAGAGCCAGGTTTGCCGCGAGTTAAATCAATTTTTAGATTTTTAGATTTTAAAGTGGCAAATTTAGATTCCAGAGATTCATCCATAGTATCATTGGGTATATAAGTAAATATATTTTATAGGATAAATTTATAAGTGGCATATATATGGATTCTTTTGATAGTAATAATCCTGCTTTTAGGGCTATTAATCTATCTAAATATCAAAGATAGTTCACAAAGCTCAGATTCTAAAGAGTCGCTTAGAGATCTCGATAAGGCTGTCGAAAGACAAGAAGCGAAGCTGTCTGATTTATCAAATGATATTCAATCCTTCCAAGATCCTCTAAGTAAACTTAATAGGTATTTATCTGGTGGAGCGCTTGCTGGGACTTTTGGTGAATGGTCGCTAGATGCAATTGTGAAGGATATTTTTCATCAAAATCAATTTATTGCTAATGCAGAAGTGATACCTGGTTCTGGTAAAAGGGTTGAGTTTGCCATCAAACTTCCAGAAGGCTTTTTGCTACCTATAGATGCAAAATTTCCATCTGGTCTGTTTGATAACTACTTATCTGCCGTTGATAATAGAAATCCTCAACTCATTAAGACTTCTACCGATGCAATTAGAAGACACGTTCAAAAAGATGCAAAAGATATAAATGAAAAATATATCCAATCAGGCCTAACAATTGAACTAGGCATTATGTACATTCCAAGTGAATCTCTTATGCAGCTCATTGATTCAATTGGCAATATTAGAGAGGAAATATTCAGAGATAATCGGGTTCTCATTATGGGACCTAATTCTCTTGCTGCATATCTAATAAGCGTACATATGGGATTTAGGACTCTTGCTCTTAATGAAAGAGCGAGTGAAATTATGAAAGAGTTTGGAAAACTAAAGAAAGAATTTGAAAATTTCGGAAGCTCTACCGAAGAGCTACAGAAAAAGACTGATGCAATGTTAAAAGCCGTTAATGAACACGCTACAAGAGAAAGGCAAATGAACAAAGCAATTAAAAATATGGATCAAGTAGAGAGTTAGGAAATAACTAGCGAATAATAATCTTGCCTTCTTGAAATTCTATAATCCTGTCAGAAAAATACTTAGCTTCTTCTTCATCATGAGTTACTAATAAAACTGATAAGTCTGTATCTTTAAAAATTTTCTTAGTCTCATCGTGCAGCTCATCTTTAAGATTTTTATCTAACGCACCAAAAGGCTCATCAAGCAAAAGAATGTCTGGATTTGTAATTAATGCTCTGGCAAATGCGACTCTTTGTTGCTGGCCAGCAGAAACTTCATGAGGATATTTTTTGCTCAGTTCAGCAACCTTAAATAGATCAAGGTATTCTTGAACCAAAGATTCTCTTTCTTGAATATGAGTAATTCCAAACATTACATTCTTTTCAATATTAAGATGTGGAAAAAGAGCCCTGTCTTCGACCACCAATCCTAAATTTCTTTTTTCTGGAGGCAAAAGAAAATTTTTCTTTGAAACAACTTTATCACTTATTGTTACCTCGCCATCCATCACGCCCTCTAATCCAGCAACGATTCTTAATAGAGTTGTTTTCCCTATGCCAGAAGGACCAAGAATTGAGACTATTTCGCCTTTCTTTAAAGAAAAATTAAAATCTTTAATTATTGAAATATCTTGATCATAGGCATGAGATAAATTTCTAATTTCAAGTATATTTTTCATTAGCTTTTTTCTAATCTTGATGTCCTGATCATTTTTGAGATAAAGAAAATCGGTATTAATCCAATCAATATTATCGCAGTTGCTGGGGCTGCTGCCTCAACCATTCTTTCTTCAGAAGCATAAATATATGTTGAAACTGCCAAAGTTTCAAAATTAAAAGGCCTCAAAATTAAGGTGGCTGGCAATTCTTTTACTACTTCAGAGGTTACTAAAAGGATGCTTGTAAAAAAACTTGTTTTCAATATAGGGAAGTGGACCCTAAAAAGAAGGTTTAAACCCTTCGATTTTAGAACACGCGCACTATCATCAATTGCTTGACTAATTTTTTGATAGCCAGCCTCATAAGTTGAGTTGGCCAAAGCATATGATTTGATGATGTATGCAAAGATTAAGCCAAATAAGCTACCGGTAAGGAAATATCCCTCAAATGAATTCAAGATATTATTGTCTAAAAATACAAATAATTGAACAATTCCAACTGCAAGAATCAAGCCTGGAACAGCATAGCCAATGTTTAAAAAAGGGTTAATAGATTTAATTACAGAACTATTCTTATATCTAATTGAAAAATTAATAATCATTGCAATAAAAGTACACAGAATTGCCGAGAGAATTGATAATAAAATTGTGTTCAATGATATTGAAAAAAATTGTTCATTAAAAAAGCTTGTGTTAAATCTTAATGACCAATTTAAAATCTCAAGTATAGGCAAGATAAAACCAATAAATATTGGAATAAAACATATAAAAAAGCATACAGAGGATCCAATTGAACTTAATCTTTTCACCTGTGTTGGTTTAAAATTTGATCCAATGGTGGAATAGTTAGCATTTTTTCTAGATGTGCGCTCCATAATTAGGCAAAAAGTGATAAATATTAACAACATTGATGAAAGCTGCATTGCTGTTGTTAAATCATACATTCCATACCAGGTTCTAAAAATACCAGTTGTAAATGTTGAAATAGCGAAGTGATCAACTGCGCCGAAATCAGACAAAGTTTCCATAGCTACAATCATTGTGCCTGCAATTAAGGCAGGCCTTACTAAGGGAAGAGCGAGTTTTAAAAAAATTGAAACTTGAGATAAGCCCAATGTTCTGCCAACTTCAAACATGGATCTTGATTGATTGAGAAAAGCAGTTCGACAAATTAAGTATACATATGGATAGAGAGTGAAAGAGAAAACTATAATTGCGCCATAGATATTTCTAATATTAGGAAATAGCATTTCATTTTGTTGTAAATTAAATAATGACCTAGCAATTTCATTCATTGTTCCATATGAATCAAATAATCCAGTAAAGGTGTAGGCCAATATATAAGGTGGTATTGCCAATGGTAATATAAGACCCCATTCGAAAAATCGTTTTCCAAAGAATTGATAGTTTGTTACTAACCATGCCGTCAAAGAGCCAATGATCATAACTAGTAAAGAAACCCCTGATACCAAAAAAAGTGAATTTAGAATGTAGTCAGCTAAGACATATTCATATATGTGGCTCCAGTTTTCAGAGTAATCAGCGAATACACTTGATAAGATGATAAGAATTGGGGAAAGGAAAAACAAAAGGGTAAAAAGCGTAATACCATGCCAAACAGAAAAAATTTTTGAAGACCGCACTTTATAAAACTGAGTTTAGTTAATAAATGAGGTTATCATAGTATTGTTATTTCCAGCCAGCTCTGTCCATAAGTTTTATAGCTTCTGAATTAAACTTTCCATATTCTGAAACCTGTATTTTGTTCTCTAGAAAATCTAAGCCTGAGCTGGCTATATGGGGATGAGGCAATACATCACTTAGAACAGGATATTCAAATGAATTATTTACCATGCTTGATTGCATTTCTCTTGAAAGCAAAAACTCAATAAATCTGTTTGCATTATCAATGTTTTTAGCATTTTTGAGAACTCCCAGCCCGCTGATATTTATGTGGACTCCCCTATTGCTTTGATTAGGAAAAAACATTTTTACTTTTTTGGCCGCCTTAACCTGATCATTTCCTGCTTTTCCGGACAACATGTACCCATAATAGTAACTATTTGCGATTGCAAGGTCAGCCACCCCATTAGCAACAGCCATAATCTGCGATCTATCGTTCCCTTGAGGTTTTCTTGCGAAATTAGAGACAAAACCTTTAGCCCATTCTTCTGTTTTTTCAATGCCGTGAGTTGATATTAATGATGCAACCAGTGATTGATTGTAAATATTATTAGAGCTTCTAATAACAACTCTATCATCCCATTCTTTGTTTGCTAGATCCTCATAATTAAGACCTGCAAGCTCTTCATTCGAAACAGTTTTCGGATTATAAAAAATTACCCTTGCTCTTTTAGCAATTGCAATCCATTCATTATTAGGGCCTCTTAAGTTTATTGGAACTATTGAAAGAACTTTTGCTGATGAAATACTTTGAAAATATCCTTCTTTTTGAATTTTCCACAAATTACCAGCATCAACAGTAAAGAAAATGTCAGCTGGAGAGTTTTTTCCCTCAGACTTTAATCTTTCGAGCAAGGCATTGCCATTACCAGAAATAACATTAATTTTTATTCCTGTTTGCTTACGAAAATCCTCATATAGCTGATCATCAGAGTCATAATGTCTAGAGGTATATATGTTGACTTCATTAGCAAATGATAAAGAGCTAATAAACATAAATATGATGGGGAATAAAGATTTAAACATTGATAACCTCGTAATTGTCAACTGAGAATGATTCTCATTTGGATTATATACAAAGAAAAACTCTTTTCAAATTAACTGAGTGGACTTAGATGTTAGTATGCATTGGTATAATGAATAATATCAATGAATAAAACACCACTTCATAATGCCCATGTTCAACTTGGTGCTAAAATGGTGAACTTTTCTGATTGGGAAATGCCAATTAGTTATTCATCTCTTATTAATGAGCATCATGCGGTAAGAAATGCAGCGGGGATTTTTGATGTGTCTCACATGTCAGTATTTGATTTTGATGAAGGAAATCAAATCGCCTTCTTTGAAAAAATTTTTGCCAATGACATTAAAAAAATCTCTAAAGTGAACAAAGCAATTTATGGTGCTTTACTAAATGAAGAAGGTGGCATTTTGGATGACCTCATCATCTACCATGCAAACGATAAATTTAGGCTGGTTTCGAATTGTTCAACGCAAGATCAAAACAGGCAGTGGTTCGAAAAGCATGCAGTTGAATTTGGGGTCAAGGTAATTGAAAGATCTGATATGGGCATACTAGCTATTCAAGGTCCTGATGCACTCAATAAAGTTTTAGAAATTAAAGATATTGATGCTCAAGTAAATACCCTTCAATCATTTGGATGCATGTTTGAGGGCGATAAATTGTATGCAAGAACTGGTTACACCGGCGAAGATGGCCTGGAAGTAATTGTTCCAACTCAAGATATTAATCACTTATGGGAACAATTATTACAACTGGGATGCACGCCTATTGGTTTGGGAGCTCGTGATACCCTTCGACTTGAGGCAGGTCTAAATTTATATGGTAATGATATGACAATCAATAACCACCCATATGAATCAAATTTGGGATGGACCATTGATATGAGTGATGAAAATCGTGAATTCATTGGCAAAGATGCCCTCCTATCAATTGATCAAACTAAATCACAAAAAATAGTTGGTATTATTCTTCAAGACAAAGGAGTCCTTAGACCTGGTTATGAGATAACCCATGAAAAAGGAAAAGGTGTGGTGTTAAGTGGCTCATATTCTCCCACACTACAATCTAGTATTGGTCTTGCAAGAGTAGATCAGGGTTATAAAGAAAATGGCAAGGTCATGATAAGAAATAAGGTATTAAATATTGATTTTGTATCGCCTAGATTCCTAGGACAAGGTAAAATCTCCTCATGAGTGATATACCCGGCGATTTAAAATTCCTTTCCTCTCATGAATGGGCGAGAGTAGAATCAGACGGCACCATTACAATTGGTATCAGTGATCATGCTCAAGACCTTTTGGGTGATATTGTCTTTGTTGAGTTGCCTGAAGTTGGGCAATTCGTGGATGCTGAAAATGATACTGCCATAGTTGAATCTGTTAAAGCTGCTTCAGATATCTACTCACCTCTTTCAGGTGAAGTCATAGAAGTAAACTCCCATTTAGAAAATCAACCAGAAATAATAAATTCTTCTCCGTATGAAGATGGATGGTTCTTTAAGCTCACTCCCTCTGATATGGGTGAGTTAGATAATTTGCTATCTCCTGAAGATTACAGTGACATCTGCGAAGACTAACTACAAACCAAGAAAGCTTGATGAGTGGAAGGACGCACTCATTGAAATAAAAAATAATAATGGAAAATTTTGATAGCTTTGCACTAAGGCATATTGGTTTAAGCCAGTCAGATATTGACCTTCTGCTGAGTCAGCTTGGGTACAAGGACTTGGAAGAGTTCTCAAAATCTGTGATACCTAAAAACATCCTTATTGAAAAAAAGCTTGGCCTTGGTGATGCCATGTCTGAAGAAGATGCGCTAAAAGCGCTAAAAGAAATATCAAAAAAAAATATTCTGTATCGATCATTCATTGGTCAAGGCTACTATGGAACAGCTACGCCAAAAGTTATTTTAAGAAATGTTTTTGAAAATCCAGGATGGTACACCTCCTATACCCCCTATCAAGCAGAAATCTCTCAAGGCAGGTTAGAAGCGCTCATCAATTTTCAAACCATGGTTGGAGATCTCACGGGGTTTGAAATAGCTAATGCATCTCTGCTTGATGAGGCCACTGCAGCAGCGGAGTCAATGACTTTGGCTCACAGGGTTGGTAAATCTAAATCCCAAAAAATTTTTATAGATCAAAACTGTTTTCCCCAAACAATCTCTGTGGTATCAGCCAGAGCCAAGCCGATTGGCATTGAGGTAACGGTAGGTGATCCAAAGCAATTAACTGATTTAAAAGAAGAAACATATTTTGTAGCTTTGCTTCAATATCCTGGCAATGATGGATCAGTCACTGACTTCTCGCAAGAAATTGTAAGTATGCATGCACAAAATGGTCTAGTGATCATGGCAACAGACTTGTTGGCTCTAACATTGCTAAAAAGCCCAGGTGAGATGGGTGCTGATATAGCAATAGGAAGCTCGCAAAGATTTGGAGTGCCTCTTGGCTTTGGTGGACCGCATGCAGCATTTATTGCTACCAAAGAAAAATATAAAAGATCCTTGCCTGGAAGATTGGTTGGAGCATCAATTGATGAGAGCGGCAAAACAGCATATAGATTAGCTTTACAAACTAGAGAACAGCACATAAGAAGAGAGAAAGCCACAAGTAATATATGTACTGCCCAAGCGCTCTTAGCGATCATGGCAGGTTTTTATGCTGCATACCATGGCCCAGCAGGATTAAAACAAATCGCTCAGTCTGTTCGCTCAAAAGCAACTGCCTTGGCAAAAGGAATTAATGAACTTGGGTATGATCTCAAGTCTTGTAGTTTTTTTGATACTGTAACTATCCATACCGAATCTGAGACTCAGGAAATTTTTTCAACTGCTCAGGATCAACTTATGAATCTTAGAATGCTGGATGCAAATCATATAAGTATCTCATTGGACGAAACAACGACAGACCAAGAGATCGAAAACATAAAAAAACTTTTTAAAGACTTGTCGAAAAAAGAAAAGGTTGTTTTAAGCTTTGAGCTGCCAATCGATATCATTAGATCATCTGAATATCTTACTCATCCAGTTTTTCACCTGTATCGAACTGAAACAGAAATGCTGAGGTATATCAGAAAACTCTGTGATAAAGATATTGCTCTGGATCGAGCAATGATTCCATTAGGTTCATGCACCATGAAATTAAATTCTTCATCTGAAATGATCCCTGTTGGATGGGAAGAATTCTCAAACATTCATCCCTATGCTCCTGATGATCAAACAGCTGGTTATAAAATTTTAATGAATGATCTTGAGGCTAAGCTCTCTAAGATAACGGGTTATTCAGCTGTATCTTTACAACCAAATGCTGGCTCTCAAGGAGAATATGCTGGTTTATTGGCAATCGATGCATTCCATCGCAGTAATGGCGATCAGCAAAGAAAGATATGTTTAATTCCTGAATCAGCCCATGGAACAAATCCTGCGTCAGCGCAAATGGCTGGCATGAAAGTTGTGCCAATAAGATGTGATAAAAAAGGAAATATTGATTTAGAGGATCTAGATGAAAAAGCTTCTCAGCATTCTAATGAGTTAGCTGCCATTATGATTACCTATCCTTCAACACATGGAGTCTTTGAGACAACCGTAACCGAAGTATGCAAGATCATTCATGATCACGGTGGGAAAGTTTATATCGATGGCGCCAACCTGAATGCAATGGTTGGTTTATGTAAACCGGGTGAGTTTGGGGGCGATGTATCCCATCTTAATCTGCATAAGACATTCTGCATTCCTCATGGTGGCGGTGGACCAGGTGTTGGCCCAATTGGAGTTGTAAAAGATTTAGCGCCTCATTTACCATCCGATCCTTTGGCATATGAACCCTCATCAAAGAATGTTGGGCCAATCTCAGCAACTAATTTCGGAAGTGCTTCTATTCTTCCAATCAGCTGGATGTATATTCAAATGATGGGAGCATCAGACCTAAGAAAGGCAACACAGGTAGCGATTCTTAGTGCAAATTATATTGCGCAAAAATTGAGTCCTCACTTCAAGATTTTATATACAGGTAAAAATGGCTTAATTGCGCATGAATGTATTATTGATATCAGGCCATTAAAAGAGCTATGCGGGGTAGAGGTTGATGATATTGCAAAGCGATTAATAGATTTTGGGTTTCATGCTCCCACTATGTCATTTCCAGTTCCTGGAACTTTAATGATTGAGCCAACTGAAAGTGAATCGTTGACCGAGTTAGACAGATTTATTGAAGCAATGATTTGTATTCGTCATGAAATCGCACATGTTGAAGATGGGACATACTCTATTGAGGAAAGCCCTCTAAGAAACGCTCCCCATTGTGCTGAAAAAGTAACCAAGGATAACTGGCAACATAAATATTCCCGTTCTGTGGCTGCTTATCCTGTGGATCTAAAGGGTAGAAATAAATATTGGCCTCCGATAGGAAGAGTCAACAATGTCTATGGAGACATGAACCTAATGTGCTCTTGTCCCTCCATGTCAGATTACCAAGAGGAAAGCTAAATTATCGGCAAATAAATTACTTCCCAGCCCCTCTCATTAGAGATTGCCTCAAGCTTTATATCTGGGTTTACAGCCTTTGGAAATTCAACAGCTTCCATTAAAGGTAAGTCATTGATAGAGTCTGAATAAAATGTCACTCCAGAAAAATTATCGTATTGATGGCCTTGCATCCAGTTTTCTACTAATTTTAATTTCCCTTCCCCCAGTGCTGATGGAGGGATAAACTTACCTGTGCATTTCTTCTCTTTAAATTCAACTTTAGTACCTATAACATGTTTAATATCGAGTCTTTGAGCTATTGGCTTCACAATTAACTCATTGGTAGCACTCGCAAGTAATATTGCATGGCCTTTATCATGATGATCATGAATCAATTTAAGAGCAAAAATGTTAATCATGGGCTCAATAATTGTCTCAACAAAAGGTAGTATTATTTCGTTGATCTCATCTTGCGTCTTGCCCACATAGGGCTTTAAGGCAAAATTCGTGTATTGATTAAAATCTAATTGACCCTGTTGATAATCTTTGATGAATTCATCATTTTTTAACTTGGCCGCTTCATCAAGCATATTTATTTCTACCAAGTAATTAATCATCGAATAATCTGAATCACCGTTTAGAATGGTATTATCTAAATCGAAAATTGCTAATTCAGAATTGCTCATAAGGAGTTAATCTAACATGAATGATAAATCTTACAGAAAAAATGTTGGCTTAATTATCTTAGATCAAAAGAATCAATTGCTGATCTGCAGAAGAAAAGGGAAAAAAACCTGGCAATTCCCTCAAGGTGGAATTGATGCTGGCGAATCTCAGATCCAGGCTGCATACAGAGAACTATTTGAAGAGGTGGGCATCAAGAAAAAGCAAGTTAAGGTTGTAAAAAAGAGCAGTCATTGGTATCACTATGACTTACCTGAGAAGTATCAACCAAGACCTAAGAGTTTAAAAAATTTTAAAGGTCAAATTCAAAAGTGGTATATGTTTAAAGCTATCGAAGAACTAGAAATAAACCTCCTAAATGAAATGCCCCAAGAATTTGTGGAGTATAAATGGTCCACCTATTGGCATTCTTTAGCCAGCGTTGTTCCATTTAAAAGAGATGTTTATAGAAACGTCTTATCTGAGTTCCTGCCTAAATACATTCAACTGCATAATGATTGAAATTTTAATCTACCTTTTGCTTGGAGCATGCACGGGTTTGCTTGCCGGTATGTTTGGAATTGGTGGGGGCAGTATACTAGTCCCATCCCTTATTTTTATTTTTTATGGCATGGGTTTTGACAGTTCCATTGTCGTGCTCATGGCTATAGGTACATCTTTGGCAAGCATACTTTTTTCTGCTATTTCCTCCGCCCTCTCTCATCACAATAAAAAAAGTGTGCAGTGGTCATTGGTTATACCCTTATCAATGGGTATGATTTTAGGTGCATTAGTCGGAGCTGGATATGCAGCAACTCTTTCAAACAATAATTTGAAATGGATTATTACAATTTTCTTGATTGTTATTGGTATAGAAATGATTTCAGGTTTTACACAAGCCCTTGCAAAGAAAGACAAAGGTATGATCTCGCTAGCCAAACCTTTTGTTCCATTGCATGGATCTTGGATAGGATTTCTATCTTCAATCATTGGTATAGGAGGCGGCTCATTTACAACTCCGTTAATGATTGCTGGAGGCTATAATATTCGCAGAGGAATTGGAACTGCTGCAGCTTGTGGAGTTCCAATTGCCGCTGCAGGAGCAATTGGATATATGCATTATGGAGAAACAGCTAATGCAAATCTACCCACTGGAGCTGTTGGGTATGTTTTTTGGCCAGCCGTTATATCCATTTCATTGGCTAGTATTTTTACAGCTAAGCTTGGGGCTAATATTAGTCACTCCATCTCTGAAAAAGCACTAAAAGTCTCCTTTGGAGTATTTTTAATCATGGTAGGAATCTTGGTGATAGTTAATTGATTATTGAGCTCTCAGATTTTTTTAATAATCCCAGCTTAATTGAAATTGGCTGGCTCCGAATTCAATATTATGCAGTCACTTGGGTCCTATCAGCAATATTCATTTTTCAATATCTTAAAAATCATCACATCATTGGGGAATTACAATTAACTACTGATCAGGTAAATGACATCGTGTTTTTATATGGGTTAATATTTGGCGCTATGCTTGGCGGCAGGTTTGGGTATATGTTCTTCTATGGCTTAGATCAACTGGCATCAAATCCACTAAGCTTATTCTTTATATGGGAAGGCGGCCTAAGCTTTCATGGTGGTTTAATAGGAGTCATTGGTAGTTTATATCTCTACTCTTATCAACATAAAATTTCTTTTCTCAGGCTAGCTGATTCTATTTGTGCAGCAATGCCCATTGGACTTGGCTTGGTAAGAATTGGAAACTTTTTAAATGGAGAGCTCTATGGCAGACCGACTGATGGAACCTGGGGTTTTATTTTCCCAACGGATCCATATGGCTTTACAAGACACCCTTCTCAACTTTATGAAGCATTTTTTGAAGGTTTATTCCTCTTTATTTTTTTACTATATATCAGCACTAAAAATAATAAACATGGAGTTATTAGCGGAAGCTTCTTATTGGCCTATGGATTAATTAGATTTTTTATTGAATACTTTAGACAGCCTGATTCTCACATGGGTTTTGTTGCATTACAATTAAGCATGGGTCAACTTCTTAGCATCCCCATGGTTATAATTGGGCTCATACTACTTACAAAATCATTGAGAAAAAATGAAGCAATATCTTGAGCTTTTAGACTATATTTTGCAACACGGCGAAGTTCGTGGAGATAGAACTGGAACAGGAGTTATTTCATCCTTTGGTCATCAGATCCGTTTTAATCTTGAAGATGGTTTTCCCGCGGTAACAACTAAATCACTAGCATGGAAAGGTGTTGTATCAGAGCTATTATGGTTTCTAGAGGGTTCTGATGATGAGCGCAGACTGGCTGAAATAAGATTTCAAAAAGATAGGTCTGAACTAACTGACTTAAATAAATTCTCTACTATTTGGACAGACAACGCAGACAATCAGGGCATTGAACTTGGTTATGAAAATACTCAGATGATAAAAAAACTAGGCCCAGTTTATGGAGTTCAATGGAGAGACTGGGGAGGTATTGATCAAATCAAAAAACTAATCAAAGATCTTCAATCCAATCCTACTGGACGTAGGCACATATTAAGTGCATGGAATGTTGAAAAGCTTGATTCTATGGCCTTGCCGCCCTGTCATGTCATGTCTCAATTTTATGTTTCAAAAGGTGGTAGGCTTTCATGTCAGATGTATCAACGAAGCGCAGATATGTTTTTAGGCGTACCATTTAATATCGCAAGCTATGCTCTACTTCAATCCATTCTAGCAAATATCTTAAATTTAACTCCGGGTGAATTTATACATACATTCGGAGATGCTCACATATATAACAATAGTATTAAGCAAGTTGAAGAGCAACTTACAAGAGAGCCTAAGAAACTTCCAAAATTAATAATGCCTAATCTTGATTCAATAGATGCTCTGAGTGATTGCACTATTGATGATTTTATACTTGAAGGATATGAATCACATCCAGCCTTAAAAGCTTCAATGGCAATATAATTTGATGGTTATTTCTCACTTAGTAGCCCTTTCCAATAATCTTGTAATTGGTGTTAACAATGATCTTCCCTGGAAGCTAAAAAAAGACCTGCAGCATTTCAGTGCCTATACTCAAAATAAAGCAATTGTCATGGGAAGAAAAACTTTTGAATCAATTGGGAGATCTCTGCCAAATAGAAAAAATATAGTTATTTCATCTACCTTAAATGCTTCAGAAGGAATAGAAGTAGTGTCCTCCTTAGACCAAGGAATTCAAACAGCCAGTAAATGGAACAAAGATAATACAAGGAGTGACGAAATTGTTTTAATTGGCGGTGGTTATATTTTTGAAGAAAGTAAAAGCATCGTTAACAAACTAGTTTTGACTAGAGTTAATTGTGAAATTGATGGAGATGTTTTTTATCCCCAAATAGATTTAAGCAATTGGAAAAAACTTTCAACCGAATCTTTTGAAAAAGACCTTGAAAATGAATATGACTTTAAGGTTGAGACTTATATAAGATCTTAAGAGTTCTAAGATTTTGATTGAGCCTTTGATTGCTGGATAAAATCTCTGCGCAAGGCTAGATTTTTAACACGAACTTCTTCATTTTCAGCATATTTAATCCATGAATTTGCGGTCTTCTTGATTCTTTTGTTTTCATCACGCGCGGCTGCTCTGAATTGTTTTTTAGCCTCTTCAAAATTCTGTAATTCAAAGTGGGCTTGTCCTAAAACTAAAAGAGCTTGAGATCGACTTTTAACCTTAGGCTTTTTAAGACCGGCCTCAATAGCTCTTATTGAATCTTGCATGCGATCTTCAAAGAGATATAAATTACCCAACAAGACGTATGTATCTCCATCCTTTGACATTTTTGCAGCTTTTTCCAATACAGGAATAGCCATGTCAATTTCTTGAGCCATTCTCCAAGCATCAGCCAACAGCTTTAATGTTTTTTCTTTTTCTTTTACTACAGCAACAACCTCTTCTTCTCCAGTTTCTTCATCTTTTATAGTTACTTTCTTTTGTTGTCCAGAAACTAGAACCTGTGCTGCCCAATAAGGATTTTTCTTGAGTAAGAGCATTTGGGCTAAAGCTAGATATTCTCCCTCTTTATCTAGAAGATCTTTATTATATGCAGCTTTTAATGTAAGCATGTAGTCTTCTTCTCTATCCATTTGCTGGTAAGTTCCTCCTAATTGAAGAAAATACATCTTCTTAGGATAGTAATTAACAAGAATTTCATAAATTCCCACTTGCTGCTCTAAAGCATACTGAGCACTTATAATTTTTTTATCTTTGAGCTCACTAAAGCATGCCGCTAACAAAACGTACCAATTTTCTTTTGGTCTGTAACCTTCTTCTTCTGCAAGCCTAATAGCTTCTTCCATGTTAGATCGTGCTCTTACATAATCAGTTTTTTGAAAGTATGCTGAAGCAAGTAGATAATATGATTGAGCCGTAACTGTCTCAACCTCCTCCATCCATTGAAGGATTAAGCTAATACCTTTATCCCATCTTTCTTTGACCAAGTTTAATTGAGCAAGTGTTAATAAGGATGCAGTTCTTAATGGAACTGTAGCTTCTGGCTCTTTTAAAAGCTGCTCATAGGCATACATAGCTTTATCATAATCTTCATCACTAAAATAAAGGTATCCCCAATAATTCCACATAACAGAACGATCATAACTTTTCATTTCAGCTCTGTTATTAAGAAGCTCGGTTAATATTGACCTTGCTGTGGCCCAATCTGGGTCATCTTCTTCTTTCTCAATAAACTTACCTTTGTTTTCTGGATCTGGTACTTTGACAGTTTTTTGTCTTTCCAGCGCCTCGACAATCTTAACAACTTTTTTAGCAGTAGAGTTTTGAAGCACTCGAGCTTTTTTATAGGTACGGGTTTTGCCGGCTTTTTTTGAGCTACCACCCACAGATGGCTCATCAGCCCTTCCGTCTCTAGTTTGTGCAGAAAGATCTATTACACTTAAAGAAAAACTAAGGGCAAGTAAAACAAATATATTTCGTGAGCTTATTTTGAACATTATGTCTCCTCAAGAATAAAAGTAAACTTGTGAGGAACATCATCAACCCTTACAGCCTTTCCATCAACAATCTTTGGCTTGTATTTAAGCTTTAATGCTGCTCTTGAGGCTGCTGAATTAAATATAGAACATGGTCTAAAAACCGTTTCAGGATTAGTTGGATCACCACACATGCCCTCAAGTGGTTCAGCATCCTCAACTGTTCCAGTTTCCGTGATTGTAAAAGCAACTATTGCGTATCCCATTATTCCTCTCTCTTGAGCTCTTCTAGGATAGATAGGTGTTACTTTGAATAAAGGGATATATTCTCCATCTCTAAAAAAGGAGCCTCCACCAGCAAAATTTGCTTTTGGTTTTGGTACGCTCACATCAACGCCTGCTAATGGAGCAAGGTCTAATTCTGGCTGCGCAATATCTTCTGGCTGTTCATCAGGCTCTTCTGGCTTTTCCACATTATCAAACAAAGTATCTATATCTCTATCAGGCATAATGACATCGCCCAATTTTCTAGAATTGTCCGTAGGCAAACTATTATCTCCAAGGTTAATCAATGCAACCATTAAAAAGAACAAGCCAAGGGTTATGAATGCTGCAAAGCCTGAGCCGGCAAGATATTTATTATAATTAAAAGCTTTGTAATAAAGGGTTGCTAATGGACTTAATGCCTTAGATATAGATTGGTAAAAATTATCTAAACTATTATTAGCAGTGTTCAATATAACTCTCTATTTTGGTTCAGATGCAAGAGATATATTATAAACACCTGCTTCTCTTGAACCATCCATAACCTTAATAATTGTATCAGCCATTGCTTTTTCATCAGCCTGAATAACAACCGATCCTTGTGGATTATCAGCAAGGAGTTTTACAACATTAGCCTTTACTTGCCTTGCATCAATTCTTCTGCCATCCATCCAGATTTCTCCAGAAGCGCCAATTGCAATTAATATTGCTGCATTTTCTTGAGTTTCAGATGTGTCAGACTCAGGTCTATTAATTTCCAAACCTGGCTCTTTGATAAAGTTCGCTGTAACAATAAAAAAGATAAGCATGATGAAAACAACATCAAGCATGGGTGTCATATTAATCTCTGCTTCTTCCTCTTGAACTGCACTTGATATAGCATTTCTTCTCACAATATTCTCCTATTACCTAATTTTTAATCGTATCTTTAATTAAAGTTTCTTCTCTATTTCTTGCTGCATTTAAATATATAGTAGCAAATACACCTGAAAGAGCTGTAGTCATTCCAGCCATAGTTGGCAGGGTTGCTTTTGAAACACCTCCAGCCATTGACCTAGCATCGCCACCACCAGTGAAAGCCATAACTTGGAAAACTTCAATCATACCTGTCACAGTGCCTAGCAAACCAAATAATGGTGCCAAAGCAACACACGTGTTTATTAAAGATAAGTGTCTATTAACTTCGGTACTTGCTTGGGAAATTAATTTTTCTTTAATAGCGCCGCCTTTCCATGAGGCATGGTCTGCGACTGCATCCCATTCAGATTTTAATTCGTCCATATAGACTTTATGGCCTGCATTAAAATACCAAATTCTTTCTAAGATTATTGCCCACATAAAGGCAGCGAGAATTGCAATCAACCAAAGCACGCTTCCCCCAGCAGACATAAAGTCTCTGAGAGTATTAAAAGCTTCAGTGATTGCGTAAAACATTAGCTAATTACTTTGAATCTGAATGTTCTGCTACTATTCCTGTGCTTTGTTCTTCGAGAACATTAATAATGCCTCTTGCTGATGAATTAGCAAAAGAGTGTAACAGCGTTGTTGGAATAGCAACTACTAATCCTAGAACTGTAGTAACAAGAGCTTGAGAAATACCTCCAGCCATGATCTTAGGATCACCAGTACCAAATAGTGTAATCTGCTGGAAAGTAACGATCATACCTGTAACCGTTCCCAATAAACCAGCAAGAGGTGCAACAACTGAAATAATTTTTACAACTGGAATGCCTCGCTCAATAGCCGGTCTTTCGGCCATGATTGCTTCAGCAAGTCTTAGCTCTAAAGTTTCAATATCTTTGTTCATGTGCTCTGCGCCAACGGAAAGAACTCTTCCCAATGGATTAGATTTATCATGAGTTTTTGACTTGGCTTGCTTGGCGACTGCAACACCCATTGTGTAAAGCGTAAATAGCTTCCAGAAAGCAATCGCTATACCAATCAAACCTACAATTATAATGATGTATCCAACTTCTCTACCTTGATTAACTCTTTCCATCAAACTTGGATTTTGAATCAAATTAGCAAGCAAACTGCCGCCAACTGGACCAGTTGGATCTACGCCAAACTTAATAACTTCGCCGATATCAGCTTTAGATAGTTTTTTAGCTGAACTTACATAACGACCTTCTGGCTGTTTTCCAAGGAAAGCATATTGGCCTTTGCTACCAATGTATTCTAAGTACTTACCATCACAGATAGCATTGTAGAGGCCTACTCTAGTAACCATACAATTTTCTGACTCGCCATCAAGATTAATTACGTTTGCGTTGAAAGACACAACCTCAGATCCTGCAACCATCTCTCTTTGAAGTTCATACCAAAGACCTTCTAGTTCTCTAATAGTGGGGAGCTCTGTAGCACTAGACATTTTTGCAGATAGATCATTTAAAAATGTTTCTCTTTCTCTGCCGTATTGTGCAGAGGTCAAAGAATCAGCAAATAATGCACTTGCCTCTCCTGCAGAACTCTGCAGATGACCGAAAAGTTCGACTAATGAGCCAAGCTCTTTCTTATATGCAGCTTCCTTAACAACCAAAATTGCATCATTTTTCTTATATTCAGCTTCAAGCTGATCAGCAATTTTTTCCTGTCTGGCTAACTCTCTTTTTTCAGCGGCTAATTTTGCTGCTTGCTTATTTTTGTCAGCAAGAAAGTCAGCTTCTCTTTTGGCGTTAACGCCTTGCTCAGTTGTTCTGCCTTGTTCAACTAGCTGCAGTAAACCCTGAATAGTAGTAGGCTCACCCTCAGCTGTTTCTTGAGCATAAGTTGAAATTGATGCAATCAATACAAAAGAAAGAATGTATTTATTTAAAATTTTCATGATGCATCCCCTCTATAGACAACCGGCAACATCATGATGTCCATTGGTGCTAGTTTATTAGCCATGCGAATACCATCTCTGACTGTTACCCTGTAACTGCCTCCAAGTTCTTCCCATGTGCCTGTTTCAGTATCATAATACCCAGTTTTTCTTTCATCCTTTGACTGGAAGAACATTCCTAACCTTCCTACTCTAAGAATGTTTACAACTACCTCTTGTCCATCGAGAACAATTGTTTCGTCATAAGCATCAAGCTTTCTGCCATACTCAGCTTCAATATTGTAGGCCTCTAAAATTTGTCGCACTTGCTCAGATGCAGTAACTTTAGGATTTGAAAGAGAGGCTCTAACAAGATCTAATCTCTGTTTCCTTTCTTCTATATGAAATGGTGTATCAAGATTGACGTACTTCTCTAAGCCTTCAAGCATTCTCTGAGCCAAAGGCGGAACTTGTCTTTGCATAACAACAACCTGAACAAGTTGCTCGTCATATTGATCCATTAAATCAAGTTGGGCTTGAATCTGGATCCTTTTTTGAGCGTTATAAAGCTTTAAACCTTCAACTTGTTTTGAAACAACTTTAAATTCATTTACTAACTTGTCAGTAGCTGACTCTGTTGCATCTATTTTTGCTTGAGATTGAGCAGATAGCTCGGTGTTATCCCTTCCAACTTCTAATACTAGTTCCATCTCTGAAGCCGCTACGAAAGTAGTCAGCATAGTAAGAACTACTAGGCTTTTATTTAACATTTTTTTCTCCCTAGGAAAAATGGTTCACTAGTCTAACAGCGTAGTGAAATTATTCAAACTTTTTTAATATGGTGAAATTGTACCTAATTTTGAACAAAATCGCCTCACAATGCAGTAAATATAATAAAGCTAGAAAAATTAATATTTTTAGCTTTTATTAAGAAAAATCCTAGGAATTAGCTTGGGAGTATTCTCTTTGTAATTTCTGTACTCATCAAGATGACCCCACTTCTTATTGCCCCTGTACTCCAACATCCTTACTCCACTTACGTAGACAAGAAGTAAGTATGAAAAGATAGGAGAAAAAATTGCTAAATAGTTCATTCCCTCAAATGTGGATATACCCATTACAGTAACTCCAGCCCACAAAGTGATTTCACCAAAATAATTCGGATGCCTGGATCTAGCCCATAGCCCTTCATTTATAAATTGATCTTTGTTCTCTGGAATTGATCTAAATGCACTTTTTTGATTATCAGCTATTACCTCGACTACAAGGCCTAAGACGAACAGAGCAAGTCCTAATATAAATACACTATTTATAACTACGCCCGATGGATTAGCAATAGCAACCAAAGCTGCAGATGAACATATAAATACCCACATACCCTGTAAGGTCCATGTCATAAAGAATTGAGAAAAGGAGGTTTTAATAGAATCGAACCTTCCGTCTTTTTTATCTTTATGAATTCTCATAAATAGGAAGGAGCCAAGCCTAACCGCCCACATAATAATTGCCGCGCCTATAATTAAACTGCCAAGGTCAAAACCTTGAGAGCTATTAGTTGAATACAAAGCAAATAAAATAGCTAATATGTATGTAAAGCTGCCGGTTAAATCATAAAATTTTTCAGTCTTAAAAATAAAAGCTGGGATATATGCAGCCCACTGAATAACAAAGATCATCACAAAAAGATGCCCCACCAAATTCACTCCTGATAGCTCAATGCTATTAAAAGAAATTGCATCAGCATAAAGCTTTGTAAAAATAAAAACTCCAGCAGCAATAGTTAAGTTAGTTAAGTGTTTCATTGTCCCTCCCATCCGCATGTGCGCTCGGCATTTTGAACATCTAGCCAATCCTTAAGTGGTTGATAATAGTTAAGCATTGATTTTCCACTTAATTCTCTAGTCCCAGTCAGTGCCTCTAGTGCAATCTGCCATTCTTGACTTTGTCCCAGGGCAAGCATGGCTCTAAGCTTTTCTCCAGCAAGCTCATTATCATATATTGAACATTCATGAAGAGGTCCCTTAAATCCCATCTGATTACAAAGAGATTCATGAAATTGATACTGGAGGATTTTTGCAAGGTAATATCTAGTATAAGGAGTGTTACCAGGTATATGGTATTTTGCTCCCGGATCAAAGGCATCAGCATCTCGATCACGAGGCGCTCCAATGCCTTGATAAAACTCTCTTAATTCCCACCAGGAGTTATTTAATTCCTCTGGGCTGGTCTCACCTGTAAAAACTTTGGCTCTCCATTTGTCAAGCATCAATGTCCAAGGCACAGAGACCACTCCATCAAGCGCTTGCTGCATCAAAAGAGAGATTGGATCTGCGTTTGCTTGCTTGGCCTGCTCCTTAGTTACCATATCAATCTTTTGTAGATAATCTGGTGTAATTGATAGAGTTAGTAAATCACCCACTGCCTCATGAAAACCATCATTCGCTCCACTCTGAAAAATATCAGGTAGATGGCTGTAGGCTTGATAATAAAAAATATGGCCCAGTTCATGATGGATTACAGAAAAGTCCTCTGCATTCCTCTCTATACACATTTTAATTCTTAAGTCATTAATGTCTGAATTAAGATCCCATGCGGATGCATGACAAACTACATTGCGATCTTGGGGTTTAATAAATAATGATCTTTCCCAGAAGGAATCAGATAAAGGCTCAAATCCAAGAGAGATAAAAAAGTTTTCAGCAATCTTCACCATTTTTATTTCATCGATATCTTTATCAATTAATATGCTGGTTAAATCTATCTTCGAGGAAGATGGGCTACTTTCGGCCTTATAAACTAGATCATAAATATTTGACCAAGATTGTCCCCACATATTTCCCAGAACATGAGCAGGTAAATTACCAGTTTTTGCTACAATATCTTCACCATAATGCTTTGAAAGCTCATCACGAACATGGCAATGCAAGGACTCATAAAGAGGCTTCAGCTCTTCCCACACTCTATCTGTTTCGTCCAAAAACTTATCTGCAGGCATATCATATTGACTAAACCACAAATCGGTTAATCCGTCATAACCCAAATCATTTGCGCCTTTATTTCCAATTTCAACCATTCTTAAATACATATCTTTCATAGGCTTGCCAATATTTCTCCAGCCCTCCCATGCCTTTAAAAGTTCAACAGGATCTCTAGAATTATCAATAATGGTCTCGAATGCCTCTAAGTCGTAACAATCATCATCTGCAAAACAATGCTGCCCAGTGCCATACATTGCGTCCAATTCAGCGCTAATTGATGAAATTTCTCCAGCCAACTCCTCATTTAAAGGTGATGGCATAACAAATGAGCTCTTTATAAGGTTAAGTTTTCTTCTATTTTCTTCTGAAACCTCTACCCCATCAAAGGAAGAGGCCTGACGTGCTCTCTCTAATGCAAGCAATTGATACCTTTTGCCATAGTCTGCAACTACTTTCTGTGAATCATAAGTGATAAAATTGGCTCCTATCCAATAGGCTGAGCTTACAATAGGTCCAAGGGTTTTATCTTCGAGTTCAACTCTTTGAAGAAAAGCTTCTACATCGGATTCAGTTAGGACATTTGGTTGCTCGCTTGAACATGAGTAAAGCGCTAGGATAGAAAGAAAAATAGTAGATAATAAAAATTTATACATTAAAAAGATTCCTTTTAAATACAATAAGAGAGTAAATCACACTATGAAAATATCAACAAGCCAATTTAGAAACGGTCTAAAAATTATTATTAATGATCAGCCTTGTTCGATTCTAGAGCATGAGTTTCATAAGCCTGGAAAAGGGCAGGCAGTCATGAGGGTAAAGTTTAGAAACTTAATCACCGGCAAAGTGGTAGATAAAACCTATAAATCAGGAGAATCTGTGGAAGAAGCAGATGTAATAATGGTTGAGATGAGCTATCTATATTCAGATGGGGAACAATGGCATTTTATGAATTCTGCTACATATGAGCAGATTGGAATTAATCAAGATATTGTGGGCGATGCAAAGAAATGGATTATTGGTCAAGAAAATTGTGAGGTCGTTATTTGGAATGATGAGCCTATTTCAGTTGAAGCACCTCCATTTGTTGAATTAAACATTGCAAAATCAGATCCTGGAATCAAGGGAGATACTGTATCTGGTGCAACCAAACCAGCTGAGCTTGAGACTGGCGTAACCATCCAGGTTCCCTTGTTTGTTGAGGAAGGGGAAAAAATTAAAGTGGACACAAGGTCTGGTGAGTATTCGGGGCGCGTTTAGATTTTGTATAATCAAATTTTATCTTCGCTAAATGATTTTATTAATAACGATCTGTCTTTTGATTCCGATCAAAAGAAAACGTTATTAAATAAACATAAGCTTACCCTTACAGATTCTCTGCAAAAGGGTCACTGGACTACAAATATTTGTTTGATTGCATCCAATCTTGCAAAGAAAAAGCCTCAAGATATAGCTGCAGCTCTTATATCAAAACTTGAAAGTCAACGTGATATTTCAAAGGTGGAATTAGCAGGCCCAGGTTTCATCAATATATTTTTAACCCGAAAAGTATTTCTAAAACAAATAGATGATGCTCACAAAAATCCAAATTCTTTTGTTGATTCTTCCCGCGCATCTAAAGAAAAAATACAAATTGAGTTTGTATCAGCCAATCCAACCGGCCCATTGCATGTGGGTCACGGACGCGGTGCTGCCTATGGAGATGCCATTGGTCGAATCTTGCAGCGACTAGGCCATGAAGTATCTAAAGAATACTATGTGAATGATGCAGGAAGGCAAATTGATATTTTGGCATGCAGTATCTTTTTAAGAAAATTTGAATGCTTTGGTGATGAGTCGTTTCCAAACGCTGCATATAAAGGATCATACATAATTGAAATTGCTATGAGCATAGAGATAGATGAAGCATTTCCTCAATCAGATAAAGAAAAATTAATTAGCAACCTTTCGGATGATGATGAAGAAAAAATAGATGAATTAATTGAGCGCATAAAAACTAATTATTCAAGTAGTTGGTTATTAATTAGAGACTTTGGTCTGGAGTATGTAATTAAATCTATTAAAGGGGATCTTACTCAATTTAAGGTGATTTTTGATAATTGGTTTTTTGAATCTTCTTTGGGAGAACTCACTGACAAAAAATCAGAAATTTCTCAAGCACTCGATCAAGTTAAAAAAGAGCACGCCTATGAAAAGAATGGTGCTGTGTGGCTTGAGTCCACAAAATTTGGCGATGATAAAGATCGTGTCATTATTCGAGAAGATGGGAGGGGCACATATCTATCAGCTGATTTGGCCTATCACAGAAACAAATTAGATAGAGGATTCGACACCATTATAAATGTTTGGGGTTCAGATCATCATGGTTATATTAAAAGAATTGAAGCAACCATTGAGGCTATGGGTTACAGCAAAAAGCAAATGCAGGTTCAGCTTGTTCAATTTGCCAACCTGCTTGAGAATGGCTCTAAAGTTAAAATGTCTACTCGAAGTGGGAATTTTTATACACTGAAACAGCTAATTGATGATATTGGACCTGATGCATCAAGATTTTACTATTTATCCAAACAAGCAGATCAACACCTAGATTTTGATATTGGGGTTGCTAGATCTAATTCTAAGGATAATCTTTATTATTATGTCCAATATGCACATGCCAGAATCTGTTCCGTAGAGAAAAAATATCTTGAGCTAGGAATGTCCTTACCAAGCAAGTTTAATGATGCTGATTTCGAGGGTTGTGATGAGCTGCTTCAGATGGCTTTAAATGCTCAATTTGTTATTAAAAGCTCAGGAGAAAATCTTCAACCGCATATTATTGTTTATTATCTAAGAGATATATCACAAAGCTTTCATCAATTTTACAACAGCGTAAATATTCTTAATGCAAAAAAATCAGAGCAGAATAATATTGTGAGAACTTTAATGATTGTTAAATCTGTCATAGCATCATCTTTGGAATTGTTAGGCATTGAACCTTTAGATAGTATGTAATTAATGTGAAGGATTTTGCTAAAAAACACCCCGTAAATAAGCCAAAGGCGAGAAAAGTTAAGACTTCTTTACGCGCAAAAAGAGAGCTCAATCAACCATTAAAGATAAAGCACTTGTTTATCATTGGTGCTGTGAGCGCCCTGCTTCTATTTGCATCAAATCTAATACTTCAAACTGATGTTGTGAATATTAGAGGCAATGTCAACAGTCCAACAATAGAATTTTTATACCCTGTAGAGTTAGCAAAAGATACTGTGCTGATTGAACTTGAAGGCATAGTTGTTGAAGAAGACTGTGAGTACTTAATCCAAATTGAATCCTATGGGAAAAGAGTATATGCACAGGAACAACTTAGCTCTCTACTATCTTTGGGCTTAGAATCTTATGTTGAAAAAACATTTAGCTCAAAGCAACCTGACAAGCCATTATTCAGAGTTATGTCAGGTCCATATTTAAATAAATCTGAAGTAAATAATGCCAACGAACTTCTCATAAAAAATCGCAGGCAGCCTCTTATCTATAAGAAATGTACCAAGGTATAGCAGAAAGACTCTTGGATATTTCTAGCAAGGTCCATGAGGCTTGCCGTCAAGCTCAACGATCTGAAAAGGACGTAAAACTAGTCGCAGTATCAAAGTTACAGCCTATTGATGTTATCAATCAAGCCTACGCACTTGGGATAAATAATTTTGGAGAAAATTATGCACAAGAATTAGCAAAAAAATCTTTAGCTTGTCCCAAGGATATAATTTGGCATTTTATAGGCCCCATCCAATCCAATAAAGTAAGCTTGATTGCTAAACATGCTAATTGGGTGCACTCAATTGATAGGGAAAAAATTGCCAAGAAGCTTAACGAAGTATTAGAAAATGAAGGCAAAAAAATTCATGCGCTGGTGCAGGTTAATATTGATAAAGAAGACTCTAAATCAGGAATTCCTCCAGAAGAGGCTGTTGATTTTGTTAATGAGCTGATGTCCGACTATCCAAGCTTGATGCTAGAGGGCTTGATGTTTATGCCTAAGATTAATGTCTCAAATAAAGCTAAAATGGATACTATGAATAAAATAATAGACCTACAAAAATTGCTATTAACGAAAATTCCTAGTTGTACTCACTTGTCTTTAGGAACATCTAGCGACTTTGAGGAATCTATTTTAGCTGGCTCAACAATTCTAAGAATTGGCGAGAGTTTGTTAGGCAAAAGATAATGAAAATTTGTTTTCTAGGATGTGGCAACATTGCTCAAGCTATCATTGATGGGCTTTTAAAAAGCGGTATCTCATCCTCTGATATTGCTTGCATTGAAAGAAATGAGCAAAGAGTTGAGTCACTAAGAGCGCAGAATTTACAAATAATTAAACTAGAAGACTTAGCTTCAATAGACTTGGATTTAATTGTGCTGGCAGTAAAGCCCAAGGATGCTTTGAGTGCCGAAAAAAGAATTTATAAGATGACGCCAAAAGTAACCATATTAAGTGTGGTTGCAGGAATTGAGATAGAAAAGTATTCGCAACCCCATTCCATAATTCGGGCAATGCCTAATACGGCATGCGCTTTTTGCAAAGGTGTAACAGCTCTCTATGCTAAAGATCACGACTCAACTGCATTCAATAATGCAAACAGCTTATTTACCAGGGTTGGTCATGTATTAGCACTTCAAAGTGAAGAGGAAATGCATAGATTTACTAGTATCATTGGGAGTGGCCAAGCTTTTCTTTTCCAGGTGCTTAATATATACCTGCAAGAATTAGAAAAAATTACATCTTCTAATCATGTAACTGCTAAATTAATGTTTCAAGACTTTATCAGCAGCTTAGGTGACTCATTTTCTCAAGACCAGAATTTTGAAAGCTTAATAAATAAGATAAAATCTCCGGAAGGAACAACTCAGGCTGGTTTGGAATCTCTTGAAAAAAATAATCTTGATAAGATTTTACAAGATGCTTTTCAAGCTGCTGAAGATAGATCCATAGAAATTAGTAATGAGAAATAATAAGAAATACATTAGACAATATGATTAGCGCAGTAGCAGTGATTTTGGGTTTTGCTAGCTATGCGTTTGTTATGTTGTCACTATTCCGACTTTTTCGGGTTAACTACTTCAATCCAATAGTTAAAATATTCGCGACATATTTAGAACCAGTCTCAAAAAACCTTTTCTTCTTTTTGCCGCCTCTTTTTGCTGCAATTGCTTTAGCCCTGGTGCTGAAATTTGCTTCTTTTTATCTTGCCTACTCGTCTGGTTATGAAACTCTTACCCTCTTTTATCTTTCTATCATAGATGTTTTGAATTCTGGTTTTAGAATATTGTTTTATTGTGTCATCGGCTCAGTTGTTCTAAGTTGGGTGGCTCCTGGAAATAGTCATCCCTTATTGCAACTTATTGAGGAAATTTCTGCTGGCATTTTGAGTCCTATTAGGAAATTTCTTCCACCTATGGGCGGCTTAGATTTTACTCCCATTATTGGATTGCTAGTGCTAAATCTAATTAATACTTCTTTCATTCAAATTATTCGTTCTTTGTTATGAAAACAGTAACTGAAAAAATATCATTTGGTGACTCTTTGACTCTTGAATCTGGGCAAGTACTATCAAGTTTTGAAGTAATGACTGAAACCTATGGAGAGCTCAACTCAAAAAAAACTAATGCAGTATTAGTGTGCCACGCCTTCTCTGGCAATCACCATGCAGCTGGCAGAAGAGATGGAGAAACAAAATCTGGTTGGTGGGATGAAATAATTGGAGATGGTAAAACAATTGACACTTCAAAATTTTTTGTAGTCTCCCTCAATAACATAGGTGGTTGTAATGGCTCTACCGGACCGACTACTGTTACATCTGAATCAGGCCAACCTTATGGTGCAAATTTTCCTGAAGTAACAGTCAGTGATTGGGTTGAAACTCAAAAATTAGTCGCTGATCATTTTGGAATTAGTTGCTGGGAAATGGTTGCTGGTGGTAGTTTAGGCGGAATGCAGGCACTGCAATGGGCAATTTCATATCCCAAGAGAATTAAGAAAGCTGCAATTATTGCTGCGTCAGCAAAAATCAGCACGCAAAATATTGCATTAAATGAGGTGGCCAGAGAAATAATCAAAAAAGATGAGCATTTCCATAATGGTGATTATTTAGTAAAGGGTGAATCACCTAATAAAGGATTGAAAGCTGCAAGGATGCTTGGTCATATAACTTATTTATCTGAGTCTAATATGAGAAAAAGGTTTGGAAGAAAATTGCAAGATCCGGAAAATAAGATAGACACAGACGTAAACTATGAGGTAGAAAATTATCTGCAGTATAAAGGTGAACAATTTTCTAAAACCTTTGATGCTAACAGCTATATCCTTATGACCAAGGCCATGGATAGCTTTGATCCTGCAAAAGACTTCGATAATAATTTGGTTAAATGTCTTAAGAGAATTCAAGCTAAATTGCTTATTGCATCTTTTGATTCAGATTGGCTTTTTCCAAAAGAGTACGGTTTAGACATCCAAATGTCTGCTATCAAGGCAGGCATAGATAGCTCCTACATAGAACTTGATGGTGATTACGGTCATGACAGCTTTCTCTTTTATTCTGATCAGTATGCATCTGCGCTGAAAAACTTCTTAAATTCTAATGGATAACAGACTTCAATCTATTGTTCTTGATTGGATACCAAGTAACTCCAAAGTTGTAGATTTTGGATGTGGAGACGGGACTCTCCTTAGAATATTAACTGAGCAAAAATCTGTTACCGGTTATGGAGTGGAGAATGATCCTGAAAAAATTAATGCTTGTATTATCAATGGAGTATCTGTAATTCAGCAAGATATTGATGCTGGCATCCAAAACTACAAAGGTATGGATTTTGATTTCGCTCTTATGGCTAGCTCCATTCAATGCTTAAGAAAACCGAGAGACGCGATGAAAAATATTTTAAACGTTGCAAATGAATGTGTAATTACATTGCCGAATTTTGGAAACTGGGAACTGAGATTAGGTATATTAAATGGCAAAATGCCTTCCTCGGCACAACTTCCTGCCAAATGGTATGAAACAAAAAATCTTCATCTATGCACAATTGCAGATTTCGAGGAATTATGTAGCGATGAGTCTTTTGTCATTAAAGAGAAGGTTTATTTAAATCGTCGAGGCAGCTCTTCGTGGCTTGCCAATACATTTCCTAACTTATTTGCTGCCCAAGCAGTCTATCTCATTGGCTAATCAATCAACTATCGTTGTAGCAACTAATAATCCAGGTAAATTAAAAGAATTTGTCCTGCTGCTCCCAAACTATAAAATAATCTCACAAAATTCTTTAGGAATAACGCCTGATGAGGAGCTTGGTGAGACATTCTTTGAAAATAGTCTTCAAAAAGCTCGAGTAGCAAATGCCGCTTCTGGCATGGCGTCTCTTGGGGATGATTCAGGCTTGATTGTTCCAGCCTTAAATAATTTACCTGGATTGCGATCAGCTAGGTATGCACATGAGTGCGCAACGGATGATGAAAATAGGCAACATCTTAAAAAAGAACTGGAAAAGTTAAATTTAAATCAAGCGAAAGCATACTTTGTATGTGTACTTGTTTTTGTGCGAGTTCCAGCAGACCCATTCCCACTTATTGCAACTGGGCTCTTGGAAGGCACTGTAAAAACAACAATGCAAGGAGAGAATGGTTTTGGATATGATCCAATGTTCTATCCAAAAAACAGCAATGTGTCCTTAGGAGAAATGGGTGCAGATAAGAAAGCTTTGCTTAGTCACAGAGGGAAAGCTATGCAAATTTTAACAAAAAAGATCGAAGGCTTTGCTTCTGAATAAAATACCTCTCAGTCTTTATATTCATCTACCCTGGTGTGAAACACAGTGCCCCTATTGTGATTTTTCCAATACCACTGACTCTGTAAATGGTAATGATGCAAAATTGGCTGAAGCAATCATTAAAGACATCAACCAATCCAATGATTTAATAGCTGACAGAAAATTTAAAACCATTTATTTTGGCGGAGGCACGCCATCTCTAGCCTCAACTGAATCAATCAAACATATATTAGATTCTGTTAAAGATAGATTTGTATCTGAAGAAGCTGAAATAACTTTCGAGATGAATCCTAGTAATGTGTCTGAAGACAAGATTGATAAATTATTAATAGCGGGCATCAATCGAATATCATTAGGCGTCCAAAGTTATAACAACCAAGAGTTGCAAGCATTAGGACGCAATCATGATCGAGAATCTGCAATCCATGCCACCCAAGCGCTTAAAGGAATTAATTCAACGATTGATTTAATCTATGGCATTGAAAAGCAAACACCTGAGTCATTTACTGAGAGCTTAAACAAAATAATTCAATCAGATATCAATCACCTGTCTTTATACCAATTAACAATCGAGCCAAATACTATTTTTTATAAAAAAGAGTTGAAGCTCCCAAATGAAGAAGAAATCGAAATAATTGAATTCATTGCAAAAAATCTTCTAGAAAGAAATGGCTTTAGACAATATGAGGTTTCTTCTTGGTCAAAGCCGGGGTATGAAAGCCAACACAATATGAATTATTGGCAGTTTGGTGATTTTTTAGGAGTGGGTCCAGGCTCACATAGCAAAATCTCAAATAAGGCAGAAATTATAAGATTCAGAAAGATTAAACCCCTTGAGGGATACATTCAAAACCAAAGATCAACTGACTTAAAAATTATTTCAGATAATGATCTCGATATGGATCTTGCAATGAACTTACTAAGAATTAAAAACGGTCTTCAACAAGAAGATATAACAATAAAACTGCCTGCAAGTTTCTTAAAAAAATATCAAAAAGGCATTGATGCGGGTTTGTTATTAAAGAACAGAATTGGAGCAACTCAAAAGGGATATCGATTCCTCAATGAAACTATTCAGTTATTTTTTTAGAACACTTAATAAAAAAGTATGTATTGATCTACCCTCATTTATCGCTCGCTGTTGAAAGCGAGTGATGGGCATGCCTTCATTAGAAATTTGTTTGTGGGAAAAATGTTCTTTAGTTTTTTCTATCTCTTCCTCAATAGATTCAGCGTAATTTTCCCAATCCGTTGAAATATATACCGTCCCATCTTTTTTTAGAACTTTGGCTAAAACTTTTAAGAAATCATGTTTAATTAGCCTGCGTTTATGATGCCTGACTTTAGGCCATGGATCGGGGCAAATAATGTAGACTTCATCAAATATATCTTTTGGCAGGTTTAAAATAAGTTCACGTACATCCTCGTCATAGATTTTTATATTGTTCAGTGAGTTCTGAGCAATGCTATTTAAGAGACTGCCTATACCTGAGAGGTATACCTCTGAAGCAACTATAAATGCATTTGGGTTTTTAGCTGCTAAGAAAGTTGTATTTTCTCCATTACCAAAACCTATTTCTAAAAAAATTTTTTCATGGCTCTTGGCTAATTCTAAGAGTTCCTTCGGTCCTCCGAGACGATGATCTTCCAGTGACTCTAATGCGTTTCTTTGAGATACGGTAATGCGTCCAAGTCTTTTTACAAAACTTGTTAAGTAAGGTTTATCTTGATTAATAGCAGAGTGCCTATCTTAGGCTGCGTTAGACATGGCTGCTTTGAGTTTTTTCAATGCTCCATTTTCAATTTGTCTAATTCTTTCTGCAGAAACATTGTACTCATCAGCCAAGTCGTGAAGTGTTTCTTTTTCGTCGGCAAGGTATCTTCTTGCAATAATGTCTTTGCTACGATCATCTAAGCTAGATAAGGCCATGGAAAGCTCTTGTGAATTATGATCAGAGACTTCTTGCGCCTCGACAAGAATTTCGGGGCTGGATGATTTGTCTTCAAGGTACTGAGAAGGAGAAAGGATATCGCCTTCATCATCGCTGCCAACCGGCGCATCAAACGCCGAGTCATTCGAGGTCAATCGATTTTCCATATGTAAAACGTCTTTCACTTCTACATTCAAATCTTCTGCGATCTTTTCAGCTTCTTCTTGTGTTAACCAATCAAGTGTTTTCTTCTTGCTTCTGAGATTAAAGAAGAGTTTTCTTTGCGCTTTTGTTGTTGCAATTTTTACCATTCTCCAATTTTTAAGAATGTACTCATGAATTTCAGCTTTGATCCAATGCACAGCAAAAGAAACAACCTTAACACCTCGATTTGGATCAAATCGATCAACGGCTTTCATCAATCCAACATTGCCTTCCTGAATGATATCGGCAAGAGGCAGACCGTAACCTTGATAAGATCGCGCAATATGCACCACAAATCTTAAGTGAGAAAGAACAAGTTGGCGAGCTGCTTCAAGATCGTTGTTCTCATAAAGCTTTTGCGCAAGCTCCTGTTCCTGTTCCGCGGTCAGGATAGGAATAGCATGCACGCAAGACAAATAAGATTCTATATCTTTGCCCGGGGTTGAAAGCGTAATTGTTTGTAAGTCTGTACTCATATATATTTTACTAATAACTAATTATAACCCATAGTTATTAGGAACTGATAATTATAGCAAATTTTTACTAAAACCACCTATTAGAGACAAAATTGTCCTTTTTTCGTTCAAATTACTTATTGCGATGAACATAGGGTTTAATATGCTATCTTTTTTCCCATATTCAAGGGGTTTTTGGTTATCTATTTGGAAAATTCCTCCGCCCTTAGAGCGAAGAATAGCATCTGCAGCTGCTATGTCCCATTCAGAAGTGGGGCCAAATCGTGGATAGATATCAGCTGTCTTATCTGCCAAGGCGCAAATTTTAAGAGAACTGCCCTTAGGTATAATCTTTAGTCTTTTTCCTTTTTTATCTAAAAAGTTTAAAAAGGCTTTGTCTATGACTGTTCTGTGACTCTTGCTGGTAACTATTCGCAGGATTGATCGTTTTTTACTGTCAGCCTTTTTCTTATTCATTTGTTGATTCGTTATTCCAGACCAGACTTGATCAAAAACCGGCGCCCCTACTACTCCAAGCACAGGCTTGCCATTTTGAATAAGGGCTATGTTGGTAGTGAACTCGTCTGATTTATTAACAAACTCTTTAGTTCCATCAATGGGATCAATAATCCAAAACTCTTTTGCTGGCTTGTAATTTTTTTGCCTAAAACTTTCTTCTGAAACAACAGGTATATCAGGAAAGTGCCTTTTAAGAAACTTTACCATTGCTTTATGAGCATACATATCTGCAGCAGTCACAGGCGACCCATCTTTCTTTTCTTGCACGTTTGACCTGGGATTACGATAAATTTTAAGAATCTCTGGAAATAAACTACGTGTTAATTCCTCTAATTGAGAGATAATAAGTTCTAAATTCTTAGATAACATTTCATTAATGGTAAAACTTAATTCTACCACTGCTATTCTCTCAGATCTTGACGGAGTGATCTTAAATCTTGATTACGATATAAAGTTTTGGGAATCATGGTTGCCTGAGCACTTGGCCAGCCAATCAAACCAAAGCCTAAAGGAAGTGAAAACAAAGATACAAGCAGAAATTGATATCCAAAGAGGAACTTTAAATTTTTATGACCTAAATTATTGGGATGATTTACTGAGTGTTGACTGCATGAAAATTATCAGAGAACAAGAAGAGAAATGCTCTTACTTAGAAGGTTCATATGAAGCTTTGCAAAGATTATCAACCATGCAAAACCCTAAACATATTCTGACTAATGGAGACCCAAGGGCACAGGAATACAAAGCAGAGACTCAAAATTTTCTAGAATTTTTTGATTCAATTTTTTATAGCATGCATGCAGGATACCCCAAAGAGGAAAAAGAATTCTGGGCTTTAGCAAGGCACAATTTAAATCTAGATTTTGAAGATGCGATATTTATTGATGATGATTTTAAGGTCGTCACAGCTGCTATTAAAGTGGGAATCAAGAAAGTGATCTGGATTACTCCAGGCAAAAATAGAGTTTTGCAAAACGGAATTGAGACTTTTCCTAGTCTAGCTGAGTTAACTGCTACAATTACTTGAATCTAGGTTCTCATAATCGAGAGCCTGTAAAATTCGATCAAAAATTTCTGTGTTATCCATTACCCCACTAAATAGTTCTGCGCCTGGACCATAAGCATAAATATTAATTGGCGATAGATCATGACTCCCAGTGGTCCATTGAGCTTGAACCTTTGAACCTTTTGGACGCTGCAAGACCAAACCACCTGTAGCATGATCAGCAGTAATAAGAATTAAAGTATCTTGATTTGCAACAGCAAAATTTGTGGCAGCTTGAACGGTTGCTTCAAAATCAGCAAATTCAACCAACATATATTCAACATTGTTATCGTGACCCGCCCAATCTATTTGACTGCCTTCAGACATTAAGAAAAATCCTGAGCAATTTTCAGATTTTCTTTCAAGAAAACTCAGTGCAACTTCTGTCATCTGAAGCTGAGTTGGAGTTCCTAACTTTCTATCAAAACCATCCTCAGCAAAGAGCCCTATCACCTGCTCTTTTGAACTAAGCAATGTGGAATCTAATAGGCTCTTGTCATAGATCATAAAGGGGCTATCTTGAGATGGAGTAACATTAAAAAATTCTTGGCCACCACCAAGGGCAATGTCTATATCAGAATCAACGAGCATTTTCGCTATTTCTTTTTCTTTGTGACGGTTATCAATGTGAGCATAAAAAGCTGCAGGTGTAGCGTGAGTAATAGATGAAGTTGCCACTAGACCAGACTTATAACCTTTCGTGCTTAAAAGTTCCGTAATGGTAGGAAGAAATTTCTTCTCAGCATCAACTGCCAAGTATCGATTTTTTGTTTTAACTCCTGTAGACCATGCTGTAGCTGAGGCTGCTGAATCAGTATAAAGACTATCTGCTGAATGATTGTAGACAACCCCAGTGATAGGAAAATTTTCAAACGACAATCTATGATCAGGGCCACCAGTTGCGAATCTTGCTAAGGCGACTTGATTGGGACCCATGCCATCTCCAATCAATAAAATAATATTTTTTGCTTTAATTGCTGGGGAACTTTCGAGGGTTATAGATGGTTTTGTATCAGAGCCAATAGCAACCAACTCAATATCATCCCCAGGTCCGCAGGCAAAGAGCATAAAGGTGCTTAAGATGAGTAAAGATTTTTTCATTTTATTTTCTGCTGGGTTGCAATGACTCTAGACGAGTTTTGTGCACTTCATCAGGAGACAGCGAATAGTCAAAGTCATAAAGAGCTCCCTCCCAATCACCGTAAGCAATATTTTGAAGCATGAACCACTTGACTCCCCAATAATCAGCATAATCTTTAACAATGTTCGCACGATTGCTTGGGTTTAAATTGTTGTCTTTAGCATCTACAAAATCCCCCAAGTTATCTCCAGCCATCAAAAGGACTCTATATTCATTACCCACCAATGTCCTTCTTGGGCCCTTATCAGAGTCCCAGTTATTTTCTCCTCTCATTAAAACAGTTTCCTTGGTTTGGTCCCAGTGAATGCCAAGCTTGGTAAGATTCTTTTTGGTTGCCTCTTTTAACTCAACCACTCGATTGGTGACATAAAAAATTGTTACGCCTTTTGCAGCGGCATAATTCAGAAAGTCTTTTGCTCCAGGAACCTCAGTGGCAGCTGCTTCTTTGCCCCAACTTACCCACCCCTCTGGGTACTTGGTACCATCAAGAATCATTCTAGCTTCATAAGCAGTATTATCTAAAACTGTCTCATCCACATCTACTATGATGGCTGGCTTTTTATTCTGAACATCTTGTCCTGGCAAAGCGCTCCAAGAGGGATCTGCCAAGGCAATATCTAGCGCTTGCTTTGCAGATCTAAAGGTTTGAAGACTTCCTGCCAGTCTTTCAGCTGCCGTCTGCTGATAGAGAACAGACATAATATTTTGTTCTTTTAGGTCTCTAACATCTTTCTTTGCGTTCTCTGCAAAAATAATTTCTGTTGTGATCAGCGAGTTTAAAAGAAATAAACTTTGCCAGAGACGTGCTTTCATAGATTCAAGCTATTATAATTTTTTGTTTAAAAACATATTGTATCCATGAGCAAAGAAATAATCACCAAATTAGACGAGTTAGATAATGGACTGAAGAAACTTAGCGCTGAGAGAAAAGTAGTCCTCCCTCATCACAAAACATTTGAATTAGTAGATGAGCTGAGGGATATTGTTAAAAATATCAAAAATGAGGTAGGTTCAAATGAGTAAATACACATGTTTTGATGTCAGCGTAAAAGATCATGTGGCCCATGTGGTCATGAATCGTCCTGATGAATTTAATTCCATGACACGACTATTCTGGAAAGAACTACCTGAAATAGTTAAAGAACTAGATAAGAATGCCGAAGCAAGAGTGATTTTATTAAAAGGAGAAGGCAAGCATTTTAATGCCGGCATGGATTTGGCTAATTTTGCTCCTGCAGATAAAAACGGTCCAAAAAAAGACCCTGCTCGAATGCGAGAAACTTTTTATCATGAAGTCCTAGAACTGCAAAATACCTTTACTGCATTAGAGGAATGCCGCATGCCGACAATTGCATCAATCCAAGGCGCTTGTGTTGGTGGTGGCATAGATATGGTTTCTGCTTGTGATATTAGGCATTGTTCATCAGATGCATTCTTTAAAATTGCTGAAGTTGATATTGGGCTAGCGGCAGATGTTGGAACTTTACAAAGATTGCCCACATTAATGCCAATTGGTGCAGTGAGAGAGCTTGCTTATACTGGTAGAAAGTTTCTTCCAGCAGAAGCCCTAGAATTAGGCTTTATGAATAAAGTTTTTGAAACTAGAGAAGGCCTTGAAAAAGGTTCACTAGAATTGGCTAGAGAAATTGCCTCTAAATCTCCACTAGTTACTCGCGTTATTAAAAAACAAATTAATTATGCGCGTGATCACAGTGTGAAAGAAGCTCTTGATTACCATGCGGCATGGAATTCTTCATTAATTAGCGGTCAAGATATGGAAGCAGCAATGAAAGCTTTTATGGAAAAATCAAAAGCCAATTATGATGACTTAGAGCCAACACATTCATTCTGGGAAAAAGACGGGTTAGTTCCTTAAGAAGACAGGCTCGGAATCTGTTGAAAGTTTTTTTGAGTACTTATAACCTTCAGAATTAAAATTCTTTAAGTCCTCGGACTTAGTAACTTTGTTTTTAATCATCCAGTGACTCATGAAGCCACGAGCTTTTTTAGCATAAAAACTAATGAGTTTGTATTCACCATTTTTAAAATCTTTAAAAACGGGTGAAACAACTTCAACATCTGTTGGCAGGGATCCCACAACGGTGAAATATTCTTTTGATGCAAGGTTTACAACAAGATTTGATTTATTTGCTTTAAGTTCCTTCAAAATATTTTCTTGAACTTTATTACCCCAGAACTCATATAGATTTTTGCCCTTGGAGTTTTGCAATTTAGTGCCCATCTCCAAGCGATAAGGCTTAATGACGTCCAAAGGTCTTAACTCGCCATACAAGCCAGATAAAATTCTTAAATGTTTTTGTGCAAAAGTTATATCTTTTTTATTAAAAGTATCTGCTTGCAGGCCCTGATAGACATCACCCTGAAACACAAACAAAGCTGGTTGGCTGTCAGCACTTATTTTTTTAGCTGCTGACCAACTCTGAAAACGATCAAAGTTGAGGGTTGCCAACTTATCGCTTAAGCCCATGAGGGAGGCAATGTCTTTAGGCTCTTTTGTTTTTAGCTCTTTAATTAACTTGGTTGAATCAGACAAAAATGCAGGCGCAGTAGGCTCCACATCAAATTCCTTAGTGTAATCAAGAGTTTTGGCTGGTGATAATAAAACGATCATGGTTCTTATTTTAAACAAATCTCTTTAATATACATAGCATGAGTGATTATTTAGGTCGGTTTTTTGCACGCCTGATGCCTATTTTATTAATGTTGGTCATGGTGGTGGTCATTGGTCGATATTTTTTTGGTATCGGCAGAGTGGATATTCAAGAACTGGCTTTGTATTTGCATGCACTTATTTTTTTAGGCTGTGCGGGTTGGGCCTACTCTGCAGATGAGCATGTACGAGTTGATATTTTTTACCGTAATGCATCGCTAGAATACAAAAAATTAGTTAACACTTGTGGAATATTATTTTTTCTTTTGCCAACTGTTGGTGTTTTGGGATACTACGCACTAGATTTTGTTGCAGCTTCTTGGTCTGTAAAAGAAATTTCTACTGAGCCGGGTGGGCTGAGCATTGTTTATATCCAAAAATCTTTTATTTTTTTATTTCCACTGGTTTTAGCTTTGGCTGGAATCAAGGAGCTATATAGAACATGGAAATAATTCCAATTCTTTTAATAGTTCTAATTTGTGCCGCCCTTCTGCTTGGTTACCCAGTAGCCTTCACACTTGCTGGAACCTCAATCTTGTTTGCGCTCCTTGGCATCGCATTAGATTTTTTTGATCCTAATTTATTCAAAACGATCCCCATGCGAATCTTTGGAATCATGAACAATCAAACTCTCCTAGCTGTTCCGCTGTTTGTTTTTATGGGTGTGGTCCTAGAAAGATCTGGCATTGCCACCAAAATGCTTAAAGATATGGCCATAGTATTCAAAAATACAAATTCAGGCCTAAGTATCTCTATTATTATTGTTGGAGCCTTGCTAGCTGCAAGCACTGGTATTGTTGGCGCAACGGTTGTGACCATGGGTCTGATGTCCCTGCCCGCCATGTTAAAACAAGGGTATGACAAAGATTTTGCAGCGGGATTAGTTGCCTCCACTGGAACGTTAGGTCAGATTATCCCTCCTTCCATAGCTCTGGTCTTGCTTGGAGATGTGATGTCAAATGCCTATCAAAGAGCCCAAAACAATATGGGAGTATTTTCACAAGAAACTGTATCCGTAGGAGATTTATTTGTCGGAGCAATTGTTCCAGGCATGATGATTGTTGCAGGGTATTTAATTTACACCATCCTTATTAATCGAAAAAAAGAATTTTTACCAGTAGATGAAATTGAGGGTGAGGCAAACATCTTCAAAACTCTCGTCCCACCAGCAACCCTTATTTTTGTTGTTCTTGGATCCATTATTGCAGGGATAGCAACACCAACTGAAGCTGCAGGCGTTGGAGCCTTTGGAGCGCTTATTATTGCGGGACTAAATGGAAGTGCAAATCTAGAACTGCTAAGAGTAACTAGTTATAAAGCTGCAACGGTTACCACTATGATTTTCAGCATTCTTATTGGTGCGTCAATTTTTTCATTAATTTTTAGAGGTGTCGGTGGGGATCTTTTGGTTGATCAGATATTTGAGATGATGCCAGGTGGCAAATATACTGCTCTATTATTTATTTTGCTTGCCATCTTTCTCTTTGGTTTTATCTTAGACTTCATAGAAATTTGCTATGTCATTATTCCTTTGGTGGCTCCGCCACTATTAATGATGGGTTTTGATCCTGTTTGGCTTGGAATATTGATGGCGATTAATTTACAGACCTCTTTCTTAACCCCGCCCTTTGGCTTTTCCTTGTTTTATCTCAGAGGAGTTGCGGATGAGAGAATTAAGACCGCAAATATTTACAAAGGAGTTATTCCCTTTATTTTGATTCAGCTAGCTGTATTATTGATAGTAATAATTTTTCCATTCTTTATTTTATAAATCTATGAATTTAAATTCCCTGCTTTTTGCTTTTGGTGCCATTACATTCCTTGTAACATTTTCTTGGTTTAAATATGCAGCCATGGAAGTCTTCAAAAGAGAGCTTCAATCCAATGAAAATGATGAAGGCGTATGGCCAAAACTCTTTAAAGTTTTCTTAGTAGATTGGTTGATATGTGTACTTGGTGTCTTGGGAACAGGTGTTTTATTTGTTGTTATTTTTAGCTTTGCCCACTAACCATTGAAAGCCCTGCATTATTTTTTTCTAATGCTCTTTCTGCTCTATAGCTAGATCTAACCATAGGCCCAGAGACAACTTCTAGAAATCCTTTTGCCAATCCAATATCTCGATAGCGATCAAATTCTCTCGGAGTGACCCATCTTTCAACAGGCAGATGGTTGAGAGTTGGTCTTAAGTATTGGCCTAAAGTAAGTATATCTACTTTATTAGCAATAAGATCATCCATGGTCTCTTCTATCTCAGCATCAGTTTCACCTAGACCTAAAATTAGACTAGTTTTAGTAAGAACTCTTGGATTAATTCTTTTAGACTCTGCTAAAACTTCAAGTGTTTGTTCATACCCTGCCCTAATATCTCTGACTGGATGAGTGAGTCTTTTTACTGTCTCTACATTTTGAGCAAAAACCTCCAATCCACAATTTACTAATGTCTCAATAGAAGAAGACAAGCCTTTAAAGTCAGGAGTTAATGCCTCAACTGCGGTGTTAGGATTTAGCTCTTTAATAGCTTTAACAGTTTGTGCATAGTGCTCTGCCCCACCGTCTTCTAAATCATCCCTATTAACAGAAGTAAGAACCACATACTTAAGTCCCATGGTCTTTACAGCTTTAGCCGTATGCATGGGCTCATCTAAATCCAGCCACCCTTTGGGATTGCCTGTATCGACGGAACAAAATTTGCATGCCCTAGTGCACACAGAACCCATCAACATGAAAGTGGCAGTCCCGGCTGACCAACACTCTGAAATGTTTGGGCACATGGCTTCTTCGCAAACTGTATAGAGCTGCTTATCTTGAACTTGTTGTTTAACGGAATTAAATTTTTTATCAAAAGTTGCTTTAACCCTTATCCACTCAGGCTTCTTCTGATTTGGAACAGATGAATACCGATTGGCTTTCTGACCATTTTTAACAGCTTTAATACCGTCTCTATTAATGATCTTTTGTGTTGGGATAATTTCCATTAACTAAATAGTAATTGCATTTCTTTTATTGCGACTGATTCTACATCTTCAAGGGTTACATTTGAATCAAAATGACTAATTTGAGTGACTTCTAGACCTTCATAGCCACAAGGATTGATCAAACTAAAAGGAGTTAAGTCCATATCAACATTTAAACTGATGCCATGATAACTGCGACCCTTCGAAATTCTAAGGCCGATAGAAGCTATTTTTTTATCTCCAACATAAACACCTGGCGCTCCTTCGATGAAAGAACTTTCAATGGAGTAATGCTTGAGTATGTTTTGTATTAAGTTTTGTAAATTTGCAACCAGTGCCTTAGGTCCTAATTTCTTCTGTTTAATATCTAGTAAAAAATAAATCACTAGCTGACCTGGTCCGTGAAAAGTAACCTCTCCACCCCGATCAGTTTGAATAACCGGAATATCTCCAGGATTTAAAACATGACCATTGTCTGCTGCAGTGCCGAGTGTGAAGACTGGTGGATGTTCTAAAAGCCAAATTTGATCATTTAAAGATTTAGCCTGGACTATAGAGCGCATTTGCTCATAAGTATCTGCATAGGCTTGATTGCCTATTTTAAGAAACTCAGGAGCTATCGTCACTGTTTGTTCGTGCCTCAACAAAAGCGTCTTCTGCAATTGCATGAAAACTTTTTACTTCTGCCATAAAAGTTTTGAATGAATCGTAAACTTTTTTTACGTCTGGATCATTTACAGCAGAAGTCTCTAAGATCTCTTCGGAAATAGCACGAAATTCATTAATCACATCTACCGGCAATTCTCTTAATTGCACATCATGGTTGGTGATTAAATCCTGCAGCGCTCTGTTATTTGATGCTGTGTACTCATCCAATAAATCTTGATTCACCGCCTTGGCTGCTACCGTGATAATCGATTGAAGATGGGGTGGTAAGGAATTCCACGCATCTAAATTAATGGTGAATTCCAGCATAGAGCCTGGCTCATGCCAGCCTGGATAGTAGTAGTATTTGGCAACTTGTTGAAATCCAAAAGCAAGATCATTGTAAGGACCGACCCATTCAACCGCATCAATGGTGCCTGTTTGCATGGCGGTGTAAAGCTCGCCTCCTGGAATATTCACTGGGATGCCGCCAGCTCTTTTAAAGACTTCACCACCAAAACCCGGAAAGCGCATTTTGAGTCCCTTGATATCATCGAGTGAATTAATTTCTTTGTTAAACCAACCAAACATTTGAGTACCAGTGTTGCCTCCAGGCAGAGGCTTCATGTTGAAAGGTTTATATAGCTCTTCCCATAGCTCTAAACCGCCGCCTCGATTAACCCATGCATTAATTTCATCAGCAGTAAAACCAAAAGGCACACCTGCAAAAAACTGTGCAGCTGGAACCTTGCCTTTCCAGTAATAAGCTCCACCATGACCCATCTCTACTGCGCCTGAAGAAACCGCATCAAAGACTCCCATAGCAGGAACAAATTCCCCGGCTCCATAGACCGTTACCTTGAGTTGGCCTTGTGTCATTTCTTCAACCAATTTGCTAAAACGTTCTGGAGCCATTCCCAGACCAGGATAATTCTTGGGCCAAGTGGTAACCAATGACCATGAATAGTTTTGAGCTTTTGCCGCGCCCGCTGTTCTTTGCTCTGCTTGTCCGCATGCAATGAGCAAACTTAAAGCCAATCCAATTGTTAAAATATTCTTCATCCCAACATCTCCAATTTAGCAAAGGCGAGTACCAACCATTTGCTGCCAGCTTTTTCAAAATTAATTTGAACTCTTGCTGATTCACCTGACCCCTCATAGTTTAAAACGACACCGAGTCCAAAGGTAGGGTGAACTACTTTTTGTCCCAATCCAATACCCACCTCATCTTTAAAGTCCATGGTCGATTTTTTTGGTTTTCGCACATAGGAAGTGGTCACAGAGGCGCGTGGTCTAATCTCTTCAATGAAAGCCGCGGGAATTTCTTTTAAAAATCTTGAAGGTGGATTAAAGACATCGGATCCATGTAGCCTTCTAGATTCAACATGAGTTAAATAAAGTTTCTTCATGGCTCGAGTAATACCTACATAGCAGAGTCTTCGTTCTTCTTCTAGCTGAGAGGGAGATTCAATGGACCTACCATGCGGAAATAAAGTTTCCTCTAAACCGGTTATAAAAACCAATGGAAATTCCAGGCCTTTGGCTGAATGTAAAGTCATTAACTGAACAGCATCTTGAAACTCATCGGCTTGGGTATCTCCAGCATCCAAGGACACAGTATCTAGAAAAATTTCTGCAATCTCTTTGTGAGATTTTTCTTTTTCAAATGATTGCTCAAAGTTTTTTGCAGAGGTAACAAGCTCTTCTAAGTTTTCTATTCGTGTTTTGCCTTTTTCTCCAGCTTCTTTTTTGTGGAACTGATACAAACCAGATTTTTGGATGATGAGTTCCACTAAATCAGACAAGGGCGTGGTATCAAGCAACTCGATACAATGGGCAATCAGCTCTAGGTATGCCCTTAAACCTTGACCTGCCTTACCGCCCATTTTCCCTTCATCAAGAAGTTTTGCTGCAGCTTTGATATAAGAAAGATTATAAGTTTTGGCGGCATCTCTTATTTTGGCTTGAGATTTAACTCCTATGCCCCTAGTTGGATTAGCAATAGACCTTTCAAACGCAGGGTTATCATGCGGGTTAAAAACTACTTTTAAATAGCTCATAGCATTTTTAATTTCCATGCGCTCATAGAACCTGAGGCCGCCATAAATTCGATAGGGAATATTGATTCGTAAAAGTGCTTCCTCCAAAGCTCTGGATTGAGCATTAGAACGATAAACAATACCCACATCTTGATAAAGCTCGCCACTATCCATCCAGTTTTTAACGGTCCCAGCAATAAATCTAGCCTCATCCTGCTCGTTATATGCTTGATAGAGAGTTATGGGTTCGCCTTCCAATGAATCGGTCCATAGGTTTTTGCCTAAACGATCCTGATTATTTTCTATCAATGCATTAGCCGCACTCAGGATTACGCTGGTAGAGCGATAGTTTTGTTCCAGTCGAATAATTTTAGCTTTTTCAAAACTTGCTTCAAAGGAAGCAATGTTCTCAACTTTGGCTCCTCGCCAACCATAAATAGATTGATCATCATCTCCCACAGCAGTTATGGTGGAAACGTCAGAAGCCACCTCCTTTAACCAGTTATATTGAATGGTATTGGTGTCTTGAAACTCATCTACTAAAACAGCTTTAAACCTATTGTGAAAAAATTCTTTAACGGTTTTATTGGTTTTAACTAGCTCATATGCTTTGAGCAATAACTCCGCAAAATCTACTAAGCTGTCATTGAGACATGCTTCTTCATAATGTTTGTAAATACCTTTAACTGTTTGAGCATAAAAGTCCCCATTATCATTTACCTTGTCAGCACGGATACCCTCATCTTTCCAGCTGTTGATTTGCCATTGCATTTGTTTGGGCGGCCAAGCGCCATCATCAAGGCCTGCCTCTTTAGCTAAACGTTTAATTATCCGTAATTGATCATCGCTATCTAAAATAGTAAACCCAGAAATAAGCCCTGCTTCTTTGTAAAATCGTTTGAGGGTTCTGTGCGCTAAGCCATGAAAGGTCCCGCACCACATATCGCCTGCAGGAGATTGAAGCAACTCTTGAATTCTTGATTGCATCTCTTGAGCTGCTTTATTGGTAAAAGTTACCGCCATGATGGATGAAGGGTTAATACCCATGGCTTCAACGTTCCATGCAATTCTATGAACCAGCACCCTGGTCTTACCAGAGCCCGCTCCAGCCAAAACTAAAAGACTCTTATCTTCCGAGGTGACCGCTTCTCGCTGAGGGTCATTTAAGTTTTCTAGTATGTGAGAAACATCCATTAGGGGTTCATTTTTTAATCTAAGAAGCCTATTCTAACCTTATATGCAAACTAAATTATTGAGAGAAATTAAAATAGCGCTGCCTAACTTGAGAAAATCCGAAGTAAAGGTTGCTGAATTCATTTTAAACAAGCCTAGCGCCATTATTGAGTTAACTACAGCCCAAGCTTCTAGTGAAATAGGTGTTAGCGAGCCTACCTTGATCAGATTTTGTAAAGCAGTGAATTTTGATGGTTTTCAAAAATTTAAGCTTACTCTTGCTCAGCAACTAGCTGCAGATGACTATTTCAATTCATATGAAATCGATCCCGAGGATTCGATTCAAGAACTAACAGAAAAAGTTTTCGACAGCACCATCAGTGAAATTTTAAATGTTAGATCGCAGCTTGATCAAAACGCACTTGAAGAGGCAATTGAAACTCTTGCAAATGCTAAAAGAGTTGAATTTTATGCCTTTGGTGGCTCTGTGCCAGTAGCCATGGATGCTCAACATAAATTTTTTCGGCTTAAAATTCCCTCTTCTTGTATTTCTGATCCCCATATCCAATTTATGTCTGCAAATTCTCTTAACAATAAAGATGTGGTTGTAGCAATATCTCAATCAGGAACTACTGCAGCTCTAGTTGAGAGCATAAAGACAGTCAAAAGCTTTGGGGTAACTGTTATAGGCTTAATGCCATCTAACACACCTCTTTCAAGAATATGTGATATCTCGCTGGATATTGATGTGGGTGAAAATGCTAGGTTGACTAGACCGCTTACTTCAAGATTAGCTTATATGGCAATAATTGATGTATTAGCAGTGGGTGTAGCTCAGCTTAAACCAGAAGCACAAGATCATTTGTTTAATATTGTTACAAGTCAGAATTCTTTAAAAATAAAATAACTAGTATCTTAAATTTTCTCTGAACCAAAGATTAACCATCCACTTCTCGCCCTTTAGAACAGGCATGCCTCCATGCAGCGATCTTGGATGAATTTTAGGGTGGGTACCTGCATCAATTGGTAAAGTATTATGAAAAACTACTGCATCTCCTTTTTTAGGCGGGATATCTATGCCAAGTTCTGGAAAACCTGTTTCTCCGCCCTCCTCAACATCATTTAAATAAGCAATCACCGTGATCATCCGTTGGCCGCCTGGCTCCCAATTTTTTTTACCATCATCAGTTTCATAATCAAAAGAATCATAATGAGGTTTATATTCGGTGCCCTTTTTGTAATATACAAGCTGATATTGTTCAGCGTTTCGAATTGGGATTTGAACGAGAATTGAGAATCTCTTGCTCACTTCATGAACAATCTCGTTGGCATCATGCTCTATCCAGCAATTTTCACTTGTTCTACTTTCATGTTGAATGTGTTTATCGGGGCTAATAACTGTGGAGGGCTGAAGCTTCCCTTCTGCGGCTTTAATAAAAGCATCGCACTCATCATTGCTAAGAAAATTAGCTACTACATATAAGATAGGGTCAGCAGCATACATGGTGACATTATCAGCAATTTTTTTTGGATATTCCTTATTCATGAGTAGAAATAATTGTATGCTAACCAATTAAAGATCGCACATAAAATGAGCATATTTATTTCAATCGCTTCCTACCAAGATCCCATGCTGGTGTCTACAATTTTTAGTGCATATAACAATGCTCAAAATAAAAATGGGCTGATTTTTAGCATATGTGATCAATCAGATAATGGAATTCAAGTAAATGAAATTGCTTTCTCGGATCAAATTCACTACGAGCATGTTGATCCCTTGTTTTCAAAAGGTCCCTGTTGGGCAAGACATAGAGCCCAAAGTTTTTTTAATGAGGAAGACTTCTTCATACAAGTTGACTCCCATACACAATTCGCACCTGGCTGGGATAATATTTTTATTGAGCATCTAGAAAAAATCTCTGCTATTCAAACAGATGATAATTATTTTAAAAAGCCAGTTATCACCTCTTATCCGCGAAGTTTTAAAGTTTTAGATTTTGAAAAGGGTATATTTTCTCTCAATACTGGAGACAAGCACACTCAAATCATAACCTACAGAAAAGATAGTCTATTTTTAAAAGGCTCATTTTCACGACAAATTGGCATTCCAACAAAATGTAATGACATTACGCATGCGTTTCTAATGGCAGCAGGCTGTATTTTTACAAAAGGCTCGTTTGTAAAAGAAATTCCATATGATCCAAATTATTATTTCTACGGAGAAGAACTTTCAATGGCATTAAGGGCATTCACCCATGGCTATTCATTTTTTCATATTCCTGATGCGCCTTTATTCCATCTCTATACAGATACCAGCAATCTTCCTAGGAAACTTCACTGGGATCCAGAGGATGATGAAAATAGAGCGATAAAATGGACTGAATTAGATAGAAAAAGTTTAAATAGGCTAGATAATCTGTTTGCTGGAAAAGTTGAAGAGCCCATGAACCTAGGGAAAGAGAGATCTTTAAACGACTATGCTTTGATCAGCGGCATAGATTTAAAAAATAATATAGTGTTGGATTTAAACAAGGCTACCAAATCTAATTTTCTTGAATCCCTTGATTGGAAAATTAGCCCACTTAAACAATAGGAGAATTTTATGAGTGATGAAGCAAGAGAATTTTTAAACAGTTATGGAGATTTTGTTACCAAGGTAACAAGTGAACCAAGCTTAGACCAAAACAGTTTAGATGCTCGCATGAAAGAAATTGATTCCTCCTCTCCAATAGAGTCTGCAAGACTGTTAACAGCTGCACTTGGACTAGGCAGTGAAACAGGCGAATTTGTAGAAATTGTAAAAAAGATGTTCCTTCAGGGGAAACCAGCATCAGAAGATAATATTTTTCACATGAAAAGAGAGCTTGGAGACATTATGTGGTATTGGGCTACAGCCTGCATGGCCTTAAAACTTGATCCCTATGAGGTAATCAAAGAAAACCAAGATAAACTTGAAGCAAGATATGGAGAAAAGTTTGAAGTGGATCGTAGTGAGCACAGAAAAGATGGAGACTTATAATTTAAAAAAAGCCTTTTTTAGCTAGACTAAATTCTTTTGAATCTAATAAGTAGATTTTTGGTTTAAATCTTTTACAGCTTCTATAAATTCTGAGGTCAATTGATTCACTAAAGTTTGAACAGATGGTGAGTCTTTAATTGAACCAATGCCTTGCCCCGATCCCCAGATATCTTTCCATGCTTTTGCATCGGTGTTACCTCCAGACCCAAAATTCATAGATGATTTATCTGCCTGAGGAAGATTATTTGGATCTAAACCAGCATTTTCAACAGATCCTTTTAAGTAGTTACCATGAACACCAGTGAATAAAGAGGAATATACGATATCGTCAGCAACACTTTTGACAAGCATGTCTTTGTAGCCCTGATCAGCATTAGCCTCTTCGGTAGCAATAAATCTTGTCCCTAGATATGCAAGATCAGCTCCTAGAGCTAAGCTTGATGCAACTGCGCTTCCAGAACTGATAGAGCCGGAAAGAATAATTGTTCCATCAAAAAATTCCCTAACCTCTCTAACCAAAGCAAAAGGTGACAATGTGCCAGCATGCCCACCAGCTCCAGCACAGACTAAAATCAAACCATCAACTCCCTGCTCAGCAGCTTTTTTTGCATGTCTGACACTGATGACATCATGATAAACAAGCCCGCCATATGAATGAGCGGCTGTAACAATTTCTTCAGGCGGTCTTAAAGAGGTGATAATGATCGGAGCTTCATGCTTTACACATAGCTCCATATCACCCATCAATCTATCATTAGATGCATGACAAATTTGATTAACCGCATAAGGAGCAATGGGTAATTCTGGATTTTCAGCCTTTGCTTGAGCTAATTCTTCTTTAATTCTAATTAGCCATTCTTCAAGTACGTGTTGAGGTCGTGCATTCAATGCTGGGAACGAACCTACAATTCCTGCCTTGCACTGTGCAATTACTAATTCTGGTCCGGATACTAAAAAAAGTGGTGCACCAATCACAGGAATTGCTAAATTATCTTGTAAAATTTTTGGAAGCGGCATGATAGTCCTTATTTAAAAAAAGTTAGTTTAACTTAAGCCTTGAAGTTATTAAATAGGAGTCAGTGGATTAAAAAGCCTCATCTGCAACCCAGCTGATTGACCAGTTATGCCCAAGACGATTGCCTTTATAAGTGTCTGGCAGAATGGCTACATGACTGCCCTGTATATTTATCTGTTGGGGGTCCTCTGACAAATTTTTGTATGCGCTATCAAGCCGATGTTGAGTTCTCCATTCAAAGAGCGCTGTGTTATATACAATCTTCTCAATGGGTTCGTAGCCACAAATATTTTTTAACATCGAGGTGCCCAATAAGGGCGAGGCTACAACATGAACTTCAATTGGAGTGGTTGCTTTCCAATGTTTTAAAACATGAGAAACCAATATTCCCCCATAGCTGTGACCCATTAGTGAAACTTTTGTTATAGATTTATCTTGATTCAAAATATCATTGATTTGATTTAATAATTTTTCTGCTGAATCTTGAAAACAGCCATTATCAGGCCATCGAAAAAAGTGCATATGCTTCTGCTTTGTATCAATTGTTTTGATAGGATATATCCACTCATAGCCCTCACTGCTGCCTCCGTGCACGGCTATAAAAATCTCCTGCGCTTCCTCTGAGCTTGGCTCCAATGCATTCAAACCAAAAGGAAGATTAATTAGCCTGTGACCTAATTTTTTTACAGACTCATCATTTGTAAAGTCCTTCAATTGAATGGGGTTCTGAGATGATGAACCGCAACCAGCTATAAAAATAATTAGAATCAATGAACACAATAGATGTTTCATAAAATTATTTAATAAAGTAAGCAACGCTATGATCATCGAAATCCCTGACACCAACTTTGTCAAAGCCCATCTTTTCATGAAAATTTAAAGAAGGCTGATTAACAGGCTGGGTATTTACCTCTAATGCTATTGGTAAATCGTTATTTTTAGCTTGGACAAATATGTTTTTATAGATAGCTTGCCCCAAGCCTGCTCTTCTATATTGCTCATCAATTGCAATCCTGTCTACATAGAGAAATTTCTTAAGCCTTTGAGTAAAAAATTTATAATTTTCGGATCCATAACCTGAGCCCTCCCTCATGCAGATTATAAATCCAACAATCTTATCATCGTCTAGTACTAGTAAATTGTATGCGCTTAGTTCTATTAATTGTTTTAAATGGTTCATAGACTCCAACGAGCCAACCTCTGGAGTATTTGACTGATTTAGGTCATAGATTGACTGAAGTTGAGTCTCATTAGTAGTTCCATCAGAAAAGGTGTTTAGTTTATATTGGGGATTCATTTTTCTAAGAATAGCTGCCCATGGCCTCTAGAAAATACAAAATAATATTAATTATGTCTAAGTACATACTGAAGGCAAGATCGATTGCAGTGTTCCAATCATTTAAACCTTGATTAGAACTTACATTAACCATGCTGATAGAGGCAAGCAATGACATGGAGAAGGTGATAATTCCTATTACTGCTTTTATTTTTTGTGCTCCTCTTGATATACCTCTAACAAGCGTAGCAAGCTCCCAAATAATTAACATTATTATTAGAGAGGCAACTGTTGATACAAAAATTGGGTTTGCAAAGTTTATTCCACTAACAGAGACCAAAACAAACATTGCAGCAGTTGTTAGAGTTGCTCCTTTGAGACCTGTCATGCCATCGTTTTCATCCATATCCATAATTATGAAACCGATAACAGAGCCATAAAATATGGCACTAATAGTCATAAAGATAAATTGAATAAATGAACTTGAAAAAATTATGAAAGCTGTAGCCGTCCACATTGAAATGATCGCAAATAAGATAAACCAAAAGAAAAATAGTGTGGTGGCTTTATTTTGCACGATACAAATATCAGTCTGCCTATTTGGATTAATGGCCTCTGCAAAAGCAATGCCTAAAAATGTCTTATTTGCATAAAAGGCTTTCTTGCATTGTTGAATAATAAAAAATGTGCAGCTATAAAGGACTGCCAATTCAAAACCTAGAATTAAATAAACTTTAAAGGCTAAACTGGTGGCGCTCATAAGATGCTCTAGTTGCTTGATCCCTCTCTAATGATTTCAACATATGTTTTGATGCCTGAAATAAAGCTATCAATCTCTATGCTTTCATTGGTTCCATGAATACCAGCCATATCCTCTGGAACAATAAAATACGGATTAAACCTAAAAGAATTATCTGCAATTTTTGAGTAGTGTCGAGTATCAGATGCTGCGATCATTAAACCGGGAACTGGAACAATGTCACCATAAACTTTTTCTAAGGAAGAAGAGACTATTTTAAATCCGGGAGAATCCCAAGATGAAATTTCAGAAGCTTCCCTGCCACCTAAAAATCTAACCTCCACATCATTTGATCCAACAACTCTCCTTACATGATTAGTTACACTTTCAGTTGTGTCTCTGGGATGAAGCCTAAAATTAATTAGGGCTGTTGCTTCAATCGGAAGAACATTACTTTTTACACTACCATTCAACATGGTTGGCGCTGTTGTTGTTCTGATCATTGCATTAATAACTGGTGTTGAGGAAAGTTGTGAATCAAGCATTCCTCCAAACAGCCATCTATTAGCGAATAAAAAACGGTATCCAAATGGCATATGTTTGCTGACTTCGTTAAACATAGCTGCGCTAAGCCCTTCCAAGCTTCCAGGCAATGGTTCTTTTTCAAGTTTTACGAGAGCTTCTGCAAGAATTGTGACCGCTGTTCTTTTTGGGGGCGTGGAAGAGTGTCCTCCGTTGGCCTTTGCAATAATCATTATGTTGGCGCTACCTTTTTCAGCAACGTTAATAGGAGCAATAAACTTATCTATGCCAGGAAAAAAGCCTTTATTTACAAATGAGCCCTCACCGAGCGACCATAAAAGCTGAACTCCCTCTTGTCTAAGCTTTTCCGTTATCAAAGCAGCGCCAGTGCCACCAACTTCCTCATCATGCCCGAAGCTAAAATATGTTGTTCTCTTGGGCTTAAAGTTATTTTTTATCAAATAGGTTGCGGCTTCCATTAAACCAATGACGCCACTTTTATCATCCAGTGCTCCTCGACCCCAAATTCTATTATTAGAAATTACTCCAGCAAATGGATCTTCTTGCCAAAGATTTTCAGTGCCAGGGATTATAGGTACAACATCATGGTGACCTTCAAATAAAATTGGGGCCAACATTGGATTGGCTCCTTGCCATTTAAAAAGTAACGAGTGCTCAAGCTGCTCTATCTCCATGACCTTATGAAACTCTGGATAGGTTGTTTCAGCCCACTTAATAAAATTATTAAACTCCTCGTAAGGGAAGTTTTCTTCATCTTGATAAGAGATTGTCTTAAATCTTATTGATGCAGCTAAGTTTTGACTTGCTTTAATCTCATCAATTGAAATAGCTTCGCCTGAAATAATTCGAGCAACTGAGGCTGTATGAGTAACAGTTCTATACAAAGCTATTATCAGTAAAAAAGCAAGTATACCGAGGGCTGAAAGAAATAATTTTTTTAACATTCTTTACTGTAATAAAAGATGGTTAAAGATGCTATGAAAGTTCTGGGCGTTTCCCAGCAAAGTTAGCAAAATAATCTTTGATAAATTTTAAATCTTTGTCCACATCTCCTGAAGGACTAAAAAAATCTCCAAGCTCGACAGTTTTATTAGAGAAATCTATTCCGGCCATCATGATTTTACTATTGGTTTCATTTGCAATTCGTAAGAAGCCAGATTTAAGTCTTTCTACTTTTTTTCTAGTGCCCTCTGGGGCTATAGCGATAATAAAGCCTTTATACTTCTCAGTAACATTGTAAATCTCATTCTTTAACGCTTCTGGGTTTGCTCTATTTACAGGAATTCCACCCATTTTTCTGAGTAGCCTGCGAAAACCTTTTTTAAAAATTGAATGTTTGCCCACCCAATGAATATTTACATCAAGACTTAATATAAGTGACATTGCAAGAACAAAATCCCAATTAGAGGTATGTGGTCCAGCGATTAACACCACACGCTGATCTTTGGGAAGATGGCCAGTAGTTTTCCATCCTGTTATTTTCATTAAGAATTTGCCTAGCCATCTAAGAGGCCTAGGTCTATATGCGCGCAAATGCTCAGGGATAAAGATTTTGTATTTGCTCATGGTGGGTAGTCTATATGGTTTTGATATCTTCTTCTATTTTAGGCTTGTTAACTTTTCATATTTTTCTATTGCGGCTGAGATCTTTTGTCTAACATCATCTTGAGCAGATTTTTTTGTATTGGCATAAAAAGGATGTGGCAATGTTGCTAACTCAGCAGCTTTCTCCATAACCCTATCCATAAATTTTTCTTCTGGAACAACTTCATCAATATAACCAACCGAGATTGAATCCTGGACAGAATATGCATCAGCATGAAAAACTGCTGGATAAAAATAATGCTTATTGACTCTAGCTTTAAGTATTTCCATGATTTGTATTGGAATATCCATGTTATTTCGAACTTCATTTGCCTGACAAATATACTTACCATCTATAGCAATCCTATAATCTGCTGAGCAAGTCACAAACAAGCCTAATGCGATTGAGTGTCCTGAAACAGCAGCAACAATCGGCCTATCAAAGGAATAAAGCTCTAATAGCAAACGGTAACCCAGTTGAACCATCTTAGAAATTTTTTCCATGTCGCCAGTTGCTAATGTCTTTAAATCAAATCCACCTGAAAACAATCCCTCTCTTCCAGTTATAACAAGTGCTCCTGAATCTCTTGGAACCTTTGCAAGCAATTCGTTAACTTGACAGAGCATCTCATATGAAAAAGCATTAGCTTTACCATCATCGAGCTTGATAATTGAAATATCATTTTCTTGAGATAGGGTTGCAATTGAATTTGTCATATTGTCTATGATGATGCTTTAGGTGGTTGAATATATATTAACAAGAATTACTCCATTTACTATTAAGAATAGTCCTAAAATTGCTTGCCAGCTCAATCCCTGGCCATAAATAAAGTATGACAAAACTGCTATAGACAAAACTCCTAGACCACTCCAACAAGCGTAAACAATAGCAAGAGGTATGGCTCTCAAAGCCAACGTCAGGAAATAGAAAGAAGCAAAATAACAAACGCTCATAATTACAGTTGGCAACTTTTCAGAAAACTCCTTAGTAAGAGGAAGCATTAAGGTTCCCGCAACTTCAAAAATAATTGCGCCTAATAATGATAAATATGCTGACATAAATAAATTTTGCCTTATTGAGAAATATTATCTATGTAAGTCTTAACTTTAAGCTTGGCATTCTCTCGAATGTCCATATAAAAAAGTGCGTAATCTAAACCATGATAATTCCCAGAAGAACCGCCAAATGTCTGAAATCTAGTTCCCGTCTGATCAGATGCAAAAAGCAATCCATTTTTGCACTGAGCCTGAACATATTGCTTAAGAGGAGCTTCTAATGGACCAAAGGTTTCTCCTTTAGGGCCATCATCACCAGTGAAGTCTAGTGAAAATTTACCTGAAACATAGACAGCACCCTTAGCATCAGAAAGATCAGATAAGCTCCCTTCATTTTTCCAAGTAATAGGATTTACACAAATATTATTTTCATAAAATGGCATTTCCTTATTCAGATATTTCACATTGAATGTATCCCAATGAACAAGACACCCTAATTGTGTTGGATTATCACAAATAGAAAGATCGCTCATTTCATTCATTCTATCTTTAGAAATTGTGCCACCGATAATATAAGCTCCTACCATCCTTGGGTATAAATCTGTTCCGTCGATTTCTTCTTCTAGCAATCTAATAGAGTGGTGCGTACCTTGGCTATGACTTGCAAGAATAAACGGTCTTCCGTTGCTGAAGTTATCGATAAAGTGCTCGAAAGATTTTTTTACATCTTGATAAACGAATGCATGAACCTCCTCTCGAAGTTCATCAGTTCCAAAATAACTGTAAATGGATGCTTGACGATAGTGAGGGGCATAAATACTACAGCAACCATTGTAGGCGCTGGCTTGATTAGCCATCATCCATTGGGTATTTTCTTTTGTTGCCGATTCTTCTTCAAGAGGATCAGTCCAGCTATCTCCTTTTAAATATCCAGTGGGGTGAACAAAAAACACATCTACTTTAGAGTCTAATTGATCAATGCCCTCTTCCCCGGCTGGAATTAAGTCAGCCTCATCTTCTGTAAAGGGAAGAGATGCCCAAGAACTTTCTTTTGAATAATCGAGCTGAGGAACTGCATTATTAGGGGTAAAAGGGTGGTCTGGTCCCCCAAAAAAATAACCATATGCAGTTTCGAGTGTTAGTCCTTGGTCACGAAGTTCGTCAATATAAGGAAAAGCCCATGCAATAAAAGCTAGAAGAAGTAATGCGAAAGTAAGAAGTGTTCTTTTCATGGTGTTAATTTATTTTTTTTAGTATCCAAAAACCAAGCCAAGTGCTAACAATCGCTTTAAATGTTTGAGATAGAATAAGCGGTAATGAAAAAACGAAATTCAACCAAACATTCCAGAACCATGAATAAAACCAATCTACTATTGGTAGCAGTAATGTGAAATAGTCTTTAATGAATTTAATGTTGGATAATGTTAGAACTTCATAATCAGATGAGAGCACAACTTTTATACCCCATAACACAACGAAAATTTGGATGGGTGTTGTAGCGATACAAAAGTATGCAATAATTTTAAGAAATGTATTCATGGTTAAATTACTCTATGAATAACTATAGTGTGTTTACAGGAGAAACAAAAATGTATAAAAAGTTAAGTTTATTTTCTTTATTATTGATTTCTACATCAATATCTCTTTCGGCTTATGAGCCTTATGGGCCTCATACCTCTGACAAATGGCAAATATGGGCTTATTCAACTGCGGCTCCATCCTTCTTAGGTGATAAGGCATCCATAATAGGTAGCAGTGGAAAAGTAATACGAGAAGGTACAAACGGATGGACCTGCCAAGCAGGAAATCCAAGGCCAGTTCCTGTCAAAGGATGGAAAAGTGCCCATGATGCTATGCCCGCATGTTTTGATGCTGAGGGTGCAAAATGGATGGCAGCGTTTATGAAAAATGAAAAGCCTCAACTATCTCGCTATACCTTTATGTGGATGTTGCATGGTGATGTTGGAGAGGACAATACAACTCCATTGGTCATGAACAAAGAAGACTCGACTCCTGGTGAGTGGATTGAATCAGGTCCTCACTTAATGTTGATTCCTAAAGACGCGTCTGAAGTTGCAAGTTTTACAGATGACTTTATGCATGGTGAGCCATATGTGATGATGCGTGATACAGATTATGCTCACATCATGATCCCAACAGAAGGTTACTACAAATATACGAAGTAATTAGCTTCAATTAATAGAGCTCCGCTAAACTATGCGGAGTCTCTATTAGAGCTGCTCTGCCAAGCTATTATAGAAAGAGGAATAGTTAGTAAATAAATCAAAGCTAGGACGTTTATGGTAATCCAGAGAAAGTTGATCATGCTTAGCGCAATAATAGAAAACAAAACAAGAAATCCTAACTTTGATTGAATAAAGAACTGTTTTCTTTTTATTGAAAAAGTTGGAATTCTACTTACTAGCAAACCACTTATTAAAATTATGTAGCCTGCCACAAAATTAAGATTTTCATAGGCCCAGTTATAACCCATAAATGAATGCGTTAATGGCAAAATAATCAAAATTGCTCCAACAGGCGTTGGTATGCCGCTAAAAAAGTGTTCAGGCTCTCCGTCTGTTGTCTTCGATTTCTCTAATCGCACATTATATAAAGCTAATCTTAAGCAAGAAAAGATTATGAAAGCTAAAGCAGCAAAAGCACCAATGCCATGGTCTTGATTGAAAATAGACATATAAATTAACAAACCAGGTGCAATTCCAAAGCTTAGGAAATCCGATAAAGAATCTAGCTGAGCACCAAGATCGGATTGGCTTTGAAGGTGCCTTGCTAGCATGCCATCCAAAACATCACAAACTCCAGCAAAGAGAATACAAACAATGGCTAAATTAAAGTCCAATTCAATAGCAAATCTAATTGAGCTCAAACCAAAGCTCAATCCTGTTAGAGTAATTACATTGGGAAGAAGAACTTTAAAATCTAGTTTTTTCATTTATTATTTTAAGGCAGCCAAAATTGATTCGCCTGCAATGACCTTATCTCCAACTTTGCATTTTTCTACTGCATCCAATGGCATATATATATCAACTCTTGAACCAAATCTTATAAGCCCAAACCTTTCGCCTTGATTAAGTTGGTGGTTTGATGAAATAAAACTTAGAATTCTCCTGGCAATTAAGCCAGCAATTTGAACAACTATAATTTTGGCTCCATTATCTGTATTTACAACCAAGCTGCTTCTTTCGTTTTTATCACTTGCCTTATCTAAGCTTGCATTTAAGAATTGGCCTTTTTTGTATACGATGTGTTCTACTCTTCCTTGAACGGGACTTCTATTTACATGAACATTAAATACGTTCATAAAGACACAGATTCGCTTCATCTTTTCGGCCTCGATGGGAACTTCGGCTGGAGGATAAGCTTCATCAATTAAGCAAACCTTTCCATCTGCGGAGCTAATAATTAAATTTGAATCTTGTGGAGTATTTCTTTCAGGATCTCTGAAAAACCATAGAACAAAAAATGTAAGGAAAAAGCCAATTGATGCGACGGCTATTGCTATAGAAAAAAATAAAAGAATCATGGAGCTGAAAAATAAAATTCCTGAAAACTTCCACCCTTCTGGATGAATGAAATATCTTTTATTATTTTGCTTATTCATTTGCTCTCTCATAAATCAGTCGTGCATTTTATGCCATAAAAAGCGCTTTTAAAAATTAAATGTTAGCTAAAGCCGATTATTTGACTATATAAAATCAACCCTGCCATTGAAATCTGCAAGATTAGGGTGATCCACAAGAAAGTTTTGGTAATTGGTTTAGGCCTCAATTCCTCATTTAATTTACTTGTTAGGTATAAAGCACCGATATTAATTATCGGCAGACCAAGCGCTGCCCAAATTCCAGCAATTAACAAAAGAGTAATTGGATTTGGAAGTAAAAAATAAGCTATGGATGAAAACAGTGGTATGACAAATGCAATAATTTTAATTAAGTTCGTTCGGGTATTTTCTTTTTCAGTAACCAAACCAATTGAAATTAGGTAATCTGAAATTGTTCTAGTGAATGCTGCTGTTCCAGAAAGAAGGGTTGAGAAAAGAACAAAAAAAGCCAGGGGAATAAAAAACCATTTAGCCCAAGTTCCTAAAATTGTGGTGAACATACTTAAAAGGGTTTGAATGATATCGCCGTCCGGGGGAGGATAAAGGCCTAAGGTATTTAACACAGCTGCGCCTAAAAGAAAAAATGGAAGAGTGCCTATGGTTACAAAAAAGACTGTGGCCCAAACATCTGTTTGCATTACTCTAATCCAGGCTTTGACTTCCTGTTGATCGCCATTATGTTTGGCGTAACCTTTTTCTAAACACCAATAGGTGTAGGCCATAATTTCTCCATAGCTAATTCCGGTAAAGCCAAACACTGCAAGAGCTAAAGCAGCATGCTCAAAAGGAAATGAAAATAAAAGACCTCCTAAGATTTGCGAACCTGAAATTGCATAGGGCGTTGATTGCATTGAGATGGCAATAATTAAAGTAACGACTGAAAAGAAGAACACCATTCCAAGTAGAATTTTTTCAAGTGTTTGATAAGTTCCTAGATATAAAATAAACCAAGTAACAAAACATGCTGTTACCACCCATAATTCAGTGCTAAGCATTGGGATCATAAGGTGCCCTGCTTCTGCAACAGCCCCTGCAAGACCGCCCATGCCTGCAACGGATGGGATCACACCAATGAACATAAACCAAACTAACCATGAGGCTTGCTTGCCCCTAAGTTTTGTTTTTGGCCCAGGCATATCTGAAAAAGATTCTAGGAAAGTCTGATTTGTTGCTATGACATAACGGCTAATTTCAGCTTGTATAAGTGGTTTGCTCCAAAGACTCAATAAAAGCCACCATAACAAGGCAAAGCCAGTTGCTGCTCCCAACAATGGTGAGAGAGCTATTGAGCCACTTCCAACAACGCTGCCAGTTACAATGATGCTTGGCCCGATAAATTTTAAGCGTTGAATAAATGAGGTGGGTGCTTTAATCATGATTTTTTTGTAGGAGCACGACATCCTTTGATTTTATTTCGCATTTCCAGTTCCTCTGAGAGGCTATCACCTGAAAGGTTTTTTCACAATAAAAAGCTACATGGGTTGGATCTCTTCGATAGTACCAATTTTCAAACATCTCATCGGAGGTTAAAAAAGAAGTCATCACACCAAGCCAGCCTCCAGGCTTAAGGAGTTCGTTAAGCGTATTGAACTCTTTAAATGGATCATAAAAGTGCTCTGCCGTTTCTGTGCAGGTTATAAAATCATATTTTTTTGATAACAGACTCTCATCCGGATAAAAAAATGGATCATACAGCGCAACCTTGAAGCCATCTTGAGTAAGCATATCTGCTAACGCTGGTCCGGTGCCACAGCCAAAGTCTAATCCATGAGAGCCAAGAGATATTTTTTCTTTAAGCGGCTCAGAAAGTCTTGATAGAAATGACCGGTATTCTTTATCATTAATCTCATTATTATGTTCTAAGTATCTTTTCTCTTCTTCCACTGGATCAATAAAATAAGATTGATCTAAATACTTGCATCCACAGACATTACAACTCCAGTAAATCTTTTTATCTAGCGTTTCAAAGCTTGATGCAGCATCAGATCTGCAAATGTTACAGATCATTATTAAATAACTTTTTTAATACCTTCAATCGATACGAGCATTCCTTGATGAATGCCTTCAGCAAAAATATCTGGAGAAATTTCAGTTGTCCAACTTAGCGTGCACTCTCGATCATTGAGAGGTGCTACTTTCATAGTCGCTATATGATGTTCAATGGGCGCAGGTGTCTGTATGGCAGAATACTGAAGTATCATGTTTGCATGGTCTTGTTTTAAAATTTTTTCGGTAATCTGCCCCATGCCGGCCATTTCAAAATGCCTACAATCGCCCTCTAATCTAATTTTCTCGATTGTAGGAACCCAGTCACATCTTCCAACATCAGATAGGATGGACCATAACTCATCTGCTGAGCAATTAAACTGAATCTCCTCTTTTAGTGTTTTCATTTTTCTTAATCTGAAATTAATGCACTATAAAATTTTTATCTCCAATAAAAATTTAATTCTACATCAAAGCATCAAGAATTAGCTCCTTGTTCAGCTTGAAGCATCACCTCAATTGGTATTTCAAAAGCACCACGGTTTAAATACCATATATTTGAGACAAAATTAGTATTTAAATCGCCATAATAATGAGGGAATGAGCTGTTTCTATTTCCAAGTGGAGGAGGAGTCTCAAATTTTAGTTGTTGATGAATTTGCGCATGATCTATTTGAAGAAGCACGACTGACTTTTCTTTAGAAAAATATAAAGACAAAGTTGCATTTAGTTGACTCGCTGTAGAAAGGTGAATAAAACCATCTTTTTGATCTGGTTCTGTAATTATTACGCCTGAAGTCTGAGCGCGCGACCACTCGTCTAGAGTAAGGACTTTGTATATTTTTACTAAATCCACCTTCTAGTTACTTTTATATATTTTTCAAAGTCATCTGAGAATAGATCTTTCATCGCTTTTTCTTCGGGAATAATTTGAAACTTTGTAATATATGCACAAAATAAAGCAATGAGAATAATGCCGCCCATAAAATTAAAAAATACAGCTATCGAACCTAATACAAGCGCCATACCAAGATACATTGGATTTCGAGAATATTTAAAAATTCCATCTGTAACTAACTTTGTTGCTTGCTCAGGACTTAAAGGGTTTACAGTTGTCTTGTCTTTTCTGAATAATCGAACAGCGGATATTAAGATAACAAAGCCTAATAACAGTAAAAGGATTCCAAAATAAAAAGAATACTTAATCTCGACTACTTGAAATATCCCTCTAGAAAAATAAATAGATAAACCAAATACCAAAGTAACTATTGGTGGTGGAATTTTTGTTTCCATTTTACTTAACCCTCCTAACTCTTAAACTAGTTTTCTTTCCTTCAACCTTCATGACATACCCACTCATAAAGCCTTCGGAAATAGTAACTTTTTGTCCTTTGCTTACTGGGGTTCGATCATAGATATCCTTTACACTTCTCCAGACTTGGTCATTCTCTAGAGTGATGTAGATTTTATAATTCCCACGTTTATTTACATTAGCTATTTTTGAGGTTATGGAAAAATCTTCTTTTGGTTTAGCTAAACCATAATCTTTTTTCTTTTGTTCATCTATTTTTATAGCTGCTATTTTTTTGGGAATGATTTTTGCCTCGGCAATAGATTTGTTTTCTTGAAAGAGAGCATCGTAGCAACTTAGTCTTTCAGAAGGTTCTACTATATCTGTGCAATTTTGTGTGCCAGGATTATAAGAAAAAGCTGGCATGCTTAAAAAAAATAGTCCAGCCACAAAAATCGATGTTGGTTTATAAAAATTGTTCATAGTTATAAAAATATAAACCTCTAACATGAGAAGTCAAAAAGTTTTTTATACTCAGGTATCCTAGACTTTATTTTTAACGTGGGTGCTAGGTGGCCCAATGATTGTACTTAACATCTCACTAAAATTATTTTTATTCTTTATGTCATCAATCATGGATGACCAAGCCATAAAAGTTATCTTTGTTGGATTATAAGTATTAACATTATTGACCAAGCCAAACTTGACAGGCTCTTCTTCTTGCTCAAACGTTCCAAACATTCTGTCCCAGATTATTAATAGGTTCCCATAATTTTTGTCTATGTATTGCTTATTAGAACCATGATGAACTCTATGGTGTGATGGGGTATTAAAAACCCATTCAATAAAACCAAGCTTCTCAACAATTTGTGTATGCCCGACTATTCCCCACAAAGTGCTCATCACACCTGCTACCGCAATAATTGTTGGATCAAACCCAAGCAGAGGAAGCACCATAAAAAAAGGTATTTTAGAGACAGGCCCAAACCATGCCTGCCTAAAGGAAACTGCAAAATTCATTTCTTTGCTTGAATGATGGCTAAGATGGATGGCCCAGAGGAACCTAACCCTATGTGACATTCTATGATAGATATAAAAAACAAGATCAATCATGATAAAAGTTAGGCCCCATATTGCCCATAAGGGCAATATGCTAGAGAGCTCAATAATTTTAAATTGATACAAATAGAAATGAAACGCTAAGATTAGACCTTTGATAGAAAAGGCTACAATGATATTCCCTGTAAGCAAGCCTAAGGTGCAAAGAGTATCTTCTGCCTTGTAATACTTCTTATTTTGCCAGTTAGAAATTAGAAGTTCGGCAAAAATCATTGCAAGGACAATTGGCGCGCCAATTGCGTATACCTCATTTACCGTCAGATCAGTCAAAATATTGCATATAAATGAGATAGGTTAATATGATTTTAATCTTTTAGCACTTTATTTAGAATCGCGGCAATAGGATCAAATCACGATTAAGGCTATTTTAACGCCTAATAATTTCTTTGCAATTATTGTTTAAACTAACTCAAGTCGTTTCTGGGCTTAAATTCCAGTACGGTGGCATTAATACAGTATCTCGGCATGCCGTTAGGACCATCTGGAAAAACATGTCCCAAATGAATATCTGAGGTGACTGATCTTATTTCTGTCCTTCTCATTCCATAGCTATTATCAGGCTTAGTATAAACCGAGCCCTTAATTGGGGCCGTAAATGAAAGCCAGCCTGTAGAGGAATTAAATCTATCTTTAGTATCAAATAAAGGAGCGCCACTTAATTTATCAATAAAAATACCATCAGGGGTATTTTTAAAAATTTCATATTCTTTACAAAACCTTGCATCTGTTCCCTGCTGAAATGCAACTTTGTATGCTTCTGAGTCTCCAAGCTTAAAGTAGCCAAGAGCCTCATAAAATTCTTTGGGGTTTAAATAGCCTTGGTAGCCAAAGGCCTCTTTTCCATTTTCTAAAAATAAAATAGTTGGAGTAGCCCAAGTTGGTGAATTGATAACTAAACCTTGTAGCTGAGATGCTAATCTAAATACTAGTGGAATATTGCCGTAATAGTTCTTTACAACATCAGCTCTAAATTTGTCACAATATGGGCAATAGCCCTCTGCTTCAATCACGATAATATGCTTTCCTGAAAGTAGATCTGAATTATCGACAATTTGAATAGTTTCTTTTTCAGCAAACTTAACACCCGTAGAATGATCGGGACAATATCCATTTGGATTTTTTGCTATGTAGTCCTGATGATATTTTTCTGCCTTATAAAAATTTTTAATCGGTTTAACTAAGGTTGTGATAGAGCCATAGCCTGCAGTTGATAAAAGCTCTTGAAAGGTTGCAAGAACCTCATCAATTATTTCTTTTTGTTCTTCTGTTGAATACAAAATAATTGATCTGTATTGGGTGCCAATGTCATTTCCTTGACGATTGAGCTGAGTGGGGTCATGTGATTCAAAATAATGCATTAACAGTGCTTTGGTAGAGATGAGGTTTTTGTTGTAAGTAACCTCTACTACCTCTGCATGATTGTTAGCATTAAACTTATTCTTAAGTTTTGTAATTTCCCTATAAGTGGCTCGAACGCCTTTTCCATCGGCATAACCAGAAACAGCATCGATAACTCCAGGCAAAGATTCATAACCCTTTTCAGCTCCCCAAAAACAACCTGAGCCTAAAACAATCTTTTCTGAATGAACGGTAGCTTCACTAATATTTGCAGCTGCAAGCAATCCCACAAAAAATGGGAGTGTGCATATGTATAGCGAGAGAATTATTTTTTTCATCAAGAATAGATTTTATCAAATAAAATTGGTGCCCATAATAAATAAAGCAACAACAGAAAAAGTCCAAACAAGACTTCTTAAAGGTTGAGCTTGATGCCCAGATTCATTGGCAGGCTTTAAGTTAAAACCTGAAATATAAATTACTGCAAAAATGACTCTAAAAAGAAGCCAGAAAGATGCGGCCATAGTGTTTGCCTGAACATCGAGGATAATTGAAAGTATTCCTAGTGCTAGGAATGCTGGCAATGACTCTTTTAAATTTTCAGTTGCGCGCCTTGATCTGAGAAACATCTCTTCTGTCATTTTTCGCTTAAGTGTTACCGGAAGGAATAGCTGCAAAAAATATAAAAGTAAGGTGTATAAGATTATTTCAATCATGGTATTTAGTTTAAATGCTGAATAAGAAGCGTGGGGACGTTTTGGGTATGAGATTTTACAGTAGCAACCAAAGTTTTTTCCTTCACGCCTTTTTGAATAGGCGTTACTTCAATCCCCTCATTTGAAAGTCGCTGATGAGCCTTTTTTATGTCTTTTACATCCCAAGCCAGCCCCCACATCTTATCGCTAGGCGGTAAATCATCTTCTTGCTCTATAACTTCTATGGTGGTTTTGTTCAGTCTAAAAAAGAGCATTCTTTTTTGCCAATGCTCAATGGTTTTATCGAGGGCAAGACGAATGTTAAAAATATCTTTATAAATTTCTATGAAACCGTTTGCGTCATTGGTATTAATTACCACATGATCTAATTTGTGAGGAGATGACGGCTCTACACTTTTGGGTTGAGGAAGACTTCCCTCGGTGTGCTCGATCACAAATGAAAAGATGCCTCTAGTTAGCTCAGGAGGAAGAAATAAATTTTTCCATTTTCTAACCCTCTGATCAGAAGAATTGATGCCCTCCCCATCCGAAGTATCCCCTATAAGGAACTTCCTCTCTTGAAGAGAGCTATGGACGCCAGCAATATCCTCTGTAGCAAAGACCATGCCAATCAAACCTTCGCCAGTAGTATCTAAGTAATAATTTACAAGATCAGCACCCAAGCCCTCACTGGTAGGAGCCAGTAACTCAAAATAAGTATTTTGGAAGTTAAACAAGGAGTTGCTTGTGCCTAATTCTTTGTGTGCGCCACTCCAAACAGGTGCCATGCCAAATAATTTTTGGTAATTATTTTCAGCCTCCTGCAAGTCTTTAACCGCAACAATAAGATGATCTAATTTGTTAAACATTTTATATAACTATTTTTTTCCAGTTAAAACCAAGGTTCCTGCCCAGTCTTCAGATTGGTTGGCACGCCAGCTTGTCACATCATTAAAACCTGCTTGCTTGAAAAAATCAGCCCACTCTGCTTCTTTAAACATCGACATTTTGGTCCCTACTTTTTCTTCCCAAGAGTGAGAATCAGTATTTTCATAGTACAAATCTATGCCAGCGATAAATCTTCCTCCCTCATTAAGCCAAGAGTTGGCTATTTTATTCAGTATTGAAGTCGGGTCTTCTAGATAATAAAGCACCTCCATAGAATGAATGAGATCATACTGTTGGGTGGGTTCATGTTCATCAATATTAGCAAGAATATACTTCTCATCACCTGCTCGCTTTTTTGCATTGGCGATCATTTGAGTGGCTCCATCAATGCCATGAGCATCGCTACATGTGGTATTTTCAGCAACCTTTCTTACTACCCAACCATTGCCACAGCCTAAATCTAAAAATGTAAAATTTTTATTAAAGCTCTCTCTTTCCTGAATTGCAAAATCAAGCATCTCATTGACCGCAGCAGCGTGACCTTTTTCCATGCCAATGTCTTTGCCTTGCTCAGCCCAGGCCCCAAATACATTAATTGCTTTTTGCATTCTTTAATTAAAAGCTTTTTTGATAGCCAATAATGACTTGATAATCTGTCTTCATTTGAAGGTTATTCTTGTTTTGATTTACAGGTTTAAGTGCTTCAATACCGATGCTGTCATTGCCACCAGGAAGAACGTCAAGCTTAATATTCATACCTAAACCAAAGAATATTTCTGTGCCTCCATAATTTTTTGGGTTTGCTGTTTGAACAGGCGCCATGATTAATGCGTTGCTTCCAGATAAAACATCTTGATCAATAAACTTTAATCTAGAAGAAATGGATGCCTGTTTTGAAAATGGATACTGTATCCATGAACTAAGCTCGGTTTGGTCACCAAAAGACCAGCTAGACTTAGATACAACCATCTTTCTTTTAAGTTGAGTGCCCCAAATCATGCCTTCTTTTAACTCTCTGGTATTAGTTAGACCTAAAACTAAGCTGGAGGAATCATCCCCAGGCTGCATAGCATAAGGCATGATCATGTTCATTTTCATGCCCATTGGCGTCAATGTTTGCGCCATTGAATTATCTTTGCCAATGGATTTTTTAAAGGAAATCTCTCCATGCCATTTTGAATGTTTAGTTTGGGCAATCTTAAACAATGTGCTGAAAGAAATATCAGATAGATCACTTGAAGAGGTGTTGAATTGACCTATGAGTCCTCTGCTCATCATTGGAGAGTAAGTATTGAGCTTCATGTCTCTAGAGGCATAGGTAGCCATGACCATAAATGTTAAATTATTTGATGGGGCATACATGGCATCTATCATTGTCATCTTCATATCCATGCTCTGAGGAATGACTGAAAGGTTTGTTGGCATATTGCCCAGTGGATTAGGCATCTCTAAAATCTTTGAATTGCTGATATTCTTTCCATCAAATATGTTGCCATTCATCTTCATAAATCCATGTTTGATGGAAAGCATAAATCCCTTGTGATGCATGCTTCCCATAATCCCAATTGGGGCTGATGCATGGCGCATAGAATGATGCTTTGAGCTCATTTTTTCCATTTTGGAATGATCATGCATTGGCTCTCCGTCTTGCGCAAAAAGACCAATTGAAAAGCAGGCTAATAATATAAAAAGAAATTTCATGATTTTTTAAAAAATAATATCACCCCTGAAATAGAGGTAAATAAAGCAATAAATGAAAAAATTTTTAACAATAAATTATCAATATTATCTCTATCTACCCAATCCATTATGTGCAGACCCCACATCAAATCCCAGACTCTCCACTGAGCAGATCTTATGGCAACGATTTCGCCTGTAAATGGATCTTGATAAACATTGATTTCTTTGCCCGCATTAGAAAGAGTTACAACTTTATACAAGGGCAGCTCTCTTCCTCGATACTCTGAGCCTCTTTGTGGTTCATTAATAATCTCAATTGTTTGTGGCCGAAGAATCGTTCTATTTTTTACAATCTGCATTGCAGATTCAAAACCTAGTTTTTCTACTTTCGGTTTATCGGCAATAGATGCTTCTACCTCAGCAATCAGATATTGTTCGCCGCGGACGTTTTCTATTTTGTTAAAAGAAAAATAAATTCCTGATACGGTCCATAAAAGGAGCTGAATGGCGATAAGAAGGCTAATGTATTTATGAAACTTTCTTAAGGTAATTTTTGCCATTACTCATGACATTCGCAAGCAAGTTCTTTGCAGGCTTTATAGTTTTTGTAGTGTGAAGAAGCAACTATGATCGAGCCTATTAAAGTTAATGATTTCTCAGTAAGCTCTCCAAAAACACCCTCTCCAAAAAAAACTGCAAAAAATAGGAGCCACAAACCTGATATACCAAAATAAAGATATGAAAGGATTTTATGATTTTGATATCCAGTGATCAAAGCATATAGGCTAACTGGGAGGACTATTATTAAAAAAACCCTATGAATAAGCTCGTTGTCTATAGACATAGCAAGAAAACCTGAAGTCAAAATTAAGAATGAGGGCATTAAAAGACAGTGGATCATGCATGCCAATGACAATGTAATTGATAATTTATCTGCTTTTACTTGTGTATTCATCTCTTGAGTGGGCTTAATTCTATTGAACAAATTCATTTAATGAAACCATTAAAACATAGTCGTCAAGTGGTGTCTTAATTTCTACCAAGAATCCCGTAATTTACGAAGACCAATAAAGGTTTTTTGATTGTCCAGACTCATCACGTCAAGATCAAGGCTGGATGCTAGCCCCGCCCTTACTTGATTTTCATTCAGTCTAAAGAAAACATTTATTTCTCGCTCTAGGCCAATATCACTTACAAAACTTTCTGCATCCAGACCATTTTTAAATTTATCTCGCAGAGAAAGTGCAGTCTTGTTATCAGGTTCACGATCAAGAGTAAACTCTAAATTGTTCTCAATGTAATCGTGGCCTGGGAAAATCCGAACATCATCAGCAAGTGGGAAAATATGATCCTCAAAAGTCTTGTGGAGGATTTTAGGCTCGCCACCAAAATCACACCTGCCGACTCCTGCATTAAATAATGTGTCTCCACAAAACAATGCAGGTTGCTCATCTGCATTACCAGGATAATATAAACAGATGTGGCTCATCGTATGTCCAGGTGTATCCAACACTTTTAAAACAAAGTCGCCACACTGCAACTCATCTCCAGCATTCAAACCCCTGTTTACGTTGGGTATCGCATCCATTGCGTCTTGATGAGAAACCAACTCAGCTCCTGTTGAAGCAATCACAGGACCGTTGCCACCAATGTGGTCATGATGATGATGAGTATTAGCCACGATTGTTATTTTCCATCCCATTTCTTTTGCAGTCTCAAGGCATAAGGCATGATCCAATGGATCTATGGCTATAGCCTCAGATGTTTTTTCACATGCCATTAGGTACATGTAATTTTTTAAGTCGTTTCGAATGGGTATTTGCTTTATTAGCATCTTATTTTTGATATAGAAGTGCGAAGACCTTTAAACAGAAGGTATGAAGAAAAACTTTAATTGTTGCTTATGAGCAACAATCGCAGTTACAACAGCTACAGCAATCACACATACGCTTAATATAAACTAAATTAACAATTATTTCATTTAATAAAATCATTAAAAAATGCTCACTAGACTAGCAATGTTACAAATATAACTAAAAAAGCTATTGCAAGTGGAGTTATTTTGTCTAAAAAAGCCAAAATATCGTCCTTTTTGGGCAGCTTTGAGTAATCAATGAAGGAAAAGTACCCATCAGATTCATTATAATCACTGTATAAATCAGCTTTTTCCATGAGTACATTTTTATCATTAAAATCCTTTTCTTTCATGTTTTTTTCTATTTTGTACGCACCATTATTTTTTTCATAGTTTTTTATGGGTACATATTTTTCTTCATGTAGATTTACGTGATTAGAATCTGTGAGTACATTTTTATTTTTATTCTCTATATCCTTAAGTTCATCAAGAATTTTGTCTCTTCTCTCACGAGCAATGATAATGTTGTTTGTTTCTAATGATTTTTTTATAAAATCTTTTCCTATTATGTTAGAGATTTTCTTAGACACCCTTTTCTGAATGAAGTATATGTCTTTGTTCTTTCCTCTCAAAACTAGGTATTTATCATTTGTACTCATAATGTACCCATGATATTAAACTCAATTTTTTAAATTTGCAAATTTGTACTCATATTCTTAAATCCATTGATCATTGTCGGTAGTCAGACTATTATTTAATAAAAACTTATACAAATAAAATGGGAAAAAAAAGATTCTTTGATGATCGATTGAAATACCTTTCGTTTATTCAAAATACCGGAGAAAAAAAAGCAATCTCTAAAAAAATTTTTTCTTATGTTGCAAGTTTGTCTGAAAATAAATCATATTTAAGGATCCTAGATGCTGGTACAGGCGATGGGACAATATTCTCTAATGTAATTAAAAGCTTTCATAAATACCATCCCTATACTTCGCTTTTAATTACTGGAAAAGAAATAAGTTATGAAGACTTAAAAAATACTCTAGAGAAAATGCCAGATAGATTTGTTGAGCATCCAAACTTGCTGATCACTATGACCAATGTAAAATTTTCTGAATTAGGGTTAATTGAAAGCTCAAATAAAATTAAAGATAAAAAGGTTAAGGAATATAATCTAGTGCTTAAAAGCAATAATTCTTTTGATTTTAATTCTCAGATGACAAGCAGTCTCTTGAATAATTTCATTAAAAAGAATTGGGGTATAGAGATTGATAATAATAATAAAACATCATATTCAAACCCCTGCATCATAAGAGTCTATAGAAAAGATCATAGGAAGCAGTTAGAGAAATTTCTTAATAACGATTATAAAAATAATAATTATGACCTTATCATCGCATCTCAGGCATACAGAGCTGCTGCCTCCGTCAAGGTTAAGGTTAATAATGTAATTGGTCCTTTAATGAGGCTTCTAAATAAATCTGGGAAGCTATTGGTAACTCATACATGTGGAGGAGATTCTATACAAAAAGTTTTGAAACTAGCATTTAAAGAAAAGGAAGCTTTCCCAAATGCAGCAAAAGATATTATTGAATATTTAAAAAGCAATCCAATTGGAGAGAATAATATCTATAACTTTTCTAAACCTATAAATTACTTTTTCGAATTTAAAGGAGCTCCTGACCAAACAGTAACAGAGCTGTTTGGTCACAACGTAGATGCTAAATGGGCAAATATATTATACGTAGGGCAAATACCAGAAAGAGATATCCAAAATTTAGAAAACAACCGAAATCTTGTAAATAAAATAAGAAAGACCATTGATGGCTTTGATCAAATTCAATTTAAAAACGAGCTATTCAGCATTACCAAAACAAGATAGTTTGTTTAAGACTGCTCCACCCTTAGAGAAAATATTGAAACAGTGAATAAACATTCATGGTGTTTTCACCCAATCAAGCATATCTTCAACATACATATCGCCATTTGGTTTAAAGTCTTGGGGCTTGTCTAGGCTACAAATAGTGACATAAATATATTTAGGATGCTCGTCAAGAAGGCAGACTAAGGGAGTTCCGCAATCTTTACAAAAGTATCTAGTTCCTTGAGACGAGGAAATTAGTTTTTTAGGGTTGCCTTTTTTGTATTCAAAGCGAGTTAATGGAATAGCCATCCAAGAAAGAAAAGCAGCCCCTGAGGTGCGTCTGCACATAGAACAATGGCAATTTGAAGAAGGGTAATTGTCGGATTCAAAACTATAACGGACTGAACCACAAAAACACCCCCCCTCAGTGAAATTATTCACTGTTTCCATCTACTCTACCGTTACTGAATATTTTCATTTGCAAAATAAATTTCTTGTAGAACTTTATATTTTTTTTATCCATATAAAGAATTATATAATAATTAAATTGTAACCTTTACTTCTCATATTAATAATGATAAGTTTACGTTACATTTTATTTACAAGAGGATATTTATGAACGATATAGTGCCAATTTTAGGAATACTTGTATCAATTATAATCCCATTATCGGTATTCATTTGGTTGTATTTAGAAAGCAAAGATAGAAATAGAACAATATTAGAGATATCTAAAAATTTAGAAGACCCCTCAAAGATCGAGGGTATGATCGATATGCTTGATGAAAGAAAAAAAGAGCCAATTGATTATAGAAGAACTGGGGTTGTCACATTATTTACAGGTGTAGGCCTGTTTCTTTTTGGGGTATTTTTTCTGGGTTCGGTGCTCAAGGGTGTTGGGGCACTAGTTGCTGCTATTGGTTTAGGACAGATAATTGCTGGTTATCTTTATCCGAATACAAGTGAAGAATTAACAAATGCGGTTGAAGACTTCGAAAAGAAATAATTTTGGGTAAAGATCATAAAAAACTTCTAAACAATCTTGAGGAACTTCGCAAGAATGCAGGATTAACGCAACAGGAGTTATCTGAGAGCGCTGATGTTTCTAGAAAAAGCATTAATGCGATTGAGAATGGAATATATGTTCCTTCTACCGTTCTTGCTTTAAAAATTTCTAAAACTCTCGGATGTAAGGTAGAGGATTTATTTAGATTGCCAAGTAATTAATTCTGCAAACGAAATTACTCCACCGTAACAGTTTATCCTGTGAATGATAGATTGCTTTTAGTTCATCATTTATTTCACAGATTTCTTTTGAGATTTCTGTCTTGATGCAAATCACGATTTTGAATGTCCTTTTATATTAAGTTATCAGCTTGGGTATTATTCCTAGTTGAGCAAGAATACCAAAGATAATTAAAAATATAATACTGCTGATTATTTTAAGATTCTTCTTTTCAATCCATTCAAATAAGTTATCTATTAATTTTCTTATCCGTTTATCAGCTATATCCATCCATTTAATAGCTTTTCTTGTCCATGAGTCAGTCATGTCAATTAATAACAAAGAAAATGCTGCGATAATGAGCCACACTAAACCGTTAAGAGTCATGTCTATGATCCAACCGACTGCTATCCAGTTTATTTCCACTATGATTTATTCCACCGTTACGGAGTTGTTTATAAGTGTTATTGGGTTAATCGTCATTCGTTACCTCTACTGTATCGCCATTTATTTCATCTATTAGCTTAAGAGTTATATAAATCCATATGCTAATAAAAAATAAAAAATTGTAACTAACAAGAAAAAACCATAACCATCGTAATCAAAAGCACTGTCTAAAAACCACAAAAAACCAAATAAAATAATGTTTGAAAACCAAAAAAACACAGAGTCTCCCCAATAACCTAAAAACATCCATGAAAATGGAAATCCGATGAAAATGAATATAACAAAAGCACCGTAATAATCTTTCCAAGAAACAAGTCCGTATCTAGAGGACATCTTTTCCTTAAATTTTTCATACTTACTAGGTGGTTCAGGAAGTGTGAAACATTCATCGTCTAAAAAACAAAACTCTACAGAAAAATCCTCTATATTAATAAAGCTACCATCACTCATTGATATCCACTTCTTTCCCTCTATTTTAATTGCTACTGATTTTAAAAATTTCTCAATAAATTCTTCTTTTATTAATTCCTCATATTTTTTTCGAAAAGATATAATTAATTTATTTCCAACCCATTCATTAATTATGTAATCGCCGACATCAGAATTTGTACTCATAGAATATGTTGAATATCCTCTATATCCTTTGGGACTAATATATCCACGCCAATAATCAACCCCAAAAAAATAAGAACTTACAGTGTATGATTCTTCTAATTTTCGACGCTTCTCTTCTGCTAAAATAGAATCGAGATCTTTTTTATCTATTTCCAATTATCTTACCTTTTTAACCAAATCATTGCGTTGGAAAATAATATTAAAGGTTAAAGTTTTTACCGAATACGAACTTAAAATCACTCTACCGTTACTGACTTAGCTAGGTTCCTTGGTTGATCCAGATCAGTCCCACGTTGGCATGCTACTTGGTATGCAAGAATCTGAAGCGGAATGGTGTATATAATTGGAGCAAGCAACTCGCTGCACTCTGGCATTTGAATATAAGCCCCTCTTTCAATATTTATTTTAGAGTTTGGCCCGCCAAAGACATAAAGCGTTCCACCTCTAGCTTTTACCTCTTCAAGATTAGAGACCAGTTTTTCAGTTAAAGTATTTTCAGGAGATAGGGCAACCACTGGGATTTGATCATCTACTAGGGCCAATGGTCCATGTTTTAGCTCACCCGCTGGATAAGCTTCAGCGTGGATGTAAGAAATTTCTTTAAGTTTCAATGCGCCCTCTTGAACAATTGGGAAAAACATTCCTCGACCCAAAAATAGTGCGTTATGTTTATCGGCAATGTTGGGAACTATGCCCGAGATTTCATCTGACAGCTTTAATGTTTCATTGATGATTTTAGGCAAAGATCTTAATTCGTTGGCAAGATTTTTTCTTACCTCTTTATCTCCATCTAGGCTTTTTGCTATCGACATGGCAAGCAACATAAGCCCTGCAAGTTGAGTAGTGAATGCTTTGGTTGAAGCAACGCCTATCTCTGGACCGGCATTGGTGAATAAAACATGTTCGGATTCTCTGGCCAGCGAACTGGTTGGTACATTACAAATTGATAGGGTGCTCAGATAATCTTTTTCTTGTGCATACCTTAATGCAGCAAGTGTATCTGCCGTCTCACCTGATTGTGATATGGTCACAAACAACGTGCCCTCTTCTACAAGCGGATCCCGGTATCGATATTCACTAGCAAAATCCACATAACAGGGAATTTTTGCTATTTGTTCAAACCAAAATCTGCCTACTTTACCTGCATGCAAGCTGGTTCCACAAGCAACAAACTGAATTCTTTTAGTTTTACTAAAGACTTCGGACGAGCCTAAACCAAATATGTTGTCTAGAACGTCATCCTCTCCGAGCTTCCCATTGATGGTGTTGGCAACTGCTTCGGGCTGCTCATAAATTTCTTTTTCCATGAAGTGAGAATATTGACCTTTTGTTACGGCATTAACTGCTATGTCTATTTTAGTTATATCTCTGATTACCGGAGAATCATTGCCATCAAACACTTGGTAATTTTCTTTGGTAATTTCCGCGACATCGCCATCTTCTAAAAAGACAAACTCACTGGTAAGCTGAGAAAGAGCCAATGGATCAGAGGCGGCAAAATTTTCTTCCAAACCAACTCCAATTAAAAGTGGGCTTTTATTTCTTGCAACGATGAGTCTGTTTTTGTCAGCAATATGAATAGCTGCTATAGCATAAGCTCCATCTAACTCTTTGATTGCATCATGCATGGCAAGAAGTAGATCGCCCGAGGACTGAAAATGTTGGTGAAGTAAATGAGCTATGACCTCCGAGTCAGTCTCTGATTGGAAGGTATAACCAGATTTGGTTAGTTTTTCGGTTAACTCAAGGTAATTCTCTATGATTCCATTGTGGACAATGTGAACATCTCCGCTGGATGCATGCGGGTGTGCATTTTGTTCTGAGGGTTGGCCATGCGTAGCCCATCGGGTATGCGCAATACCGAGCTTGCTTTTCGGGCGTTGCTCAATCATTCCATCCTCAAGCAAACTGACTTTGCCTAAAGTTCTTAGGTTAAAAATGCTGTCTTTTTGATGGAGGGCGATTCCGGCAGAATCATAGCCTCGATATTCCATCTTGTGCAAACCTTGAACCAGGAGTTTGCCAACGTTGCGAGATGATGCCGCGCCTATAATTCCACACATATTATTTTTTGTTTTTTGCCCAATCTTCTTTGGTCACCTGTTTGCCTCGACCTACAGCCAAAGCCTCATCAGGAACGTCCTTGGTAATTACAGAGCCTGCTCCAATGTATGAACCTTTACCGATATTGACTGGCGCTACCAATGAAGAGTTTGTTCCAATAAAGCTTTCTTCGCCTATGGTTGTTTGGTGTTTATTGGTGCCATCGTAATTGCAGGTAATGGTTCCAGCGCCGATGTTTGTTTTGTCGCCTATATCAGCATCGCCCAAATAGGCTAGATGGTTAGCTTTTGCGCCATCCCCCAGTTTGGTTTTTTTGGTCTCAACAAAGTTACCAACTTTGGCATTATTTCCTATTTCTGAGCCCTCTCTAAGACGAGCATAAGGGCCTATATTGCAATTAGAACCTACCGTTGCAGAAGAGAGATGGCTAAAAGAATCAATAATGGAGTTATCTCCAATAGAAACGTCTTGCAAGACAACATTTGATTTAATGGTAACGTTTTTACCTAGAGTTACTTTGCCCTCAAAAATAACATTTACATCTACAGAACAATCTTTGCCAGCCTCAACCTCGCCTCGAACATCAACGCGCGTTGCATCCATGAGGGTGATCCCTTGTTCTAATAATTTTTCAGCACTCATTTTTCTTAAAATTGATTCCAGTTCATGCAATTCGTGTTTATTATTTGCTCCCAGCACTTCCTTAGGATTGGCTTGTATACAATTTATTTTAACCCCTTTTGCAGAAAGTATCTCTACCAGGTCTGTAAGATAGTACTCATTGGCAGCATTTTGGTTGTTAATTTCATCTAAAGCAGGCCCCAACAAACTACCGTCAATCAATAAAATACCAGTAAAGACCTCTTGAATTTTTCTTTCATCTTCAGATGCATCTTTTTGCTCAATGATTCTTAGGGCTAGGTTTTCATCATCAGTTATTATTCTTCCATAGCCGGTTGGATTATTTAATTTCATGGATAGAAGCGTACAATCTTGTCCAGAATTAATTAGTGCTTCTATAGTCTCAGAAGTAATTAAAGGAACGTCGCCATATAAAACAAGAACTTTTTCATCTTCCTTTATCAAATGAGAGGCGGTTTTGACTGCATGTGCGGTTCCAAGCTGTTCACTTTGATATGTTGTTTGAATGTATGGATTAATCCTGGCTATATGTTCTTTTAGGAGATCTTTTTCATGTCCTACAATGACGGTTATATTTTTGCTTCTAGCTTTGGCGGTTTTAATAACATGAGAGATAAGGGTTTGCCCGCCAAGCGGTTGCATTACCTTTGGTAAATTAGTGTTCATTCGAGTTCCTTTGCCTGCCGCAAGGATAATAGTATGAATATTCAACGTAATAACGAATTAAGCCTGATACAAGTACCTTACTTGTTTTTTCTTAATTTTTGAATGGTTTTAATTCTTGCTGCTGCTTCAGCCAATTGCGCTGCTGCTTTGGTGTAATCCAACTCTGACTCTTTATCATGCATATTTTTTTCTGCAAGTTCTTGGGCTTTGATAGCTTCGGCCTCATCCATTGATTCTGCGCGCTCGGCCCTATCAGAAAGAAAAGTTACTAAATCAGGTTGTATTTCAATAAATCCCCCTGAGCAAAAAAAGGTTTTTTCATCGTCGCCGTTTTGAACTCTAACAGGTCCTGGAGCAAGACCAGTAAGAAGAGGTGTATGCCCAGGAGCAATACCTATTTCACCAAGAGAGCCTGTAGCAAAAACCATGGTGCCTTCACCAGAATAAATTTCCTCACTTGATGAAACTATGCTAACTCTAATGGTGGACATAAATTATAAAGTTTTTGCCTTTTCAACAGCTTCTTCAATTGTTCCAACCATGTAAAAAGCTTGCTCGGGAAGATCGTCATAATCTCCAGCCAAAATCCCTTTAAATGATTTGATTGTGTCTTCTAGTTTTACGTATTTTCCTGGAGAGCCTGTGAAAACTTCTGCAACTGTGAAAGGCTGGGAAAGAAATCTTTCCACCTTTCTAGCTCTTGCTACCGCTAGCTTATCTTCTTCAGATAATTCATCCATGCCCAAAATAGCAATGATGTCTTTGAGTTCTTTGTATTTCTGGAGAACACCTTGAACACCCTGAGCAACATTGTAGTGCTCTTCCCCAACAACAAGAGGATCTAGCTGCCTGCTGGTTGAATCTAGTGGATCTACCGCTGGGTAAATTCCAAGCTCAGCAATTTGTCTTGATAGGACAACTGTTGCGTCTAAGTGAGCAAAGGTTGTTGCTGGTGATGGGTCTGTTAAATCATCAGCGGGTACATACACAGCTTGAATTGAGGTAATAGACCCGTCTTTTGTTGATGTAATTCTTTCTTGTAAGGCGCCCATCTCCTCAGCTAGCGTTGGTTGATATCCAACCGCTGATGGCATTCTTCCTAACAAAGCAGAAACTTCAACTCCAGCTAGAGTGTATCGATAGATGTTATCGATAAATAATAAAACGTCCCTTCCTTCATCTCTGAACTTTTCAGCCATTGTTAAGCCTGTTAAGGCAACTCTAAGTCTGTTCCCAGGAGGCTCATTCATTTGTCCATACACCATGGCAACTTTAGATTCACTTGGCTTCTCAACATTAACAACGCCTGATTCTTGCATTTCATAATAGAAGTCATTTCCTTCTCGGGTTCTCTCGCCAACCCCAGCAAAAACTGAAAGTCCAGAGTGTTCAGTTGCAATGTTGTTAATAAGCTCCATCATATTAACGGTTTTACCAACACCAGCACCTCCAAATAAACCAATTTTTCCACCCTTAGCAAATGGACATATCAAATCAATAACTTTAATGCCTGTCTCAAGCAAGTCGTCTGATAAAGATTGATCCATGTAGCTTGGCGGTTTTCTATGAATAGGCATTTGCTCTTCTGCACCAATGGGGCCGCATTCATCGATAGGGTTGCCCAACACATCCATAATTCGACCTAATGTTTTTTCGCCCACTGGGACAGAAATAGGAGCATTAGTTCGCTCAGCTGTTAAGCCTCTTTTTAACCCCTCGGTTGTTCCCATGGCAATTGCTCTAACAATTCCATCACCAAGTTGCTGTTGAACCTCAAGGACTGTGCCTGTATCTGATATTTTAATAGCTTCATAGACCTGAGGGATATTGTTTTTTTCAAACTCAACATCGATAACTGCTCCGATAATTTGTGTTACTAGACCATTGCTCATTTCTTTCTCCTTAAACCGCAGCCGCTCCACCAACTATCTCAGATAGTTCCTGAGTTATGGCTGCTTGTCTTACATTGTTGTATAACAGTTCCAATTCTTTAATTAAATCTCCAGCATTTTCAGTGGCATTTTTCATTGCCAGCATTTTTGCTGCTTGTTCACATGCGCTGTTTTCAATGACAGCATGATAAATTAGCGACTCAATATATCTTGTCATCAAGCCCTCCAATAACTCTTGAGCTTCTGGCTCATAAATATAATCCCAATGGGTTGTTGTAAGCTCGTCTGTCTCTTCGGCTGGCAAAGGGATTAATTGCTCAACTTTTGGCTCTTGCGTCATGGTATTTACAAAGCCATTGCCGCATAAATAAACTTGGTCTATTTCACCGTTTCTGTGCAAATCTAAAACTGTTTTAGTGAGGCCAATCAATGCATCAGGATCAGGTTTATCTCCTAGCTTTTGAACATTAGCAACCACATCACCACCAACAGACTTAAAAAAACTAGCTGCTTTTAAGCCGATTAATGCAAAGTTTGACTCAATCCCTTGTGCTTTTAGCTCTGCTGATTTACTTATAACTTGTTTGAACAAGTTAATATTCAAACCACCACACAGTCCTTTATCAGAGCTAACAACTAAAAAACATGCTTTTTTAGTTTCTCTATGTTCATAAAAAGGATGTGAATACTCAGAGCTAGAATTTGCAATGTGGGAAATCACTTCCTTGATTTTTTCAGAGTAAGGTCTGCCAAGTTGCATTTCATTTTGTGTTTTTTTAATTTTGCTGGCCGCGACCATTTCCATAGCCGAAGTAATTTTTTGCGTGCTTTTAATGCTCGCAATCTGTTTTCTTACTTCTTTGGTATTAGCCATTACTTATAAAATTAAAATGTTTGAGTTTTTTTAAATTGCTCAACAACCTCTACAAATTGCTTTTCAATATCATCATTCCAATCTCCTGTGTCATTGATACTTTTTTCAAGGTCAGCTTTTTCTGAGGTGAAATAGCCATGCAATGCTTCTTCAAAGCTGCCGATTTTATCAACCTCAACATCATCCATATAACCTCTATCTGCTGCAAAAATACTCAGTGCTTGTTGAGCTACGCTCATGGGGGAATACTGCTTCTGCTTGATCAACTCAGTAATCCTAATCCCTCTGGCAAGCTGAGCTTTGGTAGCATCATCTAAATCTGATGCAAATTGAGAGAAAGCAGCCAGCTCTCTGTATTGAGCGAGCGCAGTTCTAACCCCGCCACTCAATTTTTTCATAATCTTAGTTTGAGCTGCGCCACCTACCCTAGAGACAGAAATACCTGGATTAATAGCAGGCCTTATACCTGAATTAAATAGGTCGGTTTCTAAGAAAATTTGTCCATCAGTAATTGAAATAACGTTGGTGGGAACAAAAGCTGATACATCTCCTGCTTGAGTTTCAATAATTGGTAGAGCAGTTAAAGACCCTGTTTTGCCTTTAACCTTTCCATTTGTAACTTTTTCCACATAATCTGAATTTACCCTTGCCGCTCTTTCCAATAGTCTTGAGTGCAGATAAAAAACATCTCCTGGATAAGCCTCTCTTCCAGGGGGTCTTTTTAAAAGCAAGGATACTTGTCTATATGCAACAGCTTGTTTAGAAAGGTCATCATAAACAATTAATGCGTCCTCTCCCCTGTCTCTAAAATACTCGCCCATTGAACAGCCTGAATATGCTGAAAGATACTGCATAGGAGCTGGGTCAGATGCTGATGCTGAAACAACAATTGTATGTTCCAATGCTCCATGTTCCTCAAGCTTCTTAACAACATTAACAACGGTTGATTGTTTCTGCCCAATAGCAACATAAATACATTTAATACCGGTTCCCTTTTGGTTGATGATTGCATCAACAGCAACAGCAGTCTTGCCTGTTTGTCTGTCACCAATGATAAGCTCTCTTTGACCCCTTCCTATTGGAACCATCGCATCCACAGCTTTTAGACCAATTTGTACTGGTTGATCAACTGACTGTCTTGCAATAACGCCGGGTGCCACAACCTCCACTGGAGCGGTTGCCTCTGTTTTAATTTCACCCTTACCATCAATAGGATTGCCCAAAGCGTCTACAACTCTTCCTAGCAACTCTTCGCCAACCGGAACCTCTAAAATTCTTCCTGTACAAACCGCTTTTTGACCTTCGATTAAACCCAGATAGTCACCAAGCACTACTGCGCCCACAGAATCTTGCTCTAGATTAAGGGCAAGCCCCAACACACCGTTTTCAAACTCTATGAGTTCGCCGTACATAACATCTCCCATGCCGTGAATACGGACAATTCCGTCTGATACACTAACAATAATGCCTTCATTTTTTCTTTCAGCAGAAAGATCAAGGCCTGAAATTTTTTCCTTTAATACACTGGAAATTTCTGATGGATTTAATTGGCTCATTTTTTCACCTTAAAAATTTAATTGGTTTACTAATTTTTTGACCTTTCCCCTTATGGATAGATCTAGAGTTTCATCTCCGATTTTGATAGATAGACCGCCCATAATTGAGGGATCTTTCGAAAATTCTATTTTTGAACCCTCTCCATGTTCTGCAAAAAGTTTTTCAGTGATAATTTTTTTATTATCATTGGTGGGTTGATCTGCAACATTAACAACAATAGATTTGGTATTGTTATGTAGCTCTAAAAGTTCTTGGTAACTGATATTAATTGCCTCGATAAGATTGAGCCTTTTGTTGTCCGCAAGAAGTTCTAACATCTTATTTGACAGGTCGCCCACCTCTCCGTCTGCCAAACCTATAATGGTTTGAGCAATTTTTTCCTTTGAGAGCTCTGGGTCTTCGATTAAACTTGAGACCTCTTTGGTTTGAGACACCGCAGACAATAAAGCTAGGTCATTTGCAACCATCTTGTGATTGTCAGCGTCTAAAGCTGCATCGAAAATGGCTTTGGCATATGGTCTGGCAAGTGGAGATAATTCAATCATTTGTTATAACTCTGCAGCTGCTTTTTTAAGCAACTCTTGATGTTTCTCTGGGCTAATTTCGTCACCCAAAATTTTTTCAGAAGTGTCGATAATAAGTTCTGACATTTTTTGTCTTAGCTCTTCTTTTGCTTTATTGACATCATTTTCAATAGTTTTAGATGCTGAAGATAAAATCTTTTCAGCCTCAACTTCTGCCTTTTCTGTTGCATCATTAATGATTTGAGAGGCTCTAGAGTTGGCTTTTTCTAATATTTCAGCAGCCTCTAATTTTGCTTTGTTCATCTCCTCATCAAAGGCAAGTTGTGCCTCTTCCAAAGAGTCATCTGCTTTTTTTGCTGCCTCTAAACCATCTGCTATACGCTTCTCTCTTTCTTCCATAATCGCAATAATTGGGGGCCATACATACTTCCAACAAATTGCTACAAAAATAACAAATGCTAAAGTTTGTCCTAAGAGCGTTGCGTTAATATTCATTGTTTATTTATGCAGCAAACATTAAATAAAGACCTAAACCAACACCAATCATTGGAACGGCGTCGACAAGACCCATAACAATAAAAAGTTGAGTTCTTAGCATTGGAATAAGTTCTGGTTGGCGAGCTGCGCCTTCTAAAAACTTACCACCCAATACACCCACGCCGATAGCGGCACCAACGGCACCAAGACCAATCATAAGGCCTGAAGCTATATATATAAGTGATTGTTCCATTCTTTTCTCCTAAAAATTAAAGACCTAGTGGTCATCTGTTTCATGCGCCATTGCCAGATAAACAATGGTTAGCACCATAAAAATAAAAGCCTGTAAGGCTAAAATCAAAATATGAAAAAGGGCCCATATTAAATGGAGGCCCACTCCAAGTAAACCTATCGATATAGAACTAAAGGTTAGCATTAGCGCTATCAAAATAAATATCATTTCGCCAGCATATAAATTTCCGAATAATCGCAAGCCGAGTGAAATGGGTTTGGCGATTAAATTCACACCCTCTAAAACCAAATTAACCGGCATCATCCACTTCCCAAAGGGGTGAAGAGTAAGCTCTGCTAAAAAGCCTTTTAGGCCTTTTATCTTAATACTGTAAAAAATAATTAAAACGAAAACTGCTAGCGCCATCCCCAATGTAATGTTGGGGTCTGTGGTTGGAACCACCTTAAAGTATGCATCTTTAGAGTTTTCAACCATGCCTGTTGCTTCAGCAACCTGACCCGCAAGAGTGGGCAAATAATCAACAGGAACGAGGTCCATTAAGTTCATTAAAAAGACCCATACCAAAACCGTTAAGGCCATGGGACCTATTAGATTGTTTTTTGCTGATGTGAATATGCTTTGAACATTGTCGTTAACAAATTCAATACACATCTCTACAAAGTTTTGAATCCCGTTTGGGGCCTCAGTCGACAATTTTGGGATGCCCAGGCGAAACAAGCCCACAAAAACCAACCCAAGAAATACCGACCAACCCAGAGAATCTACGTGAAATGCCCAAAAACCCATTTGATCAACTGCATTGTGGTCACACGTCCAACCATCTTGCGTTTTACCACAGACCAGGTTGGTTAGATGGTGTTGAATATATTCTGCGCTTGTTTGTTCGCCTGATGCTGAAGCCATTTTATACAGTAATTTGTTTAGGGTTAAAGGTTGAGTTTAAGTATACAAGCAGAAAGATAGCCAGAAGGTTTTTTTCTGTTATGAATACTAAAGATAAAATTGTAAAAACTATAAAAACTGACCACCTAAATATAAAAGCAAGATATAAATTTAAGGCTTCACTTTGTGGTTTACTTGCAAAATAGATAGCTGCCGCTAAGGCGAACAAATATCCAATAAAAATGGGTTGTACAAACATTGGAAAAAAGACGATTGAGATCAAAAGACCTAGCGCTGACAACCAGTTGTTTTGTAGTGTATTAATTTTAATTCAAGTATGTTTTTTACGGGGCTGATTATAAAAATTTATAGTCTTAAGAACAAGCTTAATTTTTCTTTAATTTTAATAATTTGCTGATGATAATTTCTCTTTCGTCCTTTGAGGAGTATGAGATAGATATTTTTCCTTTTGAGGTGGTTTGTTGTTCAATTTGAGTTTTGTGGCCTATGTTTTCTGATAACTCTTCCTCTATATTTAAAAGGTCTTTATTTTTAGTTTTTGTTTTGTTTTTTGTTGTGTTTGGTTTATTTGAGGAGGCCGCGTCTTTGACCGTCATACCCAAAGAAACTATCTTTTTTGCAAGCTCTTCTGCTTCTTTGGGCTCCATGGATGCAAGAATTTTGGCGTGGCCTTTTTCTAATTCACCACTATATAAAAGATCGATAATAGAGGTGGGAAGATTTAACAACCTCATTGAGTTAGCCACAGAGCTACGAGCCTTTCCTGTTACTTCAGCAATTTTATCTTGCGTTAGGGAAAACTCTCTTTTAAGCCTGTCATAACCCCTAGCTTCTTCAATTGGGTTCAGGTCTTCGCGTTGAAGATTTTCAATCAACGCAAGCTCTAATGAAAGCTGATCTTCGGCTGAATCAACCATACATGGAGCGGTTTGAAGCCCCGCCTGTTTCGCCGCTCTTAGTCGTCTTTCGCCTGCAATTAACTCAAACCCACCCGCACCAGTTTCTCGAACCAAGATTGGAGAGAGAATACCGTGTTTTGCAATAGATTGAGACAACTCTGTTATTTTCTGTTCATCGAATGACTGTCTGGGTTGAAAACGATTGGGTTTAATTTGGGTGAGATCTATTTCTTTGATGGATTGTTTGTTTGGGGCCGCAACATCACCAAGAAGGGCATCTAGGCCTGTGTTTAATATTTTATCTACCACCTTCTATTCTCCTGATAAGTTCACCCGCTAGAGCTAAATAAGCCTTAGCACCAAATGAGGATGGCATATATTGTATTACCGAAGTTCCATGGCTTGGCGCTTCAGCTAATTTAACATTTCTTGGTATAAGGGTGTTAAAAACCAAAGCGGGAAAATGTTTTTCCAGCTCTTCGGAGACCTCTTTGGCCAGGTTGTTACGCATATCTACCATAGTTCTAATAATCCCGAACACCCTATTATTTGTAAGGTTTTTGTTTTTGAGTGTGTTAATAGTATTTATAAGCGATGAGATTCCCTCTAAAGAATAATATTCACATTGAAGGGGTATGAGTGTTGCGGTAGCAGCAAACAGGGACTCCAGGGTTAGTTGGTTGAGTGAGGGTGGTGTGTCCATGATGATGAATTCATGGTCTAGGGGTGCTAGTTGTTTTTTTAGCTCCCCTTGCTTTCCTTCGTTTCTTATATAAACCTCGAGAGCTATAAGGTTTTCCCCGCCTGGCACAACATCATATCCACTAGGAGATGTGATTATATGTTCTTCTATGTCTAGATTTTGAGAATATATTTGAAATAAGGTTTTTTCATTTTTGGGGGATCCTGCTGCTGTACTAGCATTTCCTTGGGGGTCTAGATCTATCAATAAAACCTTTCTTTTTGTCGCGGCAAGTGCAGCGGCTAGGTTCACCGCTGTTGTTGTTTTTCCAACGCCTCCTTTTTGGTTAGCTATAGCAATAATGTGTTTCATTTTTGTGTTATTTCTATAATGTGTCTGTTTGTTTCTGTGTTTTTTGTTTTGTGGATAGTATAAGAGTATGTATTATTTTCCAGCTGGGCAACCTCTTCATTTATTTTTTCTATTGCTCCCTTCATAAAAAGAAACTTTCCTTTATTGGATAAAAGGTGTTTTGACATCTCTATTATTTTTGGTGCTGGTGCTAGCGCTCTGGCTGTAATGATGTCAAATTTGCTTGCTGTAATTAGATTGGGTGTAACGGCCTCATCTAGGATTTTTGCGTTTTCAAGTTTCAAGGTTCTAATTGTTTTTTTAATGAAATAGGCTTTTTTTTTGTTTTTTTCAGACATGGTTACTTTGGTTTGGGGTTGGTGTATGGCTATTATTAGGCCTGGCAGCCCTGCACCACTACCAATGTCTAATATGTTTTTTGCAGATTTTGTGTGCGGAAGAATTAACTCGCAATCAAGAACGTCTAAAAGGTTTATTTCCGATTCTGTTAAACGTCCAACTATGTTGTGGGCTTTGTTGAACCTTAGAATCTCTTCTACAAAAGCCTTGGTGAGTTCGTTTGTTTTGCTTTGGTTTTTGATTTGGTTATATCTTCTCAAGCAATTGTTTCTTTTTAATGGTGATGGCAATTAGGTTGGTTGCTGCGGGTGTTACGCCCTCCAATCTGCTTGCTTGACCCAAGGTTGATGGTTTGTGTTTGATTAGCTTTTCAACAACCTCGTTTGAGAGGCCTTTAATGCTGGAGTAGTTGGTGTCTCTTGGTATCAACACTTTTTCGTTCTTTTTAGAGCTTTCGACTTCTCTTTTTTGTTTTGCAATATAACCGCTGTATTTAATTTCGTTTGCTGCTCTTTTAAAAAACTCTTCTTTGTCTTTGGAGATCTTTAGAAGCAACTTAATTTCGCTTAAGGCGAGGTCGGTTCTTTTGAGTAAATCTTCTCCGGTTGTGGGTTTTTTGTTGTATTTTATTTTTATTTTTTTTGTTTGCTTTAAAAAGTTTTGGTATTTGTTTTCTTTTTCCAGGTAAGCGCCAAAGTTTTTTTCTGCAATCAACCCAAGTGAGTGACCCTTTTCGGTTAACCTCTGGCACGCGGTATCTTGTGAAAGCATGAGGCGGAACTCTGCTCTGCTTGTAAACATTCTGTATGGTTCTGTTACACCATGAAGTGTTAAGTCATCTATCAGGACGCCTATATATGCCTCGCTTCTATCAAATACTACATCCGGTTTATTAAGAATGTTTTGAACAGCGTTAATACCCGCAACAAGGCCTTGTGCAGCGGCCTCTTCGTATCCTGTTGTGCCGTTTATTTGACCAGCAAGATAAAGGTTTTTAATAAATTTTGTTTCTAGTGTTGGTTTTAGTGACCTGGGGTCGATAAAGTCATATTCTACGGCGTAACCAAACTCTTCTATTATGCAGTTTTCCATCCCTTGAATAGACTCTACAAATTCTTTTTGTGCAGAAGCGGGCAGACTTGTGGAAATGCCGTTTGGATAAACAAGGTCCTTTTCTAGGCCCTCAGGTTCTATAAAAATTTGATGGCTATCCTTTTCACCAAATTTGTTAATTTTATCCTCTATAGATGGACAGTATCTTGGCCCTATTCCGGAAATTTTTCCGGAGTACATTGCAGATAGGTGGGTGTTATCTGAAATGATTTTGTGGGTTTTTTTGTTGGTCCTTGTTATATAACAGGAGATCTGCGGAAGTGTTGCTTGCGGTGGTTGAAGAACAGACATAGGAGGTGGGTTTTTGTCACCCGGTTGTTCTTCCATGAGGTTTAGATTGATGCTGGAAAGTTTTATTCGCGCTGGTGTTCCTGTTTTAAGCCTCCCCATGGGTAGTTTTAAATCATAAAGTTTTTCCGACAAAGGTATTGATGTGCTGTCTCCAACACGACCTCCTGAAATCTTTTCATCGCCTTTATACATTACCCCGTTTAAAAATGTTCCTGTGGTTAAAATAGTCTTAGATGAGTTGATTTTTTCACCTGATCTTAATTCAACCCCAAGAATGGTATTCTGTTCAAGGATAATATCTACCACCTCACCCTCTTTAATGGTTATGTTTGTTTCAAGCAGAAGTTCCTGTATAGCTTGTTTATATTTATCTCTGTCACACTGAACTCGAAGAGCCTGGACCGCAAAACCTTTTCTGGTATTAAGGGTTCTTGATTGAATGCCCGAACTATCTGTGGCTTGAGCCATAATTCCACCCAAGGCATCAACCTCTCTAACAAGGTGAGATTTTCCAAGCCCCCCAATAGCTGGATTGCAAGACATTTGACCTATGGTTTCGGTTTTAAAAGTAACCAGACAGCAGTTAAGGCCCTGTCTATGAACCGCGTGCGCAGCCTCAACACCAGCATGACCCCCACCAATTACTATTACATCAAACATATATATAAGAATGTTATAACAACAATATATTATTGTTGTTATTATTAAGAAGTTTTTCTTTGTAGATAAAATGCATGCGCCCTGTCTCTAAAAGAAATTCAAGCATTGATAAATTATGTACACCTAAACCCATAAACTGTAACTATTTATTAAATAACTTGTGGACAAAAAAAACAAAAAAATTAAGCACAAATTCTCCACATTTTATCTACTTACCTATACAGAAATCATTAAAAATATCACCCAATAACTCATCCGGATATTTAACACCCAGAAACTCATCAAAAGAAGACCGCACCATTCTCAAATCTTCAGCCGCAATATCAACATCGCTCTCTTTTGAAATTTTATCTATACAAGCATCAAGGCTTGATAAGGCTGATTTAAACAAAATAAGATGTCGCTCTCTAATAATAAAAGTCTTTTTAGAACCCCGGTTATTTTTTTGAATAGAATTGAAAATTAATTTTTTTAATTCCTGAACTCCCTCACCCGACTTTGCGGACACAACGCAATCATATGCTTGTCTTGGAGACCTTTCATCTGATTTGTTGAAAACAAACAAATGGTTTTTTTTATTCAAAACTAACGAGAAGTCTTTGGCTAGGCTTTCAGTAAGATGATCAAGAACAACCAAAACCAATGCAGAATCACGAACCTCATCTCCAGAGCGTGCAACACCCTTTGCTTCGATCAAATCATCGGTTTCCCTAACACCCGCAGAGTCAACCAGCTCCATATTTATGCTGTTATAAAAAATTTCTGAATCTATTAAGTCTCTAGTGGTTCCTGGAACATTTGAAACAAGAGCCCTGTCAAACCCAAGAACCCTATTAAACAAAGAAGACTTTCCGGTATTAGGAGGTCCAAAAAACAAAACCCTGTTTTTTGTTAGTTTTTTTGTTGATACTAAAGATGAGTCAATCAAATTTCTCAAATCAGACCTAATTTTAACTAACCGCTCATTCACGGAGCCCTCAGAAATAAAATCATAATCCTCGTCAGAAAAATCTATGCTTCCTTCTATAAAAACCCTTAAAGCATCAACCCTATTGCCCAGGGTTCTTATCATATTGCTCAGCTTACCGGCAACCGCCTCTGAGGAAAGCATCCCCCTGCTTTCATCTTCAGAATGAATAAGGTCAACAATTGCCTCAGCCTCATTTAAGGAGAGTTTTCCGTTCTCAAAAGCAATTCTTGAAAATTCACCAGGACCAGCTTCTCTAAAACCAAGACTTAGAAAAACGCCTGTCAAAGACTTAATTACAGATAGGCCTCCATGACAAAATATCTCAACAGAATCCTCGCCCGTGTAACTGCTTGGGGCTGAATAAAAAACAATTGAGCACCTATCGATAATAACCCCATCCCAAAGAATATCTCTTAAGAAAACCCTTCGATAATCAGAAATGGGTTTGTTGAGAATTTCGTTGAATTTTACACAACAACCAGCTCCCGAAACTCTAAAAACCCCAATGGCAGACTGGGCTACAGGTGTTGCAAGTGCGAATATCAAAATTATGCTGGGGCGCTTGGAGCACCATACTTCTTATACATTGCCTTTTGTTGAACAAGAGAAATGGCGCTGTTTGCAACAGAATAAAGCACAAGGCCTGCTGGCATAATTACAAAAATAGCGGCTATCATAACCGGCATAAACTTCATAATCTGAGCTTGTGTTGGATCCATGCCGGGGGGTTGCGGGTTTAGCTGCTGTGTTAAATACATAAGTGCCGCAAAAACAACAGGAAGTATAAAAAAAGGATCAGGAGCAGACAAGTCTTGTATCCAAAAAAAGAATGATTCATGTCTAAGCTCAACGCTTTCTCTCAAACAAAAGAAGAATGCTATAAAAACCGGCATTTGGAGCAAGAGCGGAAAACAACCACCAGCTGGATTTATACCTTCTTTTTTATACAAGGCCATCATTTCCGTTCCAAGCTTTGCTCTGTCGTCTTTATACCTCTCCTGAATTTCTTTTAGTTTTGGGCCCACTGTTCGCATCTTTGCCATGCTTGAGAAGCCTTTTGCAGAAACCGGCCAAAGCAACAACTTAATTAAAACCGTCAATAAGATAATTGAAACACCCCAGTTTCCAACAAAAATATTTATCATGCTTAACAACATCATTAATGGTTGAGCCAAAAACCAAAACCACCCCATATCAATTGTTAGTTCTAGGTCTGGCGCCCTGCTTATTAAGTCAGATCTTATCTTGGGACCAACGAACACCCTGTGCTGGATACCTGAAATCAACTGGCTCGCTTTAGTTTCCCTTGAAATGGCGCCCATAACGTATGTATCTGAACCGTTTGAAGGGGGTAAAGCTGTCAAAGTTTGAACCCTGTCTGATGGGGTAAGAATTGCAGCCATAAAATATTTTTGTATAAATGCTACCCAACCACCGCGTTGGAAATATTCAATCCCATCACCAATACCCCTCAGCCTTGTATTTGCATAAGGCTCTGCGGGGGTGTTAAAGGCTACCCCGGTGTAAGAGCTATTTTCAAAAAAATTATCCCTAGCATCAAGAGGTTTTCCGTCTGTCCTGTACATTGCGATATATGGAGTTGGAATATCAGCAGGAATTTCATCAACCCACTTATCTACAATAAAAAGCTCATAATCGTTTTCTTTTAGGGAAATTGTTTTTGATATCCTCCCATCAAGTGAAATAAGCTTTACTGTATCTGCTCCAACCTCCAAAACCTCAAAACTCTTGGCCTCTTCAACAAAACCACTATTAAGATAAAATTTAAAACCTGAAAGCAAATCAAATCCAAATAACCGCACGCCCTGGGAATTATCATTGTTTAAATATGTGTGTTCTTTAAGCCTTGCCTGCCAAACCTTTCCAGAAGAAGGGCTAATTTGAACAATAAGTTTACTGTTTTGTATTTCAACAAAACCCAGCGTTTCGCCTTGAGGAAGCATTTTTTCATTTTGGTTTTGCTCTATCAAAGATGCTTCCACAAACTCTTGTTTTATCTCTTTTTCTGCATTCCAGGACAAAAATAATACATATGACAAAGCAACAATAGAACCAATATAAAAATATCTCCAATTCATTTTCTCACCTCATCTGTTCCACCGACTGACCACGGACCACATTTTAAAATTCTTACCAAAGAATAATAGCCCCCAATAAAAGCACCATGAACCTCAATACTCTCTTTTGCATATTGAGAGCACGTTGGCTCAAACCTACAATTCTTACCCAACAAAAAACTCAAATATTTTTGGTAAAAACTTATTATAAATATTAAAAACTTTTTCATATTAATTATCTTGCTGTTTATTTACAAAATTATCTAATGCAACCTGAAAGCTAGAAGAGATATTTTTAAACCCAGCTTCCAAAAATCCGCGTCTTACAACAACAATATACCCTTGGCCCAAGATATTTTTATTAAAAATTTCCCTTATCCAGCGCTTAATTTTATTTCGTTGGACCGCTAAAGAATAATCTTTCTTTTTTATTACAATTTTTAATTTCTTTTTAGGGGAGCCAGCATCAAAAAATATCGATGAACAACCGGAATGATAAATTTTTTTTGAAATAATGAAGCCTAAATAACTAAGCGGTTAATACCTTGCGACCCTTTTTTCTTCTGTTAGCAATGATCGCCCTACCAGCCTTGGTTGACATTCTTGCTCTAAAGCCATGAGTTCGCTTTCTTTTTAATGTGCTGGGTTGAAATGTTCTTTTCATAATTACCTAAAAAATTAGCACAAAATTATATAGCATTGTGGGTGAATTGAAAGAAAAATAACCCAAAAATAGATCCATTAGATGCCCACAAGTTATCCACAGAAAATACATATGCTTATGCTGTAGATATCTTGTTAGTTTTTGTTAGACTAACTTTTCTACTGGAGGTCTAATAAATTGAAATTTTGGTCTGAGTGCACTGAAAAACTTGAAGCAAAGCTCTCACAAGAAGAGTTTAACACCTGGATTAAGCCCTTGAGAGCCGATATTAATAACAATGATTTAGAGATTAGCGCCCCAAATGATTTTGTTCTCACATATGTAAAAGATAATTTGGGTCAAATCATAGAAAATTTAGTAAATAAATCCGACGAGTCTCTAAATGTAAAATTTAAAACACTTGATAAGTCAACATTTGTTGAGAAACTTAATGTCACAGAGGAAAATACTCCCGGTTTAGTTCAAAACTTCACATTTAATACTTTTGTTGAGGGGAAATCCAACCATATGGCTTTGGCTGCCGCAAAACAGGTTGCGGCCAACCCAAAAGGGGATTACAACCCGCTATTCATTTACGGCGGTGTTGGGCTTGGAAAAACCCACTTAATGCATGCTGTTGGCAATGAAATACTTAATTCAGACACCTCTAAAAGAATAGTCTATGTTCATTCTGAAAAATTTGTTGCAGATATGGTAAAAGCCCTTCAATTGGGCGCTATGAGCGAGTTTAAGGGGTTTTATAGGAATGCAGATGCCCTTTTAATTGATGATATTCAGTTTTTTGCGGGCAAAGAACAGTCACAAGAGGAGTTTTTTCACACATTTAACACCCTTCTCGACCGTAATCACCAGATGATACTTACATGTGATAAGTATCCTAAAGAGATAGATGGGCTTGAGGAGCGCCTCAAATCAAGGCTTGGCTGGGGCCTACCTGTTATTATTGAGCCCCCAGAGCTTGAAACACGAGCTGCGGTATTATTAAGCAAGGCAAATTCTATGGGAGTTACCCTTCCAAATGATTGTGCTATATATATAGCACAAAGGATTAGATCAAACATTAGAGAGTTAGAGGGCGCACTAAAAAGAGTGGTTGCAAATTCTCGGTTTGCTGATCAAGAGATAGATATTCCATTTGTAAAAGAGGCGTTAAAAGATCTCTTTGTTATTTCTGCAAAAATGGTAAGTATAGATAACATTCAAAAAACAGTAGCCGAATATTACAACATCAAATTGTCTGATCTTTTATCAAAACGAAGAAGCAGGTCTATCACTAGGCCAAGACAATTAGCTATGGCACTAACAAAAGAATTAACAAACCACAGTCTCCCTGAAATTGGAGAAGCTTTCAATGGCAGAGATCATACAACCGTTCTTCATGCTTGCAGTAAGATCAAAGAATTAAGAAAAGAAATACCTTCACTTGAAGAAGATTACAGAAACCTTAACAGGACACTAACAAACTAAATGGAAATCACTGTTAAAAAAGAGGATATTGTTTCTGCTCTTAATATTACCTTGGGCGTAGTAGAAAAAAGACAGACACTTCCAATTCTCGCCAATGTTCTTTTTGAGGTGGGTGAAAATACTTTTAAGTTAACAGCCACCGATCTTGAATCGGAAGTTACAACTAGCGGCCCGTTATTAAATTTAGAATCCTCAGGTAAGACGACAACTTCAGCTAAAAAATTAAATGAACTTTGCCGATTGATTCCTGATGGAGAGGAAATAAACCTATCCTTAAACGGCGATAAATTAAATATCAAAACAACTAATGGTAAGTACTCACTATCAACACTTCCCAGTGCTGACTTTCCTGTATTTGATATAGCTTCTGGTGATTTGCCTATTGTGATACCAGCAAAGGATCTAAGAGGGTTAATTAAAAATACATCTTTTGCCATGGGCAACCAGGACTGGCGGCATTATTTAAATGGCCTGTATTTATCAATTAGCGGAAGAGAAATAACAGCCGTCACCACTGATGCTCATAGGTTGGCGGTGGCAAATGTCTCTATTCAATCTGACAATTCTTTTTCAGGAATAATTCCAAGAAAATCAATTAACGAAATGGCTAAATTTTTATCTGATGAAGATGGAGATGCTGAGTTGAAAATTAATGAAGCTTCATTGGAGCTCTCCGTTGGAAGTCTAATTTTCAAAAGTAAATTAATAGATGGAAAATTTCCAGATTATCAGCAGGTAATTCCCTCGGGTGAAAGCTCAGTTTTAGAAATTAATGTAAAAGATTTTTCAGAAACATTGAGCAGGGTTTCTATTTTGTCTAGTGAAAAATATAAAGGGGTGAGATTAATCACTGCTGCAGATGGTGTTAGAATTTCAGCAAATAATCCAGAACAAGAAGAAGCAGAAGAATTTTTCCCAGCTTCTTATGATGGAGAAGAGTTAGATATTGCCTTTAATGTAACTTATCTTCAAGAAATAATGTCGCACATGCAAACAGATATATGTCACATTAACTTCTTTGGTTCTGATAAAAGCTGCCTCCTAACACCCCCAGGAAGCGATAGCCCCAAATATGTTGTAATGCCACTCCTTATTTAGGTTAGTGGCTTTCTCAAAGATAGATCTGCGAAACTTTAGGTGTTTTGATTCTTTGTCCATAGACTTGTCCTCTAAATCTAGTCTATTTTATGGCAAAAATGGTTGTGGAAAGACGTCAATTCTTGAATCTATCTACGTTGCGAGCTCTGGAAGGTCATTTAGAACATCTAACCTTGAATCTCTTATTAAAAAAGGCGAAGAAGCCTTTAATATAAGGGCATTTGATGATAATACAGGCTCAATTTTAGAGGTAAAAAAAACTAAAACAAAGCCAATTAACATCAAGATTAATAACTCCAAGGTGACAATAAGCGAGCTTGTAAGAGCCTTTCCTTCGTTTTCCATTGATAGTAAGACATTTTTTTATAATGATAATGCTCCTGAATATAGAAGAAAAAACCTAGATAGGGGGCTCTTCATTGCCTCTGCTGAATATGCAAAAGACTGGTTTGGATATTTTCGCTCTTTAAAACAAAGAAATTCTGCACTAAAACTTGGTGATATAGGCCAAGCAAAAGCTTATGACCCTCTCTTAGTAGATCATGGAGAAAGATTAAATTTTTTGCGCGAAAGTTTAGTTACTGAGGTCAAAGAGATTTATGATGAAATCATCAAAAAATTAACTCATGAAAATAAAAGAGCTAACATTTTTTCTGGCCTAGACATATATCTAAAAAATGGTTTTGATAATAAAACAGGCTTAACCGAAGCCCTTATCAATACAAATAATATTGATTTAAAAAGAAAAACCACAACAGCTGGACCCCATAAAGCAGATGTAATATTTGAAAGTAAGGGCTCACTTATAAAAGATACTTTTTCACGTGGTGAGCAAAAACTTCTTTCAATTTTATGGTCGCTTTCACAAAATATATATTTAAGCAGATCATTCAACCTCAAACCAATTCTTCTCCTGGATGATCTTTCATCAGAACTAGATGTTGAGATGTTGGAGTGCTTCTTACCCACCTTAAAATATATTGAAAATCGTTTCGTTTTTTCAAACATTGTTGACCTATTTGGTAGTAAAATAATGAATGATAAACAATTGTTTAAAAAGTTCCACGTGGAACAATTGAAATAAAAAAATGCCAAAAAAGAAATCAGAAAAGAAAAAATACGACTCCTCAAATATTCAAGTTTTAAAAGGTCTCGAGGCTGTTAAAAAAAGGCCTGGTATGTACATAGGAGACACAGATGACGGCTCTGGTCTTCATCATATGATTTTTGAGGTGGTGGATAACTGTATAGATGAGGCAATGGCAGGCCATTGTTCGAAAATTGATATCATAATTAACAAAGATGAATCAATTACCGTTAAGGACAACGGAAGAGGAATTCCAGTAGACACGCACAAAGGGGAAGGAGTGCCTGCAGCTGAGCTTATTATGACAACTCTTCATTCTGGTGGAAAATTTGATGATAACTCATACAAAGTGTCTGGGGGCCTCCATGGTGTTGGAGTTTCAGTTGTAAACGCACTTTCAAAGGAGTTAACGTTGACAATTTGCAGAGATGGCGGAATATATCAACAAAAGTATAGCGAAGGCTTAGCTAAAACCAAATTAAAAAAGATAAAAGCATCAAAAGAAACAGGAACTGAGATAACTTTTACCGCATCTGACAAAATATTTACTTCAATTAACTTTGAGGCTGACAGGGTTAATAAAAGGGTTCAGGAACTTTCTTTTCTTAATGCCGGCGTTTGTATTGAAGTAACAGATGCAAGAACAGGTAAATCTAAAAAATTTAAGAACGAAGGCGGCGTTTCAAGTTACGTAGATTACCTTAGAGGTAGAAAACCTGCGATATCTCAAACAATCGAGTGTGAAGGCGAGCAAGAAGGGGTAACAGTCGAAATTGCAATGCAATGGAATGACTCTTATAACGAGAGTGTTTTATGTTATACAAATAATATTCCTCAAAAAGATGGTGGAACTCATTTATCTGGCTTCAGATCAAGCTTAACTCGTGTTTTAAAGGCTTTTGTTAAAAAAGAAGAACTAAACAAGAACTCTCCTGTAGAATTATTGGGAGAAGATGTAAGAGAGGGGCTTATTGCTGTTATATCGGTAAAAGTACCAGATCCAAAGTTTTCCTCGCAAACCAAAGAGAAATTGGTATCTTCTGAGGTTGAGGGAATAGTCAGTGCTGTTTTGAATAAAGGCCTAAATGAATTTTTATTAGAAAATCCTAAAGAAGCACTAGCAATACTGTCTAAAGTTTCAGAAGCTGCGCTGGCAAGAGAAGCTGCTAGAAAAGCTAGGGAAATGACAAGAAGAAAGGGCGTTTTAGAGCTAGCAGGTTTACCAGGAAAGCTAGCAGATTGCCAAGAGAAAGATCCCGCTCTATCAGAAATTTATCTGGTTGAGGGCGATTCAGCTGGCGGCTCTGCAAAACAAGGGCGCAACAGGAAATATCAAGCAATACTCCCGCTTAAAGGAAAAATTCTAAATGTTCAGAAAGCCAGGATAGACAAAGTGCTTTCTTCGGCTGAAATAGGAACGCTTGTTAAAGCAATGGGGTGTGGCATAGGAACAGAAGATTTTGATATTGAAAAACTTAGATATCATAGAATTATAATCATGACAGATGCTGATGTAGATGGATCCCATATTAGAACCCTGCTTTTGACTTTCTTCTACCAACAGTACTTTGATATTTTAGAGAGAGGCCATGTTTACATTGCTATGCCTCCCTTGTACAAAATTAGTAAAGGCAAATCATTTGTTTATGCATCAGATGAAGATGAAAAAGATCAAGCTATTAAAGATTTCTCTAAATCAGGCTCCAAAGGTATTGATGTTCAACGTTATAAAGGATTGGGTGAAATGAATCCCGACCAACTTTGGGAAACAACAATGGATCCAGAGAACAGAAGAATGATGAGAGTGGATATTAAAGATGCCCAAGAAGCAACCGATATGTTCGAAACTTTAATGGGAGACGATGTCGAGCCTAGAAGAGAGTTTATTGAAACTAATGCCCTTTCAGTATCAAATTTAGATATTTAGTAGATATCAGAATAAGTTTTATCAATCCAAGAGCGCGCATCTTCTGTAAGTTTTTTTGGATCATTACCAAAAATAGGTTTTCCAATAACCACGCAAATATCCCCACTGTTTTTCTTAAATGATTTATTGATCCAGAATTTACCTGAATTGTGACATATAGGAATTATTGGAACTGATTCATTAGCAGCTATAACTCCACAACTATTTCCAAATTTTCCTATTCCATCTTCAGGTTTTTTTCTTGTACCCTCTGGAAAAACTAATATTGAATAACCATCTCTAATTCTTTCACTGCCAACCTCAATAACTTTTTTTAGACTTCTAAGTTTTAATTTTCGGTTTATTGAAATAGGCTTAAGCCTCGAAATAGCCCAACCAAAAAATGGAATTATAAGAATTTCTTTTTTCATTATACTGCTGGTTGGTAAAAATAATGTTTGAAGAAAAAAAGATTCCCAAGCACTTTGATGATTAGACGCCATTACAAATGGGCTGCTAGGGATATTTTCTATTCCTTTAATTGTCCAACCTATCCCGCAAAGAAACTTAAGGCTTGCTAAAATAAATAAAATCCATGTTTTTCCAATATATTGAAGAGATTGGGTAGAGAGGAAGAAAGATAAAACCAGAATAATCAAAGAGACACAAACAAGGCTTGATAAGAATATAAAATAAAATATAACTATATTAATTATCTTAATCCGCCAAATATAAACTTTTGTCTACTTTAATATCATGTCCTCTAAATACTTTGAGAGTTTTGATATCTCTATTCTTGTTTGTTGCATTGTGTCCCTATCTCGAACTGTTACTGATTTATCCTCAAGGGTTTCAAAATCAACGGTTATACATAATGGCGTTCCAATTTCATCATGGCGCCTATAGCTTTTGCCAATATTACCTGAGTTTTCAAGCAAGACTCTGCCCAACCTAAGTTTTTGCAAATCCTTTTTTATATTTGATGCAGTATCTACCAAATCTTCGTTATTTTTTTTAAGCGGTATAACAGCTGCCTTTATTGGCGCAAGGTGTGGTTTAAGATTCAGAACCGTTCTAGTTTTACCATCATCAAGCTCTTCAATTTTATAGGCTTCATTCAATATGGCAAGAACCCCTCTATCTACTCCTGCCGAGGGCTCAATTACATATGGAACAGTCCACTCTTTTGTTTCCAGGTTTTGTGTTGCTAGTCTTGAATTTGATTCATTGTTTTCCATAACAGCAGCCTGAATATTTAGATCTTCTTGATTTTTGCTGTGCGATCCCAAATCAAAGTCTGTTCTATTAGCAATACCCTCTAATTCTTCAAGACCATGGGGAAATTTATACATAATATCCACAGTAGCTTTTGAGTAGTGAGCAAGCTCATCTTTTGGCACTTTATATAGTTCTATACTTTCTCTACTTACCCCCTGTTCTTCCCACCATTTTATTCTTTTATCAACCCAGCATTTATGCCACTCATCATCTGTCCCAGGAGCAACAAAGAATTCAAGTTCCATCTGTTCAAATTCTCTTACTCTGAAGATAAAATTTCTAGGTGTTATCTCATTTCTAAACGCTTTACCAATTTGCGCTATTCCAAAGGGGACTTTTCTAGACGTTGAATCTATAACATTTTTAAAATTTGTAAAAATATTTTGAGCTGTCTCAGGTCTAAGATATGCAAAGGAATCTTTGTCCTCAACAGGTCCAACTGCTGTTTTAAACATCAGGTTAAACTGCCTTGGCTCAGTAAGGTCTTCTTTTTTACAATGATCTGGAACTTGATCAGCTCTGAACCGCTGATTGCAAGATTTACAATCCACCATTGGGTCTGAAAATGTAGTCTCATGACCTGAAAATTTTAAGACATTTGGCTTTGTTAATATGGACGCATCTAAGCCCTCTACATCATCTCTATCAAAAACCATTTCTCTCCACCATGACTGCTTTAAGTTATTTTTGAGCTCAACGCCCAATGGACCGTAATCATATAAACCCTGTAAACCGCCATAAATTTCATTAGACTGAAATATAAACCCTCTTCTTTTACAGAGAGCTACCAATTCTTCCATTGTTTTTGCTGTCAAGATAGGCCTTTATATTTCATATTAGTGAAGACTATATTATGCAGTTATTTTAATTATATCTACATAGATTTTCTCAACTCTTAATAGATAAGCATATAAAATGACCAATTAAAGTAAGATAATCAAAAAAAAACTTTATATGAAGATAATTTTTTATATTTTTACAATTTTTCCTCTGAAGTTTGCATTTCTTATAATGGATGCTGCTTTTAAGGCTATACCTTTTCATGTCTTAAGTTTTTTACCTCCACTTAAGGTTACCAAGAAAAATTTATCCATTGCTTTTTCAGATCTGTCTGAAAATGAATTAAATTTGCTCGCCAAAGAAAGTTACAAAGAAACATTAAAAAGTTTTTATGAAACTTTATATACTTGGTCTCGCTCCAGCAAAAAAATACTTCATGAAACAAAGAAAATAAACAATAGGTTTTTATTTAACAATCCTGATCAGGCGAGTGGATTAATAATCTTTGCTATTCACAATAGAAGCATAGATTTTATGCTTAGATGGATTAGCATACAAAGATCAAACACATCACTTTATAAAAAAATTAAATTAAACCCTGTCGATAGATTTGTAAAAAAATTTAGAGAAGAGGGGAATTGTAAAATGGTTGAAACTGGAATAGGGGGAGTAAAAGCTATTCTTAATTCTTTGAAGGATAACCAAATGATTTGTATGGCTTCTGATCAGGTTCCAGCTAGAGGCCTTGGAGTTTATGCAAAATTTTTTGATCATGAGTGCTATTCATTTGCATTGGCCCCAAATTTAGCCCGCAAGTCTAAAAAACCAATTCTTCTTTCATACCTTTCCTATGAAAAAAATATAGGACATGTTATGAATTTTATAAAACCAAGCAAAAATATTTATTCAGAATTCGGTGTTCAAGTAATGAATGACGAAATGGAGACAGTAATTAGACAATCACCTGCTGAATACTCATGGGAATATAAAAAGTTTAGAAGGCTACTCTCAGCACCACAAGATGTTTATAGTGATTAGCGACGCCAAAATGCAGGGGTGAATAATACAAGTAGTGTAAATATCTCAAGCCTGCCTAAAATCATTGCAAAGCATAAAATATATTTTCCAAGCTCGCTAATACTTGAATAGTTGTTAGCCACATCGCCCAACCCAGGACCTAAATTATTTAGGCAAGCACCAACAGCAGAAAACGCAGTCTCAAAACTTACCCCAGTTCCAAGCATTGCCATAAGAAGAAACATAAATATAAAAACGTAGATAGAAAAAAAGCCCCAAACTTTTTCAGCAATTTTTGCATCAATAACTTTAGTTCCAATCTTTGAAGTAAGGACAGCATTTGGATGAATCGTTTTTAATATTTCCTTGTACGCTTGGTTAATCATAATTAAAACCCGCCAAGCTTTTATGCCTCCACCAACAGACTGAGAGCATGCTCCCATAAATGCTCCAACCAGCAAAAGATATGGCAAAAAACCTGGCCATAGGGAGAAGTTGTCTGTGGTAAAACCTGACGTTGTAACTATGGAAACAGCATGAAAAATAGTTGAACTAATCATAGAAAAAACATCGGTAAAAGAGTTACTTACAGAGTGAACAATTACTGATATTATAATTATCAATAAAACCACAGATAAGAAAAATTTAAATTCTGAATCGTAAAAATATTTAAGGGGCTTCCCTCCAAATATTGCAGCGTAATGCACGGCAAATGAGGCGGCAGAGAGTAACATAAAGATAATACAAGTAGCTTCTATAAATGCGCTATTAAAAAAACCTATACTTTCGTCATGAGTTGAAAACCCGCCTCCAGCGACAGTGCTTAAACTGTGAGCAATGGAATCAAATAAACTCATCCCAGCAAGCAGATATAGCGTAGCGCACATAAATGTGAGACCGGCATATATTTTCCAAAGAGCTTTGGCGCTATCTGTTATTCTAGGAGTAAGTTTTTGACTACCATGACTGCCAGGAAGCTCCATTTTATAAAGCTGGCCTCCGCCAATTCCTAGTGCTGGCATTACTGCAACAGCTAAAACTATTAAACCCATTCCACCTATCCATTGAAGGAGCTGTCGATATAAAAGAATTGATTTTGGAAGATTGTCTAACCCAACTATAGTTGTAGCACCAGTTGTTGTAATTCCTGAAACTGATTCAAAAATGGCGTCGCTGATATTTATTCCAAAAAAATAAAATGGAATTGATCCAACACATGCCAGAACAACCCAGAATAAAGTCGTGATAATAAAGCCATCAGAAATATTGAGGGGTAAATTTTGTTGACGAGAAGATGCCCATATAGACACACCTAAAATTGAGAAAAATATGAAAGAGTATAAAAAGATTTCTTTACCAGGCTCATCATATAGAAAAGTAAGAACTAAAGGCGGCACAAAAGAAAGACTGAATATTCCAAGCAGAATACCCAACAAGTTAAAAATTGATTTGTAGTTCATTAGCCTTCCAGAAAAAGATTTTCTATTTTTTCTTTATCAGTTTTTCCGAGAATAAAAACTATGATCCTATCATTTGGTTTTAGAAGTAAATCTTCTGAATGCATAAAAATATCTTCCCCTCTTATTACTGCTGCAATAACACAACCTTCTGGAAGAGGAAGTTCAGAAATAGGCTTATCAAAAAATCCTTTAGTAAATTTATTTTGATGAATTATTCCTTCAATCGCCTCAGCACCGCTCTGCATTTTAAATATAACTTCTTGTGGAACATCACCTTTTGCAAGATGTTGTAAAACCATAGAGACGGTTAGTCTTTGCGGCGACAGAGCAATGTCAACAAAATTTTTAGGAAGGATGTTTATGTATGTGTAATTATTTACAATAATGATTGTTTTTTTGGCACCAAGTTTTTTTGCAAGAAAGGCTGACATAATGTTGGTTTCATCATCGTTCGTTAAAGCACAAAAAATGTCTATATTTTCTATATTCTCACTTTTAAGGAGTTCTTCATCAGATCCGCCACCTTTTAATACAATTGTTCTGTTTAATTCCTTTGAAAGGAGCTCACACCTATCTTTATCTGGATCTATAATCTTAATTTTATAGTCCTCTTCTAGTGTTTTTGCTAATGTAAAACCTATTTTTCCGCCGCCTATTATCATTATTCTTGAGCTAGATGTGTCTTGTAGCCTCATTTCCTGCACAACACTATCGATATCGTTTTCTGCGGCTAAGAAGTATATTTCATCATTTTCTTTTATTATTGTTTTGCCCTCTGGTATCAAGGGCTTCCCTTTTCTATATATTGCAGGAACAAATGTATCAGTGTCTGGCATATCACTCTTTATGCTTTTAAGTTCTCTATTAACCAACATTCCGTCTTTTTTAGCTTTTACTGAAACTACTTTGAGGTAACCATTTGCAAATGATTCAATTTGCTCCGCACCTGGATGCTTAATTAAATCAACAAGATGATCAGTAACCTCATTCTCAGGTCCAATAGCAATATCAATATTTTTCTCGCCAAATGCCTCCAAAGAATTAAGGTAAGAAGAATCAGAAAGCCTACAAATTGTTTTTTTAACATTAAATTTAGATTTTGCAATTTGGCAGGAAGTAATATTGCATTCATCACTATTAGTTACAGCTAGCACAATAGTCTCTTGATCTGCTCCAGCCCTTTCAAGGGTATTAGGGTGGGAGGCATGACCAATTTCCGTGGCTAAATCAAAATCTTCCTGAAGTCCTAAAAGTTTATCTTTATTTAGGTCGACTATACTAACTTCATATTCTTGCTTTGAAAGTGTAGATGCAAGGCTGCTTCCTACTCTTCCTGCACCCAGAATTAAAATTTTCATTGTTATAAATTAAACCTCTTTTTAGTTAATTGGAAGAACTGCAGAATTTAAATTATCCTTCAAAAAATTTAGCATATGAATTTGCAGCATCTATAGCGGGGATAATACGCTTTCCCGGAAACTGTAAGTGAGTGATAACTATCGCAGAATCTATTGTTTTTACGAGCAAACCACTAGATATAAATCTAAAACTATTGACTTTAAGGTCCGTATTGCCACCTTTATACTTCTCCAATCCATGGATCTTAATCACCGTATTATTTTTTTCAAAATACAGACCTGGCCAGCCAATATAGGCCTTATGTTTTTGCATTATATCGGCGGTATTTTCTTTCTTAAATTCAACTTTGCCTGACAATTTATTTATCTTTTTACAATAGTTTGCCTCAGAATCATTTTGTTCAGCAGGCAGAAGCTTTTTATGAAAAATATTATCGAGGTCTGCAGCAATATTTTTAATACATAAAGAAGTTAGTCTATTTTCAAGTTCTCTTTTATTTTCATCTCTTAAAATCTCTGTTTCATGAAAACAATAAACCGGCCCTTCATCCATGCCTTGAATCATCTTCATGAGCGAGACACCTGTTTTTTTATCACCATTTAATATTGCTGTCTGTATAGGAGAAGCTCCTCTATATTTTGGCAAAAGAGAAAAATGGATATTTACCGGAGAAACCTTCGGACTCTTAAGCAACCAATCTGGCAATATTTTTCCGTAGGCTGAAACCAACAAGAAATCAAAATCTAAGAGCTCAATTTCTTTTTTAAAGTATTTATCCAGAGATGCAGGTTTAAAAGTTGGGATCCTAAGTTTAAAAGCTTCTTTAGAAACAGGAGATGCTTCTTTGCCTTTTCCTCTATTTGATCTTTTATCAGGTTGACTTATTGCCCCAACAACCTTAAACCCTTCTTTAACAAGAGAGTTTAGTATTTGCGCAGATGATTCGGGGGAGCCAGCAAATAAAATTTTCATATTTTCTTATAAATTCTTTTATTTAGAAGCTTTCTTCCTGATCCTATCTCTTTTTAAAGGAGATAGATAATCAACCATTAACTTTCCTTCAAGATGATCAATCTCATGCTGGATGCAAACAGTTAATAATCCAGATGGCTCTGCTTCGTGAAAATTACCTTTTATATCTTGCCAAGATAGATAAATACTATCAGGCCTTGTAATCTCTTCGTTAACTCCAGGTACAGATAAGCAGCCCTCAGTAAAAGAAAGTAGACTTTTGTCGTTTAAAATCTTAAATTCAGGATTAATGAATATTTTAGGATCATTTTGCTCTTCAGAAAGATCCATAACTATAATTCTTTCATGAATATCAACTTGTGTTGCTGCAAGACCTATTCCCCCCTCTGCATACATGGTTTCAAGCATATCAGAAGTTATGTTTTCTAAACTTTTGTCGAATTTTTTAACTGGTACAGCAACTTGTCTTAATCTTGGGTCAGGAAATGTTAAAACTTTTAGTTTAGCCATATACACATTATATGTTCATTCTTTATAATCAACATCTTTATTTGTACTTTTAGGGAGCTATTTTATGTCCGATAACATCTCAGTTTCAATATTTATGGGTTCTAAATCTGATTTACCAGTTGTTCAAGCTGCGTCAGACACTTTGAATGAATTTAATATACCTCATCGTATGTATATACTTTCAGCACACAGAACTCCTGAAGAAGTTGTTAAAAAAGTTAAAGAATCCGAAGCAAAAGGCGCTAAAGTATTTATAGCCGCCGCAGGTATGGCCGCGCATTTAGCTGGAGCTATTGCTGCCCAAACGAAAAAACCAGTATTAGGTATTCCATTGGGCGGAGGTGATCTTGATGGAATGGATTCTTTGCTTGCAACAGTTCAAATGCCTAAAGGAGTTCCTGTAGCAACATTTGCTATAGGAAAATCTGGAGCTATAAACGCAGCAATTTGTGCAGCACAAATAATAGGCACAAGTGATGAAGCGATGGCAAAAAAATTAGACGAATATAAGTTAAAAATGCATGCGGATGTCTTAGAAGCAAACAATTCTATTCAATAAAAATTTGAATAAAATTTTTAATCCAGAAGATGCCACCGAATGGTTAAACCAAGGAAAAATATTAATACATCCAACAGAAGGAGTATGGGGAATTGGCTGCGATGCTTTTAATCAATCAGCAGTTGAAAAAGTAAATATTCTTAAGCAAAGAGACTCTTCTAAAAGTTTTATTTTGTTGGCTCCCTCCACACAAAAAGCTCTTCAATATTTTAAACCGCTTTCTGAGCAACAAAATGAATTTGTTAGGAATCATTGGCCTGGACACATAACTATAATTTTTACTTCAACTGATAAAGTTCCAAGTTACTTGAAAGCTGAAAATAATAGCATTGCAATGAGAGTAAGCAATCACAAACCAATAATTAATTTGCTGTCTCTTTTTAATAATTTAATGGTTTCTACATCTGCCAATATAAGTAATCTACCAACCCCTAAAAAGTTAGAAGATATAGCTGAAATCTTTTCAGATCCAGATGTTGCTTTTTATTATTTCGAAAATGGAAAATCAAAAAAACCATCCTCTATAATTGATCTAAATACAATGGAATATATTCGTGAATAAACTCACAAATAAAGAATTGAAAAAACTAGAATCTCTTTTTACAAAGATTCAAAGGAATATTGAGAGTGGGCTCAATACCCTATTTATAACTAATCCAATAAGAGTTGCAAAAGTATGGAAAAGGGATCAAGGAGGCGGAGGGAAGTCTATCTCAATTACTGGCGACACAATTGAAAAAGCTGCTGTCAATTTTTCATCGATCTCTGGCAAACAATTACCTCAATCGTCTATCGCTGAAGAACTAAAAACTAAGTCTAATAAATTTCATGCCATGGGAGTTTCTGTAATTGCTCACCCCATGAATCCCTTTTGTCCATCAAGCCACATGAATGTAAGGATCTTTTTAGAGCTAAGTAAAAACAATTTAATAGAAAACTGGTGGATTGGGGGAGGCTTTGACTTAACTCCTTTTTTCCCAACTATAGATGAGTCATCAACTTGGCACACGAATGCAAAATTGTGCTTGGATAATTTTGACCTTAAATACTACAAAAAATTTGCTAAAAATTGTGATGATTATTTTTACTTGCCTCATAGAAAGGAAAAAAGGGGCATCGGAGGTATATTCTTTGACCAGATTAAGCATAAAACTATAGAAGATAGCTTAGATTTACTAAATGCAGTTGCTAATTGCTACATTGAGAGTTATCTAGATATCGTCAATATGAATAAGGATAAAAAATTTACAGCTGATGACAGAGAGTTTCAACTATACAGAAGAGGAAGATATGTTGAGTTTAATTTGTTATTTGACAGAGGTACAAAATTTGGAATAGAGTCGAATGGAAGAACTGATTCTATACTTGCATCAATGCCCCCAGCTGTAAATTGGCCATTTCGACTTTCCAAAAACATTATTAGAAATGAAAAGAAACTTTTAAGATTTATAAATAAAAATTGGAATCAACACATATAGATTATGCAATATAAATTAGGAGTTATTGGCGACCCAATCGAGCATTCCTTGTCTCCTAAAATACATAACATTTTTTCAAAACAGACAAATATAAATATTGACTATCAGGCATATCATGTCCTGGAAGATAATCTTGATAGTTTTATAAAAGATTTCTTTAGCAATGGAGGAGACGGGCTCAATATCACCTTGCCTCATAAGATTAATTGCCTTCGATTTGCTAACAATAAATCATCACGTGTTAATTTAATTGGAGCGGCCAATACTTTGCATTCAAATGGCTCAGGCGAAATCTTTGCGGAATCAACTGATGGGGTTGGTTTAGTAAATGATCTAAAAGATAAGTGCGTAATTTCTTCAGCAAATATATTAATTTTAGGCGCAGGCGGCTCTGCTTTAAGTATTATTCCTAGTCTTGATGCGTGCAAACCAAGAAACATAATCCTAGATAATAGATCTAAAGATAAGCTTGCAAGAGTAATTGAAAAGTTTTCTGATTCTAAAAAAATTTATTCAAGAATATTAAATTTAGAAAGTTTTAATGAAGAAATAGATTTAGTTATCAATGCGACATCAATTGGATTTTCAGGCTCATTTTCTTGGAATAGAGAATTAAAAATTAATAATGAAACAGTCTTTTATGATCTTAGTTACAGCAAAGACGATCTTCAAACGCCTTTTTTAAAATGGGGCAGTCAACGCGCTGAAAAAAATTTCGATGGTTTTGGAATGTTAATACAACAAGCAGCAGCCTCCTTTGAATTGTGGACTGGTGTAGCGCCAGAAACAAAAATAACCAAATCGGATCTGTTAAATGTCTAAGGGATTTATTCGTTTCATTGCTGGAGCAGTCTGTCCTTCATGCAAGGCTCAAGATAAAATTGCTATAACCCCTGATGACAAAACTATTTATTGTTTGAGTTGTGATTTTAAGGAAAAAAAGCCTAAAGATATTGAAAATAAATCTTCAAACTTTAATGAACCAAAAGTTTTTAATATCGACGATTTTAGGCCTAAAAAACCCTAGAATTTGGGGCTATTTAAAGCTATCATAGCGCCACATAAATTTGTTCAAAAAATCAAAAAAAAGCCTAAAAAACTTCTATTGAACATAATTTTTAATTATAATGCTTTATATCAATTTTTTATTTTTGAAACATTCTCAATTAGGGACAAAATTTAATGTTTAAAAAAGCTACCATAAGAAGTATTCCCAACAAATTTTTTGCAGGACTAACATTTCTTCTTTCAGGCAATTTATTCGCTGCTTGGGATGACCTGAATATGACCGAAGGAGTCACAGCCATTAGCAAAGAAGTCTTTGATCTGCATATGCTAATTTTCTGGATATGTGTCGTTATTGGTTTGGTTGTCTTTAGTGTCATGTTTTATTCAATGTTTGCATACACCAAGAAAAGAAATCCTAATCCATCAACGTTCCATGAGAACACAAAGCTTGAGCTTGCTTGGACGGTTGTACCCTTCTTAATTTTAGTGTTTATGGCTATCCCAGCTTCAAATACACTTACCAAGATTTACGATGATACTGAAGGCGATATTAACATTCAGGTAGTTGGATATCAGTGGAAATGGCAATATAAGTACCTAGAAGATGACATAGATTTTTTTCAAAATTTAACTACAGACTGGGATGAGATATATAACAAGACTCCAAAAGGAGAATTCTATCTTGAAGAAGTTGATGAGGCGGTAGTAATACCTGTAGGCAAAAAAATAAGATTTCTAATTACAGCAAATGATGTTATTCACTCTTGGTGGATGCCAGATTTTGCTATTAAACAAGACGCAATCCCAGGTTTCATAAATACTGCTTGGACCATCGTTGATGAGCCTGGAATATATAGAGGTAAGTGTACAGAGCTATGTGGAAAGAATCATGGATTTATGCCAGTAGTTGTAAAGGTTGTTACCCAAGATGAATATGATGCATGGGTTAAAGATAAAAAAGATGCTGCATTTAGGATGGCTGAGTTAACCGAAAAAGATTGGAGCTTAGCCGAGCTTACTGAAAGAGGAGAGGGAGTATATTTAAAAAATTGTGTTGCATGTCATCAAGTTAATGGGCAAGGCATCACAGGAATATTTCCAAACTTAGCTGGCAGCAACATTTCTTTAAATGATAAAGCGAGAAATATTGAGATTTTAATGGAAGGTGTTCAAGGGGCAGCCATGCAATCATTTGCAAATCAACTATCAGAAGTTGATATGGCTTCAGTGATCACGTATACAAGACAAGCTTGGGGAAACGCAGAAAATGGCGATGGTGAAATCGTTATTCCTAAAGATATTGTTGATTATAAAAAACCAAAAGTTTAAAAAAAAGGAAGTAATATGAGTGCAGTAATAGAATCCCACAATCATGATGATCATCATCACGGACCTGCCAAAGGATTGACTAGGTGGTTGTACACTACCAACCATAAAGACATAGGCAGTCTATATTTATGGTTTAGTTTTGCAATGTTCTTAATTGGCGGGGCTATGGCAATGGTTATAAGAGCTGAGCTTTTTCAACCTGGCATGCAAATTGTTGAACCTGAATTCTACAATCAAATGCTTACATTGCATGGACTAATAATGGTCTTTGGGGCTGTTATGCCTGCGTTTGTAGGCTTAGCAAATTGGCTTGTACCAATGATGGTCGGAGCTCCGGATATGGCGCTCCCAAGAATGAATAACCTAAGTTTCTGGATACTCCCATTTGCATTCTTCATTCTATTATCATCATTGTTTATGGAGGGCGGGGCCCCAAATTTTGGATGGACATTTTATGCGCCACTATCTACAACTTATGCTCCTCCAAGCGTTACCTTTTTTATATTTTCTGTCCATATTATGGGAGCATCATCGATCATGGGATCAATTAATGTGATCGTAACTATTATGAATATGAGAGCACCCGGCATGACTTTGATGAAAATGCCACTTTTTGTGTGGTCATGGTTAATCACAGCATACCTTTTAATAGCAGTTATGCCTGTTCTTGCAGGAGCCGTAACAATGATGCTTATGGACATCCATTTTGGAACAAGTTTCTTTAATGCTGCAGGGGGCGGGGACCCTGTTTTATTTCAGCACATCTTTTGGTTTTTTGGTCACCCAGAAGTCTATATTATGATCCTCCCAGCTTTTGGTATTGCATCCCATATTATTGAGACATTCTCAAGAAAGCAGTTATTTGGATATGCATCTATGGTCT
>CACKRJ010000002.1 GCA_902602595.1 uncultured SAR86 cluster bacterium
TGCATGAATGCTTGAAAGCTCATAAATGCATATCAGAACTTTATCTTGTTGATGGAGCAAGACATGAAACTCTTAATGAAACCAATAGGATAAATACATATGATTACTTATTAACATTTATAAAAAATAACTTAAAAGGAGTTTAAATTGGAACTAGAAAATAAAGTTTCTCTTGTTACTGGGGCTGGCCAAGGCATTGGGGAAGGCATTGCTAAGGTTTTAGCTTCCCACGGGTCAAAAGTAATGATTGTAGACTTGAATGGTAACTCAGCAAAGAAGGTAGCCAAAGAAATAAATTCATTATTCCCTAATTCTGCAGAGGCCTTTGAGGCTGATCTAACTGATTCAAATGCAATAAAATCAATGATTCAAGCTACTTTATCAACATTCACAAAATTAGATTGTATTTGCAATAATGCAGCTGCTTCAAAAGGTCTAGGTCCGGTTGAAAATTATTCACTTGAAGATGTTCAGACTACACTTGATTTAACTTTTACATCTTTGTGGAAATGTCTTCAAGTTGAAATTCAAGTTTTAAAAGAGCAAGCCATTCCTGCTTCTGTAGTTAATATTTCATCTAACTCTGCTATCAGAGGTTATGCTTTTAATTCTATTTACGCGGCTAGCAAGGCAGCAGTCAATAATTTAACTCACTCGGTTGCTAAAGAAGTTGCTAGAGATCGAATCAGAGTGAATGCGGTATCCCCTGGTACTATTAATACTCCAGGAGTCAGACAGTATTTTGAGGCAGAACCCAAAGCAAAAGAAATGCTTGAAAAATCATCTTTGTTAAGAAGAATTGGTCAGCCCGAAGAGATTGGTGAGCTTGTTTCATTCCTTTTATCAGATCGATCTTCATTTATTACTGGCCAAATTATTTCTGTTGATGGCGGCTCATCGATTAATTAAATAGAATGATTAAAAATTTATTTGAATATCCAGAACTCGAACGTGTTGAAAAAAATGATGTACGTTATTATCGTGACTCAAAAGAAAATCTTGTGCCGTCTGTTACAACGATCCTATCTGCAACCGGTGATCATTCTGGCATAGATGCATGGAAAAGAAGGGTGGGTCCCAAGACCGCAAAGGAGGTTGTTGATGAGGCAACTACCATAGGATCGGCAGTTCACCTAGCTATTGAAAATTATTTAAATGACCAGGATTGGGAACAGTTTACTGATGATAGGTTAGGTTTAATGGCTTATCAGATAGCCAAAAGATTTATTGATGATTGTTTGGGTGGCATTGAAGAAGTATGGGGTCTTGAATCGGGCTTGGTAGTTGATGGTTTGTATGCCGGAACAGCTGACTGTATTGGCATCTTTAAAGACCAGCCAACAATTATAGATTTTAAAACAGCCAAAAAAATTAAAAGGAAAGACTGGATAGAGGATTATTTTCTTCAAGGAGCAGCTTATGCAAATGCCCACAATGTTATGTATGAAACGGAAATAGAATCTATTGCAATTTTGATGGTAGATAGAGATTTGTTATTTAAAGAATTTATAATCAAGGGCTCAGAATTTAATAACTATACTGATAAATGGAAACAGAGGATTATAGGGTACTATAAAACACATGAAATTTTAGGGAGAGAATAAATGAATGATTTAAAAGATAGAATTGTAATGATTACAGGTGCTAGCTCAGGTTTTGGTAAAGAGGCTGCTAAAATGTGCGTAGGTTTAGGAGCAAAAGTAGTTTTAGGAGCCCGTAGAGAAGAAAAATTAAAAGAATTGTGTGATGAGCTAGGCTCCGATTTTGCTATATACAAAACTACAGATGTAACATCTAAAGAGCAAATGCATGCATTGGCTCAACATGGCATTGATACTTTTGGAAAAATTGATTCATTAGTTAACAATGCTGGAGTAATGCCTTTATCATTGCTTGAAAAGGGCAGAACTGATGAATGGGATCATATGATAGACGTAAACATTAAAGGTGTTTTGTATGGAATTGATTCGGTCTACTCGCACATGTTAGAAAGAGAGTCAGGCCAAATAATTAATATTTCTTCTGTTGCAGGAAAGAGAGTGATGCCTGGAAGCGCAGTTTACTCTGGAACAAAATATGCTGTTAGAGCTATCTCTGAAGGTCTACGATTAGAATCCTCTGGAAAGATTCAAGTTACTTGCATTTATCCTGGCGCCTTTAAAACCGAGTTAGCTTTTTCTATTAAAGATGAATCAATGCTTGAAACCTTAATGAGTAGAGGGATTGGTAATATTGCGCAACCTGCAGAACGAGTTGCTGAATCTATAATATATGCTTTGCAACTTGATCCAGGAGTTTCTGTAAATGAGATAGTCATAAGGCCAACTGCTCAAGACGCATAGAAGAAATTACTATGAGAGCATTTCTTATTGTTGCATGCATATATACTTCTATAGGAACATCAGCAATTAAGTGCATAGATGCTGATTTAATTCTTCATCATGGCAATATTTATACTGGCAATAGTGAAGATTCATTTCTTGGCTCAATAGCTACAAAAGGTTCAACTATATCTTATGTTGGTGAACTTTTATCCGATGCAGAGTTAAGTTGTTCAGATGCTAAAATTATCGATTTAAGTGGTAGATATGTTTTTCCTGGATTCTCAGATGCGCACGGGCATCTCAAGGGAATTGGCTATAGAGAGCTCACCCTCAATTTACAAGGAATTTCTTCATTAAAAGAAACTCTAGAAGTTGTAAGGAAGCATCTATCAACTAAAAAAACTGGAGAATGGATTATAGGTCGAGGCTGGATTGATAAAATATGGCCAGAAAAAAGATTTCCATCTAGGCAAGACCTAGATTCTTTCTCTCCAAAAAATCCTATAGTTCTTGAGAGAGCTGATGGCCATGCTGTGGTTGTGAATAGCCTTGTCTTAAAATTAGCAAACATAGATTCAAGCACACCAGATCCGCAAGGCGGCTTTATCGAAAAAGATAAAAATGGGGAGCCAACAGGTTTATTGGTTGATATGGCCATGAACTTAATAACACATCTTGTGCCCAAGCTAACAAGGGATAATGACAAAGAAGCCTTTCTTGAGGGAATCAAAAGAAATGTTAGTCTTGGGTGGACCCAAATACACGTTCCTGGTGGAACTTTTGATGATATTTCAATTTTAAATGAAATAAAATCTGAAAATAACCTTCTTCAAAGAATTTATTTTATGGTCAGCGATGGTGAGCCTGCTGATAGTTTGATTGAGAATGGCCCAATAATTGATCCTGAGCATTTCTTAACCATTAGAGCAATTAAAATGTATGCTGATGGAGCTCTGGGATCTCGTGGAGCAGCATTACTAGAAAAGTATAGCGATTATGACGGTAAAGGAGTGTTTATTTTTCTTGAAGAAGATACAAAACCTAGGTTATTAAAAGCATTAAATACAGGCATTCAAATTGCAACGCATGCCATAGGAGATCATGGAAATAGGGTTGTTTTAGATTGGTATGAAGAAACTTTCTCCAAGGCTAAAAAAAATGATCAGTTTTTAGTTTCACCGAGATGGAGGATAGAGCATTCTCAAAATATTACGCCTGTTGATCAGCGACGTTTCGTTGAATTAGATATCATCCCTTCAATGCAACCATCTCATGCTATTGGTGATTTGCATTTTGCTGTCGAGAGATTAGGGCTAGAGAGAATTAATAATGCATATGCTTGGAGAAACCTTATTGACCAAGGGCTAATTATTGCCGGCGGTACTGATGCTCCTGTTGAAATTGGCGATCCAAGAATTGAATTTTATGCTGCCATTGCAAGGAAAGATGTTGATGGATACCATGCTGAGGGTTGGAATCTAGATCAGAGACTATCAAGAATTGAAGCGCTTAAGATGTTTACTATTTGGCCTGCAATTGCTTCTTTTCAAGAGAATGTTAAAGGAACAATAGAGGTTGGTAAGCTTGCTGATTTTTCTATTTTTGATAATGACTTAATGACCATCCCTGAACTAGAAATCCTTGAATCAAAAAATGTATTAACAATTGTAGGCGGCAGAATTGTTTACCAAAATTGAACTATGCTTTTTTTAAAATTAAATCTGCGCATTTAGATCCAATAACATTGCAGGTTGCATTTGTGTTACCTGAAATGATGCTGGGAAATATTGATGCATCTGCAACTCTTAGTCCTGCAATACCCTTTACTTTTAGATGATCATCAACCACACACTCATCACCGACTCCCATCTTGCATGTACCTATTGGATGATAAACTGATAAGGACTCATTTTTAATAAATTCTTCAATTTCAGCGTTCTCAGTATATTTTATTCCAGGCTTTAATTCTTTAGCATTTAATTCTTGCATGGGAGTAGTTTGAAATATTTCTCTAGTCTTTTTAATACCTTCAACCATCCATTGCATATCTCTTTTTTCATCAAGATAATTGGCATAGATTTTTGGAGGTTCAGAGGGATTTGAAGAAGCAAGCTCAATATGACCTCTACTCTTAGGCCTTAAATTACAAACAGATGCTGTAATTCCAGATGACGGTTTCATAGCACCATTTTTATTATATTTCCCGGCACCTGGTGCAAAATGAATTTGTGCATTAGGAGTTTCTACCATGTCATTTGTTCTAAAAAAAACTCCAATATCTGAGGCTGGATAGGTCATTAATCCTTTTTGTTGTGTGAAGTACTCAAATAAATTTTTAATCATGCCTAATGGCTTCATGAGTTCGCGAAAGGTCTTTAATTTATTTATTTTGTAGCTTATGTTAACTGTTAGATGATCTTGTAAGTTTTGACCCACACCTGGTAAATCTTGTACTACGGTTATCTGATGATCCGTGAGATGTTTCTTAGGCCCAATACCAGAAAGCATTAATATTTGAGGAGAATTTATGCTTCCACCACAAAGAATTATCTCTGAGGTACTTCCAATTACATGAACCTCATTCTTAATTTTAACTTTTACACCTATTGCTTTTTTGTTTGATGTGATGACCTTTTCAACCAAAGCACCTGTTAATAAATCAAGATTTGTTCTATTTAGTACGGGTTTTAAAAATGCATCAGCCGCACTAAATCTTTGCCCATCTTTAATATTTACTTGATATTGACCATAGCCCTCTTGAGCCTCACCATTGAAATCGTTGTTTTGAATTAACCCATATGTTTCGCAAGCGTTCAAAAAAGATTCCGAAGCTTCGAGGATGGGTTCATATGTTTCTACCCATAATGATCCAAAATTTCCATGATATTGATCCTCATGATTTTGATTATTCTCAAGAGCAACAAAATACTTCATTAGATCGCGATAGCCCCATCCATTGTTTCCAGCTCTTTCCCATGTTTTATAATCCTCTGCTTGTCCTCTGATATATAGCATTCCATTAATAGAGCTACTGCCTCCAATAGTTTTACCCCTAGGCCAATTAATAGTTCTATTATTTAAATTTTTTTCTGGCTCTGTTTCATAGCCCCAACCATATTTTTTATTCTTAAATAATGAGCTAGCAGCTAAAGGCATCTTAATTGATGAATAGTTATCCATTGGACCAGCTTCAACTACAAGGACAGAGTTCTCGGGATTTTCTGAGAGTTTATTTGCTAAAACACAACCTGCACTTCCTGCACCAATAATGATATATTTGTAGCTAAATTTCATTAATATAATATCTCTCAGTGATAAAAATGCGTCAAGTAATTGCAATTGGTGGAGGAGGTTTTGGTAGGAACCAAGATTCAAATTTAATCGAACAGTTTATCCTTGATCAAACATTCAAGAAAAATCCAAAAATTTGCTTTATTCCAACTGCTACTGGAGATTTAGATCCCTATATTGTTAATTACTATTCTGTTTTTTCAAAACTTAATTGTGAAGCAACTCATATTAGCTTATTTAAAAGAACTATTGATCTTGAGGAACATATTTTAAAACAAGATGCAATATTTGTTGGCGGAGGTAATACAAAGAGCATGTTGGCTGTATGGAGAGATTGGGGCTTAGATTTAATTTTAAAAAAAGCATATGAGCAAGGGATTGTTATGAGTGGTGTTAGTGCCGGAGCAATTTGTTGGTTTGAAAATGGACTGACTGATTCATGGGCAAGCGAACTCAAGATGATGAAATGTATGAATTTTATTCCAGGCAATTGCGCTCCCCACTATGACGAGGAGCCTGAAAGACGTCCCGCAACCAAAAAATTTCTTGATGAGCAGTCTATCAGCTTTATGTATGGTATCGAGGGAGGAGCAGCCCTTCATTTTATTGATGAGCAACCCAACTCAACCATAAGATTCAAAAAAAATAAAAATGCCTATAAAGTAACTCTTGAATCAAACAAAGTTGATGAAAATCCATATAAAGTGGTGGAGTTAGATTGATGAATTTATGGTTTTTAATAAATCCTCTTGTTGCTTTGCTGGCAAGATCACCATTGCATTTTATTATCAGTCATCAGGTGCTTGTTATTCAATTTAAAGGCAGAAGATCTGGCAAATCATATCTTGTTCCTGTTAGCTATCATAAGTACGAATCCTCATATAAATGCGTCACATTGAGATCGAATATATGGTGGAGAAACCTAAAAGATATATCTCATACTCAGATTTGGCTCAAAGGCAAATTAACGGATGTACAAATTGATTTAGAATTTAACAACGATCAAATTGTTGAAAATACACTAAGAAATCTTGTAACCAACAATAAAGTAGATGCTTATTTTGCTAGGATAAAGCTTAAGAAAGATGGCTCACCTGATTCACACGATTTAGCTCAGGCAGCTAAAATTCATACAGTCCTAAAGTTTACAATCACTTAAATCATGGTATATATTTGACTTTAAACTAGAATAAATTAATTTATTCATTAATGAACCCAATGTAGGTAATTTTATGTTTACAAGAATGGACCATAGCACCGAAGAAGAGTGGAAGCATATAAGTGAGAAGCATATGCCTCACATCTTTGACATGCCAAAAAGAATAATCTCAATGCTTAAGCAAGCTGAGTCATTAACTCTTGGTTTTGGAACAGATCAACTCCATCATGCGCTTCAGACTGCAACAATGGCTAGAAGAGCAGGCGCTGAAGATGAAATGGTACTCATCAGTTTGATTCATGACATTGGAAAGGTAATTAATGTTCCTAATCATGGTCAAATTGCTGCAGAAATGATCAAACCTTATGTTAGCGAAGACGCTTATCACATTATTAGAACTCATCAGGATTTCCAGGGAGAGCATTACTATCACTATATGGGTAAGCCCCAAGATTTAAGAAAACAATATGAGAGTGAATCTTGGTATGGAAAAGCAACTGAATTCACCGATGAGTGGGATCAAGCTGCATTTGATCCTAACTATGAAACGGATAGCTTGGAATCATTCGAACCATTAATTAATAAGTTTTTTGCAGCCCCTCATACTATTTAGACCTAGCGAGTTTATTAACAAATATAGAATTTCTATAAATATGCACTTATAAAGTGCATATTTATTATTCTTGCATCATATTTGAGCATTTATTGGTTTTATTTATACGTTTTATTTATCTTGCAGTAATACTATTATTAATGTAATTTATCTTTAATCGCAGTATCAACTGCAAATTTAAATAAAATAAAAATCAAGGGGAATTTTTATGAATATGTATAAATCTAGATGGTTTCTTTCGTTTGCATGCGTAACATTCTTTTCACTCGAAACTTTTGGTCAAGACGTAGAAGAAGTTGTCATCACTGGATCCTATCTTAAAGGAAGCCCAACTGACGGAGCTTCACCAATTGATGTTGTGGATAGAGAAACAATTGAGGATATTGGTGCAACATCAATTGCTGATATTACTCGTAATTTATCTGTAAACTCTGGATCTGAGAATAACTCAGATTCCTTTACTCAAGGAGCAACTCAAGGAACTTCTAATGTAAATTTAAGAGGTTTAGGTCTTTCTTCAACTTTAATTTTAGTTGATGGTCGAAGACACACATTAACTGGTGCAACTGCTAATGATGGAAGCGCTTTTGTTAATACTAATGCTATACCAGTTGTAGCCCTGGAAAGAGTAGAAGTTTTAAAAGAGGGCGCAGCTTCAATATACGGTTCTGATGCTGTAGCAGGAGTTGTGAACTATATTTTTAGAAGAGATTTTACAGGAACTGAAATTGAGATCTCCAGTCAAGAAGCAGACATTAGCGGTCAGACAGACGATAGAGTTAGTGTGATTTGGGGCACAGAAAATGGTAATTCTAATTTTGTTTTAGCTGCTAGCGTTCTTGATAGATCGCCAATGTCTGGGGCTGATTTCAATCCAAGCTTGGCTCAACTTGGAATTAGTGGTCTAGGCACAAGTTTTTTACTATTTGGGCCTGATACAGTTGAATCTGGACCCTATGCTGGAACATATACACCTTTTCAAAATGTTCCTGATCCGAGTTGTGTTGCAAACAAAGGTATTTTAATTCCACAGGCAAGTGGTTCAAGGTGTGGCTTTGTTTATGGCCCAAGATTTAACGTGGTTAATGATGAAGATCACGAAAGTATATATGGGTCTTTTAAAACATTGCTCGCAAATGGCAATTCTTTTGAAATTGACTATATGAGCACGGCAATTGATGTGAATGATAATCCTCAATCACCTTCTTATCCGGCTTTATCATACTTAAGTCCAGCTAATTTAATCATGCCAGGTACAGGCGGAAGTCCTTTTGCTGTTCCTGTTATGTGGTTAGGACGAGCACTAGGATCTGCATTTCCTTCTCCAAATGCACCAAGAGAAATTGAAACAGATAGATTATCCATTGGATTATCTGGTGATTTTGATAATGGTTTTGATTGGGATGCTCATTACACAATAAGTAGCGAAGATTTTTATGGTGAACAACCTGATACAAGCACTTCTAAATTTAGTGCTGCTATCAAAGGTAATGGAGGTAATTCCGGAAATCAAACTTGGGATTTATTTACCCCAACTAATAATTCTGCTGATTTAATTAAGTGGATATCTACAGCTCAACAGACTTGGACTGAAACAGAATTAGCTGTATTTGATTTTGTTGTAACTGGTGAATGGGGTGCAATGGACATAGCTTCAGGCTTCCAATATCGAGATGAGACATTCAATGTTGCGCGTGGAGCATCATCAATAGCTCAATTTGATGCAGATGGAAACATAACAGTTCCAGCAGATTTATTGTTCCTAGGCGGAGGTCTTGAGAGTAATGCTAGCAGAGATGCCATGGCTGTTTTCATTGAGGGATCAATCAATCCATCTGATAAGTTGGAAGTAAATAGTGCCTTAAGGTATGAGGAGTTAGATACTGACAGCTCTATTAATCCAAAAATATCTTTTAGATATCAAGCATCCGATAATCTTGCATTACGAGCTTCATTTAGTACTTCTTTTAGAGAAGCTTCCTTGGCTCAATTAACATCAACCACTATAGGCTTACAAGGCATTCAAGATTTTAATACTGATGGCTCACCCAAAGGCGGCACAACTTTTATTAGAATTGCCCAGGCTAATAATCCAAATTTAGATCCTGAAGAATCAGATAACATGAACATTGGTGCTATTTGGAAACCTACCGATCGTCTGTCCATGAAATTAGATTATTGGGCTATTGATTACACCGATGTTATTACTATTGAAAGCGCACAAGGAAAAGTTGCAGCTAATCCAAATGACCCTGATGTAAAAAGAACATCCACTGGAACTCTAACAGGCGTTACAACTAAGTACTTTAATGCAAATCAGGTTAATACTAGCGGTCTAGACTTTGAATCAACTTATGATTTTGATTCTGCTTGGGGGCAAGCGCAAGTTGGTGTCAATATGATGCACATGTTCGAATATGAAATACCGTTAAACGGATCAACTGTAGATGTTGTGGGTCAGTTTAATCATGATAATTTCGCTAGATCTTTGCCTGAAACTAAAGCGGTTTTTCATGCTGCATTAGAAAGTGGAAATAATTCTTTGGCTTTATTTGGAAGATATACTACTGACTATAAGACAACTCGACCACTAGATGCTATAGCAAAATCTAGAGGCTTCAGTCAGAAAATTGATTCATTCTTTACCGTGGATCTAATGAATTCATACATCATAGAGATGAATGACAGTAATCTTAAATTATCTGTTGGGGTTACCAATCTTTTTGATGAAGAAGTCCCACTGGTCTATGATGCTGCGAATTGGAGCTATGATCCAAAGCATCATGATCCACGTGGCAGAATGGTTTATATTGGATTTAAGTTAAGTAGATAATTTTATTATCAAGAGCGCAATATTAGAAATGGTATTGCGCTTTTTTAGATCATTCAAATCTTTGAATTTATTTTGAGCATTTCAGATTCTTGAGGTTTTACCTCTTGATTCGAAACAGGTATAGCTTTTCTGATTTTATTGGCGCTATCTATTAAGCAAATCTCAGAGGAGGCTAGAGGGCCGGATTTAAAATTCTTTGTATTCATTCCTTCCTGCACTAAGTTTATTAGGTGAGTATCTTCGTTATTTACTTGTCTATTAATTCTCCAGTTAAGATATTGAGCTGCCTTTGTTTCTCGCCGATCATCTGGAAGTGCATATGGAATTTCTCGAATCATTGTTGTGTTCGCATCAATAGGTATAAATTGCATGAAATCCATTTGTTCTGGATAAATATCAAATGCAAGGTTGGGCCACAGTCTGTAATATAGCCAATACCTCTGCTTATCATCTGGAAGATGATCCATGTGTGGTAAGTACTTATCATAGAGCCTGTTAGATAAATTATCTTTTCGAATATTATTACCATCTCCCCACATTTTGTGTACGTATCCATTATTAGATGAGACCTCAATACCGTAGCTTTTTCCTACAAGATTTGATAAGCCCGGATGTGCTATAGGTATATGCAGAGCATCAATATAATTATCAGCTATTTGTTTCCAATTTACATTCCTGGGCCTCATTGTAACCCGGCCCAAAGGCTGCATTTCTTCAAGTCTATATTGCTCAATTTCTTTAATGTAGGGTGCAAATTGCTCATGCACGCTAGGTATATCTGAATGTAATAATTTTACAAAAATGAAACCTTGAAAAATCTCTAATTCAACATCCTGTAGACTGTGATTTTTTTTATTAAAATTCTTGAACTGATCTTCATATGGAACTTTAATAAGGTTACCATTGAAGTCATACCCCCAAGCATGATAAGGGCAGGTAATTTTGTGTTTGCACGATCCTGAAATACCATCAATTAACTTTGTGCCTCTGTGAGAACAGAAATTTTGAAATGCATGAATAGCCCCATCTTCATCTTTGATAACAAAAACTCTTTCATTAAAAATTTCAAACGTAAAATAATCTCCTGCATTAGGCACGTTAGAAATATGGCAAACTAATTGCCAGTTTTTAAGAATTAATTCTGATTTTTCTAGTTCAAAAAAAGCATCACTTGTATAAGTCCAACCCGGCAAACTTTTTAACGTTTCTTTCATTTATTACATTCTTTTAAGCGGTCTTGTTAAACATGTTGGTCCACCTTCACCTTTGCGGCTGATTTCGATCCCTTTATATGTTCTTATTTTACATTGAGCCTTCTCAAGCTCAAATTTAACTTTTGGTAATTCATCAAGCATGATAATTGATCTTGGTGCAGTAGCCAAAACATTGCAGCCCATTAATGGATACTCTTCTTCAGAGAGTGTAATAAAATTTATATTAAGATCAGCAAGCCACTGAAGGAAAGAGTTTGGTATGAATGGCTTATATATAAGGGCTAAATCTTTATCAAGTGGTGAAATTATGGACATTAAATGAAGTACATCGTCCGGATGAGCGGGATTAGGTAAATTAACAATATGTAAATCAATGCTTGGTCCTAATATCTCTTTTAATTGCCTTATACCTTCAGCATTTGTTCTTGGTCCGAGTCCAACTGCTGCATGCTTGTTGTCAATCCATATGAAATCTCCACCTTCTAGCGTACCAGGGGCTTTTATCTCTCCAGCTATTTCATAGCCCATAGATGAAAGGGCTTTAAAATTTTCATTAACCTCAGACGTTCTAGATGCTCTACCCATATTGCATAGAATTAAACCTTTTTCGCACAATAAAATAGTATCCCTCGTATAAATACTATCAAGAGTTAATTTATTAGAAGGTGGTAAATCAATCACTTCCATTCCATCATCAGTAAGCAAGCTTTTAAAATATTTATATTCACTTATTGCTAGAAGCATATCTGGCTTAGCATGGTAGCGAAGGGCTTCCCATTCCCTTGAAATTTTATCGTTATTAACGAAGCCAGCTAGCGGAGATCTTATTGCAACTTCTTTGATTTGAGAGTATTCATTCAATAAATTCATGGTTTTATTTCTTAAATAAGTAAATAGGCATGCCAATTAAAATTAGGATAAATGAATAAATTATCGTTTCAATACCGGCACCCCAAATTGCAAAAAATGCGTAGGTGAAAGTTGCGCATGACAATATTAAGGCATTTACTCTTTTTTTATTATTTTGATCGGTTTTTGCAAATTTAAACTCAGCAATTGCACAGAATGCATATGCGATTAAGGTAGATAATGTTGAAAGCATAGCCAAAAAAACAAATGCATTAACAATTCCTTTTGTGTAGTTCAAGATCAAAAGCATACTTACAAATGAACCGGTTAACAGGTAGGTATATAAAGGTGTACCAACCTCAGTTAATGTTACAAATTTTTCAGGAAGCAATCCGTCTCTGGCTGCAGCAAGGCTTAGATTCCCGGCCGTTAACGTATTTGCATTTAACGAGCCAAGTGTTGAAATTAATGCTCCCAAGCTTATTATTGATCCTCCGGTTGCTCCAAGAATTTTTGTTGCAGCTAATGCGAATGGAGCTGAAGAGTTTATTAATTCGTTTGCTGGAACAATTGTGGCTATAGCAAAACTCACTAAGACATACAAAATTAAGATTGTTATTACCGAAGCAATTAAAACTTTGGGGATTGTTTCTTGAGGATTGATAACATTATCTGCTGGCACTGTAGCTGTTTCTATCCCAATAAATGACCACATCACCAAAGTTGTAACTGTAGCAAGTAATGTGATGGGATGAAGATTACCAGGATTTAGTTCAGGTAAATTACTAGTATTAAAATTTGTTGCTCCAAGAAAAATAATAAATAGAAGTGGTAATAATTTTAACAAGGTAGAGAGTACTTGAAATTTTGAGCTACTTTCTAGACTTTTTATATTTAAAATTATAATAGCCCACACGAGTATTAGTGATGCAATCAAAGAGTAAATAATAGAGTTTGAAATTTTAGGAATAAAAAAACTTAGATAGCCAACAAACGCAATTGATATTCCTGCAATGGCCGCTATGCATGCTACCCAGTATGTCCAAGCAATAATAAAACCTAAAAAATTACCAAGCCCTTCATTAACATATACATAAGGTCCACCGGTCTTGGGAATCCTCTTTACTAGTCTGGCCATTGTTAAGGCAACTAAAATTGAACCAATTCCAGCGATTATCCAGCCGCCAAATCCTAGCATCCCATAGGGTGCCAGCATTGTAGGCATCATGAAAATTCCTGAGCCTACAGCACAACCAACAGCTATGGACCAGCCTCGCCAAAAACCTATTACTCTATGCTGCTCATAGCTCATTGATTGATAATACACCTAATCTGTATCGTTTACTTATTTCTAAAAGTCTTTAAAATGCCTTACCTTAAGGAACGGAGAGATGGCAGAGCGGTTGAATGCACTGGTCTTGAAAACCAGCAAACCTTCGCGGGTTTCCAGGGTTCGAATCCCTGTCTCTCCGCCAGTTTTAGTTGCTCAAACTAGAATATAGTAATGTTTTAAGTTCTTCTCGAAGTGGATATCTATCCGATGGCATAAACTGTGTCATCATTGTAGCCGTAATATTATTTTTTCTATCTACCCAAAAAATTGTGCTTGCTGCACCACCCCAAAAAAATTCTCCTTCTGAAGAATAAGTCCCAGCTACACCAGGATTCATAATAGTTCCAACTGTCAATCCGAAACCTACACCCTCTAATCCAAATGCAGATCCATCTCTTAAAATTTCATCTGTAAGATGATTGTTTGACATTAATTCTACAGATGCTTCACTAAGAATTCTAACGCCATCTAAAATACCACCATTTAAGAGCATCTCTGCAAATTTGCTGTAATCATCAATATTTGAAACTAGTCCTGATCCCCCATCAAATAATTTTGATGAATTTGTTAAATATGGAGATTTATTGAATAAATCAATAGATCTTAGCTCTTTAGAGAACATTAGCTCAGCTTGATTTAGTCCCGATGGTGCAACTAGTTCTCCGTCTCTTGAAAATGCTCCTGAGGTATAGAGTGTTGTAAAGTAATCGCTATCATTAGGATTTACTGAAAAACCAATGCTTTTAAGATTTAGTGGATCAAAGATATTTTTTTGTAAATACTCAGCAAATGTCATTTTTGAGATCACTTCTACCACGCAGCCTAAAACATCCATATTTATTCCATATGACCATTTTTCACCTGGATTGTGAAGGAGGGGAGCACTAGCTGCAGCTGCAGCAAATTCACAGGTATTACCAGGAAATTTATTTAATTCTGCATCCAGAGCTCCAAAGTAATAAGGTCGAATATTATATTTTCTATAAATTTGATTAACGGGGCCTTCTCCCGCCCAACTATAGGTCAAACCACTTGTATGGGTTAAAAGATCTCTAATAGTAATTTCTCTTTTTGGTTTTACAACATAGTCTTGAAAATCAAGGTTAATCACTTTGGTATTTTTAAATGCTGGAATGTACTGAGACACTTTATCATTGAGTCTCAGCTGCCCGTTTTCTACTAATTGCATAATTGCAACACCAGTTACTGGTTTTGTCATGGAGTAAATTCTATATATCGTTTTGTCATTAACAGTTATTTTTCTTTCTATATCTGCAAACCCATGAGAATGACGATAAATTTCTTTATTATTTTTTTTAATTAATATTGATATATTTGGAAGACTTCCATTTTCAACATATGCATTGAAATGTTTTGTTATTTTATTTTTATCATCTGTATCAAGTGAGCTCGCATTTATTTGCGCTGAAATGAAAAAAAATACTAGTATTGATATAAAGATTCTCATAGATTTCCCCTATAATTTATTACAAGTATTCTATTACACTAAACATCCAATGACATCCTCAAAAGTAGACCTAAGCCAGCCTCCAAAATTTCTTTCTATTCTTGGTGCCAAAGATGTTGTTTTTGATAAACAAAAAGAAACTATCACTATTCATTTTGATATAGGGGAAGAGCTTACTCATTCAAATGGGGCTTATGTCCAAGGCGGTTTTGTGACAGCAATGTTGGATACCTCTATGGCACATTTACTAATTTTTAAAACTAATGGTGAATATAACCCATTAACTTTAAATATTAATGTAAATTTTCTAGCTCCAGGCAAACCTGGTAAATTTATCTCATCAGCAACTATTAATAAGATCGGTAAAAGTATTTCCTTTACTTCTGCTAAATTACATCAAGGAGATACTTTAGTTGCAACGGCCTCAGCAACTAATAAATTCCTTAAACCATAATCCTATGACTAAGAAAAAACTCAGCCCGTGGAATAATAATTTAAAATTTATACATAGTCTGAAGCCTGAAGAAAATTTTAATACTGACAGTCTTCCAAAAGAACCAAATTATTCAGACACTAAAAGCTGGGCAGCATTTCCAGGCATAGATGGCTTTCAAAATTTATCGCCTGATAATCCTGTATCACTTGATGAGAAAGAAGTTGATGTATTTTTTATTCATCCAACAGGATATTTTGAAAAGCAATGGAATGGACCCATTGATGAGACGTCTGCTGCTTATGAGAGGACTGGTAGTCATTTAGCAACTCAAGTATCTGCTTTTTCTGAAACCTGTAATGTTTATGCTCCATATTATCGTCAAGCAACTTACTATTCTTTTTTTGATACCGAAAGCAATAATGGATGTAATGCATTAGATTTGGCTTACTCAGATTTGTCAAATGCCTTTGAGGTATTTATGAAACAGTACAATAATGGCAAGCCATTTTTTATAGCAGGACATAGTCAAGGAGCTTTGCATGGACAAAGGTTGATAAATGAATATGTATCCAAATCTGATGCAAAAAAAAACTTTATAGCAGCATATTTAATCGGATACATATTGCCCACAAAATATTTTGATCTTCTTTACCCTGATCTTTCTATTTCTAAATCTAGCGTTGATCAAAAGGCAATTATTTCATGGTGTACTGGTATAGAGGGCTTCAGACGTGATAGAGCAAAATCTTTGCTTTGGACTCCAAATGGATGGACTCTTGAGCCCATGGAGCAGCCATTGGTCTGTCAAAATCCATTTTCTTGGGATGCCAATCAAGAATGGATAGCTGATCTTGAAAATATTTCTATTAGACTAAAAGCAGATAAGTTATCGCTTGCAGATTATTACGCCACTAAGAATACATATTCTAAACTTTCAATCGAAGCTATATCTGACTTATTTTTTGAGGCAAGAGTTTCAGAAAATTTTTTGGTTGAAACTAGGGGCCCATTAATTAAAAAAATTGAAAGATTTGCGAATGACGGAGATCTGCATAATTTTGATATGTCTCTTTTTTGGGGCGCCATCAGAAATAATGTTCAGTTAAGAGCAAAAGCTTATGAATTTTAAATACTTATTTTTTTTACTTATAGTATTTTGCATCAATGTATCTTCATTTGAAGAAGGCTTTGCTAAAAATCAATCAATTAACATTGCCTATAGAGATTATGGACCAATAAATGCCACCCCAATTCTTTTAATAACTGGTCTTGGGGCTCAATTAACACTTTGGCCAGATTTTTTAATCAAGGATTTACAAGAAAATAATTTTAGACCCATAGCATTTGATAATCGTGATGTAGGATTATCAACTAGATTTTCATCCCAACCATCTCAAGTATTAAACTACTTAAAATATTTTATGTTCATTCCAATTAATTCTGAGTACACCATAGAAGATATGGCATCAGATGGCATAGCAGTCCTTGATCACTTAAACATAGATTCTGCTCATATTTTAGGCATGTCGATGGGAGGAATGATCTCTCAAGTATTAGTTGCACAGAATCCCGAAAGAGCCAAGTCATTCACCATGATTTCCTCAACGGCTTCCACACCAAATCCATTTAATGGCCCGAAGTTTAAGGTTACCCAACAGTTACTAAAAAGATCTGCAGCCAAAGATGATATTGAGGGTAGGATTGACCAGTCTATTAGACTATTTGAACTGATCGGTACTCCTGGAAAGAATTATGATACACCTGAATTTAGAAAAAATATGCGAGCTTATATTGCAAGGGGCGGAGATGATGGAGGCTTTCTTAGACAAATGGCTGCAATTATTGGATCGCAAAACAGGAAAGAACTTCTTAAATCGATTATTACCCCTACATTAATAATTCACGGAGACATTGATCCTTTAATTAAAGTTAAAAATGCTTACTCTGCTGAGAAATTAATTCGATCAAGTGAGCTTGAGATAATAGAAGGCATGGGCCATTTATTAGATAAAGAATCATATGAAAAGTTTAGATTTAGATTTATTGATTTTTTGGATTAATAATTCTTAATTATCTATACAATACTGAGCTATGAGTATTCAGCCTAAAGAAAAATTTTTGTATGCTTCTGGGGCTGTTGCAAACGGTGTAAAGGGCGATGCTTTTACTTTTTTTCTTTTATTTTTCTATTCTAATGTTATAGGTTTAGCTCCTGGTCTCGCAAGTCTCGCAATTTTTATTGCATTAATGGTCGATGCATTTACTGATCCTGTTATGGGAGCAATCTCAGATAGAACTAATCATCGTTTAGGAAGAAGGCATCCTTATTTTCTCTTGGGAATAATTCCTATGGGACTTTCTTATTTTATGCTTTTTTCTATCCAAGCATCCTGGTATTTATCACAACAACAATTATTTTTTTGGATGCTTACTTTTACTATGCTTACTAGACTTGGAATGACTATATTTGATGTTCCCCATAGATCATTAGGAAGTGAAATGTCACGTTCCTATACAGAGAGAACTTCAATCTTTGCTGCGCGCGAAATGTTTGGATGGGCAGGAGGATTATTTAATGCTTTTTTAGCCTACACTGTGTTTTTTAAAGATACTCCTGAATACATACCAGGCACTCAAAATCCTGAGCCATGGATTTATTATGGTATGACAGGCGCTACATTTATGTGCATTTCTGTGCTCGTTACTTATTTTGGAACATTGCAATATCGAAATAATTCATTAAACAATCAAGTTAGTTTTAATTTAAAATTAATTTTTTCTCAAATTTTCATAGCTTTAAAAAATAAATCATTCCTAATTTTTTTCTTTGGATATTTATTTATAGCTGTTAGTTGGGGTTTAAACAGCTCATTACAAATATATATGAATACTTATTTTTGGGAGTTCAAATCAATTATGATTGCCTCATTTTTGAGTATTTATGCCATGTCAACATTCACAGCTTTTTTATTAATACCAAGATTAGTTATATATATAGAAAAAAGATCTATTTTATTATTTTCAATAGCCTTTGCTGCTTTGATTCCACCTATACCAATAATTCTTTATTTAAATGATATTCTTCCCGACTCTGGTTCTTGGAACTTATTTTTTGCCTTAGCTCCATTTATATACATAGGAAACACATGCTTATCGTCAAGTGCTATAGTTCGCGAATCAATGCTCGGAGATATAAGTGATGAAGTTGAGCTTGAAAGTAAAATTGGCCAACAGGGCTTAATGTTTGCTTCAAGTTCATTGATTGGAAAGCTAAATACTGGATTAGGAATTTTAGTAGCTGGCTTAGCGCTTGAGTTTATTGGTTTTCCTAGGGGATCTGAGATCTTGCCTAATGCCGATCAAGTATTTAGTTTAGCAATGGTTCAGGGTCCATTTGTTGCAGTACTAATGATTATTCCTTTTGGAATATTTTCTTTATATAGCATTAATCGTGAAAAACATAAGATAATTTTATCTCAGTTAGATGCTAGGTGATTTTATCGCAAAGTTTTATAATTAATGGACATGGAATTAAAAATCAAAAGTCCTCATAAGGAAATATAGAAAAATGATCAATAGAATGTATTTAATAAATTTCCAGAGGTTGCAATGAAAGCCTCAAATATAATTACATTAATTTTATGGGCTTTCGGTATTGTTAATTTAATTGAACCTTTTAATGGATGGATTTTTTATTTAGCATCTAGTATTTTTTATATCTTGCTTTTTGCTCATTTGATCGAATGTATTATTTTTAGAAATAAAATACTAAGATCCAAAGATTCACCACCGGTTGCATTTCTAATGACCCTTATATTTGGTGTCATCTATCTTGGCTCAATTAAGGAGTCATAATTTTTGGAAGTCTTAGATGGGGGAGCCAAAATCCCAAGAGGGTCAATGGGCGTTTGGACCCTTGCCTGGCCATCAATTATAACCAATCTTTTTTATGCAACTAGCTCAATTGTTGCCATCAAAGTTGTTGGTAATCTGGGACCAGATGCAATTGCTGCAGCAGTTACTGGTCAAAGGGTAACCTTCATTTTGCAGGCAGTTCTTACAGGTGTATTAGCAGGATCAACAGCATTAATTGCAAGAAATTGGGGGGCCAATGATAAGTTGGAAGCTGGAGTCTTCTTTACAAGAACAGTGCAACTTGTAATTTTCTTATCATTAATTACTGCAATATGTGTATGGCAATTTGCAGAGCCTTTAGTAAGATTTTTTGGCCTTAAAAACCAGGCACTCATGCTATCAACTCAGTATCTCCAAGCAATATCTCCATTCTATATAGCTTTTGGATGTGGCATGGGGTTAATAACTGCTTTAAGGGCAGTTGGTGATATGAAAACTCCACTATTTATAGGCTTGATAATGAATATGTTTGCAATATTTTTTATGCTTGTTTTTGTGAATGGCTGGCTTGGGTTTCCAAATTATGGTGTTATTGGAGCAGCCTTTGGCAATGGAGTATCCTTTGTGATTGGGGCAGTATTATTGATAGTATTTTGGCTTTCAAATCAGTTGCCTGTTAGATATTTTTCTATATTTAATGTTGACATAGCTAGAGTTAAAGAAATTTTTCAGGTTGGCCTGCCTGCAGCATTGGAGCAAGTCATTTTTCAGATTGGGATAACAGCATTTCTTATTTTAGTTGCTTATTATGGTACTGAAGCATATGCAGCATATGGAATCGGAGTGCAAATATTATCTTTTTCATTTGTTATTGGGTTTGGTTTTTCAATTGCAGGAGCCACTCTTGTGGGTCAGCATCTAGGCGCAAGAAACCAAGATCAAGCTAAGCGTGCTGGATGGGGGGCCATGCGATTATCAATCCTTTCAATGACATTTTTCGGAGTAATGATCTCAGTATTTGCACAACCTTTAGCAAGATTTATGATTGATAATGATGAGGTTGTTCGTTTAACGGTAATTTTTATTTGGTTGCTTGGATCCATGCAACCCTTAATGGCAATTGAATTCTCTCTTGGTGGAGCTTTGAGAGGTGCCGGTGATACAAAATCCCCACTTGTGATTACTCTTACTTGCTTGTTATTTATTAGAGTCTTTCTTGCAGCAATTTTCTTTTTACTTGATGCAAGGATTGAAATTATATTCTCAACTCTTGTTGCAGATTATGTTGTCAAAGGGTTTCTTTATGTTGCTAGATTTAAGTCAGATAAATGGATGAAAGTTTTAAAAATTAAGGAAGCTGATTAGCTAATTTACTGAGCACTTCGCTTATTCTTTTCCATAGTTTTTTTTCATTTGTATTAATTTTATTTGATTGAAGGTTATTGATAAAATCGATAAGTAAGCCTTTAATCTCATCTTCTTCATTCTTACCGCCTGAAAATTTATTCTGGAGCATTTCCAGTGATAGCTTTTGTTTAATAATTTTGTCTGCAGCAGGAGGTTCAATTTTTGCTATTAACTCTAGTTGAACTGTACATTCAAGCAGTTTATTTGCATCAGCATTATAAAGTGGTTGTTTCAATGTTTTAAATATTTCTTTATGAATGGTTGAATGCTTTTCGTCAGATGTTTCTAAGAGATCTAAAAGATCTTGATAAACATTGATTTTTGCAGCATTTATTTCATTAATTTTTTTATTTTCAAAACTCTTTATAGCTTTTTGAAGTTTAAGAAACTCGGGTGATTTTCGAGACTTATTCAGTTCAGAAATTTTTTCCTTAATATCTTTAATTGAGCAGTCATTTTTTTTAAGTTGTTCATTAAGATCACTTATCAAAATAAGCTCATCATTTATTAGAGTTTTCTCGGCCTCATAAAATCTATCAGCAGCTTCATTTAATTTTTTCCATAATAACCCTTCATTTTTTTTTACCAGCGGGTCCAATATTTTGATATTCACGTTTAATTTTTTGAAATTTTTGAATGCAAACTTGAGTATCTTCATCATTAATTTGTTTAACTTTTTCTATTAATGATTCTTTGGTTTTATAGTTTTTAGTTTCCTGTTTTTTAATCGCATCATTGATAGGTTTTCTTGCTTCTTGGTATGCTGTTTTAAGTTTAGAAAAATCTTCATCCAAAACCGGTGCGTAGCTTTGCCAATTTTGAAAGGTTTTGCTTAAAAATTTACTCATATCAATTAATCCTGGCCACTTATCTGAATTATTGATAGTGTATTGAGATAAGGATTCAATTATTCTCTCTCTCTCTTTAGCATTAGAGATTTTTATTTTCCTTAATTCTTCATAGTATTGAGCACATGGTTCCCAAGCCTTGTCAGTAAGGGTTTTAAAAGTTTTCCATTGTTCACGACCAGCAGGTTTTGAGGATTGATCCAATAATTGCCATTTGGTTTGGAGTCCATGAATTTTATTTGCTTGTTTTTTAGGATTTTCATGTGGCTTAGCTATTAAGGATTCAATTTCTTTGATAATCTCATTTCTTTTTGGGTTCGTTGCGAAAGATGAGATATCATTAAAATATCTAGATTGAGCCGACATGAAATTGAATCTATGTTTAAGTTTATTCGATACTTTGCCCTCAGCTCTAATAGATCTTGAGACCTCGTTCACAATTTTCTGAGCTAATCGAATTTCTCCAGCCTCAAAATGCTTTTCAGCTTTATCTAGTGATTCAAATAAAGTTTTATGAGTTTCCACAATAGTTTCTTTTGATGTTTATAATTATCTTTAAATGAGAAAAAGAATTTTAACAGGAATTACTACAACTGGTACTCCCCATATTGGAAATTATTTAGGTGCTATTAGACCTGCGCTTGAATTAGTCGCTCCTGATAATGACTCATATTTTTTCCTAGCTGACTATCATGCATTAATAAAGCAAATTGATCCCAGTGAAATTGAAGCAAGTGTAAAAAATGTTGCATTAGCATGGCTATCTTCTGGCTTGGATCCTGATCAATCACATTTTTATAGACAATCAGATATTCCTGAGGTTCAAGAGCTAACTTGGATTTTAAATTGTAGTGCTGCCAAAGGTTTATTAAATCGCGCACATGCATATAAAGCTATGGTTGCTGAAAATGCTGAATCTGGTGCTGATGAGGATAAAGCAATAAATATGGGTCTTTTCTCATATCCAATTTTAATGGCTGCTGATATATTAATTTTCAATGCAACTCATGTTCCCGTTGGTCCAGATCAAGCTCAACACATGGAGATGACTCGAGATATCGCAGGTAAATTTAATCATACTTACTCGAAGATATTAACGATTCCAGAAGCAATCATAAAAAGTGAAATATCAGTACCTGGTAATGATGGTAGAAAAATGAGTAAGTCTTATAATAATATTATTCCTTTTTTATCTTCAGAGAAAGCCTTAGAAAAATCTATTGCAAAGATTATTACCAATTCTCTTGAACCAGGCGAACCCAAAGATCATAAGACTTGTAACCTTTTTCAACTTTATTCTTTTTTTGCTAGTGCTCAGGAGATTAGTAATATGAAGCAATCATACAAAGATGGAATTGGATGGGGTGATGTTAAGAAAGATTTATTTACTGTTATCAATAATGAAATTATTCCTATAAGAGAAAAATATAATGAATTAAAAGATGAGCCCGATCTATTAAATGATTTATTTTCTGATGGTGCTCGCAAAGTTCGCCCTCAAGCTCAAGAGCTTATTGATAAATTACGTGAGGCTGTAGGCATCTCAAAAATTGTATAATCCTACAACTTGGTTAAAATTCGGTTTATTTTCAGTAGGTCTAGGGCAATCATTTGCTTTTGTTTTGGTTCCTCCTCTAGCTAGAGATTTAGGCCTATCTGTAGTTGAAACATCAACAATATTTTCAATTTCTGCAGTTGCATGGGCTATAACTAGTGCGTCTTGGGGCAGGGCATCCGATAAATATGGAAGACGCAACATAGCAGTTATAGGTCTTATAGGTTATTCCATTTCAATTATTGCTCTAATAACCCCTTTATTTCTTGTTGAGCAGAAAATTTTAGATTTGGTTTATCTTTTACCCCTGCTAATTTTAGGTAGATTGATTAATGGGTTAATCGGCTCTGCAACTAGACCAGCTTCTTTTGCCTACATTGCAGATACCTCAGAAAGATCAAAACGAACCAAAAAATTTGCAAGACTAGAATCTAGTTTTTTAATTGGAACAATTATGGGCCCGATGTTGGGCGGATTTTTATTCTTATATTCAAAGACACTTCCTTTTTATTTTTTTGCATCTTGTGGTTTTGTTGCAGCTGTCGGTATTTATATTAGTTTTCCAAAAAACACCTTCCCTAAAGAAAAAGTAAAAAAGGTTATAAAAAAATTATCCTATAAAGATAAGTTAGTATGGCCATTTTTGTTTATTGCCGCTTTATCATCTCTTTGCCAAGCATCTTTACTTCAATCCATAGGATTCTTTGTAACAGACGTGTTTTCAGAGGAAAAAGATTTACCACTTGTGATAAGTTTAACTTTTGTTGTCCTATCAATATCAATGGTTGTTAGCCAATATATCTTTACTGATCTAAAGCCTATCGCTAATAATAAGTTACTAATATACGGTACTTTTTTACTTACAATTTCTTACATAATGGCAGCATTATCAACATCAATTGCTTTATTTTATTTGGCTATGATGATTAATGGTTTTGGTGGGGGTATGTTTAGACCTGCGAATGCTTCATCTTTATCTCTAGCTCAAACCCCAGATAATCAAGGCACGGCTGCAGGATATTTGGGCTCTGTTATACCAATAGGACATGTTTTAACTCCAATAGTAGCTATGCCTATTTATCAATTTGGACCAGAATATTTATATTTTTTTAGTGCTTCTCTGTGCTTTATTTCCTTATTATTTATAATAGGGCACCCATTATTAAGAGATCATGAACAAACCAGCCTTATTACTGATTAATTTAGGAACACCAGATTCCCCTTCATACTTAGATGTTTTTAAGTATTTAAGAGAATTCTTGATGGACGGAAGAGTTATTGATGTCCCATATTTACTTAGATTCATACTTGTTACTTTAATTATTTGTCCATTTAGATCCTTTAGCTCAAGTAAAATTTATAAAAAACTTTGGGATCTTTCAGGAGGAATGTCTCCATTGCTTAAAAATACCCATGAATTAACAAATAAATTAAATATAAAACAAGAAAAATATAATGTTTATTATGCTATGCGATATCAAAAGCCTAGCATTCAGCATGCCCTTAATAAGATAATACAATCCAATCCATCGGAGTTAATCATTTTGCCTCTTTTCCCACATTATGCTTCTGCAACTTCTGGAAGCGTCTTTGAGGACGTCACAAAGAGACTGTCAAAAGATTGGGTGATTCCTTCTTTTAGGTTTATTTCACAATACTACAACCATCCTTCATTCATAGATGCTTGGGTCGATGCAGCAAAAGCCTTCAATCTATCAGAATATGACAAAGTGATATTTAGCTATCATGGTTTGCCTAACTCACAAGTTAATAAGGTGTATCTGGATAATCAATGTGATGGTAAGAACTGTGAGCATGAAATTAATGAAGAGAATTATTATTGCTATAAAGCAACAGTTTATGAAACCTCAAAGTTAATAGCTCAAAAATTATCTCTTCCAAGTGATAAATATGAGGTTACGTTTCAATCTAGATTAACCAAAAATTGGCTCAAGCCATTTTCTGATGAAGTTTTAGAAAATCTTCCTGGCAAAGGAATTAAGAAGGTTCTTGTTTTTTCACCTGCATTTACTTCGGATTGTCTTGAAACTGTCATTGAAATTGGTGATGAATATAAAGAACTTTTTATCGAAGCTGGCGGTCAAACATTAGATTACGTGCCGTCATTAAATTTTTCAGATGCTTGGGTTCAAGCTATCATAGACATAACTAACATAAAATAAGGATATATATATGTTTAAAGAGGATTTGCTGAAAGGAAAAAAAATATTAGTTACTGGCGGAGGAACCGGCTTGGGCAAAGAAATGTCAGAGCATTATATCCAGCATGGCGCTGATTTGGTGATTTGTGGAAGAAGAGAAAGTGTTTTAAGGGACACAGCCAATGAATTTAAGGATAAATATGGAGCAAACGTTCGTTATCAACCACTTGATATTAGATCGCCTCAAGATGTTGAAGATTTCATTGATTCTATTTTTCAAGAAGGTCCTCTGAATGGTTTGGTAAATAATGCAGCAGGTAATTTTATTTCTCCGACAAAAGATCTATCAGCAAGAGGTTTTGATGCAATTGCAAATATTGTTTTTCATGGAACATTTTATGTAACCAATGCCGTTGGAAAAAAATGGCTTGAGCAAAAAACCAAGGGATCAATAATTTCAATACTTGCAACTTGGGTATGGACAGGCTCTCCTTTTGTTGTGCCCTCAGCTATGTCGAAATCTGCACTCCATACTATGACAAAGTCACTTGCTGTTGAATGGGGTTCGAGTGGAATAAGAATTAATGCAATTGCACCAGGCCCATTTCCAACAGAAGGAGCTTGGGCAAGATTAAGTCCGAAGGGAGCTTTAGATGATGACTCAAGCTCCATGAGCACAATTCCAATGGGAAGGGTTGGCGAAATGAGCGAATTACAAAATTTAGCAACTTTTTTAATGGCTGATGGATGTGAATATTTGACTGGTCAGACAATCGCACTTGATGGAGCTCAATATCTATCTGGTGGCGGAACTTTCTCACAACTTTCAAAAATGTCAGAAGATGACTGGTCTGAAATTAGAAGTATGATTAAAAAGACAAATGATTCAGATAAACAGAAAAGATCAACCTAATGATAATTCCTTGCCTTAGGGTTTTCTTAAACTGTTAGACTAATAAACTATTTTAAAATAAGGAGAAAAAAATGGATCACCAGCAAATGCAAAATATCCTTGAAAAACAAAAAGCATATTTTATAAAAAATGGCCCCCCATCATATGACTTACGAATTGATAGGTTAGATCGTATGAAGTCTTTGGTCATGGAAAATCGATATAAAATAGTAGATGCTCTAAATGAAGATTTTGGAGTAAGATCTAAAAATCAATCAATGGCAACAGATGTCTACACAATTGTTCCAAGTATTGAGTATGCAAAGAAAAACTTAAAAAAGTGGATGGCAGGATCTAAAAGAAAGGTAAATTTTCCATTAGGTCTTTTAGGCGCCAAAGCTTCTGTTGACTATGAGCCCCTTGGAACTGTGGGGATGATATCTCCATGGAATTTTCCAATGTTTTTAACATTCTCTCCTGCTGCCTCTATATTTGCAGCTGGAAATCAAATTATGCATAAGCCAAGTGAATATACTGAACAATCATCAAATTTAATGAAAGAGTTATGTGATGCTTCTTTTGATGAAGAAGAATTTGCAACCATTTTAGGTGGTCCTGATGTTGGCGCAACATTTACTCAACAAAAATTTGATCATCTTCTATATACAGGTAGTGGCGCTGTTGCAAAACATATTATGAAAGCTGCTGCTGAGAATTTAGTTCCAGTAACTCTAGAGCTTGGAGGCAAGTCACCAGTTATTGTGAGCAATTCTGCTGATAGTGCAATTGCAGCTAAAAGAATCATGCTTGGTAAAACCATGAATGCTGGCCAAATTTGTTTAGCTCCGGATTATGTAATGGTGCATTCTGATAAAAAAGATGAGCTGGTTTCAGGCATGAAAGCTGCTGTTGCAGATTTTTATCCAGATTTAAAACACAACGATGACTACACATCTATTGTTAATCAAAAACATTTTGATCGTCTACAAGGCTTGTTAACTGATGCTAAAGAAAAGGGCGCACAGATTGATGAGATAAATCCTGCTAATGAGGATTTCTCACAACAAGAAGCATTTAAGATTCCTCCTACGCTTGTAATGAATCCCACTGATGAAATGGAGATTATGAAAGAAGAAATTTTTGGCCCCTTATTACCTATTAAAGAATTTACTGAAGTTGACGAAACTATTTCGTATGTAAATAAAAATGATAAACCATTGGGTTTATATTATTTTGGATCTAATAAGAATGAGGAAGAACATGTTCTCTCAAGAACTTCATCAGGTGGCGTTACTGTTAATGATGTATTGGGCCATATTCAGCAAGAAGATCTTCCTTTCGGTGGTGTAGGACCATCTGGAATAGGCAACTATCACGGTGAAGAGGGCTTTAAGACTTTCAGTAATGCAAAAGCTGTATATAAACAAATTGGCTCAAGGTTTGATAAATTATTATCTGCAATCCGTCCCCCATATAAGGGAGATATTGAAAAGGTTCTTAAGCAGATAACCTAGGTGTCATGAACTCATTGCCTATTTACTTGGGCTACAAGTATTTTCGATCAAAGAAGGGTGCTTTTGCATCCTTCACTTCTTTGATGGCTATAGCAGGCCTTTCACTTGGAGTTGCAGCCTTAGTTATAGTCTTATCCGTCATGAATGGTTTTGAAAAGGAATTACAATCTAGAGTTCTAGGTGTTGTTCCTCAATTGATCATTCGCTCTAATGAAAATCTTAATAACTATAATGAATTAATTTCTAAATTAAGAACCTCAGATGATGTTATTAGTGTAAGTCCTTATATTGAAACTCAAGGATTAATGAGTGCTAAAAATAGATCAAGAGGTGTGTTTCTTACAGGAATTAAACCTGAGTTAGAAGATTCCATGTCTATTCTTCCAAGCTATATGACTAGCGGTTCATTGGGTAATATTTCTCCAAAAAACGGAGTGATTATAGGCTCTTGGTTAGCTAGATACTTAGGAATAGAAGTTGGCGATTCGGTCAATATCACTACAACTAAACTACGTTCTTCAATTTTAGGCACTTTTCCAAGGACAATATCACTAGAGATTGTTGGCATATTTGAACTTAAGGCTGAATTAGACCAATCACTGGTTTTAATTCATCATGATCTAGCAGCTAATATTTTAAACCTCCCCAAAAATAGCACTCAAGGCCTCAGAATTAAAACTAATGATTTGTTTGCTGTTAATTCAATTGGTTTTAATTTATTAGCTCAACCATTTCTCAACGAAGATCATTACTATTTTACTTCTTGGCAGCAAACTCATGGAACATTATTTCAAGCTATTAAATTAGAAAAAAGATTAATCAGCCTAATGCTCTTTTTGATTATCACAGTGGCTGCCTTTAATATTCTCTCCACCATTGTCATGACAGTTAAAACAAAGGAAAAAGAGATCGCTATTTTAAAAACAATGGGCTGTTCAAAAAATCAACTTACATTTATTTTTTTAAACTTAGGCTTAATTATTGGATTTATGGGAACATTCATTGGTTTGTTGATAGGCATTATATTAACTCCCAATATAGATCAGCTCATTAATATTGTAGAAAATTTTAGTAACAGAAGTTTGATGGATAGTTATTTTATTAATTATTTTCCATATGAATTTAGATTAACTCAACTTGTATATATCTGTCTTTCTGTTCTTGCAATGAGTTTAATATTTTCATATTTTCCAGCAGCTAGAGCAGCTAAGTTGAAACCCGTAACAATTTTGCGTCATGAATAAACTCACAGCCACAAATATTAGCAAAACTTATCAATCGGGAGATCATCAATCAGAGGTCCTATCAAATGTATCAATTTCTCTTTCTGAGGGAGATTCGATTGGCGTTATTGGTTCTTCTGGTAGCGGTAAAACAACACTTTTGCAAATTCTTGCTGGATTGGAGATTCCTGATCAGGGTGATATTTATTTCAATGATATTAACCTATCTTCCAATAATGCAAAAAACTTTCATTTAATGCGTAGAAATCTATTTGGCTATGCATATCAATTTCATTATTTATTAGATGATCTAACCGTATTTGAAAACTGTAACTTAGTTTTTAAGATTGCCAATGATAAAAAATTTAATAAAAATTCTAAAAAAATCATGCAGATTCTTGATGAACTTGGAATTACTAGTTTGCAAAATAAATACCCATATATGCTTTCAGGGGGTGAGCGACAACGAGTTGCCATTGCAAGAGCAGTAGTGCATGAGCCAAAGTTTGTATTAATGGATGAACCAACCGGTAACTTAGATCAAGAGAATGCTGAGGTGATTCAAAACTTAACTATTAAATTATCTCAAAATCATAATATAGGTATTGTGGTCGCAACTCATGATTTAAATTATGCTGGTAAACTAAAATCAGTGTTTCGTATTGAGAATGGAGACTTGAAGTCAGTACAAAATGAATAATTTATTAATATCAGGCGGATGGTTTATCTGGCCATTACTCGTTTGCTCCATCTTACTTATTTCAATAGTGCTTGAGAGACTTTGGTTTTTACAGAGGAGGTTAGTTGCCCCAAAAGGATTATTAAGACAGGCACAAAATTTAATCCAAAAGGATTCTTTTCATACCCAAAACCAGCAAGAAATTGCAGCTACATCACAATTGGGTGATTTACTTCAGCATTGCTATCAATACCGTTTAAATTCAAGAGAATTCGTTGAGACAAAAGCGGAGGAGAAAGCTTCAGAGATTAAGTTGCTCCTTGAAAGAAATTTATCGATGCTGAACACCATAGCGAGCATTAGTCCTTTATTGGGACTTCTAGGGACCGTTGTTGGGATGATAACAGTTTTTAGTAATATTGACGTCAATGGCTCTGCAAATACAGATTTGCTTGCAGCTGGAATTTCAGAGGCCTTAATTACAACTGCTTTTGGCTTAATTATTGCGGTGCCAGCTATAGTTTTTTATAGGTATTTTGAGCAAAAAACCGTAATTTTGATGTCAGTCTTGCAAGTCAATACATCAATTTTTTTAGATTTTCTTTATAAAAAATGAAATTTTATAATAATAAAAAAAGAACTCTTTCAATTGAAATTACTCCCTTAATTGATATTGTTTTTCTGCTTGTAATTTTTTTTGTTGTTACATCAAAAATAGAAACGAACCAATATCTAACATTAGATCTACCAGAATCTGAGTCATTTGCATCAGCTATTTCAAATAACTATCAAAATATTATCTTATTAGAAAATGGAGTGCTCATAATTAATAATCAAGAATTTTATATGGCAGAGATTGATAAATTAATGGCTGGAGTTGCTGCAACTTTTTCTAAGTCAGAGGTCGTAGTTCTCTCTATAGAGAGTAAAGCCTATCATGAATGGGTCATCAACCTAATGGATGGTCTCCAACAACTAGGATTTCAAAACATACAGATTAAAACTTATACTGATCAGTCATGAATCCCTTAAAGAGACTATTTTCTTATACCTTTAGGTTTAAATTTTCATTTATTTTAAGCATCTTTGGTTTTATTCTTTTTGCATCTGCAGATATTGCTGCTGTTGAATGGATAAGAAGAATTATTGAATATATTAATTCTGATCAAGAAGATTTCAGTTTATATCTTGTTTTGGCATTAATTTTTATAGCAATGGGAAGGGGCGCAGGCTTTTTTATTGGTAACTATTTTATGTCTAGGGTTGGGTTCGGCATTGTGCATGATCTTAGATCTGAACTGTTCTCAAAACTGATTAACCTTCCTAAAAATTTCTTTGATCAAAATCAATCTGGTCAACTAATTAATAGAATTACTTTTACCACTACGCAAGTTTCAGGAGCTGCTTCAAATGCTATTAAGACTTTTGTTAGAGAGGGATTTCTTCTTGTTGGTTTATTAGTTTATATGTTTTCCCTAAACTGGAAGCTAACACTTCTCCTATTAATAACGACCCCTTTTATTGCATTGATAGTATATGTAGCTGGCCGTAGATTACGAAAGTTAGCAAAAACAATCCAAACAGCTATGGGAGATGTAACTCATCTTGCATCTGAAGCTGTTGATGGAAACCTTGAAATTAAATCATTTAGTGCTGAAAAATACGAAAAGGATAGATTCTTTGCTGCCAATGCTTCTAATAAAAATCAAAATTTAAAACTGGAAGCAACCAGTAATCTAGCAACGCCCATTATCCAGCTTCTTGTTTCAATTTCGTTATCTATCGTGGCTTATTTTGCATTGGGTTCACAACTTGGCATAGAACTTAGTGCTGAAGATTTTGTTGCTTTCATTACTGCAGCTGGATTAATGGCAAAGCCCATTAGGCAACTGTCAAATATTAATGCAGTAATTCAAAAGGGCTTAGCAGCAGCTGTAGAAATTTTTGATCAATTAGATACAAAAGAAGAAGAAGATTCTGGCAAGTTAGACTCAGATATTATAGGAAATATTTCATTTTCAGATGTATCTTTTGCATATAACTCCAAAGAATCTGTTTTAGATAATTTAAATTTTGAAATTACGCAAAATGAAACAGTTGCTATTGTCGGTAAATCTGGATCAGGTAAGTCGACAATTGCTAATTTGATTTCAAGATTTTATTCTGATTATTCTGGGAAAATATCAATAGATGGAATAAGTATATTAGATTATCAGCTCTCTCATCTTCGAAAATCAATCTCGATAGTTAATCAATCACCAACATTATTTAATGACACAATTGAAAAAAATATTGCCTATGGTGACAACGATATTGATCAATCAAAATTAAAAGAGGCAGCTGAAATATCAGGTTGTAATGAGTTTATTACCAGACTACCAGAGGGCTTTAAATCTGAAATAGGCGATGATGGTGTCTTATTGTCTGGTGGTCAACGCCAAAGAATAGCAATAGCAAGAGCCTTTTATAAAGACTCACCAATTATTATTTTAGATGAGGCCACTTCAGCTCTAGATAATGAATCTGAATTAATTGTTCAAGAAGCAATAGAGCAATTAATAAATAATAGAACCACCATCGTTATAGCTCACAGACTTTCAACCATTGAAAATGCTGACAAAATTTTGGTTTTAGATAATGGTGCAGTTGCCGAGTCGGGAACTCATGATGACTTATTAGAGCAAAATGGTATCTACAAAAATTTATATCAAAATAAGTTTAATGATTCTGGTGATGTAAAAAATTTATCAAGAAAATCTGTTGGCCAAGAATTCCTTCCAACATTTACAGAAGAGCCAACCCAACAAGGATATCTAATTGATGCTTGGTACAAAAAAAGTTTTTGGTTGTATATTTTAGCTCCCTTTACTTTTTTATTTACATCTTTGGTAAAAGCTCGAAGGAATTCTTATATAAAAAATCCCAAAAAAGTTTGGAACTCTCCAAAACCAATGATTGTTGTAGGTAATATTTCAATGGGGGGAACTGGGAAAACGCCTTTAGTTAAATTTATTGCAAATGAGTTAGCTAAACGAGGTTTGAAACCGGGGTTAGTAAGTAGAGGATATGGTGGCAAATATTCTGGAACGCTTGAAGTTACTTCTGATACTACCTACAAACAAACAGGAGATGAAGCGCAAATTTTAGCCAAGTTAAATGTTCCATTTTTTATTGATAAAAATAGATCTAGGGCAGCAAGAAAACTGCAAGAAAAACATGATGTGGACGTTATTATTTCTGATGATGGTCTTCAGCATTATGCAATGGGCAGGGATATTGAAATTGCTGTAATTGATGGTATCAGAAGGCTTGGAAATGGCTTAGCATTTCCTGCAGGTCCCCTCAGGGAACCCAAGTCAAGATTATCAGAGGTTGATTTTATTGTTAATAATGGCGGCCCAACTGAAGGAGATGAAATTTTAATGACCCTAAGTCCAGCTAAGTTTATTCATTTAAATTCAGGTAAAGAGTATTCAGTAGATAAATGGCCCATGCATAATCAAGTCCATGCAGTTGCGGGAATTGGAAATCCGAATAGGTTTTTTGATTTATTGGTGAGAATGGGCTTTGAGTTTGACAAAAATCCATTTCCTGATCACCACAAGTATAATAAAAGGGACTTATATTATCTCGATCATCTTCCTATTTTAATGACTGAGAAAGATGCGGCAAAATGTAAACATTTTAAAAATTCGAAGATTTGGTATCTTAGCATTGAGCCTAAAATAGAATCACAATTTGTTGATAGGCTTGAGGAGAAGTTAAATGATAGATAAAGATATTTTAAATATCATGGGATGTATTAGATGTAAGGCAAAATTGATTGATAAAGAGAATCATTTGGAGTGTTCTCATTGCAATATTGGCTATCCAGTTGAAGACGATATTCCCAGAATGATTGAGGAAAGAATTTTTTCCTTGAATGACTGATTCTTTTGTAATTATTGTCCCGGCTAGGGCCGGCTCTACTCGCTTACCTAATAAACCATTAGCGCTGATTAATGAGAGTACTGTAATTTCTCGAATCATAGATTTAGCAAATTCATCTAATGCTGCAAGTGTTTATATTGCAACCGATAGCACAGATATAGCAGAGCATTGCAGATCCTGTGGTGCGAGTGTCGTGATGACTTCATCAAATCATGTTTCAGGCATGGATAGAATTGCTGAAGCTGCAAAAACACTGGGTTTGCCGGATGATATCCCAGTTGTTAATCTGCAGGGAGATGAACCCTTCATGCCTTTAGAGATCATTAATCAACTACCTACGCTTTTAAGCGATGATTTTCTCATATCGACAGCATGTATTAAATTTACAGATAATATGGATATAAATAGCCCTCATGAGGTTAAGGTAGTTCGATCACTTTCCAAAAAAGCTATGTACTTTTCTAGGTCTGTTATACCAAACTTATCCAATGAAGGCTCTCAACATCATTTGAAGCATCTTGGGATATACGCTTATACCAATAAAACTCTTCAAGCATTAAGCGCGCTCATGCCAACTGCAAATGAAGAATCAGAGAAACTAGAACAATTACGTTTTTTAGATAATGGATTTAATATCTTTGTTCAAGATTTTAAATGTGAAGCTCCTCTTGGTATTGATACTCCCGAAGATTTAGAAGCCGCGAGAGCATTTGCTAAGAAGAATGATTGATTATGCTTATTCCTAACTCTTTTGGCTTAACAGTAAAAGCAAAAAATTTCTTAAGCATAGACACTTCTGACGATTTATCTGAATTACATTCAATCAAAGAAAACTCGATATTAATTCTTGGCGCTTGTACAAACGTAATATTGAACAAAGATATTGATAAAACTATTGTTCAAGTTAATTTTAAAGATATCAAAATGTATGAAGATTACCTTTCAGTAGGCGGAGGAGTTGATTGGGCCGATCTTATTGAATACTGCTTAAACAATAATTTATACGGAATAGAAAATTTAACTCATATTCCTGGATCTGTGGGTGCCGCACCTGTTCAAAATATTGGTGCATATGGAGTTGAGGTCAGTTCATTTATTCATAGTGTTGAATGTTTTAATTTGCTTACTCAGCAACAAGAAACTATTAAAAGGAAGGAATGCAAATTTGAATATCGAAATTCAATCTTTAAATCAAAAAACTATATTATTTTAAAGGTAAATTTTATTTTTCATAAAAGATTTGTGCCTAATTTAAGTTACCCAGCTTTAGCTAATTATTTAATCGATAATTCTATTGATAAGAATTCTCTTACCCCGCAAATGCTTTCAAACTCTGTTAGAAATATAAGAAATTCAAAATTGCCTGATCCACGGTTAGAGCCAAATGTTGGAAGTATCTTTAAAAATCCCATGGTGAGATCTCAAGATTTAGACAATGAATTCTTAGCTGGTCATAGGTGGGATCAGGTGGATGGATACACCAAACTCAGCTCAGCCAGACTCATAGAATTAATTGAGCCTGAATTAAACATTCCTGATACTTTACGTTTATATGAGAATCATTCTCTTGTACTCATTAACAATGGTGAAGCTTCATTTGATGAGGTTATCTCTGTTCTCAATCAAATTAAATCAAAGATATTTAAAAAATTTAAAATAAAATTAGAAATAGAACCTGAGATTATCTCATCATGATGTTTTTTTCAGCAGCCTTAGCTCATTTGTTAGCTGTAATGTCACCTGGTCCAGATACTGCCATTATTTTTCATCAATCATTAGTTAAAGGCAGAGCTCAGGGAATTCTTACCGCCCTAGGCATTGGTTTTGGTATATTTACTCACTGTTTTTTTGCTATTTCTGGAATCTCATTATTGATTTATAGCTCTGAGGAAGCTAAATTTTTTATTAAATGCATTGGGTCATTATATTTGCTATATCTTGGACTCAGCTTTTTTATTTCAAAAAAGTCATCTAAGTCAGATGAGTCAAAGGTCTTATTCAAAAATCCTTTTGTTATTGGCTTGGTAACTAATTTATTAAATGTGAAAGCATTTCTGTTTACTGTTTCCTTGTTCTCTTTTATAAATCTTGATTCAAATACATTGATGTCTTTAATCTATTTATTCTATTTTCCACTAACTACTGCGGCATGGTTTTCCTTCGTCAGCTATGCATTAACTCATCATTCAATGGGTGATATTTTTAATAAGCATTCTGATAATATCCAATTTGCTTCTTCAGCATTTATTGCTGGATTAGGATTATTTATTTTGCTTCAAGCTTTATATGGACTTCGCTGATTTATTGAACTCTGTTAACTCAATTGAGGAGAAATATCCTCCTGTGCATCTTTGGGATCCAGATTTGTGTGAGGGTGTAGAGATGAAAATTGATAGGGAGGGCAATTGGTTTTATCAAGGTTCGATTATTGGCAGGGATAAATTAAAGATTTTATTTTCAAGAATTTTAAAACTCGAAGATGGTAAATATTATTTGGTTACACCTGTTGAAAAAGTACCTGTAAAAGTAGATTTAGCTCCTTACAAGATAATTGATTATGAGGTTGATTCAGATAATAAAAATATTATCCTAAAAACAAATTTAGATTTATCCATACCCCTTGATAAAGATCATAAACTAGAACTTAAGAAAATAGGCGATGAGCATATTCCCTTTGTTCATGTAAGAAATAATTTAGAGGGCTTTATCTCTCGCTCTGTCTACTATTCACTAATAGATATAGCTCTCAAGCAAGACAATAATTCAAAAGAACTATTAATTCTTCAAAGCTTTGATTGCTTCTTTGCATTGGGTGAGATGAGAGACTAATTTAATTCTTGCTCTATCCACTGATTAATATATTCTTCTAGAATATCTAGTGGTAGGGCACCTCTTTTTAGCACTTCATGATGAAAGTCTTTGATATCAAAATCTTCACCTAATTGAGATTCAGCTTTTGCTCTAAGTTCAAGTATTTTTAATTGGCCAATTTTATATGCCAATGCTTGTCCAGGCCAATTAATGTACCTGTCTACCTCATTCATAACATCCTGTTTGGTTTTTGCAGAATTATCTAAAAAATAATTAATAGCATCTTGTCTGCTCCAATCAAAGTAGTGCATTCCTGTATCTACAACAAGTCTAATTGCTCTCCACATATCATAGGTCAATTGCCCAAATTTGGAATAAGGATCCTTGTATAACCCAAGATCATAACCAAGCCTTTCACTGTATAGTCCCCAACCTTCAACAAAGGCAGTGATGCCTCCATATTTCCTAAAGTTTGGTAGATCTAACTCCATTGCTAGTGCTATCTGCAAATGATGACCAGGCATTGCCTCATGAACGCTTAAAACTTCTATTTCATATTTTGGTCTAACTTCAGGTCGGTATAAATTGACATAATAATACCCTGCTCGAGATCCATCAGCAGCCGGTCTCTGATAATAGGCTGTTGTAGTATCGGGTGCACTTTCCATTGGAATGGGTTTTAAACCATATGGCATAGATGGCAGCACTTTAAAAAGTTTTACTAGCTCTGGATCAATTCTTTTTGAGGTAGCTAGATATGACTCAAAAAGCTCTTCAGAAGTCTCATAGTAGAACTTAGGATTGGTACGTAAGTCATCTAGAAAAGATTTAAATGTTCCATCCCATTTAACCTCTTTAATAATGGCATCCATTTCATCTCTTATTCTTGCCACTTCAGTTAATCCAATTTCATGTATCTCTTGAGGAGTTAGATTTGTGGTTGTAAATTTTCTTGCTAAAAATTCATAGTATTCTTTACCATTTTTAATTTCTTTAATACCAATAGATGTCCTGCAGGCTGGAAGATACTCATCCTTAAAAAATCTATGAAGTTTTATATAAGCTGGAATAACATTTGATTTAATAACAGCAAGAGCTTTTTTCTGAATCTCTTCTGTCTCTAGACTATCTATCGATCTATCCATCTCAAGAAAGACTCTATAAAAAGGGCTATCCTTTGGCTCTATAAAAGCTTGAAGCTCTATTTGCTTATAAACTTTTTGCATGAGAAATCTCGGAGGGACGATTTCCTCAGCTATACCTATTTTTGCTTTTTCAATTGCCGCATCTACCAATACATCTATCTTTGAAATTCTTTCTATCCAATCTAAGTAGTGTTGCTTATTTCTAAGGGGTACTATGCTAGTAGTTTCGTGCTGCAGCTGAATGCCGCCTCTATGACTAAATGGAATTAAAAAGGTTTTATAGGTATGAGATTCTATGGAATTCTCATATTGTTGTTTGAACAATAAGTAATTCACTTTATTATCTTCGGTGAAATCACTTGCATCTAGACCATCTAATATATTAAGGACATCTAATTGATGTTGATGCTCTGTGTAAATATTTTCGACTGAGGTATCAGACCATTCAGTATTTTGACTGAGATCACCCATGCTTGAAGCATAAACAGGGTTGTCATTAACAATTTTAGACCACTCAGAATCAAGCAACGACTCAAACTTAATTTGCGAGGATTCAGATGAACAACCAGAGAGTAGAACTATAAATGCAATTAATTTGAAATTGTTCATTACATATTTGGATAATTTGGGCCGCCAGTTCCCTCAGGTGTGACCCAGGTTATATTCTGTGATGGGTCTTTAATATCGCACGTTTTGCAATGCACACAGTTTTGTCCATTAATCACAAATTCTGGACCTGAATCTTTTTCAACAACCTCATAAACACCGGCAGGGCAATATCTTTGAGCTGGCTCTGCATACATTGGAAGATTTTGTAGAATAGGAATAGAAGAATCTTTTAATGTTAAATGACAAGGTTGATCTTCTTCATGATAGGTATTAGAAAGAAAAACACTGCTTAATTTATCAAAGCTAATTTTTCCATCTGGTTTTGGATACTCTATTACTGGCATCTCAGCTGCAGGTTTCAAGCAAGCATAATCTGGTGTTGTGTGGTGCAAGGTAAAAGGTAAATTACCTCTAAAAATAAGTTGATCAATAGCATTAAAAGCTGCTCCAATCAACGCTCCAAATTTATGAAACATTGGACCAAAGTTCCTAGATTTATAAAGCTCTGCATGTATCCAACTATTTGCAACCATTTCATCAAAGTGGAGGGCATTTTCAGATTCAAGATTATTAAAAATTGCTTCTGCGGCGAGCATTCCAGATTTCATTGCGGTATGAGAGCCTTTAATTTTTGAAAAGTTAAGTGTCCCAGCATTATCACCGACCAATACTCCACCAGGGAATTCCATACTAGGCAATGATTGAATTCCACCCTTAATTAATGCTCTTGCACCATAGGTCAATCTTTCACCACCCTCTATATATGGTTTGATCGATGGATGAGTTTTCCAAGTTTGAAATTCGTCAAAAGGACTTAAATGTGGGTTTTCATAGTCAAGAGGAACCACATAACCAAGATATACTTCATTATTATCAGCATGATATAAATAAGAGCCTGCAGGAGTATTTTTAGCACTAGGCCAACCATTGGTATGAATTACTAAACCTTCTTCGTGAACCTCATCTTTAACTTTCCATACTTCTTTAAAACCAATTCCATAATGTTGTGGATCTTTGTCTTTATCTAATTCAAACTTAGCGATAAGTTGTTTTCCAAGATGGCCTCTACATCCCTCACCAAATATTGTGTACTTAGCTTTAATATCAATCCCTGCTTCGAACCCAGGTTTTTCTTCGCCATTTAGTCCAACTCCCATATCACCTGTTCTGACACCAACAACTTTATCATTTTCATAGAGAATCTCGCTTGCAGGAAATCCAGGAAATATTTCTACTCCTAGATCTTCAGCTTGAGTTGCAAGCCATCGACAAAGATTACCCAAACTAGTTACATAGTTTCCGTGATTGTTCATTGGAGGCATAACAAAGGAGGGAATAGAAATTCCAAATTTTTCAAATAAAAACATTAACTTATCTTTCTTAACTGGTACATTTAATGGGCAGTTTTTATCCTTCCAGTCTGGAATTAATTCATTAAGTGCAGTTGGTTGAAAAACATTACCTGAAAGAATATGAGCTCCAATTTCAGACCCTTTTTCAAGCAAGCATATTTCTAGAGGTTTATTATTTTCTTTTGATAGTTGTGCTAGTTTTATGGCAGCGCTGAGCCCCGACGGACCGCCTCCTACTATCACTACATCGTATTCCATTACTTCTCTTTCCATGAGTTAGCTCCCTCTTTTTTTAGTGGTAAAAAAACATTACAATTATATCCCTTACATAACTATCGAACGAATATTATTATATAAAAAATTGATAATAAATTATAACTAAATATAATAGTATCAAAATTAACGAGCCCTATATATGAAAATAGTAGTACCCATAAAACGCGTTGTAGATTATAACGTGAAAGTCAGACCTCTTGGAGATCAATCAGATGTTGATCTTAATAATGTAAAAATGGCCATGAATCCTTTTTGTGAAATAGCTATTGAAGAAGCTGTGAGATTAAAAGAGGCTGGCACGGCTACTGAAGTTATTGCCGTAACGGTTGGTAAGACAGACTCTCAAGAGCAGTTAAGAACTGCATTAGCCTTAGGCGCAGATAGAGCGATATTGGTTGAAACAGACTCACTGCTTGAACCCCTAGCAATTGCAAAAGCATTATCAAAAGTTATTGAGGCTGAATCACCTCAGCTTGTAATACTTGGTAAGCAAGCTATTGATGGAGATAACAATCAGACAGGCCAGATGCTTGCAGCCCTATTAAATTACGGTCAAGCAACTTTTGCCTCAGAAATTTCTATTGATGGGAATTCTGCTTCTGTTACTCGTGAAATTGATGGTGGTCTGCAAACTATTCAAGTTTCACTTCCAGCTATTGTTACAACTGATCTACGATTGAACGAACCACGTTACGCATCATTGCCTAATATCATGAAAGCAAAGAAAAAAGAATTAGATGTCCAACCAATTGATGCCATGGGCTTAGACACAGCACCTCGCATGGAATTACTTTCAGTTGAATTACCAGCCGCAAGACAAGAGGGCATTAAGGTTGAGTCAGTTGAAGAATTAGTTGGCAAATTAAAAAACGAAGCAAAGGTGATTTCATGAGCACATTAGTTATAGCAGAACACGATAATACTAATCTTAAGCCCGCAACACTTAACACTGTTGCAGCGGCAAATGTAATTGGAGGCGCAGTTCACATACTTGTAGCAGGCCATTCTTGCCAATCTGTAGCCGATGAAGCTGCAGCTGTTGGCGGTGTTGAAAAAGTTATCTTAGCTGATGACTCTGCTTACGAAAATCAATTAGCCGAGAGCATAGCAAATTTAATAAAATCAATTTCATCTGATTATTCTCATATTCTCGCACCAGCTACAACTTTCGGTAAAAATGTTTTACCTAGACTCAGTGCATTGCTTGATGTTCAACAAATTTCTGAAATCACTGAAGTCGTATCAGAAGATACTTTTAAACGTCCTATATATGCTGGTAGTTGCATTGCGACAGTTAAATCTAGCGATGCGGTAAAAGTTATCACTGTGAGAGCTACTGCTTTTGATCCTGTAGATGCTAGCGGCGGGTCTGCATCTGTTGAATCAATTTCAGCTGATGGGGTTTCTGATTTATCTTCATTCGTAAATGAAGAGATAGCTCAAAGCGATAGACCGGAGCTTACCGCTGCAAGTATTGTAATTTCTGGTGGACGAGGCATGCAATCAGGAGATAATTTCCATCTCTTGGAAACTATTGCTGACAAGCTGGGAGCTGCAGTTGGCGCTTCAAGGGCGGCTGTAGATGCAGGATTTGTTCCTAATGATTATCAGGTTGGTCAAACCGGTAAAATTGTTGCTCCAGATCTATATATTGCAGTTGGTATCAGCGGAGCCATTCAGCATTTGGCTGGAATGAAAGATTCAAAAGTTATAGTTGCAATTAACAAGGACGAGGATGCGCCTATATTTCAAGTAGCTGATTATGGCTTGGTTGCTGATTTATTTAATGCCTTGCCCGAGTTATCTGAACAACTATAACTTATTGATTTGTAGTTATATTTTCGCCCAGTCTGTTAATATTTTGGCTGGCTGAACCGTTAATCAGTTCACATTCTTTTGCTAATAAGCAATACCTCCAAAGGACATAATCTTTATCAACTCCCATTCCTCCGTGAAGGTGTTGGGCTGAGTAGCTAATTTTATGACAGGCATTTCCAGCCCAAATCTTCGATACTAATGCCTCATTTTCACAATCAAGGTTAGTATTTAGGTTTATAGAAGCCTGCTGATTAACAAGCCTGAGGCATTCAAGCTCAATAAAGCAATCTGCAGCTCTATGTGATACAGCTTGAAAAGTTCCAATAACTCTTCCAAATTGCTCTCTCTCAGATGTATATCCTGCTATTAATGATGTCATTTTTTCAGTCACACCTAACGCAATATAACTTCTCATTACCATGTTTAATTGAATGAGGTATTTTAAAGCCTCTAAACCTCTACCTTTTTCATGGATAATAGATTCTCTGTCCACTTTCACTGAATCTAATTCAACCTTAAAAAGTGGGGAGTTCGCCGTGCTATTTAACTCGGTTAACTTCAATTGATCTGTATCGACTAAAATCAATAAAACACCTTCATTTGAGTTAGTAGAAATGAGAATACTTTTAGCAATTGAGGCTATTTCAGATAGATATTTCGTTCCAGTAATAACTACTTGATTATTTTCTATTTCAGCTGCAGTGATTGGATTTTCAGGATCTTGGTTAGAGGGTTCTAAAATTGCAGAGGTATATATTTCACCTGCAATAATTGAGCTGAGTATTTCATTGCATGATTCTTCATTACTAAATTTCTGAATTGTTTGAGCTACATCTGCCAAACAGCCACTTAAACTTAATGGTGCTGCATGGTATCCAAGCCGCTCAAATAATATACCCAGATCATAGAGATCTTCACCACTGCCGCCATATTTTTCATTTAGACCCAACCCTAAAAAACCATTAGTAGATAATAGAGAAAGCAAATCTTCATCATGTTTGAAGTTTGCATCATATTTTTTTAAACGTTCCTGCGAGCAATGCTCACTGAGAATTTTATCCAATGAATCCCTGATTTCAGTTTGATGTGATAGCTCAGAAAAATCCATTAGCGTGTCCTTGGCATTAATAATCCAGCCATAGCAATAATATCTCTCTGGACCTCATTGGTTCCACCACCAAACGTTAGAATTGAAGCAGTTCTGTACATGCGTTCAAGTCTCGCATTTAAGATTTTTAATTCAGAGTTATTTTTTAGAATACTAAGCTCACCAATGATTTCCATCATTAGTCTGTAGGCCTCAATAAAAAATTCAGATCCATAGACTTTTGCAACAGATGCCTCAGCCATATTTAATTGGCCTGACTCCATAATCCAAGTTTGTTTCCAACAAATAAGCTTAAGAGCCTCAATGCCTGAGTGAACTTGAGCAAGATTATGTTTTACCCATGATAGGTCACTCAAATATTGATCATTATTGATTTTTGTAGATTGGGCAGTTTCTAAGACATCTTTATAAAGTTCTTCTACAGGACCATGATTAACAAGTGCCAAGCGTTCCAAGTTGAGTTGGCTTGTTATTAAGGACCATCCCTGATTAAGCTCTCCAACGAGATGAGTTTCTGGCACATGAATATTGTCATAAAATGTTGCATTAGTTCTTACATCTCCCAATGTATTTATTGCAGACATGGAAAATCCAGGATCATCTGTTGGAACAATGAACATTGAAATTCCTTTATGATTTTTTGCTTCAAAATCAGTCCTTGTTGCCAACCAAATATAGTCAGAGAAATTAGCTAAACTTGTCCACATCTTTTGACCATTAATAAGGTACCCATCACTTTGTTTAATTGCTTTAGTTTGCAATGATGCCAAGTCAGTACCTGAGTTTGGTTCTGAGTACCCAATTCCAAAAATTAACTCGCCTTTAAGAATCTTGGTCGCAATTTCTTCCTTCGCCCATTCAGATCCATGTTCTGCAATCATAGGGCCAACAGATTCAGTCGTTAAAAAAGGGAAGGGGAACCCAGTTCTCATCACTGTCTCTACAAAGATGTATTGCTCAATTGGACTTAACTCCTTGCCACCAAATTCTTTTTTCCAGCTTAAGCCTATCCATCCATCTGAGCCCATAGTTTTCATAGCTTTCTTAAATTCTGGCCCACCGCCTTCGAAATGTTCTGGTTGGTTGAGCTCTGTTCTAAGTGCGGGTGTAATTAAGCTTTCAAAGTATTCTTGAAGCTCGTTTTGGAGTTTGACCTGTTTTTGATTTAACTGTATTAACATTTTAGATATTAGTATCTCATCTCCATTTCTCAAGGCAATATCTTAGTGTATTATTTGGCTATGGCTAGCTATTCACGAACAATGGACTTTCTCCACAAAAAGCTCTTGCAAGCTACCACAAAAGATCAAGAGGATAAAATAGTTGATTGGATGCTTGCCGAAGCGAAGCTTAAGCAGACTTCAGAAAAAAATAGTAAAAACATCACTTCTGATAAAAGCAAACCAATTGATACAGTTTAGAATTTTATTATTTTAGTAAAGCAACAACTTCTAGGTGTTGCGTATTAGCAAATTGATCAAAAATACCAATCGATTCAATTTTTCTGTTTACTTTAACCATATCCCTTAGAAATGTTTCCGGGTTACATGAAATATAAATCATGTTTTTAAACTGTTTTGATAACTTGATTGTTTCAGTGCTTAACCCAGTACGAGGTGGATCTACTAAAATATGACTGAATTCATAGGATTGCATATCAATATTTTCCAATCTTCTAAATGGCCGTTCATTGGCAAGTGCAGATGCTGTTTCATCGTCTGATAGCCTTGCAGTTTGAATATTAGAAAGATTGTTTAACTTGATTGATTCTTTAAGCAGTCTAATAGAATGTCTATTATTTTCAGTAGCAAAAACTTTATTAAATTTTGATGCCAATGGAAGAGTAAAGCCACCACAGCCACAATATAGTTCCAATAAATCCCTGGGATTCTCTAATTGCTTAGTAATGAATGAGATCATTAAAGAGTAAAGGTAAAAATTAGGCTGAAAAAAAACTGAATCATTTTGCAGGATCTTAAAACTAGAGTCAGCATAATTGCAGAGCAATTCTATATCTTCTTCGCCTATTATTACCTTTTGTTTTTTACTTCTTCCAATAATAGATATGTTTGGTAGGCTATCTTGTATATTCTTTGCAGCTTGAATCCACTCTTCTTCAAGTGGTTTATGGTAGATCAGTGTGGCTAAAACTTTTGTTCCCGAAGTTCTAAAATTTACTTGAAACAATTTTTTTTTAATAATCTCAGATTTGTTAATTTTAGATAACAAATTTGGCATTAACTGTTGAATAGACGGATGAGGAATTGATGATTGATCCATGTATATCTTGTGTTTATGTGACACCATTGTGAAGTAGTTCTTACTGAAACCGAACTCAGCTCTTGCTCTGTATCCAGTTGCTGGTGATAAATAAATCTCAGGTTTAATATCAGTATGGTTGCTTAGTTCGTTACAGAATTTAGACAACTTATTCATATCAAATTAATTACGAGTATAATAAGACTTATAAACACTACATTTAAAGTTATAAATAGAATAATAAATTTAGAAATGCTGAGATTGCTTAGATCATTTTCTAAATCTTTTGAGGTGCGGACACCTATTAACGAAGCTAATATTCTTTTGAGCCACATATTATGACAAGCAAGATTATCACAATTACTAATACTGCCGAAGATTATCTATCTAAGTTAATAGATGAGAAAAATGAGCCTGGTACGGCTGTAAGAGTTTTTATCTCTGATCCCGGCACCCCGAATGCTGAAACCTGCTTAGCTTATTGCAAGCCTGATGAGATTGTTCCCTCCGATACTTTAATCTCACTGCCAAAACTTTCGGTGTATGTGGAAGAGCGCAGTATTCCTTTTCTTGTTGATGCGGAGGTTAACTATGATGTAGATAATTTTGGTGGCCAGCTAACAATCAAAGCCCCAAATGCAAGACTACCAAATATTTCGCCTGATAGTCCATTAGAAGACAGGGTGAATTATGTGATTTACAACGAAATAAATCCTATGCTTGAGTCCCACGGAGGTGTTGTGAGCTTAATGGAAATAACAGATGATATGTATGCCGTTCTTCAATTTGGAGGGGGTTGTCAGGGTTGCGGAATGGTTGATGTAACTTTGAAAGATGGTATAGAAAAAACTCTTTTAGAAACCTTGCCAGAATTGGTCGGTGTTAAAGACATGACAGATCATAGTCTGGATGAAAATGCATTTTATAAGGACGAGTCATAAACTGAAATGATGACCCCAATCTTTGGGTGATCAAAATAATGAGATTCGTTTTTAAAAATTCTTCTTTCTTCATCTAATAAATATTTTACTTTACCGACTTCCATAGCATTAGGTGGATCAGGTTTGTCTTGAGTTATTTCCTGATCAGACTTGTAGATTTCATTAGAATTAATTATCTCGGCACCTATCTCGATCTCATAATTTTTTACATTATCAGGAATGGAGCTTTTTAAAGCCTCAAACTTTATTTCTTTTATCAAATCTGGGTTGCTGTCTGTTCTAAGATTACCTTCAAGATAAGCAATCACATCAAGGTGCAAGTATCTGCTTTTATAAAGCCTAATTAAGAATCCATTATCATCAAATATCTCATGCACAAAAGGGGAGTCGTTTTTTTCAAGGGCAGGCTGCAGCCACGATAACTTATGAAGGATTTTATATTCCTTTCTGCGATCAAGCCTGCGATAAATATTATTCAGCTGGTTAAGATTTTGTTGTCTTTCATACCATTTACTTTCATTTATTTTTTTTCCTGATGCAGGGCGATCACTGGTTTGTATTTCTTTATTCTTGTTTTTATCAATAATTAGCTGATCAATCATTAGGTCAGTGTCGTCGAAGTCAAAAGACTGAAGAATTATTTTCTCATTAAGAACAATGTCAGGCTTCACCAGCAAAGCGATGGTGTTAAGATCTATTAGATTTAAATCTACTGGTTCAAGCTTTTCATTGTCAATTATTTCTAGCTGCTCAAAGACAATTACCTCAATCCTATATTCTTCTTGGCTCTCGCTTTGAGCAATAGAACTGAAGCTAAAAATAAATAATGTTATCAACAATCTAAACAAGCTCATTTAGCAACCTTGCAACGGCAATTCTTTTATTATTATTTTCAGATACATCAAGAGTTATTTTATTTTCATTATCAAGTTTTATCTTAGCTGATCCAGTTTGAATCAATCCAATTAATTTTTTATAAACTTGATCATTCAAATTATCATTAAAAGTAATCATTGCATTTTCTAAATTTGAATAGATTTTTTTAACACCTACTTTATTAGCAAGTATCCGAATTTTCGAACTTTCAATTAGATTCAATAAATCATCATTTGGTTTACCGCATCGATCTTTTAGATCTTCTAGAATCTTATTAATTTCTTCATTACTTTTGGAATCATTTAAAGATCGGTAAATTTTTAACCTTTCATTTGCAACGGGTAGGTATGAATCTGGAATTAAGGCTCGATCATTAAAATTAATTTCAGTGTCTAATATTTTTTCTTCTTTATGCCCTTTGAGATCATTAACCGCACTTTTTAACATTGAAAGATACATACTCAGACCAATGGCTTCTATATGACCACTTTGTTTGACGCCTAAGAAATCTCCCGCGCCTCTGATTTCTAAATCTTCTTGAGCTATAAAATAGCCAGATCCAAGATCAGAATATTTAACCAATGAATCAAGCTTTGCTTTAGGCGCCTTTTTTAGGTCAGGAGTTGGAATCAATAGATAACAATAAGCTTGCCGCATAGATCTTCCAACCCTTCCTCTTAATTGATGTAATTGGGAGAGACCAAAATTATGAGCATCAATAACAATGATTGTATTTGCATTGGGGATATCTAATCCCATTTCAACTATCGTTGTGCATATAAGAATATCTATTGAATTTGAATTGAAGCCATTCATTGTGTTCGTGATGTCTTTTTTGGCTAACTTGCCATGCGCAATATCAATATTTGCTTCAGGAACTAAATTTATAATTTGATTTTTTAAACCCTCCATTTTAGATATATCATTTTGAACTATAAAAACTTGCCCACCACGGGCTAACTCTCTGTCAATTGCATTTTTAATGATTTGTTGATTCTGTGTGTTTAAAAAAGTTCTTATGCTAAGTCTTTCCAGAGGAGGAGTGTATAAATAGGAGAAATCTTTTAATCCTGAATATACAAGATTTAAGGTTCTCGGTATTGGAGTAGCAGACATGTACAAAATATGTGTTGTTGACTGCCTCGATTTAATTATTTCTTTTTGTTTGATTCCAAAACGATGCTCTTCATCAATTACCAATAAACCAAGATTATCAAGAGAAATATCATTATTCAGCAATGCATGAGTACCGATTAAGATATCAATTTTTCCGTATTTAAAATTATCATATATTTTGATCTTATTTTTTGATGAAGTATGTCTAGTTAAGAGTTCGATATTTACTGGAAAGTTAATGAATCTTTTTGTAAAACTTTCTAAATGTTGTTTCGCTAAGACAGTACTAGGCGCAAGAACCATTACTTGTTTCTTTGCATGAACTGCCACAAATGCTCCACGCATTGCTACTTCAGTTTTACCAAAGCCAACATCACCACATATAACCCTATTCATCGGTTTAATAAGTGCCATATCTTTTAGAATATCTTTGATGCAATTAACTTGATCGGTTGTTAGGACATAAGGGAAATCTTTATCAAATTCTTTATAGACACTCTCCTCACAGACCAATTGGTAAGAAGACGCTATTGATCGCCTTGATTCAATATCAAGTAACTCTGCAGCATGATCTAGGGCTTTAATTTTCGCTTTTTCTTTTTTGACTTTCCATTTTGCAGAGGACAAAGAATCAAGACGCACTCCATGCGATTGTGATACTTGAAATTTAGAAACTAAATAGGCTTGTCTAATTGGAACATATAAAATCTCGTTTTCTAAATATTCGATTTGAATATATTCCTCTTCACTGGAATTAGTTTTTAAAAGTTCTAAACCTTTATAAATTCCCACACCATAGTCAACATGGATAACAAACTCATCATCATGGAAGGGATTTTCAAACTTTTTAATAAGCGAATCTTGATTAGTAGTGCTAGGTTTTGCGTTTAACGTTTCTGAACCTGTCACTCTGTCTAAATTTAAATGAACAAATTTTCCGTTTTCACTAACAAATGATCGAACGGGAAGATGAATACAGCTAAATACTCCATTGTCATGACTGAATGGAAGTGATGTGGCAGTTGTTTTGTATTGTTTATTTATTTGATCTAATTTGGTTTGCTCGGATGAGGTTATTAAAAGGGTTTCTATCTCTCGATCAGATTGTTTTTCTATGAGCATTTTTAATTGATTTTCTCTATCTTCGGACTGATCGATGATTGGATTTTGATCTAAAAGCTTTATTTCTTCAGCTGATTTTAGATATGCATCGAGATCTGCAATTGTAAAATTATAGTCATTTGGTTTTAATATGGGTCTCGAGGAATCAATCGATTCTTCTGCGTATCTTTCTTCAACAAAAGCTTGATGAGATCTTAATACTTGATCTATTTGGTTAGATTTATGCAGACTAAATCCAGAAAAGTAATCAATTAAATTAGAGTCACCATTTTGAATAAGAGGGTTGTAAATCTCATACCCTTCAGGATATTGCCCCGAAGCTAAGCTTTGAAATATTTCACAATGTCTTTCATCATGGTTTTGAAAATAATTCCTCCACGCATTTTTAAAATTACCTATTGATTCTTCATCTAAGCAGATCTCTGAGCCACTAAATAATTTAAACTCAGATAACTTGTTTGTCATATTTTGAGTTTTTGGATCAAATTCTCTTATTTCATCAATTTGATCTCCAAAAAAATCCACTCTAATGGGCCAAAGCTGAAACCCTGAATAAAAATCAACCACGCCTCCTCGAATAGTATATTGATTAATTGCATTAACTTTATCTGTGCGTTCATAATTTAATGCTTCTAAGCTAGATGTTAAATCTTTGATGGTCAGCGAATCATTAATTTTGTAATTCTTTCTGGCAATAAAAAAATTCTTTGATGGCAATTTTTCAAATAGATTGATACAGCTAGTAATTATTATTTTGATATTTTGTTTGTCAGAATTTAACAATTTAATTCTTTCTTGAATGATTGAATCTGCAGTCGAAAATCTATCATATGGCAGTATTTCTCTTTCAGGATAATATCCAATCTCAGAATCACTCAGAAACAAATTGAGTTCATTTTTTATCAATCTTGCATCTTTATCTGAGTCGCAAAGGTGCAGAATCTTTTTATTCTGCATTTTTACATATTGTGCTAGCTCAAATGCTATAGGTTCATGCTGTTTTTCTAACATATCGTGCAGTATAATTTGCGCCTAAATAATAATCTTAAAAACAGGAACACTAACATGGATATAAGTTTTTCAGAACAAGATCTTCAATTTCAAGAAGAGATTAGAGCTGGCTTAAATGGATCAGAGTTTCCTTCAAACGTAAGGGAAAAACAAGAAAAGGGTACAGCTCTAACTAAAGCAGACATGATTGATTTTCATAAATTTATTCATAGCAAGGGTTGGATGGGCTATAACTGGCCTGTTGAATATGGTGGAACTGGCTGGTCTCCAGTGCAAATCTATCTATTTTTAAATGAACTTGCATTAGCTCAATGCCCAACAATATTGCCTTTTGGATTAAGCATGGTCGGTCCAGTTATATACACATTTGGCAACCAACAACAGAAAGATAGATTTTTGCCAGATATTCTTGAGTTTAATACCTGGTGGTGTCAAGGATACTCAGAACCAGGCTCTGGCTCTGATCTAGCATCACTAAAAACCAAGGCAGTTTTAGAGGGCGATCATTATATTGTGAACGGATCTAAAACTTGGACAACGCTTGCTCAAAATGCAGATTGGATTTTTTGTTTAGTTAGGACTGAAACAACTCAGATAAAGCAAGAAGGCATTTCTTTTCTTTTGATTGATATGAATTCACCAGGAATTGAGGTTAAACCAATTATTACAATTGATGGTGATCATGAAGTTAACTCTGTTTTCTTTACAGATGTTAAGGTTCCAGCAGATCAATTAATAGGTGAAGAGGGTAAAGGTTGGACTTATGCTAAATTTCTTTTAGCTCATGAAAGGTTTGGAATTGCAGGTGTGCCCGTAGTAAAGGTCCAGATTGAAAAACTAAAAAATATTACTTCTGAATCTAATGATGCAGATTTATCTAGAAAAATTGCTGAATTAGAAATTGATCTTGAGGCTTTAGAATTTACTGAATTAAGAACCCTCGCAGCAATGGCTGAGGGAGGTCACCCTGGTGCTGAGTCTTCTATCTTAAAAATTCGCGGGACTGAAATTCAACAAAGATTAACAGAACTTTTTGTTGAAGCAGCAGGTCAATATATCCTGCCGTATGAGGGTCCTGATGGATTTGAATCAAATAGAATACCAGCTGGCCCAAACTATGCCAGCCCATCCGTTGCTCAATATCTAAATTATAGAAAAACTTCTATCTATGGTGGGAGTAATGAGATTCAAAAAAATATTATTGCTAAGGCTATTTTAGGAGTTTAAACGTGAATTTAAATTATTCTGATGAGCAGAACATGCTGCGCGAGCAAGTTCTTAAGTTCTGCGAAACCAACTATGACTTTATAGATAGAGAAAAAATATTAGATTCTGATTCTGGTTATAGTGAAGAAAACTGGAAACAATTTTCTGAACTTGGTTGGTTAGCGGTTCCATTTAAAGAGGATAATGGGGGTTTTAATTTTGGGCCTATTGAGCTTACCGTATTGTTTGAAGAATTTGGTAAAGCTCTCGTGGTAGAACCTTATTTAAGTTCCGTAGTAATGAGTGGTACTGTTCTAGAGGGATCCAATTATCCTAAAAAAACATCTATTATTGAAAAGATTATTTCAGGTGAACATCAAGTATCAGTAGCATATGCGGAAGCTAATATTGGCTATAATTTTTTAAAGTGTGTAACAACAGTATCTAAGGATGGAGATAATTTGAGCCTCAATGGTTCTAAGTCACTTGTTTTGAATGGAGGCAATGCTGATCAGTTTATAGTGCTTGCAAACCATGAAAATGCACCTGCTCTGGTTCTAATTGACGCAGATGTCAAGGGCTTATCAGTTCAAAGCTTTAAAACATTAGATGGACAGACATGTGGTGAATTAACTTTTGAAAATGTTTCACTGAATGCTGAATCAATCTTGGCTTTGGGAGATGAAGCTGAGACATTATTTAATAGAATGATAGATCTATCAATTTTGTGTATCAGTGCAGAAGCTGTAGGTGCAATGACATCCTCCTATATGAAGACAGTTCAGTACACAAAAGAAAGAGAGCAGTTTGCGCAACCTATTAGTAATTTCCAAGTTTTACAACATCGCATGGTAGATATGTTTATTGAAACTGAGCTTACTAAATCTTTGTTGATTAAGGCTACCCTCCAACTTGACTCAGATGATCCTGAGGCAGCAAATACTATATCAGCATTAAAGGTTCAAGTTGGCAAGGCTGGAAGATTGGTAGGTCAACACGCAGTTCAATTGCATGGTGGAATGGGAGTGAGCAATGAAATGTCTATCGGTCATTACTTAAAGAGATTCACAGCCATTGATTCAATGTTTGGTAATACTCAATATCATATTAATAAGTATCAAAAAGATAAATAATGACCGATCTTACAAAAAATCCTGATTTACGTTCTCGAGAAAAAATCGATGACTATTTTGGTGATTGGAAGTGGAGAGAAGGTTTAGCGGAGCTAATGGTTCCTATTGTAGGCAGACTATATCGTCATGGTGTACATATTATGATTTACGGACAATCTTTAGTGAATAAATCTCCTATAGATATAATGCATGCGCATCGGTTTGTAAGGCAAATAGAGGAAAATGAATTAAGTGAATTAGAAACATATCCTCTATTAGAAAGACTAAGTAAAATGGATTTACCTGACTGTGAAGTCGATATAGGTGAGCTTTCAATGAGGTGTCCTTTTGTTGAGGATCTTCCAAATAATCCTGACTCAATAGATAGTTTTTTGCAGGAGCAAATTAGTGTTGATGGAATTGTGTCCAAAAGACCCGATCAACCAAAAGATATTGTTCTTTATGGGTTTGGTAGGATTGGTCGGCTAATGGCAAGAATGCTTGCGCAAACCACAGGCCCTGGAAATTATTTTCGATTAAAAGGCGTGGTCGTAAGAAAATCGGGTGAAAATGACTTAATTAAACGCGCAAGTTTGTTAAGAAGAGATTCAGTGCATGGAAGGTTTGATGGAACGATCAGGGTAGATGTAGAGAACGAACTTTTAGTTATTAACGGCAATCCTGTGAAGTTTATTTATGCAAATTCACCTTCGGATGTTAATTATTTAGATCTAAAAATTAATTCTCCAATTGTTATTGATAATACTGGAATATGGCGTGATGAAGAGTCACTATCACAACATTTAACCTGCGGTGCATCAAAAGTTATATTAACTGCACCAGCTAAAGGAGATATAAGAAATATAGTCTTTGGAGTCAATGATTCAGCTTTGCAACAATCAGATCAAATTATTTCAGCTGCATCATGCACAACTAATGCCATAGTTCCAGTTCTTAAATTGATAAGTGATAATTATGGTATTTCAAATGGCCATATTGAAACTGTCCATTCTTATACAAATGATCAAAATTTAATTGATAATTACCACAAGGGTGATCGAAGAGGTCGAAGTGCGCCATTGAACATGGTCATCACTACGACAGGTGCGGTGAAAGCTGTATCCAAAGCAATTCCAGAGCTTAAAGATAAGTTAACTGGAAATGCAATCAGAGTTCCAACTCCTAACGTAAGCTTAGCTGTGTTGGTTTTAAACATAGAAAATGCAGTTGAAAGAGATGAATTGAATGATTTTTTAAAAAAATCTGCTTTTGCTAGTAAATACAGAGAAATCATTGGGTACACTAATTCACCAGAAGCTGTATCAACTGACTTTTATTCAAGTCCATATGCAACAATAATTGACTCTCAAGCCACTATTGCAGATGGGAAACAAATTACTTTATATTGTTGGTATGACAACGAATATGGCTACACCAAGCAAGTCCTTAATCTTACAAGAAAAGTTGCCTCAATAGATCTACAAAGATTTCCTAAAGCAATTGAAGATTCAGTATAGAAACAGCTGATATTTCCATTTATAATTCACCCATCTTTTACTGAAGGGTACTGTGATAAAAACCAACAAAGGCTTAGATTTACCAATCTCTGGAAGTCCATCTATGGATTTAGACTCGTCGACTGCGATAAATTCAGTTGCAATTCTAGGTGCAGATTATGTTGGTCTTAAGCCTACAATGATGGTTGATGAAGGTAATAGGGTTCAATCTGGACAAAAATTATTTGAAAATAAGAAAAATCCAGGAACATTTGTTACATCTCATGTATCGGGAGTTGTAACTTCAATCAATAGAGGTGAAAAAAGAAGATTTATTTCTCTAGTCATCGAAGAAGATTCTTCAATAGATCCAATTAAATTTAATTTTGAGAATTACAATGATCACATTGATTTCTTAGTAGATACTGGTTCTCTTTCATATTTTAGAACGCGCCCATATAACAGAATGCCTGTTCCAAGCGTTTTACCATCTGCTATATTTATAAATGCTTGTGATACAAATCCATTATCGGTTGATCCCTATTTATTAATGGAATTGGATGAAGATCAAGACCTTTTTAATGTTGGTTTAAATTTCATAGCCTCTATTGATCCCAGTATTAGAGTTTTTTGTTCTTATCAAAATAAAAATTTTGATCAATCTGTTACTGGTGTTACTTACACTCAGTTCGAAGGCCCACATCCAGCTGGACTAGTTGGGTCACATATACATTTTTTACATCCAGTTGGTCAAAATCGATCTGTCTGGAATATTTCTTGGCAAGAGGTAATTTCTCTTGGATATCTTCTTGAAAATAAAATCCTACGTTCTGAAAAATTAATTTCTTTTGGTGGACCCAATGTTCATGATCCAAAAATTTTAAAATTAAAATATGGTTCAAACTTATCAGAAGCTACAGCTGGTAAAGTTTTGGATAATTCTCGAATTATTTCAGGATCTGTGCTTAATGGCCATACAGCAGAAAATATAATGAATTATTTAAGTGCATTTGATAATCAAGTATCTGTTTTACCGGATGAATCAAATGATATTTTATTTAATTGGGCTATGCCTGGTTTAAAATTGCATTCGATGTTACCAGCTTTTATATCAAGTTGGATTAAACCAAATGAGTATAAATTTAATGTATCTATGAATGGAGGAAATAGAGCTATCGTTCCCATATCTTCATATCAAGAAATAATGCCTTTAAATATTCTAACTACTCAAATGCTTAAGAGTTTAGTTACATTTGACATCGAACTTGGTGAAAAACTTGGTGTTTTAGAACTTGCTCCTGAAGATTTAGCTTTGGCGAGTTATGTATGCCCAAGTAAATACGACTATCAGTCAATATTGAGTTCTAATTTGGATAAAATGTATGAGGAATTTCAATGAAATCTTGGCTTAGATCAGTCAATGAAAGTATAAAACCGAGTTTTATGCCAGGCGGGGCCCAGGCTAAATGGTTCCCAATTTATGATGCTATTGAAAACTTTATCTTTTCGTCTACTCATAAAACATCAAATCCTATTCATGTTAGAGACTCGATAGATATTCAAAGAATTATGGTTATTGTCTGGCTTTCAGCATTTCCTGCAATGTTTTTTGGCATGTATAACATTGGTAATCAAACACTGGATTACTTAAATCTTGTTGGTATAGAGAATACAAATGATTGGCATCATATTTTTATTAATTTTGTTGGGTACACAAATAATACTTTTATGACCAAAATGTGGATAGGGGCTGTTTATTTTATTCCAATATATGCAGTTACTTTCGCCGTAGGAATTCTTTGGGAAATTTTGTTTGCTGTTGTTCGCAAACATGAAATTAATGAAGGACTTTTTGTGTCATCTATTTTATTTGCTTTAAGTTGCCCCCCTGATTTACCTTTATGGCAAGCCGCTATGGGAATAACATTTGGTATTGTGATAGGTAAAGAAGTCTTTGGTGGAACTGGAAAAAATTTTTTAAATCCTGCTCTTACAGGAAGAGCTTTTTTATATTTTGCTTACCCATCTCAATTATCTGGCGACAAAGTATGGATTGCTGGTCTTTCTGATACTGGAATCACTCCTGAAGGTTTTAGTGGAGCTACCCCCCTTGGATATGCTGCTGAAGGTGGACTTCAGGGATTAAGTGATAATTTTTCATGGTTTGATGCTTTTGTAGGCAACATACCTGGCTCAGTTGGTGAAACATCTGTCATAGCTATTGCCATTGCTGCAACAATTCTGCTCGCAACTGGCGTGGCCTCATATCGAATTATTTTAGGAACAACTATTGGCATGCTTGTTATGTCATCAATTCTAAATATCGTTGGGTCAGACACCAATCCAATGTTCCAAGTTCCATGGTACTGGCATTTTGTAATCGGAAGCTTTGCTTTCGGTCTAGTTTTTATGGCCACAGAGCCCGTTTCTGGCTCTGGAACGAATATAGGAAGATGGATCTATGGTGCATTAATTGGAGTTACAGTTGTTTTGATCAGAGTTATTAATCCGGCTTTTCCTGAAGGAATGATGTTAGCTATATTGTTTGCAAATCTTTTTGCTCCTGTAATAGATCATATGGTTGTATCAAATAACATTGCCAGACGTAAGAGGGCTCTTTCATATGAATGATTCAGTGATAAAGACTCTCGCCGTCTCATTTCTTGTATGTCTGTTTTGCTCATTGGTAGTTTCATATGCTGCTGTTAGTTTGAGAGATATGCAAAATTTAAATAAATTAAATGATCAAAGAATAAAGATTTTAAAGACTGCTGCAATTTACAGCCCAGATGAATCAATCGAGTCACAGTTTGCAAGGCTCACTCCTAAATTTGTTAACTTTAGTACAGGTGATTTGTTAGATGAATATGGTGATTATGATATTAATACTTATGATCCAGTTTATTTCTCAAAGCAACCTGAACATTCTTCCCCAATCCCTGCATCTGAAGACATAGCGATAGTAAAGAATAAAGAAAATATTGGAAAGATTTACCTGCTTACTGATTCATCACAAAATCTTGAAAAGGTTATATTGCCCATAAGAGGTTATGGGTTATGGGGTACTTTATTTGGATATATTGCAATAGATAAAGATCTTAATACTATCAGAGGACTCGAATTTTATGCTCATAAAGAAACTCCTGGACTAGGCGCAGAAGTTGACAATCCAAAATGGAAATCCTTGTGGGACGGAAAATCAATATATAAAGATGGTGAGGTTGAGATCGAAGTCATAAAAGGAAAAGTTGACCCATCCAATCAGATGGCATCGTATCAAGTTGATGGCCTATCTGGCGCGACATTAACAAGTAGAGGTGTCACTAATATGTTGATATTTTGGTTTGGTAAAAGTGGTTATAAAGAAACGCTAAAAAATATAAATTATGACAGTTAAGCAGTATAAACAAATTCTTTCAAAACCTTTACTTGAAGAAAATCCAATTACACTTCAAATTCTTGGAATATGTTCAGCACTTGCAGTTACAAGTAATCTCTTAGTAACTTTAGTAATGTGTGTTGCTCTAACTAGCGTTGTCTCATTTTCTAATCTTTTCATTTCTATTATTCGTAACTATATTCCTAGTAGCGTAAGAATTATCGTCCAAATGACGATTATTGCATCTTTAGTGATTGTCGTAGATGAGCTTTTAAAAGCATATGATTATGAAACAAGTAAAAAACTCTCAGTTTTCGTTGGTTTGATAATTACAAATTGCATTGTTATGGGTAGAGCAGAAGCTTTCGCAATGAAAGAAAAACCTTTTGTTAGTTTTCTTGATGGTCTTGGCAATGGTTTGGGCTACAGCATAATTTTAATTGCTGTAGCTGTAGTCAGAGAGCTATTCGGTTCCGGAACTTTGATGGGATATGAAATTTTACCTTTAGTTTCAAATGGTGGTTGGTACCCAGCAAATAATCTTTTATTACTTCCACCTAGTTCATTCATTTTGATTGGCTTGATGATATGGGGAATAAGAGCTTATAAAAAAGATCAAATCGAACCAAATGAGTACAAACTATCTAGGCATGCAACAGCTCCAGATTTAAGTAAAAAAGAATTAAATGTTTGAACACTATCTAAGCATTTTTATAACTACTGTTTTTATAGAGAATATTGCTTTGTCTGTTTTTCTGGGAATGTGTACATTTATAGCAATATCAAAGAAAATTGATGCTGCATTTGGTCTAGGAATAGCTGTCATTGTTGTATGTCTAATTACAGTTCCTCTCAATAATTTAATTTATAACTCAATTCTTAAAGAAGGTGCCCTTGCTTGGGCAGGACTTCCAGAAGCAAACTTAGAATTTGTCGGTTTAATTAGTTACATAGGAGTAATTGCTGCAGCTGTCCAGATATTAGAAATGTTTTTAGACAAGTTTGTTCCAGCTTTATATAATGCATTAGGAGTCTTCTTACCTTTGATCACTGTAAATTGTGCAATTTTAGGTGCATCACTATTCATGATAGAAAAAGATCTTAAGTTTGGTGAGAGTGTAGTCTATGGATTGGGTGCTGGCGTTGGTTGGGCAATGGCTATAGTGGTCTTAGCAGGTATAAGGGAGAAATTAAAATATTCAGATATTCCTGATGGCTTGCAAGGGCTGGGAGTTACATTTTTAATAGTTGGCTTAATGAGTTTTGGTTTTATGTCATTTGGCGGTATTTCACTTTAAAAAATAAGATTAGTAACAATATATAAAATATGCAAATTGATTTATTTTTAGGTGTTCTCTCTTTTACGGGTGTGGTCCTTCTTTTAGTTGGAATTATTATTGCTGCACGCAGTCAATTGGTTAGTTCTGGTGATGTCTCGATTGAAATTAATGGAGATTCATCAAATCCAATTGTTGTTCCATCAGGTAACAAACTACTACAAACACTTGCAGAAAATAAGATTTTCTTATCTTCAGCATGCGGTGGAGGCGGGACATGCAGTCAATGTAAATGTCAAATTTCAGAAGGTGGTGGATCCATACTTCCAACCGAAGAATCGCACTTTAATTCAAAAGAAAAAAAGGATGGCTGGAGACTATCTTGTCAGGTAGCAGTAAAGAATGATTTAAAGATTACCATTCCTGAAGAAGTATTTGGCGTTAAAGAGTGGGAGTGTGAAGTAATTTCAAATGATAATGTTGCAACATTCATAAAAGAATTGGTTCTAAAACTTCCAGAAGGTGAAGAGGTAAATTTTAAAGCGGGTGGATACGTTCAACTCGAAGCTCCCGCATATAATAATCTTGATTATAAATCTTTTGATGTTGCTGATGAATACAGGGAAGATTGGGATAAATTTAAAATTTGGGATAACGTAGCAAATAACTCTGAACCTATAATTCGAGCATACTCAATGGCAAATTATCCAGATGAAAAGGGTGTTTTAAAGTTTAATATTAGAGTTGCAAGTCCTCCTCCTGGATCTACAGACATTCCACCTGGTTTAATGTCATCTTGGACTTTTAATCTTAAACCGGGTGATAAAGTAAGAGTTTTTGGTCCATTTGGCGAATTCTTTGCTAAAAAAACCAATGCCGAAATGGTATTTATTGGGGGTGGAGCAGGCATGGCTCCAATGAGAGCACATATTTTTGATCAACTTCTTAGAATAAATAGCGATAGAAAGATTTCTTTTTGGTATGGAGCGAGAAGCCTTAAAGAAATGTTTTATGTTAATGATTTTAATGAACTAGCTGAAAAAAATAATAACTTTGATTGGCACGTTGCTTTGTCTGATCCGCAGCCAGAAGATGAATGGAATGGTCTAACAGGATTTATTCATCAGGTTATTTATGATAATTATTTAAAATCTCATAAAGCTCCTGAAGATTGTGAATTCTATATGTGTGGTCCTCCAATGATGAATAAGGCTTGTATTGACATGCTTATCAATCTTGGCGTTGAGCCAGAAAATATAATGCTCGATGACTTTGGTGGTTAGAACTTCAGTTGAATAGGCTAATTTTATCTAAATTATTAGCCCTAGCAGTAGGTATAGCGTGCGTATTTTTTGCCTTCAAATATAATAAGAATGCTCTCTATGAAACTTCTGGGTCAATATATGGAACTTATTGGAAATTAGTTTCAACAGAATATATATCTGATCCTCTAATTCAATCAATTAAACAAGAGCTAAATAGAATTGATTTTATTGCTTCAAACTATAAACCATCCTCAGAGCTATCAATTATTAATGCAGCACCTATAAATACAGAAATAGGTATTTCTTCAGATATGCATACTATTTTAAAATTTGCTGAAGATCTTCATCAATTATCAAATGGATATTACGATGTAACTATTGGATCGTTAATTATTAAAGAGGGATTTGGACCTGAATTTTCAATGACTGATGATGCTATTCCAGTTTCAAAAAAAAGATTTAATTTTTTAAACAATAATTCCATTACTAAAAATGATAATTTTCAGTTTGATTTATCATCAATTGCGAAAGGTTACGCACTGGATTTAATTTCGAATCTTCTCATAAGAGCAAACAGAGATAATTATTTGATTGATATTGGCGGAGAAATAATAGTAAATGGATCTAAACATGGTGCACCATGGACTGTAGGTATCCAAAGTCCATCTGCTTTTAATAATCAATCAGATGCGCAAATTCAAAGTAACAAATTTTTAGCAATAGCTACCTCAGGAGAGTACAGAAACTTTAAATTAAATGATAATGGTGTTGTTACTAGCCACACATTTATTCCAGAAATTCAAAAATCATTAATCGATAAATCCTACTCTGTTACAGTTGTTTCAGAAAAATCATCAATGTTTGCTGATGCATGGGCTACAGCTCTTAATGCTCTTGGGCCGAATAAAGGTATTAAAGTTGCAAATGAGCATAACATTTCAGTTATGTATATAATGCAAGAAAATAATATGATGATTAAGTCAAATTATTGGAATTATAATGATTGAATTTTTATCAGTATTTCTGCTTATAGCTATATCATTTGCTGCAATTTCAATTGGAGTCATCCTTAAAAATAAACCACTTCAGGGTAGTTGTGGCGGAATGGCAAATTTAGAGGAAGGTGCGTCCTGTCAAATATGCGGACGCACCAATACAGGGGGATGTGAAAACTAGCTAGAACTGATTCATCGTATTATCTTTTCCTGATGCTTTAAGTGCTGCCTCACCAGCAAAATATTCTTTATGATCGTCACCCATATCTGAGCCGGCCATATTTTGATGTTTCACACATGCTATTCCTTGACGGATTTCTTTTCTTTGAACACCTTTAACGTATCCAAGCATACCCATTTCACCAAAATATTTTTTTGCAAGATTGTCTGTAGATAAAGCTGCTGTATGGTATGTTGGCAGAGTAATTAAATGATGGAAAATTCCAGCTTCTCTAGCCGCATCAGCTTGAAAAGTTTTTATCTTTTCGTCAGCTCGAATAGCAAGATCAGTGACATCATATTCTTCGTTCATTAAATTTTCTCTAGTATATTCAGATACATCCTCACCATCTTTCGACATAGCATCAAATACTTGTTGTCTAAAATTAAGAGTCCAATTAAATGAAGGGCTATTGTTGTAAACGAGTTTTGCATTTGGAACTACTTTTTTAATTTCATCCATCATTGCTCCAATTTGACCAATATGAGGCTTTTCAGTTTCAATCCAAATTAAATCTGCACCGTTTTGTAAACTAGTAATGGAATCGAGTATACAGCGTGCTTCGCCTGTTCCTTCTTTAAAACGATATAAGTTACTTGGAAGTCGTTTTGGTCGAACAACTTTTCCATTTTGATTAATTAAAACATCTCCGTGATCTAATTGTGAGTGTTCAAGCTCTTCAACATCTAAAAATGAATTATATTGATCTCCTAAATCACCGACTTCATGTGTTATAGCTATTTGTTTAGTCAATCCAGCGCCTAATGAGTCAGTTCTTGCTACTATAACTCCGTCATCTACTCCAAGTTCTAAAAAAGCGTATCTTACTGCATTAATTTTTGCGAGAAAGTCTGCATGTGGGACAGTTACTTTTCCATCTTGGTGACCACACTGCTTTTCATCTGAAACTTGATTTTCAATTTGAATGCAACATGCTCCTGCTTCAATCATTTGCTTTGCCATTAAATATGTTGCTTCTTCGTTACCGAATCCTGCATCAATATCAGCAATAATTGGAACAATATGTGTTTTAAAATCGTCTATTTCCTTTTGAACTAATGGTTTTTCCTTATCACTAGCCTCATCTAGCTGCCTAAATAAACCTCCAAGTTCCCTGGCATCAGCTTGTCTTAAGAACGTATAAAGTTCTTTTATAAGTGCTGCAACTGAAGTTTTTTCGTGCATAGACTGATCTGGAAGGGGTCCAAATTCAGATCGTAATGCAGCAACCATCCAGCCTGAAAGATAAAGGTATCTCTTATCAGTCGTACCAAAGTGTTTTTTAATTGAAATTAATTTTTGTTGGCCAATAAAACCATGCCAGCATCCTAATGATTGTGTGTAAGCTGATGAATCTTTATCGTATTCATCCATATCCTTTCTCATCAATGATGCTGTATATTTAGCAATATCAATTCCTGATTTAAACTGATTTTGCAGTCTCATCCTAGCTGCATACTCTGGATTTATAGAATCCCAGCTAGATTCAGAAAATTTTGGAATCTTATTTAACTTATCTACTTCAGATGTAAAGTTTGTTTTTGACATTATAGCCCCCCATGTATCAATGTAGTGAATTTGAATTTAAATACTATTAATTGTCAATATTATTTATAAATTCTATATTAATAGTATTTTAAGAGATAAAATTTTGTAGTTAAACTACTAAAATTTATTTTTTGCTAGTATTGAGGCAATACCAGTGTAATTATGAGGCGTAAGTTTTCTTAATTTATTTTTTGAAGTTTTTGAGATTTTTAGTGAATCAACTATTTCTAAATATGAATGTTTATTAAGATTTTGTCCTCTGGTTAAATTTTTAATTTCTTCATAGGCATTTTCATAGCCCTCTAACTTCATAACTATCTGCAATCCTTCAGCGAGTACTTGCCAATTATCTGAAAGCTCTGATGCAGTTTTTATTCTATTAGGTTGAATTTTATTTAAGCCTTGTATGCAGGAAATAATTCCTAAATAGCTATACCCAAAACCTATACCAATATTTCGTAAAACAGTTGAATCAGATAAATCTCTTTGTAATCTAGATTTTGATAATTTTTCCGCAAAGAAACCCATCAAAGAATTTGAAATTCCCATGTTTCCTTCAGAATTTTCAAAATCAATTGGGTTTACTTTGTGAGGCATAGTAGAGGATCCAACTTCACCATCTTTAAGTTTTAATTTAAAAATATCATTAGAGATGTATGCCCAAAAATCTTGATTCATATCGATCAAAATATTATTAATTCTTTGAATGCATTGACAAATTTCCGCTATTCCATCGTGTGGTTCAATTTGTGTTGTTACAGGATTTTGTTCAACTTGATATGATGAAATAAACTTTTTAGTCTTTGATGCCCAGTTAATGCTTGGATCAGCCAAATATAAAGTATGGTAGTTACCTGTAGCACCACTAAATTTAGCTAAAGTTCTTATCCTTTTTAGTATTTCTTTTTGTCGAATTAGTCTTTGATGAAAGACTTTTATTTCTTTTCCAAGAGTAGATGGAGACGCAGCTTGCCCATGAGTTCTGGCAAGCATGGATATTGATGACCATGATTTAGATTTTAAATTTAATATTTTAATGAGGGAGTCAAATTTTTTAATATATATATCTTTAGCATCTCTAAGTAATACACCATATGTTAATGAATTAATGTCTTCACTAGTTAATGCAAAATGGACTAAATGTTCGTATTTTTTTAAATTAGAATATTTCTTCATTTCTTCTCTAATAAAATATTCAACAGCTTTAACATCATGATTAGTCTTTGATTCAATTTTTTTAATCCTTTTGCTTGATTTTTCATCAAAATTATTTTTGATTGCTAAAAGATTTTTTTTTGCAGCTATAGTTAGCGGCTGGAACTTTTTACCGCATTGAGTGGTTAAAAAAATTATCCAATCAATCTCAATTTTAAATCGAGTTTTATTTAGATTGGATTCTGAAAAATTCTTTGCTAATTTAACAATTTTTTGATTGTAGCGATTATCTAGTGGAGAGATTTGATCTTGATTTTTCATTGAGCTAATTATAGCTAGTCTTTTAAAGCTTTTGCTATTATGCCCCCACCTAAACATTGATTATTTTTATATAGCACAGCTGATTGTCCTGGCGCTATTGCTCTGATGTTTTCTGAGAACAATACTTTTACTCCATCATCTAAAAAGTGTGCAATACACTCTATCGGCTTTCCTCTGTGTCGAACTTGTACATGACAACTAAGTTTTTTTGGATTTTTAGTTGGATTAATCCATTTCATTTTTTCCATAATTAATCCGCTACTCATTAATAAATTATTAAATTCTCCCTGGCATACATAAATTTCATTTAGTTCAATATTTTTATCGTAAACGTACCATGGCAACTCGGGTTTATTTTTAACGCCACCAACATTTAACCCTTGTCTTTGGCCTTGAGTAAAAAGAATTGCTCCTGGATGTTTTCCAACGATGTTACCTTCAGAATCTTTTATATTTCCATTTTTAAACTTTATAAATCTTTTAAGAAAATCTTTTAAATTTCTTTCTCCAACAAAACAAATACCGACAGAATCTTTTTTATCATGATTTATAAAATTATTACTTTCAGCGATTTCTCTAACTTCACTCTTAGTTAATCCTTCTAGAGGAAATAAACATTTAGCAAAATCTTTGCCACTAACTTCATGAAGAAAATATGTTTGATCTTTATTTAAATCTTTTGATCTCATTAAAAGAGTTTTATTATTTTTGCGTACAATTTTTGCATAGTGGCCGGTTGCTATGTGGTCAGCTCCAATTTTAATCGCATAATCTAAAAATGATTTGAACTTAATTTCTCTATTACACAAAATATCAGGATTTGGTGTTCTTCCTTTTTCATGCTCTGAAAGAAATTCTTTAAATACTCTATCCCAATATTCATCACTAAAATTTGCTTTATGCAATGGAATATTTAATTGATCACAAACTTTAGATGCATCATTAAAATCAAGCTCTGATGTGCAAACTTCTCCCGGTTCATTTTGCCAATTTTGCATAAATAAACCTTGGACGTTATAACCTTCTTTTTGTAATAAATAAGCTGCAACAGACGAGTCAACACCACCTGACATACCAACAACAACTGTTTTATTTATATTTGCCATATTTTATTTATAAACCTTAATTTAAGAGGTTTTTTTAGAGTATAATTCATCCAAATTTTACAATATAAAACCGTTTCAAAGAGGATAACATGGCTTATAAACATATTAAGATCCCCAAAGAAGGCTCAAAAATTACATTAAAAGATGGGTTGCTTCAAGTCCCTGATAATCCAATTATTCCTTTTATAGAAGGTGATGGCATCGGAATTGATATTACGCCAGCTATGATTGATGTTGTAGATAATGCTGTAGAGACGGCATATAAAGGAGATAAAAAAATAGCATGGATGGAGGTTTTTTGTGGCGAAAAATCAACACAGGTATATGATGCGGATACATGGTTACCTGATGAAACCATTGAAGCGTTAAAAGAGTATATCGTCAGCATCAAAGGACCATTAACAACTCCTGTTGGAGGCGGAATCAGATCATTAAATGTCTCATTGCGTCAGATTCTAGATCTTTATGTGTGTTTAAGACCAATTAGATATTTTGCAGGTGTTCCAAGTCCAGTAAAAAATCCTTCTCATGTTGACATGGTAATTTTTAGAGAGAATTCCGAAGACATATATGCTGGTGTAGAGTTTGAAGCTGGCTCCAAAGAGTCAGATGCTATGGTAAAAGTTCTACAAGAACAATTTAACGTAACTCAAATTCGTTTTCCTTCTGAAGTCGGCCTGGGTGTAAAACCTATATCGAAGCAGGGGACAGAAAGACTAGTAAAACAAGCCCTTGATTATGCAATCAAAAATGATAGATCGTCTGTAACACTTGTTCACAAGGGAAATATTATGAAGTTTACTGAGGGAGCATTTAGAGATTGGGGATATGAGTTAAGCATGAATTCATACCATGGAGAACTATTAGATGGCGGCCCATGGGTTACAGTCAAGAATCCGAATACTAATAAAAATATCATAGTCAAAGATGTAATTTGTGATGCCTTTCTTCAACAAATCCTTACTAGGCCTAAAGAGTATGATGTTATAGCAACAATGAACTTGAATGGTGATTATGTTTCAGATGCGCTTGCGGCTTGTGTTGGAGGTATCGGTATTGCTCCTGGAGCAAATATTGGAGATGACTCTGCATTATTTGAGGCAACACATGGTACTGCACCAAAATATGCTGGTCAGGATAAAGTTAATCCAGGCTCGTTAATTTTGTCAGCCGAAATGATGTTAAGGCATATGGGTTGGACTGAAGCAGCTGACCTTATTATTTCATCAATGGAAGCTGCAATTACAGATAAAATGGTTACTTACGATTTTGAGAGACTCATGGATGGCGCAAATTTAGTTTCTTGTTCAGGCTTTGCAAAGGAAATGATTAAAAGAATGTGAGGATTTATATGTCTTCAGAATCTTCTAGCGGTTCCAATGGTTCAGGTGATTTAGGTACCCTTGTCTTAGAGGGAAGACCGGAATTAAAAGAACCTCCATTGTATCAAGTTGTCCTGCTTAATGATGACTTCACACCTATGGAATTTGTTGTTTACATTCTTCAATCAATTTTTGGTTATGATCACGAAAGATCTACCCAAATTATGCTTGCCGTTCATACAAAAGGAAAGGGAGTTTGTGGTATATTTCCTAAAGAGATTGCAGAAATGAAATCTCATGAAATCAATGAAATGGCAAAAGCTCATGAGCATCCTCTTATAAGTGAAATAGAGCCGTTAACAGATTAATGTTTAGCAAAGAATTAGAACAATCAATAGCAAATTTATTCGATCAGGCTCAAGATCAGAATCTTGAGTACCTCACCATTGAGCATCTTCTATTGATGCTTATCGCTGATTTTGAAGTCCGGCAAGCGCTTGAGATAAATGATGTAAATATACCAACTTTAAGAGAAAATCTAGAAGAGCATGTAAGAGATAACACTCCTACTAAATCTGATACAAAAAAGCCAGTTCAACCTACATTAGGTTTTCAAAGAGTTCTTCAAAGAGCTGTTTTTCATGTTCAGTCTTCTGGTAAGGGAATTGTAAAACCAATTAATTTATTAGTTGCAATTTTTTCTGAAAAAGAATCTCATTCAGTATTTCTTCTTTCAAAACAAGGAATTGGAAGATTAGATATTGTTTCCTATATATCTCATGGAAAACCAAAGGAAGCTTCTTCTGAATCCGAATCAACTCCATTGGATGATGTTAATGAACAAGAACCATCTCTACAAAGTAACGAATTAGAATTTCTAATTGATTTAAATAATTTAGCCGAAATTAATAAAGTAGACCAGCTGGTAGGGCGTACAGATGAAGTAGATCGAATAATACAAATCCTAGCTAGAAGAACCAAAAATAACCCATTATTAGTCGGGGAATCTGGTGTTGGTAAAACTGCAATAGCTGAGGGTTTAGCGCACTTAATAAATTCAAAAGATACTCCTGAATTTCTACATGAATCAAAATTGTATTCTTTAGATATAGGGGCATTAATTGCTGGAACTAAATACAGGGGGGATTTCGAAAAAAGACTCAAATCGGTACTAAAATTTTTAGATGAACAAAATAATCCAATTTTATTTATCGATGAAATTCATACAATTATTGGTGCTGGATCAGCGTCTGGCGGAAGCCTGGATGTTTCTAATCTTTTGAAACCTGCATTAGGCAAAGGAAAACTCAGATGTATTGGTTCAACAACTTTTCAAGAATATAGAGGTGTTTTTAATCAGAATCAGGCGTTATCTAGAAGATTTCAAAAAATTGATGTGCTAGAGCCATCTGTGGATGAGTGCATACAAATCCTCGATGGTTTGAAAAGTAATTATGAATCTCATCATAATGTTAAATACTCGAGTGAATCAATAAATTCAGCTGTTGTATTATCTAAGCGATTTCTAAATGACAGATTTTTGCCAGATAAAGCTATTGATTTAATAGATGAAACAGGCGCTTTATTAAACATATCTAGATCTAATTCTAAAAAAATAACCGTAAAACAGGTACATATTGAAAAAACTATATCTAAGATTTCTAAAATTCCTGAACAAACTATCTCTAATCAGGAATCAATAAATCTTCAGAAATTAGAATCAGACTTAAAAACTGTTATTTTTGGGCAAGATCAAGCTATTAAGAGCCTAGTTAATGCGATTAAATTATCTAGAGCAGGGCTCAGAGATGACAATAAAACCATAGGTTCTTTCTTATTTGCTGGCCCTACTGGAGTTGGTAAAACTGAAATCACCACTCAATTGGCCAATATTATGGGTATTGAACTTGTAAGATTTGATATGTCTGAGTATATGGAAAGGCATACTGTATCAAGATTAATCGGAGCACCTCCTGGATATGTTGGATTTGATCAAGGTGGCCTTTTAACTGAAGCAGTTGTTCAAAATCCACATTGCGTACTTTTGCTTGATGAAATAGAAAAGGCCCACCCAGATATATTTAATTTATTACTTCAGATTATGGATTCGGGAGTTTTAACTGATAATAATGGTCGTAAAGCAGATTTTAGAAACGTCATTGTTGTGATGACAACAAATGCTGGCGCTGATTTGTTAGAAAAGAAGAGTATTGGATTTAGTGATCAATCTAATGAATCTGATGCATTATTATCACTTAAGAAATTATTTTCACCAGAATTTAGAAATAGATTGGATGAGATTATTCAGTTCAATTATCTACCAATGAAGGTTATCTTATCCATTGTTGATAAATTTCTTACTAAGCTTCAAGCACAGCTTGATGCAAGAAATGTTGAACTAATCTATTCCAAAAAAGTTTTAAACTGGATTGCTGAAAATGGTTATAACAAAGAAATGGGAGCAAGACCCATGGAAAGGTTTATTACAAATAACATCAAGAAACCCTTAGTTGATAAGGTATTATTTGGAGAGCTTAGTAAGGGCGGTCAAATTAAAGTTGATCTAGTTGCGAACGAAGTGAAATTTAGCGCTAAAAAGAAAACTGCAAAATCTAAGGCTTAACTTAACGTCCTCTGAATGTAATTCTGCCTTTTGTTAGATCGTAAGGAGTCATCTCAACTTTAACCTTATCTCCAGTTAAGATCCTGATGTAATGCTTTCGCATTTTCCCTGAAATATGAGCTTCAATTATATGATCGTTTTCTAATTTAACTTTAAAAGTAGTATTAGGAAGAGTTTCTATTACTTCTCCTTCAAATTCTAAATTGTCTTCTTTTGCCATATGTCCATTTTACACTAAAATAAATAATTAAAAGGAGAAAATTATGTCAGATAATATAAGCGTATATATGGTAGTCAATTTAACGATACATGATAAAGATGAATATCGGATATATGAAAAAGGCTTCTTTTCATATCTAAAAAAACATAATGGGACCTTTATAACATATGACGATAATCGTCAGATTCTTGAGGGAGTAGAGCCTCTTCCAGGAAGAACAATTATATTTTCCTTTCCAACAGAAGAAGATGCTGATAACTGGTGGGCAGATGAGGGATACCAAGAGTTAAGCAAGCATAGAAGGGCAGCAACAGAAATCACACTTCAACGTGTTAAAGGATTACCACCAAGGTAATAAAGTGAAAAAATTTATTAGTGTAAATGGTAAAAAAATTGCCTACATAGATGAGGGAATGGGAGATGCTATTGTTTTTATTCACGGGAATCCAACATCTTCATATTTATGGAGAAATATAGCACCTAATTTTAATAAGTCATTTAGAGTAATTGTTCCAGATCTAATAGGAATGGGAGATTCAGAAAAGCTTGAGGGTATTGATAATCCCGGATACAGCTTTAATGGTCAATATGAGTATTTGGAAGGATTTTTCAAAAAATTAGATCTTGGAAACAAAATACATCTTGTAATACATGATTGGGGTTGTGGCCTTGGATTAAAGTATGCGAGATTGCATTCAGATAGTATTTCTTCAATAACTTTTATGGAGGGAGTTACTGTTCCGTTAACTTGGGATCAATGGCCTGAGGCTGGCATAAAAATTTTTAAACTTTTTAGATCAGATGCAGGTGAAGAATTAATTCTAGATAAAAATTTCTTTGTAGAAAGAATTTTATTTAATGATCCAATTAACCCAATGTCTGAAGAAACAAAAAAAGAATATTTGAGACCATTTACGCAACAAGGTGAAGATAGACGACCAACATTAACATTTCCAAGAAATATACCGTTTAACAAAGAGCCATTTGATACTCACAATGAGATAAAGATGAATTCAGAATTTCATAACACCTCTAATATTCCAAAATTATTTATTAATGCTGATCCTGGATTCTTGTTAGTTGGTTCTCAAAGAGACGAAGTAAGAGCATGGGCAAACCTAAAAGAAGTTGTAGTAAAAGGCAATCATTTCATTCAAGAAGACTCTCCAGAAGAGATAACGGCTTATATTAAGGATTTTATATCGGAATTATAGGTATATATTATTTAACATAATATATATTATGCGAAGTTATATCTTCTATATAGGTGTGATAATGCATCCCTAGCCCGCTAATACATAATAGGAAGGATCTTATATTTAAATTAATATTGGAAAAGACTACTGTTCTAAGCTTGTTCTAGTACATTTCAGGACTTGAAGATCTTCCACTTCCTCTAATAATAACTTAAGTTCTCTATACTCATTTAACTCTCTTGGAGTTTCAGATGATTTAAAGCCGAAGAAGTTTTCCCCAATTTCAGGATTTTGAGTACCTATACCTGCAAACATATTTGCATTTGATTTAGTTTTCCCAGTTAGAAGTCTATCTGCAATATCATCAATTAAAGTGGATATCTGAATCCTAGTTTCATTAAGTTGCTTACAGTTTAATATTTTTGGGTTTACCTTTGCGAAATGACGATCAGCTAATACTTTTTCATCATAAGTCCACCTAGGTATAGCACAGCTGGATGTAATAAGTGAAAGAACGAATAAGCTAATAAAGCTTTTATTAAAAAAATTTATATACATTTATTTATTATCCCTATTCTTTATTATAAGTGTGACAATTTATCATAATATATACAAATATTGTAGTTATGTGTGCAATTTAAGTATTAAGTTAGTACTATTTTATCAGGATAACAATGTTAAAATCAGTATCTGAGCAAGAAGCTAAGATAGTCAAGATAATGATGAATTGAACAACTCTAACTATAAAATATCTTCTTTACTAATAACTTTTTGGTCCATGGTAAATCCTTTAGGATTATCATTAATAAAATCAATTATAAGCTGGGCACATTCAGGACCAGCCTCTTCTTGTAAAAAATGTCCAGGTCCGCTAATTACAACCTCTTGAGCGGATGGAATTCTTTTTAACATTGAAACCATTCTGGGGTTATTACCCGTGACAGGATCATTATCACTATTTGCAATTAGAAATGGCTTATGCCATTTTTCAAAAACGTTTCTATAAGCTATTTCATTTTTTCTTAACTCGCTAGGAATTAAATATGGAAAAATTTGCGGGCCAGCTTTATACGTAGCATTGGGATATGGTGCTTCATACCCTGCTCTTTCTAAGTCAGTTACATTACCTAGGGTTTGCATGATCCCTCCAACATCTATGTTATCTGTATATCTTGAATACCTAATCCACCCTGTAAATCCATCACCTCCGATAAATTCTTCCCATGTGGCTGGTCCTTGAAACCAAATACCTAATTTAAACAGCGGATAACTAATAAAAGACATTAGATCTCTAAAAAATCCTCTTCCAGGAGCTATTAAGCTTGTATTGGATGCAATAATTCTTGAGAACCTATCAGGTTCTTCTGCTATGACTCTGAGGCCAACTAAACCACCCCAATCATGAACATGAGCAGTAATATTATATAGATCTAGTTCTACTATTAATTGAGTCATTTTATCTACATGCATTTGATGAGAATAATTCTCTATTGAGATATATTTATCAGATTTCCCAAATCCAACCATATCAGGTGCTATTACTCTATAACCTGCCTCAGTAAGAGTGGGAATCATTTTTCTAAATAAATAGCTCCAAGTAGGCTCACCATGCAGTAAATATATAATTTCTCCATCATCAGGCCCTTCATCTAAATAATGAATGCGTGTGTCACCAATAGTTAAATAATTTGCTTTAAATGGATAATCTATAATGTTGTTGAAACGTTCAACTGGTGTTCTAAGAACTCCAGGTGCAACTAAATTGAATCTATCATAATCAACATCAACATCAACATTTCTTAAAAAGAAAAATATTCCAACAGTAATTACTACTAGGATAAATATTATTGATATAAGTTTTTTCATAAAATTTTATCTCATTAAGTCTACGATATTTAAAGAGATATGTATTATCATCTTAATAAATAATATTAAAACTATTTATATGAATATCAAAAATTTACTTACATTTGCATTTATATTTTCTACTGTTTTAAATAGTGAAACCTTAACTAAACCTACCTCATACTCTAAGGATTTATACACGGCTAAAATTCTATCAAGCACTTATATTGACTCAATTGATCATCCAGATAAATTTTTAGATTTTAATTACGGAGATAGAGTAGCCAATCCTTCACAAATATCTAATGCAATTTTAAATTGGTCTAAGCAGTCAAATAAAATAAAGGTTATTGAGTATGCAAGATCGCATGAAAACCGACCCCTTTATGCTCTCTTTATCTCATCACCAGATAATATTAATAATCTTGACCAAATAAAAGAAAATATTTCTCAACTATCTGATGCAAGAAAAATAAATGATCGCGAAGCAAATTCCATTATTGACTCATTACCTGCAATAGCATGGATGGCATATTCTATACATGGAAATGAAACATCTGGAGCAGATGCTGCTTTAGGAGTTATTTATCATCTTATTGCAAGCAATGATCCTGAAATTGAGGATTTACTTAACAAGATGGTAATTATTATTGACCCTATGATGAATCCTGATGGCAGAGATAGATTTGCAAAGTCATTGGAGCAATACCGAGGCACTGCTCCAAATTATGATGATCAATCGCTATTACATACTGGAGATTGGCCATATGGAAGGACAAATCATTATTACTTTGATTTAAATAGAGACTGGTTTTACTTAACTCAACCAGAAACACAAGGCAGAGTACAATTGATTAATAAATGGAGACCTCAGATTCTTGTTGATGGCCATGAGATGGGTGCACAAGATACTTTCATGACAGGACCTCCAAGAGAACCTATTAATAAAAACATAGATGAAGATCTCATTAAATGGGGAAATGTATTTGCAAAAGATCAGGCTGAAGCATTCGATAAAAAAAATTGGCGTTTTTATACTGGAGAGTGGCACGAAGATCTTTATCCAGGATACTCTTTTTATGTTCAATTCCGTGGCAGTCTTGGAATACTATATGAGCAATCACGAATGTCAGAGGATGGGGTAAGAAGACCTGAGGGAACCATTCAATCTTATAAGGAATCAGTTCATCATCAATTTGTAAGCACTATTGAAAATCTTAATACTTTAAAAGTTAATACAAAGGCTATGTACAAAGATTATTGGGACGGTCGAAAATACAATATTTCTAAAGATAGTAAATATGCTAATCAAACTTTTGTTGTCTTACCATCTAAAAATCATGGACGCTTAAATTCATTAGTTGATAAATTAAAGGCACAAGATATAGAGGTATTTAAAAATACTAAAACTTTGCTGGTAGACAAAGCACTAAATCAATTGGGTGATATTGAAGCAAATTATGAAATACCTGAAGGCAGTTTAATTATTCCAAATAGACAACCTGAGGCGCCTCTAATAAAAGCAATATTAGAATTTGATGCAGAAATTGATGAATCTGTTCTTATAGAAGAACGACAAGAAAACCTGAGAGATGGTTCTTCTATCATGTATGACACAACTGCATTCAATTTTACAATGATGTATGGATTGCCAGCTGTAACTGCTTTAGAGCATATTGATAAAAATCTTGTTAATTGGGAACCCTCCTCTACAAATATTGAGATAAATAACAATGCAATAATATGGGCAGTTGATGGCACTGATGATAGATCGGTTACATTTGCAGCCAGATTACTTGAAGAAGATGTGCAAGTCCGAATTATTGATAAAGAATCAATACTTTCAGCTCACAAGTTATCTCGAGGAAGTGTTGCTGTTATTGCTATGGATAACCCAAAGTATGAAAATTTAACTACAAAAATAAAAGATATATCTAATGATCTCAATATATCTGTTCATTCAATAGAATCTGGTTTTGGACCAGAAGGATTGCCTGACTGGGGTGGTAGGCATTTTAGATTGTTAAAAAAACCTCAGATTGCCATTTTGGGACATGGTGAATACAACTCTTATGATGTTGGAGTTAGTTGGTGGTCATTAGACCATCATCTTGGAATTAGACACAGCCTTGTAAATGGCTCTTTTGCTGGATATGCAGACTTGAGACGTTATAACACACTGATTCTTCCGAGCGGATACCAAGATATGAATTCTAATGAATTGGAAAACTTATCAGAATGGATAAGAAATGGCGGTACCTTGATTGCGCATAACAGGTCAACAAGATTTTTGTCTTCAAATGATGGTCTAGGCAATACAAAACAAATTCAAAATATATTTGAAAATGTTAATGAGTATAAATTAGATCTTTTGAGAGAAATAATGGCTTTAAATGATCAGATTGATAAAGATAAAATTAATAGTAATAGTGTCGATAATTTAATCGATTACCCATGGGAACTCAATGTAACAGAAATGTCCCAAGAAGAATTTGAGATGAGAGATGAATGGCAATCAATTTTTATGCCATCTGGTTCATTTGTAGCAGGAAGAACTGATCAAAAACATTGGTTAACATTTGGTAGTCCGGAGATATTGCCCGTACTGTATTCAAATTACCCAGTCTTAATGACGGGAAATAATGTAGAAGCAGCTGTAAGAATTGGTGCGCTTGTTCCTAACTTAAATTCAGATAAATCAAAACAAATTAATTGGTCTCTCATTCCACCACAAAAAGATATAAAAGTAAGAATGAGTGGTTTAGTTTGGCCAGAAGCTGCACAGAGAGTGGCTAATTCAGCATATGTAACAAGAGAAGAAATAGGGAAAGGACAAGTAATTTTATTTTCTGGTGAGCCAAACTTTAGAGGTTCGACCAGAGGAACAAATAGAATCTGGCTTAATGCCGTAATATATGGTTCAGGTCTGGGTACAAATCCCTTAGTAAATCCCTAACTTTTTAAAGTGTTATGGATTTCTTAAATTATCAACCATTTGATTAACACTATCAGGTGGTTTTTTAAATAAATAACATACACTGAATGAAACAATAAAGTTGATCATCATTCCTATAAAGCCAAATCCCTCTGGAGATATTCCTAAAAACCAATTTTCTGCAGAATTTAAATTAGTGTTAACAAATTTAAAATTAATTATATAAATTGATGTGACAGCTAACCCAGCAAGCATTCCAGCTATAGCTCCCTCTTTATTCAACCTTTTATAAAAAATACCCATAAATAATGCAGGAAAAATTGTTGCTGCAGCTAAACCAAAAGCAAAAGCCACAACTTGAGCAACAAAACCTGGTGGATAAATACCGAAAAGCCCAGCTATAAATATAGCAACTGCGGCAGAACATCGAGCATAAAATAGCTCTTGTTTTTCAGTAATCGATGGCATAAAAGTCTTTTTTAGCAAATCATGTGAAACTGAAGCTGAAATAACTAACAATAATCCTGCTGCAGTTGATAATGCTGCAGCTAACGCTCCGGCAGCAACCAAAGCTATAACCCAGGCTGGTAATTTAGCTATTTCAGGATTCGCTAAAACCATAATATCTCTATCGATGTAAACCTCATTTGTATTAGTCATATCTGGTTTATTATCTAAACCTCTTTCTCCAGAAGAACCTCTATTATTATTAAATCTTGGTTTAACTTCATTCAATGCATTGCCAGCAGAGTATTGAATTAAACCATCATTATTTTTATCATTCCAAGCTATCAGACCAATATTTTCCCAATTTTTAAACCAGCCTGGAGCCTCTTGATAGCTTACTTCCTGAACTGAATCAATAAAATTCATTCTTGCAAAAGCCGAAACTGCTGGAGCTGTTGAATATAAAATAGCTATAAATATTAATGCATAACCAGCAGATTTTCTTGCATCGCTAACGTTTGGCACGGTAAAGAATCGTACAATGACATGTGGAAGCCCTGCAGTACCAAACATCAATGCAGCGGTTATGCAAAAAATATCAATATTAGTTTTACTATTTTCTGTATATGCATTAAATCCAAGCTCGCTTGTAACTGTGTCTAATTTATCTAATAAATAAACTTCACTATTTATAAGAGTATCGCCAAAACCTAACTGAGGAATAGGATTCCCTGTCATTAAAATAGAGATAAATATGGCTGGAACTAAATAAGCAAAAATTAAGACGCAGTATTGAGCAACTTGTGTATAAGTGATGCCCTTCATGCCGCCAAGTACTGCATAAAAAAAGACAATGCACATACCAATAACCACGCCTAAATTAATATCAACTTCTAAGAACCTAGAAAAAACAATACCAACCCCTCTCATTTGCCCAGCTACATAGGTAAATGAGATAAATATTAGACATATTACTGCAACTAATCTTGCTGCATTTGAATAGTACCTCGTACCAATAAAATCTGGAACAGTGTATTGACCAAATTTTCTTAAGTAAGGAGCAAGTAATAAAGCTAATAAGACATATCCACCAGTCCAACCCATTAAATAAACTGATCCATCTTTACCAAGGAATGCTATTAAACCAGCCATTGAAATAAATGAAGCAGCAGACATCCAATCTGCAGCAGTTGCCATACCATTAGCAATAGGATGAACGCCCTTACCTGCTATATAAAAATCATTTGTTGATGATGCACGTGACCAGATAGCAATCCCAATATATAAGGCAAAAGAAATACCTACAAAGAAATACGTAAGAGACTTTACATCCATTCTTTTAGAGTTCTTCTTTGGATTTATTTTTATATTTTTTATCTAATTTATTCATTAAATATATGTATATAAAAATTAACAAAACAAAAAAATAAATACTTCCTTGTTGAGCAAACCAAAAACCAATTTTAAATCCGCCTATTTGAAATTGATCAAGAAAATCAGACCATATAATCCCAAATCCAAATGAAACAAGAAACCATATGCTCAATAAGATTGAGATAATCTGAAGGTTTGATCGCCAATATTGTTTATGCATTAATTAATTATAACTATTAAAAAAAGAAACCCGCATATGCGGGTTTCTTTTTAGAGAACTTTTAAATTAGTAAACTCTCTTGATCATTGAATGTTGAATTTGCAATTCGCCATCTAGATGTAACGTTGCATCAACCCGAACATTATCCTCAGAATTAAAAGTCCAACCCATAGTTTTTACAAAATTATGGTGTTCTGGATGATATCCAGGCCTAGGATCAGATTTAAGTTGAATTGAATTATCATCCATTGATTCAACTGTAAACATTGGCTCAGTCCCTAAAGCACAATAATGCTTTATAACCAACTCTCCATCTTTATCAGAATAAGTGGTGAACATTTCAACGCCATCCTCAATCAATGTTTCAACAATAGAATTGCCATTTGAAACAAGTCTAAATTCTGAAGATGTATCAACTACTGCACCTGATTGTTGATATAACTTACCTTCCCACTTGCCAAGCATTTTTTTCATCTTTACAAAAGCTGGACTTTGTTTAATTTCACCCATGCTGACATCACCAATGTATGTTTCTTCAGCATTTGTATTTATTACTATTGAAGATAGCAATAATGTTGAAAATAATATATTTGAAAATTTCATATTTAACTCCTTAAAGAATACATTCTAACTTAGTTAAATCTATGTCGTCTATGATGGCGGTTTTTCTAAAATATGAATACCACAAGCACTTCCCAGTCCAATAACATGAGCTAGACCAATTGTAGGATCTTTAATTTGTCTTTGACCAGCTTCACCTCTTAATTGAGTGCAAATTTCATATAGATTCGCTACTCCTGTTGCCCCGGTAGGATGACCTTTTGCTAACAAACCTCCAGATAAATTAACTGGAAGTTTTCCATCAATATCAAAATAACCCTCATCAACCAACGTACCAGCATCTTCGTCTTTACATAGTCCTAGGTTACCGTAATGAAGCATTTCAGCAGATGCAAAGCAATCATGCAATTCAACCAAATCAAGATCTTCAGGACCTATACCAGCCATATCATATGCATTTTTAACAGCGTTTCTTGTCAAGGTATTAACATTAGGCATAACTAAGTTTCTTTCATCATATGGGTCACTTGTTAATGCTGATGCCTTAACTTTTATAGCTCTTTTTAAACCTAGAGATCTAGCTTTTTTTTCAGAGACTAAAACAGCTGCTGCCGAACCATCTACATTAGCAGAACACATTAATTTAGTATTTGGATAAGCTATCATTTCTGAGTTCATGACTTCATCAAGCGGGGTTTCAATTTGATATCTAGATTTAGGATTCATTGTTGAATGATGATGATTTTTAACAGATATTTTGGCAAATTGCTCAAAAGTTGTTCCGTATAATCTCGCATGCTCCATTCCAGCTTCAGCAAAAACAGCTGGCATAGTTAGAGATCCCAAAAGACCTTCAGTAGGAATTCCTGTATCCGATGATTCTCCTCCAAGTAATCCAGTGCCCATCTTTTCGACACCAGATACTAATACTGTGTCATATAATCCAGCTTTAATAGACATCCAGCCTTCTCTAAAAGCTGTTGCGCCTGTTGCGCATGCATTTGTACAATTAACAATAGGAATACCTGTTTGCCCGACTAATTGAAGAGTCTTTTGACCAACCATCCTATTAACTTCTTTAATGTTTCCACAGTAAAAGGCTTGCATGTCACCCATTGTTAAATTTGCATCATCTAATGCAAGCAAGATTGACTCAGCTGCAAGCTCAGGAACACTCTTGTTTGGAAATCTACCGAATTTGATCATGTCAATTCCGATTATGTAAACATCATTATTCATAATTATTCACTTGCAGCCATTGGAAATTTATTAACTATATTAATATTATTTCCATAAAATTCATTCAAATATTTCTCTTTAAGTATTTTAGTTGTTTCAATATTTTTCTCTTTAACTACGTCGTACCCTTTAATTTGTTCTGGCAAGGATGCAATTTTAATTGCAATTTCATAATTATCTATAGAGATATTATCTAAAATTTTTAAAATTATATTTTCATATTCAATAATTAAATCTCTTTCAATTTTTCTGTGCTTAGAAAAACCAAATATATCAAAAATAGTTCCTCGCAAGAATTTAAAGTGTTTTAAGACCTTAAATATATAAAATGTAAATGAAGGCAACTTACGTTTTGGGTATTTTCCAGTGCTTTTATTTCTTCCACCTAAAACTGGTGGAGCAAGCGAGTATTCAATTTTGTAATTTCCCTCTAATTTATCATCTAAGTATTCTCTAATTTCATTTCCTGTATGTAATCTTGCTACCTCATATTCATCTTTGTATGACATCAATTTAAAAAAATATTTTGCAGCAGCTATAGATAAATCGTCTTTATCATTAGGGATTGATTTATCTTTTGAAATAATTTTATTTACAAATGTATTATATCTATTTGCATATTTCGAATCTTGATAGCTTGTTAAAAATTTAGTTCTATCTCTAACGATTGATTCTAATGTTTCAATTTCTTCATTTTGCAAGATATCATTTTGAGAGAATGCAACATTTTCAACTTTCTTTATATCTATTGCAGCTAATCTTCCCCAATAAATACTTTCTTTATTCATTTTTATTGAGACCCCATTAAGTTCTATGGCTCTCTCAATAGCTCTTAATGAAATAGGAAATAATCCTTTTTGTATTGCATAGCCTACTAAAAACAAATTAGCGCCAATAGCATTGCCTATAAGAGATGAAGATAATTTAGTTGCATTTATAAAATGTATTAATTCTTCAGATCCAGCATCTTTTAGGCCCTTTATCATGCGCGCTGAAGATAGATCTAAGCTTGGATCACTTGCAAATGAACTAGTTGGTGCTACATGGTTATTGATTACCATATTGGTTCTATTTGGACTAATTTTTGACATAGCCTCAATACCCGTCGTTACAACAATATCGCATCCAATAATTAAATCAGCAGATCCAGACGCAATTCTTGTTGCATGCAATTCGCTTGGTGAGTTGGAAACTCTAAGATGGCTTGTTACGGGACCATTTCTTTGGGCTAGACCAGCAACATCTAATGTTGATGATCCTTTGCCCTCTAGGTGAGCAGCAGTACCTAGAATTGCTCCAAGGGTAATAACACCAGAGCCGCCTATGCCTGTAATTAATATATTAAATGGTTTATGGATTTCTGCTGTAGTAGGTTCTGGTAATTTAAATTCCCTGTAATCATGAGAATTTTCTAGAGAATTAGATTTTTTCCTTAATGTTCCACCAGTAATTGTCAAAAAGCTTGGACAATAGCCTTTAGTGCATGAAAAATCTTTATTACAAGCTGATTGATTGATTTGTCTTTTTCTACCAAATCTAGTTTCAAGTGGTTCAATAGCTATGCAATTTGATTCGACGCCACAATCACCACAGCCCTCACAAACTAGAGGATTAATAAAAATCTTTTTATTGGGCTCCTCGACTAAACCTCTTTTTCTCCTTCTTCTTAATTCAGTTGCACAATACTGATCATAAAGAATAACTGTAACTCCTTTAATTTCTCTAAGGCTCTTTTGCACTTCATCTAGTTTGTCTCTTTGAAATACCTCTACACCAGGAGCGAATGTAGCATTTTTAGGATACTTATCTGGATAATCAGTGACAACAACAACTTTTTTTGCACCCTCAGCATGAACTTGCCAAGTTAAGTCATCAATTCTAACCTTTCCAGTAATTTCTTGGCCACCTGTCATAGCAATAGCATCATTAACTAATATTTTATATGTAATATTTGCACCCGAGGCAACAGCTGATCTTAAGGCGAGTATACCTGAATGATAATATGTTCCATCACCTAAATTTTGAAAAATATGATCAGTCTCAGTAAAGGGAGCAATTCCAGTCCACATAACCCCCTCGCCACCCATCTGACCTAAGTTGTATGTATGTCTTTCAGGCATAAACGTAGCCATTCCGTGACATCCAATTCCACCAAATGCAAAACTGTCTTCTGGAACTTTTGTAGATGTATTGTGAGGGCAACCTGCACAAAAGCTTGGCAATCTAAAAAGATTTGATGCGGGAGATTGATTAATTGATTGGAGAAACTCTTCAATCTCTTTAACTTTTTGTGTTAAATCAATATTTAAAGAAAGATTTGAAATTCTTTTAGCAATAATTAGCGCTACTAAGCTTGGTGATAGTTCTCCTTCACCAGGCACCAAATAATCTCCATTCTCATCTTTCTTACCAACAATCATGGGTCTATTTTTATTGTTATATAGATATTTTATTAATTGGTCCTCAACAATTGGTCTTTTCTCTTCAATTACTAGTAATTCCTTATGGCCTTTTGAAAAATCTAATATTTTTTTATCATCAAGAGGCCAAACCATTCCTACTTTAAAAAGAGAAATACCGATTTTTCTACATACTTCATCATCAAGACCTAATTCATCTAAGGCTTGTCTTACATCTAAGTAAGCTTTACCACTAGTAACAATTCCTAGCTTTTTTTTATCTTTAAAAATAACTTTATCTATAGAATTTGCTCTAGCAAAAGCTTGAGCGGCTGGTAAACGTGTTTTATATAACCTTGGTTCAGATGCAGCAGGAGCAAAACCCCATTGAATATGAATATTCTCATCGCCTATTGGATCATCTTTTGGTATAACCGGTTTAAATCTATCTAAACTAATATCCACGGACGCAGCACTCTCAACTGTATCAGTTACGCATTTAAATCCAACCCAACAACCAGAATATCTCGACATAGCAAATCCAAGAACACCAAAATCTAAATAATCTTGAACTGTTGATGGATTTAGAATAGGCATTCCAAAATGAATAAATGCATGATCGCTTTGATGTGCAGTAGTAGAAGATTTTGCACCATGATCATCACCGGCTAATGCTAATACACCTCCATATTTTGAAGTTCCAGCATAATTTCCGTGTTTTAGAGCATCACCTGATCTATCTACACCTGGCCCTTTTCCGTACCAAATTCCAAAAACTCCATCGTATTTAGGCTTTTCTACTAGTGTTGTTTGTTGAGTTCCATGCAGTGCTGTTGCAGCCAAATCTTCATTAATTCCAGGCTGAAAAACAATTTCGTTTTCATCTAAAAAATCTGATGCTTGATTAAGAGCATGGTCATATCCACCTAAAGGTGATCCAGTGTAACCAGAAATATAACAAGCTGTATTAATACCATTATCTTGATCAATTTTTCTCTGTATTATTGGAAGCCTTACTAAGGCCTGAGTTCCAGTTAAAAAGACTCGACCCTTATCTAATGAGTATTTATCAGTTAATTTGTAATTAGTGTTTAGTTCTTTTGGAATACTTTTAATTTTATCTAAAGAGGAAGAAATTTGATGTTTTTTTTGACGATCCCATTCCAGCACAAGTGATATTGCCTTGCTATGATCCTCTGTATCTAATGATTTACGATAATATTTACCGTTAATTCTCAAACACCCGTAATATCTTGGACTATCTTTTCTTAAATAAATAGATATACCTTTGGAAATGTTCCAGCTTTTTGATTGTCCCTTCATACAATACACAGTATATATAAGAAAAAGAACTGTGTATATATTTAAGTTTTTTTAATAGACTGTGTATATTAGTAAATAAGGAATATCGGTTTTTGTGTATATAGAAGTTTAAGTTGATTGCATTAATTCTATCAAATTTCCGTCAGGATCTTGAATTAAAGCAACTATTACACCTGGACGAATAGACATGCCAGGATTAATGACTTTTATATTATTTTCATTACAGATATTAATTATTTCATCTAAATTACTTAAGTTGATTGTGATATATCTAATTCCATCTGAAGTAGAAAAATCACCAATTGGATTTTTATTTGACGGCTTTTTGTCAAGGACTAATACTTTAATAAAGCCAACACCATAAGAAAATTTGTTTACAGTGCCTAAACCTGGAAATGGAATCTGTGCTTCATTAGTAAATCCTAATATATTTTTATAAAAATTAAGCATTGAATCTTTGTTTGAGGTAACTATACCTATATCAATAGCTTTTGATGTAAAGTTAATTCTTTCCATGATCTGCATTTTCTTCTATTTCAGCGCTAACCTCAGCTATTGAATCCATAATTCCTTGATGACCCCAAATATCTCCTTCTACAAATTGTTTAGGTATCCATTTATCGTCATCATGTATATTTAAAGTATCAGCACCGATTTCTATATCCCAGCCATTGGGTCCTTTAATATAGACACTTGTAGTTAAATCATTAATATGCTTTCCCAATGTAGAACTTATTGGGATATTTGCATTATTAATCCTATCTAATGCCCTACCAACGCTATCAATTGAATCGACCTGAAACATAATATGATGCATTCCATTGGCTTCACCAAATTTTGATAAGGCCATACTATGGTGTCTAGGATTGCAACGCATGAACCAAGCACCGTCTCCTCCTTCAAAACTAATGTAATCCGTTAATTTAAAACCAAGGATTTTTGTATAGAAATCATAAGTTTGCTCTCTATTTGCAGTAAGAATCATTAAATGCCCTAATCCGAGATGTCCAGCTACAAAAGTTTGATTTGGAATTGGAGATTGAAATTTATAATCTAATGTAGGCTCATAATATATTTCAATTGGGTTACCTGAGGGATCACTAAATTTAATTAAGCCGCCTACCCCTCTTGACTTAGCGTCTTCATCAGAGCCGTCAAGCACATCAATTTTATTATCTTGTAAGTATTTTTTTGCTTCTTCAAGCTTTATTACATTATCAACTTCAAAGCCAATGTATAAAATACCATGATTATTATCATCTTGATGGATGCCAATTCGCCATTGATACTCATCTAGCTTTAAATAGACAGATCCATCATCTGCAATCCCTTTTCCACCACTAGCGATCTCAAAATTTGGATCCTGTGGAAAGCCCCAGCTCTCTCCTGGAACTGCGCGGGCAGGCATCATACCTATAATTTCTGTGCCAAATTTAAGCCATTCCTGTGGATCTTTTGCACCAAAACCAATATACCCTAAGGACTTAATTTCCATGATTTTTTACTCCCTTAAATCATCACCTATTTACAAGTGTTTTAATAAGTTTCTTTCGTTATTTATAGCATTTTGTACATTTTCTTCCAAATTTAGTTGAAATGCTTTTTTTGCTGCGATTAAAGCATTAATTTTAATATCATCAAATGATGAGGAAATATTAGAGACAGTATCTTCTAGTAAATCATTTTCAACGACTTGGTTGACTAATCCAATATCCTTTGCCTCAGTAGCAGATAATTTAGCGTTAGTTAATATTATTTCTTTAGCTTTATTTTTACCTACTAGTAAAGGTAAATAATAAGTGCTAGCTAAACCGGGCAAAATACCAAGCTTGATAAATGGAAATGATATAGATGAGTTAATTGTGGCAACCCTGATATCGAAAGGCAGAACCATAGTTATTCCTATCCCTACACATGAACCATGAAGCCCAGCTATTAGTACTTTGGTAGATTGAGACAGTTCTAATACAAAAGATTTTATAAACTCATCCTCACCAATTTTTAAACCAGATTTACTGAGCTTATTTCCAATTAAATATTCTTTATCTGCTCCAGCGCAAAAAGACTTACCGTTACCAAAAATACTGATAACTTTAATAGCGTTATCAGCATTTACTTTTCTGAATGCATCAATTATTTCATCACCCATATCAGGTGTATAAGCATTAAGTTTCTCAGGCCTATCTAGATAAATCTTTGCTAAGGAATTATCAATTATTAATTTAATATTCTCGTAATTATTCATTATTTTTATAAGGCGCCCAATTAGGAGATCTTTTTTCAATAAATGCCTTTGTTCCCTCTTTAAAGTCTGCATGAGTTTGCTGTTCTGTGATTATGTCCCATGCATTATTTAGAGCTTGTGTAAGACCAGTTTCAGTAGAATCCCAAATAGCTTTTTTAGTTTTAGCTAATGCTGATGGTGAATGAATCTTAATTTTATTAGCTATTTCAATCGCCCTATTCATTAAGTTACTTTCTTTAACTATTTCACTGATTAAGCCAATATTTTTTGCTTCAACTGCATCAATTCTTTCAGACCCTCCCATTAGAGACATTCTTAAAACTCTCTCAAATGGAATCTTCCTGCTAAGACTTACGGGTTCTAAGCCAGCAACCATTCCAACTTTTACATGAGTATCAAAAAATGTTGATTTCTCTGTAGCAATCACAATATCGCTATCCGCTATAAAATGCAGACCTCCACCACAGGCCATTCCACTTACTGCGCAGATTACCGGTTTCCAAATTTTGTTTTGTAATGAAGTCCATTTAATTGATTCAATTGTTGATTTTCCAATATCACCATCCATATCAGGCAAATCATCTAAATCAGCACCGGCACAAAATGACTTGGTCCCATGATTAGATAAAATCGCAACAATTGCAGAATTATCCTCATTAAAAAGTTTCCATGCTTTGGGTAATTCATTTGACATAGTCGAATTTACAGCATTTAAGTGCTCTGGTCTGTTTAGTAAAATGCTGGCAATACCATCTTTTACTTCATAATCAATCGTTGAAAATTTCAAATGGCACCTCTGAGTTAGTTAAAAAAAATTTTTTTTCTATTTGATTTTCAAGATAAGGCTCATCCCACATATAATTTTGTAGATGTTTGGCTCTTTTAAAAAATAATTGTGGATCAGCTTCAACAGTAAAGCCCATGCCACCATAAATTTGAATAGTGGTTGCTGCTATTTCTCTGAATGACCTACAAGCTTGAAGTTTTGACAATGCAGATAATGATGAAATATCCTTTTTTTCATCAAATGACCAAGCCGCTTGATATGTCATCAATTTATTAGCCTCAACTTCAACATATCCATCTGCTAAATAATGTGCAATAGATTGAAAAGAACCAATTTTTTGACCAAATGCTTCTCTCTCAAGAGAATAGTCTCTACCAATATATAAAGACCTTTCAGAACCACCTGATGCTTCTGCTGCAATCAGTATTTGACTTAGGGAAGCAATTTCTTCCCAAATCTCCCAGAAATTTGATTTTTGCATTAGATTATCTTTATCAATCTCAACTTTCTTAAAAATTACCTCATATAAACTTGTTTTAGCATGGTTCTCTTGGTAATTAAAAGTTAACCCTGGATGATCTGTATCAATTATTGCAGCACCAATATTAGAACTATCTCTAAATAAAATAATAATTTTATTAGCTTGAGAAGCATATGGAACCATGTGTTTTTTACCAGTAACATAATATTTATTGCTTTTTTTAGTAAGTGTTAAGTTAATACCCTCTTTATAGAATGAAGAGCCTTCTTCCAACCAAGCCAATGAGGCTATTAATTCACCAGAAGCTATCCCAGTAAGAATTTCTTTCTTTTGTTTGCTTGTGCCTAATTTATTTATTAAAGATGCACATATAACTGAACTTACCAAATGGGGTGATAAAGACAAAGCACGGCCAAATTCTTCATAAACAATTACTTGGTCTAGCAAACCCATTTCTGATCCTCCAAATTTAGTAGGTATATTAATTCCGGTTAACCCAAGGTTTTTTAATTGTGCCCAGAATTGATCAGAGTAGCCTTTTTTTGTATCTTCAATATCTCTTAAAGTCTTTAAATCAGAATTATCAATACATATTTTTTCAATAGTATTTCTAAGCAATATTTGTTCTTCTGAAAATTGAAGTTCCACTTATATCTAATTATTATTTCTAAATAAGACTTTTATATTAAACTTTGGGTATTTGTAAGGCAATAAATAGAAATATGAATAATGATGTAACTGAAATTAAAGATAAGCTTATTGCTTATGCAAATTCATTAGATACTAGGAAATGGAGTATTTTAAAAGATATTTTCCATAAAGAAGCTACAGCTGAATATGGCGATGATTCAATTGGTATTAAATTTAATTCATCATCTAGAGATGAGATTATTAAAATGTGTCAATCAAATTTAAATGGATGTGGATTTACACAACATTTATTAGGAAATTTTAAAATAGAAATTAATAAAAATTCAGCAACAAGCCAATGCTATGTTAGGGTTTATCATATAGGCCAAAAGCCTAATGAAAAAGAATTTTATGAGATGTTTGGTGAATATATTGATGAGTGGAAAAACATCAATAATTCATGGTGTATCATTCATAGAAAACTCAAAGTTAATTACGAAAGAGGTAATAGAGATAAAGTTTTAGCTCCATAAATATGAATTTTAATTTTACTAAAGAAGAAGAATTGTTTGTTGAAGAAGTTAAAAACTTCATCAAAGAAGAAAAGAAGAAATCTAATGCAGACGATGTATTTGCTCCAAATAGAGAAGCAGATGCTCAAACCAAAATAGACAGCCCTGCTAGAAGAGAGTTTATGAAAATACTTTCATCAAAAGGCTATCTAGGCATGTCATGGCCAAAAGAATATGGCGGTAAAGAAAAACCTGGAATTTATGATTATATTTTAAATGAAGAATTATGCAGAGTTGGAGCACCTTCTCCAGGCAAAGGCGTTGGATCAATAGGACAAACAATAATTCATCATGGGTCTAACAGAATAAAAGATGAATTTTTACCTCAAATTTTAGCTGGTGAAATTGATTTTGCATTGGGCTATAGCGAACCAGGTGCAGGGTCAGATTTAGCCTCTTTAAAACTAAAAGCTGAAAAAAAGGATGGTGGCTGGTTGATTAATGGTCAAAAAATCTGGACTTCATCTGCTCATGTCGCAGATTGGTATTGGTTGGCAGCAAGAACGGATCCAGAAGCCCCTAAGCATAAAGGAATAAGCGTGTTTTTAGTTAAAATGGATGATCCAGGTATTGAAGTACATCCAATTGAAACTGTTGGAGAGCATGCAACAAATAGTGTTTTTTTAACTGATGTTTTCATTGCTGATGAATATGTTATTGGAGATGTTAATAACGGCTGGAAATATATTTGTGAAGCATTAAATTACGAACGATTTACTTTCTATACCATTGCACCTTTAGAGCAAAAATTTAAAGAGCTGGTTGAACTTATCAATAAATTATCAAGAGATGGAACTCCATTGAATAAAATCCCTGAAATACGCAAGAAAATTATATATCTTTATGCAGATGTCCAAAAAGCCAAAGTTCTCCAAAGAAAAGTACTATCTGTTGCCATTCAAGATGAAGTACCTCAAACAGAAGCAGCTGTTTTTAAACTATTCAGTACAAAACTACATCAAAAATTAGCTAATGAGGCAATGGATATATTAGGTAGAGAAGGTCTTTTTAGAAAGGAGTGTCAAGATTCACATGCTAATGGAAAATGGGAATGGTCATACCGCAGTACATTGGTAGATACTATTGGAGCTGGAACAACAGAAATTCAAAAAAATACAATAGCTAAAAAATCTTTAAATCTTCCTTTGTAAATAATAATGCAAGCTGAATTGCCTAAAGAAATAACAAAACTAATTGGCAAAATATCATTTGAAGATTCGAGCCCTATTTTAGTTCAAAAAGGGCTTTGGCAAAACTTTTGTTCAGCTATTGAAGATAGTAATCCTATTTATTGGAATGAATCAGAAGCCATTAAACATGCTAACGAGTTAATAGCCCACCCAGCATTACTACCTTCATGGACTCATGATTTTGAATGGCATCCTAATCGAAAAAAAGTTCTGCCCATGCAACTTCATTTCCATTTAAAAGAAGTTTTAAATTTACCACTTGGAATAGTTACAGAAGTTGAAATTGAATACTATGAGCCTATTAAAAATGGTGATGAAATTAGCTCTAATCAAAAATTATTAAGTATTTCTGAACCGGTAACAACTAAACTTGGAAATGGAAGATATTGGGTTATAGAAGTTACCTATTTTAACCAAAGGGAAATTATTGTAGGAAAACAAAACATGCATTTTTTAGGTTATAAAAAATGAGTTCTAATATTACTTTACCTATTAGTAAATTTGTTACATCAGTGAAAAATATACAGGCTGGTGCTATTTATAGTCGAGATTGGGCCCCGCTTCATTCAGATCAAGACTGGGCTATTAATAAAGGCAATTTACCAAACATAATTATGAATAATTACACATTAAATGGTTTGGTAATAAAGTATGTTACTGATCTTTATGGAGATGCGACAAGGATTGGCAAAGTTAGTTTCAAGATTAAAAAACCTATATGCCCAAACGAAACATTAGAATTTCATGGATCTATAATTAGTGAAGATAAGGTTTCAGAGGAATTATCATTCTTAAATATCAATTTAGATATAAAAATATCTGATCAAATTGTTTCATCTGCAAAAATTATTACAGGGGTTAATTTAACTGAAAAAAAATTAAATTCTCCATGGAAGATAGATTCTAAAACATGGAAATCTTACATAGATGAAGTGACAACCAAAAAATCTTAATCGTAATTTTTCTGTATCTTTAGAAATTGCAAAGTATTAATATATACCGACAGACTTTCCTTAGTAAGTTTTCTGATTGATGACACCACTTTAAAACTTAATCGGCATATTTCTATAGCCCTGTAAAAATTCACCGAATGTTCTTACCATTTCATTATGTTGAAGTGAGTATTCAGGAATGGCTTTAAATATTTCTTCTAAAATGACCCTGCCTTCTAATCTTGCTAAGTGCTGACCCAAACATTTATGTGGACCATGCCCAAAACTGATAGTTCGCTTGGGAGTAGTTCTGGTAATATTAAATTTATCAGGATTATCGAATTCTCTCTCATCTCTTCCAGCCGATTGATACAAAAAAATTACAGAGTCACCTTTTTTCATCTTTTTACCATGTAATTCCATATCTTTATTTAGTTTTCTACCTAAAATGTTAGTAGGATGATCAAACCTAACCGTCTCTTCGAAAGCTGCAGGTATTAATGACGGATCATTTTTTAAAATCTCTTGTTGATCTGGATTTTGATCAAGATAATAAAATAAGTTTGCAATCGTATAAGGAACCGTATCAGCGCCAGTAATTATCAACATACTTGTGTTTCCCATAATCTGCTCATCTGACATCCACAAGCCCTCTCTTACTTGTTTTGTGATCCATGAATTTATATGAGTAGGAGAAGGAGGTGTATCTTTTCTCCATTCAGATGCTAGCTGCAACATTAGACCCATGCACTGGCCAAATGCTTCTTGACCTCTAGGAGTAACACCCATGACATCAGGATCTCTCTCATAAAAAATATCAATCAATTCTCTTGCTTTTAAAGCTATATCTCTTTCCAAACCTATCATGTCGGTAATGGTGAATAATGAGACCTTTCTTGCAATTTCATGAACATCAATCTCACCTTTTTTTAAACCTGGCTCAAGTTCTTTTATTGTTAGTTGTCTAATTTTATCCTCAAGCTCTGAAACTGAAGATTGAGTATATCTATCGGCAATAGTATTTCTGTAATCTCTGTGGTCTGCACCATCATTTGTCGGGATTGAGATATGACCCGGACCAGAATCATCGCCCAATAGTAATGGGGGTGGAGAAGTTCCCTCAATAGATGTGTAGTCTTTATATGATCCTAAGTGAGCATTCCATATGTCTTCAAATCTACTTAGTGCCCATGCCCCACCAAAATCTTCCATACAGTGAACAGGATCATTATCTCTAAGATCTTTGTAGATATTCCAAGAATCGTCCCAAAAATCTTTTGAATATGGATTGTAATTAATTTTCATATCACCACTCCCCTTGATGTAATTAAATATTAATTATTCTCTTACCCAATAAGGTAAAGATATTTCATTGTTAATTTTTTTAAATCTAACAGTTAATTTATCACCTATCTTAATGGAATCTATATCTGAGTTAGATTTTATTTCTCCAATAATTCTTATATTTTTATATTCAATTAATTCAACCAAACCAACTACATATGGAGATTGTTTTTCAAATACTGGTAGAAGTGGTGGTCTAGGAACTACAAATGACCAAAGAATTGCATCACCCGAAACAATATTCCACTCATGGTTAATAGACTGACATTTAGGGCACATATGTCTAGGAGGAAATCTTGGTGCTTTACAATCAGCACAATGCTGAATGCTTAATTTATGTTTTGAAGAATTTTCCCAATAGGATTTATCAAAATCTTCAATGCCGGGAATTGGAATAGATTTAATCATTTATTCACCCTTTAATAATACTGCTGCATTTGGAGTTGCATCGCAAGTTGTTACCAAAGCCAATTTAGCATTTTTAATTTGTACATTAGCCAAGCCACGAATTTGTTTAACTCCCTCAGTAACTAAATTCATCCCATGAAGATAAACCTCTGAGAGGCTTCCTCCTGAGGTATTCACAGGAAGGCCACCATCAACATCAATCAAACCTTCATTAATTAACTTCAATGCCTCACCCTTTGGACAAAAATCATATGCTTCCAGAGAAAATGGAATCATTGGGGAAAATGCATCATATATTTGAGCAACATCAACATCTTTAGGGGAATAATCAGATAAGCTCCATAAATTAGAGGCTGTTACATATGAAGAGCTTTCAAGGGGATCGTCGCTATGATAGTGAGTCATTAGCTGATGATCTCTACTCATTCCTTGTGAATATGAGTGAATGATAGCTGGTATATTATTTAGACTTTCGGCCATTTTTACACTTGTAATAACAATCGCAATTGCGCCATCACTCTCTAGACAATTATCAAATAAACAAAGAGGATCTGAAATCATTCTAGCATTCATATAATCACTTAAACTAAGGGATTTGTTATGCATTAGAGCACGTTCGTTGGAGTTGGCGTACTTTCTTAAAGCAATAGATACACTTGCAAGATCTTTTCTATCATAATTATATTGATGCATATATCTTCTCATTAGCATAGAAGATTCATCGACTGGCCTAACCAAACCCGATGGTCTAGACCATTTCCAATGATCAAAGATTTGTTCATTTGTATGAGACCACATTCTAGAACTAGGATCGCCTCTTTTACGTGATCTCCAAACAACTCCTACATTGGCTACCCCTGAGGCAATTGCCATAGCAACTTGACCAATAGCAGCACAACTTGCCCCACCTCCATAGGGCGCTTGACTCCAATAGGTTAAATTTCCAAAACCTAAATTTCTTGCAATCTCAAATTCAGGTGTCTCCTCATAGGTAAAACTGCCTAATGCATCAACTTGATCAGGATTAATACCAGCATCATCCAACGCAATTTTAATTGCTTTACAGGCAAGGTTTAGTTCTGTTGAATCAATTGATTTTGAGAATTCGGTTTCCCCAATTCCCACTATTGCTGTTTGATCTTTCAGCATAAATAACTATTTAGGTAAATTTAATCTATTGGCAATATTATTTTTTTGAATTGCAGATGAGCCACCTAATATCGGCATAGCTAACATATCACGAACATATCTTTCCATATCAAAGTCTCTAACATATCCATAAGCACCTAATATTCTTTGACATGTTAAAACTATTTCTAAGGCTGTTTCAGTTACAAAGAGTTTTGACATTGACATTTCAACTGTAGCTGTAACATTTTGATCAGCAAGCCATGCGCCTTGATATGTCATTAATCTACATGCCTCTAGTTTTGTTTTAACTTCAGCAAGCATATGTCTTACAGATTGGTTATGGCATATAGGTTTACCAAATTGAATTCTTTCTTGCGAATATTGCCACGCATCATCAACAGCTGCTCTTGCAATACCTAATGCCATTGCTGAGACCTCAATTTTCTCTACATCTAAGCCTGTGCTTACAATCTTGCTCCATCCATTATTCCAACCCTCTTCTCCTCCTATTACATTATCAAAAGGTATTTTTACATCATTAAAAGTTACATCACAGGTGCCTCCAACACCCTTTTGTCCAAGAGTTTGTTGGGGTTCTATTATTATTCCATCAGATTTAGGGGGTATTAATACTAAAGAAAGATTTCTGTATCTATCTTCCTCTGGCCCAGATTTAACAATTGTATAAATATAGTCTGTAACATTTGGTCCAGAGCACCACCGTTTAGTTCCATTGATCACAACTTTATCGCCATCTCTAACAGCTTTAGTTTTAACACTAGCTACATCTGCTCCAACATCAGGTTCACTAATTCCATATGAGAATAACAGATTACCTTTTGCAACTTCTGGAAGAAATTTTTGTTTTTGCTCTTCACTAGCAACTTCAGAAATGTTCAGTCCTGCATAACATGCACAAAAAATATACCCTGAAGCAATACCAAGGCTTCTAGTGCATAGCTCTTCAATTGTAGCTATTGTTGCCATTACGTCTCTGCCTGAGCCGCCATATTCTGAAGGAACCGTTACGGAGGTAACTCCTAATTCACATAATTTATCAAAAACATCTCTTGGAAAATAATCATCCTTATCCCATTGATTCACTTTATCTCTAGGCATTTCCTTTTCAATAAATTGCCTAAGAGTATGTCTTAACATAGTGATATGTTCTGGCTCTTGAAATGCATTCATGTTTCTTGAATGCCTAGATTTGCATGAATTACAGAACCATTAACAACAGAATTATTTGCGCAGAAAAATAATGTCTTAGCTATTTCCTCTGAAGTAATTAATCTATTTTCACTTAAAGTAGAAGCCATAACTTTTAAGGCTTCCTGATTACCTTGGACATATTCAACCAACATTTCTGTTTCAGTGGCTCCTGGACATATACATGCTGTATGAATAAATCTTCCAAATAAGTCCTGACATGTACTTCTCATGAGACCTATCATCCCATGTTTTGTCATTACGTATGATGACATATGTGGAACTGCTTTTTCAGATAAGGTTGAGCCTACATAGAGAATCGATGAACCTTTATTCATGAATGGAATAGTAATTTTATTTAAAATTGAAGGACTCACTAAGTTAACTTCTATTACCTCTCTTAAGTCATTATTGTTAAATGATTCAACTGTGTCACTTTGCATCTTACTTGCATTATGTATGAGGCAAATTTTATCAGCTGATGAAAGGAGGTCTTTAAAATTTGATTCTAATGATTTTTGCCAATTTGAAGTCGATAAATCAACCTCAAAATGTATTGCTTTATCTAAATTTATACTTGATCTTGAAAGATTAATAATTTCAAAACCATCATCTTTAAAAATTTTTGCTGTAGCAAATCCTATTCCACTGCTTCCACCAGTAATAATAAGAAATTTTTTCAAAGAACCACCTTGATTATTTTTGTTTAAATTTAGGAGTTTCTTTTTTTGCAAAGGCTTCTAGTGCAATTTTATGATCTTCCATTAATTGAGTAACATTTTCAAAAGCTGCTGCTCTATCTATTATTGAATTAGCCATAACTTTCAAACCAGCGTTAATAGAAGTTTTAGTCCAGCGAATAGAATATTTAGCTCCATCACGAAGCTTTTCAGCTAAAGCTTGGACTTCTTGATCAATTTTATCCTCTTCAATGACTTCTGCGATAAGTCCCATACTAAGCGCATCACCTGCTTTAATCATCTCACCCGTTAAAAGGTACTTCTTAGCTCGTGCGAAACCTATAAGCTGTGGCCATATAACACAACCACCATCACCTGCAACTAGTCCAACTGAGACATGAGGATCTGCAAATTTTGATCTTGGGGTAGCATATACAAAATCACAAAAAAGAGCCAAAGAACAACCTAGACCAACAGCTGGGCCATTTACTTTGGCAATAATTGGTTTCTCCATATCCAACATGGCATTTTGAATCTTTCTATCATGATTTATATGATATGCAGTTGCTACAGGATCGCCATGAACTCCCAGTAACCATTTTAAATCCCCGCCGGCACAAAATGATTTGCCTGCTCCTGTAAGAATAACGATATCAACCTCATCATCATATTCAGCATCAATGAATATAGTTGAAAAATCAGCATGTAGTTGCTCATTAACAGCATTCATATCATTTGGGCGATTGATAGTAATGGTTAAAATCTTATTTTCTTTAGTTATTTTAAGTTCTTTATATTTTGAATAATCCATAAAATTAATTATAAACAGCTTCGTAGAAATTACTAATCAAGATTTAAATCCTGAATGTATTTCTCTTGTAATTTGTATTTTTGTATTTTTCCTGACGGAGTTATTGGAAAAGAATCAACAAAAAAAATGTATTTTGGAACCTTCCATCTTGATATTCTCTCTTTACACCAGTTTCGTAGCTCATCAGGGTTATTTAGTTTTGTTGCATCTACCCTAGCAACTGCGCAGCATTCCTCATCATATTTTTTATCGGGAAGGCCAATAACAGCTACCTCTAATACTCCGGGATGTTCAAGTAAGTAATTTTCTATCTCTATTGGATAAAGATTTTCTCCTCCTCGAATTATCATCTCTTTTGCTCGCCCAACTATATTTATATAACCCTCTTCATTCATAGTAGCCAGATCTCCAGTTGGAAACCAACCATCATCATTTATTCCAGAGCTTCCATCAGGTAAATTACCATATCCTTTCATAAGCCCAGGACCTTTATATAGCAATTCACCTGGCGTATTATTTTCAACAATTTCATTATTTTTATCTACAACTCTCAAGGAAACGCCTGGTAGTGCAAGTCCAGCAATGGCTTTTAATTCAGGAGGATCACTTGGAAGTGCAGTAGAAGTTAATCCACATGTTTCTGTCATACCATAGCCATTGATAACATCTGCTTCAAACTCTTCAGAGAATTTTTTTAAAAGCTCAAGTGGTGGATTGGATCCGCCTACTATTAGGCATTTTAAACTGCTCAAATCATATTCATGAAAATTGGGAACTTCTAACATTGCTGTTAATAAAACAGGAGCTCCTATAAATACTGAGCATTTTTCATTTTGAAGGATATTTAGTGTGACATCTGGTTTAAAAATATATAAAGGTAACGAAACAGCTCCGGTTGCTGCGGCTCCTAGTGTCATACAAGCTGAGCCACCTATATGAAAGAGTGGAAAACCGTGACAAACTCTTTGATTTGATTTTATTTGCCAACGGACATGGCTATTTTTTGAAGATGTAATTAATGCTTGATGGGTCATCTGAGCAGCCTTTGGTAGTCCAGTTGTCCCAGAGGTATACTGAATCATAAAAATATCATTTGGATCAACTATTGGCAGTGAAGAATTTGAGGCTTCCCCTTTTTTTATAAGACTTTTTAAACCCTCATTAAATGAATAGCTGTGCTTTAGAGATGAAATTTTATTTCTTATTGTATTGATTACATCTAGACATTTAATATCGCCTATAGCTTCAGCATGAACTATGGCTACTGCCGAAACTGTATTTAAAGCAAAAATTAATTCTTGTTCTTTGTAAAGTGGGTTTAAAGTGACGATTCGCAGACCTGCTTTAGCCAAAGCATATTCAGTAAGAATCCATTCAGGATGGTTGGGACCCCATACACCAACTGTATCGCCTTGATTAAATCCAGCATCAATAAAAGCTTTAGCAAGATTAGTAGACATTTCATTAAGATGTTTATAAGTCCATCTAACATCTTCAACATCAGGTTGATTTGAATAAACTAATGCTTCAGTTTCTGGAAATTTTGCAGCAGTTGATTCAATGAGTTCACCTAAGCTAATAGACATAAGTTCAGAATCATCTAAATGGTCAACCCATTCAGATAAATTTAAATTTGGTTTAGACATTAATTTATGTTCCTCCGGGAATTATAAATATTTCAGATCTGCCACCTGAATTTCTTAAATCTTTTAAAGGTTTATATTTTGGATCTTCATACCATTGTTGTGCAGAAGATAAATCAGGAAATTCTAAAAGAACATATGCTGAAGGTTGCTTATTGCCTTCTCGCATATCAGGTTTAACTCCAGATGCTAGATATTTACCACCATGCTCATTTATTAATCTAGCTGTGGCAGGATAATATTCCTCATACCATTCCCAATTATTAATGTATAACAAACCTAAAACATAAGCCTTCATTTGATGCCCCTATTCAGATTAGTTAATATAAAATCAACTAATATTCAATTTTTAAACATAAAAACAAATATGTCCAATCAGAATAAAGATATTTATACAGCTGCATCCTATGTCAAAAGAGATGCCAAAGATAACTTTTATCTATCAGGATTAAAGTGCATTAAATGCAATGCAATTTTTTTAGACCAAAGAACTGTCTGTGCAAATTGCTTTTCAAAAAATCAATTTAATGAAATTAAATTATCAAATACTGGTACCTTATATTCTTATTCAATTGTCCATAGATCATTTCCAGGAATAGAAGTTCCGTATGTTTCAGCAATTGTTGATCTGGATGGAGGTGGGACAGTTAAAGGAAATTTAATTAATATTGAGTCTAAGCCCTCAAAAATAAAATTTGATATGAAAGTTAAAACTGTCTTTAAGGATGCCTTGGGAAGAAAGGATAAAGAAGGAAACTCATATGTAAGTTATTTTTTTGAGCCACTTTAACTTATATGAAGTTATAAGGTTGAAGGACCAATAGCAACCGGTCTAATCGATGATGCTGAGCTTCCCTTAACCATTAAGGGTAATATCATTACACATGATATATCCACCGCATCATCTGATAATTTTTTAAGATTAAAATTTTCAAGCGTATGGATACCGGCCTGAGTTAAAAAATAATGATGAACAGGAAATGCCATATTTGCAGGTGTCCCCTCTGGAGCAGGGATAGGATTATTTGGATCAGATAAAGCATCTACAAACGGAGTATCTAAACCAACAGCGACAACTTTTTTCGATGCGAGATATTCAGCTAATGAGTATGAAATACCCGGAGCCATTGAGTAATATAGTTTTAGTTCATCAGGATCCTGATAGTTATCACTCCAACCTGTATAAATCAGTACAACATCTCCTGGCAATATACCTCTAGATTTTAAAGTTGATGATTCAATTGATTTTTTAATATCGTTAATAGACACATATTCACCAGCCGACATAGACTCTCCATCATAAGCATATTTCTTTACATTAATTAATATTGCAGTAGTGATGATAGGAGGAACAGTTTCCATGCCAAGTTTTAGTAATGGCGATTCATTTGTTGGCTTTACCTCATTACCTTTCAAGCCACCAAAAAAAGTTACCTTTGATATGTCTAATTCACTTTCTCCATCCCAGGGTTCATCTAAATGACCAAAATGCCCCAATGCATCCATTTGCGTACCTTGATTCCCGTCATTAACATTCTCATTCAATACATCCATAGTAAAAATTTGAACAGTGTTGGGCATTGCAGATGCTGGCAAGAATTTTGGTTCATACTCACCTGCAAATGGTGATAAAGGCATAGATTTAGTTCTTAAGTATGATAATTCATAGCTCTCTGATTTAGGGTTAGAAATTAGATCTGAGCATCTTGACCATGTTTCAGGACCTAAGAAGTTTGTCATTCCTCTTTGAGAAGACAGTTCTGATGAATATAGACTTGTTGAATAAAGAAGGGTTATTAATAAAGTAAATTTTAACATGCTTAATAAATTATAGATGATTTAAGCTCAACATCTGACATCTGCCAGATTTCTTGATGTTTTATTAATGCTTCATTAGATAATTCGTTATTATCTAGAGCTTCATAGGCTTTGTAGAGTCCATAGTATGACCAACCATTCCTCGGATAATCTTTTAAATCTTGATTAAAAACACTTACTGCTTCTTCAAAATCTTTGTTAAGTAATAAAGCATGTCCCAATGATTGTCTAGTTGGGTAGTACCAAAATTCAGGCTCTCTATATGGCAGAGCATCTTGCGTTTCTACAGCAATCTTAAAATGCATGATTGATGCATCTATATTCATATTGGCTAATTCAATTTGACCCATCGCAAGATGATTTGCAATTTCAAGCAATTTATCTGATGGCTGCCCAGCTTTTATGATAACTTTAATCTCCGGAGAATCCTTTAGCGGTAATATTTTTACTTGTTCTTTTATTGCGTTCTCAATATCGCCTGTAGATGCAAATGCAATACTTCTAGCATAGTGATACAAGCCTAAAGAAAATTTGAATTCCTCTATCGGTTTCTCATATGCCAGAATTTCATCCCATTTAGCAAATCTTACATACGAAAGCAGAGGGATAGTATGAAAGAACTCTAAAAATGGAATTTGTTTAATTTGCTCTATGCGAACATATTTAGAAACTTTCAATGCTGATTCTATTGATAGCTCACTTCGACCTTCCATAGTTGATGCAGCCCATAAAAAATGAATATTATGAGGATAATACAGGGCAGGATAGAAGCCTTGAGCATTACATTGAGCAATATAATCTTCATCAACTTTTGCAGCTTCGATATTTACAAGTGATGCATCATGATATCTTCCTATTCGCCAATAAATGTGAGCAGGCATATGAACAAGATGCCCTGCTCCAGGAACTAGTTTTCCTAGTCGATCAGCAGGGCCTTCAGCCCTGCCTGGATTTGAAGAAGCCTCCACAGCATGAATATATAAATGTATAGCAAGAGGATGGTTTGGATTTTTTGCTAATACATTCTCAAGGCTATCAATGACTTTAATAGTATCTGGTTTTGGATCACCGTCTTCAGCCCAGTAATTCCAGGGCATTGTATTCATCAAAGCTTCAGCAAACAATGATGCTGCATCATTATCATCTGGAAAGTTCTTTGACAATTTTTCCATTGCATTTGCATATGCGATATCTAAAGGGTCTCGATTTGATTTTGGATTTCCATCATATCTGGATGATAAAGCTGATATGTATGCCTGCTCTTTTTTAGAGACTGTTTTGGATAATGAAATAGCTTTATTAATTGCGTTAAATGCTGCGATTCTGTTTTCAGGAGCCATGATAACTTTTCCATCACTATTTACGTTTATATTTGGTCCCAATGCTAATGCTTCACCCCAATAGCACATTGCACAATTTGGATCTAAGTTTTGTGCTGCTTTAAAACTCCTTATAGATTCAGCATGATTAAATGCAAATGCCATAATCATTCCTTGATCAAAATATTTTTGGACTCCTTCAACTGACGTGGTAATCGGGTGAGAATGATCACCAAGACCGGCAAGTAATGGCGCCCCAGCCTTGTTAATAAAACTATTATTTGAATCGCTTGAACAAGCTGTGATGAGGATAATAAAAATAAACGTTTTAAGATTAATAGTATTTTTCATAATTGATTCCTAAAATAATAAAGCATACAAAGCTTCGTGAAAGTATGCTAGATATTAAAACTTTCTAAATTTATTTTTTAGTGTAATATTTAAACATACCTCAATCATGAGGTGTCACGTTTAGGAGAAATATATGGAATCAGAAATTTGGGCATCGTTACATACAGCAAGAATAGCTAACGCAGCATTTTTTATATCAACTATGGTATCTATTTGGATTGCAGCTCGTTTTTCATCAGTTGCAGCTGAAAAAGGCTTAAATATGGTTGGTAAAATCATTTGTTCATTATTTGCACTGGGTGTATTTATGGGTAACTGGACTATTGGATCGACAGTAATGTCAACGTATTCCGGTTTTGGAAAAGCATTCGAAATGCTTGGTGAGACAGGTGTGGAATTATCACCAATGGCACTTGGATATATAGAATATTTTGGAACTGAAGCAACAGGTATGCCTAATCCTATAATGATGTTAGTTGGTGTAACTGGCTTATTAATAGCCCTAGCTCCACTTTGGTTTAATCCAGCAGATTAATATTTAAATTTATTAAAAAAGCCTGCTTATTGCAGGCTTTTTTTATGAATTGAATAACTTAATCAAACTTGATGTATCAAGGTTACCATGATCATGACTAGATAATTTTTGATAATTTTTAAGAACAGCTTTTGAAGTTTTTAAATTCAGATTATTGAAATTTGCTTGTTTTAATGCAATTCGAAGATCCTTAATCATTAGATCTACAGCAAAACCAAAATCAAAATTATTATCAACCATAGTTTTGAATCGGTTATCCATCTGCCAGGACTGAGCCGCACCTCCAGAAATTGCCTCAAATACTTTGTTCATATTTAAATTTGAAGTTTTTCCAAGAATAATAGCTTCTGATAAGCCTTGCAAAAGACCCGCAATACATAATTGATTCACCATCTTTGTTAATTGGCCATGACCACTAGGTCCTACTTTAATAGTAGATTTTGAATAAGAGCTCATTAATTTTTTTAAAATTTTAATTTTTCTATCAGGGCCCCCAATCATTATTGATAGATTGCCTTTGATTGCTCCAATCTCTCCTCCGCTTACTGGAGCATCAAAATAAGAAAGATTATTCGAGCTAAAATAGTTATTCAAAGAAACTGTTTTTATGAGCTCTAATGATGTTGTAGAGTGATCCAGAATAAAACCATTAGGTTTAACATTTTCAATAAATTTCTTTTTTAATAAAATATTAAGAATTGATGCGTCATCCTTTAGGCATAAAATAAGGCCATTAAAATTTATTCCTGAACACTTATCTTTAATAAATTCTTGTCCCTTGTAATCAAATAACCATTTTTTTGAGACATGTCTTGATCTATTAAAAATAAATAAATCTATATCTTTCAATTTTGATAGATGCCCAGCCATCGAGTAGCCCATCGTACCTAATCCAACAAATAAATACTTTGGCTTTAATTTAGACATTAAATTTATTTTATCTTATTTCATTCAATAAAAATAATTTAATGTTTTATTGTTTTAACATGCTAATACATATAAAATCAACGAATGAAATTATCAACAGCACTAAAAAAATTAAATTCTGTTAAAGATATAGAAAATTTTTTAAAGGATCTTTGCACACCAACAGAAATTAAGGCAATGCAAGAAAGATGGGAAGTTGCACAACTCTTATATAAAGGAGATTCAACTTATAGAGAAATCGCATCTAAGCTTAATACCTCCACTGCTACTGTTACCAGAGTTGCTAGATTTTTATTTAAAGAATCTAACAAAGGATATTTAAGTCTACTAAAGAAGGATTGATCAATGACTAAAAAAATTACTATTGCTATTCAGCGCAAAGGCAGACTATTTGATAGTAGTAAGGATTTATTAATTAAATCTGGAATCAATTTTTCAACTAGCGGTGATAAATTATTAGCTAGATCCTCAAATATGAATATAGATATATTGCTAGTAAGAGATGATGATATACCCTCTTTAGTATCAAAGGGAGTAGCTGATCTGGGGATTGTTGGTCAGAATGTATTGGCTGAACAAGTTGCATCAAACAAAAAAATTACAGCTAAATCAGTTTTAAATTTAGGATTTTCTAAATGCAGGCTAGCGTTTGCTAAACCAATGAATTCAAAACTAAGATCATTAACAAATAAAATTATTGCCACCTCTTATCCAAGTTTAGTAAAAAAATTCTTGAAAACTAACAATATTAGCGCTGAAGTAATTAAAATTAATGGCTCTGTTGAACTTACCCCCTATATAGGAATTGCTGATTGCATTTGCGATCTTGTTTCATCTGGGGCAACTCTTGATGCAAATAATTTAATTGAGTTCAAAACTTTAATGGATTCGGAAGCAGTTCTTATCGCTTCCATATCATATGTAAAGATTAAAGAAAAAAGTATTCTTGATTTAATTAAAAGATTTGAAGGTGTTATTAATGCTGCTGAAAGTAAATATGTAATGCTAAATGCGGAAACAAAATCAATCGATAAAATATGTAAATTGCTTCCAGGTGCTGACTCACCAACCATTATTCCATTACAACAACAAGATAAGGTTGCAATTCATGCACTTTGCAGCGAGCCTGTTTTTTGGGAGACGATGGAAAAACTTAAATCCAATGGTGCATCTTCAATCTTAGTTATGCCTGTTGAAAAAATTCTGAATTAAATGAAACTAATCAATCGATCAAAATCTAATTCTTCCATTAACTGGCAATCAAGTGTTAATGATATACAGGACGTTGAAAAGACTGTTCTAAGATATAAAGAATTAGTTATAAAAAATGGAACTAAAGCCTTTAATTGCATAAATGAAGAATTAAATCTTCCTAAAATTACATCATTTAAAGTAAGAACATCGGAAATTAATAGTGCCGAGAATTCAATTTCAGATGATTTAAAACAAGCAATATTAAATTCTGCCAACAATATCAAAATAATTTGTGAAAATGAAAAAAAGAGTTTAGTTTCATCTTCCATAGAAACTACTAAAGGAATATCCATTTGGAAAGAATTCAGGCCAATTGAATCTGTCGGAATTTATGTTCCAGGAGGAACAGCTCCATTAATTTCATCATTCTTAATGCAAATAATTCCAGCTTCCATTGCTGGGTGTAAAAATATAATAGTTTGCACTCCCCCATCTTCGTCAGGATCGATAGCTCCAGAAATATTATGGATAGCAAAAATATTTGGCATTTCGTCTATATACAAGGTTGGTGGTTCTCAAGCTATATTTGCGATGGCATATGGAACAACAGTCATTCCAAAAGTAGATAAGATATTTGGACCTGGAAATGCCTATGTAAACGCCGCAAAAAAAATATGTTCTGAGGATGTAGCTATTGATTTACCTGCTGGACCAAGCGAGGTCATGGTTGTATCAAACGATATTTCTAAGGTTAATCTAATAGCAGCTGATGTTCTGTCTCAACTTGAACATGATTTAGCAGCTAGAGCTTTTGTTCTTTCAAAAAATTTAACCTTATTAAATAGTGTAAAAAAAGAAGTTAAAAACCAACTTGCTTCACTTTCTAGACAAAATATCCTCAAAGAAAGTTTATCCAACTTAATGCTTATTAAATATAAGTCATTCAATGACTGTATTAATTTAATAAATGAATGTGCTCCTGAACATTTAATACTGCTGGATGATGATTATGCTCTTCCATTAGCAAAAATTAATAATGCTGGATCTATTTTTTGTGGTTCCTTGAGCCCTGAATCTTTTGGTGATTATTCTTCTGGAACAAATCATGTTCTACCAACCAATGGTATGGCAAAAGTTTTTTCTGGTTTAGGTATTAGAGACTTTGGTAAACAGATAAGTGTTCAAACTGCTTCGTCTGAAGGATTTTTAAATATTAAAGACACCGTAATTTCTATGGCAAATGCTGAAAATCTTGATGCCCATGTAAAAGCTGTAAAAATTAGAGAGAATCTTGCAAACCAAAAATCTCGTTCAAGAATATCTACAGAAATCAGAAAAACAAATGAGACATCTATATACATAAATCTAAATCTAGATGGAACAGGAAAATATAATATTAATACTGGCATTGATTATCTCGATCATTTACTGGAGCAATTCTCTAAACATGGCTCCATAGATTTAAATATTACTTGCCTTGGAGATCTAGAAATAGATGAACATCATTCAATTGAAGACGTTGCTATTACTTTGGGATCTGCAATAAATAAAGCTCTTCAAGATAGAAATGGAATTTCTAGATATGCATCTAATGAAACTTTGGTTATGGATGAAGTGAAATGTAATGTCAGTATTGATTTATGTACCAGAAGATTTCTTAAGTTTAAGTGCTCTGAATTAAGGGAGATGGTTGGAGATTTTCCAACCGAAATGTTTGAACATTTTTTTGTCTCACTAATAAATGCTGCCGCCTTTACTTGTCATATTGAAACTGATGGAAAAAACTCTCATCACCTACTTGAAGCAACATTCAAAACATTTGCTAGATGTCTTAGATCTGCAATTGTTGTTGAATCAAATGAGGTTGTATCAACTAAAGGGTTGATGTGACTGTTGCAATTATTGACAGCGGAGGTTCGAATCTTCGCTCTGTAGCTAAAGCAATTGATAGATTGAATAAATCGTATGTTATTACTGATATTGCGGATGAAATTATGAAAGCTTCATTTGTAATTCTGCCAGGCGTTGGATCTGCTAAAAATGTTATGAGTGAACTCAAAAAAAAGAATCTCGTTGATGTTATAAATAATTTAAAGCAACCAGTATTAGGTATCTGTATCGGAATGCAGATTTTATTCGAATATTCTGCAGAGGGTAATACCAAGTGTTTAGGATTGATTAAAGGAGACATTCAAAAATTTGATGAATCAACAGATTTAAAAGTTCCTCAAATGGGATGGAATAAAGTTACGTTTTCAGATCAAAGACTAAAAAAATTTAATAACTATTATTACTTTGCAAATAGTTACTATTCCAGCATCCAAAAACATACAACTGCAACATCAGAGTATGGAGAAATATTTACTTCAGTTGTAGAAAAAAATAATTTCTTAGGATGTCAATTTCATCCTGAAAAGTCATCAGATGCTGGTGAATTTTTTTTGCAATATTTTTTTCAAAAATCATGAAGATTTTTCCAGCAATTGATTTAAAGAACGGATCTTGTGTACGTCTACTAAAGGGAGATTTTAATAATCTGACTGAATATAATAAAGATCCGATTGATCAAGCAAAAATTTTCTTAGAAAATGATTTTGATTTTCTTCATGTGGTTGATCTCGATGGAGCTCAAACAGGCAATCAATCAAATGTTTCTGTTATCAAAGAATTATTGAAAATTCCCAATCTTAAGATACAAGTTGGAGGTGGCATAAGAACGATTGATGATGCTCTAAATGCAATAGATATGGGAGTCTCGAGAATCATAATTGGAACATCAATATTTAAAAAAGGTTTTTTAGCTGAAATTAAAAAAAAATTTAATCCGGAACAAATTATTTTAGCAATAGATTTCATAGAGACTAATGGAATTCCATATATTTATACTCATGGATGGCAAGATAATACCAATATCAATCTATTTGACTTTATGTCTGATAATTCTTACTTTAAAAACTTTCTTGCTACAGATATTTCTCTGGATGGCGTAATGCAGGGTCCAAGCTTCAAAACATACGAGAAAATTTTAGCAAAGAATCCTTCAATTAATCTAATAGCATCTGGAGGCATCACTTCAATTAATGATTTATCTGAATTAAAACGTATCAAAATTAAGGAATCCATAGTTGGTAAAGCTATCTATGAAAAACAAATATCTTTATCTGAATTAAATAATGATTACTAGAAGAATAATACCCTGCTTAGATGTGAGAGATGGCAAGGTCGTTAAAGGAGTTCAGTTCAAAAAATCATAAAATTGTCGGCTCTATAGTTGATTTAGCAAAAAAATATTCAAAAGAAGGTGCAGACGAGCTAGTTTTTTATGATATTAGTGCGAGTACAGTTGGAGCAACAGTGAAGAAAGAATGGGTTTCTAAAATTTCTGATGTAATTAATATTCCTTTTTGTGTTGCTGGAGGAATTAAATCAATTGACGATGCAAGATCAATTCTAAATTTAGGCGCAGACAAAATATCAATTAATACCCCTGCCCTAGAAAATCCAAAATTGATAAATCAACTTAGTAAAGAATTTGGATCCCAGTGTGTGGTTATAGGTATGGATATAAAGACTGTTAATAATAAAGACTATCTTTTTGCTAAGACTGGCAGCGAGACTACCGCCCATTCAACAGGCATTAATGCAATGGAATGGATTAAGAAGGTTCAAGACCTTGGCGCTGGAGAGGTTGTAATAAATTCAATGAATAAAGACGGTATGAGGAATGGATATGACCTTAAGTTACTTAAAAAACTTAGCAGTGTTTGTAATTTACCAATGATTGCATCAGGAGGTGCTGGTTCCAAAGAAGATTTTATTAATGTGTTTAAAGAAACAAATATAGATGGTGCGTTAGCAGCAAGCATATTTCATAGTGGTGAATATTCAATTTCTCAAATCAAATCTTCTTTATTAGAAAAAAAAATTAACATAAGGATCTAAATATGATTAAACTCGACTGGAAAAAGGTAAATGGTCTTATCCCTGCTATTATCCAAGATCATCAATCACTTCAAGTTTTAATGCTTGGATATATGAATGAAGAAGCTTTGAAAATTAGTCAATCATCCGGATTGGCAACATTCTTTAGCAGAACAAGGAAATGCATTTGGACAAAAGGCGAAACCTCAGGAAATAAATTAGAAATCAAAAAAATTTTTCATGACTGCGATAATGATACGCTCTTGATTCTTGCAAAAAATAAAGGACCAACGTGTCATCTTGGAAGAAATTCTTGTTTTCTTGATGCTCCTTCATCAATAAATGTAATTAAAAATCTTGAGGAAACCATAGATCTTCGAATTAAAGAAGCAAATTTGTCATCTTATACATATCAGCTCTTTAAGGATGGAATTAAAGAAATAGCAAAAAAAGTTACCGAGGAAGCAGGAGAAGTATCAATTGCTGCTGTAACAAAAGATGGAAGAGTTATCAGCGAATCTGCTGATTTAATATATCACTTATTAGTCATGCTAAGAACACAAAACCTCAATTATAGTGATGTACTTGATGAGCTTGAGCTGAGATCTAAATAATATTACTTTTCAACTACGTAATTATCTACTTGCTCTCTCATTTCTTTTCTTAATAAAAACATGGCAAATAAATTTGGAATTGTAACAAGTGCAACCACCACATAAGCTATATTCCATATAACAGTAGTATCAATAATTGCTGCGGCTATAAAACAAAGAACATATAGCATTCGATACCATGGAACAGCAGTTTCTCCAAAAATATATGCTGTTGACCTATCACCATAGTAGGACCAGGCAATGGCTGTGGAAAATGCGAATAAAAGCAGTCCAATAGCTACTATATATTCTCCATATAGCCCCAAAACACCTGAGCCAAAAGCTTTAGAGGTAAGTTCTGCAGAATGAATTAGAGATTTTCCTTTAACCTGAATTGAATTATCAGAAATTACACCATCATTAATTTCAATTGTTCCATCATATAAAATATTTTGTTTATAAAATCTAACATCTTCAGCAATAGAATTGTTATGAAAGATTGTTATTCCACCTTGTTCTAATTCACCACTGATGATGTCTAAATCTCCAGAGAAGTTTTCTACGGCCGAAGTATTATTAGTAAACTTTCTTGCATCAAGGATATATTTACCAAGCTCTTCAACATCATTCACATTAGACTCATTGTATTCACCAACAAAAATTGCCATGGAAGATCTTTCAAATGTATTTTCATATTTTTGAGTCCATGCTCCGCTAGATAAGATAACAAGAGCTGTTACGCTGCAGACTACAATAGTGTCTATAAACGGTTCTAGAATTGAGACCATTCCTTGCTCTATTGAGTGCTCAGTTTTAGCAGAAGCGTGGGCAATGGGTGAAGAGCCTTGTCCAGCTTCATTTGAATAGAGTCCTCTTGCAACACCCAGCTTTAAACTCATAGCAAAACTAGCACCAAGAAAACCACCAACCGCTGCTGATCCTGAGAATACTTGCGAAAATATAGAGTTAAAAGAAGGGATAATATTATGATAATTCTCTACTACTACAATTAAAGCCCCTCCGAAATAGATAACCGCCATTATTGGTACTAATCTACTTGCAATTTTTGCAATTCTTTTAATTCCGCCTGAAATAATTAACCACAACATGATTCCCAAAATTAAACCAGTAGCTAGTTTTGGAATGCTAAATGCTGAATCAAGGACCCCTGCTATGTTATTGATTTGAGGCATATTACCTGATCCAATAGCACAGATCATCATTAGAGCTGCAAATAGAACTCCTGCAGATCTCATATTGAAACTTTTCTCTATGTAATACATTGGTCCGCCTGATATAGAACCATCAGACAATGTAGTTCTATATTTATGAGCTAATGTAACCTCAACAAATTTGGTAGTCATTCCAAAAATAGCAGTGATCCACATCCAAAAAATAGCTGCTGGACCTCCAATCCATATTGCAAGTGCAACTCCTCCAATATTACCAGTACCAACAGCGCCTGACATGGCTGTTGTAAGAGCTTCAAATGGAGAGGTTTCTCCTTTTGTATCCTCTTTTTCGTATTTACCAGTAACTATTCTCCATCCATGAGCAAAGAATCTAAATTGAGGGAATCCTAGATAACAGGTAAAAAAGATTCCTATGCCTATTAAAAAAGCTGGAAACCACCAAGATCCACTTAGATATCCATCCAAAAGTAGTAAAAACTCATTAAATGCAACCATTTTAATTCCTTATTTCTCTATCCATTCAATCATGTCTGTATAACCACCAATTAGATCATCATCAACAAATATTTGTGGCATTGTCCTAGCATTAGGATTTCTAGTCATTAACACATCAAAAACTTCAGGGATTTCTGCGTTATATTCTTTATATGGAATATCGTTTTGATTGAAGTAGTCTTTTGCTTTATCACAAAAGACACAATTTGATTTAGAATATATTTCTACGTTTTTTAACATCATAGGATTATAAGCTAAATGTCATTATTTAATTTAAAAAATAAATCATTTTTAATTACAGGATCATCAAAAGGAATTGGAAAATCAATCGCTTTTCATGCAGCAATGCATGGAGCTAAGGTAATCATTTCAAGCAGAAAGATTGATGCATGCAAGGAAACTGCAGATGAAATAAATAAGCAAGTTGGATCAGAGCTAGCTTACCCAATTGCTGGAAATATTGCTCATGAATCAGAATTAATTAATCTAGTAGATGAAACCAATAAGCTCCTTGGGAAGATTGATGTACTAATTTGTAATGCTGCAACAAACCCATTTATGGGCTCGATGTCTGATATTCCCTCAGATGCTTTTGATAAGGTAATGAATAACAACATTAAAGCAAATCATATATTGACTAATTTAGTGACACCTCAAATGATTGAGCGTAAAGATGGTGTAATAATTATTATCTCTAGCGTTGGTGGCACCAAAGGTAATAACCTAATTGGCACATATAACCTGAGTAAGGCGGCTGACATACAAATGGTAAAAAATATTGCTGTGGGATATGGACATCACAACATAAGAGCCAATAGTATTGCTCCAGGGCTTATTAGAACTGATTTTGCTAGAGGATTATGGGAGAATCCTGCCATTCTTGAGCAATATACAAGTACACATCCTATGAAAAGAATTGGTGAGCCTGATGAAGTCGCTGGTGCAGCAATAATGTTAGCCTCTGATGCAGGAAAGTATATAAATGGTCAAACTATTATCGTTGACGGTGGAGCAACTGCTTAGCTAAAAAGATTTTTAATTTTGTAAAAAAAATTATTAAGACCAATCTGTTCATTTAAAGAAGGAACTTTATTAAGTTGGTGTTTATAATCAACTAATTCTTCAATTAAATCTGATGCTTGCGCAGCGTCAAAGTCAATATTTTCTATGGATGTAATGATTGGGTGAGATTTATAAAAATCTTGATTAATGCCGATACATGTCTTTAAAAAAAGAATAATGGAATTAATTTTTTCATCAAATGAAATGTTTATTTCTTTGTAAAATTTCATTAAATCAGGCGTAGTAGTAACTCCAAGACAATATGAATTAAGATTTTGAGAAATATCCAAATATTGGCCTGCCAAATCATTCTCAATGAGATACTCAATTTCTAAAGGTGTAGAGTCAGGTGCAAAATTTAATGTTGAAAAATCAATGTAGCCCTGCTCTGAGATCCATTGATCAATATCAACAGTATCCGGATTTTTGATTGAAATTAAACTTGATCGACTGTAAATAGTAGATAAAAAATATTTGCGTTTATTTGAAACGATAAATATATGTTTATTTTCCGGCAATTCCTCCAAAGTTTTTAAAAGTGCGTTTTGAGAGTTAATGTTCATAGAATGCGCATCGAAAAGTACCCCAATTCTTTTTTCAGATACTGAATTAGTCATGGCGATAAATTCATTCAACGCTCTTACCCCTTCAATTTTTTTAGAAGTTAAGGCGTCTTTCTTCGCCTTGGAATAGGTATGTAGCACACTAGAGCATGAGTCCTGGCTCAAGAAACAGAAATCAGGATGCGATCCAGCTAAAAAATAATTGCAGGAATTACATACGCCACAGGGTGCAGAATCCTCAGAGCATAATAATTTTTGAGCAAAATATTTGGCAAGTTGTTTTTTAGCTAAGCCTGATTCCCCTTCAATAATTGTTGAGGATGGAAATTTAATCTTTTGATGAGCTTTTATAGGATCATTAAGCCAAGGAAATCTTTCAACACTCATGCTAAATTAAACGCTCTACTAAAAGTTTAGTTTGTTGGCTGATGCACTCAATAGACTCAGATGCATCCACTATTTCAACTTCGCTCCTCTCTTTAGCTAATTGCTGATAACCCTTTCGAACATTTTCAAAAAAGTTAATTCCTGAAGACTCAATTCTATCTATAACATCGTTAGTTTTTCTTTTAAAGCCAGCTTTGACATCCAAGTCATATATTATTGTTAAATCAGGAGTTGGGCAGTTAACACCATTTATCAAAACATTAATTAAATCAAGTGAAAGTTTTCGGCCGTAGCCCTGGTATGCAATAGAAGCATGGTAATATCTATCGCACAAAATAAAGTCTTCTCTAGAATCAATTAAATGTTCTTTAATCATCTCAGATCTTGCTGCAAACATTAGTAATAATTCTGTATGAGCAGATATATCTGAATCCTTAGATAAAAGTAATTCTCTAATTTTTTCACCTAAAATAGTGGATCCAGGTTCTCTGAGAAGTTTAGTAGAAAAACCTTTCGTTTTTAGCCAATCCAAGACTAAGTTAATTTGAGTTGATTTGCCTGCCCCCTCTATTCCTTCAAACGTTATTAGTTTCATTGTCTAATTAAGCTGATATTTTTCTACAGCTTCAAGATGCTGTTTGTAAGTTTTTGAAAATTGATGAGTTCCATCACCTTTAGCTACGAAATATAGATAATCATTTTTCATACCCAATATTACTGCTTCCAAAGTTGATTGGCTAATCGTTGATATTGGAGTAGGTGGTAGTGCTGAAATTTGGTATGTATTGTATGGGTTATTCTTATCTCTTAGATTTGCTTTTGTGATATCACCATTAAAATCCGGCATTAAACCATAGATAATTGTTGGATCTGCCTGTAACTTCATCCCAATAGAGATTCTATGCAGAAAGACTCCAGCTATAATAGATTTTTCATCCTCGTTGCCTGCTTCTTTCTCAACTATAGAGGCTAAAATTAAAGCATCAGACAAAGTTGCTAATGGTAATTTAGGCTCTTTCTCTTCCCATAAATTAAGTGAAAATTTTAAAAATTCATCTTGTGATCGTTGTAAAATTTCAGATAATGAATCGGAGTGTTTATAAAAATAAGTATCTGGTTTTAATGTCCCTTCTATAAAATCATATCGACCCTCTAAACATTTAAAGTTATTACAATCATTTTTTAAATTTGATTCTAAAAGAATTTTTTTAATTTCAAATTGGTTTTTTCCTGCAGGAATTTCTAACTTAAATATAACTACATCGCCATTATTTATGGAGACTATAAATTTTTTCCACGATTTATTTTTTAGATGATAATAGCCAGCTTGAGCCAACTTAATATCATTAACTTTTAGATAAACCTTTAATAAAAATTTTTGCACGGGATGTAATGGAAAATCTTCCAGAATTGAATTAAAGGATGCTCCCTCTTTCACACTATAAAATTCAAGATCATCAGTAACCCTAGAGTGAGAATATGACTCAGATGATCCTATTAAAACAATTATAGGTATAACTATAGAAAGAATTAATAAAGAAATATTAGATATTTTTGAAGACAAGTGTAGAGTTAGTTCCTCCAAACCCAAAAGAATTATTCATGGCAACAGATACTTTTTTTTCATTTGAAACTAAGGGTGTGTAATTCAAATCACAAAGGGGATCAGGATTATCTAGGTTGATTGTTGGAGGTATGATGCCATCATTAATAGCCATAATACAAAAAATAGATTCAATTGCGCCAGCTGCTCCAAGTGTATGCCCAGTCATAGATTTTGTTGAACTAATTTGAGGTACAAAGTCACCAAACACAGATTTTAGAGCAAGAGTTTCAGCTACATCTCCAAGCGGTGTTGATGTTCCATGAGCATTTATATAATCAACGTCTGATAAATTAATTTCAGCATCATTAATTGCATTAGACATTGCCAAAGCAGCCCCTTTTCCATCATCAGGTGGTGCTGTCATGTGATGGGCATCTGAACTCATTCCAAAACCAATAATTTCTGCATGGATTGTTGCTCCACGAGCTTTAGCATGATCAAAATCTTCAAGCACAATTGACCCAGCACCATCAGAAAGAACGAATCCATCTCTATCCATATCCCATGGTCTACTAGCTGCTTCAGGATCTGAATTCATTGAAAGAGCTCTAGCAGCTATAAATCCTGCAATCGAAAGTGGTGTCGAAGCCATTTCTGCGCCTCCAGCTATCATTACATCTGCTTCACCACATGCAATAGATCGTGCTGCAGTCCCAATACAGTGGTTTCCAGTAGAACAAGCTGTTACAACAGAGCTATTAGGTCCCATAAATCCATGTTTAATAGACACAAGACCAGAAATCATATTAACGATAGATCCTGGAACAAAAAATGGAGAAACTTTCTTGTAACCTCTTTCAGCTAACAAAACTTTATTTTTTTCAATTGTATCTATACCGCCAATACCTGCTCCAAAATTAACACCAACTCTTGTTAAATCAAGATTTGATTCTAGAATTCCGGAATTTAATATGGATTGATTAGCCGCGATGATTCCATATTGAATAAAGGGATCGATTCTTCTTACTTCTTTGGAATCAAGGAAGTCTTCTGGTTGAAAATTCTTTAATCTACCACCGATTTTTACAGGATTATTTTCTAACCCTATATCAACATTAGTAATGCCACTTTTACCCTCAATACATGATTGCCATGCATCTTTAACAGTATTGCCTATTGGTGAAAGGATACCTAAACCAGTAACTACAACTCTTCTGTGTAGTTGCTTCATTTAGGAAATTGTTAGCTGTTTGAATTTATGTAATTTACAGCTTCTTGAACGGTTGAAATCTTTTCAGCTTCTTCGTCAGCAATTTCAAGCTCAAACTCTTCTTCAAGAGCCATAACTAGTTCTACTGTATCAAGTGAGTCAGCACCAAGATCATCAACAAATGATGAGTCATTTTGTACCTCATCATCTCCAACACCTAGTTGCTCACAAACAATTTTTCTTACTCTTTCTTCGATACTCACGCTGCATCCTCCGTTTAAAAAAATCTATTCTACAACATTTCCGACAAAAACTAATAAAATCATTAGCTCATGTATAGTCCACCATCAACAGATATTGTTTGACCAGTAATGTAATTACCCTTATCAGAAGCTAAAAATAAGGCTAAATCAGCAATATTTTGGGGATTGCCCATTTTGTTAGCTGGAATTTGATTTAAGATGCCATTTAATTCATCTCCCTTAAAGTGACTAGTCATATCTGTTTCTATGAAACCAGGAGCAATACAATTAACTGTTATATTTCTTGCTGCCACCTCTTTTGCTAAAGCTCTAGTGAAACCACCAAGACCTGCTTTGCTTGCAGAATAATTTACTTGACCAGCATTACCCATTAATCCTGCAACACTAGATATGTTAATAATTGCACCAGAACGGTTCTTGACCATATATTTAATAAATAATTTAGTCATATTGAAAACACTAGTAAGATTTGCATTAATCACCTCATCCCAATCTTCGTTCTTCATTCTAAGGAAAAGTTGATCTTTCGTTATTCCTGCATTATTTATAAGAATGTTTGGAACTTTATCATCATCTATTAAATCTTTTATACAAGCTGAAATTTGGTCTCTGTTTGTAACATCTAATGCAATGTGCAAGCAGTCTTTAGAACTCAACGCATCATTAAGCGCAAACTTTGATCGAGATGTCCCGATAACAAAATAACCATCATGCAAGAAAGATTTGGCTATTTCTAATCCAATTCCTCTAGAGGCACCTGTAATAAAAACTATTTTTTTATCCATAATTATTTATCTTCTCATAAAACTCCTCATCGGAAGTAGAATAATAATTATCAAGCTTATTTGCTTTAAATAAACCTGACAAAACTTTACCGGGGCCGCATTCAATTATTGGTAAATTCTTTGTTGAGATAAAGTTACATGTCTCCACCCATCTAACAGGTGAATATAATTGAGAGACCAAAAGAGGCGGAATATCTTGAGGTAATGATACTGAATCCACAGATACATTATGAATAATTTGAGTATCTGGCATATTAAATTGAATATCATTTAGGTTTTGTTGAAATTGATTTGCTGCATCCTTCATAAGCATGCTGTGCGAAGCAATGCTAACCTTGAGTTTAATTGACCGCTTTGCGCCTTTGGAGGTGCATAATTCTTGCGCTCTTTCAACCGCATCATTATGCCCTGAAATTACAGTTTGATTGGGAGAATTTAAATTCGCACATTGAACATGTGAATCAGGGCCATTAGATGCAGTTACACATATCTCAGCAATAATATTTTGTTCCAAACCCATAATTGCTGACATAGAGCCATTTGGAGCTAACTCCATCAATTCACCTCGTCTTCTAACTAACTTCAAAGCTTCCATTATTGAAATTGAGTTGCTAGCAACTAAAGCTGCATATTCCCCTAATGAATGACCGGCTAAATAAGTTGGAGTTATATTAATTGAATTAATTAGTTTATTAAAATGAAGATATGAGCAAAGAAGTAAAAGAGGTTGAGTAATTGAAGTTAGATTTATTAATTCTTCAGGACCCTCTTCAATTAACTTAAAAGCATCGTGAGATATCAAATCACTGCAGCATTCAATGGCATGTGAAAATTCTTTAGAAAGCGCTATGTCCATGATGCCACCATCAGACAACATGGATAGGTGTTGTGACCCCTGGCCTGGAAATGCTAAAAAAGCAGAAAAAGACATGGTTAGTCTTGAGCTTCGCTGTCCTCTACTTCCTTGATTGGTTTTCTCAGATCCTTAATTAAACGTCCCTTGTAAAAGCCGTCTGCAGTCATCTGATGACGAAGATGTCTTTCTCCAGAAACTGAATCAGTTGAAAGAGTAAGATCTGATAGATGATCATGAGATCTGATCATTCCACGTTTTGATCTAGTTTTTTTACTTTTTTGTACTGCCATAATATTTTAAAAAAAATGCATCCTATCAGATTAAATCACGATTTAATAGTTAAATTGTCTAGCTGAGATAAAAGTATATCAAATTCATTATTTTTTGGAGCTTCGTACTTTATAGTTTTACCTTTGAGATCTTCAAAAGTAATAGATGCTGCGTGTAATGCAAGTCGATTAATTGATGTTTCTTTTGCAATATATTTATTTAAATTAAATAATCCATATTTTTTATCATTCACTATTGGATGATTGAGATTTGCGCTCTGAACTCGAATTTGATGCATTCTACCAGTGCTAATTAGAATCTCAACGTGAGTAAATGAGTTAAATTTTTTTAGGATTTTAAAATTTGAAACAGCTTTTTTTCCATCCAATGATTCATGTACTTTGTGATGATGTTCTTTTGTTGAAACATCAATGTTTGTTTTAATTTCAATATCTTTTTTTAAAACTCCTATTAAAATTGCCTCATAAATCTTTGTAACTTTATTAGTTTTGAGTTGATTATGAAAATGTCTTAAAAATTTTTTATTTTTTGAAATTAATAGACAGCCAGAGGTAGATTTATCTATACGATGGCAAAGATCAATTTCTAGCAAGGGAAATGTAGCTCTGGCAATATCAATCAAGCCAAATTGATTATTTGTTCCAGAATGAACGCTTAGTTCAGGATCTTTATTTACAATAATATAGTCATCATTTTGATCAATGATTGATAAATTGAATTCTCTAACTCTTGAAGGTGGAATCTTTAAATCAGATTCGTCATTTTTAAAATCAATTAAATATGGTGGGATCCTTATTTCATCATTTAGCTGCAATTTGTGTGCTGGCTTGATTCGACCCGAGTTAACCCTAATCTCACCCTTGCGAATCATGTTATAAATTTTTGATTTAGGAAGAGATCTATAGATAGTAAATAAATAGTTATCAATACGCCTGCCTGCGTGATCCTTATCTATTTTTAGGTTTTTATCACTCATTAAGGTAGAATACTCGAAATCGGTAGTTTATATGTTAAAACTACAAGTATAAAAAGCTTATTGAGATATATAATAAGCACTAATAAAAGTATGCTGCAGTGCAGCATGATAAGAGAAAGTAAACAAAGCACAAGGGTGCTAAAAGAATAAAACAAGTTTTTAAACCTCCATATAGAATAATGGAATAAGTTAAAAGAGCTCCAAAGGATAAGACTCTATTAACTCTCAAAGCACTAGTGCTATTTACTTTCTCTGTATCGGAGAAAAAAATGAAAAGAATTCTAATTAATTGCTCATATTCAGATGAGCTTCGTGTGGCTTTGGTCGATGGCGCTAAACTATTCGACTTAGACAACGAGTTTAATGCCCAGTCCCTATTAAAAGGAAGTATATTCAAAGCAACTGTTTCAAGAGTTGAAACAAGTTTAGATGCAGCTTTTATTAATTTTGGAAGTGAAAGGCATGGTTTTTTACCATTAAAAGAATTATCAAATGAATATTTTACCAAGGATGCTGATGGAAAAAAGAAATGTACACTCAAGGAAGGTGACGAAATCCTCATTCAAGTTTTAAAAGAAGAACGAGGAACTAAAGGTGCTGCCCTATCCAACCAAATCTCACTAGCAGGAAGATTTATAGTTTTAATTCCAAATTCTGAAAAATCTGGCGGTGTATCAAGAAGGATTTCAGGGGAGGAAAGAGATGAAATTAAAAATACTTTAAATGCGTTACAAATTCCTGATGGCATGAGTGTAATTGTTAGAACTGCAGGACTAGGTAGATCTACTGAGGAATTAAAATGGGATTTAGATTATTTAATGAATCTATGGGGGCAAATAAAATCCTCTATCACAGACGCTCCAAGCCCTAGTTTAATTTATAAAGATGATAAATTAATTTTAAGAGTATTTAGGGATTATTTTAGAGATGACATAGAAGAAATTCTAATAGACGATGAATCTGTTCATTCAGAAGCATTGGATTTTGCAAAGTCGGTTATACCAGATCATGCTGATAAAGTTATTTACTATAATGAAGATATTCCTTTATTTAATCGTTATCAGATAGAAAACCAAATAGAATTAGCTTTTCAAAGAGAAATATCATTGCCCTCTGGTGGATCTATAGTAATAGATCCTACTGAAGCAATGGTTTCAATAGATGTTAATTCGGCACGCTCTACGAAGGGAAAAGATATAGAATCTACCGCTTTTGCTACAAACATGGAGGCAGCTAAAGAGGTTGCTCGACAGCTTAGATTGAGAGATTTAGGTGGCCTTATAGTGATTGATTTTATTGATATGCAGGATGAAAAACATCAACAAAAAGTTGAAAATACTTTTAGATCAATGGTTCAATCTGACAGAGCCAGAATACAGATAGCTGGAATATCTAGATTTGGATTATTGGAGTTATCAAGGCAACGACTAAGACCATCATTAGATGAAATATATGATATTCAACACGTACAAATACGCGGAACTCGCTCTTTAGGCCAATCAATTTTAAGAATAATTGGTGAAGATGCCGCCAAAGAAAATACTGGTGAAATACATGTATATGTTCCAGCAGATGTTTCAAGCTACTTATTGAATGAAAAAAGAAGGGATATTATTGCGATAGAGAATAGCTATCAAGTAAATATTTTAGTAATAGCTGATCCATATAAATCTAGGCCATATTATAAAGTTGCAAGAGTTAAGGCTATCGCTGGAAAAAAACCATTTTCATATGATATGACTCCAAATAGTCCAGAACCATCTATGGATTGGCGAGATGTAAATTCAAATAAAAAATCATTAAAGCCCTTGGTTGCTGTGTCTGTTCCTCCAAGAATGCCGAAGAAAAAAAATAAAAAAGGCTTATTTTCATTTCTTAAATCTATTTTCACTTTTTCTATTTTTAAATCTAAAAAGAAAAAGACACCTAAAAATAAAAGATCAAGAAATTATAAAAAAGGTCAACCTAGGACCAATAGAAACACTAGGATTAATAAAAACCAAAAAAATCGAGGCAGAAAACAAAATAATAAAACTCAGGATAATAACTCAACAAGAAGTCAACCAAAAAAATCTTCAAAACCAGTTGTAATACCTCCAAAGAAAAATACACAGGCAGATAAAAAAGTTACCAAAGCAAACAATGTTAATGCTGCTAATACAGATAAAGATGGTAATAAATCAAATATTGAAGCTTCAACATCTACCTCGCCAGCACCAACTCCTGCGCCTACGCCAGCACCAACTCCTGCGCCTACGCCAGCAACTAAACCTACTAGAGCTTTAAACGATCCTCGATATAAGAGCGAATGAGCTGACCAGAAATTGATGCATCAGGTGGAATAATTGGCAATTCATTTATATTAAACCACCTAGCATCTTCGAGCTCATTATCGTTTAACGCTATATTTCCTGATTTGTATTTGCAAAAGTAACCCAGCATTAACTGAGCTGGAAAAGGCCACGACTGGGATGAGTAATATTTAATATCTGAAACTTTAACATTCACCTCCTCTTTTACTTCACGGATTAATGCTTCTTCAGCATTTTCACCAGCTTCAATAAAACCAGCAAGGGTGCTATACATATTAGGTGGGAAGATTTTACTTCTTCCTAACAATATTTGATCCTCATCATGTATCAAAGTAATAATGCACGGAGATATTGTGGGGTATTTTGGGCTAGAATTACACTTACACTCAAAAGCACCCTCCTTGTCATTGTACAAATTGCTTTTTCCACAAATGCTACAAAAGCTACTGCTGGTAATCCATGTTTGAAGAATCGATGCGCGTGAGGCTAGCAAGAAACTAGATTGATCTAGGAAGCCTAATATTTGTCTTAAATCAACAAAGTTTGTTAATTCAGGATTCATAAACAGACCTAAAATATTTTCATCTTTATTGACATTTACAACATAAAAATAGCAACCATCTATTAAAGCTATTGATAGAAATGGTTTTGTTAGATTTTTTAAATTTAAATCTTTTGGGGCAAAACTGTAAGTATTTTCGCTTTGATCGTATAAAATCTTACTTTCACAAAATATAATTAATTTAGAATCTTCTTTGAATGATTCATGGAGTTCTCTTATTAATTTCATGTGAATTGGGATTTAAATATGATAAATAGCTTATATAAAATGTTTTTAGGTGATTCGCCTGATTGGTACAAAAATACCATCATAGCTTTTTTAGCAATTAATCCTATTACTTTATTAATTTTAAACTCCATGGACTTAAATGGTAATTTCATCGTTGGCTGGATGATTTTACTAGAATTCATCTTTACGCTTGCCCTTGCTCTAAAATGCTACCCTCTTCAACCAGGAGGATTGATCGCAATACAAGCATTATTTCTTGAATTAACTAATCCCTATTCCTTGCTGCATGAAATTGAACATAATCTTGAGGTTATTTTATTACTGGTATTTATGGTTGCTGGCATTTATTTTATGAAAAATTTAATGTTAACAATTTTCACAAAACTACTTCTTACGATTCAATCAAAAACAAAATTATCATTAATGTTTTGTTTTGTTTCAGCTTTCTTATCAGCATTTTTGGATGCCCTAACTGTAACTGCTGTCTTGATAGCTGTTGCGGTTGGTTTCTATAGAATATTTCATCTCGCAAATTCTGGATTAGATTTCTCTACCTCAGCTCATGATTATCAAGATGATAGCTCCCTATCTGAAGTTGGCATTGAAGATTTAGAGAGCTTCAAGGCCTTCCTTAGAGACTTAATTATGCATGGTGTAGTTGGAACAGCACTAGGTGGTGTGTGCACAATCGTTGGGGAGCCCCAAAACCTACTTATTGCTAATGTTGCTGGTTGGGAATTTATTGAATTCATGATTAAGATGGCACCAATTACTGTTCCAGTTTTTATAGCTGGAATGATTACTTGCTTTGCAATTGAAAGACTGCATATCTGTGGTTTTGGTAATCAGTTACCTACTAGAATTAAAAATATATTTCATGATTTTAACGATTATGAGATCTCTCAAAGTACCGATGAGAGTAAATTAGAGCTTTATATCGAAATGCTTGTTGGTATTTTCTTGGTGATAGCTTTGGCACTTCATTTAGCAGCAGTCGGAATCATAGGTTTGGGTGTGATTATTCTTTTAACAGCATTCAAAGGTATTACCCATGAACATGATCTAGGAGATGCATTCAAGGAGGCGCTTCCCTTCACAGCATTACTAGTTGTTTTCTTTGGTGTTGTAAGCGTTATAGCAGATCAAGAATTATTTACTCCGATTATTACCTTTGTATTGGCTCAAGAAGCTAGCAGTCAAGCTCCAATATTTTTTGTAGCTAATGGTGTCTTATCAGCAATAAGTGATAATGTATTTGTTGCAACAATTTATATAAATGAAATTAAAGATGCTTTAGATACGAATGTTATTTCTAGAGAGCAATTTGATAAACTAGCAATAGCCATTAACACCGGAACAAATATTCCAAGTATAGCTACACCTAATGGTCAGGCGGCATTTTTATTTCTTCTTACATCATCTTTAGCTCCGCTTATAAATCTCTCATATATGAGAATGGTTTTGATGGCCCTTCCATATACTATTGTTTTAAGTATTGTTGGTTTTATATCAGTGGTTATCAATTTATAGTTAAATGTCACTAAGTCATAAATTCTGCATTGCTCCAATGATGCAATGCACCGATATACATGATCGATTCTTATTTCGCTTGATAACAAAAAAAGCTTTTTTATACACAGAAATGGTTACCACAGGAGCAATTATTCATGGCGGATGCCTAGATCAATTAAACTTTAATAATGAAATAGAGCATCCAGTTGCAGTGCAACTCGGTGGATCTGACCCTAATGAACTAGCTGAGTGCTCAAAAATATGCAGCTCTCTTGGGTACGATGAAATTAATTTAAATATAGGCTGTCCATCTGAAAGAGTTCAAAAAGGTTCATTCGGAGCCTGCCTAATGCAAGAGCCAGAACTTGTAAAAGATTGTATTGAAGCTATGCAAGAAGTTACATCAACGCCAATTACTGTAAAATGCAGAATAGGTGTTAACGATAGAGATGATATAGATTTTTTAAATAATTTTGTATCAAAGATAATAAAATCCAAACTCAAAACAATCATTGTGCATGCAAGGGTGGCAATTTTGAAAGGCCTTACACCAAGACAAAATAGACAAATTCCTCCATTAAAATATGAAAATGTTTATCAGCTTAAAAAAGAATTCCCAGAATTGGAAATTGTAATCAATGGTGGAATTAAAGATATAGACGATTCTATAAAACATTTAGAACAAGTTGATGGTGTGATGCTTGGTCGAAGCCCATATGACAATCCAATGATTGTTAGTAATGTCGATTCTATAATTTTTAATGAAATAGATATTGGAGAGGATAGAAAGTCTATACTGAGTAAATATTTACAATATTGCTTATTACAAGCTGATTTAGGATATCCTCTTTCGAGAACTCTTAAACATGTCTTTGGATTAAATCGCGGATTAAAGAATGCTAAGGCATTTAGATCACTAATTCTTGAAACTATCCAAAAGAATAATTTAGAAGTAACTCAACAAGATCTAATATCAATGGTGTAAAGCCTAATCAAGTAAAAAATCATCCATATCATCAACAAAATCATCTTGCTGATCTTCTCCATTACTTGATTCAAAAGCTTGGTATTGCATATATGAGTCTCTTATAAATGAATATCTATCGCCTATAATTAATGTTTCAACCTCTAGATATCGTGCACGGGTCTCTAAGGCATCAAGGGCTGTAACCCCGATCCTCACATCAGTCTCTTCGATTGCAAATGTACCACTTAATACTGAGCTAACACTTCTGCCTGCTAAGCCCCGTGGTGTAGAAGGTCCATATAAAGGAATCATTAAAAATGGTCCTGAGCCGATACCCCATGATCCTAATGTTTGACCAAAATCTTCATCATGTCTCTCTAAACCAAAACGTGAACCAACATCAATAAACCCACCCAATCCTATAGTAGAATTAATTAGAAATCGAGAAAAATCATTTATTGCAAGGATAGGTCTGCCTTGTAATAATTGATTGGCAGTATTATCAAGCTCATTTAAATTTCTAAAAAAATTACTAAGTCCAATTTCTACAAAATCAGGGGCAATCGATGTATATACTTCAGCCGTTGGTTTGGCAAAATTATCATCAAGGAATTCATTAAAAGCCCAAATTTTTCTATTGTAATCTTCAAATGGATCTTCTGTGGAATAAGTATTTAAGCTTATAGAAACCATTATGTAGATTAAGATAAGTTTTTTGTATTTCATCATGTAACCTTGATAAGCTCATTATAGAGGGGCTCGAAAAAACTAGATAATTTATTTGGATTAAAATTTGCTAAATCTTTAGTTCTTGGGATAGAGCCTAAAACCTTCAATCCAATTTCATTTTCAAGATTGATTTCAGGGAAGTCAAAAACTTCATCATCAGAGTTTGGATAGATTGAATAAGACATATTATCAACAAGTCCAATTATTGGTATTTTAAGTTTTTCAAACATTATTTTTGATTTAATGGTGTCTTGAACAGCTAATTTACTTTGAGAGGTTACCAAAAGAACATTATTAGGCTTAATCTCTGATGCTACTGTTAAATATGCATCACCGGTGCCTGGAGGCATATCGATAAATAAATAATCTAGATTGCCCCATTGTGTTAACTTTTTGAGTTGCTTAATTGCACCACTTAGCATAGGCCCTCTCCACATTGCAGCTTTATTTTTTTCAAGAATAAATCCCATGCTATTTAAAAAAATATTATTCACTTCAATAGGCATAAAGAATTTTTGTCCATCTATAGTTTGAACCTCTGGCTTGGAATTAATGATGTTAAAAAGAATATGCTGATTGGGTCCATAGATATCTGCATCAAGGATCCCAACTTTGAAATCTTTTGCAAAATAAGAGGCTAAATTTGCGCAAATAGTTGATTTGCCAACTCCACCTTTTGCTGAGGCTACAGCAATTATTTGTTTGATGCCCATTGATATAATGTTTTGACTTATAATACTCGATTAGTAGATAAATTGGGTCTCTGAAATTAATAAAACAAGAAAAATAATCGTTACAAATGCTCTTCCATATGCAAATGGTGATATTCATGTTGGCCATATCTTAGAGCATATTCAGACAGATATTTGGTCTCGATTTATGAGGTTAATGGATAATGAGGTTTTAACCTTTTGTGCTGACGATGCGCATGGAGCACCAATAATGATGAGGGCTGATGAATTAGGTATCGAACCAACTGCATTTATAGATGAAATTAATAAAAATCACCAACTATCATTAGCTAAATTTGGCATTGAATATACTAATTATTACTCAACTCATTCAAAAGAAAATGAAAAACTAGTTTCAGAAATTTACCTCGATGCTAAATCTTCAGGATATATTTATAAAAAAGAAATTGAGCAATGTTTTGATGAAGAAAGACAAATGTTCCTGGCGGACAGATATGTTATTGGTGATTGCCCTAAATGTTCAGCAAAAAATCAGTATGGAGACGGGTGCGAGGAATGCGGAGCAACCTACTCTGCTACAGAAATCGTCAATCCAAAATCATCTCTATCTGGCACTTCGCCAATCACAAAAACTTCTGAGCATATATTTTTTGATCTAGAAAAGGCAAAAGATGATCTAGTAAATTTCCTTGATAAATCATCAATACAAAAACCAATACTTGGAAAATTATCAGAATGGCTTGATGGTGATTTAAAAAGCTGGGATATTTCAAGGGATGCGCCATACTTTGGATTTAAAGTACCTGATGAAACTGAAAAATATTTTTATGTTTGGGTTGATGCGCCTATTGGATATATGGCTTCTGCTATAAATTGGGCCAATAAAAACTCTCAATCACTAGAAAACTTATGGGGTAAAAATTCAGATTACGAGATACATCATTTTATTGGTAAGGATATTGTATATTTTCATGGATTATTCTGGCCTGCTCTACTAATGGAATCAAAATATAAACTTCCAGACAGCATTCATGTACATGGTTTTTTGACTATAAATGGAGAAAAAATGTCTAAGTCAAAAGGCACTTTTATTACGGCTGATCAATTTGCAGACTTATGTGATCCTGAATTATTGAGATATTATTTTGCAAGTAAATTAAACTCTAAAATTGAGGACTTAGATTTAAATCTTGAAGATTTAGCTCAAAAAATTAATTCAGATTTAGTTGGTAAATTTTCAAATATTTTTAGTCGTTCAGCGCCTTTTATCTCAAAAAATAATAATTCTCTTGGTGAGGAAATACACAAAGATCATTTATTGCATTGCAACAAAAATATTGAAAAAATATTACAACATTTTGAAAATAAGGAGTTCTCCAAAGCAATAAAGTTAATCATGGAGATTGCAGATGATACTAATAAATTTATTAACGAGCATGCTCCTTGGAAGCTTGATCAACCTGAAGCACTTACCGTGGCAACTACAGCTATTAATGTTTTTAAAAACTTATGTATCTTGCTCTCACCTGTAACACCAAACCTGTGTAAGAAAATGTTGTTAATGTTAAAGATTGATAATCAAAATAAAGAAAATCTAGAAACTGAATTAATTAATGTTGAGATAGATGAATTTGAAACCATTCTCTCAAGAATTAAGCCAATAAATATCCAAGATTTAAATAAAAAGGAAAAAAAAATGAACGAAGTAGATAATAATATCATTCAGATAGATGACTTTATGAAAGTTGATCTAAGAGTTGCTAAAGTTGAAGAAGCTTCACATGTTGAAGGAGCAGATAAATTACTTGCTATAAAGTTAAACTTAGGTGATTTGGGTACCAAAAATGTATTTGCTGGAATTAAATCAGCATATGAACCAGCTGAATTAAAAGGTAAATTAGTTGTCATGGTTTATAACCTAGCTCCAAGAAAAATGAAATTTGGAGTTTCTGAAGGTATGATTTTGGCTGCAAGCGATTCGGATGGTGGTATTTTTGTATTATCTCCTGATTCTGGAGCTCAACCAGGACAAAAAATTAAATGAAAATAGAAACAGATATATTAGTAATTGGTGCTGGTCCTGTTGGACTATTTACTGTATTTGAAGCAGGTTTGTTAGGCCTCAAGTGTACTTTAATTGATAATCTGGATAAGGTTGGAGGCCAATGCTCTGAACTATACCCAGAAAAACCAATCTATGATATTCCTGGTGTGCCCTCTCAAACTGCTCAAGAACATGTTGATGCTTTGATGGACCAAATTAAACCTTTTGAATATGACCTTCATCTTTCTCAAAGAGTTGAATCAATTGATGTCCACTCAACTACTGATGAGATTACAACCTGGATGGTCAAGACAAATGAAGGCATTGAATGTACTACTAAAAACATCTTTATCGCAGCTGGTGCTGGCTCATTTGAACCAAGACGACCTCCAAATATAGAAGATCCTGACAAATTTTTAGGCAGCGGTGTGAGTTATTCTGTTAAATCAAAAGATCTCTATAAAGATAAAAATCTATTTATTTTTGGTGGCGGTGACTCAGCTCTTGATTGGGCGGTGGAACTTGCTAAAACATCAAAATCATTAAATTTAATTCATCGTAGAGATCAATTCAGAGGAGCTCAACATACTGAATCTCAAATGAGAGATTTGGTAAAAAGTGGTGACATTAATCTTCTAACCCCTTTTCAGATTGAAGAAATTATAGGAGATGAAAAAGTTACAGGCGTTACACTAAAAAACTTTGATACCAAAGAATCTTTGACGCATGAAGCTGATGAGCTTTTATTTTTATTTGGCCTAAACAAGAAACTGGGACCTATTCTGGAATGGGAGCTTGAGCTGACATCTAAAAAAATTACCGTGAATACAGAAAATTTTCAAACAAATAAAGACGGGATTTTTGCAGTTGGAGATATAAACGACTATCCTGGCAAACTTGATTTAATATTATGCGGTTTTCACGAAACAACGTTGGCAGTTCAAAAAGCTTTTCAAAGGATTTTTCCTGGTGAAAGAGTTCCTTTCGGTTATACAACTTCAAATACAAAACTACAAAGGAAATTAGGCGTTGTTGACTAACTTAAACAGGGAGCCTAATTAAGTTAATCAATAATAAGTGGTCTAAATTTCAAATTATTAGTTTTGACTATGCAAAAATTTGGAAATTGAAATTGATCTTTCTTGAGATTGAATCATTAAATATTTGACTCTGTTTGCAATATCTCTCAAGGCTTGTTCCGTTTCAGCATCATTTCTTTTTAATAAGTCTTTTGTTAAGCCTATAACTCCTCCGGAATTAATTAAGATATCTGGAATATAAACTATGCCTTTTTCATGTAAATTCTCAGCAATGGATGAGTCTAACAACTGATTATTTGCACCACCTGCGATAATTTGACATTTAAGATCATTAATTGAATCGTTTGTAAAAATTGCGCCTACTGCACAAGGTGAAAATAAATCACATTCAATAGAAAAAGCATCATCAACACAATAAATATTATGATTTTTAAATTCGCTTAATTTTGATCCATCTATATCTGAAATGAAGACATCTGCACCTGAACAAGCTAAATATTCTGCAAGTCTTTTTCCAACACTCCCGGCTCCCTGTATTGCAATTTTCTTTCCTTCAAGACTTTCAGAGTAATAAGTTTGTATTGCTTGCTCTATTGAGTAAAACAATCCTTTTGCTGTAAATGGGCCTGGGTCTACATTATCAAAAACATGTTCGGTATGTTTTCTAATAAAAATAATATCTTCAATAGTTATTCCAATATCTTCTGCAGAGATGTAGGTTCCATTTAAAAGATTAAGAAATGAGGCAAATGACTTAAGAAGATTTTTGGATTTAATCCCTTGTTTAAAAATTACAGCTTTCCCGCCACCAAATGGAATAGATGCTACATTATTTTTATCAGTCATGCCTTTTGACAGACGCAACACATCATTTAAACCCTCCTGAAATGAACTGTATTGTTTGTATCTGCATCCTCCAATAGCAGGACCTTCTACAGAGCTATGAATAGCTATCAAAGACTTTAATTGCGATTCTTGATCTTCATAATAATAAACTTTTTCATGATCAAACTCATGGTGAGATGAAATATCTATTCCTTTAAAATTTGTGTCTGTAATATCTTTAAAAATCATATATAAATGAATTTTTCGTTTATATTATACGAGCATATTAAAGGGCTCAAATGTTAAAGGAAAGGTTTAGAAATTTTTTACCAGTCGTTGTTGACCTAGAAACAGGCGGCTTTGACTCTAAAAATAATGCTATTCTAGAAATTGCTATTCAGCTCATTGATGAAAATGAATCAAAGTTAATTTTGGGTGAATCTCATAGATTTCATATAAAACCTTTTGAAGGCCTTATTATTGATGATGATGCTTTGAAATTTCTTAAGTTGGATTTAAATCATCCATTAAGACAGGCTGTTGATGAAGAATTTGCACTTAAGGAAATATTCAAGATTATTAATAAACAAAGAACTAAATTAGAATGTTCTAGAGCGATTCTAGTTGGTCATAATGCATTCTTCGATCATAGTTTTCTTCTAGAAGCATGCAATAGAAATAATATAAAAAAATCTCCATTTCATCCATTTTCATTAATTGATACTGTTAGCCTGGGAGTTCTAGCAACCAAGCAAACTGTATTAGCAAGAATTTGCAAAGAATTGAATGTGTCATATGACAATGAAGAGGCTCATAGCGCAGCATATGATGCATTGGTAACTGCTCAGGTATTTTGTAAAATAATCAATGATTTTGATTTAAAGTAAGTTTTTATAAACTTATAGAGTCGCCAACTTCACAGCAAACTGGCGACATTGAATCTATTTTATTATAAGACTCTTTAATTCTAAGCAAATAACTAATAAACCCTTTGGTCCGATTGGGAGCAATACCAGTAGGTATAAAATACTTAGCATTTAATTTAGATTGAGCTGCTTGAGCTTGCTTATGATCCATTGATACTTGTATCAATCCAAGCACCTTAACCATGTCTACTGTAATAATACATGCATCAACATCCCGAACTTTTAATTCAGCATTAAACATATGGGGTTCATGAAAAACTTTTGACCTGCAATCATTCAAAGAGTATGAAAATGTTGTTGTGTTATATGGTTTACCTGCCTTGTAAATCTTTAATCTAAAAGAATTAAGCTTATAAGATTCATTGATATCAACAACAGTAAGGTTTGTAAAACCCAATTTAAGCAATGATTTAGAAGCCTCATGAGTGGTATATACAGGAATATCTCTTTGAAAGAGATTCATTGACTCAGCATCAAGATGATCTGAAAAATGTGCAGTAATAATAATATGCGTAACTTGATCTATCAGGTTATGCTTCAATATATATGCTTCAGAGGTAGATTCTCTATTAAGAAGCCAATTTAATCTTGGGAAAACTTGTTTTTTTGTAAGCCAAGGATCTACAAGGATTAAATCATCTTCATTAGAATAAACCCATGATTGGTAGTCATCACCACGAATAATTTGCATCCATATATGTTTTCATAAATGAGAATAATTACCATAGTAATAATGATTATCATTAAAAAAATACCTTAAATCAGTGCTTTACATATAATAAAAAACAAAATAAAGTAAAATATTGATTACTAATATTTATGGAGAAATCATGGAGATGAAAGATATTAATTCAAAGAAAGTTTGCGATATATTAAATGAAATTATGGAATATGAGCTTGCAGGAGTCGTAAGGTATACTCACTCTTCGTTGATGGTTTCAGGCCCATATAGAATACCTATAGTTAGCTTCCTAAAAGAACAAGCAACAGAGTCATTGCTGCACGCGCAACAGGCTGGTGAATTGCTAGTGGGCCTTGATGGTCACCCAAGCCTAAAAGTTGCAAAAATTGAAGAAACACATAGACATACAATCAAAGATATTCTAGAAGAAGGCCTAGAGCATGAGTTACATGCACTAAGTTTATATAAAAAATTATTAACAATTGTTGTAGATGCTTCGGTTTATTTAGAAGAATACGCAAGAAGCATGATTGCTGAAGAAGAGCAACACTCTCTTGAACTTAAGGCTATGCTGAAAGACTATGGATAATAGCTAGGAAGCTGCTTCTTTAATAATGGACTGAAGGTCTCCAGCTTCATGCATTTCAGTAACTATGTCACATCCTCCTATTAACTCACCGCTAACAAATACCTGAGGAAAGGTTGGCCAATCAGAAATACTTGGAAGAGTTTGTCTTATATCTTGATTTTCCAAGATATCAACATAAGAGAATTCAGCGCCACAATCAATCAATGCCTGAACTGTTTTAGCAGAAAACCCACATTTAGGTTCATATGGAGATCCCTTCATATAAATTAGAATCTTATTATCCTTAATTTGATCTTTTATTTTATTTTCAATTGACATTAGTAACTTTTCCTTACAGCTTTAATGTATTTCATTATGGTGTCCTCAAAACCAAATTTCAATGCATCTGTGATAATTGCATGACCTATCGATACCTCATCAACACTTCCACATTCTATTAAATGAGGTAAATTGTCTAAATTAAGATCATGGCCAGCATTAATCCCTAACATAGATTTATTTGCTAGATTAATACATTCAGCAATCTTACTTTTACATAATTTAAAATTTACTAGATCTTTATCTTCTAAATATTTTGCAAATGGGCCAGTGTAAATTTCAATCCTATCAAAGCCAATCCTTTCTGCATATTCAACTGCAGCAGTATCAGCATCAATAAATAGACTTGTTCTTACACTAGAATCTTTTAGAGAATCAACAAAATCTTTTAATTCATTGTCTGAAAAGCCAGGCTGCCATCCATGATCAGAAGTAATTTGTTGAAGGTCATCTGGTACCAAAGTAACTTGATCAGGCTTTGCTTTAGCACATAATTCTTGAAAGCCAATAAAGTCTCCATGAGGCAAAGAGAAAGGATTGCCTTCTAAATTAAATTCAATATCGTTATCTGTACAGATTTTAGAGACATTAATTACATCTTCAGAAGTAGCATGCCTATGATCTGGTCTTGGGTGAAGCGTAAGCCCATCAACCCCAAGCTCAATGCATTTTTTTACATAATCAATCAGCGAAGGGTTATCATTGCCACGAGAATTTCTAATTAAAGCAATTTTATTCAGATTAACACTAAGCTTCATACAAGAAAAATGAATTAACCTCTTTCTGTAAAATCATCAACATTGATATCAATTGATCCGACATCGCTAGGTTGAGAAATAGACGATTCATCCCAAAAAGCTCTGCCGCTTATAATCTTACCCTCGTCATTAACAACAAAATGATCAACAATGGCAATATTCATGCCAGAATTATCATTAATATTTCTAACTTGCATTACAGCTTTTAATATACCTTCATTAGAACAAATTACAGTTTCAACATTTGTTGGCTTGATCTCCATACCGTCACTATGACCAAAATCCCAAAAAGCACAAATTGCCTCAATTCCATTACAAGGCTCAGCGCCTACGGGGTCTTCAAATATAGCCTTATCATCCCAAAGACTTCTAAATAATTCTTTGTCATTGTTCTTGTATGCCAGGACATAATTATCTAACGCGAATTGAACTTTTTCTTTCATATTTATTCCTCTTTTTGAATTCCTTTTTCTTTTAAAAGAATTTTAGTAAATTTATTATCTGAATTGATCGGCGATACTTGCTCCCATATGCGATCATATTCAGAATATTGAATTAACCATTGGCCATTAGTTTTTACATACTTATCTTCATATAATGCAGTGCCTTGTGTAACGCTGCCTAAATCAAAATTATAAAAAATGTCTTGTAGGTACCATTTACCTGTAGCTTCAGTTTCCGAGAGAACTTCAATCTCAGGATGATGAGCAGTATGCATAGCAGCAGTTTGATTGTGAAATGCGTGAGTCAAGCTTTCTTTAATAGTTTCTTTACCTTCAGACTCCCATCTATAGGTACCACCTCGATAATCTATTGATATATCAGGTGAGAAGACATTATCCAGCAAATCAAAATCAGCCATATCAATAGCCCTAAAATATCTATGTTTAAGGTTTTTAATTTCTTCAATATCAATTAATTTTTGCAATTTATCCATAGCAGTTTTACCTCAGATATGCCTGACCTCCATCTAACATAATGGTAGATCCAGTAATATAATTCATTCCATCAGATAAAATATGGCAAACAGCCTGACCAATATCATCCTTGCAATCACCTACTCTGCCTAGGGGTATTGTTTTTAGAAACTCATTTGCCTCATCTGGATGCTCATTCATCCACCAATCCATCCCAGCTGATTTTGCAAGAGGCATTATGCAATTTACTAAAATATTATCTGGGCCCCATTCAACTGCAGCAGCCCTGGATAAAGAACGGATTGATTCTTTTACTGCAGCATAAGCACCATAAGAATTTGAATCAGGTCTCAAGGCAGAGGAGCTTGCTAAATTAATAATTTTGCCTCCTCCCTTTAAATGTGGATAACAAGATTTCATGAAACGAAAAGTGGCTAAAGGTCCTGAATCCCATCCGTTAATAAAGGACTCATCAGTTACGTCTAAAATATTTCCTAGAGGAACTTCTTGAGCGTTATTAATTAAAATATTCAATGAATTAAAGTTAGACAGCGTAGCCTCAATAGAGCTGTTAATTGAGTCATTATTTTTTACATCGCACTCAATAGCAATTGCTGATCCACCTGCTTTATTAATATCATCAGAAACAGCTTCTACTTTCGAAAGAGTTCTGCCAACCAAGCAAACATTTGCTCCATTAGATGCAAGCGCTCTAGCAATACCCTCTCCCACGCCCTGACCAGAACCAGTAATCAAAGCTGTTTTGTTTGAAAAATCCATTATCAAAAGTTAGAGCCGGTAATATCTCTAGCGGCCAAGTAACCAAAAGTCATGGCTGGACCAAGCGTTGAGCCAGGACCAGGATATGTTGGCAGCAAAGCTGTTGAACAATTACCGCATGCATAAAGTCCTGGTATAGCTTTACCATCTTTATTAAGCACTCTTGCATTTGTATCTATAACTAAACCACCTGCTGTGCCCATTTCACCTGGATATAGAACCATACAATAAAAAGGTCCCGTCTCTAATGGAGCAAGACAAGGATTTGGAGTTACAGATGGATCACCGTAGTATCTATCATAAACGCTGTCACCACGATGAAGATCAATGTCTTTGCCTGATTTAGCATATTCATTAACTTTTGCTTGAGTTGCTAATAAGCCTTCAGCTTCAATACCAGCAACTTCAGCGAGCTCTTCTAATGTTTCGCCCTTAGACAAGAATGATGGAGTCCACCATTCCTTGGGGACGGCTGAATCTGGCTGCATGGATGCTTGAAGAAGAGGTCCACATGGTCTATTTTTTCTAAATGTACTATCAAAAATCATATAACAAGGAGCACATGGGTTACCTTCTGCATATTTATCAAACATATCATTTACAAAGCTGACATAATTCTGAGATTCATTTGAAAATCTTTCGCCATTCTTATTAACAGTAAAGTTTCCTGGCATTGATTTATCCACCATTGAAAGCCATCCCTTATCTTGACCTGGCACCTTCATGACTGTAGACCACCAACCTGTATCCATTTGATGAGTATCAGCTCCTAATTTTAAAGCAGCCTTTAGAGCATCTCCTGTATTATGGGTATTAGCAGCACTCCACTCTATATTAGTAGGTTTAGGCAAATATTGATCTCTTAAACTTTGATCTTTTTCAAAACCTCCCGAAGCAAGAATAACCCCTTTATTAGCTTTAATATTTATCTCAACATTAGCTTTAATGGCTTTAATACCAATTACTGAGCCATTCTCATCAATAAGATCTGTCATTGCAGTTTCTGTCCAGAGATCAACCTTTCTATCTTTTAAAGATAAGATCAATCGAGCAACACCTGCATTGCCCATGGTTAATCGCCTATCTTTCCACCCCCATTTCAATCTCATGGGTATGTCGAAAATATATTTACTAAATAATTTGGCAAATAATAATTTCCAGCCTGGCAAGGCCCCTAATAGCAACTGACCCTCTACTTGAGTAAAATTCATATTTATTGGCCCCATTGTAAATGCAGTTTGAGGATGCTGCTCCCTAAGTTTAGCAAGATCGTCTCCAAGCTCTGTCCCTTTGATTGGCTCAGGCTCCATGGACCTATTTCCTGCTTTTCCACCAGGATTATCTGGAAAGTAATCTGGATAGTGAGCTAAATTTCTGTACTTCACTTGCGAATTTTCGTGAAGATAATCTATCATTTTTGGACCTTCAGAAAGATAAATTTCAACCAGCTCGTCTTTAATTTTACCTACAGGTGAAACGCTATTTATATAATCTCTTGCATCCTGATAAGAGTCATCAACATTCATAGCTTTTGCATACCTGTTATTAGGAATCCATACGCCTCCACCAGATGTAGCAGAGGTTCCACCGAATTGTGTACTTTTTTCAATTACTAATGTTTTAGCACCACCATCGTGACTGCATATAGCCGAAGTTAGGGCTCCGTTTCCAGAACCAATTACAACTACATCAAATTCGTAATCCCATTTCATAATATTATTAATTTTTCTTTAGTTTAGATTGTAACTAATTCACTATAACTCATAGGGTGTTTTAAAAAAATAATCATATATATTTATTATTATTTACAAAATTTTAGCAATTGATACTCACAAATTATTTATATAAATGTCTATAATCTAGTTTTAGAAAAAATTAAAGATAATGAAAACTGATATTTGTAAAAAACTTGGTATTGAATACCCCATTTTTGCTTTCACACACTGCAGAGATGTTGTTGTTGCAGTAAGCAAGGCAGGTGGAATTGGAGTGCTTGGAGCGGTCGGTTATTCTCCAGAGCAACTCAAAGAAGAACTGGATTGGATAGATGAGCACATCGGAAATTATCCATATGGTGTTGATACCGTTATTCCTCAAAAATATGAAGGTATGGATGAAAAGGATCCAGAACAACTATTAGAATCACTTCAAAAAATGATACCTGATGGTCACAGAGAATTTGTTGAAGGTCTCTTATCAGATAATGGTGTTCCAGAAGCTCCTGAAACTAATGGTCCAAAAGGTGGGCTGTTGGGCTGGACAGAAGCAACTGCTGAACCTCAAATAGATGAAGCTTTAAAACATCCTAATGTAAAACTTATTGCTAACGCATTAGGCACTCCTCCCGCTGATATGATCAAAAAAATTCAAGACAAAGGAGTCTTAATTGGAGCGTTATGTGGAAAAATTAAACAAGCGATCGCCCATAAAGAAGCTGGGCTTGATTTTATTATTGCTCAGGGAGGTGAAGGTGGTGGTCATACTGGTGAGATTGGCAGCATTGTCCTTTGGCCACAAATTGTTGATGCAGTAGATGGCTTGCCTGTCCTTGCAGCTGGTGGAATTGGTAATGGCAGACAGATGGTTGCGGCCATGTCCACAGGAGCACAAGGAGTTTGGTGTGGTTCATTGTGGCTTGCTGTTGAGGAAGCTGCTGCTCAACCTGCTGAAAAAGACTCCTATCTAAATGCAACTAGCGAAGATACAATCCGAAGTAAAGCTTGGACTGGAAAACCTGCTCGAATGTTAAAAAATAAATGGACAGAAGCATGGGAAAATCCTGAAAATCCAGACCCATTACCCATGCCACTCCAAGGAATGATTACTTATGATGCGATGAGACGAACATCCATGTATGCTGGTTCAGGAAATACACAAGATGTTTCATTTAATGCTGCTGGACAAGTTATTGGTCAGGTAAAACAAATTGAATCAGTAAAAGATGTTATTTATAGAATTATTAATGAATATCTTGATTCAGTTGAACGTTTACACTCATTGCTGCCAAGAGAATAAGTTTTATTAATGCTTGAAAGTATCTTTTTCGAGCTACAAGAGTTGCTATGGGGACTTGGTATAGTCTCTTTTGCCATAGTTGTATTGTTAATGTTACCAAAAAAGTTTTCAGATAAACTTGGTCAGCACCCTGTAATTTTAACTTTTATGTTTTTTTCAATACTTTACGCAATTATAAAAGTATTTAATTAATTGCTTGAATTGAAGTCAGATGAAAAGTCTTCGACCAAGTTAATAAATGCTTTTACTCCATTAGATAAAGCAGAATCATCAACATAGAAGTATGGAGAATGATTTGTTGGGCTATCCTCATCACCAGGAGCATTAACTCCAAGAAAAAAGAATAATCCTGGAACCTGTTGAGCAAAAAATGAGAAGTCCTCAGCACCAGTCCTCGGAACTCTTGCCTCAAAGAAATCTCCATCAGCAGCTTCGCTCAATGAAGAAGAATATTTTTTAGCAAGCTCTTCATCGTTAACAGTTACCGGATAACCTCCATATACTTTAAATTCAGCAACAGCAGTAGCATGATGTGCAGCAGCTACATTTTCAGCAATAAGCTTTATCTCATCCCTAATTTGATCTGCATAAGAATCTTTAAATGTCCTTATAGTACCTTCTAAAAATGCCGATGATGGTATGATGTTATTTCTCGTACCTGCTTTCATAATCCCAACAGTGACTACTGCTTGACTATCTAATAGGTTTAATCTTCTACTAACAATTGTTTGAAGTGTTGTTGCTATATCAGATGCTGCAATAATAGGATCAACACCACTCCAAGGTCTTGAGCCATGAGTCTGTTTGCCTTGTACAGTTATTCTAAAAGCTTCTGCTGAGGCCATAATTGGTCCAGGTTTTGTCCAAATTTGACCATTTTTAAAATTTGAGACGTGCAATCCAAAGATCGCATCTGGCTTTTCAATCTCAAAAAGTCCCTCTTTAAGCATCAGCTCAGCGCCACCCTCTTCTCCTTCAGGGGCACCCTCTTCAGCGGGCTGAAAGATTAGCATAATATCACCATTCAACTTGTCAGTATTTCTAGAGAGAAAACTTGCAACCCCGAGTAAAACTGCAATATGAGCATCATGACCACATGCATGCATCACTCCAACTTCATTACCCTGATATGTAGTTCTGACTTTTGAAGAAAATGGCAGATTAAGTTTCTCAGTAACAGGCAAGCCATCAATATCAGCCCTAAGTGCAATTAACGGGCCTGGATTTTGACCCCTAATAAAGGCAGTGACTCCAGTGATACCAAATTCAGTATTGGGCTCAAGACCCATCTCAGTTAGCGCCTCAACTATAGATTCTTGTGTTTTGTATTCTCTATTTGAGAGTTCAGGATACTGATGAAAATGATGTCTCCAATCCGTGACCTTGGTCATAACTCCTTGAAGATCTATATCTAATTGATTTTTTAAATCATTTGCTGACAAGGTATTTGTAAGAAACAATAAAGCAATGAATATATTAAAATTTTTCATTATCTAATCTTTTTAAAAAAATTAAGAAAGATTGCTGGGGTTGAATCCATGTAATCCTTGAAATCTGAGCGTCTCTCCAATGAACGTTTATCCATCATTGAAACAGAAGCAATCGCTATTAAAGCATACATAATTAAAGAACCTATCAAAAGCCATGCAAACGAAAAATTAGATGCTAAAGCAAAAATAAATAGACTAAACCAAAATAATATTTCTCCAAAATAATTTGGATGGCGTGAGTAATACCACAAACCAGACTGCATGGTTTTGGGCTCAGTAAGATTTCTTCTAAAATTGTACATTTGTTGGTCAGAAACAATCTGAATAATAACAGCAGATACAGCTAGAAAAGTAGCAAGTATGTCTAAGTTATTTATTTCAGCGCCGGGATAAGTAAGGGCATAAATCATTGGCAATAATGCCATGTAAACACAAAGTGTTGGAATTAGATGGATAGAACCAAAATCTACTATGAAATATTGAAATTTATTATTAGTTTTTCCTTTCATCATGATGTATCGCCAATCTTCATGAGAAAAACCATCCCACGACCTCATCCAGTTATAAGTCAATCTTATAGCCCAAAACAATAAACACATATGCATTAAAAATGCTCTTTGAGTATCTCCTGCAGCTGAGATATCGGTCCAACACATGATTGTAAGTGCCACAGGTATAACTGACCAAAAAGCGTCGTACCAGCTAGAATTATTAAATATAACGCTTAAAAGATAAATAAAGATTGTAGCCTCAATATGACAAATTAAAACTTTAAGTATCAGAGATAATTCTGAAAAATAGTTCCAAGTAAACAGCATGGAATAAATGCATGCTACGTATCCCATAACAATTACCAGAAGATGTGTAAATTTATTATTCATAAAGTATTATTTATTTTTTTAGGTTTATGATAATTATTAATAATGGGAACTAATGGTATAGATTGTAAAGTAATTAAGTCTTTAAGTTTATTTTTTAAAGGCTTATAGAGGGTGTTTCTTTGCTTGATATTTAAACCTAATTCTTCAGCAATACTTATAACATCATTAAGATTTAGTTCCTGGCCAAATGATGCTCCAGCAGATCTCGTGATAGATTCATTCATTAAAACACCGCCTATGTCATTGATTCCAGAAGATAAAAGATATTTTAACCCTGATAATCCCATCTTAACCCATGAACCTTGAATATTATTTATACTTCCATTGAAAAGAATCCTCGCAACAGAATGTACTAATATTGTTTCTTTGAAGGTAGGTCCAGGTCTTGATTTGCCTCTTCTAAAAATAGGAGCTTCATCTGCAACAAATGGCAAAGGAACAAATTCAGTAATGCCGTTAGTTTTATTTTGAAGATTGAAAAGCTCTAATAAATGATGAGCGATATGAGAAGTTCTTTCTACATGACCAAACATCATTGTAGATGTTGTGGGTAATCCTACAGAGTGAGCAGTTTCAATAATCTCAATCCATTGCTTAGTGGTGAGTTTATCAGGGCAAATAATTGCCCTTACTTCATCATGTAAAATTTCTGCTGCTGTTCCTGGAAGTGAATTCAAACCAACATTTTTTAACTCTTGAAGAAATTCTTTAACGGAAATATTTAGAGTTTTTCTACCGTGATCAATTTCTAAAGGAGAAAAGGCATGAATATGAATTGATGATGAGGCTGATCTAATTGCCCTTACAATATCAAGGTAAGTTTCACCAGAATATTTTGGGTGTATTCCACCCTGTAAACATACTTCTGTAGCACCTCTATCAATTGCTTCGTTTGTTCTTCGGATAATCTCTTCGTGAGAAATATTATATGGCTTACCTCTTAAGTCATCATGGCCCCTGCCCTTAGAAAAAGCACAAAAATTGCACTTGAAAGAACATATATTTGTGTAGTTAATATTTCTGTTAACTACAAAAGTAATATCTGATCCATGCAGTTGTAATTTAAGATCATTGGCATAATCAGTAACATATTTAAAATCATTATCAGATATTTCTAACAGATGCTGGATATTTTCAATAGATGGATTGTTTTCAACATCCTGAATTGACTGTCGAATATTAGAAGTAAAAACAGCTTCTGGATATGAAGGTATTTTATTGCTAATTCCTGATCTCCAAAAATCAGACCGAATAAAAGATTGAGAATCAGTTATTTGAAGAAGTTTAGAAGATATTCTGGGTGTTGAAAAAGATTTAAGATCAGAAAAATACTTTGGATATAAAGTTGCTCTTGGTTTTAAAGTTTGTTTCGACGTTGAGATTATTTTATTTAGCTTGGTTATTTCAGGCCATGGTGCCTCCGGATTTACATAATCTTTGGTAACTGGTGATATTCCACCAAAATCATTAATTCCAGACTGAGCTAATTTATTAATGTGATCTGAATTTAGATTTGGTGGGACCTGTAGACTAACATCACTAGGTAAGATCAATCTAGCCATCGCAATAGTCCACATAAGCTCATCAAATGATGGTTCGCTAGCATTTGCCATCAATGTATTAGGCTTTGCTCTAAAATTCTGCACAATAACTTCTTGAATATGATTATATGTAAAATGCAATTCAGCTATTTTGTGCAATGACTCTAATCGCTCTAACCTTGTTTCACCAATTCCAATTAATATGCCAGTGGTAAAAGGAACCTTTTGTTTTCCTGCTTCCTCCAATGTCTTCATTCTAAATATAGGATCTTTATCTGGAGATCCGAAGTGCGGCTGACCCCTTTCAGTTAATCGAGATGACAAAGACTCAACCATTAATCCCATAGAGCCACTTAGGGGTTTAAGTTGAGTAATTTCAGTAGATGTAAGGCAACCAGGATTTAAATGAGGAATCAAAGATGTCTCATTTAATACAGCATCAGCGCATGCAGCCAAATAATCGTTTGTTGTTTTGAAACCATTTGCTAACAACCACTCTCTAGCAGTCTTATATCTTAATTCAGGCTTATCACCAAGTGTAAATAAGGCTTCATGACAGCCATTAGCCTCACCCTCTTTAGCAATTGAGATAACTTGATCAATTGATAAATATGGAGATTTGACCTTCTTAGGCGTTTTAGCAAATGTACAGTAATGACAAACATCTCGACATAAAAACGTTAAAGGAATAAAAACCTTTGGTGAATAGGTTAATAGATCTTTAAAATACGTTTTTTTCTTCTCATAGGATGCTTTGATTAAGGCATCAGATAAACAAATATTAGCTAAGGAGCTTAATTCAGAAAATTCAATTGATTCCGAAGTAATTAGTTGCTCTAAAGCTTGATTTGACTGTTCTTGAATTTTCAACAATTTAACTATTAATATATTTAATTAGTTTGAAGTAATCTTCCTCGGAGTCAAGGTCATCTTGAAGGCTTTCAATGCAAATATTTTGATAATCTATATTATTATTTTGAAATTCATGCATAAAAAGATTATAGCTATCTATACCAAATTTTAGATTAAAAGATATTGATGAATTGAACATCAAACAATTTGTTCCTTGCGTGAAAAGATCAGAAATAATACTAACTTTCTTTATATCAAAAGTTTGTGCAAGCTCATGAAGATCTCTTTCATTAATTTTAGGAAGATCAGCATGCATTATTAAAATAATGCCATTAGTAGAGTGCAAATTAATAGCCTCATTTAAACCATCATTCAATGAAGAGTTTGTAAAATATGAAGTTGAATGATTTAAATATAGATTGCTATCATTTGTAACAACTGTTATAGAGTCGCAGATTTCTGAATTATACAAAGTATCTATTGTTTTTTTTGCCATTGAAGCAGCTAACATTTCTCGTTCAGATGAACTAATAATATTAGACAGTCGGTTCTTTGAAGATGAAAACTTTTTAATTGGGATGAACGCAGAGACATTCATTTATTTAGATTCAAGTTCATTAATAATTGTCTCGGCAAGTGCATTTTTTTTTTCAATAGTATTCATGATTAAATCTGCAATATGCACCTCATACCCAAGTTCATTTAATTTGTTAGATTCATCTAAATCAGATGAATCTATAAATATTCTTTTAGAATAATTTTTATAAAACTTAGCAATAGTTTTAACACCCACTTCTTGGCCGAGCTCTTGCATCATTTTTGCAGTTGGGCCCTTTAATGACTGAGCATTAACTATTGGACTTATAACAGTAACTTTTTGTGAAAAATTATTTAAATAATTTTTTAATGAAGATAATTGAAGCATTGGGTTGATGCTTACATAAGGATTTGATGGACATATAATAATTTCATCATAAGTTGATAAATCTATATCTTCATTAAAACTAGCCTTATCCAATCCCTTGAAAACAAAGTCAGCTACAGGTGGTTCGCATTTCAATTTTACAAAATATTCTTGAAATGAAAGTAATCTATTTTTTGTTTTTATATAAGTTTCAACAGGTTGGTTGCTCATTGGAAAAATATTTTTCGGTAGATTAAATGACTTACATAAAGCTTGTGTGGCTTGAGTGAGTGATTGACCAGAATTAATTAAAGACGTTCTTTGAATATGGGTAGCTAAATCTTTATCTCCAAGTTGAAACCATGTTTCTCCTTCCATTTCAGATAAAGCTGAAAGCATATTCCATGATTCATCTTTTCTACCCCAGCCCTTTGATGTATCTGATTCCCCTGCAAGGGTATACATCACAGTATCAAGATCGGGACATATTTTTAATCCATAATGAGTGAAATCATCTCCGGTATTAACAGCAATAGTTAATTTTTTTGGATCAATTGAATTTTTAAAACCCAATGCAAGCTTAGCTCCTCCAACTCCTCCACATAACAAAAGATAATTTTTCATCTAAATAAATCCTCGTCTTCACTACGAATTAATGATTGAGAATCACTGAGGTTGTTTTGATTAAATTTATAGTCCTTTATTAACACAACAGGTTTTTTTTGTGCAGCTTGACCCATTAATAATGATGCGGCAGCTGCTAACTCATCTGCAATACCAATTTGAGTTACTTTAAGCTCATTACCAAATAAATCATTTTTTCCTCGCTCGTCTAGAAGGCATTCAATATTATGACTACCAATAGTAAAACCCACTATCCCATTCCTAAAAGGCCTTCCCATGGTATCTGTAATAATTACAGATATATTTTTTTGAAAATGCTCAGATAAAGAATGTGAAATCTTTTTTGCAGAATCATCTGGATTTTCTGGCAACAACAATACGATGTCTGGTTTTTGATCGATATTGGATCTATCAATACCGGCATTCGCATGAATAAACCCAAGCTTATGCTCAACTATCAATACTCCCATTCTATATCGCACTACTTTCTTCGACTCATTCAAGATGGCCTGAATAAACCTTGGATCTTTATCAATTTTAGTTGCTAAAATTTTTGCTTCATCTGATGGACTAAGCCCTGAAATATCTAGATATCTGTTTTCTGACTTAGAAACAATCTTTTGGGCAACTGCTATCACATCTCCATCATCAATATGGAGTGCTTCTGATTCTATGGCTTTGATAATTTCTACAGACAAATCTTGTCCGGGCTGGATAAGAGGTAATGTCTCTAATGCTATGAGGTTTATAGAACTAATAATATTTCTCTTTTTTAATGGCCTGTAATCTTGATGCCTGAATGTGCAAGTGAATGTTTTTTGTTAATTGCAATAAGTATTGAGGTCAAGGCTTCTGCTGCAACCGAATTGCATAATGGTCCAGCATGCCATCCAGTAAGACCAGCATCAGAAGCTAGATTAATAACTATATTTCTTGCCTCTATCAAGTCTCCAGCAACCAATACATCACAATCTATTTTTGCATCAGTTTGAAGTAATTCAGCTGAGATATTTTGAAAAGCTGATACTACGGTTGTATGTTCGCCTAATATTGATTGTGCATTTAAAGCTGCTGAGCCACCTTCAGGCAATTGAACTCTCATTACTTTAGGCGGCATAAGGGGAACAGTTGCATCGATCATAATTTTATTATGCAAAGTATTTTCTATACTCAAGAGCGTTGATTCTTGGTGGGCAAATGGAACTGTTAAACAAGCAATTTCACAAGATTTAGCAGCATCAATATTGAGCATCCCAGATGAATGATCAAGCCCTAATTGATCAGCTATCTCTTGAGCTTTTAATAAATCACGACTTCCGATAATTATCTCATGACCTGCTTTAATCCATCTTGAGCCCAATCCTTTGCCCAAAGAACCTGTACCACCGAGAATAGCTATTTTCATTCAGTATCTCCTGATTAATATGTAATAAATATTATACAAATTCATCAACCAATCAATGGGTATTTTTAAGAATAAATTTATCAACATAAATCAAGCATACATACTCTATAATAAAAATGATTGAATCTAGAAAATACTAAAATGATAAATTTAAAAAATAAATCAATAGTGGTAACCGGAGGTACAAAAGGTATTGGTATTGAAATTACTAAATCCTTTTTAAAGCAAAATTCTCGAGTCTTCGTTCTTGCAAGACAAAAACCGGAAAGGATTATCCAAGCAAGAGGGAATAAAGCTATATTTATTGAATGTGACATAAGAAAAATTAAGTCCTTAGATAATGCGATAAAAGAAATTAAAAAATTATCAAAATCGATTGATGTTTTGATAAATAATGTTGGTGGTGCTCCAATGGCTAATGCCTTGAATGTATCTCACAAATTTCATGAAGCAGTTATTGATTTAAATTTAATTGCGCCACTGAACGTAAGCCAAAAATTTGCAAAAATTATGATGAAACAAAAGACTGTTTCAAACATTATTAATATTTCTAGCGTTACTGCAACTAGACCTACGCCTGGTAGTGCTGCTTATGGAGCTGCTAAGGGTGCCGTTGTAAATCTTACTAAAACTCTAGCTATTGAGTGGGCCCCAAAAATTAAAGTTAACTCTATTGTTGTTGGTTACATAGAAACTGAAAATTCAATAATGCATTACGGAAGCAAAAAAGAAATAAATAAAGTTGCTAAGAGAATCCCAATGAAAAGGATGGGAAAACCAGAAGATGTTGCAAATGCCTGTATATTCTTTGCCTCTGCCCTAGCAGATTGGATTACAGGTGCTGCTTTAGAGGTTCATGGTGGGGGTGAAAAACCTACTTATCTAGATGTAGCCAAACCTACAAAATAAGAAGAACTTAACCAAATAGTTTTCTAACTAATCTATTTCCCCAAAATATTTTCAAAGCACCCTTAAGTTGCTCAAATGATTTATCAGTGTATGGATATGCAGATGCTGATTTTTTGCCAATAATTATTGGCATAGGGTGGGCATATGCCAGCAAGCCTTCTTTGCCATTAACCACCCCCAATCCGCTTTCTTTTACACCACCAAATGGAACTTCATTGACGCCATAGCTCATTGCCATGTCATTCACAGAACAAGCACCTGTTTCAATTGATTTTGCTAATCTTTGCCCTTTTTTTAGATCTTTTGTCCAAACATTTCCATTTAATCCATAGTGAGATTGATTTGCCAACATTAAAGCTTCATCCTCTGATTGAACTTTCATGATAGAGATAATTGGTCCAAAAGTTTCATCCTTCATGATCTTCATCTCATGGGTCACTTCGACAAGAACAGTTGGTTCGAAATATAAACCTTCAAACATAGGATTACGTTTGCCACCAACCAATATTTTTGCACCTTTGTCTACGGCATCCTTGACATGATCTTCGATAATATCTATTTGTTTGTCCCAAAAAGTTGGGCCCACGTCACCTTTGCAATCATTTGATTGGATTAGTTTATTGGTAATACTAACGACTTCATCAACGAACTCATCATAAACGTCATCCAAAACATAAATTCTTTCAGTGCCACAACAATATTGACCAGCATTCATGCAGGAACCAACAACTGCGCCACTGGCTGCATCTTTTATATCAGCATCAGAACAAACAATCATGGCGTCTTTGCCACCTAATTCAAGACTATAAGGAATAAGCATTTGGCCACATTTTGCAGCAATCTTCTTTCCAGTTACAACACTGCCCGTGAAGGAAACTTTGTCTGGACCTTGATCAATTAATTCAGCACCAGTTTCTCCATCCCCAATTACAGTTTGAACTAAATGTTGAGGTGCTTCTGCTAATGCAAAGATCTCTTGAACTAGTGCTCCTGACATTGGTGTGACCTCAGATGGCTTTACAACAACACTGTTTCCACAAAGAACGGCTTGAATTACTGGATTAATGGAAAGTATAAATGGACCATTCCATGGGGTGATTACAGCCACAACTCCTCTTGGCTTATAAGTGATAATAGTCTTTTTTAGGAACTGCATAGGACCATGCATTTTGATTTTTTTATCTGAAAGCCATTTTTGTGCTCTTTTAGCATAAAAAACCAAAGAATCTACAGCTGAGAAAACCTCCATAGACATTGCCTCTTGCTCAGGTTTCCCAGTTTCCCTCATTACAACATCCATGATTCTATCTTGCTGCTGTATGACAACATCAGCAACTCTATGCATTAATTCAACTCTCTCTTTTAAGCTTGTATTCTTCCATTCACTTTGAGCAACTTTAGCTTGAGTCATTATGGTTGATATCTCTTTAACAGATGTACACTCGTAAGTATCAATAGGCGAAAGATCAACTGGACTTTTTAAATTTAAAAGTTTTTTGCCTGTTTCGGAATGTGAGATAGAAAAAATAGCCATTTTTATAATTCCTTAAGTTTTGCTTCAAGCATTGGTGTTACATGATTATTAATGTGTGCATTTAAACCAAGTGGCATCATTTCATAATGCTCAAGCTTCCTAACAACCTTAACCATGATTACAGTAAATTTATACAATGCTAAAAGATAATAGTAGTCATAATCATCTGCACTAAATCCGGTTAAAGCCTCCCATTTAGCTATAGTTGCTACTGGTCCCGGAAAGCCGCTCAATCTGTCTACATGTACGCCTTTAGAATTGCAATCATCTATAGCTATCCCCCAAGCAAGATCCATACAAGGATCTCCTAGGGCAGCCATTTCCCAATCTAAAACAGCTGAAACTTGTCCATCAGGGTTATACATTATATTTGCGCACCTACAGTCTCCCCAGAGGATAGAAGCTTGGGTTGGTTTTGGTTTATTTTTCTTCAACCATTCTCTTGCCTGATCTGCAGCTGGGTGGGCTTCACCTTCCATAGCCCAGTCATGAAAATCAAAGTAATAATTTAATTCTTGATCAAGATAGTCTTCGGCAAATTTTGGTCGGTTAAGAAACTCAAACTCTCCATTAGATATGTCTACCTGATGAATTTTAGCCATTTGTTCAACCCAGCCCCACCAAATTCTTTGAGGAATCTGCTACCCATCCTTCTTGATGAAATGGTGGGTTATCAGATGGAGCATCGCCGCTAGCCATTTCCATAACATAAAAGGAGGTCCCAAAAACTTTATCACTAGGCTCATACCAAAGAACATTAGGCACTTTGATGTCATGATCAGATAATTTTTGCATTATTAAAAAT
>CACKRJ010000003.1 GCA_902602595.1 uncultured SAR86 cluster bacterium
ATATAAAAATAGAATTTCTCAAACTCATGCAAAAATTAATATCAAAACTGTAAACTCAATAGCTGCTCCTGAACTATTAACACCCTCAAGACTTGAAACTCAACTCGATCAGTCTCTTGCTTTTGTGAAAGGAACTGCATCAACCTTTCTTAGATGGGTGCACGAATTTAAAGCTAATCATAAGAATCAATTACCCATGGGTGATCAATCTTTTTTTCAAGCAGCAGGTGGTGATCCTAAAATTTGTTACCTTCATGGATATTATGAGTTTGGCAAAGATGAATATATGGAAATCACTACTGATATACCTGATTGTGAATACTGGAATTTTCAATTAGAAAATTATTGGATGGAATCTCTTGATTATAGGCATTTTCCTATCCATATAAATGGATCATCGGCAATTCTTAATAAGGATAAAACTTTAACTATTAATGTTAGTCACTACCCCATTAATATTAAAAATAATCTTATAACCGAGGGTCGCAATAATGGAGCAATGCTCCTTCGATGGATAGGCGCTAGCGATCATCCAATCCCAAAAGTAGAAATAAAAAATATTTATTCAATGGGAGCTAGCTGATGCTTGATTCTGTATCAATAAAAAATGAAGCTATAAATCAAACTAAATTAGAAAATTTTGGCAATCCTTTATTTTTAGATGGGTTTGAAAGTCTCGTTCAATCTATTAATTACGAAGCAGATTTAAATGATATTGGATTAGATGCACAAAAATATAGATTGACTGGTGTGTTAGCTAATTTATTGATGATTGAAGAAGCTTGTATCAGGCATCCAGAAATACTTACTGAAGAAATTAATTCTCCTGTTGTAATTGTTGGACTGCCAAGAACAGGAAGCACCATGACCCACAGACTTCTTGCTTCTGATCCAAACCATACTGCAATGCTTTGGTGGGAAGGAAGATATCCAGCAATGCTAAAAGATGAATTGCGCGGCAATCCAAAAGAACGAATGGAAATGGGCAAAGCTGAAGTTGAAGCAGTGATGCAAGCATCGCCAGAAGCTCTTACCATTCACCCTTGGGATTACAAAGGTGCAGATGAAGAAATTTTACTTTTAGAGCATACTTTTTTTAGCACAGTACCAGAATCATTTATGCGCCTACCCTCTTATTCTAAATGGGTTGAATCACAAGACCATATTCATGCATATGCGCAACTTAAAAAAATGCTTCAATATCTTCAATGGCAAAATCCTGGAAGAGAAAAGAAAAGATGGGTTTTAAAGTCACCTCACCATCTAGGCTTCATAGATAAGTTATTAAAAATTTTTCCAGATTCAAAAGTTATACAGACTCATAGAGACCCATTAAAAACTGTGCCATCATTTTGTTCAATGTGTGCAAATTTATTTGAGCCCCTTACAAATTCATATGATAAAAATGAAATTGGTCATCATTGGGCCCATAAATTAGCCAAGGTCTTAAATCACTGTATGAAGATTAGCAATGAAAACAAAGATAATTTCCTTAATCTTGAATTTAATAAGATGATTCAAGATCCTATTCTTGAAATGAATGAGGTTTATAACTTTATTGGTGAGGATTTTACTGACCAAGCAGAAAATGCAATGAAGGCATGGAAAGAAGAAAATCAACACGAAATGGGCGCTCATCAATACTCACTAGAAGAGTTTGGACTAGAAAGTTCATTCATTGATAATTACTTTCAAGAATACATTAATCAATATATAAAATAGGAACTAATATGTTATTAAAAGATAAAGTAGTAATTATTTCCGGTATTGGACCAGGGTTAGGTCAAGAGCTTGCATATGGAGCTGCTAGAGAGGGTGCAAAAATTGCTATATCGGCTAGATCAACTGATCTATTAAATAAACTCAAAGAAGAAATTGGAGAAAAATCAGAAGTGGTTGCAATCCCTTGTGACATCACTAAACCAGATGAATGTAAAAATTTAGTTGACAAAACAATTAAAAAATATGGAAGACTTGATGGCTTAATCAATAGTGCTTATCGTGCAGGTGATTTCAAAGAAATTGAAGATTCTGATTTTTCTGATTGGCAAGAAACTATGAACACAAACTTTTTTGGAACCATGAATCTAACCATGGCTGCAATTAAAGAAATGACTCCAAATCAACAAGGTTCAATTGTAATGATCAATAGCTTAATAACAAAAAAACCTCTGCCAACTCAAGGTGGGTATGCAGCATCAAAAGGTGCTCTAGCTACTGCAACTAAAATTCTTGCAAAAGAGCTTGGCCCAAAAGGAATAAGGGTTAACTCAGTATACATGGGATGGATGTGGGGTCCGCCTGTTGAAATGTATGTAAATTTTACAGCTGAATCTATGGGTGTAGAACCTAAAGATGTAATAGACGACGTTACTAAAGATATTCCATTGGGAATAATTCCTGATGATAGTGATTGCGCTAATGCTGCATTATTTCTAATCTCTGACCTCGCAAAAGTTATTACTGGAGCTAACTTAGATGTAAATGGTGGAGAATTTATGTCTTGATAGCTTATTTATATATAAATGATCAGAATCAAATTAATTCGTCAAGAATTATGTAAATATTCACAGTTTTATTACGATCTTGTCATTTCTATGCTTTTTATTTATTAAAATCTATAAATGTTTATTAACAAGAATATTCATACTATTGACCTAATGCTGGGTATTCCAGAACAAGAAGATAGATCAGATTGGTATAAGTTTATGGAGCCTCTGCTTCGAGATGAAGAATCAAGGTCCATGTTTAAGATGCCAGCTCAATATATGTTTAAAGATATTCCTGAAACAGGTTCTCACGATGACTTTATCCAATACACAATTGAACAAATGGATAAATTTTATATCAATCAAGCAATGATAGGATTTCATGAGAAATCAGAAGTTAAAATTAAGGCTGCAAAAAACCATGCAGATAGATTCTTTTTTGATCTCCCTGTAAACCCTAATATTGAAAATGAATCTGAAAATATTAAAAGGCATTATGAAACTTATGGCATAAAAGCTGTAAGCGCATTCCCCTCTGGTATGTATCCTCAGATCGCAATCAATGATCAAAGGTGGCACCCAATATATGAGATGTGTGTTGAGTTAGATATACCTTTTTTCTGTTGTGTAGGTGTTCCTGGACCAAGAATACCAATGGCGCCTCAAAAAGTTGAATTAATTGATGAGGTTTGTTGGTATTTTCCTGAGTTAAAGTTTGTCATGCGTCATGGAGCAGAACCCTGGACAGCTCTAGCATGTAAATTAATGCTCAAATATCCAAATTTGTATTATTCAACCAGTGCTTTCTCACCAAAACATTATCCAAAAGATATTATAAATTTTGCTAATACACGTGGAAAAAATAAAATTATGTATGCGGGATATTTCCCAATGGGCTTATCTTTAGATAAAATTTTTAGTGAAATGAATAATGTACCTTTTAATGAGGATGTTTGGCCATTATTTTTGGGAGACAATGCGAAGAGAATACTTAAATTATAGATATAATTAATACCACGCTATGACAGAAAAACAAAGATATTCAATGTTACAAATTCCATTTGGTTGGTACGTTGTAGATTATTCCAATGAACTTAATCCAGGGGATGTAAAAGCTGTTCGTTATTTTGCCCAAGATCAAGTGCTTTTCAGAACTGAATCAGGCGAAGTAAGTATGTTAGATGCTTATTGTCCTCACTTGGGAGCCCATCTTGGACACGGAGGAATTATTAATGGTGAATGTATCGAATGTCCTTTCCACGCATGGAGATGGAAAACAGATGGAAAAATCGGTGAAATACCTTATGCAAAAAATATTCCTCCAAAAGCCAAAGAAACTAAAATATTTACATATCCAACTATTGAAAGAAATAATCTGATATATGCTTGGTATCATCCCAATGGCGAAGAACCTCATTATGAAGTTGAAACTTATCCAGAAATTAATGATCCTGAGTGGGGTGATGAATTTGAAAAGTTTGAATATCGTATTAAGTGTCATATTCAAGATATGGCAGAAAATGCCGTTGATGCAGCTCATTTTATGTATGTTCATGGAGTCGCTTCATATCCAGAATTTGAAGTAACTTACAAAGATCAAAAAAGATTTTTTTACCAAAAAGCTGACATGATAACTCCTAGAGGTACTGTCAAAGGCAAAATATCTGGAGCATCTAACGGACCTGGTGATAATTTTACAAAATTTGAAGGTATTTGTGACACTCTCCTGCTTGGTTCAACAACGCCAACTGAAAATGAAGAGGTAATTACTAGATTTTCATTTCTCCAAAAAAAGGTTAACGGTGCGGTCCCAGCTGGTGGTGTTGGAGCAGCAATAATTGCAGATATCAATAAACAAGTTAAAGAGGATATTCCGGTTTGGGAAAATAAAAAGTATGCATCTAAACCTGTGCTCTGTGATTCAGATGGCCCAATTGCTAAATTTAGAAAACATTTTTCATCATTTTATGCTGAAAATGATCAGACAAAATCTATAGAAAATTAATTCTTTTTAAGATAATTGTAAATAAATCTTGGTATTGGATTTGTTTTATAGAAAATCTATTCCTCTAGTAATTCAAAATCAAACTTACTGACTCCGCATTCTGGGCATACCCACTCATCAGGAATATCTTCCCATCTTGTTCCAGGCGCTAAACCATCCTCAGGATCACCAAGCTCCTCATCATAAATGTAGCCACAAATGACGCATTCATATTTTCTATACGGCATGGTTGCTTAACTCAGATTTAATTTTTTCATGATCCTCTCTTCCTAATGAATGGGTGAATAATAGATATGAAGCAATAGAATAACTAATGATTGGTACAAATGTATAGATATAGTAAATGGCCATTTTAGATGACTCTGTATTTGATGTTCCAATAGAGATATCAAATCCCCAATAAAGCTCTAACACTAAGTAAGGAAGAACTGCTGCAAGCGCAAACCCTATTTTTGTTAGAGTTGTTAGAAATGAAAAAACAGTTCCAGAGATATTCTCTCCTACTTCTACTGTTAATTTATCAGAAACATCTGCTGTCATTGCATTGATTAAAGGAAGTGGGCCAGAGAATGAAATTCCATATAAAACTATAAATGAGCCAACCGCAATTAATTTATATCCAGTCTCAATATCTTTAATAAACCAATAACCAATAAAGCCTGATGTCAAAACAATAATGGCATAAATACATGAGATTCCTGCAGCAAAATGCTTTGAAGTTTTTAAACTTAGGTATCTCCATATTGCTAAACCAAAAACACTAACAACATAATAAATTAGCATCAATCTAGAAGAGTATTCAGGAAGTTCCATAACAACTTCCATCCAGATCAAATAAAGAGCTCCGTTTAAACTCATGCAGAAGGCTATTAAAACTGCAGCAATAACAATCCTAATTAACATTATATTTGAAAATAATTTCTTAAAGTTTTTAAATGAATTATCAGATCTCTCACCAGGAATTGAATTCGCATAGTCAGGAGTTTGCCATATGGCATTAAGGGTTATGATTGGAATACAAAATAATACAAAGATACCAATAGCATTAACTTTTGCCTGTAACGAGGAGTCGGTAATTTCAACAACTGCTGGAATTGCAATCACAGAAAACATTCCCAAAAGTGCCATCAACTCTCTTAAAGTTAATAACTTAGTCCTTTCGTCGTAATCAGGTGCTAAATAAGTTGCCCAAGATAGCTGGGTAATGCTGCTCAATGTAAATGCAGAGTATAGTAAAAATAATCCTCCAAAAAAATATATCCAGGATGGTGATGTAGTTGACGGTAAAAAAATTAAGTAGGTAGCCAACATAAATATTGGTGCAGAAAGAAAGATCCAATGCTTATGTTTACCCCATCTAGATGGAAATTTATCAATGAGAAGTCCCATCACTGGATCGGTTAAAATATCAGTAAATCTTCCAAGAAAAAAAATAATGCCCACCAAAGAAAGACCCAGACCTAGATCATCTGCATAGAAAGGAAGAACAAATATAAAAATTGGCATTCCAGCTGCCGACGTAGGAAAATTTAATGATGTGAACGAAAGTCGCTGAAATAAATTCATAGTTTAAAATTAAACTCTAAACTTTGAATACATCCCGCATGGAGATAATTCCAACAAGATGCTCATCTGAAAAAACAGGCAAATGCCTAATTTGATTTTCGAGCATAAGTTTTTTTGCTTCTGAGTTAGAAGTATCTGGACATGTAAAAATTAACTTCCTTGTCATAACATCTTTAACGGTTTTAGATTCCAAGGTTTTAGCACCACCTGATAAAGCATAAACAAGATCTCGCTCAGTTAAGATACCAACAACAGACGATTTCGAAAGATGATCTCCAGAACCGCACTCACTTATCATTAGGGCACCAATCTTATTTTTATTCATTAAAGTAGCTGCATCAAATAAGCTCGAATCCTCGGGAATAGTAAAAATATCCCAGTACTTCTGTTCATTTAAATGATCTTTAACTTTTTTCATGCTTTATATATTGTGGTAGTTAAGTAAATTCTGTGAAAGATATTAACACCCAAACTAATTTCTTGGTATTATAAGGTACAATTGAATACGTATAACTAATACTTATAAATAACTATAACAATATAAAAACATTATGAAATCTATAAATTCCCTCTCAGTTTTTGTTTTTGCATTTTTGCTTGCTGCACCTACCTTTGCTGGTGACAAAGGATACGTTGGAGAAGAAGGTACGGAAATTGAAGTAACTCGAGTTTCAAGCCCAGCACCTGAATATCCAAGAAGAGCTATAAGGCTTGGTGTAGAGGGCTCCGTAAGATTAGAATTTGATGTTGACACAGATGGTTCAGTCCTAGATCCATATGTGGTTGAAAGCAGTCCCGCTGGAGTATTTGATAGAGCAGCTATCAAAGCTGTAAGAAAATTCTTGTATCAACCTCCAACTTACAATGGAACATCGGTTAAGGTTAATAACGTTCAAATTGATCTTACTTTTAAACTCGCTAACTAACATTTAGTTTTAATATAGCCGAAGCATACCTATGCCAATAAGACTCCAGTTACTTTTATTTGGGGTCATTGGTAATATCCTTGTTGCAGCAATATTTATATTTTCTTTTGGTTATAGAGAAAATATTCAAGAGGACTCATCAAATGAATCTCTTCTAACTCTTTACGAATCTGCTTGGTACCAAACCTACAATAAATCTTTTGATGTGATGTCAAAATGGCTTCCAGTAACTGGAGAAAATGCATCATTCTGGGATCCTGATTCTGAAATATTCTTAGATGAAGTTAGCTCTAGTAATCTTTATACCAACCCTCTTCTAGATACCATCAGCGCTGATAGAATTGGAGATGCACAATATTTAATTGAGTTATTTTTTGAAGAAGAACTTGATTATGGAAACTTGAGCTATGTAATGGCTTATTTTCCCTCAGGAGAAAGAATTTATTGTGGTAGTGCTTTAGATTTATTAGGTGTTGATCCATGCTCTCCTGCTGCCCGTCCTGATTTTTTCAGTTATCTAGATTCATTTCTTCAAGATGCTTCGAGCAGACCTAGGCAGTCAATAGTAAAAATAAAAGATAAAAATGAAGAGCAGGCATCAACTTTAAATCAAGCATTAAGTTTTCCAATTAAAGTAGAAGGCGAAACTTTAGCTGTAATAGCTTTAGGTGTAGATATAAGGAAAGGTTTAGAAGTTTTTGAAGATGAGTTTGAAGTTAGGACTGCAATTAATACTGACTCTGGTTTGATCTCACTAAATGATTACTATCAACAATTTGGTGATACGGAAGATGATCTTTTTGATATTGAGAACTTTAATAAGTTAACCGACAAAGCATCTTTATTCAAAGCAATAAATGGCTCACGTCACTCTGAAAAAGATACTGAACTTGGCACTTCAGTCACCCTTCTTCCTTTAAGTACTTTTTTGTCAGCTGACGAAGCACAACTATTTATTTTTAAAGATGAAAGAGAAAATATACTCAGAGCAGCCAATGTATTAAATCTAACTTATGTAGCTGCTATCTCATTTGTAATATTTATTATTTCCCTTATTGCATTTATCACTACCAGAACTTTTGGTGGAATTACCCAAGCCATCGAGGTTCTTGAGGGCCTAACAAAAGGTGATCATACTCAAGAAATGCCAGTAAGAAAGGGAATGCTTGCATCTGAAAAAGATGAAGTTGGGCAACTATCTGCAGCTCTGGGGACCTACAAATCTCATTTAGTTGAAATGGAGTCTATTAGAGAAGAACAAGCAAAACGAAGACATGAAAGAGATGAGGTGATTATTGAAAAAATGACAGCACTGGCAGATCAACTTGATGGTAGCGCAAGAACACTCATTTTAAATGACATTAAAAAAATGAATGAGCTTGCTGATAATGCTGATAGAAATTCAAGCGAAGAAGCATCTGTAGAATTGATGTTAGTTGCTTTCTCAAGAATGTCTGATGAAGTGAATGGATTGATAGATGCTAGAACGAGTGAAATGGAAACTGCGAGAGATGAAGCTAGAGATGCTAGCGATCAAAAAACAAAATTCTTTGCAAATATGAGTCATGAATTGAGAACTCCATTGAATGCGATTCTTGGTTACGGAGAAATGCTATATGAGGATTGTGAGGACTTAGGATATGATGACTTGCTTCCTGATCTTAAAAAAATTACTTCATCAGGTACTCACCTTTTATCTCTAATTAATAATATTTTAGACCTTTCAAAAATTGAAGCTGGAAAGATGGAGCTATTTGTGACAAGTTTTGAAATTGAAAATATGGTTCAAACAATCAAGGATGTTTCAGAACCCTTGGCTGCAAAAAATGACAATGGATTTGTAATTAACCTCGATGGAGCTATGGGATCAATGTCTCAAGATGAAACAAAGCTCAGACAGTGTCTTACTAATTTCCTAAGTAATGGTTTTAAATTTACCAAAAACGGCACTGTTACATTAGATGTAAAAGCTAGAATGGAGGGCGATGTAGAATTTGTGGACTTTGCCGTCATCGATACTGGAGCAGGAATGAGCCCTGAGGGCGTTGCTAAAGTTTTTGAAGAGTATACCCAGGCAGAACGCTCAACATCAGCAAATTATGGTGGTACTGGATTGGGACTTCCAATTTCAAAGAAATTTGCAGAAATGATGGGTGGTGATGTCATAGTCACTAGTGAAGAAGGTGTGGGCTCAGTATTTACCATGTCAGTTCCTAGAGAATGCCCTGAATACAGTGAAGATGAAGTCGAAGGAAGCGTAATTAACCTAGATGATCAAGATAATTTAGTGGTGTTGGTTGATGATGACGTGGCTATGCATGATTTAATCAAAAGAACAATCTCTAAATTAAATCTTACTTTGCTTGGTGCTACTAATAGTGAAAAAGGAATGGAGCTTATTCGAGAAGTAAAACCAAAACTCATCTTGCTTGATGTATTGATGCCTGGGCGTGACGGATGGTCTTTACTTAAAGAATGTAAAACAGATAAAGAGCTTAAAGACATTCCAGTCATTATGATTAGTCAGCTTAACCAATCGAATCTTGCCTCCTCTCTTGGAGCAAATGATTATTTAACCAAACCAATTGATAGAACGCACTTTATTAATACTCTTAAGAGAATATTGGGTGAAGAAACACAAAATCAAAAAGTACTAGTGATTGATGATGATAAGGATGTAAGGGAACTTCTTTCAAGGCTCCTAAAAGACGCCGGGTATAGGCCAATAGATGCCCGAGATGGCAAAGAAGGTCTTGAAAGAACAAAAGATGAGCCAGCATTAATTATTTTAGATTTAGAAATGCCTAGGATGGATGGTTTTGAGTTTTTAGATAACTACATTAAAGACGTGCCAGATGATAAAAGAGCGCCAGTTCTTGTGTTCTCTGGTAAAGATTTAACCGATGTACAAGAAGATCTTCTGAAAGAAAGAGTTATTGGTCTTGTTAAAAAAGATGATGTATCAATGGATAAACTGTCACAAATGATTCAGGGAATCATAAAAGGCTAAGACCCAACAAACGCTTCAATTTTTCCTAGCAATCTTTTAAAATCAACTGGTTTTGTATCAAAATCATCAGCTCCACATTCTAATGCTTTTTGCTTGTCAGACTCTAAAGCATGAGCAGTTAAGGCAATAATCGGTATAGAACTTATAGATTCATCAGCTTTTGCCTGAATCGTTGCTTCCCAACCATCTAAAACCGGAAGACCCATATCCATCAAAACTAGATCAGGAGATTCACTTCTCATCATGTCTAAACCTGCTTGACCATCAAATGCCATAATAATTTCATAACCTCTTCTTGAGAGTCTACGAGATAACATATCTCGATTCATCTCATTGTCTTCAACATAAAGTAATTTTGCCATTGTATTAGTCTCCTACTAACTCACTATCAATTAATTTAAATCTATTTCTGCCATCTTTTTTAGCCTCATACAACCTTTCATCAGCTTTGTTAGTAAGATCAGCAGAGGTTTCAGTTTCAGTTGAAAATGCAACGCCACCACTTGAGCTTACCTTAATATCTTTGCCATCAAAATTAACAACATTACTGTTAATTTTTTTAATCAGCTTTATACAAAATTCCTTTGCTTGATCAGGATCAAGATAAAGAATCGCTAAAAACTCTTCTCCACCTATTCTACCAACTATGTTGGGTGATGAAATCTCTGTTTGTAACAATTGTGCAAATGATATCAGTACTGCATCTCCTCCTGCATGACCATAGTTATCATTCACTTGCTTAAAAAAATCAATATCGAACATTATTGTTGCAAATTGACGGTCTTTTGATTGCTTTGAATTGTCCATGGCTTCATCCAAAGCTTCAAAAATTACTCGACGATTATAAATCCCAGTCAACTGATCTGTGGTAGCCTGAATATGTAATTTATTTACCAGCTCTTTTTCACGTTCACGCCAAAATTTTCTTTCCAATGCAGCCACAACTTTGGCAAGTAAAATTGTTCCATTAATGGGTTTAGGGAGATAGTCTTGAGCGCCTAATTGAATGCATTTAGAAATACTATCAACATCATTAAATGCTGAAACCATTATCACAGGCAATGATTCAGCGTTATGCTCTTTTCTAAAAGTTTTTAGTAATTCTAATCCATTAATATCTGGCAATATTACATCTAATAATATTAAATCAGGTGTTTTTTTAAAGACCTCAGCAATAGCAGTATTTCCATCATAGGCAGTTCTACAGTTAAGGCCTTGCATAGATAACCGCCTTTGCAATACTTCACAGTTTGTTACATTGTCATCAACAATTAGAATATCTGATTCTTTGATCTCATCGCCAAGAGTAATTGAGTATTCTATATCACCCAGAGATTTAAAAAGAGCTTCCGCTGATTCAAGTTGATTAGAGGAATTGTCATTCTTTGAATCGATTGATTCACCCCGAATATAATCTACAAAGTTTTCTATTGCAGTTTCAGTCTCTCTAGCAAGATTAATAATTTGTTGAAAATCCTCTAAGGTACTTTCTTCTAGATCATCCTCATAGTCTTCCATTAAAATTTCACTATACCCAATAATTGCATTCAGAGGGGTTCTTAAATTGTGACGAAGTTCTGAATATTCCTCTGGTGATTTCTTAAAAGAATCAGCATTTGCACCAGTATTTTGCACAAAAGCAACTTCATACTGATCTATTAATTTAGAGCAAGAGGATTTTATTTGCTCAATCTCATCATCAGATTGAAGGTCAGCTTCATTAAGAGATTTTTCAACCATATCAACATAATCAAAAATAGCATTGGCAGGCGTAATGAAATCTTGCTTGATTTGAGTAAGGACAATCTCTTCTGCACCTTTGGATGTTTCTTTTGGAGTAAGCTTATCCATCATCAAGTCTCCTTAGTTTTAAATGAGTCCAAAAAATCTGGACGATGCATCAAATATCCTTGGCCAATTTTACAACCAAGATCTAACATCATTTGCTTATCTTCATCTGTCTCAATACCTTCGCCAATCATCTCTAGTTTTAAGTCCTCACAGACCTCTGAAACAAAACTTATTAGCCTAGCTGTAGATGGATCAGAAACATTAAATGTAAAATGCTTATCCAATTTAACAACATCAATCGGTAAATCTCTTACATACTTCAATGAAGCATAGCCTGCACCAAAATCATCTAAGGCAATTTTGATTCCTTTGCTTTTTAAAATGCGTAAAGATTCAGAGGCAACATTAATATCTGCAAGTTCAGCAGTTTCTGTAACTTCAAGACCAAATTGATTAGGGCCAAGTTTATGTTTTTCTACAAAGTCAGTAAATATTGAACAAAACTCAGGGTGCATGATGGTGTGAGCTGAAACATTTAAATAAAGGGTTGCGTCTTTAAATCCAATTTCTTCTTTAATTGCAAAAAATTTTTCTAACTGAACAAGCGACTCTAAGACAACCAGGGAAAATAAACTTTCCCCTTCTATTTGAGGGATTATTTGATCATTTGGCAGATAGCCACCTTCGCCATCTTGCAACCTTAACAGAGCTTCAATACCTGTCACTTTATTTGTTGCAAGGTCAACTTGTTTTTGATATGCCAATTCAATTCGATGATACTCTATGCAATCAATAGTCTTTCTTAGTGCATCAAGCCCTGATCTTGAAGAGCATAAGAGCTCAATTAACATAATGCCATTCGAAATATCAACAGGGATCATGTGAACCCTTGTTCGCATGAAGAAATTAATTTTTCTAAGAGAGATTTCTATAGGCGTATCATAATAAAGAGCTATAGAATCCAAGTCTCCAAAATTCTTAGTGATTTTTTCATCAATTTTTATCACAGAGAGCTCATCCAATGAGCTTAAATTAAAAATATAATTAGCCGCAATATTTGCCCAGGCAATTGAGCCATCGAGCTCATAGATAATATAAGGGCTTGGGTGGTGTTGTAATGATTTGGTTAAATAATTAAGCTCTTGATCAGAATGCATGCTTTTCAACCGTATAATTTACTTTGTTTAATTTGCTCATCTACTAATTCAACAAAATCTTCAGCAAATGTAATTTTAATAAATTCCCATATCTCAAGATGTTTTGGTTCCTTGAAGAGAGTTTTAAATGATATCAACATTGCATTCCATTCATCTTCATCAAGCATGCCAATTTTAAACTGGTAAAATTGATTCTCTCTGGCTCGAAGCATAACGCTAAAATATGTTAAGTAGACTGCATTCTCTTCTTTTGTTAATTCCTCATTATTTCTGAGCTTAATTTTAGTATCTACCAAAATTGGTTTCATGCCAGCTAAGGCAACTTTTTGATGAGAATCAGCAATATTCTGTCTTGCATTTGCTCGGGCAACTCTATTTTGCTCTTTTAATTCTGTAACCAAAAAATAGACTGTTACTAGAACCGTAAAAGGACCTACAGTCTGCAAAATCAGAATAATATTTTCGAAACTCACTAATATGTAATGTGTGTATTTTTATTACTTTAATATAAGGTTTTTTTACAAGCCGGTAAAGAAACTTGTGGATATAAAAAAACATTTCTAAAGTATAATAACTGCGTGCGCCCGTAGCTCAGCTGGATAGAGTACTTGGCTACGAACCAAGGGGTCGGGAGTTCGAATCTCTCCGGGTGCGCCAAATATTACTTGGGGTTATAGAACTTCAAAGTTGAATCTTTAATTGAAAATAATCTCACTAAAAAAATATCTTTTAAGTAATTTTGATATTGACGCCATGGTGATTTCTTGCCTTGTTTAGGCAATCTATTGAGAGCTCTTTGAACATAACCAGAAGTAAAATCAATATATTCATCATCTACCATTGCATTTGGATCTTCCTCAGGAATACAAGTTGTTACACCCTGCTTGTCCATTTGATTTAAAAGTCTGCAAACATATTCGCATGTAAGATCTGCTCTAAGGGTCCAGGAAGCATTGACATAGCCAAAAGAAAAAGCAAGATTTGGCACTCCACTTAACATCATTCCTTTATATGAAAGTTTGTTATGAGGCTCGACTTTTATTTGATCAATGGAGACATCTATATCATTTAAAGCATTTATTTCTATTCCTGTTGCTGAAATAATAATATCTGCATTTATAACTTCTCCTGATTTAATTAAGATTCCATCTTCAGTGAATCTATCTATATGATCGGTAACTACAGAGGCTCTTCCAGCTTTAATTGCATTAAAAAGATCACTATCAGGGACAAGGCACATACGTTGATCCCATGGGTTATATCTAGGTGTAAAGTGCTTATCAACATCAAAATCATCTCCCAGCTCCTCTCGAACTAAATTGATCAATTTTTCTTTTACTTTTGCTGGATATTTTCTTGACAAATAAAAACCTAAGCTAGTTCTTAATACGTTTTTCCATCTGATTAAGAAATAGGTTAAACGTGTGGGCAAAATTTTATTTAATGCTTTACTCCATGAATCCTCGCCAGGTGCAGAGACAACGTAGCTGGGAGATCTTTGCAACATAGTTACATGTCCAGCCTTCTCTGCAATAGCTGGAACCAATGTTACTGCAGTTGCACCACTTCCAATGACTACGACTTTTTTATTTGTGTAGTCCATAGCCTCATCCCAAAACTGTGGATGTATTAGCCTGCCCTTAAATTCATCTTGATGAGGAAATTCAGGCATATAAGGCTTATCGTAACTATAGTAACCACCGCATAAAAATAAGAAGTTGCAGGTCATAGCTAATTCTTGTCCATTATTTTTGATAGTTAATTCCCATACCGATCTTTCAGAAACCCAATTGGAAGCAATTACTTTTTGATTAAAAATGATATTTTTTCTAAGATCATACTCATCAACCGTTTCATTGAGATACTCTAAGATAGATGGGCCATCTGCAATTGATTTCTTGTGTATCCAGGGTTTAAAGCGAAAGCCAAGAGTATGCATATCAGAATCAGAGCGAATACCAGGGTATTTAAATAAATCCCAAGTTCCTCCAAGCGACTCTCTACCTTCTAAAATTGCAAACGATTTATTTGAACAGCTTTTCTGAAGATTATAACCAGCAGCTATGCCTGAAATTCCAGCTCCAACTACAATAATATCTTTATGCATTAATACTTCTCATTTTCCAGATCTAGATTTATCTCTAATTGATTTAAATTCATTTCCTTCATACCAATTAGGCCATTGTGAGCTATTTGCTAATTCTTTACTAATATTAAATATCACATCAATTGATTGATTTAAACCATCCAGGTTCCAAGAAGTATCATATTCATCAGCAACTCCATGATAAGCACCAAGTCGATATTGCTCTTCAATAATAAAACCTGCCTCCTTGCCACCATTAACAAGATCAAAACCACCATCAGCATATAGAACTGGAACTCCCCTTTTTGCAAAACTTATATGATCTGATCTATAAAAATATCCTTTGTCAGGATTGGGATCAGGATTAATATATCGACCAGATTTACTTAACTCATCTTCTAATAAATCTTCAAGCTCAGAAGCCCCATAACCAACTACAACCATGTCATTGGTTAAACCAGTTGGTAAAATAGCATCGTAGTTAAAGCCCGCAACTATATTTGGTAAATCAATGGGTGGGTATTTTGCAAAATACTCAGATCCCAACAACCCAGATTCTTCCAGTGTTAATGCCAGAAACATAATAGATCTATCAGTCTCAATATTGGAAAATCTTTTAGCAAACTCTAATACAGCTGCTACTCCTGTTGCATTATCAACTGCTCCGTTGGCAATTTTGTCATCGCCTATTTGAGGACCTTCCATAAAACCAAGATGATCCCAATGTGCCATAAATAAAATATATTCATCAGGTTGAATTAATCCTTTTTTGACTGCGGCGATATTATGGGATTGAAGATATCTTACCTTGTTATGAATTTCAGAACTAAGTGTTAAACCTCTCAATGGAAAAGCAGAAAAAGTTTTCTCAAGAGCTATTTCCTTTAATGAATCGTAATTAAACCCAGTAAAGTTCAGCACATCATTTAAAGTGCTATCTCTTATCCAGCCCTCCAAAATTACTCTATCTGCACCTAAATCGTCTCTCTGCAGATCTAATTGAGGCCCTTGCCAGCTATTCTCAACCACAGACCATGGGTAAGCAGCAGGTTCTTCTTCATGGATAACTATTGCAGCTGCAGCACCTTGGCGTGCAGCTTCTTCAAATTTATAAGTCCATCTTCCATAGTAAGTCATTGATCTTCCATTAAAAAGTCTAAGTTTTCCAGTAGCAAAACCTGGATCATTTACTAGGATGATAACTGTTTTACCCTTAACATCGATACCCTCATAATCATTCCAATTGTATTCAGGAGCAACAATTCCATAACCAACAAAAACGACCTCACTATCTCTAATTTTTCTAAATTCCCTCGCCTGTTTTGTCCAAAAAACAACTTCATCGCCTGTGATCATTTTTCGATCATTCCCTCTAAAAGACAAAGTTAAATATGAAGAATCTTTTAAAGTAATTTCTGAAGTAGGTACATCTAAAAAGTAACTGCCATTCACAGGGTCTAACTTTAAATCTTGAAATGTTTTAGAGATAAAGTTTTTAGTTAATTGACCTCCTTCAGTTCCAGGCGCCCTGCCTTCAAATTCATCAGAAGAAAGAGTAGAAATCCAATATCTCAATCTACCATCAGTCGTATCGCTTAAAGAATCTGAGCAACTGGTTATAAAGATTGAGGTTCCTAAAAGAAACAACAAAGAGTAAGTTTTATTAATTTTCATAGTCATATGTATATTCAGATAACTAAAGTATAAAATATATTTTCAATTCAATGGGATGAAGATCAATGAAAACATTTTTTAATGCTCTAACACTTAATTTAATATTTATTTTTGCAATACAAGCTTCCTTCATAGAGGACCTTCCTGAGATTAAATATGAATCGTTCAAACTTGATAACGGTCTAACAGTAATAGTCCATGAAGATAAGAAAGTTCCTATGGTTGCTGTTAATGTTTGGTACCACGTAGGCTCAAAAAATGAAAAAGTTGGAAAAACTGGTTTTGCTCATTTATTTGAACATTTAATGTTCAATGGAACTGAAAATTACAATAGTGAATATTTTGAACCTTTTGAAAAAATTGGTTCCACGGATCAAAATGGAACTACCAACTCTGATAGAACAAACTACTTTCAAAACGTCCCAACCAATGCATTAGATTTAGCTTTATGGATGGAATCCGATCGCATGGGTCATTTATTAGGTGTAGTTGATCAAGAAAAGCTCGATGAGCAAAGAGGCGTTGTTCAAAATGAGAAACGTCAAGGAGAAAATCAACCCTATGGAAAAGCGTTTTCAAGAATAGCTGAGGCTGCTTTTCCTAATGGCCATCCCTATTCATGGTCTGTAATAGGTTCTATGGAAGACTTAGATGCAGCATCACTTGAAGATGTACAAGATTGGTTCAAAACATATTATGGTCCAAACAATGCAGTCTTAGCTTTGGCTGGAGACATTGACCTAGAGACAGCTATTGAGAAGGTTAATAAATTCTTTGGAGATATTCCTGCAGGACCCCCTCTTGTAAAACCTGATATCTGGATTGCTAAGAGAAGCGAGGAGAAAAGAGATGTAATGTTTGATAATGTTCCACAAGCACGAATTTATAAATCCTGGAATGTTCCACCAAGAGATACAGAAGCTGCTGCCCACTTTGATTTGGCATCAAGCATCCTTGTTGGTGGAAAAAATTCTCCTCTCTACAAAGAATTAGTTTATGAAAAGCAAATAGCAACTAACGTCTCAGCCTTTTATTATGATAGAGAGATTGCAGGAATGTTTTTTTTAATTGCGGACGTTGTTGCAGGTGAGGATCCAGCTACTGTTGAAAAAGCAATGGATGATGTTATAAATTCATTTATTAAAAAAGGTCCGAATCGAAAACTATTAGAATCTGAAAAAACGAAAGCTGTGGCTGGATTTATTAGAGGTATTCAGCGAATTGGAGGGTTTGGAGGTAAATCCGATTTATTGGCCACTTGTCAAACTTATACAGGAAATCCTGGATGCTACAGAGATACTGCTAAATATCTTGATGAAGTTACTCCTGCAAAAATGAAAGCAACATTTGCTCAATGGATTGATGATACTGCATACATTCTTACTATTTTACCAAATGAAAAACTTGGGGTTAATGATGAAGGCATAGATAGATCTGAAGGTGTGCCTTATCCAACAGAAAAAGTTTCTTTTGAGTTTCCAATACTCCAAACATCAACTTTATCTAATGGTGCAAAAGTTGTCTTAGCTCAACGAACTGGGGTTCCGCTGGTTGAACTAAATTTTCAATTTAATTTTGGTTACGCACAGGAAAATAATGACGAGCTAGGATATACAAACTTTATGATGGATATGCTAAATGAAGGCACTAAAAAATATACCTCGCTAGAATTTGATGAAGTTCTGGATTCTCTTGGATCTAACTTAGGGTTTGGTTCTGGTCTTGATACTTCATATGCAACTGTTTCTTCACTAAAGGCGAATTTATCAGAAACTTTAGACTTAGCTAAAGAAGCATTGATTTACCCTACTTTTCCGCAAAATGAAATTGATAGAATTAAAAAACAAACTCTTGCATCTATTGTTCAAGAAGAAAATAGGCCTGCAGCAATTGCATACAGAAACATTGGCAAATTACTTTACGGTGAAAATCATCCATATGGAAAACCATTAACTGGAAGTGGAATATCAGAAACTATCTCTGATATTACACGTGATAATGTCATCGCTGTTCATAGCAGAGCCATTAATCCAGCTAATCTTACTTTTGCTGTAGCTGGAGATATTCAATTGGATGAATTGGTTGAAATTCTCGAGGATAAATTTGGAAATTGGTCTGGCAACACAAATTCAAATTTAAAGGAACTTAATAAGGTACCCCTGCCAGATGCCAGAAGGGTTTACTTGATTGATAAACCTAATGCTCAACAATCCTATATTGTTGCTGGTCAACTGCTACCCCCATCTGCAACTGATGAAGAAATTAAAATTAGCTATATGAATTACGCAATTGGTGGAAGTTTTACTGCCAGACTCAATATGAATCTTCGAGAAGATAAAAGCTGGTCCTATGGTGTTAGAACTAGGTTATCAGATGCCAAAGGGCAAAGAGCTATGCTGGTGACAGCGCCTGTACAAACTGATAAAACCTCCGAATCTATCATAGAGATAGTCAATGAATATGCTGCCTATATAAGTACATCACCAACCACAGCAGATGAGCTAGCTAAAGGTAAAGCATCGAAAACATTAAGGCTGCCTGGTCAATTTGAAACCCTTGGTTCCCTTAAAGGCGGGGTGTCGGATATTGTTACCTATAACAGAGATCTAGATTACCTAAATCAATTGCCTAAATTATTAGATGAGCCATCTCTTGAGGATGTTCATGCAATGGCACAAAAGTACATTAAGCCGGATCAATGGACGTGGCTAATAGTTGGTGACCTCAGCAAAATTGAAGAATCAATTAGAGCTTTAAATCTTGGTTCTGTTGAGGTATTGGACTGATGAGCGAACCTGTATCTATAAGCAATGCTATTGCTAATAAAAAATTTAATTCAAATGCTCATCCACCTATTAATGATTTTCAATCAGATGTTAATTTCACTGATTTAGATGTTTTTACTCAAGGGCAACCTTTTGATCACTTCAAAAAAATGCGAGAAGAAGCGCCTGTTTTTTTTCATCCTCCATTTTTAAACGATCCAGAGCCTGGCTTTTGGTCGTTAACTCGTCATGAAGACATTTTAAAGGTCTCATCCAATCCTAAGATATTCTCATCCCAAGCAGGTACTGGTACCATGATTACTCTAGGCAGTGAAGATAGAAGACATCCTAAATTATGGCGATCAGCGGTTGATCACATGTTAAATCTTGATGGAGATATGCATATCAATCTAAGGCGTGAGCACATGCCCTTCTTTAAGCCAGATTATGTATCTAATTTAAGAGTTAAAGTTCAGGCTAAAGTAACAGACTTGCTAGATGCTATTAACATCAATGAAGACTGTAATTTTGTAACCGCTTTTTCACAACAGTTGCCAATTTTTACCTTATCTGAAATTCTTGGAATTCCTGAGGCTGATAGACAAAAATTAGTTACCTGGATGGAGTTTCTTGAGTTAGCCCAGTACATTCAAGTTGAACAATTAAAAAAAGAGTTTGATGCTGAGCAGTCCAATGAACCAGTGAATACCGAGATGATCGATATGTTCAATGCCATGGTCGATGAAATGTTTGAATATGGAAGAGATATATTAAATGCTAAAAGAAAAAATCCAGCAGAGGATTTGCTCTCTGCGATTGCAAATGCTGAATTAGAAGGTCATCAATTGAGTCCTGAGTTCCTAGATGGTTCTTGGTTGCTCATCATTTTTGCGGGCAATGATACAACACGTAATACTCTAAGTGGTGCCATTAAGCTGCTTACCGAAAATCCTGATCAAAAACAAAAACTCATAGACAATCCAGATCTCATGCCTAATTTCCTGCAAGAATGCATTCGAATGATTTCTCCAGTCATGCATATGCGCAGAACTACCACTTGCGAAACAGAAGTTGGTGGTCAGCTGATGGGTCCTGGTGAAAAAATTGTCATGTGGTATGGAGCTGCTAACAGAGATCCCTCTGTTTTCTCCAACCCAGATCAGTTTAATATTGAGCGTGAAAATGCTGACAAACATTTAGCATTTGGCATAGGTAGGCATACTTGCATTGGAAAACCTGTTGCTTTGATGCAGTTGGAAGAATCGTACAAACAAATTCTGACACGTTTTCCAAACATTCATATGAGTGGAAATTGGAAAGTTGCACCTAATAACTTTGTGCATGCAATTCAAGAAATGCCAGTGAAATTTTAATTACTATTTAAAATATCCATATGTCTAAATCAATCTGGTTTAATCCTATCTCAATTGAAGATTTCAAAGATTCATCCATCAACATGGATAAACATCTTGATATAGAAATTATAGAAATTGGTGATAATTTTATTGTTGGCAGAATGCCAGTGGTCGAAAAAACCAAACAACCATATGGAATCCTTCATGGTGGTGCTTCGTGTGTCCTAGCTGAAAGCGTTGGCAGCACAGCTGCAGCGTTAACATTAGATGGATCTAAAAAGTACCCAGTAGGCATTGAAATTAATGCTAATCATATTTCATCCCCCAAGCATGGAAATGTATTTGCTAAGGCAATGCCTCTTCATGTTGGTGGTTCAACATCAGTATGGAACATAGACATAACTGATGACCAAGGTAAGAGGGTTTGTTTTGTAAGATTCACAGCTCTACACAAAACATACCCAAAATAAATTGGCCCCAAAAAAAATTTGAGGCCTGAAAATATTAATTAATCTTCAAAATCTGAAGCAACGGTAATATGAACTCCACCAAATTGTGCTGGAGAGTAATGTTGTGTCTTCACAACCCATTTTCCACTTTCTTTTACCCAATTTTGAGTAACTCTAGTTCTATAATCAGAGGTTTGGTCTCCATTTCTTGCAACGCCTTCATAGTAAAATCTTACATAGACAACATCATCAGCTATCTCAGAAAACTCAGGGTAGTAGGTATTCAAAGATCCGCTTTGACCACTTGCTTTCCATTGAGCTGCAGAAGTTTTGGCTAGAGCTTTATGAAAGCTCCCATCGGAATTTGTATTGTATGTTCCTGCTGCGCTTTCCATCGCAGCAACAGTATCCCAATCCTGGTTAACTCTTGCATCAAAGTATTTATTAAATGCAACAGCAACTTCTTTTTCTGCTTTAGTATGATTATCTGCCTGGATCGATACTATAAAAAATAAACACATTAAAATTGATAATTTTTTCATATGAGACTCCTTAATTAAAAGTTAATAATAGCATTACAAATTAAAAGATTTTTATTAGTTTAAATTTTCTTCGATATCTCAACCTGCTCTCTACAAGTTCTATTCAAAATATATTTAATTCCATAGATAGTTATCTATAGAACGATTCAGAAGTTAATTAGTTACAAACTAATTTATATCTAGCGCGTATTCTCTCAGAATTTTTAAAGGTACTAATTCTAAGGTTTTCTCATGAGTCTTGGTAAGGTAAATCTTTGGAGCGCAGTTAGCTTCATAGGCTTCAACCCATCTAGGTGCACATAAACACCAATCATCGCCCTCCTTTAAACCAGGGAAGCCATACTCAGGCATAGGAGTTGATAGGTCATTGCCTTGAGCTTTAGAAAAAGCCAAAAACTCGTCAGTCATATGAGCGCAGACTGTATGGATGCCATGGTCTTGATCCATCGTCTCGCAAGATCCTGAACGCGTGAATCCAGTCATAGGGTTTTCACAACAGATTGGTAATGGCTCACCGAATACATTTAATTGATTCATGGATTAATTATAAGGCTAATTTAGTGAGTTGAAGAATCTCTCCAGGCTTCGGTGATCTAAAAAAATCTGGTTTTAGATTCAACTTTTTGAGTTCTTGTTCTAATCGTTTAGGAGGTTCTAATACAGGTTCATCGGTGAGTGAAAAAGTTCCCCAATGCATTCCAAAAGACTGGGAAGTCTTTAGATCCAAAGCAATTTGGACTGCTTCCTCTGGATTTACATGTGAATCTTTCATAAACCATCTCGGATCGTAAGCTCCAATAGGTATAAAAGAATAGTCTGGTGCTCCTAAACGCTCATAGGTGGTTTTAAAATCGCTGGAATACCCTGTATCACCTGCATGGTATAAGGCTAAATCATTTGATTTTATGAACCAGCCACCCCATAAGCTTTTATTGCGATCAAAAAGGCCTCGCTTTGACCAATGCTGAACGGGTGTAAAGTGAAATGAAGTATCACTATGACTAAATATATCCCACCACTTCATCTCATACACATTTTTAATACCAGATCTAGTTAGCCTTTTACCATCTCCTACAGGCACTAAGAAAATAGTTTCAGGATTAAGCTTGTATAGTTTTTTTAAAGACCAAATATCAAAATGATCATAGTGATTATGACTCACAACAACAATATCTATTCTAGGTAAATCATTAAGATTCATCACTGGCGGAATCATTCTTTTAGGCCCAGCAAATCCAAAGGGTGATGCGCGCTTGGAAAAAATTGGATCAGTCAGAATATTAATATCACCATTATTGATTAAAAAAGTTGCATGGCCTATCCAAACGGCATATTTCGTTTGATCAGTCGATAACGACTGCCATTCATTTGAAGTTTTAATAGCTACCCTTTTGGGACCTTTTTCACCATCAAGTACCCAGGTCATTAACTGGCCAAAAGTTTTGCCATTTTGTTGATCATTGGTATTTTTATAAGTTTGCGCATAAGCAAGACTCGAACAAAAATAAGCAATAACGATTAACGCCGAAAAATATTTCATCTTATCTAAGTTTTTAGGGTATGTAGTGAATGGGTGATGACCAAACACGCTCTTGAATTGTTTTATGCATGTCAGATCTTGGTTCAACATTGTTTCTAATAGCATCCCAAGTGCTCCATCTGCAAGTAGGATTCTCCAGTGCTCTTACATAATAAAAAGCTCTCTGCTCAAATTTGAAGGTTGGATCAGTCCAAAATGTTTTTAGTTCAGCTGCTCCAACATCTTGAGAAAATTCGCAATTAGAAATATCAACCTTGGCATTATTATCTGGACATAGGTAAGTATCTGGATCAGGTACTCCTCCATCAGAACATGCGACATCAAATACCTGCTCCTGTGGATCACCATTATTATCTACATATCCTTTAATAATTTGCACTCTCTGCAAAGGTGCCGTAAAAGCATCCCTTACAGCCCATACAAAGAAACTAGGTGTTTGCTGATCAATACCATCTAGATCCGCTCCCATTGTTTCAGCGTTGGTATATAAGTATTCAATTAAATCATTGTCGTTGATTTTATCTTTGTATAAATCATAGCCAGCAAAAAATCTCACTGTCATTCTGGGTCCAGATGTTGCAAATGATTCTTTGCGTCTAAAAGCGTCATAAATACTATTCCTCGTATTTTCTTCAGCCCATACGCCAGCAAGACCAGCTGCACCCCATGTAATTGCAGATGAATTCATATATTTATTACCATCAACTTCTTCAAACGATTGATCTGATTCAAGCATAGCTGGATCGGTAACGGGAATAGAACCCCTTAGGGCAGCGCTAGAATCTAATAAGCCTATTTTAGAAAAGAAATTATCTTCTTCTTGAGAAGAAGCAGCAGTATGAGTATCACTAGAGCCAATAAATCCAAATTTATATGGATTAAAGTCATCTTTTTGTTCCATTTTAATACCCTCTAACAATGCATCTCGAACATAGCTTCCTTTGGGCTCCGAAAAACTTTGAGTTGCAACTTTGTATGGCATGATCTCAAAATCTGCCCATTCATCATTTGTAGAAAGCGCTGGATGAGTATCTGAAGTTCCTTTTACTTGAGTTATTTCAACTATCGGTTCATTTCGCATTCTTAGTTGAGCATATTCTTTGGTGAATGGTTTACCAAAAGAATCTTTTAAGGCAAACATAAAACCATCAGATCCATTTGAATTATGCGGAATCGCTAAACTCTCAATGCCGTCTTCTCTTAATCTATCCATCCATTGCCATAAACCTTCAGGATCATTCGAATTGGCTCTACTATAAGGCACTGAAGGAATACGATTACCATCTCCTCTAAAAATTACATTTCTATGAAGATTGCCCATGTCAGGAGTTGATGCGGTATATTCATAACCAATAAAAGTTGTAAAATTTCCAGGATCGTTATGCCTTTGCGCGGCACCAACCGTATCAGCCCATGCCCTTCGGCTTACACTATCTACGTATCTAATATCAAGCTTTTGCTCTCTTAAAGCAGTTACAGTATTTATTAAAAAACCTCCAAAAGCCTCTGTTCTTCGAGGGATGGTTGAGATATTTAAATTTTCAGGACTATTAATGTCATTAACTTGAATGCTAGATGGAGCTTCATAATATGGTGTCCCTGGAGTTGCTGCCTCCTCAACATGTCCTAAAAAAGTTCCATGATCAGTCACGCCATAAAAATCTAGAGGCCTATCCAAACTGATATCAAAACCCGCTGGATGCTTAATAGATTTTCCCTTAGCGAACTCGTATGCATCATCAGGTGTTGCCAAAGTACCAAAAATATAAGCATCGAATGAATAAGTGGTATGAACATGCAAATCACCAAATAAAGGTATCCTAGATGAACTGAGTTTTGGATCCATGTTCATGTATGGGTCTATGGCTTGAGAATCCCAGTCAATGGGCTGCTGACTCGCAAGACCTACTCTAGCACCTGCTATATTCAAAAAACTGTCAGACTCAATCTCTTCGATAGGTTCTGAGCAGCTAATAATTGCTAAAAAGATGAATAATAAACCTAAATTTTTATACATATTGATTTCATAAATGTATGTTTAACCCATTATGTTGACCTTCTCTTAAATGTTCAAGGCTCATAGAATTATTTCAAATGTATTCTTTAGATAATATGAAATTAAGGAATATGTTTAAAAAATTTCAATTATAATCTTTATACAAATGCGCCCGTAGCTCAGCTGGATAGAGTACTTGGCTTCGAACCAAGGGGTCGGGAGTTCGAATCTCTCCGGGCGTGCCAAAGAAAAATAATATGAAAAGAATGCTAAGCTTTATACTGATTTTAATTATGTCTAACTCCGGATATGGATACGATCGAATAACAGGTGAAAAATTTGCCAGTAGGTCTGAGATAATTGGCCAGAATGGAATGGTAGCAACGAGCCACCCTCTTGCAACTCAAATCGGTTTAGATATTTTAAAAAAAGGTGGTACTGCTATAGATGCTGCAATTGCCGCCAATATTGCTTTGGGTCTAATGGAGCCAACTGGTAATGGCATAGGTGGAGACCTATTTGCAATTATTTGGGATGCTAAAACAAAAAAACTTCATGGTTTAAATGCAAGTGGGCCTGCCCCAAAAAATATTACAATTGATTACTTTGTTGAACAGGGCCTTAAAAAAATTCCATCCTATGGACCTCTACCAGTAACTGTTCCTGGTGTAGTCGATGGATGGGTTAAGTTGCATGAAAAATTTGGGAAAATAGATTTTAAATCTTTGTTTGAACCTACCATTGAATATGCTAAATCAGGCTTTCCAATTACAGAGACAATTGCCTATTACTTAGATCGGTCTCAAAAACGTTTCGAAAGTTATCCTAATTTTAATAATGTATGGGTGAAGAATGGTCGCATGCCAAAAAAGGGAGAAATTTTTAAAAATCCTCAACTTGCAAAAACTCTAGAAATTATCGCATTAAAAGGTAGAGCTGGATTTTATGAGGGACCCATTGCGCAAACGATGGCAGATTTCATTCAATCTCAGGGAGGCTTTTTAACTTATGAAGATTTAGCTTCTTTTCATTCAGAATGGACCCCTCCTGTCTCATCTAATTATAGAGGCTATGATGTTTGGGAATTACCTCCCAATGGACAAGGAATTGCAGCTCTACAAATTTTAAACTTGCTAGAAAATTATGATCTTAAATCTCTTGGACTATTTAGCGCTGAATATATTCATCTGTTTACAGAAGCAAAGAAACTCGCTTTTGCTGATAGGGCAAAATATTATGCTGATCCATTATTTGAAAATATACCTGTTGAACAACTCATTTCAAAGTCTTATGCAAAAGAACGGGTGAAACTTATTGATGTCAATGATGTTGCTCAGACTGACGAGGCTGGAGTTTTAAAAAATGGTGATACCATTTATTTAACAGCTGCAGATCAATATGGAAATATGATCTCGCTCATTCAAAGTAATTATCGAGGCATGGGCTCTGGCATGGTGCCACCTGGATTAGGTTTTATGCTCCAAGATAGAGGTGAGCTCTTTAGTTTAGATAAGAATCATAAAAATGCCTTAAAGGGTGGCAAAAGACCATTTCATACAATCATTCCAGCATTCGTGACCAAAGACGGAGAGCCATTTATGAGTTTTGGCGTTATGGGTGGAGCAACTCAACCTCAAGCACATGCTCAAATCATTATTAATATGATTGATTTTGGTCTCAATCTTCAAGAAGCTGGAGATGCACCAAGAATCGTCCACAGTGGGTCTTCTCAACCAACAGATGAAATTATGAAGGATGGAGGGACACTTAGCATTGAAAGTGGGTTTGGTATTGAGATTGAAAAACAATTACTTAAAAAAGGTCATAACCTAAAATATGAAAAAGGCATCTTTGGTGGCTATCAAGCCATCATGCTCAAAGATGGGGTTTACTATGGTGCCTCAGAAACCAGAAAAGATGGGCAAGCTTCTGGTTACTAACCCATTCTTTTTAAAGCGCAGATTTTATTACCTGAAGGATCTCTAAGATATGCTAAATACATATCTGTTCCCATTAATTTTTTAACATCTCTTATGCCTGGAGGTCCCTCACACGACTCTCCACCATTATCAAGACCCGCTTGATGCCAAGCATTACCAGTTTCAACATCAGGAACTGTAAAACCAATAGTACTTCCATTACCTACAGAAGAAGGCTCACCGTTGATTGGTTCAGAAATAATAAACATATTTTTTTCATGAATATAAATATATCTTTTTTGATCAGTTGTATTAATAGATAAAATTCCAGGCTTGCAACCGAGAGTGCCTAAAACTGCATCATAAAAATTTTTTGATGCCTCTATATCATTAGCTCCAACCATAATGTGACTAAACATATTTATTTCTCCGTTATTAAATTAAGAATTGCTTTTCAGCGCCTTGATCAAGGATATCTTGAAATCCCACTAAATTAAAAACTTTTTGATAGCCAACTTTTTTTAAATTATATCCAGCAATAGCTGATCTAATCCCTACTGCACAAAAAACGTAGACAGAAGTATCAAATGAAATTTCATCATTATTATTTAATCTAAATTCTATAACGCCTTTAGGTATGTGAATTGACCCTTGAATTGTTCCAGAGGCTTTTAACTCTTCTTGCTGACGAACATCTATCATTACTTTTGGATTTGAATCATTGTTAAAGTCTTCTAATGCAACTCTTGGAATAACTGCGTCTGCTTTTGCAAGTAACTCTTCTGTATAAGTCATATAAATATCAGGACTTTGTCTTATTTGATGAATTAGCAAAGTACATCCCCATCATAACAAATATAAAACCACCAAGAATAATTAACGTTATTTTTTCCTGAAGAAATATAGCACCCCAGATAATGCTAAATACTGGTAGAAGATATGTAAGAGTGGCTGTCTTAACAGCACCAATTTTGTCAATCAATCTAACATAAGCCAAGTAGCCTAAACCAGTTGAAATAACTGCCAACCATAACAATGCTAGAATAGAATTTATATCTGGCATTTCATTTTGTAAATTAAAAGAAGCCAGGGGAATCATAAGCAAACCTCCAAATAACATCGACCAACCTATTAGAACGATTTTATCTGAATTTGAATGATACTTTTGGAGATATACAGCGTTAAATGCATAGCATAAAGAGCCAATCATCGCGCACATACTTGCAATAAATGTAGTTGATCCATTAGATGGATTTACCAGAATTAATACGCCAATAAAACCAAGAAACAACCCAATTATCTGCTTTAAAGTTACGGATTCTTTTAACCAAAAGTATGCAATGACAGTGGTTAAAAATGCAGTTGTGCCATTTAGTATTCCAAGCATATTTGAAGTTGCTCCCAGTGAAGCAAAAGCAAACATTGAAAAAGGAATAGAATTGCTCACTATTGCAATAATCAAGATTGATGGGAAATAAGGCTTAAACAATTGCCTTTTGCTCTCTCTTAACAAGAAAGGCAGGAAAACTATGCCTGCAATTAATAATCGTAAAGTCACTAGAAGAATTGGCCCAAAAACTACCGCAGATATTTTTATAAACATAAAAGCGCTGCCCCAAATAGCAGCCAATGCAGTTAGTAAAATCCAGTCTTTTAATTCCATTGATTACTATCAGTTTTGAATGATGAAGAATTTTAAACTAATAAAAAAATTTAGGTTGATAATTTAAATATAAATTATCTAAAAAGAAGCCTCCGAAAGGAGGCTTCAAACTATCAGAGTTAAATAAGTCTGATAGGCGAATTCGGTAATTCACCTCTTGTCAAAAGGCGAACCCTCCGTTTCCTAATTTAATATAAATACTAATAAGATCACCTCCTGTGCAAGGGCATTAAAACAAGCATAAACAAATCCCCTTAGTAATTTGTATATGCGACATCTAATTAAATTATATAGAGAAATCCTTTAAATTAAAGATTGTTGTAAAGCAAAAAGTGAATACTTAGTGTAATAATTCTGGTTGATAATATTCTGTGTTTTCAACCAAACTTAGCTTAATTGATTGGATCTCTTTTGGCTCTTGAATAGTATTAATATCTAAATACTCAATTGCTTTTTGTATATCTGCACCAAAATATTTAAAGGCTATAGTCTTTAAGCCTGCACTTTTATCAACAAAAGCCTCATACTCGTTAAAGATTGGATCTAAAGGGTTTAAATGTATTAAATTATTCATAATATTATTATACTGTATATTTATACAGTATTTAATAACATTATTAAAACTAAGTCAACTATTGGCTAAAAATGGTTAATCAAACAAAATAGTTACCAATGAAAAATAATAATATCAAAGACAGAATTGAATCTATTCATGCTGTTAGCACTATTAAAAATTTAAAATTTAAATATTGGAATGCTTGCGATTTAAAAAAACCTGCTGAAATTCTTAGTTGTTTTTGTATGGATGATGTTTACATTAATTTTGAAGATTTTGGTATCTTCTCTTCAGCTAAAGCCATGGTAAAAAAATATGAGCTTGATTCATGTCATGATCATTTGCTTGAACAGCATGCAGGTAAAAATGAAATTATTAAATTACTATCAAGCAACGAGGCATCGGGGTTTTGGTCATTATCCTATAACTTAATTGATACTCTAAAAAATATTAATCTTTATATTACTGGCACCTACGAAGACTTATATGTTCGTGATGAGAATAATAATTGGCTCATTAAAGAAACAGTCTTCAAAAAAAGAACCAGTATGTATAGATCATTATCTTCAGGTCAATGCTCCAACCCAAGAATTTATAGAAGCTTAGATGGCAAAAAGATTATCTAAGTTTTTAAAGGCTTTAAATTCAAGCGCGTTTCCACTTGGATCTTTAAGAAACATTGTGCGCTGCTCACCTGGTTTGTCTGCAAAACGAACTTTAGGTTCAATAATGAAAATTTGGTTTTTATTTTTTAATTGCTTTACAAGAGCGTCGAACTGATTAAAGTTCAGGATCACTCCAAAATGTGGAACTGGTACTTCATCCCCATCAACGGGATTAGTGTTTACTCTGTTAGTTTCTTCGACAAAATGACAAACCAGCTGATGACCAAATAAGTTAAAATCAATCCAAGAGTCACTTGACCTACCTCTCTGACACCCAAGTGTGTTTTCATAAAACTCAGCTGCTGTAACTAAATCATTGACAGGTATAGCTAAGTGAAATGGATTCTTCATGCCTAAATCATTGGTTAAATGCTAAAATCAATATACTACATTAGGCAAAGGAATATTATGAAAAAATTATTAAAGTATGTTGGCTATCTTGCACTAAGTGGCTTAGCTATTGTATCGCTATATTTAACAAATTTATTTTTGATGAAGCCATATTCAATTGATCATTATCTAGCCAAAGAGCTAACTTTAAGCCTATTAGATTCACCAGAATTTATGACGTATATCGGAATTTTTGATCGATTCAATGCTATTTTAAAACATAATCAGAAGCTCAGCATTGATACCTTAGAAGATGGTGAAGAAGATTATCAAGACACTTTAAAGCATCTAAAAATGCTCAAAAAATATAACTCGGATGGCTTAACAGATGTGCAAAAGATTACACAAAAAATAGCTATTTTTGATACAGAAAACAGTATTGATAGATTTGAGAACTTTAGATTTCATTCTTATCCATTCAATCAAATAAGTGGCAATCATCTTAATCTTGTTGAGTTTATGACAGATACGCATCCCATTAGAAATTATAGAGAAGCCACAGATTACATTAAAAGGGTCAGATTGTTTGATGATTCTATGAAGTCAGACTTAGTTTGGCTAGAGGAACAAAAGAAATTAGGCATTTTTGCTCCTCAGTTTGTCTTTGATCATGTTATCACGCAACTAAAAGAATTAATTGCCTACACAGATAATAACAACCCCTTGATGCAGGTATTTATAAGAAAGGTTAATAAGTTGCAAATCTCAACTAAGAAAAAGGAAGCTTTGTCTAGTGAGTTGAGTGAGGTTATTAAATCTGACGTAAAGCCAGGCTATGAATTAATCTTGCAATTCATGGAGAGTAATTACGATCAGGCAAATAAGTTTCATGGGGTTTGGTCCTTACCAAATGGTGATGCCTTTTATGCATCTCGTCTCCGGTCTTATACAACAACAGATTATTCAGCTGAAGAAATCCATCAAATTGGTCTTTCGGAGGTTGAAAGGATTGGAAACCGAATGAAAGAGATCTTTATTCTGTTAGGTTATGAAGTAAATAAGCCTGTTGGTGAGATGATGAATGAGTTGAATGAAAGTCCAGATTTTCTTTATGCCGATACCCCAGATCGAAAACAAATTGTGATTGCTGATTACAATCAAATGGTGAAGGAAGCAGAAGAAGATGTTAGACCCTACTTTGAAAGATTTCCAATCAGCCCTGTAGAAGTAAGAGCTGTACCCGAATATTCAGAAAAAACTGCTGCTGGAGGTTATTACCAAGCTCCAAGCTTGGATGGATCACGTCCCGGTGTTTTTTATGCAAATTTATATGATATTAAGCAAACACCAACATTTGGCATGAGAACTCTTACATTTCATGAGGCTGTTCCAGGCCATCATTTTCAAATTGCTCTTAATCAAGAAAATGAAGATTTAACACTATATAGAAAGATGGGTTATAGAACCTCTGCTTTTACTGAAGGCTGGGCTTTATACTCAGAGCAGTTAGCTGTAGAAGTTGGAATGACCAAAAATCTATATGATGAGCTTGGAGTTCTACAAAGTGAAATGTTCAGAGCCAATAGACTGGTTGTCGATACTGGCTTGCATTATAAAAAATGGACAAGAGAAAAAGCCATGGATTACATGAAGAGAACTACTGGTATGTCAGATACAGAAGTTAGAGTTGAAATTGAACGATATATTGTTTGGCCTGGTCAAGCAACTAGTTACAAAATGGGCATGCTAAAGATTTTAGAATTAAGACAAAAAGCACAAGATTCATTAGGTGAAAAATTCGATATTAGAAAATTTCATACAATAGTTCTTGATCAAGGAATAGTTCCTTTATTTATCTTAGAAGATATTATTAATGAGTGGATAAAATCGTCTTAGAAATTAGATTTAGATTGCCTTAAAATTGGTTTTAGAAATATTGATAGAAAAATAAAAATAACAAGAACTCCAAGCATATCACCGATAAAAAACCTAAGAACCTGATTAATATCTGCTTCCACAGGTTCAAAATTTGCATGAATTTGGGATAAATAAACATTTACCATCAATGCATTAAAAAATGCAGATATCATTGTGATTAAGCCTATATGCTTATAATTTCTCTTATTTAGAGGGCTTTGGATAGTTCTTCCAAGAGGAAATCCAAAAAATCTCAATACAATTAATGCAGCAGGTACTGATAAAACGCTTATAGCTGAAGGAATCCATAATGCAAAATTATATGCATCTTCTGCTAAATAATATGGGCCCCATAGCTCGGCTAAGTAGAGACCAGGTATTGATCTCCAACCAAAGTATACTACCATCAAAACCCTAGCAGCATGAGGTAAGTATAAAAGGCTTCCCATCCAGTTAGGAATAATTCCAGATTGCACTGAAAAAAAGGACCAAATAATCCATAGAACTGATGAAAAAACAAAGCCTGTCATAGAGATCAAAAGTAAATTTTTCATTCTTTTGTGATTTAAGTTAAAGTTTTAAGAAATGCTATTCAATTGAATGATAGATTCGCGACCATCCTCTTCAGATTGAAAAAAAGATATTATGCCTTCTGAAGACAACTTCTTCATAGTTTTGTATACAGTAGATCGAGACATGCCAGAATTTATAACAATTTCTGAAATATTTGATCCTTTCTCGCCGGATGCTGAACGTTTAATAATAGTATAAAACACCCTAAGTTCATTCGGAGTAAGATGCCCGAGGTTAAGATCTTTCTCTAAACCGTCGAGCATATTCAGAGCGTCAGTGATATTTTGGTAGAATTCATTCATGACTGTTATGGTAAAAAATTTTATTTTAAATACTGTAAATGAATATAAAATATATGTCACTTTTTATAAGTTAGAATACTTATATGTGGCGGAGAGACGGGGATTCGAACCCCGGAACCAGTTGCCTAGTTACTACCTTTCCAAGGTAGCGCAATCGACCACTCTGCCATCTCTCCGGATTAATGCTGTAGCATTTTACATTAACTAAACCTAAGAATCTCTCAAAGTAATCATAGGCGAAACATAGACACTTTTTCTAATAGAGATAATGCCAACAACAAAAATAAAAGTAATCGCAAGGAAAAAACTTAAACCAAGAATTAATAAATTTGGTGAATAGATAAGATCAAGAAATTGATAAAAAATTACAGATGAAAGTATTGTTGAAAAAATTATTGCCGTGGTTGCAGATAGCATACCTAATATAAAAAACTCTGATGCAGCTGATTTAAAAATAAGAGACCTGCTAGCTCCAATTGCATGCATAATCGCCGTTTCTTTAGTTCGTTGATCTCTATTCGAGTATATGGAAGCAATCAAAGCGAGAATTCCTGCAATCAATGTTAATAAGAAAATATATTGCACAGCCAGGGAAGCGCTTGAGATTGAGCTTTTAGCCTGATCTATAATTGCCTCTAAATTAACACTTGTGATTGTAGGAAAACGATTAGTAAAGTTATTCATAAACTGTTGTGAGTTTTCTAGCTTGATGCTCGTAATGTATGAATTTGGCAATTCTCTTCCTGCTGCAGGAGAAAGAATAAAAAAGAAATTTGGGGAAAAACTTTGCCATTCAATTTCTCTAAAACTAGATACAGAAACACTAAATGTTTTTCCTCCAGCTGAAAAAGTGAGCTCATCACCAATCTTAAGATTCATTGATTCTGCAATCTCTCGATCAATTGAGACTTCCGCAACCTCATTACCATTAGTCCACCATTCGCCCTCTACCAGTGAATTACTTAGGGGTAATTGATTCCGCCAAGTTAAATTTGCTTCCCGCTCCATAAGATTATCGAAATTGAGATCTTCAGATCCAGGTCGAGATGCCGATAAAAGTCTACCTCGAATCAAAGGAGTAAGATCTGGAACGATTTTTCCTTGGTCTTTGAAGTAATTGGATATGGGATCTATGTTGTATTGCTGAATATTAAACAAAAAATAGTTTGGTGTATCTTTATCCAGAGTTTCGGTCCATGAATCAACCAAATCCGTTCTTGTTTCCGCAAGCACCACAAGAAATAACAATGAAAGCCCAAATATAATTACTTGTAAAATACTATCATTTCCTTGCTGAACTATATTTTTTAGACCTAATTTCCAACCTTTTCCATAAGAAAATTTCACACCTGAAAGCCCATAAATCAACAGCCTACCTATTAAATATAAAGAGGAAGTGACTACGATCAATGAAATAACTATGTATATAATTAATTTGATGTCTTGAAATAAAGCTCCTAGAAATCCAAACATTGTAAAAAAAGCAACTAGATAAATCATGAGGTTGCTCGATAGCTTGATATTAAAGTCATTCCTTAAAATTCTGATAGGCTCAGTTTCACTTAGGATTTTTATATAGGGAGATGCTGTTGCAAATATCACAAAACCAGCTGTAATGAAGCCAAGAATTACCGGTCGAGATGACGGCGGCGGTAAATCAGCATTAATAATTCCTTGTAAAGTAGAAAGCAAAAGATGCTGTAGCCCATAACCAAAAATTAATCCTAGTGAAGAACCAAGGATAGCAACTAAAGTTAGCTGCATAATTTGGTGTCCTAAAATAAATAACTTTGAAGCTCCAAAGACTTTCATTAATGATGTATGAAGAAGGCTTCTGCTTGCATACCGTCTAACCGCCATCATGGATGCAATAACAGAAATAATAATAGTGAAAAGGCTAGCTAAATTAAAAAAGGTTGTTGAATTAGCTATATCTTCTCCAAGATTATCTCCTGCATCTAATGCATTTTGCACTCTAATATTGGCTGGCATAGCGTCTAAAGACTTCTCAAAACGTTCAAGGTTGTCTTGATTACCTGAAAAAAGGTTTCTATAAACAACTCTGCTCCCAGTTTGAATGACCCCCATTGCATCAACATCATTTATATTCACAATCGCGACTGGATAAAAACCTACAAAGCTAGAGTTTCTGTCAGGATAATCTTCAATAATGCCCTCAACTATAAAATTTTTATTACCAATAGAAACCTTATCCAGCTCCATTAACTCTAAAGTTTCTGATACTTTTCTTTCAATCCAGATATTGCCAGACTCTGGTGAGCCAAAATGCTTAATTCTAGCTCCCTGATAATTAACAATCTTTAATTCACCTCTTAATGGATATGAAGCAGTTACAGCTTTAATAGAAGTAAGCAGATTATCGTCTTCTGTTATTATCATGCTCAGAAATGTAGACATCTCAGCAGAATCAAGATCATTTGCTGCAGCTAAGTCCAAATATTTTGAATCTATTTTAGATGCTGATCGCAATACAAGATCTGCACCTAAAATACTTGAAGCCTGCATTTGCATGGAGGACTTAAGCCTGTCACCTAAAAATCCAACACTTGAGATCGATGTGACAGCTAAAACAATTGATAAAAATAATATTAATAAGTCGCCACTAAAAACTTCAGACCAAAATTTCTTTAAGCCATATAAAAGGCCTCTAATCATAATAATTGCCCTTCTGAGAGTTCATAAACTTCATCACATTTTTCTGCTAAAGACAGATCATGAGTTACTAGAACTAAGGTTGTTTGGATGAGTTCATTTAATGAAAATATAAGATCGGTAATAGAGCTTGAGCTCTTTTTATCCAGATTACCTGTTGGCTCATCAGCAAATAATATTTTTGGCTTGTTAACAATGGATCTTGCTATAGCAACTCGCTGCTTTTCACCGCCACTTAATTGAGTCGCAAAATGCTTTGCCCTTTTTAAGAGTCCAACTTGTTTTAGGGCTTCGTAAGCTTTATCTATTGAGTATGGATCTCCGGAAATTTCAAGTGGCAACATAACATTGTCAAGAGCGGTTAATCTTGGCATCAAATGAAAAGATTGAAATACAAAGCCAACATCCTTACCTCTAATTTGAGCTCTCTTATCTTCATCAAGGCTTGTAATTTGAGAACCCAGCAACTTAACAGTTCCAGCAGTCGGCAAATCAAGTCCAGCCATTATAGCCAAAAGTGTAGTTTTGCCAGAGCCAGATGGTCCAACCAAAGATACTGGTTTACCTTGTTCAACCGATAAATTTATATCCTTAACTATTGTCAAAAGACCCTCCGGACTGTTAACTTCTTTTGTGATGTTCTTAACTTCTAAAATTAAATTGCTCAAAATATCCTTGGGTTTGCTTTTAGGTATTCTACTGGCACTTCCTTCGTCAGTAAATTCATCAACACAATTCAATAAAGATGAATATGTTGTAGTTATTTTAGGAGATAGTTTAAGTGCTGGTTATGGGGTAAAAATTCAAGAGTCTTGGCCATCTATCCTTGAGCATAATTTAAATTCAAGGGGCATGAATATAAAAATTATAAATGCTGGAATCAGTGGCGATACTACATCTGGAGGTCTATACAGACTCCCCAAATTATTGAAAGAGCATAAACCAAAATTAATAATCTTAGAGCTTGGTGGAAATGACGGCTTGAGAGGAATGCCTATCAAAAAAGTAATAAAAAAAAATTTAGATGAGATGATAAGAATGTCACTAGATGAAGGATCCAAGGTCGCGCTAATTGGAGTGGAGCTTCCTCCTAATTACGGATCAAGATATACAGATAATTTTAAAAATATGTATGTAGATTTAGCGAATCAATATGATTTAACCCTTGTGCAAGGCTCAATAAAGGAAATGGTCTCATTAAGTCTTATGCAGGCAGATGGCATTCATCCAAATGTCAAAGGACATCTGCAAATAGAGGAAGAAGTGAGAAGTAAAATCTTCAGTTTTTTGGATTAGATTATTACTGACTAAAGTCTCTAAAATTCTTAAATATCAGTTTTTTTGAAGTAGATCGCATTGGATTGATATCAATACCACCTCTTCTTAAAAATTTTCCATACACCGTTAAATCATCAATTTTGAAATCATTTCTTAATGATATAAAAATAGATTCAATACAGGCTTCATGAAAATCACCCCTATTTCTATATGATTTTAACAATTTAATTAACTTTTTTGCATCTATTGAGTCAGAGGCAGAATGAATATAAATATTCCCCCAATCGGGCTGAGAGGTCACAGGGCATATAGATCTAAAACCTTGAAAGCGAGTAACCTTATTTTTTGGCACTTTATTTTTAAATTTTGAAATAAGAGTCGAGATTGGCATATCATCAAATCTTTTTAGCTTTCGAACTGAAACCGAGGAACCTAAAACCTTAGTTAAATCTTTTTCAATTAACTTATATGCGTTAGCAGGCTTAGAAAATTTTTTATTATAAAATGATGCCAAATAAAGTTTCAAAGACTTAGATTCAACTGTAAGCACAGAGTGCATTGAAATTTTAATTTCTAATGCTTCGATCACGGGAAGATTCCTAGAATTTAGATATGAAAATTCATAAGCATTCCAATAATCTAAGCCAAAAAATTTATTTAAATGCTGATTATTTCTGGGTATAGAGTCTAAAAAATCTGGAGAATAAGAATCTAGTTTTGGCGAGGATTGATTTCCTAGATATTTAATCTTCACTGACGAGTTCCAACCCCTTTATGTAAAAGAATTAAACATGCAGAAGTAAGAACAGCAATAAAAAAAATAATCATTGATAATGCAAATGGAATAGATACATCGCTTACTCCAAGCATCCCTTCCCTAAAGGTATTGACTACATATAACATTGGATTTGCCATAGAGATATTTCTCCAAATATCAGGAAGTATATTGATAGAATAAAATACACCCCCCAAATAAATTAAGGGCGTAAGGACAAAAGTAGGAATGATAGAAATATCATCAAAACTATCTGCAAAAATGGCATTGATAAAACCCATCAATGAAAACAATATAGCTGTTAAAAATAAAACGGAAATAGTCAGTAATGGATTCACAATTGTAAAAGATGGGTAAAAGAAAAGGCTGACACAAAAAACAATGCAGCCAATTAAGACGCCGCGAGAAACCCCACCCATAATAAAGCCAACCAATATGGCCCAATTTGGCATTGGAGAAACAAGTAATTCTTCAATAGATTTTTGAAATTTAACAGAGTAAAAAGAAGAAACAACATTTGCATATGAATTAGTAATAACAGACATCATAATTAGTCCAGGAATCATAAACTGAATATAATCGAGTCCGTCCATAGAACCAATTCTTGGACCAATTAAGGATCCAAATATAACAAAATACAAAGACATGGTAACTGCAGGTGGAACCAATGTTTGCACCCAAATCCTCAAATAGCGTTTAATCTCTTTTCTAATAAGAGTAATCAAAGAAACTAATATTTCATTCCTTCTTCTCATAATTAATGCTTTTTCACCATCTCAATAAACATTTCTTCCAACCTATTTGATTCATTGCGCATCGATGAAACATTTATACCAAGAGCTGATAATTGATCAAAGAGATGATTAATAGATTGATCTTTTTTAATTGCAACATTTAATGTTGTTGGATCCTCAAGAGTGATTGGAAAATTAGGGATAGAAGGAGGTTGATCTAAAGACTTATCTATATCTAAAAGAAATCCTTGAACATCCAAGCGACTTAAAAGATCTTTCATTGAGGTGTTTTCAACTATCTCACCATGATCAATAATAGCTATGTTTTTACATAATTGCTCAGCTTCTTCCAGGTAGTGAGTGGTTAAAATAATTGTAGTGCCTTGAGCATTGATCTCTTTTAAAAAATCCCACATCTCCCTTCTAAGTTCAATATCAACCCCGGCTGTAGGCTCATCAAGTATTAAGAGTTTTGGCTCGTGAATTAATGCCTTTGCAATCATTAGCCTTCTCTTAAATCCACCAGATAATGTTCGAGCTTGCTCATTACGCTTTTCCCAAAGACCAAGACGCTTAAGAGTAATTTCAGTTTTTAGCTTAGAATCTTTTAACGGTATACCATAAAAACCTGCTTGAGTATTAACAATATCTATAACTTTCTCAAAATTATTGAAATTTATTTCTTGTGAAACAACTCCAAGTAAGCGCTTTGCTTCGGGGAAGTTTTCGTCTATATCAATATCAAAGATTTTTACTTTACCAGCACTCTTAGTAACTAGTGATGCGATAATTCCTATTGTGGAAGATTTTCCAGCTCCGTTTGGTCCAAGCAATGCAAAGAAATCTCCTTCTTTTACGGAAAGATTAATACCTTTTAAGGCAACTACATCTGAATCATAGATTTTTTTAAGATTAGTTATCTCAAGAGCAAATTGACTCATGTACCCTCTTCTTCAAATCCATCAACAAAAACTGCCAACAGCAAACCTATCAGAAGACCCACCCAGGCACTATAAAAAGTAATGAAGAATGCAATAAGAAGAGCTGTTGCCATTTCAGAATTCTTTTTTGGAATTGCCATGGCAACATAAGCACAAGCAAAACCAGTTAAGATTAATGTCAAGGTCAGGGCCATTACCATCAATGGCTGCATGAGAGTTACAAAAGGTAGAGTAAAATATAAGAACGGAATTCCCATTAAATAATAAGAACCAATTCCATCAAAAATTGAAGGCATTTGTTTGCGCCCCTTTTTCCATTGTTCAGCTACAACGACATGGACTCCTGTCCAAAGTGCTCCTTGAGTTGGAAAAAAAGGATTAATCAATGAAGCCAATAGATTTCTAATTCCAACAGAAAGATGTGAACGATTAAGATCAATAGGTAGCTTCTCATCATCTCTATGTTTTTGAGCATCTTTAAGAACTTCTGTTGCAGTAACTAAATCTCCAAAAAGAAGCATATAACCTATTATCACAAGAGGTAATGCATCTATATACATCTGCATTGTGGGTAATCCAATATATAGTGGAGAAGTTTTTTCGATTAAGCTGATGATTGCTGGGATTTTGAAACCCCACTCAATATTAAAGGTTAACTCACCTAGAAAGAAAGCTACCAAACCAGCAATTAAAAATCCTGGCAATAACCCCAACGAACCAATTATTTCAAAAAATTTATTTTTAGCAGCGATTCTTTTAAATGGATTAGAAAATGTGGTTATGATGCATAGGACTATGGCTACTGTCATTGAGACAGGTTGTAAAAGGTATGCATCAAAGTCTTCAAAAAATACTTGATAAAAAGCAGCCAAAGCAGCTCCCAAGATAATTCCAGCTTTTAATCCATTTGGTATTCTTTCAACCAATATTTTGCCCCAACCAGTTAATCCTAGAATTAAAATTAATGCAGTGAATTCAAAACACATTGCTGCCATAAATTGAAAGGCTTCAGGGTTGTATCTGCATACACCATCAACACAAATATCTGATCCTTCGGTAGGAACACCATAGTAACCAGCAGCAGCCAAAGCGCCCATTACGATTGGAACAGCAGGGGTGACCCAGCCTGGCGCCATAGGCTCTCCAAAAATTATAGGGCCGGCTGCAATAAAAGTTCCTGCGACCATACTTAAAGCTACGGCTTCCTCGAAAGTTAAACCAAGTTTCATTGCTAAAGGAGCAGCTGCAAAAGCAGTAGCTCCTGAAATTACAAGACCTTGAAGAAATTCAGGAGCTCTAAATTTTATATGGATAAAAGGAATCCTCAGGGTAAAGGGACCCCATTTAATTCCAGTACTTTTTGAAGTTTGAATTGTATTCACTTTGATAGCTCTGCCATACCCTCTTCTAGACCCTTTAAAGTTAATGGAAACATTCTGTTATCCACTAGTTCTCTAATAATACATAATGAAGAAGTATAGTCCCAATGATCATCAGGAACAGGGTTTAACCAAGCCACTCTATCAAAATGATCGCATAAACGTCTGATAGTTGCTCCGCCAGGCTCTTCATTCCAATGCTCAATACTTCCCCCAGCATTAGTAATTTCATAAGGTGCCATGGTGGCATCGCCCACAAAAATAACTTTATAGTCAGCACTATATTTGTTAATGATATCTTGCACCAAAAATCTCTCTTGAGTTCTTCTTCTATTGTCCTCCCAAACAGATTCATAGACACAATTGTGAAAGTAGAAATATTTTAAATGCTTAAATTCGGTCTTAAGAGCTGAAAAAAGTTCTTCACATAATTTAATATAAGGATCCATTGATCCGCCAACATCAAAAAAGATTAAAACCTTCACATGATTGGTTCTTTCAGGAATCATATTAATATCTAAAATTCCTGCGTTTCTAGCTGTAGATTTAATGGTTCCATCCATGTCCAACTCATAATCTGTGCTTTGGCGTGCAAACTTTCTTAATCTCCTTAAAGCAACTTTGATATTTCTAGTTCCTATCTCAACAGAATCATCTAGATTTTGAAATTGTCTTTGCTCCCAAACTTTCACAGCCTTTTTATTTCCACCCTCTCCCCCAACTCTTACTCCTTCAGGGTTGTTTCCGTTATTTCCAAAGGGTGAAGTACCATTTGTGCCAATCCACTTATTTCCACCTTCATGCCTTTCTTTTTGCTCCTCAAGTCTTTTTTTGAATTCTTCAAGTAACTTTTCTAAACCGCCCAAAGATTGAATTTTTTTTAACTCTTCAGGGTTTAATTCTTTTTCGAATGCTTTACGCAACCAGTCCTCAGGAATGAGCGCTTCAAAAATATCCTCTAACGTTTCGATTCCTTTAAAATAAATTTCAAAAGCTCTATCAAACTTATCGTAATTTTTTTCATCTTTTACAAGAATTGTTCTTGAGAGAAAGTAAAAATCTTCCATATCAGCAAATGCAAGATTTTTTTCAAGCGCGCCTAATAAATCAAGTAGTTCTCTTAAGGTACAAGGAACTCCTGCAGATCGAACTGTATGAAAAAGATTAATTAACATTTATTTCGCTTGCTCTCTCCTTGACATGAATGCAAGTCTTTCAAGAAGCTGCACATCTTGTTCGTTTTTTAGAAGTGCGCCATAAAGTGGCGGAATTGCTTTTGATGTATCGGCATTTTTTAAGATTTCATCTGGGAGTTCGTCTGACATAAGCAATTTTAACCAATCGATTAATTCAGAGGTTGAAGGTTTTTTCTTCAATCCAGGAATTTTTCTGACATCAAAAAATAAATCTAAAGCATCTTTAACCAGAGCCTTCTTTATTTTAGGATAATGAACTTTAACAATACCTTCCATAGTTGGACGATCTGGGAATTGAATATAATGAAAAAAACATCGTCTTAAAAATGCGTCTGGGAGCTCTTTTTTCATTATTGGAAGTGATGATGATTAGTGGTCTTTTTTTTGCTTTGATTGTCTCCCCAGTTTCATAGCAGTAGAATTCCATACGATCGAGTTCTTGCAATAAGTCGTTTGGAAATTCAATATCTGCCTTATCTATCTCATCGATAAGCAGAACTACTTGCTTATCTGATTCAAAAGCTTCCCACAACTTTCCTTTTTTGATGTAATTTTTAATATCCTTGACCCTCTCATCTCCTAATTGAGAATCTCTGAGTCTTGTAACAGCATCATATTCATAAAGTCCTTGTGATGCTTTTGTAGTGGATTTTACATGCCATTCAATTAATTCCATTCCGAGCGATTCAGCAACTTCAATAGCTAACAATGTCTTACCAGTTCCTGGCTCCCCCTTAATAATTAGAGGCCTCTCTAATGCTATAGTTGCGTTAACAGCCATACTGAGATCTTCAGTTGACACATAATTTTTAGTACCAGTAAATTTCATTTGGTTTCCTTTTTTGATTATGAAGAAATTTTTTCTTCTGATTTTAAGATTTTTGCGAGCTGTCTGCTAGTGGCAACTAAATTTCCGTCCATATCCCATATGTAGCAATCTTGTTCAAAATACCCATTGCTTATGTCTTTTGCGAGACCGTCAATAAATAATAGGTTTGTTTGAGGAAGTTGCCGAATATTGCAAGTAAGTGCAAGCGTAGGAATCCACCCCAAAGGGCCATATTTATTCTGAACAACAGGTGGCAAGATATCTGCAAGATAAGAAATAACTGACGTATCAGCAACTCCTCCTTCTAATTCTAAGTATGCAGAACATCTAGCCTGAGCAACTTCAGTGGAAATTTCTCTATCCCACCATGCATGATCTGGATGAACTGACATATTTAATTGCTGAATAAAAGATGGGGTTGATCCTGATTTAAAACTATCATAATTCATTACTTTAAAATCACTCTGTTTAACCGAATGAATTATTTCAGGCAATGGAGTTTCAAGACCAGAATGACCTTTCATGTATTGAAAATCAGAACATAAAGAGGAATACAAGCATGTTATTTTTTTATTCTGAATTAATTTAACTTGACCCATTGATGATCCTCTTGAGGTTCTAAATACTTCAACATGCAACTCAGCAGGCTCAGGTTCAGTTCTATCTAGATAATATACATTTGAATTAATTGCACTCGGATGAGGAAGCACTTGCGCCATCGCTTTGTTCATTAGTGCTAACAGATATCCTCCATGAGGAGTATTGCCAACAAAATATCTTGAATCAGGCGTGAAAGAAAAAACAGTATCTGAAACTTTCGTTAGATCTAAAGCTGCTTGAAATTGTTCAAATTGGTTCATATTGATAGATAATTACATCATTATTGTAATAGATAGAAATTAAAAATGGCTGGATTTATAGACATTGCTTGTAATTTTACTCATGAGTCTTTTAAACATAAATTAGGGGAAGTAATAAATAATGCAGAGCATGCAGGCGTAGAGAAGTTTGTATTACTTTGTGCGAGTTTGTCTGACCTTGATCCTATTAAGCAGATTCAAAATATTGAGCCTGAAAAATACTTCATATCTGCAGGCATTCACCCTCATCATGCAACAGAAACAGCTGGAATGAATTACGACCAACTACTAAGTCAACTTCAATCAATCAATCCTCATGCCATTGGCGAGACTGGATTAGACTACTTTAGAAATATATCTCCACCTGATATTCAGAAAGAATCTTTTAGAATGCACATTGAAATTGCAAAAGAACTCAGCCTCCCTCTATACCTTCATCAAAGAGACGCACATAATGATTTTATGCGCATGATACGAGAACACAGAAAGAACTTTCCAAAATTTGTAGTTCACTGCTTTACTGGAACTCAAAAAGAATTAGATGATTACCTCGACCTAGGCGCCTATATTGGGCTTACAGGATGGATCTGTGATGAAAAAAGAAATATTGATTTGCGTCAGTCGATTAAAAATATACCTCTTGAAAAAATGATGATAGAGACAGACTCTCCTTACCTGATTCCAAAAAACTTACCAAATAAGCCTAAAAAAAACATAAATGAGCCAAAATATTTGCCCCATATAGCAAATGAAATATGTGAGCTTACAGGATATGAATTGGAGGAACTTAAATTAGCAACAAGCAATAATGCAATTAATTTCTTTAGCTAAAACAAGATCTGTCTAAGTCAAACATAGCACAGATTTCATCATTGTTTTCTCCTGCTTTAACTGAGGAATGCTTAATTTGAGGGGCTGTATCAGAAAACCTAGGAGCTGGCGCAGGCTGTATAACCCCATCAACTTCAACAAATGAATTCCTTGCTTTCATATGATGATGTTCTGGAGCCTCAGATAAATTTAAAACTGGGGCGACGCATGCATCAGAGCCATCAAAAATATCTGCCCATTCATCACGAGTCTTTTCTTTTATTTTTTTTCTAATAATAGACTTTAGTTCTGGCCACAATTTTTTATTATGCTGGTCTTGAAATTTGATGTCTGAGATTTCTAATTTCTCTAATAGCACTGAATAAAATTGAGGCTCTATTGAGCCAACTGCAAGAAACTTTTGATCGGCACATTCATAGGTATCATAAAAATGCGCAGCTCCATCTAGCAAATTAGACTCCCTCTCCTCTAACCAAAAACCGGAGGCTTTAAAAGCATAAAACATTGACATAAGAACAGAAGCCCCATCAACCATTGCAGCATCAACAACCTGGCCTTTTCCACCTTGTTTAATATTGAGTAATGCGGAAACAATTCCAAGAGCAAGAAACATACCACCGCCACCGAAATCTCCTACGAGATTTAATGGAGGTGGAGGTGTTTGACCCTTTCTGCCCATTGCTTCAAGTGCACCAGTTAGCGCAATGTAATTTATGTCATGGCCAGCGGTTTTAGCTAAAGGTCCATCTTGTCCCCATCCAGTCATCCTGCCATATACTAGATTTGGATTAATCTTTAAACATTCTTCAGGACCTAATCCCAAACGCTCCATTACACCAGGTCTAAAACCTTCAATTAATCCATCCACACTCAAAAGAAGCTTTTTAATTTCATTGATAGTTTGTGGATTTTTTAAATCTGCAGAAAGTGATAATTTTGACCTATGCTGAAAATCTATTGTGTTTCCACGTCCATGTTGGGTTGATCTATCAATCCTGATAACTTCAGCACCTAAGTCAGCCAAGATCATTCCGCAAAATGGTCCTGGGCCAATGCCAGCAAATTCAACAAGCTTTATTCCACTTAAAGGTCCCGCCATCTATGACTCCTGGCTTGAAAAAGCATTAAAGAGATTTAATAGAAATGGTAACAAAGTTAAGGAAGCGAAAAAAGACACCATCAATGCAAAAGCTGTAAATAATCCAAAAAGGACTGTTGGCGTGAAATTTGAAAGAGCAAAAATAGAGAATCCAGCTGCTATGGTTGTTGCTGTATAAAAAACTGCTCTGCCCACTGAATCATGAGAATTTAAGATTCTTTGATCATTGGTAAGGTCTTTATTTTTAACCTCTGTTTTATATCTATAAAGATAATGGATCGTGTTATCTACTGCCATGCCAACACTTATTGCAGCTACAGTAATTGTCATAATATCTAATGGAATGTTTAAAATTCCTAATAATCCCAACACAGAACCTGCTGTTATTAAATTTGGAATTAGTGCAATTAATGTTATTTTTATTGATCTAAATATCATCAACAACATCAAACCAATCGCACTGAAAACCAATCCTAAAGATTTAATTTGTGATGAAAATAAAGATTGAAGCATATTGTTATATAAAACAGCTAAGCCGGTTACCTGAAATTGATCTTTTTCTAAATTAAATTTATTAACTAGATCATAGTTAATTTTTTTAAGTAACTCATTTCTATTCAACGTTTGGGCAGATTCAAGAACTCTTGCTGAAATCCTTACTTTTGAATCATCTTGATTTATATAGGAATATAGCAAGGTTTCTTTTATATCTTCTGGTAATACTGATCGCAATAAGGCTAACTCTAGATCATTTAAGTCATTATCATCATTAATCATTCTAGCTAATTTTATTCCGCTAGCTACACTCAAAACCTTTCCCATTTCAGGAATGTCATTAAGGTAGTCATGGATTTCTTCGATTTTACCAAGAGATGATGTATTCCACCAATAACCAGATGCATCGCTTGACTCATCTTCGAATAAGTCATCTTCAAATAACTCGTCTCCATCAAATTCTGATTCATCAAAAATTTCTTCAGGCGGCTGGTCAATCATAATATCTAATGTCGCGGTGCCACCTAATTCTTGGTCCAGCAACAACATACCCTGATATATTTCGGTTTCAGGAGAAAAATAATCTATGAATCTGTTTTCAACCTCAAGTTTTGAAATTCCATAAATCATAGTGACGGTAACGATAAGAAAAAAGACACTAATCTGCTTTCCTTTATTTACGGTAAACGTACCTAATCTTATAGGTATTTTATTTATAAATTCATGTGAATGTGTGGTTGTTGATTTAATTGCAAGTTTCATGGCGCTTGGTAAAAAGGTAAATGTAAAAATAAATGCAAAAAGCATTCCAACTGACATCATCTTCCCAAACTCAATAACAGGTTTGATGTCACCCATAATCAACGAAAGAAAAGCTATCGCAGTAGTTAGTGCTGCCAATAAACACGGCATAACCATTTGATTTAAGGTCTTATAAATAGCTTCATCGACAGAATCTGAGTCACGTGAGATCTCAGTAAACCTAACTAGTATATGAACAGTTAATGAAATAGTTAGAATCAACAAAAGAGCAATAAAATTAGAGGAAATAACACTTATTTTCCAATTCATTAACCCAAGCACGCTGGCTGTAAAAGCTGTTGTAACAAATGCATTGCCTAATGGAAGGATTACAAACCAAATATTTTGAAAAAATATAAACAGCATTAAACAGAAGACTATCGCAACACCTCCACCAAAAACAGCTAAATCTGATTTAATAAAACTCATCATGTCTGTGGCTATCATGGATGCACCACCTAAAAATAAAGTCCCTTTCTCACTATTTGCTTTTAAAAGCTGTCTAACTTTAGCAATTAGATCTGCTCGTTGAATTGATTCTTCATCATTGATCTGGGAAATCTGTTGATTAATTTCACGAAGATCTGAATTATGTGTGGATGAAAGGTCTATTAAATTTAGCAAGTCGTATCTTTTATTAATTAAATCTCGATACAAAGGGTTCTCGCGCAAAGTAATCTGTATTGCAGTAACATTGCCAGAGGGGCTAATAATAAGTTCTGAGTAAACTGGGTTATTTATGATCTCTTCTTTGGCTGAATTAAGATCGATACCTTCAGTTTCTAGTGTTTTTAGATTATCCATTAAATCAGCTAGTGGGACTTTTGGTTGAAAAAAGATTGGGGCATCTAGGATAGATAAAACAGAATCAACGGTGGGCAATTTCTCAAGTGCAGTAGTAAGATTTTTAATAGTTGCTAAAGATTCAGATGCGAATAAATCAGATTCTGGACTATAAGTAATAATTAAGAAATCTGAATTACCAAATATTTCACCTGTTTCTCTATAAATTTTAAAGGCTTCATCCCCCTCTATAACCAAAGCATCAGAAGATGCATCAAGCTTGAAGTTCTTAAGACCAATTGCAGCTGAGAAGAAAATAGCAACTATAAAAACCATTACAACCAGTGGCTTTTTTAAGATAAATTGGAAAATATTCTTCATACTAAAATTATTTTTTAGAACAATCTGGTGATTCTAATATCATTGGATTATTTTTAAATTCATCGATCGTAAATGCTTGAATTGATAAAGCGTGAATTTTATTCATTACATCATTGAGTGCGGAATATACAGCTTGATGCCTTTGAACATTTGACATGTCATTAAAATTGTTTGAAATAATAACAAGTTTAAAGTGAGATTCAGAATCAGGAGGAACATTATGCATAGAGCTCTCATTCTCTAAGAATAGATGTTCGACAGCAAATTCTCTATTCAGGCATTCAATAATAGTCTCATAGATAATCATATTAAACACCCTCCATATTCAGCAAGTATTTTTTATTATGAGCGCCTAATGCAAATCCCCCAAAAGATTGATCTTGCTTGATCACTCTATGACATGGAACAAACAGAGGGATTGGGTTCAATTTACATGCAGTACCTACTGCTCTTGAAGCATTTGGCGAACCAATTTTTGTTGCAATCGCTAAATATGACGCTGTTCTTCCTCTTGGTATAGAGCATAGAGCATCCCAGACCAGTAACTGAAAATCTGTGCCTTGAAGGTCAATCTGGAGGACAGATTTCAGACCCCTTGAAGAAAAAAAACTGTCTATACTCTTTTGTAATTTTAGATCACTTGGATGCATCGATCGATTCCGACCGAGAAAGGATAATTTTCTAAGCCCTTTATTGCTATAAAAAGCATCGAAGAAGCCAATGGGGGATGAAACGCTTTTAATAATCATTGCTACATTTTAGCATTTGAGTTTGATAAAAAACCTTATATTAAAAAAAGAGAGGCTAGCCTCTCTATAATTAAAAACTGGTGCGGCATCCGAGATTCGAACTCGGACCATCTGCTTGGAAGGCAGATATACTAGCCATTATACTAATGCCGCGCTTTGAAGAGATCGTATATTACACTATCTTTGTATTAATCTTAAGGGAATTAAATGCTCTTTTAGATATTCACAAACATTTTTATGTAATTAGTTTAAGATTAATCATGATATTTGATTTTCATCATCTAAAAAAAGCTAACATCAATTATATCGCTCATGGAATAAGAGTGATAAAGGTTTCAATTATTCTCATTACACTTGGGGTCATAGGAATCATTCATGCCCTCTTCCCTTTTACATTCGTTGAGACTGTTAGTAATGGAGTCAAGAAGATTGCTGACGAGATGTCACACTTCTAGATTACAAAACTTTGTATTGACGATATGTCTTAGAGGATTGACACATAGATTGCTCTAATAATAACTCTTGGATTTCTTTACTAATCTCTAACTCCTGCCATGATTCTACAAAATCTCGCCTAGACTCGAGAGATAAAAATATATTAGTCCATTTAAAATTATTATTCATGCCTTCTTGTTCAGAATAAATTACGTCTACAGGTGAATTATTTTTTTTCAATGCATCTGTAAATTGCTCTAATACAAGCTTCATTGTTGCGTAATTAAATCCATCGATATATTCACAGTCTAATATTTCGGAAATGGCTGGAGAATTAAAATTTGTTTGATTGGTTATCCTTAAAGAATTATTTGAAATAGTAGAACCGTTACAAGTTGCAATTTCATTAAAACTCAATGCAGCAAGGGTAAGATTAAATCTATCCAAAGAAGTGGCCTCACCATGTTTTAATAAGAGATTAAAAAATTGAGTTTCTGTTGTTTCTTCTTTAACTGGAAATAAAAAATATAATTCTTCTGAATTATATCCCATTTGTTCAAAACTATTTATAAACTTTGGAATGAACCGCTCCACAGAATTAAGCGTTTGTCCCTCTACTAACTTACAATTGAAGAATGATTCTTTAAATGAATATTCTGGTTTTATAAAGTTACTTAATTCTATATTAGAGTTTTTGAAACCATCGTCACAACCTGCAAGAAGGAGAATGCATATAAATTTGATATAGGATTTCAACTTAGATATAAAATATTTAAATAATGAGATAATAATATTATGAAAAATTATACATTTATACCAATTATATCTTTGTGCATTTTATTAATGGGCTCAGCAGATGTTTATGGATATAAATACGGACTTGGTTCATGTCTAGATCAAGATCTAGAACAAAGCATATGGTCCTCTATTGAAAAAGAAAATTTAGATGGTTTTATCTTTCTAGGAGATAACGTTTATGGAGATCTGCCAAGTGGAAAATTGTTGAAGATGCAAAAAGCATATCAAATTCAAAGAAAAAGATTGCCTAGATGGCTTATGGATGAAAAGGAAATATTGGCTATATGGGATGATCATGATTTTGGTCTTAATGATGGAGGTGGAGATTATCCTTATAAAAAAGACGCTGAAAAAATGTTTTTAAACTTTTGGAATGTTCCTCAATCAGATCTAAGAAGAAATAGAGAAGGTATTTATTTTAAAGAGACCAAACAAATCGATGGTACTGAAGTTGAAATAATTGGTTTGGATACAAGATACTTCAGGTCTAAGCTCAGGGGGAAAAAAAATGCATATGAACAAAATAATGATTCTGCAGCCACTATTCTTGGTCAAGATCAATGGACTTGGTTAGAAAGATCAATTTCTAACTCCATTGCAGATGTAATTATAATTCTTTCGTCCATTCAAATTTTAGCTACTAATCATCCTTATGAAAAATGGGACAATTTTCCCTTAGAACGAAAAAGATTACTTGAATTAATAGCTAAAGCTTCAAACGATAAAACAATTATCGCTGTAACTGGTGATAGGCATAAATCTGGCATTTATCAAAATAAAGATTTTCTTGAAATTACAGCCTCTTCTCTTAATAAATCTGCTTCAAAAGGAAAGGAAACTGATCCTTTATTAATTGGAAAAACATATCCGATAATAAACTATGGACTTCTAAATATAGAACCAAACAAAAATAAAATTACCGTCTCAATTCATAATAAAAATGGACAAGAGCTAAACTCAAAAACAATTAACATCCATTGATAAAGATAGTATTGTTTAATGTTAATGAATTGGCGAAATTTTTAACTTAAGCACGATTATGAACCAAATTGGATTAATTTTTCCGGATGATTTATCTACAAATAATGAAGTTCTTAGCAGTATAAATAACTCTGATCCATTATTACTATATGAGCCATGCGATACTTTTTATCAACTCAAGCATCATAAACATAAAATAGCTTTACTCATTTCAGCTTTGCGACACTGGAAAAAAGATTTAGAAAAAAATTTTAAAAACATTATTCATATCAAAATTTCTAAAGATAGAAATATTGATCTAATGCATGAATTAGAGTCGTTGCATAAAAAGATAGGATTTGATTTTTTACATGTTACGCAACCGAGCGATCATGGGATATTAACTCAACTTATGTTCTTTAGCTCAAAGCATAATGTAGAACTAAAAATTCATCCAGACAGAAAGTTTATTGATTCGATTGACGGATTTTCTGAATGGTCGAAGGATAAAAAATCACTTGTTCAGGAGTACTATTATCGATGGTTAAGGAAAAAATATAACCTTCTTATGGAAGATAACAAGCCATTAGGTGGCAAGTGGAATTTTGATAAAGAGAATCAAAAAAGCATCTCAAAATTAAAGGAAGCTCCAAAACCCAGACAAAATCTTAAATCTGATGAAATAACAATATCAGCAATGGTTGAGGTAGAAAATTGCTTTCCAAATTCACCAGGAAATTTAGAGAATTTCAATTGGGCAGTTACTCATACCGAGGCTAGAAAACAATTGAAGAATTTTCTAGTGAATTATTTTAAATCATTTGGTGATTTTCAAGATGCAATCGATAAAGAAAATACTACTCTATTTCACTCTCTGCTATCTCCATATATAAATTCTGGATTGCTAGACCCGATGGAATGCATAGTTGATGCTATTAGTCACTTCAAAAAAAAAGAATGTGGAATACCCATAAATGCATTGGAGGGGTTTGTAAGACAAATTCTTGGTTGGAGAGAATTTATCAGAGGAGTCTATTGGCAGAACATGCCGCAATACAAAGAAATGAATTTTTGGTCTCATAGTAATAGCCTGAACCAAAATTGGTACTCAGGTGAAACTGGAATTCCTTTACTCGATGATGCAATTAAGGAGTCTGCAAATACTGGTTATACCCACCACATCAATAGACTAATGATAATTTCTAATTTAATGAATCTATCAAACATCAAGCCAAATGAAATCTACAAATGGTTTATGGAAATGTATGTCGACTCAGCTGACTGGGTCATGGTTCCAAATGTTTATGGAATGGGTACATATGCTGATGGGGGAATATTTTCAACCAAACCCTATATCTGTGGATCAAGTTACATGCTTAGAATGTCTAATTATAAAAAAGGTGAATGGTGCGATGCAGTGGATGGTCTTTACTGGAGGTTTATTGAGACAAATAGAAAGTTTTTTGCTAAAAATCCTAGACTGGGATTGATGCTGAAGTCACTTGATAGAATGAATGAAGATAGAAAGAGCAAGATATATAAGGCAGCTGACGCATTCATAGAGAAAAATACAGCCTAAAGATCTTCAAGCAAAAACTCAGATGCTGCCAAACTCATTCCAGCATTATCATGAGCAATCCCTGGGGCTATTTGATACCTCCATCTAAAGGGTAAATTCTTTTCTACTCCCAATTTAATTAAGTCATTAAAAAAATTTGTTCCTCTTGCAAATCTGTGCCTGCCTTGTTTTTTTGCTTTTCGCATATTCGGGAGTGAATGATGCTTTGGGTTATTATCAGCATCGCCTAAGAAGACCCCTCCCTTCAATCTTAAAAACCACTCAAGCCTTTCATCTGAGACATTCATATTTTTAATCCCAAAAGGATAAGAAATCTCATCATCAGCAAAAGTATAAAAGCCTGCATTTGCCATGGCGGCCTTCTCAATTCTTGTTTCACTGCTTAATAAAAGATATCTATGCACAAATTGAGACCCTCCAGAATGTCCATAAAGTCTAAAGGTTTTAGTTGAGATTTTTAATTTAGCTTTAAAGTAATCAAAAAGTAGTCCTAAAGAATCTGTTAAAAAAAGCGATTGATCCTTTAATAATTTTCCTTTTTCTGTGCTCATCATTAAATATACGTATTCAGGGTACAATTCTTTAGAAAATTCCGGGGCTATTAGAACAACATTTCTATTTTTAACTAAAGGCAACCAATCATTTAGATACTTTTTTGCACTTCTAGAAGCGCCATGCATAATAAAAATAATTTTCGTATTCGTATCTATTGAATCTGGTATTGAGAAGTAAATTTTTGAATCAGGTTTATTCCAATAAGAGAAAGTGGTTTCTTCTATTTGCCGAGCAAATACCTCAAAGGAATAAAAAATAAAGAAAAATATAAAAACTTTTTTCATTCGTTTATATGAGTATTAGATTTTTTTGGAACTTTGCATTTTCCTCGCTCCCAATCACCAGGCTTACAATCGTAGATGATTCTTCCATGATCTATAAGGTAAGAATCTAAGATTTGATGAGCATGAGCGCCAAAACCCAACGAAGCATCGTTTTGTAGTTCATCTTTTGGAATTGTGTAAGTTGACCAATCTTTAGGAGCTCGCCATCCAGGAGGAGGAACTAAGAGAGTTCGAGTGCCTGCAATAGGATGCAAGGCCCTCCAGTTTCGAATTTTTTCAGCCATCTCTTTAACTAAATTAGGTTTTTGAGATGCTAAATCATGATACTCATAAGGATCATTGGCAATATCAAATAACTTATTTTCAACCTTAATTTCAAGCAATGAAGTTGAGATAGATTGAACAAGCTTCCATTTCTTATTGAAGACTGTAGTATGAAAGTGACCGTAATTAGGGATTTCTGAAACAAAATAGATATCATCTTTTAATGGAATTTCCTCTTGTTCCATGATCGCAGGCCACATATCTCTTCCGTCAATCATTTTTGTATTATTCATATTTATCCTGCTTGCAGAAGAAAGAGTGGGGAATACATCCATAACTGTCATAATTTGATCTAATGAAGTGCCTGCTTGAATTTTTCCTTTCCATTTTAATGCTGCAACTACTCTTATGCTGCCTTCAAATGTATCACCCTTGCCACCTCGAAGAGGAAAATTATCCGCTCCACCTCCTCCATAGGTAGCTCCTCCATTATCAGAACTGAATAGAATAATTGTTTCATCTTCAATTCCTGCCTCTTTAATAGTTGTTAAAATCTTACCTATGGCTTGATCAAGGGCGTCCACAACCGCTGCATATATAGGTCTAGCAGACGGAGCTAGAGTCTTGGTTAATTCTCTTGATCTATCGGCGGAAATATTTCTAGTAGGTTTTCTTGTATCCTCGAGATCCTTATGTTTTTCTATTAAATTATCAGGAGCCTCAAGAGGAGTATGAGGAGCCAAAAAAGGAACATACATAAAAAAAGGTTTTTCCTTATTTCTTGAATTTATCCAATTCGACGCTTCCCTTGCGAGAAGAAAAGTTGAATAGCCCTGATCGTTAATGGTTACTCCATTTTTTTGGAAATCAACTCCACCTTGATTAGAAAATGGAGGAAAGTAACCAACCTCTGTATGAAGATGACCATAAAAATGATCAAAACCTCTTTGATTTGGATGAAAAATTTCCTGCGAATGTCCAAGATGCCATTTTCCAAACATTGCTGTTTGATAACCATTCTTTTGAAAAGATTCGGGCATAAAATGTTCATCTGGATGTATGCCATTATTCATCCAAGGCATTATTACACTATAAGCTACTCCAAGTTTTAATGGGTCTCTGCCAGTCATTAAAGCTGCTCTGGTTGGGCTGCATATTGGTGTTGTATAAAATCTGTTTAAAGAAACTCCATCTTTAAATAAAGAATCAATATTTGGGGTTTTGAATGGAGCTCCTCTCAAAGAAATATCTGCCCAACCTAAGTCATCGACCAAAAATATAATGACATTAGGTCTTCTTTCTTCTGCATTAGTGATAATAGATAAAGTTATCAATGCAATAAAAAATAATTTAAAAATCATACTCATCTGGATTAAAGTTATTTGTCCAATTCCAATATTCTACCAATCTCCATGGAGATGTGGTGACAACTTTGCCTTTAGAATTCTGATACCAGCTAGAAACATTTGCATGCTGCCAAACCATTCTCTTATGCCTCTCATCAAACCTATCTTGATATTGCTTTTCAATTTCAGACTTCACCTTAATAACTTTGTGGTCATTGTTCAGCATGTATTCAATTGCCGAGCAAATATAATTAATTTGGCATTCTGAGTTGAAGATGATACTTCCAGCATGAGCTAAATTAGTGCCCGGACCATACATAGCAAAAAAATTTGGCATAGATGAGAAAGTTATTCCTAAATAAGATTGAGGTGAATCTTTGTAAATGCTCTTAAAGTTTCCAGAACCACCATCAATATTAATAGGATAAAAAAAATCTTGAGCTTTAAAACCTGTTGCGAAAATTATCGTATCAAACTCATGCTCCATTTCTGAGCTAACAATTCCTCTTGAGTTCATGCGCTCGACTCCCTCAGAAAGCAAACTAACATTTGGAAAATGAAGTGATTCCAACCATGCGCCATTATCCTGTAGCATGCGCTTTCCAAATGGAGGGTATTTTGGGATCACCTTATCAATAAGAGATTTATCAGAAATTTGCGCCAACATAGCAGCTGTAAATAGCTCCCTCATTTCATCATTTTGCTGATTAATAGAATCACCTTTATCTTTCCAGGATGAATCAACAAACAATGAATCATGTAACTGATCTGATCCAGGATAAAATAGTAAAAATCTATACCATCGTGAATAAAAAGGTAGGTTTTCTAATAACCATTTTTTTTCTTCATCTACCTCTTCATGATATTTTGGATTTGGAAACATCCATGGAGGAGACCGTTGGAAAATTGTTAACTCTTTACAGGATTTTGCAATGCTAGGAACTATCTGAAATGCGCTTGCACCACTGCCAACTACAGCAACTTTTTTTTCAGCAATCACATCACCATCTGGCCATTTGGAAGAATGAAACATATTGCCTTGGAACTCATCTATGCCTTTAATGTTAGGGATTTTTGGATGATTTAGCTGCCCAACACAAGAAATAATAATATTGATTGTTTCCTGATTTCTGCTCCCATTACAAATAGAGGCTACTTTCCATGTTTGAGTTATATCATCAAACTTCATATCAGTGACCTGAGTTTCGAAGTATGTATTCTTTTGAATATCATATTTATCAAAACATCTTTTAAAGTAATCTAATAGCTCTGGCTGTTGAGAGAAATGTTCTGACCACTGATGATTTTCTTCAAATGAATATGAATAAAAATGGTTTGCGATATCAACTCTAGATCCCGGATATCGGTTTTCATACCAGGTCCCACCAAGATCAGCATTCTTTTCATAAATTTTATACTCGATGCCTCTTTCAGCTAATTTGATTGCAGCAAGGATTCCAGACATACCGGCGCCGACAATTAATACTTCTAGACTTGATTTTGTCGTTTCAAAATCTGATTTTGAATCATGAGATGCAATCTTTAAATCACTTAACATCATAGGAATATAATCAGAAGAAACGCTCTCACCCACTATAAAATTCATCATCTTATTAATCTCATTATTGGAGGGAATATAGATATCATTGACCTGATGGTTTGAAAAAAACCTACTTATCTCATTGAGGGCTATTTTTTTAATTTTTTGCCTATCTTCCTCGGGGAGGAACCCCTGTGTTTCTCCTAGCACTGCCTGATTAGGCCTAGGCAATTTATCTAATATTGAAATATCTCCTGTAAAATGAACTAATAAAGCTGCGACAACAGGAAAACTGGCTGAATCTAATGCCCTTTCTAGAAATTGCTTGTTAATATTCACATTGATTTTATTATGCACATAAAAACATTCAGATTTACACCGAAAATTTAAAATGTCTCAATATTTAGAAATTATTCAAAAGATACACTCTTCACCATTTAGATTTGTATTAGTATCGAGTGGTGGAGGTACTAATGCTATATCAGAAATCTTAAAAGTTCCTGGAGCAAGTAAATCAGTATTAGAGGCATATGTTCCCTATGCAAAGGAATCTTTAGATTATTACCTTCTTAAGCAGCCCGATCATTATTGTAGTTTGGACACAACTCTGAGTATGGCAGCAAAGGCTTACAGTGCAGCAAAAAAAATAGATCCAAAAACAAAACCAAAAAATCTTTTAGGAGTTGCAGTCACTGCCTCACTAGCAACAAATTATTCAAAAAAAGGAGAGCATAAATTTTTTATTGCCATACAAACTTATAAATATTCCTCAAGCTTCTCTTATTCATTTGTAAAGGGAGAACTATCAAGGGAAGAAGAAGAGGCAGTTGTAACTGATTACATTATCAATGCAATTGCACAATCATGCCAGGTGCGAAACCATGCGATATATGAAAACTCTTCACTTAAAATTAAGACTGTTGAAGCTGAAAAAAATTGGGTTAAATTAGTTGATAGTAAAATTGATTTTGTATCTTCGTCAAATAGTATTCCTGAGCTAATTTTTCCCGGATCATTTAATCCCTTTCATTCTGGGCATAACTCAATGAGTGATTTAGCTGAGAAAAAAACTGGATTAGGTCTTGCATATGAAATATGCATTCAAAATGCAGATAAGCCTCCTCTTTCCTACCATGAAATTGAAAAAACACTAAATCAATTTAATAATGGGCACGAATGGGTATTAACTAAAGCTGGAAAATTTACAGATAAAGCCGCTCTCTTCCCAAACTCTGTATTTATTATTGGAGCTGATACATTAACAAGAATTCTAGATGAAAAGTTTTATCTAAATCGTCAAGATATGCTAAATCAATTAGACTTATTTAATAGCCATAATATTAATTTCTTGGTGTTTGGACGTAAAATAAAAAATAACTTCATTGGCCTTGATTCTGTCACTATACCTGAACATATAGCCAAAAGATTTTCTGGATTTGGTGAGGAAATCTTTAGAGATGATATTTCATCGAGCTTGATCAGAAAAGAACAAGAGTAAATTTAATAAAAATCGGTATACTGATTTAGTCTAAAATTTTATAAAACTGGGGGGTTTTTATGAAAGGTTTCTTACCAAAAAATGCGCCGGCAAAATCATACTCAGTAGACTCTAATTCATGCTCAAGAATTGAAGATATATGTAATAACCTCCCAAAATTATTATTAACAGGAAAAGTTCAATCAACCATTAATAAACTTTCAAAGAAAGATTTGTCTATTAAAAAGTTACTTGTTAATCAAATGGGGCGAGATCTTAAGCTTGCTATGTCACAACTAAGTTTTATTGCTCACGCATACATTTGGGGAGACATTAAGCCTCATGGAAAATTGCCTGAGGCTCTTGCAAAACCCTGGGTAGAGGTTGCAAATAATCAAGGCAGACCTCCCATTTTAAGTTACGCAAGTTACTGCCTAGATAACTGGTTTTTAATAAACCAAGATGAAGATATCTCATTAGAAAATGTAGGTTTAATAAATAATTTTTTAGGTGGAGTTGACGAGGATTGGTTTGTAACAATCCATGTATGTATTGAGAATGCAGCCTCAGGATCAATTGAAGCTTGTCAAAAAATATCTCAATGTAATGACAGTTCTTCTGAGAAAGAAATTTTAAATTTATTAAAGCAGGTCGTGGAATCGATGAAAAAAGTTAATTCAATCTTTGCTAGAATGCCTGAAAAATGCGACCCATATATTTACTATCATCGAGTGCGTCCTTTTATTTTTGGTACAAAAGATAATCCTGACCTTGAAAAAGGTCTCATCTATGAAGGTCAATTTGATAATAAGCCTCAATTCTTTAGAGGTGAAACAGGCGCACAAAGCAGTATCATCCCATCTCTTGATGGAGCATTACAGATATCACATACCAAAGATCACTTAAGGCATTATTTAAATGAGATGCGTGATTATATGCCTCCAAAACATAGAAAATTTATCAGCTCTCTTGAAAATAGCTCGATGATAAAAAATCTTATTAAAGATTCAAGTAAACTTAAAAATCAATACAATGATTGTCTAGAAGAAATTAGGATATTTAGAGCTATGCATCTTGAATATGCTGGAACTTATATCCACAAACAATCTCAAATTAAAAATCCATTTGGTAGAGGCGGATCAACAATAACAGGAACCGGCGGAACTCCCTTTATGACTTATCTAAAAAAGCATCGGGACGAAACCGAGCAACAAAAGAAATGAGGGTCTTACTTACTGTGGGGTGGTAACTTAGCTTCAACAAACCACTCATGGATTTGCTTGGCAGGATTAAACTTTTTTAATCTAAGCTTTTGATTTTCAATAACTAATTTCTTAGTTTTTACCGCGAGGTAATGATAGGTGTGGCTATCCCTTGATTCGCTCTCGGGAATTAAATAAACCTTAGTTTGTTTCTTTTTGCTATCTGCCATGATTGGATGATTATACCGAAATCAATTAAATTTCCCATGTAATTTTTAAAAAAATCTTATGAAATATCTGTATTCATCGTAAGCGATATCACTTAAAATAGTTGGCTTCAAAAAAAATATAGACAGAAAAATTAATATCAATGAAATCATCTGAGCTTTTGCTAAAAATATACCTATTAGCAATGGCTTTATTCATTGCTCCTGGAATTATGAGCAGCAGCATTGCTCTTGATGGAACTTTGTCGGCTAATGAATGGGATGGTTCTCTCTCTTTTGATTTAGAGTACGAAATCATGCCATCTCGCAATACCCCAGCAGCGCTAAAAACGACTGCTTTTGTGCAATACGATGAAAAATACTTATATATTGGATTTAAGGCATATGGAGATCCAAATAAAATTAGATCAACTTTAAAAAATAGAGATGAGACTTGGAACGAAGATTATGTTGCTTTGATGGCAGACCCATTTAGAGATGGTAGATATGGTATTTTGATTGGCGTAAATTCATTAGGTGTTCAGTTAGATGAAAAGCATATAAGTAATGCTCAACCGGATAATTCATGGGATATACTTTTTCAATCAGCTACCGCTTTTCAAGATGATGGTTACTCAGCTGAATTAATCATTCCTTTTTCAGAACTACAATTACCAGATACAGAAGTTCAAAAATGGAAGATGGGATTTATTAGAAAATCATATGAAGCTGGCATACAAACTGTATTTGGGTCTTTTAAAAATCTTCCAGCTGAAACATGTTATGCATGCCAGGTAGATGAAGAAATACTCTTAGGGTCCCCTGAAAAAATCTATAGAAATTACTTATATCCATATATTTTTCTTAACCAAATTGGTGATAGACCTCTAAATGATTTTAAAACACAGAATCCTGACTATGAGATTGGCATAACCGGTCTTTACGATCTTAGTAAATCAACATCCATAGAATACACTATTAATCCTGACTTCTCACAAGTAGAATCAGATGTTCCTATGATTATGGCTAATCAAACCTTTGCTATGTCATATCCTGAGAAAAGAACTTTTTTTCTTGAAGGTGCTGAATTACTTAAATCAGATTCACAAACTGTTTACACTAGATCCATTACCAATCCTCTTGGAGCACTGAAATACATCAATCAAGGAGATAAAACCTCAACATATTTATTGCAAGCCACAGATACTGACTCCCCCTACTTGGCAGCAGGACAATATAGATCCTTCAGGGGTAATGCTGGCAAAAGTAAAATAACGATAGGACGCTTTAAACGAAATCTAGGAAATAAATCACATGTAGGGTTGATTGCAACAAATCGAAATTATCAAATTGGTGGCTCTGGTTCTGTGGTTGAAATTGATAGTTTGATTAACTTTCTAGACGATTACATTTTGGACCTAAATTACGCAAGGAGTGATACCCAAGAAGGCAATATTAATTTCATTGAAACTAATGATACATTTGCAGGCAGAACATATGCAATGGATGGTGAATCTTTTTCAGGAACAACTAAGAATATTCGCCTTAGAAGAGCATTAGATGGATCATATGCAGGCATTAGATTTAAAGATGTTTCTCCCACATACAGAGCTCATGTTGGGTTTGTTGGAAGAAATGATTTCAAAAGTCGTAATTATTGGTATGGGAGAACTTACAGATCTCAAGGCACTATAAGAAAAATAACTTTTCATTGGAATAATCGTAATAGATTAAATTTTAGAGATGAGAAAACACAAGAATTTTATGAATTTAAAATTGATCTAGAAACAAATTTTAATTTCACTGGTACAGTCGAATGGCAGCTAAAACCCAGCGAAAAATTTGATGGCATTCAATATGGTGAGCAAAAAGAATTTGAAATAAGGGGTCAGTATCATCCTTCAGAAAGTTTCTTTACTAGTTTTGAAATAGAAAAAGGAGAGTCAATAGCCTACAGAATTGATAACCCTGAGATCGGTGATTCTAAAGAATATAATCTCTTTAACGTATTTAGATTTTCGGATAATTTTAAGATTTCTCTAGGACATCGATATTCTGAATTAAAAAATAAAGTCACTGGCGAAGAATTTTATGCTGGTGAAATTAACAGACTTGAATTTGATTATCAGATTGATGGTGCTTTATCGACAAGAACTATAATTGAAAAAAATGATTTCAGTGATGATTATTTTCTAGAAGCCCTTATTCAATGGAAGCCAAATCCTTATACCATCTTTTATGCAGGCGGAACTCAGTTCTATGAAAAGCCAAACCCTTTCAGTGATCATATAAGACTCGAAACTTCACAAATATATGCAAAGTTTCAGTACTTTTATAATCCAAATAAGTCAAAATAAATTAAAAATTAATTAAGATTTTTGTTTAAGTTGTTTATGAAATTCAAGCTTCCATGCAAGCATGTCATTTCTTTTGTAACTAATTCTATGGGCATTTGAGCTAAGACACTTCTATGGACTGGTTTTCTATTCTTTAAAAAATTATTCATAAAAATACTAACATCAATAAATTGATGAAGACTTCGCATTAAACCTCCCATAATATATATTCCCTTTCCAGGCATGTATATCAAGGCTAGCTCAGAAAGAATTTGAGAAAACGCTAATAAAAATGTATCTATGCTCTTTTTAGAATATTGATTCTGATTATATGTTGCAACTATCTCTTCTGGCGACTTCTTAGTTGCATCAAAATGTGAATAAATTCTTGACAATCCTCTCCCAGAAATTAAGTCCTCAACAATATTAAAAGATGAATCATTTAAAATTCCAAATTCATTTAGAAGTTTAGGCATTCTAAATAAACTGTTGCCAATTTCTGTTGGAAGAACAGTATCTGTTCCAACGATCTGAGCAGCACCCAACCCGGTTCCTGGTCCAAGAATTAATGCTGAATCATTAAAAGAATTTCCTGGATTAATTATTTTCATTTCATTCTTTTTTAAAAGAGAAAAACTATGGCCTATAGATTCCCAATCATTAAGGATATGGCATGAGTCTATAGAAAATTTTTTTAAAATATTATTTTTGTCTATTGTAAATTTTCTATTTGTCATCGAAATAGAATCAATAAGCTTTGGCCCGGCTATTGAAAAAACTATGTGATTAATATTTGAATATTTGTCTAGAAAATTTTTCAAGATCATTTCAAATGAATCCAGGGAATCTAATTTTTGTTTTTTTACATTTTTTATTTCATTAGAACCAATATCAGCAGTCGCTGATCTAATATTTGTTCCACCAATGTCAATCAATAAAACACTCCCCTTAAAATATGATTTTTTCATTCTCAGCTCTTAGTAATTTTATTGTTTTTGAAGCCAAGCAAGGGTATTGATACGAAAACTTTACTTTTAGTAGAATTGACAACATTTGATTCATTAATAACTTCTCTTGATACAGTTTTGATGGATACGGCGGCGTCTTTAGAAGGATTTTTTATGGTAACTATCATAATGTTAGGATTTAATTAATTTATCTTAGTATGTTCTTATATTTGGTTAAATATATTTAACGGAATTTTATTGAGACAAAAAAAAACAGAGCTAAGCTCTGTCTTTTCAATTCGAGATTGGAAGGGGTCTAAAGTGAGAATCTCTTTAGCTCCTTGGAGGCTTTCTCTTTCCTCCTTGGTGGGTTACTAAGCTCTTTTTTATCGTCGACTCTTAATAACGCTTTCGCCCTTCGTCTCTTCCTTCTCTTTCTCTCTTACTCCCGTCTGCAGTTGTTTGTAAGTCGGTCCGAGTTGGTCTATTAAATATACGCCTTTAAGAAATAGAGTCAATACTTTTATTTAAAAAAATATAAATAATTTAAATAAATTTATTTATTCCATTTATTTTTATAAAAATCAGCTAAAACCTCAAAAGCTTCTTTTTTATTTCCATCCTCATCGATTAAACCTTTTCTGTTATAAAAATCTTGAATGCCAGGTAAAGGTCTTAGCATAGCTCTAAAATCTTTGAATACCCAAGGGCTGATTCCTTGTATTTGAGGGTTATTAGAGAGCATTTCTAATTGATGCTTATAAAGCTTAGCCTGATATTCTTCGGACCAAATTTTATTTGTATGATTGCCATACTTTGCACCAGCCCCAAATTCAGAAATATGAATGGGTTTATCAAAGGATGAGCTAATTTTTATATCTGGCATAACCTCAAACATGAGTTTTCTGAGAGTGCCTTCTGAAATCATCATTTGCTCAGTAAAAAATGTAACGTAGTACCAGCCAAAGTATTCATTATAAGAAATTAAATCAACACTCTCCCCAAGTGGATCATCAATTGATAGAGAGAAAGATAATTCGCTTTCAATTGGTATCTTGGCTTGATCAAGAATTAATCGAAAAATAGCTTTTTCTTTTAGGCTAACCCATTGAGATTTAGCTCCCTGCAATGCCAAAACAAGAACCAAGGATCTAAACTGCTCTTCGCTGCCGGATAATAGAGCAGCAGTTGATAAGCGTGATGAGTCATCTAACTCTATCTCAGCAAGAAGTGCATTTAAGAATTTCATTCTTGATGAAGATAGCGGGGTTTCATTTGCAACAGACCAAACCACCACAGATGCCCTATTTTGATCTCTTTGGACAAGTCTTGTGATTTGATTCTTTGCAATGTTTAAGGTGTTGGAGTTATCCCAATCAATATTCCAATAAACAGGCACCTCCTCCCAAAGCATTAAGCCCAATTGATCAGCAACCTTAGCAAGATGACGTGTGTATGGATAATGTGCCGCTCTTATAAAATTAATATTTAGATCTTTAGCGGTTAAAAGTAGTTTTTGAAAATGTGCCTTTGAAAAAGCTGGGCCTGCAATCCCAATGGGTTCAGAATGCATGGCGATTCCCTTAAATTGAATCTCATAATTATTTAAATATATCTTTTGACCTGATGTCTTGATAGATCGAAACCCTATCTTGTCAGAAATGGTTTCGGCATCGGATGAAATCTTTACCTCATAAAGTTTGGGATTTAAAGGTGACCAAAGTTGAGGATTAATTTTAATAGTTTCTGTAATTGCGCCCAAAGAGTTTGTTTTGTATTCAGCCTTGAACTGAAGCTCTGGAATTTCAAGTTTAATCATATGCCCTGAGGATTCCTCATTCATCTCAAGTTTAAATAGAGCTTCAGAGAAATTATCTGGGTTAAGTTGTAAATATGCATTTTGAATAAATTGCTTTGGAGTCTCAACAACATATACATCGCCAATGATACCTCCCCATGGCCACCAGTCAGTTTTTTGTGTTGGAACAGATGACTCGTTCAGAGTATTGTCAGTCTGAACCAACAAAATGTTTTCACCCTCTTTTAAATACTTGGAAATGTTGAAATTAAATGGGACATAGCCACCTACAAACTCTCCAACAATAGAACCATTAAGAAATATTTTGGTAGTGAAATTGCTGCCCTCTATGTAGAGATGGGTTAAGGCTTCTTTTTTAGGGGAGTAATTAAATTTCTTATAAAGCCAAACTGGACCTCTATAAAAAAACAACCTTTCATCTAAAGCATTCCAAGCTCCAGGGATTTCAATTTTTGATGCAGTCTCAAAATTATATTCAATTAACTCCATGCCTGTTTTTTGAATTTTATTTTTAGGGAATCCGCCAAAAAATGATGTCTCAGGCAAGCCGTTATTCATTGGATCAACTATGTAACTCCATTCACCATTCAAAGTTAGAATTTGTCTTGAATCTATCCAGCCAATTAAATGATCCGAAGAAGGATAGACGGGTGCCTCCCTTCCAAAAAAACTATCTGCATCAGATTGATCTTCAGAATGTAAATTAAAAGCAAAGATTAATAAAAAACTAAAGAAAGTTCTTGAGATTGTTATGTTAACCAATTAATTAATTCCTTCGACTAAAACAACATGGCGATTAGAAGAGTTTGAGGAATACTTTAATGCTTCTTGGTATTCGCTGGACTCGTAGCAAAATTTTGCCTCATTCATTGAATTAAATTCAACCAAAACAGTTCTCTCATATGGGCCGCCTTCTAATTCAATTTGTTCTCCGCCTCTAACCAAAAAAGTACCTCCGTGATTGCTAATCGCAGGTCCAGCTAACTTGATATACTCATCATATTCATCAGAATTATGAACATGGCATCTTGTGATCCAATAAGCTTTCATTAGGCTTTAAATTTTAATCTCATTTCATGCAAGATTGGCTCAGTGTAACCACTTGGCTGAACTCTTCCTTGAATAGCTAAATTACAGGCAGCCTTAAATGCAATACCATCATAGGACGGTGCCATAGGTTGATAGGTTGGATCTCCAGAATTCTGCTGATCAACAACAAGTGCCATTCTCTTCATTGTTTCCATGACTTGATCTTCAGAACAAATAGAGTGGTGTAACCAATTTGCAATGTGTTGACTAGAAATTCTGCAAGTAGCTCTATCTTCCATAAGGCCTATATTATTTATATCAGGTACCTTGGAGCATCCAACTCCCTGATCCACCCATCGAACTACATATCCTAAGATACCTTGGGCATTATTATCTAATTCTTTTTGCACATCTTCTGAAGATAAAGATTCAGGATCTGACATGACCGGAATTGTTAAAATATCTTCAAGGCTTGCTTTAGTCCGTTCAAGTAATTTTTCTTGGCGATCTGATACTAAAATTTGATGATAGTGCATGGCATGAAGAGTAGCACCTGTTGGTGACGGAACCCAAGCACAGTTTGCTCCAGATTCTGGGTGCATGGTTTTTGTTTCATACATATTGAGCATTTCATCAGGCATTGGCCACATTCCTTTGCCAATTTGCGCATTACCTTTAAAACCGGTCTCTAGACCTGAATCAACATTCCAGTCTTCATAAGCAAGAATCCAGGGCTGCTGTTTCATTGCTGCTTTCGGAATCATAGGTCCAGCCTCCATGCTAGTATGTATTTCATCACCAGTTCTATCTAAAAACCCTGTATTAATAAAAATTACTCTATCCTTGGCAACTCGAATACACTCTTTAAGATTTACCGTAGTTCTTCTCTCCTCATCCATAATCCCAACTTTGGCAGTTAGCTGATTGAGATTTAATGATTTCTCAACAGCGGAAAATAGATCACAAGTGAATTGCACCTCATCAGGACCATGCATTTTTGGCTTCACAATATAAATACTCCCAGCTTGAGAGTTTTTTAGGGTGCTATTCCCATTAAAGTCATGCATAGCAATACAAATGGTAAACATTGCATCTAAGATTCCCTCAGGAACTTCATTATCATTTTGATCAAGAATTGCAGGATTGGTCATCAAATGTCCTACATTTCTTACAAGCATAAGACTTCGACCTGGGAGAGAATAGTCAGATCCATCTGGCGCAACATAACTCCTATCTGAGTTAAGAGAGCGAGTCATCTCTGCACCTCCCTTAATAAAAGTTTCCTGCAGATCACCTTTCATCAAGCCTAGCCAATTTCTGTAAACAGTCACTTTATCCTCTCCATCAACTGCCGCCACAGAATCTTCGCAGTCTTGAATAGTCGTTATAGCAGACTCAAGTAAAACATCCTTGATACCGGCAGGATCTGTTGCTCCAACCGAGTGACTTGGATCAATTTGGATCTCAACATGTAAGTTATTATTTTTAAGTAATACTCCAGAAGGTTGATCTGCTGAACCTTGATAGCCATGAAACTGATCAGTATTTTTAAGACTGACTGCGTCTCCATTACTGAGTCCAACCTCTAAAGACCCATTCTTAATATTAAAAGAGTTAGCATCTGCATAACATGCATCATTAAGTGCAAAATTTTTATCTAAAAATGCCTTTGCAAATTCAATAACCTTATCCCCTCGCTTTGGATTGTATGCGCCTGCTCGTGAGGCGCCATCTTCCTCAGAAATCATGTCGGTGCCATACAAAGCATCATAAAGACTTCCCCATCTTGCATTAGCAGCATTAAGAGCAAACCTTGCGTTCATGACTGGAACAACTAATTGAGGGCCAGCAATAGAAGCAATTTCTGGATCAACATTATCTGTTGAAATAGTGAAGTCTTCAGCTTCAGGAAGAAGATAACCAATATCTTTTAAAAAATCTTTATAAACATCAAGATTTTTTTCTTGCCCAGGGTTAGCCAAATGCCAAGCATCTATTTGTTCCTGCATAGATTCTCTGATCTCTAATAATTCTTTATTTCTTGGACTAAATTCATTAATAACATTTTCTAGACTTGTCCAAAAATGATCTTCAGTTAAGTCTAATCCTGGTAATACCTCAGATTTAAGAAATGCTTCTAGCTCTGTTGAAACTGACAATGATCCCTTTTTAATATATTTGTCTGACACTTTTTTCTCGCTTATGAAATAAAAATAAAGATATAGTCTAACAAATAAAAATAGAGCTCTTGAAGAAAATTATTTAATTAAATTTATAATTTTGAAACTGCAACATTTATTAATGAAGCTGGACATATTTGGACTGGATCTGTCTATGAAGGACTAAGTAATCCAGTTGCAAGTCAAAGAATTTGGAGCTTCTTTTCAAAGTATGACATAAATGGTGTCATACAATAAAAAGGGGATCTAGCGACCCCCCTCTCTTCTTTGAGTTAATAAAAAAAATTAATCTTTAAAATCAACTCTATAAATAATTGCATGATCGATCATCTCACGAATCTCTTCATAGCCTTTTGAGATTTCTTCTAACTCAACCTCATTATCTCCATACATTTTCTCTAATTCAGCTTCCACCGCCTTATTTTTTTCTTCCGTCTGCTGCATTGAAGCTAAATCTTTGTATTGCACCGTAATCCAAACATTTGGAGTATCAGCAACGCTCAAAGAGGTCCAAACATTAAAATCCTCAACATATCCTAGCTTCTTTTGAACATTCATAGCTCGCACCCAAGTTCTATTCAAGTTGGTAAGGTAGGTATCAACATAGTTTGGTTGAACCGCAACAACAGTTAATTCCATTGGCTCTTGAGAAGGGGTAAAATCTTCATAGATTTCAGCAGCCGCAAACATTGTCATTAATGCAGGTAGAAGTAATAACTTTTTCATATTTTTTCCTTATATTTTTTATCTAATTAAAGTCCCAGAATACATTCTTGAATTTTCACAAGAATATGTTTCTCGAACCGCTTTATTCTCATCAGTATTGTTTACGTCTGACCAGTAATGGTCTATTGCTTTACCCCACTCTTCCCACTCAGGTGAGCCGTAGGATAGTACAAAATCGTAATCTGCAAGTTGCGCAGGAGCCCCATTGCTAGGTCTAATTAAGCGAGCACTATTTTTAATGCCTGCTTTATGAGAAATTTTCATCTGATTGCTTAGATTGATATAGGCATCTGCAAGAGTCTTACCCTCTTTCAAATTACAGTAACGATAAGATACTGGATAAGCATTTGATAATTCCTCTGGGCTAAAGTTCGATTCTAAGACCCACTGAACAGCATTAAACGCTTGAACACATGTTACTGGTATTGAATCTCTTACTTTTTTAAAGCTTTCACCAAACCAGTTATCTAGAGCTTTACCCATATTTGTTGCTGTATCAGTATGTCCAACCCAAAACATATCAAAATCAGTAAGTGGAGAGCGGTATCTAGGAACCATGACTGCAGCATCGTAACCAGATTCATCAGTGGCATCCATGACCTTGTTCCAAGAAGCAGACCATTTCATAAAGTCATCAAAACTTTTTCCTTCGTTTAAATTACACATCAAGTATTCCGCCCTAATCGGGTCGGGCACTTCTTGCGACTGAACAAAAAAGCTTGAAACTAATAAAGTTATTAAAAATAAATTTCTCATAATTTTCGTACCTATGAATTTGGATAGTTATATGTTGCCATTACAACCATCATTGTTGTTTTCTTTACTTCGCGCTTAACATTTTTAGAAAATGTGGCAAATGAACTGCTTTGCATAAGATTCTTTTGCTCTTCAATTGCTGACTCGATATTTGTAGAGCCTGTGTAGGCATAATGTGAATAGTAGCTATTATTACCATGTGTATGAGCTCTTAGACCATATGAACCAGAGATATTACCATCTTCAACTTGTGCATCAATTAGTTTTTTCCATGCAGCTGCATACTTATTAGGGTTTTTTACAGACATGTAATATGTTGTATAAACACTGTTATCTGCTTGATTATTATTGCCGCCACTCATAAGTTTTCTATTCAATGATTGTTCTACTGGTTCTGAGATATCTTGCACTTCATTTAAGAATGCTCCAAATGTTGGCGTATAAAACATTTGAGTTCCTGTTGCCATATCAGCCTCAGAATCATAACTAATAACAACTGCATGAGTTGCATCATCATACCCATTAAATGCAAAGTGCCCTAAAGTTACAGTTCCAGGAAAGGTCTTCCCAAAATCTGAACTCATTAGACCATCAAATGATTTTGCAAAAGCGGGAACATCAGATACCTTAATTGAATAGGATGCAATGTAGCCATCAGCTTGCAAAAATTGAAATGACATCATAAATATTGCCATTGGCAATAAAAAAAGCTTTTTCATATTTTCTCCGAGTTAAAACTATCTATAAATATTTAAGAAGATCTTATTGAGAATGATTCTCATTTATTTGTCAAGTAAAATAAATTTATTCGTCAAAAAAAAGGCCCTAAAACAGGGCCTTTTTTTAACTTTTTAGACTAAAAGTTGTAAGTCCACCTCACTCCATAAGTTGCCTGCTCCCTTGCCCAAATACTTTTATTAAATCCTAACGGTGCTGTAGCCTCACCAATATGCATTATATTTTCTTCATCAGTGATATTTTGACCATAAATATCTACGCGCCATTTTGGATCATCCACTGAAGGAGTAATAGAAATCATTGCATTATACTCAGTCCATGATGGAACTTTATCCCACTCAAGATCGAATAAGGAGGTATAACGCTCATCTTGTTTGTATGCGTCAAGCCTAAAGTTTACATTATAATTTTCAGTAATCATGGTGTATTGAATACCCAAATTCATTGAAAGCTCAGGATGAGTTAGTGAATTGCCGCTAATATCTGAGAGCAATCCATCTTTAATAGCATCAGCTGGATTACAACCAAGTATTGCACAAGCAGTATTTACCATGACTGAAGAATAAAGATCTCTGGATGCCGTGAGCGATGGCAAATGGCCAGGCGCCACATTTGGTAAAAAGCTTACAGGTGTTGGTTGTCCAGATACCCTATCGCCATGGAACTCAGCAGGCACAATAAGCGCTTGAGCTGGCCCCCAAAGACCACCTTGCCACATATTCCAAATCACAGTTGCTACATCTTTTCTCACCACAAAGACTTCTCCATCAGCAGCATTTTTCATAAGATGCCAATTGCCACAACCTGTTGTTAAACAAAGGTCAGCATTTGCTGGATTCATAATCATTTCACCGTTTGCAATTTCTGATTCCTCCCATGCAATACCCATGTTAACTTGCCATTGAGGAGCATTAACTGGAATCCAAATGAATTCACTTTCAAAGCCCATCATATCCACATCGATTCCCTCGTTAACACGTGTTTTATTCTGAATTTTAGTGACCTGATAATCTTCAGCATCATACATATAGGCTGCTGCATTCCAGCGCATACCCTGTGCAGGAAAATCAGTTTTAAAACCTACTTCAAATGCAGTTAATTCTGTGGAGGGAAATACCTGAGGGGTATCTGGATATTTTGCAGGATCTAGTGCTGGGTTAAACCCACCACCTTTGAATCCTTTTGAAATTGATCCATAAACAAGCGTATTGTCATTCAAAACATAATCAACAACAAATCGGCCTGTATTATTTGCATATTCTGTTTCAGGATCACCTACGGCTCCTGAGGCATACCATGACTGACCAAATGCAGGAATTTCATTGCCTGGTAATGGCAAAGCAGTAAATCCATTGCCTTGGCTACCAAATCCAACAACGCTTAAAAATGGTGAACGACCATATTGTTCTTTGTAGTCTTCGGTTCTTCTTAAGCCCAAGGTGTATTTCAACCTATCATTAGCTTGATAATAGATCTCCCCAAATATAGCTGAACTTCTTGTTGCAGCAATGCTAGAGGTCCTATATAAGGGAGCATATAACTGCACAGCACCCTGGGGAAACCCTGTTAGAACTGTCGGTGGAAATAATGCTAATGCATCTAATCCATTGGCTGCAATATCATATACGCTTAATCCAGAGGCTTCTGAATGAATTGCTCCCAATAAATAGTTCCAGTTTCCATCCAAACTTGATTGCAATCTTATCTCAGTGACTTCATTTTCAGTTTCCGGATTATATTGGCGATCATAACCGTCAGGATAATTCATAGTATCAACAATACAGCCACCGTATGATCCCAAAGTACCATTATCAAGATTACAGTTTGGGCCATAACCAGTCATAGGAACATTTCCACCAGGGAAAAAAGGATTGTCCTTGAATCTGAGTCGATCATATTCTTCTGATTCATATACTCCGGTGCGGTCATAAAGTCGATCCTTTCTCGAGTGTGATATGGTCATATCCCAATTATCATTGATTGAATGATTAACAATCAGTTGTGTGATGTCTTGATCAATAATATATCGTGGATTACCTCTATTGTTTGATTGCCAAAAACCCTTGGGTGCACCAGACATATCTGTCACTGGCGTGTAATCTAATATTCCACTTAAAATTGCTAAATTCTCTACATAAGTTGCCATGGGATGGGTTAATTCGTGCACTTGAGGGCCGCCTGGAGTACAACCTACTGCAACGGATGGATCGCGCTTACAATACCTATTATTTACATAGTGACGAGTAGAGTCCTCTTCGTAATGATCATGTACAAATAAAATATCTGTGTTGTCACTTAATTGCCATGCAAAAGAAAATCTATAAGCAGAGGAATCTCGATTATTAATATGAGAAGTGGGAGCCTTTGAATAAATGTTTTCAATATCACCATCGCGCTCAACAGACATAAGCGCAAACCTTGCAGCCATACTGTCACTCAATGGATAGTTTAATGTGTATCTCAATTTCTCTAAGTTATAATCACCGAGGTCAATAGAAACCATTTGTGTCATTTCATCAAATTTTGGTCTACCCGTAATTAAATTAATAGCTCCTCCAACAGAATTTTTACCATAGAGTGTGCCTTGAGGGCCTCTTAGCACTTCAATACGCTCCATGTCCAAAAACTCGCCGTCTTGCATGGTTGTGGAGCCAACAGGTAAGTCATTAACATGTATTTCGACTCCAGATTCAGAAGTTTGGGATACAGCTAAGTTTGTAATACCACGAATATTAAATGCTCCTCCTGCAGCATCACTACCTTGAAAGTTTAAACTTGGAGTAACAAGTTGCAAATCAGATCCTGATTGTATTTGTTGGCTTTCAAGCATTTCTGCTGTAAGCGCAGTCACAGCAATAGGAACATCTTGCAGGCTCTCTTCTACTCTTTGAGATGTAACAATCACTTCTTCGATTGCACTGACTGCTTTATCTTGAGCAAAAACTGGATTAATCAAAAGGAAAAAACCGCAAGCAATTGCAGTAATTTTTAGACAATAAGACACCATCGTAATTTTCATAACTTACCTCCCCCATTTAGCAAGTATTAAAAAAATATTTTTAAACTTATTATAAATATTTTTTATATCTACTAGTAAACATAATTAATCTCATGAATGCAATAAAATCTAATAAAATCTTAATTTAGTACTACAATAATTTGATAACTCATTATCTAGTTTTATATGCGATATTTATTGTTCTTTTTGATAATAGGTTCATGCTCCTATGATCAAAATATAAACGAAGCAGACTTAATTGTAAGTTCAAACAATGTGATTTTAATGACGGGTACCAAGCAAGCCCAACCTTTATCCATTGCCGTAAAAGATGAAATTATCATCTGGATAGGGTCTCATGAGGATGCAAAGCATATTCAAGGCAAACACATAGATTTTGGTGATCAGGCAGTGCTCCCAGGCTTTATTGATGCGCATGGTCATGCATCTTATTTAGCATTCGCCACTCAAGTTGCAAACATTTCATCCCCTCCGGTAGGCGGGATAAATAATATCAAGGAACTCCAGGCCGAGCTAAAGAAATTCATCAAAGACTCTAATTTGCAACCTGGCGAATGGGTAATGGGTCTTGGTTATGATGATTCTCTTTTAGAAGAACAACGACATCCTACAAAAGATGATCTTGATGAAGTCAGTACTGAGAATCCTATATATCTCATTCATGTCTCAGCACATCTCGGCGCAGCAAATTCTTTAGGTTTATCTTTGGCAAACATCAACTCCAAAACACAAGATCCTCCTGGGGGTAAAATTCGAAGATATGATAACTCAGCAGAACCAAATGGAGTTTTTGAGGAAACTGCAGCATACCCCTTGCAACAATTAGCCATGAGCGCCTACAAAGATCCAATTGGAAGTGTTAAAAAAGCCATGAATATATATGCAAGAAATGGAATTACCACCGCTCAAGATGGAGCCTCGAGTCCTGAAACTATAGGATTAATGCATGGGGCTGACGCACAAGGAATGATTAACCTAGATATTATCAGTTTCCCTGTAGGTCAAAATGGATTAGATAAAAATTTAGATTCAATTAATTTTGGAAACTATGAGGGTCGAGTAAAGATTGGTGGCATAAAGCTTATTTTAGATGGCTCGCCTCAGGGTAAAACTGCTTACTTAACTGAGCCCTATTACAAACCCCCTCACAGTGAGGCAGAATCATATAAAGGCTACCCATTAATACCTCAATCTGAAGTTTCAAAGTGGGTCAAGCACTACGCTGAGCTCAATATACCCATTATGGCTCATGCTAATGGTGATGCTGCAGCCGATATGCTTGTTAAAGCAGTAAAAAATGCTGAAATTGCATCTGATCATCGAACCATCATGATCCATGCTCAAACTGTGAGAGAGGATCAACTTGATCAAATGAAAGAACTTAAAATTATTCCTTCTTATTTTTCAACTCATACATTTTACTGGGGAGATTGGCATAGAGATTCAGTATTTGGAGAGGATCGTGCTAGGCGAATAAGTCCCACAAAATCTACTCTCAATAGAAAAATGCCTTTCACTGTCCATAATGATGCCCCTGTTGTTCCTCCAGATATGATTAGATTGCTTTGGTCTACAACCAACAGAAAAACCAGATCTGGAAAAGTTTTAGGAGAGGAACAAAAAATTTCTACCTATGATGCTCTTAAAGCAATAACAATTAATGCAGCTTATCAGCACTTTGAAGATGATATTAAAGGAACCATTGAGGTTGGCAAGCAGGCTGATTTAGTTGTTTTATCCATGGATCCTTTAAAGATTGATACAGAAAATCTATTAGAAATTGATGTAGTGGCAACTTTTTCTCGAGGGAAAAAAATATTTAATGCAAAAAAATAAAGGGGCAAAAAGCCCCTTTATCTAAATCTAGATATGAACTATCTTGAAACTTTAAATCCTAATTGGCTTTGAACTAGGGATTCTTCTGACATATCACCTCTAGCAATAACTTGCCCTTCATCGTTGAATTGAAATCTTGTTACTTGGTTTTCTTCATATTGAAGATCAGTAATATCGTCTGTAAACTTATGCCAAGTCCAAACATAGACTACGTTCTTGCTTCTGTTTGCAGCAACTTCAATAATCTCATATTCATCTGCACCCCAATCCTCGCCATTTGAAGATTCAATATTTTCCATAATCTGAGCTTTGCTGTATCTAGGACTCACTAACCCTCTGTTAAAAGAAACCTCTACATCCTTACCATCTCTATTTACAACAGCTTTAACGGGTTGACCTGGAAGACCTGTAAAAGATAACACACCATTTTCTCTATTTTCTCTAGTTGCAGGAACGCCTGCAACAGATACAAAAGTGTCACCGCTTTGCAGGACGCCAACAGCAGGACTGTTCTCAATCACCCAATCAACGACCATTTGGTCGTTACTAGGATCAAAATTAAACCCAAAGCCAATAAATCTTCCAGGATAATTATAACCATCATCAGACATATGTTTTTTCACAACGGCCATAAAAGCATCTTTATCTGAATAGCCAGCATCAATCCATGATTTTGCAGTCTTAATATTATTCATCATTACTTTCTGGCTAACTTTAGATTCCTCATGATGGCCAGCAAAGATTTGAGTACTTAAAAATAATGGAACTATTAATAATGTTTTTAAAAGATTCATTTTTCTCCAATTTATTTATTAAGTGTTGAATATATCACTTATGAGACTAGTTTATTTTAAAAAGCTAAAAAATAATCAACAATAAATGAAATACTTTTCGAGAGTATTTTTATCAATTATGCTGAATCAATGAAAAATAAAAATAACTACACTAATGGTTTGCTTTTAATGCAAAAACTTCTGTTACTTTCATTAGTACTCATGATAAGTCCTTTTTCTAATTCAAAAGAAAACCTTGCTAAGTTTGAACCAATGGATGTGTTTGAGCTTGAATGGGCTTCTGATCCACGTGTATCACCTGATGGAAAAACCATTGTCTATGTTCGCAAATCAAATGACATCATGAAAGACCGTGAACGTTCTAACTTATGGCAAATTTCTGCAGATGGCAAAGATCATCGACCGCTTTATTCTGGCCTAACTAGTATCAGATCTCCGCGTTGGTCTCCAAATGGAGAAATGCTCGCTTTTATATCTAACGATACAGGGTCACAACAAATTCATGTTCGGTGGATAGATAATGGAGAAACTGCGGTCATTTCTCAATTACAAGCTTCACCCTCAAATCTAACCTGGTCACCAGATGGGAAGTGGCTTGCTTTTACCATGAATGTTAAGGCGCCATCTGAAACCATTGCTGAGCCTCGAGAAAAACCTGAAGGCGCTAGTTGGGCTAAAAATCCTATAACGGTAACAACAACCCAGTATCAATATGATGGACAAGGAATTGTTGAACCAGCATATCGCCATGTATTTGTTGTTCCTGCAGATGGAGGCTCAGCACGACAACTCACTAATGGTAATTTTAATCATTATGGGTCTCTAGCTTGGTCGCCAGACAGTAATCGTATTTTCTTTTCAGCTTATCGCTCTGATGACTGGGAGCTTGTAAGTGATGAAGCGGATATTTATTCAGTAAATTTAGGCACTAAAGATATTAAGCAAATAACGAATCAATCTGGTGCTGAACGCTCACCAGTCATATCACCAAATGGGAAGTTGATTGCATTTAATCAAGAAGAAAGGCGGCCTCTTGCCTACACGCCAGATCAAATCGCAATCATGGATCTGAATGGAAATAACATCCGCTTGCTAACAGAGGATCTAGATGGAGATGCGAACAATTTACATTGGGCTAATGATAGCAAGTCGCTTTTCTTTGCTTATGATGAGCGAGGTATTAGAAAGATCGGTCAAGTCACCACAAAAGGTAAACTTAAAGAGATCACACATGGGCTAGGCGGAACGACACTCGGAAGACCCTACCTTTCAGGAGGCTTCCATCTTGCGAATAATACTATTGCATATACTCACGGGACTTCTGAGCGACCGGCAAATGTTGCTGTTATTAATGAAGAAGAAATACAAATTTTAACAGCCTTAAATGACGATCTTTTGAGCCATCGGAAACTAGGAAAAGTCAAAGAAATTACCTACAAATCCTCTTTCGATGAACAGGAAATTCATGGTTGGTATATTACCCCGCCAGATTTTGATCCTTCAAAAAAATACCCATTAATTCTTGAAATTCACGGTGGGCCGCATCTGGCTTATGGCCCCTATTTCTCAGCTGAGTTACAAATCATGGCAGCAGCTGGATATGTTGTTTTTTATAATAACTATCGCGGAAGCCTGTCATATGGAGAAGATTTTGCCCTTCTTTTGCAATACAAATATTCTAGTGAAGAAGATTTTGCTGATCATATGTCAGGCATAGACTCATTGATTGATCTCGGATTTATTGATGATACAAACCTTTTTATTGCTGGTGGCAGTGCTGGTGGAATCGCGACTGCATACGCAGTTGGGTTAACGGATCGTTTCAATGCTGCAGTTGCTGCTAAACCTGTCATTAACTGGTTAAGCAAACCACTGACTGCTGACTCTATGGTCGGTCAAATCTATCACCAATTCCCAGGCCCTCCTTGGGAACATCTTCAGCATTACTGGAAAAGATCACCATTATCGTTAATGGGGAATGTGACTACCCCTACAATGTTGCTGACAGGTGAAAATGATCGAAGGACGCCTATTTCAGAAACTGAACAATTTTATCAAGCCCTTAGATTAAAGGGAGTAGATAGTGCGATGGTTCGCCTTCCAGATACTTCTCATGGAATTGCAAGCAGACCCTCTCGACTAATTACAAAAGTTGATCATATTCTTGCTTGGTTTGAGAGATATAAAACTAAGACCATACAATAAAACAACTGTGATAAAGTTATTACCCATTAGTTTTACGATATATATTTATATATTTTAGGAGATGATATGAATAAACTACTTTCAATAATTGGCTTGTTATTTATAGCTCAAATTACATTTGCCGGTCATCACGAATCTGGACATATGAAAAAAGGGGCTGTTATTGGCTATGAGATCTCAGAAGATGGGACAAAGTTAGACATTGTTGCTGGGGACCCATCTCTTGTAAAAATTTGGGTTGATTACGTTGAAGCGCACAATCAACGCGATCTTGAAGCAATTGATAGAACCAATGCTGATGACTTAGTAGGCAAAGCTGCTAATGGGGTAATTGTGAATGGTTCTTCAGAGCATGCTGCTTTTCTTAAGAACTGGTTTGACACATCAAATCCAATATGGGAATTCGTCTATGCTATGGCAAATGATGTGCCTCAAGCAGATGGCTCTATTCATCATTGGGTGACCTCTTCTTACAAAGTAACCGATACCATTGATGGTAAAGAGGTGGTTGCAAGAGAATCGTTTGATGTGAGGATTGAAAACAACAAAATCAAAGAGATCATAGTAGCCTCTCGACAAGTTCTTTATGAAGAAGAATAAATCTTTCTAACTGGAGCGGGAAACCAGGTTCGAACTGGCGACCTCAACCTTGGCAAGGTTGCGCTCTACCAACTGAGCTATTCCCGCTTTTGAGTTGATTAATATACATCCTAGAGATGTAGCATTCAAGAGATTGTCAATTTCGTATTTTTTTAATGATTTGGTCTCTATGCTCTCCTAAAGCTGGAGCTGTTTGAGTTACTTTCATTCGATTGCCATCGAATATTGCTGGATGAGAAACAGCATTCATCTTCCCTTGATGAGGACTGTCCATTTGAAAAATAGTCTTACTAGCTATAACTTGCGGTTGATTGATCACTTCATCACGTGGCACATATGGAGAGCAAGGTACATCATTATCTCTTAATGCTTTTATTGCCTCCTCAATGGTGTAATCATGAAATCTAAAAAGGGATTCTTGAAGAAGTTCAGTCATATTCTGACTTCTAGCTGAAGCGTTTTTAAATCTAGGATCTGTTTTAAAATCTGGTTTTCCAATTGCATTAAAAATACCAAACCATTGACCGTCTGTCATAGCTGCGATAGTAAAAAAACCATCCTTTGCAGGAATGAGACTAGTGTATGTAGATGATAAGGGGGGAGCTGTTTGCACATCTTCATCAAGCAAAGTGTGGTTCATCATACCATCAGGCCATAAAAAAAAGATTGCTGAATCAAGCATCGATAATGTGATGTGGCTCGTTTCTCCTGTTCTCTCTCTTTTAAATAAGGCAGCGGTTAAAGCCTGGCATGCTGTATAGCCAGTAATTTTGTCACAGATTAAGGTTTTCATATAAGCTGGCTCTTCCCCATTCGACTGGATGCTGGTTGCGCCAGACATTCCTTGTATAACATGATCATAAGCAGGAGCATTTGCCAAAGGTCCTATTTCTCCAAATCCGGAAATAGATACATAGATAATATAAGGGTTTATATCTCTCAACACATCCAATCCAAGGCCTAATCTCTCATTTACTCCTGGTCGATAATTGCTGATAAATACATCGGCCTCTTTGACTAACTCAAGTAAAATTTTTAGCTCTTCTTTATCTTTAAGATCTAGATTCAGTGATTGTTTACCTCGATTACAGTTTGCAAAAATAGCAGAAAAACCACCTTTTTGCGTGCCAAGATAACGCATTGAGTCTCCCGACCCAGTTGGCTCAACTTTGATTACTTCAGCGCCTTGGTCACAAAGAATCATAGTTGCCAATGATGCCGTTACTATGCTCGATAACTCTAAAATTTTTATCCCTTGAAGTGGTTTATCCATGCTCATGAAATTTCTCTCGTAAAATTTATAACCTTCATCATATGATTCAATTATTCCAATACCAAGTGAATATATAAATAATTTATATAATTATAGGTACCTCTTATATTCAAAAATTATGTTTAAATTAAACTCACATATAAATAATTTATATATAAAATCAAAACATTATTCATAAAAAATATGTCGCTTTTATTTTATAAAATTTAGTATAAAGTCACCCTTTTATAAATAATTATTAAGAGGAACCTCCATGGAAAAATACAGGTATATTTTATCTTTATGTTTTATTTTCATCTTTTCAATAAATACATTTGCGCAATCAGGTGAAATTGAAGAAATTATCACAACTGCTACTAAAACTGAGAAAACCCTTCAAGAAGTGCCCGTTGCTGTTTCAGTAATTAGTGCAGATGAAATAGATAAAGCAAATGTCATTGATGCATTTGATTTAATGCAAGTTGTTCCTTCTTTGGATACCAGACAATATCAATCGTCTAAAAATGCTGCTTTTTTTATAAGGGGCTTTGGAAACGGTTCAAACAATAATGGTGTTGAGCCCTCAGTCGCATTATTTGTAGATGGTGTTTATCGATCAAAAATGCAAAGCCGAATCAGTGATCTTCCGATGGTTGAAAGAGTTGAGGTTCTTCGAGGTCCACAAAGTACACTTTTTGGAAAAAATGCAAGTGCAGGTGTTATTAATATTATTACCAAAAAACCTTCTTTTGAAAATTATGGAAAAGTATCTACCTCTTTTGGAAACTATAATTCAAGGAAAGTTAGAGCTTATTATACAGGACCATTAAACGAGTCTATGGCTTTCAGCCTTAGTGCTGATTCTAATCAAGCTGATGGACATGCTAAAAATCCAGTAACCGGCAACGATACTAACAATAGAGATAGATACTCGCTTAGGGGTGAACTTTTAATTGAAACCGCTGGTAATACAGAAATCAGAATCACGGCTGATTATGATGAATATGATGAGTTTTGCTGTCAGGTAAGTAACGTTGCGGCTGGCTTAGCTAAACAAACCGTATACGCACTTGGTGCTCAGGCAGCTCCAAATAGTCCCTACGACTCTAATGTTTACTTTAATTTTGATTCAATGGCAAAAGGTGAGAACTCTGGAATATCCATTAATTTAGTTAAAGAAATGGACAATATGATCTTTACAAGTATTACTTCTTCTAGAGATTCAGATAGTTTCGAAAGCCAGGATATAGATTTTGACAGTGCGTTAATACTTAATCCAAATGATACCAATGTAAATTTAAAAGCAAAATCTCAAGAGTTTAGATTAGCATCAAAGGGTAATGAAAAGGTTAATTGGTTGATTGGTGCATATTACTACGAAGAGGACCTTAAAAATGATTCAGCTGTTATCTTTGGACCAACTTGGAGAACGTATGCCGACATTCTAACATTTGGACTGACTGGCGGAGCCGCAGCATTGTCTGATTTAGCAGCTATTGGAGTTCCATCAGCAGCAATATTTGCAACGGGGCAAGGAAGCACAGGTTATTTTACTCAAGAGACTGAAACAACAACATTTTTTGGTCAAGTAGACATTAACTTTACTGATAAGTTAAGTGCTGTCCTTGGAGCAAGTTATATTGAAGATAACAAGACAGTAACAGGTAGAGATGTAAATACAGATATCTTTTCTCAAATAGGTTTTGTAGGTATCGGAACATTTGGATTGATACAAGCAGGCTTTGATCCAGCTACTGCAGCAGCATTAGCAGTAAATCCTCAATTCAATCCATTACTTGGTTTCCAAGCTTTGCAATTTCTTCCAGAAATGCAGCCATTTCCAGGTATAGGTCAAAGCGGTCAATCATCAGATGACAATATTGATTACACTGCAAAGCTGACATATGCATTAAATGAAAATACCTCTATATATGGTGGAATTTCAACAGGCTTTAAGTCTACTGCATGGAATCTCTCCACAGACTCAAAACCTGACGCAGCTGAAATTGCTGCATTAGCTGCTGCAGGCACTCCAGTTGCAGAAAATACAGCTCTTGGTCAAAGGTATGCCTCTCCAGAGGAAGCAGAGGTTCTTGAGCTAGGTGTAAAAATGAGACTTCCTACAGGGTACCTAAATATTACTGCCTTCAAACAAGAGATCCAAGACTTTCAATCTAACACTTTTGTTAGTTCAGGTTTTATCTTAGCAAACGCAGGACAGCAATCATCTGAAGGATTAGAATTTGATCTTATGTTTTCTCCATTACCAAGCATAGACATTACGCTTGGTGGATTAATGATGGATTCTAATTATGATTCATTTGTTGGCTCAGCTGCAGGAGACGTTAGTGGCACCAAACCAGAGAATGTTCATGATGATTCGCTTACAAGCTCGATTACATGGAACTGGAACAGAGGAAATACTAATGGTTATATTAGGTTAAATCATCTATATTCTGGCCCAACACTTATTAGAATAGAGCCTGATTTTAACGATGCTATGTGTGCCGTTGGTACTTGTGAGAAAACAAAAGATACTCTTAATTTTAGCGCAGGTATTTCTAGAGGTAATTTTGATATCGTTTTTTGGGGTAATAATATAAATGATGATAAGTATCTGCATACTGCTTTTCCATCAGTTGGTGATCCTGTGAGATCATCTTTTGAGGGATATCCAAATGCACCAAAAACATATGGCGTCACAGTTAATTACTCTTTCTAAAATCATTACCACTTAGTTGTGGTTGTTTAAATTATTAATTCAAGGAGCTCGAAAGAGCTCCTTTTTTTATAAAATTTATTTACTTAAATTATCCAGTGCCTCTGACATCTTTTTTTGCAGAGCTCCTATGGCCTGCAGTGGTCTGATCATTACTTTAAAGTCAATAATTTTACCCTCATCATTCCAGCGAATAATATCAACCCCATTAACAGAAATGTCTCCAATATAGGTTTCAAATTCTAGAACGCTATCAAGGCCATCTACAAGTTCACGAACATATTCAAATCTGTCCATATCAAAAGTTTGACCAGCGCCCATTAAATAAATTTTTGACATCTCTTTTCCTTCGATAGGTTTAAAAACAATTGGGGATGTAAAGACACAGGATTCATCAAGAATTTCATCTAACAATTTTGGATCATTGGAGTTTAAGCCTTCATGCCACTTTTTTAAATATGAGTGTGTTTTATTCATTTGAGTATTAGAAACTGTTGATGAGGAGGATGCAAGCAATGTTTTAGGATAAAAGAAGCCCCTGCAACTGAATTGTGAAAAATTTAAAAAAAGCGGCTAAAAGACTATTTTTTTCTTCTTAGCTTACGAAGACGAGCATATTCATTTTGTAGCTTCTTTTGTGCTAAATCACGTCTTCGATGGCGTCTATCTCTAGCTGCTTCAGATTTTTGAATTCTGATAGCTTTATTCATTCTTCTTAAATACTGTCATAAAGAAAAAGGAAAAGCAAAAAAGCAACTTATTTTGACTGGTTGAGCTTTTTGAGTCTTCTTTTAAGAATTTTTAAATCCAAGTTATAGGCTGAACCAGATGAAGAGTTTTTTCTAGAAAGAGTTTTAGAAACCAAACTTGTCTCTCGTTGAGACTTAACTTTGATATATGCTTCCCTAAAAGGCAATCCTGATTGAACTAACTCATAGGCCTGATCTGTCATCAACATATCCTGATCAATAAATTCATTTGACCTTTGGGCATCTACTTTAATCGATTTGATCAAATCAGGCATCAAGCCTAAAGTCTTTGTAACGCAATGAATAGAATGAATAAGAGACCGTTTAGTAAGCTGTAAATCTCGATGATAACCGCTTGGTAAAGATAATAAATTTTCTAATTCGGAATAGTGCCCTGCTATCACCGCATAATTGGCTCTCATGATCTCTATAACATCAGGATTGGACTTGTTGGGCATAATAGAGGATCCAGTTGAATACTTGGATGCAATACTTAACAAACTAAATTCCTGAGCTAAGAAAATACTCATATCCCATGAAAATTTTCTTACATCTAACATGGGTTGTTTTAACGAACCAATTAACTCTAACTCAAACTTACCTCGGCTATTTTGGACATATAGAGCGTTTAACTGTTTTCTCTTAAAGTTTAGCTCTTTTGTTGAAATATCCCGTTTAATAGGAAGATTAACCCCATATCCAGCTGCTGAACCTAATGGATTTATATTCATCCAGGTTTGTGTGCTGGATAGTAAGTCAGCATTATCAAGAAAAGACTCAGCAAAAGCTCCAAACCACAAACCCCAGGTTGAGGGCATGGCTCTTTGTAAGTGGGTGTAACCTGGCATAGGATTAGAGGAATGTTTTTCAGCCTTATCAAAGAATGATTGAGCTATCTTAAGATTCATTGATTGAATTTCATCTAATTTGGCTCTTGCATAAAGACGCATAGCAACCATAACCTGATCATTGCGACTTCGACCAGTGTGAATTTTCTTGCCTATCGAACCAAGCTCTTTTGTTAAGTAATCCTCAATAGCAGAATGGCAGTCCTCATATTTAGACGTTAACTTAAATTTCTTTGCTAAAAATAACTTTGCAAGTTTCTTTAAGGAAACGATAACTTTCTTGGTTTCAGATTTAGCTAAGATATTAATATTTTCTAATTCATTAGCATGAGCAATGGATGCTTCGATGTCATATAAAAATAATTCTTGATCTAAAACTATATCTTCACTAGATAAAAAATCATCTATTGCAGTGTTTTTATCCTTTGAACTTTGATTCCAAATTTTCATGATTGAATTATTCCTAAGTTATCTTCCCATCCAAAGGCAGAGTTTAAGTTTTGAACGGTCTGAGTTGCTGCGCCTTTAAGAAGGTTATCAAGTGCACAACAAAAAGTCAGCCTCTTAATTTCTTGATCTACAGCAAAGCCACCCATTATTACATTAGAAGTGTTTTGAACATCTTGCAGCTTTGGAAGCTCTTGCTGAATGCAAATTAACTGCTTTGAATCGTAATACTCGACAAATAAGTTATATATTTGGTCAGATGACATTGGCTCTGAAAGAATAAAATTACCAGTCATCATGATTCCTCTAAAAAAATTACCAACATGGGGTGTAAATAGTATTTTTGGATAACTATGAGCTTTTACTTCTTTCTCATGAAGATGCGAGACTAGTGAATATGGAAGAACGCTATCTTTAAGAGCCTCGTTATCATTTCTAGCGTTTGGAGAAGCTCCTGCACCACTATATCCAGAGATCCCATATAAATTCGCTGGACCAACTAAAATATTCTTTAAAGGAGCAAGCATAAATTGCATTGCAGAAGCATAACATCCAGGATTGCTAATTTTACTTGATTGAAGCTTTTCACTTAGCTCAGGAACTCTGTATTCCCATGCATCATCAAAACGATGGTCTGAACTCAGATCAATAATAATAGCTTTAGGATTGTGCCGATGAATCAGATCAATGTAATCTTCAGATTCATTATTAGGCAATGCCAATATAAAAGCATCCTCATCAGACAAATTAATTTTAGCTAAGTTTAAGTCTTTATATAACAAGTCAATGCCAGTATTAAGATGCACAGGCTGACCTGCTTTAGATGAAGAAAAAACTGAAGTAATATTTAAATGCTTGTGGTTAGCCAGCAGTTCTACAATTTCTTGACCTACGTACCCTCGCCCACCTAATAAACCTATTTTTTTAGCATCCATTTAAATCACACTTTTTGGTTTATTAATAGCATACTCAATACAATCTTTTAGAGCGCCATAATCAGATATACCAATCCAAAAAATATGCCACTCATCTTGTTTTTGGCAACCCTCACAAATTGATGTGTAAAAATTATTTATAGGGTTATTTGGGCGTGAACGCCAAAAAACCTGGGGATAAACTTTGCGCATTTCATGCCAGATCCCTGCTCCCAAGCCCTCGCCTTTTGCTTCGGGAATTACGCCAAACTTATCCATATACGGAACACTAAAGTCATTTGAAATGGCTATCGTAGCTCGTTTACATGAAGTCATGAAAATATTTAAACTATCGGGATCATCAAAAAAACTATCTACTAAATTACCACTGAATGATGCCTCTATAATTTTTTTAAAATGTTCTTGTGTCTCTTGATCTGGGATTTTATGTTGAGCAACACTATAGCCATGTTTTATGAGGGTGCCGGATCCAGAATCTGTAAATAGCTCTTTTGGAAGATTAATTGGCTCAGTGATGGAAACAGAAGCTGTCCTAGGAAGATAATCTAACAAAGATTTAATTTGTTGAAGTTTCAACTTCATACCAGAATGTAGCCATTTCTCTTGCATTAGCTCTTCATACTCAAGTGCCAAATTAATGTTAGGAATCAATTGACCAGTCTTATTAAAAATTCCTCCGATCTCTGATAAAAAAATAGCTTTATAAGGATTAATAGCTTTAACCAATTCAACAGTGGCAATATCAGCATTTATATTTAACATTTCACCGTTTTGAATTCCCATAGGAGCAATTACTGGTATGTAATCTGATTCCAATACATCATTTACAAGGTCAATATTAACGGATTGAATTGACCCAACATAACCTAAATCGGGATCATCTAGAGTGCATTGAAATACATTAGATACAAGGCCTTTTGCATATGCTCCTTGAGCTTCCAATGCTCTTACAATCTTCTGATTAGTTTCCTCAAAGACTTCATGGGCAACATCTCTGACCTTTGATGAGGTAACTCTCTGCCCATTGATGAATGAAAAATCAATTTTCCTATCCTCGAGAGCTTTAGAGAGCATTGGACCTGCTCCATGCAGTATTACTGGCTTAAGACCAACTTGATTTAAAAAAACTAGCGACGAGATAAGATTCTCAAGGTCATTCTCAATTACAGACCCACCTACCTTGATAACTGCAAAGCGTTGCTCAGGAGAGGAGAATTTTTCAATGTACTTATTTATTTCTTTCTCAGAGCCTATAGCCCCCAGAAGCTTTAAAATGGTATTTTTTATAAACTGATTGGATGAATTAGTCATTGAATTATTTGTTTAAAATCAATCAACGCTTGATTTAGCTCCTCAATAGCTACTGACTCATTAGGTTGATGAGCATTAGCAATATCACCTGGACCGTAAACTATGGCTCGGTATCCAGCCTCACTAAATAACGATGCCTCAGTCCAGAAATTTACTGGTGCAGACAAATTTAATCCTAATTCATCAGCAAATGATTCTAATTCTTCGATATTGCCTGATGCAGGTAATGCTGGTGCAATAAATCCAGATGTAAATTTTGAATTGTTTTCGATTGATTCAGTACTAAATTCTTTCAACAAATCATCAAAAGATTGACCAGGCAAAGGTCTCATACCAAATTTAACTTGAGCATGATCAGCGATGATATTGGGTTTGATTCCTCCTTGAACTAATCCTAAGTTAAAAGCAATACCTTGCAGATCCTGAAATGAAGTTCTATTGTATGATTCAGCAACTTTCAATGCCGCATCTGACCAGCGTGTTAATTTATGAATCGCATTATCATTCAAGGCTCTTTGTTCAGAACTATGACCAGCAAGACCAAAAAATTCCTGGGTGCCAGTAAGAATGCCTCTATGGCATGTTACCGCCATATTTTGAGTAGGCTCTGCAACAATAACACCTTCAAACACCGGTTTTGTTTTTATAAATTCTTTAACACAAGTACTTTGACCAGCCTCTTCATCAGTAGAAAATAAGATTGCATAGTCACTCAACCCTCTCTCTAACAAAGTTAACAAGCACGCTGCTGCTCCTTTGATGTCACAAGCGCCAAGCCCAATAGCTTTCTCGTTCTCAATGATTAAATTATGAGGATCAGATTTCCAAGCATCTCCAGCTGGAACTGTATCTAAATGAACATTTATCAAGTATTTTGGTGAGCCCTTAGCAAGAAGAATATTAAAAGAACCCTCTCCTAAATCTGTGACTTGAGGATCAACAAAATCCAAAGAGCTTAAATAGTTTATCAGCCCTGATTGCTTTATCTTTCTAGGAGGATTTGATGTGTCACATTCAACTAGAGCTTTCAAATGCTTTAAAGTCAGCTCTATGTCCGTATTCATTTTTTCTTATGGATGGAAGACCAAGTTGATGTACTTTGACCTATTAGCTTAATAAATCCTTTTGATTCTGCTTCTGACCATGTTGCAGACTGAGCATAAGAGCCCTCTGAACTCTTAAGAATATTTTTTGATTTTACAGCAACTGCATCAACGCGCCCAGGAGTAAGTTTCAAGGTAATCTCTCCAGAAACAGTTTTTTGAGAATCGAGTAAAAATGCCTCTAGATTTTCTCTTAATGGCTCAAAATAAAATCCCCTATAAACAAGATTAACCCATTCTTGACCAACTTGAGTCTTCACAAAATTTTGTTTATCAGTCAAGACAGCTTCCTCTAAAGCTCTGTGTGCTGTCATCAAGATTGCAATACCGGGAGCTTCAAAGACAAATCTACCCTTAAGCCCAATAATCGTATCGCTTGTAAAAACTGAGCGCCCTATGCCGAAAGAACCTCCAAGAATATTTAGAGTTCTTAGAATATCTGCGCCCTGCATTTTTTTATTATTAATAGCAACAACTTTTCCTTTCAAGAATTTTATTGTTAGTGTTTTTGGTTTTTTAGGGTATTGATAAGGCAATTTACAAAGCACAAAACTTTCGTTTGATGGTTCTTCCCATTCATCAATTTCACTACCTGAGATCGTTGCTCCCATGAGATTTTCATTTATGCTGTATTTTTTATGCAATGAAGAGACCTTAAATCCTTTATCTTGCAAATAATTCTCTTCATATGCTCTAACATTCTTCGTAATATTTTGAATCTCTCTGATTGGGGTAATGATGTTGTAATTTCCATGAGCTCTAATAGAAAGATCAAATCTAATCTGATCATTTCCCATGCCCGTACACCCATGAGCAATATCTTTGGTTTTTAATTTTTTACATAATTTAATTGATTCTTTGACGATCAAATACCTATCAGAACAAAGTGCGGGATATTTATTTTGATAAAGAGCTCCAGATTGAATCAATGGGACTAAAATCTCAGACCATAAACTTTTTTCAACATTGATGTTGATATGTTTTTTTGCGCCCAATTCATTGGCTCTTTTTGTAATTGCGCTCTCTTCTTTTGAGGAAATACCACCGGTGTTTACAAACAAAGTATGAACCTCATAACCTTGATCAATTAAATATGGGATGCAGAAGCTTGTGTCAAGACCACCAGAAAATGCTAATACTACTTTTTTATTCATAATTAATGCCTATAAAATTTTACTAAGCATGGATTTTTGAACATGCTTTCTATTCGCCGCTTCTTTAACCGCTATACAATAGTCAGCATCCATGACCCCATCAGTTGCTTTCACATTTCTCCTTAAAGGAAGGCAGTGACTAAAAACAGCATTGTTTGTTCGCTCCATTTTTGATTCATCGACAATAAAGTGCTTGTATTGATTATTATTAGCTATCTGATCATCTATTTTTCCATAGTGATTGAGACAACCCCAACTTTTTGCATAGACAATGTCTACATTTAAATAAGCGCTATCAATATCATAGGACACTTCAAATGAAGCTCCTTCTAATTCACAATTCTTTTGAGCAGCTTTAAGGTATCTATCATCTAGATGATAATCTTCAGAGGGACATAATAATTTAACATTCATACCAAACTTGCTAGCTATCAAGAGACTAGAATTCGCAACCGCGGTATTTAAAGGCTTGGGGTGATACGTCCAAGTTAACAGATAATCTTTGCCCTGGAGGTCGCCATAATGTTCTTGCAAAGTTAAGATATGGGCAAGTTCTTGGCATGGATGCTCAATTGTCTCCATGTTCACCACTGGCACAGAAGCATATTTTGCAAAGCTATTAATAACTGAATCTGTTCTATCGTGATCCCAGTCTATAAACTGAGGAAACGCTCTAATCGCAATGCAATCACAATAAGATGATAGAACTTGAGCAACTTCTTTCACATGCTCTTCTGAGTTTCCATCCATAATAATATTTTCTTCAAATTCAATTGGCCATGCGTCTTTACCTGGCTGCAAGATTACTGCTGTACCCGAAAGCTCACTAATTCCAACTTCAAAGCTAGTTTTAGTTCTGAGCGAAGGGTTAAAAAATAACATTGCAATTGACTTATTTTTTAAAAGAGGTTGATGTGGTTTACTTTTAAGCTCAATAGCAAAATCAACAATATCCTGAAGCTCTGAACGAGACCAATTTTGCGTAGTAATAAAATTTTTCATGCTAGACATTGAAGTTACACCATTGCTGGTGATTGTTAAAGCGATCTAAGTCTTTGTGTTGGAATTGAAGATTTAGTATCTACAATTTCATTCGATTCGTTGAAATAAACTAACGTAGGAGCATGATTAGAGATTTGATTTTCAGACATTGATGCGTATGAACAAATTATAATTATATCTTTAGGTGACGCTTTATGAGCAGCCGCACCATTAATTGAAACTGTTTTTGAACCAGCTTCAGCAGCAATTAAATATGTTGAGAAACGTTCTCCATTGGTAACGTTGTATATTTCAACTTTTTCATATTCAGTCATCTTGGCTGCTTTCATGAAGTCTGTATCTAAGGCGCACGAACCTTCGTAATCAATCTCAACCTGAGTTACGTGGAGACGATGCAGCTTTGAATTTAGTAACACTCTTTTCATAGGTTGAGAAGTATGCAAGAAAAACGCCTAAAATCCAATATTATTGAATAATAAAATTGTCTATCAGCCTTACATTTCCAAGCTTTGCAGCGATAGCTACTAAAGTATTTGGTTCAAACTTAAATAACTCTTCAAGGGTAGTAGAATTACAAAATAAAAAATAATCTACGTTAAAATTTAACTTTTCCAATCTCTCAATACCTTCTATTTTTAAATCTGCTAAGTTTTCATACTTAGATCTTTTTGCAATTTCTTTTAGGATAACTGGTAGATGTTTTGCATTTATCCTTTGCTGAGAAGACATCAAGTTATTTCTTGAAGACATTGCTAATCCATCCTCCTCTCTTTGAGTTGGAACCCCATGAATGTCTATGTTGAGATTTGAATTAATCAAAAAATCTTTAACTATCAAATATTGTTGATAATCTTTAAGTCCAAAAAATACATTAGTAGGCCTAACCAATTGAAATAAATAATTAAGAATTGTAATCACTCCATCAAAAAAATGCGGTCTTGAGATTCCGCAAAGTTTTTTTGAAAGCGCTGAATTCGCACTTAATTTAATCGCATTTTTTGCAAAATCAGGAGCTGGGCAAAAAACTGCATCGCATGAAATTGCTTCAAGATGCATTAGATCTTGATCCAGCGTCCTTGGATAAACATCCAGATCTTCATTAGGGCCAAATTGAAGAGGGTTAACGTAAATAGAAGCTAAGGTAACTCCATCAAACTTATTAGCCTCGGTCACTAATTTAAGGTGGCCATAATGAAGATTACCCATCGTTGGGACAAAATTTATCTCTCCACTAGAGTTAAGGAATTTATCTAAATCATTCAGTGAATTAAGAACTTTCAAGTTTAAAAAAAAGTATGTTCTTCTGCTGGAAATTGCTTTTCTTTGACTGCTTTAACATAAGCTTTTACAGAGCTTTGAATAGAATCATTTTCAGCAAGAAAGTTTTTAACAAATTTTGGTGATTTCTCTAAGCACGAAATTCCTAGCAAATCATGTATTACCATGACCTGAGCATCTGTAGAAACTCCAGCACCTATTCCAATAACTGGAATTGATAAAGATTGAGTAATTTCCTTGGCTAAATCTGATGGGACGCACTCTAACAACAAAAGTGATGCTCCAGCAGACTCTAAAGCCTTTGCCTCAGAGATCATCTCATCCCTCTTATCTGTATCTCTACCCTGAACAAAATATCCACCAATTCTATTAATAGATTGAGGTGTGAGACCCATGTGAGCGCAAACTGGTATTCCTCTTTCAGCTAATGTGTTGGTTAAATCGCAAATCCAATGGCCCCCTTCAAGCTTGATAGAGTGAGCTCCATTCTGCATCAAAATGCCCGCATTTAATAAAGCAGCATCTTTGGTTGCATAGCTCATAAAAGGCATGTCTGCCATCAGATGGGAGTTCACATTTCCTCTAGAAACGTTTCTTAAATGGTAGATCAAGTCATCCATGGTTACTGGAAGTGTACTTTCATGGCCCTGGATAACCATTCCCAAGCTATCACCAACTAAAATAATCTCAACACCAGCCTGGCTGATGATATTTGCAAGAGTCGATTCATAAGCGGTTAAACATGTAAATTTTTCTCCCTTTGCCTTTAAGTTTTGCAAAGTATTGATAGTTACCAATGATTGAGATTGATGGGCTGACATAATTAGTGAAGTGATTGATTTTCTTTGCTCAGCAAATTAACCAATTGGATAGCTAGAAGATTTTTTGATGCTTTATGAAAAAATTGATGTGAATTATCTGTAAAAACACTAACTTCATTATAATCAGAATCAAATCCAATATCTGACTTAGAGACATCGTTAGCAACAATAAAGTCTAAGCCTTTCTTGATTAATTTTGATTTTGCATGCTCTTCAACTCTTTCAGTTTCTGCGCAGAAGCCCATAAATCTTTTATCAGGAAACTCTCTAGCTAACGATGAAATAATATCAATGTTTTTTTGCAACTCTATATTTAGTCGATCTTCATCTGTCTTTTTAATTTTTTGTATATTTGCATGCACTGGTTTGAAATCAGCAACTGCAGCGCAGCCTATAAAAATATCAGCGTCAGACATTGATGATTGAGCTTCTCTGTACATCTCATCCGCTGTTTGAACATCCAGTCTTTGTATTTGCGGTGAGCAAGAAAGAGAAACAGGTCCAGTAATTAAAATTACTTCAGCGCCAGATATTGCAGCCGCTTCAGCCATTGCGAATCCCATTTTTCCTGAACTATTATTTGAAATAAACCTTACTGGATCAATTTGCTCACGAGTGGGGCCAGCCGTAACGATTATCTTTTTTCCTATCAAAGATTTATTTTGAGTTAACATGATCGTCTCATATATTTCCTCAGGCTCAGACATTCTTCCATAGCCATTATCACCACATGCTTGTTCTCCTTTAGATGGGCCAACAATATCCATGCCAATAGATGATAGATATTCTATATTTTGTTGAGTCGTTTGATTTGACCACATATTCATGTTCATTGCTGGAGCTATAAATTTTTGAGCTTCAGAGGCTAAGAAAATAGCACCAAGGAGGTCATCAGCTCTTCCTTGAGTTAGTCGAGAAATAGTTTCAGCACTACAGGGCGCAATCACAATTAAATCAGCCCATTTAGCTAACTCAATGTGGCCCATAGCCCTCTCAGCTTCGGTATCAAGAAGATTTTCATGCACCTGATGACCGCTAATAGCTTGCAAAGTAAGGGGTGTTATAAATTCTTTTGATGCCTCCGTCATAACTACCCGAACATCAAAATTATTTTTTATAAATAAACGAGCAAGATCAACAGATTTATATGCAGCTATGCTGCCTGTAATGCAAAGCAATAAATTTGATTTTTTTTTATCTAACATAATATTTAAGCTGGTTTTCAGCTGTGATATTACAGATAAAATTGAATAAAAACAAAAAGGAAATAAAAATTCCCTTTTATAAATTAAGACAATATTTTACTTTGTACCAGAAACAAAGCCTTTTTTTGACTTAATGGTTCGTATTGTTTTATATAAAGTGCATTTTTGTGACTTTGATTCAAATGTAAATCCTTCAACACTGTTCTTTGCAAGAGCAATTTTTGAACAACCCTCGACTGAAGAATATTTCTTTGCTGTTTTTACAGCAAATATTTTGCCTTGAATTGCATAGCCATCCTGAATCGCTATTTGTGCACTCGTCATTGAGGATAATGTAATTACTGATAATCCTAGTAATAATTTCTTCATTATAAATCTCCTTTATATTATGAATTTAATTTATACACATTCTTTATAATGTTTACAGTGTAAACATTTAATATTTATCATAGTATGTTTGCAGCGCTAACATTGCAACAATTATGTAAATTTAATATCTTGTAATACATGTGCAATTACTATGCCAATTCAACGAATTGCACGAATAGACAATTCAAAAGATAATAATTTAATGACATTAAAAGATTTAATCGCGCAGGCTCACTCCATGGTTCCTAAAATTTCTTGTGAAAGTTTCTCGGACAACTCAGAACAGTACTTCGTAATAGATGTTAGGGAGGGAACTGAAATAGAGGAAACTGGAATTATAGCTAATGCTGTAAACATCCCCAGAGGATTGATTGAGATGAAACTTACGCCATCTAATGATGATAAGGGTTTAAATGCAAATACGCCAATTATCGTTTACTGTGGTGGCGGAAGTAGAGCTTCTCTTGCTGGTAAGACATTGATAGAGCTTGGGTTTAAAAATGTTCAAAACCTTCAAGGTGGTTTTAGAGGCTGGAAAGATTTTTCTAGTTAATCTAATTTAGGTAACAGTAGGCTTAGATGTTCATAAGCAGCATTTTTATATTCAGGACTAGCTCCAGCCATGACCTCACCTTTTACTGCACAACTTTCATAAGCGGTCCTTCTAAGCTTGGGATCAGAGAAATCTAAAAGTTTATTTTGAGGATCATAGACTTTTTTAGTGTCTGCATTGAGTTTTAATTTACACTCAGCCCAGCTATAAGCATCCGGTATTAACCTTAGGGGTTGAGGACCATCAAACGAATGAAAGGAATTAGGATAAAGCTCAATAAACGCATTGCCCCCCTGCCCATTAATATCTGCAACTAATTCCTGACATGGTTGAGGCGGAGTCCAGTTATCTTCCTCGCCAATATAAATTTGCATTAAATCTTTATCCCACTCATTTAAATCAGGTAATGCTAAGCAGCCTGGATACCACATGAGATAACCTGCATATGATGCACCACTTTTATTAATTGAATGCTGTAATGGGAGCCATCCGTTAAACAAAGCCGCAGTGCCGCCTAAGCTCCAACCTGCTGCATAAATTTTTTTATTGTTAATTCTTGAATCATCCCACAACAAATTAAGGCTCATAGCCATGTCATAAATTACAGTTTCACTAGTAACATTTATCTGATTGCCAACTGTGCTATTAATACCTCTCGAATCAAAAGGATGCATAGCTAAAATGATAAAACCAGCTTGACGCATTTGCTCTAAATACTTTAAATGATGAGCTCGCCAATTAGATGAACCATGTGAGGCTACAATAGCAGGATATTTTTTCAGCGAATCGTAATTGTCAGGAAAGTGCAAGACTCCGAATATTTTTACATTTTTTTGAGCATGCAAACCGTCACCAAATAAATTTTCAAAGCCAAGTATGTTTTTGGAGGCATATTCAATCTTCTCAGTTAAGTAGGTTGGCTTGACTTCAGCTGGCTGAGAGCAACCAAAAATAAATAACGCAAGAGATATAATCTGAATGAGCTTCATCATTTAATTTTAAAAAATCATGTAGTGACCTGAGAGGCTGGAAAGATTTTACTGAAAAGACTACAAAACTAAAATAGTAAATATCATAGAAAGTAGCACTAAGTCAGGAGGAGTTTCTTGCTGATAGCTTGATTGAGTTGATTTAGTTTCTGAATCTGAGTCTAAAATTTTTGCAGGCTCTGCTTGTGCCACCTCCTCTACAATTTCCTGAGTAGAAGTTTCCTGAACTGCATCTATATCTGCAGGAAGAATTGGATTATCTGCTAAAACAAATAACGGCATGATTAACAGGCTAAGTTTTAAAAATTTCATTATTTTAATGCTCCTAAAAATAAACTTTAAATTAATCCCTATAATTGCACATATTCATAAATTTTTAAATTGCTATTTCTTAAATAACAATGTCATTCTGTCTGATTCACCTATCTTGGTATATTTTGATCTATCTTTATCTTTGAGTCGGTATGAAGGAGGCAGAGTCCAAACCCCTTTAGGATGATCAGCAGTATCCTTTGGATTAGCATTTATTTCAGATGTTGCAATAAGCTTAAAGCCAACCTCTAATGCAGTTTCTATTGCAAGAGACTGAGATACATAACCACTGGTTTTCATAAATTCCATACTTGATCCCTCTGGTGCACGATGCTCCACAACCCCAAAATGCCCACCAACTTTCAAAGACTCATAAACTTCTTGCATTACTTGCTTCATTGCATCTCGTGCTAACCAATTGTGAAGGTTTCTAAACGTAACTACTAAATCTTGTGTTTCTGGTTTAGTAAAGGCTTCAGATGGAGGTGTTTCAGCTGTAATCACTGTCACGCCAGCAAATAATGGATTTGATGCAACTTTTTTATCATATGCCTCTCTGGAGCGTTTGTAATAACCACTGCCTTGAGGATTGTAATGCGTTACCGAAAGATTCCCATTTTCTTTTAGATAGGGAGCAAGAATCTCGGTGTACCAACCTCCTCCCGCTGCTAACTCTAAAACATGCATGTTTGGTTTAATCTTAAAAAATGAAAGTGTCTCATAGGGATTTCTAAAATCATCTCTTGCAGAATATTTAACATTTCTATCAGAATTATTTACTGCATCTAGTAAAGGATCTTCATGATGAGCAGCTTCTAAATAAACAAAAAAACTAACAGTAATAATTAGTAAACTTAAGGTGTGATAAATATGCTTCATGTAAATCTCCATTTTTATATTAATGTTAGTCTAGTATGAAAACTAATAATAGGATATCAAATGGAATGGTTTAAAAAATTAGATAGTTTATTTTTTATTTTAGGTAGATCTATGCTTGAGCTATATATTATAGGTCCTAGATTAAGCAAAGTTTTTGATATTACTGGAGGCTTATTGGTGCTAGCAACTAAAGATAGAAACTAATAGTTTGTATAACTCCAATCAATCCTAGCCAGCCAAGATAGGCTAATCTTGCAATTGAAGTGTTTTGATGATTCCAAACTCCAAAAGCTCCAAAAGCTCCGCAGGCTCCGAGATTGGGAATCCAAAATCCAGCCAAGCCTAAAAAACCTAGCAAGCCCAATAATCTAATTGGGCCGCCGGACTGACTTGGATGAACTTTATTAAGAAGACCTGTTAAACCGATAAGACCGAATAATCCGACCAGCCCCAGGTAACTCATAGATTAGTCTCTAGGACGAGACTCGTTGACAACTAATTTTCTGCCTTCGACTTCAGCATCATTTAATGCTTGAATGGCATCTTCACCACCATCAGACATTTCAACAAAACCAAACCCGCGAGAGCGGTTAGTTTGACGATCAGTGATTACTTTGGCTGAGGTAATTGTGCCGTGCTCAGCAAAAAGTTGCTCAAGACTTGCATCATCGATACTCCAAGGGAGATTTCCAACATAAATATTCATAAAATTCCTTCTTAATGAAAATAAAAAACGAAGTGTACAGCATTTTTCTTCATAAAACTTAATATATTAAACATTTAAGAACTCAGTAGTTTGATGTCCAAACTCAGACCACCACTCCATCCCCATAAGATGAATGCGCTTCAAGTTTACATCCGATGTATCATCCATTCTTCGATTCACTAAACCTGTTGATGAATTTACTCTTAAATAGTCTTTGCCCATAAGATCTCTTGCTATTTCATCAAACATACTTGATTCCAGCATGATGCCTAAAATATCATGACGAAACCAATTTAAAGCCCCCCACTTTGAAGAATTATAGCCATTAATTTTTCTTCTATTGATTCCAGTTCCAATGCTAAAAACTTTTATATCACATCCTGGAAAAATTTTTTTAGCCTCTGAGTATCCAAGCAAAGAAGGGTTATTAGCAACAATACCTCCATCTATTAACCAAGTTCCGTCATCAATTTCTTGAGTAGAATAATAAATAGGCGCAGCACTGGTTGCGCTTGCCGCACTTACCATTTTAATTCCAGGTGAATTATATGAACTTAATAAACGAGGTTTTCTGTTTTCAACATCATAAGCTAAAACTGCCACAGGTTTTTTTGCTTCTCCGAGTGAAAGATCTTGAAAATATTCCAATAATAATTCGCGCTTACCCTTGCCGTCATACTTTGGCTTCGTTTGTAAAAAAGAAGCATTATCCCAGAATGATTTGGACATGGTCTTAGCTAGATTTTCTTTGGACCAAAAATTTTCTAACTCAAAACAACTGGCCTCTAGCCCCGCAATATTTAAAGCATTTATTCCACCAGCACTGGCACCAATAAAAAAATCAAAAATATCAAAGATTTTTTTTCCTGAAGCAATTTCTAATTGCTTAAGAAAAACCACTGCAGCGATTGCTCTTACTCCTCCCCCGTCAAAGGATAAGACCATCTTTGTTTTTTTAGATGGAGTGAGATATTTAAAAAAACGACGAATGTCCAATGATCAATTGTTCCTCGGATGCATATTATTTAAAGTTTGACTAAGTCTAATGGCACCTAAGGCAATCCTTTCTTGAACAACCTTAAAGTGGCTTTCCATGTATTCATTTGTAACAACTTTTAATTCATTATTGCGATACCCAATCGATGGCAGCATTGCAATGTCTCGGCTTTCTTGAGCCCATGCTTCAATTTCTTCAGAGTGAGAGTTCTTCAGAAATTTATTTATTTTTTTAGAAACATTAACCAAAAGATACTCTTCGCCAAACAAAGAGTCCATATGCTCGATAATTTGGCCATCCCATACACTATGCATGTTGGTTAGACTTCCATCAGCAAATTTAAGTTTATGATCATTCCCACCTCTGTCTTCTGGATAACCTACATGCATGGGCTGATGAATGTCTCCAACAAAATGTCCTATGAACCATAGAGCCTCAGCTCTTAAATGAAATGTTTCAGAAGGATTTTTTAAAATATTTATTTGCTCGTGAAAGGCAGCAATCAGGCATCCATTTTCTGGACACGAGGTTTTGTATGTATTTTGTTCTGAATCAGGAAGATTGATGTAATGCCAAGATCTTGTATCTTTCCTATCATCATTCTTAACCCAATCAGCCCAAAGGCATGCAGTGCCAAATGATCCGTGCTCTTTAATTAAAGGGTCTACAAATTTCTTTGCTGGAACAGATAATAATTTATAAGCTTCATCACATACCATGCGATGTGCCTTATCCCACCATGCATTCGCATTAAATGAAACAGTAATTAACAGCGCAAATGAAAGATTTTGAATCATGGTTAAAACGTTGCAGCTACTTTCCTAGCAATCGCTCTAAACATAGCCACATGGGCATCTTTAGAGTATTGTCGTTCTTGATTAAATTTATAATTTGATGAAGTTTTAGCAATTACAACATTAGTGATTGGATCAATATATATGTACTGGTTGTAAATCCCTGAAGCTAAATAGTCGGTAGCAGGAAAGCCAGGAACCCACCATTGATAGCCATAACCCCATGGATTTGAGGACAAATCATTCTCGCCAGGCTGAAGATGTGGCCCATCTAGTTTATGTGAAGCATGCACCCAATCTGCTGGCACAATCTGCTTATTATTCCATGCACCATTATTTAGGTAGAGCTGACCAAATTTAGCATAGTCACGCAAAGTAGCATTTAAACCACCGAGAGCCCAGGCTGCTCCTGTATCATCTACCATATAGTATGCATCATGCTCCATGCCTATTTTTGTCCAAATTTTATCCTCAAGATTTTTTGCAACAGTCTCACCAGTGATCTCCTCAAGTAACATTGCTAACATTTGAGTATCAATGCTTACATAATGATTAAATGTTCCAGGCTGTTTTCCATTTTTTAAATTTTTAGCAAAATCTCTCATAGAAGTTCCTTGAGCTAAAGCTCGAGCAAATTTATTTATATCTGAGTTATAGTCTGCGTAATCTTCATTAAAAATAATTCCGGATGACATTTGTAAAATGTCTTTAATCGGCACATTCTCATAACCTGTTCCAATAAAATCTTTAAGATACTTTGTAATGGGATCATTGAGATCCTCGATAAGACCGTCATGATAAGCAATTCCAATTAAGGCTGAAAGAAATGACTTAGCAACAGACCAGGATATATGCGGTTGTTCTTTTGAATTGCCTTGCCAATAATTTTCATAAAGCAAAATCCCTTCATGCAAAACTATCAAACCATCGGTTTTAAAGTAATCCAATGCATCAGCAAAATCATACTCCTTGCCATCCATGGTGTAGGATGAGGGAAGTTCAAAGGCCTTAGTTTCAAATATATGGGGTTTACCTGAAGATTTTATTGGTGTTGTTGGAAAAACCTTATTCATATTGATGAAATTTTTTACAATCTTATCTTCATCAAATAGGTGAACGACGTTGTAAACCCTAATAGCTTTAGGAATATATATGACAGCAGCAAAAAAAATTGCTATGAATATTCCAATTAAAATTTTATTTAGCATCGTTGGTTATTGAAACATCGATTGATCAAAGGCTTTAAGATATTCATCAGAAATCTCTTCTAACTGACGTTTATAACCTTTGTGGGTAAAGATATAAAAATCTTTATTTTCAATTCCAGCGAAGATCGCTTGCGCTGCCTCAAGGGGAGATATTGGAAAAGTATTTTGTGCATCCTCGGCTGCAACTTCAAGCATAGCTTTTGGATCTACATCTAAATCCTCTGATGTCTGCTCCGTCTTTTGATTTGAAGTGCTATTAAATGTGCTATTTACAATATTAGTTGTTACCTCACCCGGGCAAACAATGCTTGCATCAACATTTGAGCCATTTAATTCAGCCCTTAATGATGTCATCAACCCTCTAATACCAAATTTAGAAGCCGAATAAAGGCCTAACATTGGATAGGCAATAAAACCTGAGGTTGAGCAAGTTGCAATGATATGACCTTCTTCTTTGGAAGATTGCATTTTTGGTAAAAAAGCATGCACTCCATTAAAGCAACCACCTAAATTAATATTGATAAGCCAGTCATACATATCTCGGTTAACTTGACTCAATGGAGCCGGGCCTAACACTCCAGCATTATTAAAAAGAAGGTGACAATTTTGAAAAGTTTCAAAAGTTTGACTGGCAAGATTTTGAACTTCATCTAAGTTGCTAACATCAGTCACTCTTGCTATTGCCTCAACACCCTTACCTTTAACCAACTCAAGAGTTTTTTTTAGCCCCTCTTCATCTAAATCTGCTAATACTAATCGCATTTTATGCATAGCTGAAATTTCAGCAATACCTCGACCTATTCCACTGCCTGCTCCAGTTATTACTGCTACCTTATTTTTAAAGTTTTTCATTTATTCCCACCTTTCAAAGCATCACTTATGATTATCTTAACTTAAATATAATTAAAAATATTTAACCAAAAAATATGCCGAAGGGATAACAATAGACCACAACATTAATGCTAGCATTAATGGTTTGCCGCTAATTGATAGTAGCTCCTCAGCATTAAATTGACTTCCAATACTAAACAAACCAAATAAAAGAAAAGCCTGGCTGGATATCTGAATAATGTTTATTACCTGTTCATTAAAGGCAAATATAGTATTGGCAATTATGGCTAGAATAAAAAATATTATGAATCGAGGAAATTTTGCTGCCTGAGCCTCTTTATTAAAAATCCAATTTGCAATAAGTATTAGTGGTATTAGCCATATTGTTCTTCCTAATTTTAATGTAGCTGCAACTTGAGCAGATTCATTGCTAAAAATTAGAGCAGAGCCGATGACTGAGCTTGTATCATGAATGGCTAGTGCAGACCATGCACCAAACTCAAAATTATTCATTTCTAAGTAATTACCAAAAATAGGAAAAATAAAAATTGCAACTGCATTGAGTAAAAAAACAATACTCATAGCTATCAGTAATTCTTGAGGTTTTGCTTTAATAATAGGCGCAACTGCTGCCATAGCGGTCCCCCCGCAAATAGCTGCTCCTGACGACAATAAGAAGGCTAATCGATGATGAATACCAAGAAGTTTTCCAAGCATCAGTCCTGCAAAAAACGAAACAATTACAAAGAATGAAATCCAAGGCAAATATACTGAGCTAACACCCAACGCATATGGCAGACTTATTGTTGCACCTATTAGCACAATACCAATCTGCAATGGCGTAGTGCCAACACGCAGCGTTATAAAAGTTTTTGGAGGTTTTAAAAAATATGCAAAAAGGATTCCAGCAAATATAGATAAGGCTGCATTACCTATATATACACAGGCTAAAACAAGAAATGCAAATGTAAAATAAAGCAATTAAAGATGTCCTCTAACTCAGCAAATTATTAGCTTCTAATATTAAGCTTTATTGAGTTAAAGAGACAGTCTTTCATGGTTGGAATTAATTTATCGAATAGTTTTCTTCTAAGTCTTATGCTTGCCAGGAACCCAAGAAATTCCTTTAAGCAAATCTTGACCTGAGGAATTTGCATCATCTTCTAGCGAAGTCGCCATAACATCATTCCATCGATTTAAATATCCGAATAAAGCTATCACACCCATGATTTCAACAATATCATCATTGGACCAATAAACATGTAATTGATTTTCTGTTTCCTCTGCTACATTTACAGGAACCATGCTGGCCTCTTGCGCAAACCTCAAGGCTACCTTTTCTTTATCGCTAAAACAGTTTTGATTTTCAAAATCCCACACATTTTCTAATCTTTCTTGGCTTGCGCCATAACGCTCTGCTGCTCTTATGGTGTGTGCCTGGCAATACCTACAACCAGTTGTATTACTGCTAACAAAAGCTATTAAACGCTTAAATTCTGAAGTTAGGTCGCCATGATTTTCCATGACTGCCATATTTAACTCCACAAATGCCTTTGCAATTGCAGGCCTTCTTTGCATAGTTAAAACTGAATTAGGGCAAAAACCCAATGTTTCGTTAAAAAAGTTAACTAGTTCTTTAACTTTTTTATCTGTAATGTCTACTGGATTTACTAAAGGCATCAAAAAACCATAGCATAATTTACTTTCGTGGTCCCAAGAATAATGATTCAATAAAGGAATGAGTAAAAAATTATTTAAGAAAGAAACGATTGCTTCAAAAGCAGGTATTGGAAAGGATATACAACATGGAGCTATTGTCCCGCCGCTTTATCTTGGAACAAACTTTAAGTATGAGGAGATTGGTAAAGAACCCCCTTATGAATATACAAGACAGGGAAATCCAACCAGAGATCACTTAATCCAAGCATTATCAGACCTTGAAGAGGGTTTAGGTGGAGAAATATTGAGCTCAGGCATGGCGGCAATTTCTTTAGTAGCAAATATTTTAGAGCTGAAAAGTAAAGTGATTCTCCCTCATGATTGCTACGGTGGAACCTTTAGACTATTTTCATCTCTTGCAGAAAAGGGCATTCTTGAGGTTTTTTTTGTTAATCAAGGCAGTAATTCATTTTTGGAGAAATCTATTGATGAGATAGGCCCAGATTTAATATGGATTGAATCTCCATCCAATCCTTTATTGCAGGTTGTAGATATTGAAAAAATTGCAAAAAAGTCCAAAAAGAATAGCTCTATAGTAGCAGTAGATAACACATTTTTATCTCCATCGCTTCAAAACCCATTGAAGTTAGGGGCAGATATTGTAATGCACTCAACAACAAAATATATCAATGGTCATTCAGATGTTATTGGAGGAGCTGTGATTACTAACGATTCTGAGATTCTATCTAAATTAAAGTATTGGGCTAATAATTTAGGCATAGCAGGCTCTCCTTTTGATTCTTACTTAGCATTACGAGGTCTTAGAACATTGAGCTTGAGGATGAAAAAGCATGAACAAAATGCCTCTGCGCTGGTTGAGTTGCTATCAAACCATCCCAAAATATCTCATGTTTATTATCCTGGCCTAAAGCATCATCCATCCCATGAGATCGCAAAAAAACAACAAAATGGTTTTGGTGGAATGCTGAGCTTTGAGATTTTAGGCGATATAGCAGAAGTGAAAAATTTTATTAATAATCTGGATATCCTTTCACTAGCAGGATCCCTTGGAGGATTTGAGAGCCTAGTTGGCCATCCATACACTATGACTCATGCAGCGCTCAGCCATGACCAAAAAAAAGAAATTGGTATAAAAGAAAATCTTATAAGAATATCAGCAGGCCTTGAAGACACAGAAGATTTGCTTGATGCTGTAAAAAAAGCCTTGGGTTAGAAGAGAGATTAAGGTTTTAATCTTTATCTTTATCATGTCTATCTCTGCCTAATGTATGCAGTTCATTGTCAACACAATCAAAATAATCAGCTTGTGAAACAGGTGCGCCAGCTTCAACCACATTTCCATCTTTTAATTTTCTAGCTCTTACAGGCCTGCCTGATGGCGGACCAGATACTGCTAAACAAGATGTTAATGCAGCGCCTGAGTAGCCTTCAACACCAAGATGAGAATATGGATTTTTTGCTTTTTCGTACGGAGTTAATTCTTTGGTTTGGCATGCGGTAAGACAAATCAATACAAAAAAACTAAAAATTTTAATAATGGTTAAAAAGTACATTTGATTTGAATTATAGGTAACCATTATAAAACTAAAATTTATTTTGATCATGAGATTTATGGCGACCTACACTGAAACTTCTTTTAGCCAAATGTTTTGTTGACCTACCATGCACTCGTTTACGCCATGATTTATAAGAAGAAGGATTTAAGTTATCTCTCATCAGCTGCTTCACCCCTTTTTCATTTAAACCAAACTGGACTTTGATAGCATCAAAAGGAGTTCTATCTTCCCATGCCATCTCAATAATTCTAGAAATATCAGATTTATTCATTTAAAAGATTATATTTGAATTCATAAGAAGCTGGTTTATTTTTAACAATTAAGAAGTATTTTCTTTAGCCTTAACATAAACTATCGAAATCAAAATTTAACTAAAATTGGTTATGAAAATTTTTTCGATAAGATCCGTTCCTTCTACTCATTGGAGTTCAGATAAACCATTAAATTTTTCACCAAAACTACTTACAGTCTTAATGCTTTGTCTGGGTTTATTTTTATTTGGTTTAGGTGAATCACTGATTATTACTGCATCAGTCGGGATGAGCCCATGGACCGTTTTAGCTGAAGGGCTCTCTATCACAACTGGACTAAGCATAGGTGCTCTAACTTTTTTAATAAGTCTCGGAGTGCTATTGCTATGGATCCCGCTTAAACAACAAGCAGGAATTGGTACAATTTTAAATGTAATTATAATTGCAGCAGTCATTGAATGGTCACTACCTTACCTTCCGCACCCAGAAATTTATTCGATAAAAATATTACAAGCCACCTTAGGAACTTTATTAGTTGGTCTTGCAAGTGGAATTTATTTAATAGCAAATCTCGGTCCAGGCCCAAGAGACGGTCTAATGACTGGCTGTCAAAGATTAACGAATCTGCCAATTGCTTGGGTACGAGTATTTTTAGAGATCACTGTTATTTCTGTTGGTTGGACGCTAGGTGGAACTATCGGTCTTGCAACTGTGATCTTTGCCTTTGGGGTTGGTCCAGCAGTATCATTAGGCCTTTATTTGATAGCATCGATATCTAAAAAATGATTTTCTTGCAAAAAAAAGGGTGCAATTAAGCACCCTTTTTAAATTTCAAACAATCCTTAAAAATTATATCCTGCTTTTACGTACCAGAAAGCACCTTCGATGCCATATGGAGAAGTTTCATAATAGATTCCTCCAAGAACATTTCCAGGAACACCTTCGCCATTTGCTCCAGCTGAACCATCAATTTTAAGAGCTTCGGTATCAAATAAGTTTTGCACACCTGCTGAAAGATAGAAGTTATCTGTAAGATCAATACTTACTGATGCATCAACAGTCCACTCAGCATCTGAGTCAGTGCCAAACCAATCAGCGTGAACTGCATAATACTCGCCATACATATTTGCACGAATAAATGAGCTAACTCTGTCACTCCAAGTTTGAGCAAGAGTTATGGTAATTCTATCTTCTGGGAGCCCTTCTTCTAAACGCTTGACTTTTGAAGCACCTGTTACAGCACCAGAATTAGTTACTTCTGTTTCTGTGTGATTCCATGCAGCACTTATATCTGCATCAGCACCAAATAAAACAGTGTTATATGTTGCTACTATGTCATAACCTGTAGTTTCTGTGTCAAAGTCATTAGTAAAATAGTTGACTTGACCAATCAACTCTGGATTAGGAATTCCAGCAGCGCCCATTGCAGCAACCTGAGCAGCTGTAGGAGCAGCATTACTAGTTAAAGCAACCCTATCTTCAAGTTCAATTACAAAGAAATCAGCTGTAAGTGAAAGATCTCCTGAATTATAAACAATACCAAAGGAAGTATTAGTTGCTTCCTCAGGCTTAAGTTGTCCAGCACCAAGTTTGAAGCCAGGTAATGTTTGCGCCTGAGTTAACTGTCCATCAACAAGAGTTGTTTGAGTATTTACAACGTTTACCTGCCCTTGAGTTGGAGCTCTGAAACCAGTACTTGTTGAAAAACGTAATGCTGTAGTTTCATTGGCTTGATATCTAGCATTAAATTTAAAATCATTTGTATCACCAAATGATGAGTAGTCTTCATATCTGAATGAACCCCCCATAAGTAGCTCATCACTAACTTGATTTTCTAAATCAACATAAAGACCATAACTTCTTCTTGTGAAGGCGCCTTGAGAATCAGGAGAGAACCCTGCAAAACCATGCGAACCAACGTTAAAGCCTTGTAATGCATATTTGCCAGCTTTCCAAGAAGCTTCTTCACCAGAAATCACTTCAAATGTTTCTTCTCTCCACTCAGCACCATATGCAATGGTCATGGAATCAACTTGTCTTGTTAAGTCAAAATTGAAAACTTTCTCAAGCTCAATGTATGAACCAGTATAGAAATTACGAGGAGTATCAGGACCCATTGAAGGGTTAACAGTATTGTTAAGACCGAAGTCAGCTTCATTTCTACCAACTGACCCACTTAAGTCATACGAATGGCCACTTAAGAAGCCATCAGTGATATCACCTCTTCTACCAATGGTAAGGGATGTATCAGTAATATTACCCAAAAATCTTGGAGTATACCCACCAGGTGCAATCTCATTCATCAAGAAACAGCTTGGATCAGCCATAATTGCATCTCTGACAGCATAATTTGAAGGATCAACTTGTCCAGATGCGCCAGTGCCATATGAACATGTTCCATCCACGTTACCAACAGCTCTGTAATCACCAATTGTGAAAACTCCACTCCTGCCATCTGGATTACGATAGTAGAATCCACCATCTACATCTCTTTCAGAGTAATTACCAAACATATAAGACTCCGAACCATCACTATTGGTGACGCCTGAGTTCATGAAAAAAGTAACATCGTCATCAACTATTGGAGCACCCCAAATTTGACAAGGATTTGCAACCGCTGAATTGCCTCCAGCAACTAAAGAAGCACAATCAGGTCTTTGCTCACTTCTTGAAGTATCATCGGCCTGTCTTATTTGGAAACTTGTTGTGACAAATCCTTCTTGGCCTAATGGCATGCCATATTTACCAGCAATAGTAGTTGTGGCACCATCACCTTCGGTATATTCACCCATCTTATATGAAAGACTTCCACCTTCTGATATATCATCTAATACAAAATTAAGTACGCCAGCAATAGCATCTGAACCATATTGAGCTGAAGCACCGTCTCTTAGGACTTCTACTCTTTTTAGAGCAATAGCAGGAATCACAGAAATATCTGCACCCTGAGAACCATCATTAACACCGCCGCCTTGGAATGCAATAACTGATGCATGGTGACGTCTTTTGCCATTAGTAAAGATCAAAGTAGCATCTGCTGACAAGCCTCTTAAGTTAGCAGGTCTAATCATACTTGCTGCATCACTAATAGGTTGAAGGTGAACGTTCAATGAAGGAACACTACCTTGAAGCTGCATAAGCAGGTCATCAGTACCAGTTTTACTAATGTCTTCAGCGCTTAATACATCAACAGGCACTGGTGAACTAGATACAGATCTAGGTTTTCCACGAGTACCAATACTGACGACTTCTTCGACGAACTCGCTGTCTTGCGCAAATGAACCAACCGAAAGCATTGTGCTTACAGCTATGATTGTTGTTAAGGACAGCCTTGCAGCAGCCCAAATAGCTTTATTTAACATGTTATCTCCCCAAGAATAGATAAAAAATATTTTTCGTAGGGTGATTTATACACTAATTTATGGCTTTTAGCGAATTAAAATTTAAAAATTAACTAAAAAACCTTATAGATATAGGATTTTTTAGATCTTTTGCAACAAAAGTACTAATTATTCCTAGTTCTCATTGTCATTATTTTGGTTAATAAGATCTATGTTTCCACCAATAGCCACAGTATTTACAGTAATAACTCTCTCATCCATGAACTGCAAAAGATAATTCGGCCCTCCCGCTTTAAAGCCTGAGCCTGAGAGGTTCTTTCCTCCGAAAGGCTGAGTTTCAACCACAGCACCAACAATATCTCGATTGATGTATATGTTTCCACTGGAAGTTTGCTTTGCAATATCTAAAGCCTTTGAATCAATTCTGGTATGAATGCCAAAAGTCAACGCAAAGCCTTTTGTATTAATTTCCTTCAAAGCATTAATCAAGATATCTTCAGAAAATGAAGCTACATGTAAAATAGGACCAAACTGTTCTTCGTCGGGTAAAGAGCTTAATTCAAGTTCAATCAAAGTTGGTGGAAGCCATGAACCATTTTCAGGAATATCATCGTTTGGGGATTGATAGCACAAATGACCATCAGACTTCATATTAGCAATATAGTTATTTAATTTCTCCATGGCTTCAAGAGAAATAATTGGTCCAATATCAGTACCAAAATTATCAGAAATGCCAATTGTAAGGTCATTCATAGCGCCTTTGAGCATTGAAAGAAGCTCTGAATAAACTTCTTGATGAACAAGAAGCACTCTCAAAGCCGAGCATCTTTGGCCAGCAGAGTTAAATGCTGAGCGGATAATATCATCACAAGCCCTCTCTAATAACGCGCTCGAATCCACAATCATTGCATTCAATCCTCCTGTTTCAGCAATCAAAGGAATAATTTTTCCAGGTTTTAGAGATAAATTTTTATGAATTTCTTTTGCAGTTTGCAAAGAGCCTGTAAAAGCAACTAAATCTATGGCCTGATTCAATATGATCGACTTGCCCAATTCACCATTCCCAAGGAATAAATGGAGGGCATCTTCTGGCAGCCCTTTTTTAAAAAATAGATTAATAGCTTCAAAAGCAATGATTGGAGTATGCTCAGAAGGTTTAGAAATAACTGTATTACCTCCGGCTAGAGCAGCTGCAATTTGCCCAATTGTAATTGCGAGAGGAAAATTCCATGGGCTAATACATAAGACCGTACCTTTTGGCCCATATTCTAAAATATTATCCTCTCCAGTTGGGCCTCTTTGAGCAAGAGGTTCTAAATTCAGGGCTTGTTGAGAATAATATCGAAGGAAGTCAACCGCTTCTCTAATTTCATCCAGAGCATCTTCAATTGTTTTGCCGGCTTCGTGCATTAATAAGTAGACAAACTTAGCTTGCTCATCCTCAAGTTTGTCTGCAACTGAAATTAGAATTTCATTTCTAGATTCAATCGAGCAATTAATCCATTGTTCTGAAGGATTGATAGAGTTGATATCAATAGATTTAAAATCGCAGGTCTCAACAATGCCAATTATTTTTGCATTGCATTTAGAGGTTATTTTAATTGGTGCATTACTCAGAGGGTCATGCGGAGATATAGAACAAGCATGAAAACTCAATTCAGAAAATTTATTAATCTTGCTCATTAGATCTTCAATGCAGTCCATCTCATTTAAATCAAACCCATGAGAATTGAGGCGCGGAAGGTATAGATTTCTTGGCAACGCTAAATTTGATATATCCAAATGATCTATTCTCTCTTTAATTATATCCCCTGGATTTTGAGCTAGATTTATAACCGGAATATTATTATTTAAGTACTGATTAATAAATGAGCTATTAGCTCCATTCTCTAGGAGTCTTCTAACTAAATAAGGTAACAATTCTTTATGTCGGCCTACAGGACAATATATGGCTGTCTCTGGAAATTCCTCATAGGATGCTTGGCAGGCTGAATATAGCAGCTCCCCCATTCCATAAAGCCTTTGGAAATCAATGCTGGTATTGGTGCTTTCACTTAAACTCATAAGAGAAGCGATTGAATGAGCATTATGAGTTGCAAAACTAGCATCCAATCTTTCGCATTCAATAAGTCTCTTTGCTGTAACAAGGTAATTGAGATCAGTGAGGTGTTTATTTGTAAAAACTGGATAGCCCTTTAAGCCTTTTACTTGAGCATTTTTAATTTCATAGTCCCAATAAGCTCCCTTCACAAGTCGTACATGTATCTTGTCACGCTGTTTTGATAAATTCTCAAGCAACTCAACTACAGCAAGCGATCGTTTCCCATAAGCTTGAACTGCCAATCCAAGCCCAGGCCATGATTTGACTGCGGGATCTAAAGCAAGAGTATTAAATAAATTTAAACTTAAAGATAAGCGATCTTGTTCTTCTGCATCAATGGTTACATCAACATTATTTCTTGCAGCTTCAACAACAAGATCTTTGAGCCTTGGAAGTAAAACTTTACTTACATTGTTGCTGTGGAGAGTATCATATTTAGAATATAGAGCAGATAACTTGATAGAGATCCCATTGTTTAAACCTGCGTCTGTATTTATCTTTGATATTAATTGAATAGATTCAATATAAGACTCAAAATACTTAATTGACTGCTCTTCATTTCGAGCCGCCTCTCCAAGCATGTCAAATGAACATGAATGAGCATTCAACCATTTTGAATCCTTGAGCTCTTCAATGCTTTCAGCACAAACAAACTCTTTGCCTAGGACTTCCATTGCTACCTGAACAGCCTCTCTAATCGAAGACTCTCCAATTTTCTTACCAAGTGCAATTAACCAATTATTGCTTACATGATTCGATGCTCTGAGAAATTCTTTTGAAAAAGTGAGTCCCCAAGTTGCAGAATTGACTAAAAAACTCTCAGCCTTACCTAGGTGCTCTGACCACTTTGCAGAAGTAAGCTTTTCATTAATTAAAGCATCTCTAGTTTGATTATCTGGAATGCGCATCAATGATTCAGCAAGGCACATGAGTGCAATTCCTTCTGAATTAGAAAGCCCATATTGCTCCATAAATGCATCTAATTTTGTACGTTGATTTTTATTGTTTCGACAGTACTGAATAATTGATTGGGTGTGCTTGAGTATTTCTGGATCATCTAAAAAATATGATTCTCCAAGTAAGAATTTTGCCAACTCCTGCTCATCGGCAAACTTTCCACTGCTGTTTAAAAACATAGATTAATCTTATCTAGTAAGAGTTGATATTAGCAAGAGAAAAAATTAATTATGATTTAAATGCTTCATGAGATTAACGGGTTTAAAAACTGAAATAAATTTTTTTAATTTAACGATAAATGATGGTCTAGTAACTGCTAATAATTTCTATGTTTTTATTTGATAAGAGCAATATCATTTGGATGAAGTAGATCCTCTCCAATACTTTCCAGCAATGGCTTCAGATTTTTAGCGTAAGGTTTCCATCGACCCATACCCTTTTTATTGATTGGCTGTCTAACCTGTTCTGAGCTAGCAGTTCTAACAGATCTATCAGTTTCATAGAATGATATGCACTCTTCTTCAAATGGCAAATCAAGAAAATCTAGCATTCTTTTAACTTGGCCTTCAAGATCCTCAATGACATCTTCATTGTTAACTCTTAAGATCTTATTTGGTAATACTTTATCCCAATGATCCATAAGCTTTACATAGCTCTTGTAGTAACTGCCTGCCTCAGACAAACCATATGAAAATTCCTGCCCTTGAGCGAATAATTGCTTAAACATGCTAAAGCAGCAATCTAATGGATACCTTCTTGCATCAATAATTTTTGCATTTGGCATAATTAAGTGAATTAAACCAATGTGCCTAAAGTTGTTAGGCATCTTGTCGGTAAACATAGGCGCATCTTTTCTATGCATACGAGTATCTTCAATAAATTGTTTGCCGAAGTCCTCTCTTTGCTTTTGTGTTAATGAGCTCATGCTCTTAGGGTAGTTTCCTAACTTACCATAAATATCATCCCCTCTGAGACTTTGAGCTATTGATAAGATGTTTGGAAGCTCCAAGGTCCCATCAATCATTGAGTGGGAGGCAAGAATTTGCTCAACAAGAGTTGAGCCTGCTCTTGGAAGACCTAAAATAAAAATCGGATCTTTTGTTATATATCCTCCATCGCCAAGATTTTTAAAGAAAATCTCATCACATACGTCTATCTGCGCCTGCAGTTCGGCATCCATTCTTTCAATGGAGTATTTACTTTGATCATTTTTAATTTTATTTCCTTGTTGTAAATGAAAGAAAGCCTCATCAAACTCACCGTTTACTTCACAGCCTTGTGCGAGGGCAAAATGAAAATAAGTCTTATCCCTTAGTGATAAATCCACTCTTTTTACTTGATCTCGCATGCTATCTAACTCATCAGATGTAAAAGAATAAGTTTTTAAATTTGCAAGTGAAAAAAATGCTTCTCCGTGGTCTGGTTTAATTCTATAAGCATTTTGATAACTGCTAATTGCTTGGTCTGTTTTTCCAAGAGTTTTTTGTGCATGACCTTTTGAGGTGTGCGTGCTGAAATTGTATGGGTTTTTGTCAAGAATATCGTCGAACATTGTAATTGCTTGTTTGTGATCACCATTTTGCATGATTTCACTAGCTTTTTGGGCTTGATAAATGGGGTTGTCCGGATATTGATTACATAGAATATTGACTTGCTCCATGGTTTGAGCAAATTTTTGTTTTTTTCTTAGGATTGCCGCGTATTGCATTCTAAGATCGCCATCATTTGGCTTGAATTCAACTGCTTTTTCAAGCAAAAACTCTGCATCATCAAAATAACCTAAGCGATTAGCAATTTCTGACAAGAGCGACATTGCATATGTATGCGTAGGATTTTTCTTTAGAAAAGCTCTGCATTGTCTTTCAGCTAAACCCAATCTACCTTCGTTAAGTATCTGATCTATATAGAGTAATGCAGGAGGAAGAGATTGAAGTTTCTCAATTTGTTTTTGAGCATGATCGGCAGCAGGTTGATTTTTGTTTTTAATAAAATATTGATGAAGTAAATTCCATGATGAAAGTAATGCAGGATTAAGTTCGCAGGCTTGCCTGTAATTAATAGCAGCCTTTTCTTCATTCCCCATATCTCTGTTAATATGGCCAAGCTCTTGATAAGCGCGGCCCATATCAGGAGCATTGAATAACAATTGCTCAATGTATTTCTTTGAATCATCAAATTTTTTTAAATACCTTGATGAAACAGAAGCAAGATACAATGCATCAATATTATCAGGATGTTTTTTAAGAATAATTTCAAATAGAATTAATGCTTCTTCAAATCTATTTTCCTTAACAGCCTGTGTTGCCTCACTTAAATCTACTGATAGAGTGGGGTCGTCAGTATTTAATTTATCTTCTTTCATTTTTGTATTATTTTAACAAAGATAAAAATTATATTTTGCCATGAAAAGAAAAAGGGAGCATGAGCTCCCTTTTTCTTTACTTTAACTGCGACTAATTAAAAAATCTCTTAAATCTCAGACCTACAGTAGTTGGTCTAATGATTCCAAGACGTTGTCTATCAAAGACAAAAGTATTAGCAATTTCAGCTCTCTCATCAGTGATATTGTCAATGTAGGCTTCTGCCACCCAATTGTCATTGCTTATTCCAGCACGAACATTTATGAAGCTATAGCTATCTTGAAGAGCCTTATTTGGTTCCATGACATCAGAATAACTATCATCAGACCACACTAACTGAGCTTGAAAATGTCCGGTGTTACCTGAGGATGCTCCCCATTCTTTTCTAGCACTTAAATTGCCCTGCATTCCTGGAGCGAAAGCTAAATCAGCCCCTTCAGTGATATCGTCTGTGGGGACTAAACTTTTAGTAAGCTCTGTGTCTAAGATTGAGAATGCACCTGATAACACCCAGCCATCCATATCAGGATAATAAACAAAATCTCCTTCAACTCCACTAATTTCAGCATCTGCTGCGTTATCTGAGAAGAATAAGTTAACAATGCTTGGATCAAAAACAGTAGTTTGAAGGCCAGTTACATCAACCATGAATGCACTTCCGTTGAACCTTAATCGACCATCAGCAAGAACAGCTTTCCAACCAAATTCATAGTTGGTCACTTCATCAGACTTAACTTCAGGTTTTACAGTGTAAGTTCCAGCCGCATTAGATGATCCAACTGGTCTATTTAAGAGTCCTGGTCTAAAACCTTCAGACCATGTTACGTAATACATCACATCTTCAGATGGATTCCATGAGTAGGTTATTTTACCAATTGAGCCATCACTTTTAGCTTTATCTGGATAGCCATTTGCATTTCCAGGAGCGTATTGGGCAGATAAGTTAGATCCATATTTTTGTTGATCGGTATTACCAAATCCATTACCAAAAGATGAGTTTGCACTCCCTTCAAAATCAACTTCAATGTCATAGTAACGAATACCAACAGTAAGTTCGGATGTTTCAGTTACATCAACACTAAGTTCGCCAAACACTCCCTGTTGCTTATCAGTTCTTTTGATATCATTAAAGAAGATTACAGGCTCGCTATATGGTCCGGCTGAGAACCATCCAGCTGCACCATTATTAATTGCTCCAGTTGAGGAAATATCAGTAAGAGCATAGTTTGGAGAATACGTAATATCATTCCCAACAGAATTTGGGTATGTAAATAAATTTAACTCTGTTAATTCCAAATCACTAAAAAATACACCAGCTGTAAGACTTGAATTATCACTGATTGGAGCATTGATACGGAATTCATGAGTTGTAACTTCCGTATTTGTAGTTGAATCAACTAACAAGTTAGGTGCGCCACAAGTTCCTGTTGGAACATTGCCTGGAGCAAATGATGTATAAGTTACATAGTAATCACATATATAGTACGGCAGATACTGACCAACAAATAAATAATCTGTGTAATCTACATCTTGATCTGTTGTTCTGTCTGTGTAAGCACCAGTATAAAGCACTTCAAGATCGCCAATTGAGCCTTTAAGGGTGAAGCTTATGTTGTCAAACTCATCTTCAATTTCATCATTGGTATATCTTTGGATTTCTAAGTCACCTTTAGTTGGATCAACAAAAAACACACCATCAGCCTCAATAGTTTGAGTAGCAAAAGTTGCTAAAGCATCCCAATTATCATTAATCTCATGGGCAACACTTGCTCTAAAGCCTTCGTAAGTAACTGGGTTAGCATCTTCTTGAACAATCGCATTTGCTTTGTTAAAAGTAACGCCTGAAAGATCAGCCCCTGCTTGGAAACCAGCTCTTGAAGCTGAAACAGGAAGGCCATTTTCTCTAACAGTGCCGCCGGCTCTGAAACGAGCTGATTGGCTTGCATCAAGTGTCCCAGCAACTTGATCAATATAACCGCCTCTTCTATCTCTATAGGCAACAAATCTTAGTGCTGTTTCTTCACCCATAGGTATGTTAGACATATATTCGAATTTGTTACCAGTATCACCGTCAGGCATAAATCGAGTTTCTATCTCTAAGCTACTTGATGATTCGCCAATTACAGGTTTATTTGTGATCATGCGAACAACACCTGCTTGAGAGCTAGCACCAAATAGAGTTCCTTGCGGTCCAGATAGAACCTCAACACGGCCAACATCAGCTGCATAAACATCTAAGTTTCTTCCTGGCTGACCCAATGGTTGCTCATCTAGATAAAAGGCAACATTAGGTGCTAAACCAGCAACACCAGCAGTAGTAAGATTGGGGGTAGTAGAAGCAAGACCTCTAATATATATAGTGCTTTGACCGGGCCCTGATCCACCAGCCGTAACTCCAGGTAATTGCATTAAATAATCCTCAAATACATTTATCCCTTTTTGCTCAAGTGCTTCCTCACCAATAGCAGAGACAGAAAGTGGGACATCTTGCAGACTTTCATCCTTCTTTCTTGAGGTAACAACAACTTCTTCAATAGTTGCTTGAGATTGAGCAGATATATATCCACTGTATGCAGAAGCATTAATAATTGCCAATGCAGAAATAGCAGAGACAATCCTGCCAAATACTTTATCAAAGGACTTTTTATTAAAAAGCAATTTGAGTTTTTTTGCGTTAATTTTAATAGTATTTATCATCGTTCCCCCCCGGGATAAATTTTTATTTAATTAGTGATTCACAGATAAGGAGCAGCCATAGAAACTGCTTCCATAATAATTTTTGCTTAAGTCGAAACTTAAGTTATTTAAAAACATGCTTAGACCATAACAAATGAACGTTCAAAATTTAAGTAAATATGAAAAAAACACGCTTTATTTTGTGAAATAGGCATTTTTTACACATTTTAAGTAGACTTAGCGCACAATGTTTACAAAAATCGCCCCAAAACGCTTTCTTTTCTCTTTATTTCTAATAAGTGCTTTCATAGGGATTACACTTCTTAACCTTAATGAGGCTGATAAATTATTCGCTGAAATCCAAAAATATATTTCTGATAGCTTGGGTTGGTTAATTATTTTACTTGCAAATGGCTTTTTGGTATTTGTAATTTATCTTGCTTTTGGTAAACATCAAAATCTAGTTCTTGGTGGGCCAGATGCAAAGCCAGAATTTTCAAATATTAACTGGGTAGCTATGCTGTTTAGTGCCGGTTTAGGTGTTGGACTATTGTTTTATGGCGTGGCTGAACCAGTCATGCATTTCAGCTCCGATGCACTCCATGCTGAAGGCGCCTCTTTTTCAGATAAGGCCAATCGATCTATGAATTTGGCTTATTTGCATTGGGGGTTTCACGGATGGGCTATATATGGAATAGTTGGATTATGTTTCGCTTATTTTACATACAATAAGAATCTCCCTTTTCGAGTAAGCTCTTTTTTCTCTGGCCCATTAACAAAAAATATTTGGGGAAGAGTTTCTCTTGATGTGATTGCAATTATTGCAACAATATTTGGAATAGCCACCTCCTTGGGTCTAGGAGCAAATCAAATTAATTCTGGGCTTGGTTACATGGAGGTTCTTGAAGAGAACTTTATGAGCACCGTGGGAATTGTAATTGTTATAACTTTAATGGGTTTGATTAGCGTTGTTCTTGGATTAAAAGTGGGAATCAAAATACTATCTCAAATGAATATAATTTTATGCATCATATTTCTCTCCTTTATTTTCTTTACGGGACCAACAAGCTTCATATTGGATGGTCTGTTGCAAAATATAGGGTCTTACATCCAGAATTTATTAAGCCTATCTACAAATACTCAAGGCTACTTAGATTCTTCATGGCAAAATGGCTGGACCCTATATTATTATTCTTGGTGGTTTGCATGGTCCCCTTTTGTAGGATTGTTCATTGCAAGAATTTCTTACGGTAGATCGATTAAAGAATTTTTAATTGGGGTTGTTCTAATTCCATCGTCAATAGTTTTTCTCTGGATGGGAGTTTTTGGCAATGCAGCTCTTCATCAAGAATTCATAGAACCAAATTCTCTCAGCACCGCAATCAATAATAATATAGCTGTTTCACTCTTTGTTTTTTTAGAGCAATTCCCATTTTCACAATTCATCATGGGATTAGCTATTGTTATTATATTAACTTTTTTTGTTACATCCTCTGATTCAGGCGCATTAGTAACTTCAATGCTCACCGCAGCAAAAAAAGAAAATACAAAAGATGAACCACCAATGATCCTAAGAGTTATTTGGGCAATTTCTTTGGGTGTGATTGCCATTGTGCTTTTAGCTGGAGGCGGTATTGGAGCTCTGCAAACCTCGGTTATAGTAACTGGTGTGCCATTTGCAATCTTGGTATCTTTTGCTGCAAGAAGTCTTCTAAAAAATCTAAATCAATGAGCACTTCTACTAAAGAAAATAAAGAAATTGCAATTAAGTTTTTTGAAGCCTTAAGTTCTGGATCTGAAACCTATTTAGATTTCTATAACGATGATTCAGTTATTTGGACCGCCGGCGACAATGATATTGGGGGGACAAGAAGCAAAAAAGAAATTATAGATTTTGCTCAAGGTATTCTTGCTGCTTTTCCATCAGGCATAACATTTAATATCACAGGCATGACTGCTGAAAACGAGAGAGTTGCCGTTGAGGTAAGTGGGGATGCAATTCATGCATCAGGTCAGCCTTATAAAAATCAATACCATTTTTTGCTTACCATCAAAAATGGAAAAATTCTTGAATTGAAAGAATATATGGATACTCAATTAGCCGCAAAAATTCTTCTTGGAGAATAAATATATAAAAATCTTACCTAAAAATAGCAATTAAAAGGAGGTTTTGTAACCTCTTTTTTTTTAAAAAAAATGTTTAAATTTTATACAAAATAATGGGTAAAAAAATAATTAAATAAAGATTGGACAGTTATAAATTCAAGGCTTATTATCGAAAGTTAGAAAGTGCTTTTTTTGTTTATTTTTATTAATTTATATGTCCAATCAACCCTCTAAATTTCCCTCAGAAGCAGAAGTTGTAGTTGTTGGCGTTGGCGGAATTGTAGGTTCAATGCTTGCATATTGGTTAGCAGAACTTGGGCAAAAAAATATTGTAGGCTTGGAAAAATCTACCATTATTCCATCAGATATAGCATCGACAGCTCACGCCTCGGACTTTGTCTATAATACAACCCATGACAAACTAGGTTGTTGGGCAACTAACTTTAGTAGAAAGTTTTATGAAGATAACGGCTTCTTTTTAAAAAAAGGTGGTTTAGAAATCTGCCGCAAAGATGATGATGCTCGATGGGAAGAACTCAAGCGAAAAGTTGAGTCAGGTAAAGCTTTTGGAACCAACATTAGACTAATTTCTGCATCTGAAGCGAAAGAAAAATTTCCTTTATTGGATGAAGCTTCCATAAGAGGTGCCATGTGGGATCCAGATGCCGGTCTAGTAACTCCTCGCTCTCAAGATGTTGTTAACTTTGCTATTGAGACTGCCAAAGAAAAAGGTGCCTTGAAAACTTATACCGACACCCCAGCAGTGGGTTTCGAAGTCGAGAATGGAAGAGTAACAGGAGTAAAAACTGATAAAGGAATAATTAAAACCAAGAAGGTTGTAATTGCTTCAGGAATTTGGGGGCCATTGATGGGTGATATGGCTGGTGTATCAGTTCCATTGATGCCTGTAGAACACCCATTGTTATTTTTTGGTCCACTACCTGAGATACAAGGCACAGACGAACTTCTTGTTTATCCACTTCTGCGTGATCAAGGAAACTCAGCCTATGTCAGAGATACTGGTAGGCTCCATGGGGGAATGCTCGAATGGGGATATTACGAAGATAAGGATCCTCGCTTAGTTGACCCTGAAGACATTGGCAATCCAGAAAAAACTATGATTTCTGATTCAATGAGATATCTAGATCTTGAAGAGATCGCCGAGCCATTAGAGAAAGCTTTTGAAACTACGCCTATTCTCAATGAACTTGGTTGGGATGAAAAAAGCTCATTCAATGGACTGCTTTCTGTAACTGCTGATGCTGGATCTCTAATCGGTGAAAGTCCTGAAGTTAGGGGTTTTTGGTTATGTGAAGCTGTATGGGTAAAAGATGGTCCAGGCTGTGCTAGATTATGTGCTGAATCAATGATGCACGGCAAAACTCAGGTGGACATGCATGCATTTGATATATCAAGATTTTATCCAGCACAGAAAGAAAAAGAATTTGTTAAAACTCGATCTTTTGAAAATGCTCAAACTATTTATACTCCTGCTGTTCATCCAAGAGAACCATACATTAGTCACAGAGAATTATATGTCAGCCCTTTTTACGATAGAGAAAAAGAGCTTGGAGGCTTTTTTGAGAATGAGGTTGCTGGGTGGGAACGTGCTTTTGCTTACCAAAGTAATCAACAAAAACTTGAAAAATACTTCAAAAATGTTCCTGTAAGAGAAAACGAGTGGGATCGTCGTCATGTTCCTTATGAAATTGCTAATGCTGAACATCTTGCTATGAGCGACTCAGTTGGCATGATTAATCTTTCACATTTCCCCATCATTGACATAGAGGGTCCAGATGCAGAACGTATGTTGGAGTATCTTTCTTTGGCGAAAGTGGGAGGTGAAACCCCAGAAGGACGCATGATTTATACAAATTTTCTTGATGAGGACGGAGGAGTTCATGCAGATCTTACTATATCTCGCCTCGGCAAAGACTGTTACAGAGTTGTTACTGGCGGAGCAGATGGAAATCGAGATTGGGTGACATTACGAAATTATCGTGATGATATGGGGCTAAATGCTGACATTAAAATTCGCACTCATGATATAGCTACCCTAGGATTATGGGGTCCTCAAGCAAAAAATGCATTGGGTAATTTTATTGATCCAAATGAATTGGCTATAGAGAATTTTCCATTTGTTGCTGCAAAAAATCTCACACTCAATTTATCTGAAGGAAAAAAGATAGATGTTTGGGCCTCACGTATTTCCTACGTAGGAGAAAGTGGCTGGGAGATTTATCTTAATAACGATCCTGAAGATGGTTTAGCTCTATATGACTCATTATTAGAAGTAGGTGTTGTGCCTGTCGGAATTGAAACTTATGCTAATAGCCGTCGTCTTGAAAAGAGTTTTAGACTTCAAGGAGCAGATCTAGAAACTGATTACAATGCATGCGAATCAGCCATTGAGAGACGATTAGTTAAAGAAGCTGATTTTCATGGTAAAGCAGCTCATCTTGCACATCGAGAAGAAGAGCCAAGCGCAATTCTATGCACGATGACTCTGGATAAACTTGATGTTTCTGGAAAAGGCTCTCGTTATCCAGTTGGCATATCACCAATAATTGATCCTGATACAGGAGAAGTGCCTATAGATAGTAAAGGTCGAAGATCTTACACAACAGGTATGTCTTATTGCCCATCCATTAAAAAATTTGTTGTTATGGGTTATCTGCCAAAAGATATTGCCAAACAAGGTAAATCTCTATCCCTTGAATACTTCAATGAAGACGGTGATGGTGTCTATCCAATGACCGTTCAGATAGTAGGCAAAGGATCTCTTTATGATCCAAATAATGAAAGAGTTCGAATATAAATAATTTCAATGTAATAACTTAAAGGGGGAATAACAATGAAACATCCAAACCATCCAAATGTTGATCAAAGTGATCGAGTGGTGCCATATAATCTTAGACAAAGTGGTCGAACGCCCACTGAGCTTTTGATTTCAACAAGAGTTAGAAAGTCACCTTTTTGGCATCTATCTCATGAAGCGGGTTGCTGGAGAGCAACTGTTTACAATCGCATCTATCATCCGAGAGGCTACGTAAAACCTGAAGATGGGGGAGCTATGGTTGAATACGAAGCGTTGGTTAATCGAGTAACAATGTGGAATGTGGCTGTTGAAAGACAAATTCGAGTCAAAGGCCCTGATGCAGAAGCCTTTACTGATTATGTAATAACACGTGATGCAACAAAGATTGAACCAGGTAATGGTAAATATGCAATTTTATGTAACGACAAAGGCGGCATCCTAAATGATCCTGTTTTATTGAGATTAGCTGAGGATGAGTTTTGGTTTTCTATTTCTGATAGCGATCTATTGCTCTGGCTACAAGGAGTCAACATTTCTAAAAAATATGATGTCATCATAGATGAAATTGATGTGTGTCCTCTACAAATCCAAGGGCCACTCTCCGAGGATCTTATGGCTAAACTTGCTGGTGAGGAGCTAAGAGAGATTCCTTACTATGGATTGATGGAAACTAAAATTGATGGAGCAGATGTAGTCATTAGTCAAACTGGTTTTACTGGTGAGAAAGGCTATGAAATTTATGTTCGTGATGCTCATGAGAATGCTGAAACTATTTGGAATGCTGTGCTTGAGGCTGGTGAAGAATTTGGGCTTATGGTTATAGCGCCAGCTCATCACCGACGAATTCAAGCTGGTATTTTGTCCTGGGGGCAAGACTTAGACCATGAAACATCACCATTCCAAGTTAACCTAAGCTATCAGGTTCCAAGAAACAAAAAAGCTGATTACATTGGCAAGGAAGAGCTAGAGAGACAGCGCGCTGTAATTGATGCGGGAGAGTTTCCCTTCAAAATGCGAATGGTTGGTATGATTTTTGGTGGAAAGGAGATTACTGATTATGCGCCTGATTTTTGGCTAATTGCTGATACAGATGGTAATGATATGGGTTATGTCACCTCTCCGTGGTGGTCACCTGAATTAGATACAAACGTAGCACTTGGCTGGGTTCCATGGGCTTCATCAGAAGTGGGAACTAAACTGCAAGTCAAATTGCCTGATGAATATTCAGAGTCGCCTGGAGTTGTTGCAGAGGGTGAAATTGTCGATGTTCCATTTAGAGAGTCTGTGAATCCTAATAAACGCGAAGTCCAAAAGGAAAAAGGTTTGGATTACGCAGACTAAAATAATCAAGAGACCAGTTCATGTCTGAACTGGTCTCATTTCTTTGCTCTATCTAACCAAGGCAAATTAACTAATTTCGCTTTTAGATCTTTATCTGGTGAAGAGATAATTATTTCCTGTCCAACGCTAGCATATTCAGTATCTAAAAAAACATAAGATAAATTCTTATCTAGTCTTGGTGAGTAAACCATCGCATTCATAGAACCAACCACCTTCCCATTAATTAAAACAGGTAAATGATCTTCATTTGAGTCATTAATAGGATCGCCGTCAATCTCAGCTCCCATCAATTTTTTTGCTGGTCCTTTTATATTTATTTCACGCAACGCTTCTTTTCCAATAAAATCATCTTCTTGATTAAGATCAATCATCCAGTCTAGCCCAACCTCATAGGGGTTATTACTTCTATCTAAATCAGCTAAATAACTTAATATCCCACCTTCAAGCCTAAGAATAATATTTGGCCCACCTGCAGAAATATTAAGCTCTTGCCCTGCCTGCCAGAGACACTCCCATAATTCATCTCCCTTGGAATGATCTTGAAGAAAAATCTCATAGCATAGTTCCCTGCTGTAACCCATTCGAGCAATAACCATTGGAATACCTTCATGATTGAATTCTTTAAATCTATAAAAGCCTAAGTCATGTATCCAATCTCCAAAAACATTTGCCATCAATTCAGCTGAATTAGGTCCTTGTACCTGAAGAGGAGATACATCAGGCTCATTAACCTCTACATCAAATTTATATCCTGCTGCTATAGCTTGCACCCATAAAAGAGAGTCTCCATCTGCAATAGAAAACCAATAGCAATCCTCAGCTAGTTTTAACATAACAGGATCGTTTAGAAATCCTCCTTTAAAATCTAATAAGGGTGCATACATGGCTTGCCCTATTAAGCATTTTTTAATATTTCTTGGAGTCAAAAATTGTGAAAGTGCTTCGGCGTCAGGACCCTTAATTTGAATTTGTCGCTCCACGCCTACATCCCACAACTGCACGCCCTTTAAAAGATTATTGTAATCTGGGATAGTTCCTTCAAAACTAATGGGTAAATACATATGGTTGTAAACTGTAAAAGCTTTTGCACCATATTTCATAGTTGAAAGAAAGAATGGTGATTTTCTAACTCGAGGGCTAAAAACTACTTTGGAGGTGTTGTACATTTGAGAATGCTATCACGCTTTCTTGAAATAAAATAGATAGTTATTTACGAAAAAAATCTATGCTTTTTGGAGATCGTCTCTATGAACTTCATTAACCCAATCAACGGTATGTTTTATACCTCCCAATGGGAAAAAATGAACTTGCTCGATGTTAAAATCTGGAAAATTATCTTTGAATATCGCTAAAGCATTTATGATTTGAGTTGGTTCATATGGCAATAATAACTTAGTTATATCTTTTGCTCTTTTAGTAAGAACTTTCATTGAAGCGCCTACCCCACATTCTAATGAGAATTTTAGAAGGGTTTGAAGTTTAGCTGGCCCAGCAATACCAATATGAATTGGAATATCAATTCCACTTTTCCTAATATTTTCAGCCCATTCTTTAACAACTTCAGCATCAAAACAAAATTGAGTATTAATTGCCATAGAAGCGTCTGTTCTTTTAGAAAATTCTTGTTTCCATGAAAGAGCTGCAGAAACATTTTTGCAACCTCCATCGGGGTCAATATCTCTACACCCCTCTGGATGTCCTGCTATATGAAGTCTTTTAAAGCCTGCTTTATCAAATAGCCCTGATTCTATTAATTGAATGGAGGAGTCAAAATCACCTATTGGTGTGTTTGAGCCACCGGCTAATAAAAGCGCTTCATTAACCCCTGCTTCATTCTGATACATAGAAATCCAGTCATATAGCATAGAGTGATTTTTGATCATTCTTGCTGGAATATGAGGCATTACATTAAATCCTTCTTCATATAACCTTTTCGCTGTAGCAACCATAGCTTCAATCTCTTCATCTTGAATATGAGCTATATACACTCTAGTATCTTTAGGCAATATCTCAGCGAAAGATTCTATCTTTGCCGCAGACCTTGGTATTACTTCAATAGAATAGCCTGAAATAAAATTCTTAAAATTTGAATTGATAATTTTCTCCACTAAAAAATACTGGGTCTTTTTAAGCTAAAAAAGATATTAATCAAGCAATATACTCATTACCTAATATCATTGAAAGTAAAATATTTCCTTTTCGTTAATTTATTGTAAAAAATTGCAAATATCACTATAAAAGCAGCTCCCGTTGCAACTGGAATCAGAATAAAACCTATGCCTTTTGCTCCGAGGATTGCGATAATAGGATTTGCTCCAGCAGGCGGGTGAACAGTTTTAGTTACCATCATTAGAAAAACTGCTAACCCTACTGCAAACCCAACACTTAGAAAAGAAAAACCTAATATTGCATATACAAAAACTCCTGCAAAAGCAGATATGATGTGCCCAAAAAAAACATTTTTTGGATGAGCTAAAGGGCTTTCATTTACCGCCATAACTAAGACCATGCTTGCTCCAAATGGAGGTATTAACCACAAATTACTTTCATCATAAGAATTTAAGTATGCAAGCGCAGAAATACATAAAAATGCTCCAAGCCCTGAAATAATATTATTTTTCACACAAATAGCATACCTAACATAAATGCAATGGTGAATATTAATTTCTAATGTAAAGTCCTAGGTAAAATAAAGAAATATTATTGCTCAAATAATTTTATCGGAATATGATTTTTGTAATATTTAATTTTTAGTTAGAGGATCAAATGGACTTTCAAACTGATAAAGCCTCATTGAAGATTATAAGAAATAAAAAATTAGAATATGAGCTTCCATTTCTCTGGATAAGAGATAACTGCTCTTGTAACGATTGTAGGATTCAAGAAACTAAAGAAAAAAGATTTATGCTTAATTCTATCCCTGCAGATTTAAAACCTAAGAAAATTTCTATTAATGAGGATGCTCTTAATGTAATTTGGCCAGATGAGCATGAGACGATCATACGATTTCAAGATTTGGAGTTATTAAAAAAATCTAGAAAACCAGAAAAAATACTCTGGACTAATGATTTCATCCCAAATAATTATGATTGGTCTGATTTTCTTACAGATGATTGCGTTGCAATAGATGCTTTCTCTGAATTTATCGCCAAAGGTGCGATATGCATTTCAAACTCTCCATGCATTCTAAATTCATTGGAAGATCTTGCTCCAAGACTTGGTCCCATAAGAGAAGTATTGTTTGAGCGTATTCATAATGTCTCTGTGGATGGTCATATATACAATATTGCCCATACCTCTTTAGAGGTCCCGCCCCATAATGACTTTGCCAGCTACTCTTGGCCTCCAAGCGTCCAAGCGCTGCATATGCTTGAAAATGAATGTGATGGCGGAAAATCAATGATAGTTGATGGCTATAAAGTGCTCAGTGATCTAAAAAATGACCATCCAGAGTTCTTTAAAATTCTGACAACCTTTTCGGTTCCTTTTAGAGAATTTGATGAAGAAAATGAAACTTTTGCAAATGAGCCAATCATCAGGCTGAATTCTTCAAATGAGATAATTGGGCTGAGATACTCCAACCAATTAATGCAAATGATTGATCCAAGCAAGAAAAATTTAGATACATTTTATAAGGCCTATCATGAACTATGTAAGAGGGTGAATGATAAAAAATATAAATCAACTTTTCGACTTGAAGCTGGCAACATACTATTAGTCTCCGCTCATCGAGTCCTGCACGGAAGAGAGGAGTTTAAGCCTAGCGGTAAGCGTCATCTGCAGGATGCCTACTATGAGCTTGATAACATAGAAAACAATTTGGTACTTTATAAAGAATTACGGGGTAATTGAGTTGGTAAAAAAAGTTAGTTTTACATCAATGGATCAAGGCACCAAAGAGGATTATGATCTAGTATCAATTCATGACTCAAAGAATGAAAGAAGCTTATCTAAACGTATTATTCAGTGGCTTCAAATGATGGATGGGGATTCCCCTTATCAAATTAGCAGGCTTCAGCATTCACTGCAAACTGCTACACGAGCAGAAGAAGATGGCGCTGATATTGAAACAATTGTTTGTGCCCTGCTTCATGATATAGGCGATGTAATATCTCCCTCGAATCATTCACAAGTTTCTGCTGCACTTTTAAGGCCCTACATAAGTGAAAAAAATTATTGGATAGTCCTCCATCATGGCCTCTTCCAGGGCTACTATTGGATGCATCATTACGATGAGGATAGAGATTCACGGAACCGGTACAAAGACCATCCGTACTATCAGGACTGCATAGATTTTTGCTCAAAATGGGATCAAAAATCATTTGATCCAAATTATAAAACAAAGTCTCTGGAGTATTTTATTCCAATGATTAAAAAAATTTTCTCCAGAGACCCAAAATCCTTTGTGTAAAAAACTATTCGCTAAAGATTAATAGAGGGTTTGAGTAAAGGTTAAAACTCAATAACAGAACGAATGCTTTTTCCCTCATGCATTAAGTCAAATGCATTGTTGATATCTTTAAGAGGCATTTTGTGAGTAATCAGGTCATCTATATTAATTTTTCCGTCCATATACCAATCAACTATTCTTGGTACGTCTGTTCGCCCTCTTGCGCCTCCAAAAGCGGTGCCTCTCCATGAGCGACCGGTAACAAGCTGAAATGGTCTGGTTGAGATTTCTTTGCCAGCACCCGCAACTCCAATAATGCAACTTTCACCCCAGCCCTTATGACAGCACTCAAGAGCTTGCCTCATTACATCAACATTCCCAATGCACTCGAAACTATAATCAACTCCTCCACCAGTAATTTCAATAATGTAATCGACCACATTTTCAATATTATTAGGGTTAATAAAATCAGTCATACCAAATTTAGTTCCTATGTCAGCACGGGAATCATTTAAATCTATTCCAATTATTCGTGAAGCACCAACCATCTTCGCGCCTTGAATAACATTTAGACCTATGCCTCCTAATCCAAATATTGCTACCGTGGATCCAGCTTCAACTCCCATAGTGAAAGCCACAGCCCCTATCCCAGTAGTAACTCCACAACCGATATAGCAAATCTTGTCGAATGGAGCATCCTTTCTAACTTTTGCTAAAGAAATTTCAGGAAGCACAGAGTAATTAGAAAATGTTGAGCACCCCATATAGTGAAGAATAGGCTTGCCATCCAGTGAAAATCTACTTGTGCCATCAGGCATAATACCTTTACCTTGTGTCTCTCTTACCGCCTGACACAAATTAGTTTTTGGATGGAGACAAAACTCGCATTTACCGCATTCAGCTGTATAGAGAGGTATGACATGATCTCCAGGCTTCAGACTTTTAACGCCCTTTCCAACCTCGACAACTATGCCTGCACCCTCATGACCTAAGATTGCTGGGAAAGCTCCCTCAGGATCATCCCCTGAGAGGGTGAAAGCATCTGTATGACATACGCCAGTTGCTTTCATTTCAACGAGAACTTCTCCAGCCTTCGGCCCTTCAAGATCAACTTCAACAATCTCTAAAGGCTTACCAGCCTTAAACGCAACCGCTGCTCTAGTTTTAATCAATCTTTATCTCTCTTCTCAAAATTAAAGAATCTAGTTTTAACTACTTTTTAAACTTTGCTGCTTCCTCTGAGCCACCTGTTGCAGTTCCTTTGGTATATGAGTGAGCGCCCATACCAGCAAGATCACCGTCCTGAACTATCAAATATGGATTCCTGATTTCTTCCCCGTCAAAAAAACACTCTAATATTTCTCTCACACCATCTGCATATCTTGTTTGTGCCGACAAAGAGGTTCCTGAGGTATGCGGAGTCATACCATGATGTGGCATTGTTCTCCAAACATGATCATTGGGAGCTGGTTGAGGGAACCAAACATCTCCAGCATATCCGCTTAATTGACCTGACTCTAAGGCCCTGACAATAGCATCCTTATCACAAATTTTTCCTCTTGCGGTGTTGATGATATAAGCACCAGGTTTACATTTAGCAATCAACTCATCATTAAATAAATGCTCAGTTTCTGGATGCAAAGGACAGCTGATATTAATGACGTCACAAGCAGCAACCAAGGACTCTACTGAGTCATGATAAGTTAAATTTAACTCTGCTTCTTTGTCAGAGCTTAATCTATGCTTATCAAAGTAATGCAGGTGAACATCGAATGGATGCATTTTTCTTAGCATGTCATAGCCAATTCTTCCGGCCGCAATTGTGCCTACATGCATTCCCTCCACATCATAAGATCTCTGGACTGCATCAGCTATATGCCAGCCGCCCTCATTCACTATCCTATGTTGATTATGATAATCCCTAACCAGTGCAAGAATCATCATAACAATGTGTTCAGCAACTGAACGTGAATTACAATAGGTCACTTCAACAACATCAACCTTATGATCCATAGCTGCTTGCAAATCTACATGGTCAGAGCCAATGCCTGCTGTAATGGCCATCTTTAAGTTAGGAGCACTCTCCATTCTTTTTCTTGTAAGATAATAAGGCCAAAAAGGTTGAGAGATAACGATATCTGCATCAACCAACTCTTTATCTGCGGTGCAACCATCTGCATCCTTATCAGATGTGACAACCAATGTATGCCCTCTATCTTCTAAAAACTTTCTTAAACCCAGCTCACCAGAGACGCAACCAAGCAATTCTCCTGGAGTAAAATCTCTTCCCTTGGGACTTGGCAATGTCATGCCATCTGGATATTTTTCAAGTTTTGGCAACCCCTTTAATGGATAGCTTGATGGCATCCCGCCCTTTGGATCGTCATATAAGACACATAGTATTTTCATTTTTTCCTCCTCTTAAATTAAATTTCTAGAATAATCCTTGAATTAATCCCTCGTCATCAACATCTATATTTTCTGCAGCAGGTATCCTTGGTAGACCTGGCATAGTCATAATATCTCCACAAACAACAACAATAAATTCAGCACCTGCCGATAGTCGAACCTCTTTGATCGGAACATCATGCCCTGATGGAGCTCCCATTAATAACGGATCGGTAGAAAAACTATATTGAGTCTTTGCCATGCATATTGGATATTCACCAAATCCATCATCCTCAAATTTCTGGAATTGATTTCGCACTTTTTTATCAGCAATTATTTCAGAAGCACCATAAATTTTTTGAGCTATATGTTTGGTCTTGTCCCAAAGCCGCATTTTACTATCATACAAAGTTTTAAAGTCAGATGAATTTGAATCAGCAATTTTTGCAACCTCTTCCGCAAGATCTGCTGCACCTTTTCCACCTTTTTCCCAGTGAGAAGAAATTTTGCACTCAACACCAATCTTGCCGCAATAATTAATAATTGCTGAATGCTCTTTTTCAGTGTCAGTTATAAAATCGTTAATAGCCACGACAACAGGAACACCAAATTTTTTAATATTTTCAATATGTTTTGCTAGATTCTCACATCCTAAAGTGACAGCATCTACATTTTCAGCCCCAAGATCGTCCTTTTTAACGCCTCCATGCATTTTCAAAGCTTTAGTAGTAGCTACCAACACAACAGCATCTGGTTTTAATCCTGATTTTCTACATTTAATATCAAAAAATTTCTCAGCACCGAGATCCGCGCCAAATCCTGCCTCTGTTACAACATAATCTGCAAGCTTCAAGGCTGTTTTAGTGGAAATAACTGAATTGCATCCATGTGCAATGTTCGCAAAAGGACCACCATGTATGAATGCAGGATTATTCTCAAGAGTTTGGACTAAATTTGGTTGGAAAGCATCCTGCAGTAATGCAATCATGGCACCATCAGCATTGAGTTGTTTTGCTCTTACTGGCTCATTGGTTCTTGTATAACCAATAACTATATTTCCAATTCTTTTTTTAAGATCATCGATATCTGATGCTAAGCAAAACACTGCCATAATCTCAGATGCAACAGTTATGTCAAAACCGCTTTGTCTAGGTATTCCATTGCCTGTTCCGCCAAGACCGCAAGTAATATCTCTTAATGATCTATCGTTCATATCAACTACCCTCTTCCAGGTAATTCTTCTAGGATCGATATTCAATTTATTATCCCAATGAATATGATTATCAATCAAAGCTGATAAAAGATTGTGTGCAGCTCCAATGGCATGAAAATCACCAGTGAAATGCAGATTAATATCTGTCATGGGAATCACTTGAGCAAATCCACCTCCAGCAGCACCTCCTTTCATACCAAAGCATGGACCAAGGCTTGGCTCTCTAAGACAAATCATTGCCTTTTTACCAATATGACAAAGCCCATCTACAAGACCAACACTCGTAGTAGTCTTTCCCTCACCAGCCGGGGTGGGTGAAATAGCAGTAACTAAAATTAATTTGCCATTCTCTTGATCTCGAAGCTTTTCAGGAATAATTGAAAGATTAACCTTAGCCTTAAACTTACCGTATTGCTCTAAATACTCCTCTCCTATACCTAATTTAGAAGCAATGCTCCCAATTGCAGTTATTTCTGCCTCTCTAGCTATATCTATATCTGTTTTCACAATGAAAATCATCCCCCATAACATCGAATTGATGCATCAAACAATATTCAATATGTAATGGTTACACAAAAAACATTTCTATGCACTTGTTGTTTTTTAGATATAGAAAAATGCAATAATAGGCTTGGATGAAATTTTTTATTCATAGATAGCTAATTTCAAATTTTATTAATTTTTATGATAAATTCTTAATCGCCAATGAACTTTTTTCAAAATCTACTTTCATCAATAACTAAGAGATCTTTGCTTAAAAGTAGTTATTTTCGCTCAAAAGATTTTGGAGTTCTACATCAAGATATTAACAAGGCGCTGGAGTCTGTTATGTCAAAAAGTGGTGAAATTTCATCGCTTGTATTTGCGGAACACCTTTCTAATTTAATTGAAGAGTTGAATGATGAAGAATTTATTAAATTCTTTGATACCGTTTTAAAAAAATATGATATTGACAGCCAAGCATTGCTAAAAGCTACTAATGAATATGCAAAAAATAAAACTCAAAATAACCTAGAGATCATATCTCAACTTTCTGAGCCTCGATGGAGAGAGTTATTTAGAAGATTAAATACTATATCTGAGGGCACTTTAAAACTTGTGCGCTTAAGAGAGAGAATAAGGTCTCTTAAAAAAGAGAGTCCAAGCTTACAATTTTTTGATAGAAGCCTGTTGATATTATTTAAGTATTGGTTCAATCCATCATTTTTAGTTTTAGAGAATATAGACTGGACAACTCCTGCAAATATTTTAGAAAAGATAATTGCTTATGAAGCGGTACATGAAATCAATTCATGGGATGATCTTAGAGCGCGTTTAGCTCCAAAAGATAGAAAATGCTTTGCTTTTTTTCACCCTCTTATGCCGAATGAACCACTGATCTTTGTTGAAGTTGCCTTAACTAGCAATACTCCCGAGTCAATAAGTGACATCATAAAAATTGATAGATCAATCATCCTCGATGAGGATATGAATACAGCAGTTTTCTATTCTATTTCCAACTGCCAAGAGGGCCTTTCAGGTATTTCCTTTGGTAATTTTTTAATTAAGAATGTAGCTAATAAGCTTAAACAGGAAAATGATGGCTTGAAAAAGTTTGTAACACTTTCTCCAGCTCCAGGCTTTGTAAAATGGCTTAAAGACCAATCTATAGATGAAGATTTAACTGAAGATATGCTTTTTAAGCAAGCTCTAACTTACCTTACTGATTCTGATCAAGAAGATGGGCTGCCTAATGATCCTGTTGCGAAATTTCACCTTGGCAATGGAGCTATTTTAGAAAGGATAAATTTAAATGCTGACCTATCTTCTAAAGGATTAAATCAATCAAAAGGTATCATGGTCAACTATTTGTATAACCTTGACACATTAGAAGAGAATCATGAGCTATTCTTCAAAACTAAAGAAGTTAAGCAATCAGATGGAATTAAAAGTTTAAGAAAAAAACTTCGAATCTAATATTTAGAAAGCCTTTTTAATCCCTATTTTCTCTGCGCCAAATCTCAGGTTCTTGAAATTCTCCACTCCACATCCCAGCCTTAACTTTCTTAGCGAAGTTTTGTTCTTGTTCGTACCTATTTGAATATCTTAAATAAGCTACTGCCATGCCTGATTTTACCATTTCGGCTTGCAAGTCAATTTCTCCTGCATAACAGATCCCTAATGTTCTACCATATCTATCTTTACCCTCATCAGAACATCTGACTGTTTGACCGTTAATTAGCTGCTTAAGTTTCTCTGTTGCTGCTTTTCCACACTCCCATTCTTGACCCTTACTGTCTATACAAGTTTGAGTTTTACCAAAAAAATAACTTTCAGGGGCATCACTTCCAGTGAATCTAATTCTAATATCATTTATGACGATAGTATCTCCATCAGTGATTTCAGGTTTGCCGATGATGTCAGTGCTTTTATTAAAGGCAAGCTCACTCACGATACCAAAAGAGTAAGTTGAGAGAAGAACGGTTAGAATTAAGATACTTTTCACAGCTATAAATATACAATAATTTTATGAAAACTTTCAGAGACAAAGTAGCTGTAATTTCCGGTGCAGGATCTGGGATTGGAAGATACTTATCAATATTGCTTGCAAAAGATGGGGCTGATGTCTGTGTCTGCGATGTAAATGAGGAAACATTGAACGAAACGGTGGCCATGCTAAGAAAATACAATGTTTCAGTTTCATCCCACCTTTTAGATGTTTCTGATAAAGAGTCGATAGAAGCATTGCCACAAAAAGTTATAGACCAGCATGGAAAGGTAGACTTAGTTTTTAATAATGCAGGTGTTACAACTGGTGCGCATTTTAAAGACATGGATGAAAATAATTGGGATTGGGTCATGGGCATTAATTTTGATGGAGTTGTTAACAGCACCAGAGCTTTTATACCTCATTTAATAAATAGCCCTGAGGCAGCCATTGTAAATACCTCATCAATATTTGGAATGGTTACAGTGCCTGGACAGAGTGTCTATCATGCCACTAAGTTTGCTGTGAGGGGATTCACAGAAAGTCTTGCGTTAGAAATGAAACAGACAAACCCCAATTTACAAATACACTGTGTTCACCCTGGACATATTGGAACCAATATTGCTGCAACAGCCAGAATGAGTGATGAAGATTTTGAAAGCACTCAGCCGCGATCATCTATCTTCACAAGGAATGCTCCTAAAACAAAACAAGAAATGGGTGAACTATTCAGAGAAGGAGGCATGCATCCAAGTAAGGCTGCAAAAATAATTCTCAATGGGGTAAAAAAGAATAAGAGTAGAATTTTTATTGGTTTAGATGCAAAACTTCTAGATCTGTCTCAAAGATTATTTCCCAGGCATTATCATAAGACATGGCTATTTTTTATACCTTTATTAACTCTATTGAGAAATAAAAAACCCCTCAAATCAATAGAGTAATTTTTAATTATGGAATTCTTAAATAAAAAAATTACTTTTACTTGGTGGTTTGTGTTAATCCTCTTTATGTTAATTTGGCCAATGTTTGTTGGACCATATATTGCGTTAACTAACCCGTCATTTTTTGAAGGGCCAGAAGTCACTCAGCTGACATTAAGCTCTGGACTATATATCGCAAGAAATCTTGCTGTTGGACTAGCATTTATATTTGCTATCTTCCTAAGAAATGCGGCAATGTTATTTATCTTAATTATTATTAGACTTATAACTGATTTAATAGATGCACCGGTTTTCTTTGCTTTTAAAAATCCTGATTTAATTGATCTAATTTTTATCTTTACATTGTGTTGCTACTTACCTGCAATTCTTGGATTGCGTTATCTGTGGCATCAGAAATAAAAAATATTAGTTATGAAAAATAACTTTCTAACATTGATAATTTTTGGAATTCTTCTACTTGCTCGAGCTCAGGCAGGAGAATTGCGGGTTGGATTTGCACAGATCTCCATCACTCCTGACCTTATAGACCAATGGGTCGACATAAATAATGATGCCCAATTTGATTCTAATATTGATCTGTGGACTGATATGAATGGCAACGGAAAATTTGATGCCGTATGGATGGCAGGTTTTCAAAATCAACGGCCTGCTCAAGGCATTAAAGATGATCTGATGGCTGTAGCCGTTGTAATTGATGATGGCGAAACTCGAATTGGAATCATAAGTGCTGACACTATTGGATTAATGCGAAAATTTGTACTCAGTGTCCGTGAGGATATTCCTGTTGAGTGGGGTCTAGATTATCTCATGGTGCATGCAACCCATAACCACGAAGGTCCAGACACTCAAGGTCTCTGGGGACCAAGTTTTTTTAAAAGTGGAGTTGACGATGAGTATATGCAGCAACTCAAACAAAATTTTCTAAGGGCTTTAGATATAGCCATAGAAAACTTAGAGCCTGCGCAAATGAATCAGGCATTAATTCCAACTAATCCTCTTATACCTATCAAAGATAAACGCAAACCCATTGTAATAGATGATGATATTAGAGCAATATTATTTAATCGTCCTGATGGCTCAATCATAGGCTCATTGATTAATTTTGGAATTCACGTTGAGCTTACTTGGGATAAAAATCTAGAATTAACCTCAGATGTTGCAGGCTATTTAAGGCGAGGTATCAGCGATGGTATTTATTACAATGATCAACTCATGAAATCTGGCCTTGGCGGAACAACATTATGGCTTACAGGAAATATTGGAGGCTTAATGACTTCAGGCCCAACCGATTCAATCTATGATCCTTTTATTAAAGAAACAATTACGCAACCAAGTCATGAAAAAGCCCGTGCATATGGCTATAGCCTAGCCAATAGTGTTATAGATGCTTTTCATGCAGGTGAATTTAGTCCAACCCCTGAGCCAAAATTAAATGTTAGTTCGCTTGAAGTAGAATTAGGCATAGAAAATTTTATGCTTTCATTGGGTACTGTGCTCGGTATCATCGATAGTGATCCTAAATTAAATTTCAAGCCACCATTCATTCGATATCTCACTGAGGTAGCATTTATAGAATTAGGGGATGCAACCATTACCGGCATTCCTGGGGAGCTCTATCCAGAGATTGCTGTTGGTGGCATAGAAAATCCTCAAGGTGCAGATTACACCATGGCTGCCCAAGAGATACCGGATTTGCGCAGTCAACTTCCAGGCAAGCTTAATCTAATGGTCAATTTAGCAAATGATGCAATCGGTTATATCATTCCCAAAAGTGAATGGGATGACGAGGCCCCCTGGATCTATGATGAAAAAGAAGAAACTTATGGGGAAGTTGTGTCTTTAGGTCCAAATACTGCCCCCATAATCCATCAAAATATTATCAAACTGATAGAAGAGTCAAAAGATTAGATTTTTTGATATAGTATTTTTTATGAAGAAAAAACTATTTAGATCAGGGCCATATGCAGACTTCTTTTCACAGGGAGTCTTGGTAGACAAATTATTAAATCAACCATGCCAAAACTTATTGCACTAATCAGTAAAAAATCTTCAATATCTGAAGAAGACTTTAAAATTTATTATGAAAGTAATCATGCGCCTCTAATTGAGAGCCTGTTTCCAACTTTAAATGGCTATAAAAGAACTTATCTTTTTGAATCTAATTTGCTTGGTGATACTTTGCCATTAGAATCGGATGGTGCTCAAAGTCAGTTTAATGTAATTACTGAGCTAACTTTTGAAAATGAAGAAGATTTAAACCAATTCTTTAAAAGAGGAACTAATCAAGAAGTCGTTGAAGCCGTCAGGAAAGACGAAGCAAACTTTCTGGATGGTCAAAAAACCATTATGTATCGTGTCGATTAAAAATTTACCTTAATAACCCTAAAGACTGCTCTTAAATAGAGTTCTTCAAGAAACTATAAGATTTTCATTTTTGGAGCATTCGTCATAACGCTCTTAATTCCTTTATTCATAGAAGATCTATCAGCATAGCTTTGAGATGAAGCAATAACTTTGTTATTAGCAGCTACTAAATTGAAATTCCACTTACCGCCTTTATTTTCTTTGGACTTAAAATTTGCTTTTTCACTAGCGTGCTTTGCTACAGATTTAATGCCATTCATGCATGTTGCTCTTGACGCATAGGCTTGTGAGGAAATTATATTTTCACCATTCTTGGCTTTCAAACGAAAACGATGCTTACCTGATTTATCTTTATATATTTGAAACATTACTTCTCCTTATTGCTTGTCTCTGTGTAAATATTTCAGCAGGGTTTTATTTATGCTGAATGATTAAGAGAAAGTATATATAAAAAAATGATAGAAAATCATTTTTTTTATAAATTAAATTTCTATCTTCCTTATAAATATTTATTTTTGGGATTATCATGATGAGGAAGATTTAAATCAAACTTATTTTTAGGAACACTCAATATGTATCAAAAAATAGCATTATTAATTTTTTTATCAACGCCATTAGTTATTTCCGCAGATCACCATTCTATGAAAGGTGATAAGCCAAAGAATGAAATTAAGAAAATGGAAATGGAAAAAAAGGGAATGTGGAAACCCGAAGATTGTAAAAAGATAAGTCAAACATCCGGAGCTTATCTTTATTTCTCAGGCGAAGCTTTTAAAAAACGATCTGCTCTTGAAAAAGATGGCAATCAATTTGATGCTAATAAAGCATTTTCAGAAGCTATGGCATTAGCAGAACTTGCCGCAAACTTTGCCAAGAATTTCGAGGCATATTGTAAAAAATAGTTAAGTAGCTCTATAAGATTAGAGATATACTTATCAATAATAAATACAGTGAAGTAGATTTGAACAGAAAAATTAAATAAGGAAAAATAAAATGGTTAAAGCAGTAATTACTCAAAAGATAATTGAGCACGATAGTATTTTTTTGGCTGGAATATACACTATAGGTCATATTTTTATTGCAATGACATGCACTCTGCTTATCACAGGAACATCCCTAGATTTAGCTGCTCTGGATGCATTGATTGAACCAATCATTAATGGGTTTTGGTTTTACTTTCTTCATAAATTTTGGAAAATATTGACAATAAAAAATACTACGATGCTTTAGAAGCCCTATTTAAAAGGCTTCAAAAGAAATTGGCATACCGTAGGGAGATTCCTTAGTTGTTTTAAAATTAGTAATTAAAAATTTTATATACAAGGAACATAGGTAATCCTATCTTTCGGTTCTAATGAATTAATCTTCCACCCATCAGCAGTATTAATATAAACATAATGTGTTCTGCCTTCGAACAGCAATTTATCATTTTTATTGTATCTAGAATAATCAGCGCATAATAAATAACTATCAACTTTAATATTAGTTACGCTAATATTATCTATCACGCTGTATGCGTAACCTTCTTGTATATTGGCTTTGAGGTCTTTATAAAAACGAATTACATCTTCATTTGTTTCTGCAATATCATTAAATGATTTGAAATCAACTGGGACATCAAAATAACTAGCAATACTCTCAAAATCATTGGCAATAAAATCATCGACATAGAGTCGATACAATTTTTGTATTTCAAATCTATTTAAATCATCTTCATTATTTACAGAGCAGCTTGCTACAAAAATAATACAAAAAATTATTATCAACTTTTTCATAGGTTCTTACTATAGCAAAAACATCATATGTATTTGTAGATAAGAATTAGCAATGCTATAGCAATAAATACTTTTATTAACTTTTTAGCAAAGGGATCAATATCAGCAATAAATGCTTTTATTAACGTTTTAGTAGGAATGTCGTCCATTACCAAATAATACACTAAAAATTATTACACGAATGGACTCAATATGGGCTCAACTGTGGACACAATGCCAAAATAAGAACCCTATAAACGTTATATCTATAGGGTTCTCAAAGAAATTGGCATCCCGTAGGGGAGTCGAACCCCTGTTGCCGAGATGAAAACCCGGTGTCCTAGGCCTCTAGACGAACGGGACTAGATTTCGAGAATTATAAAAGCTTAAAAGCTTCTTGAAAAGGTTAAAGAGTTATTTAATTTTCTTATTTACGGCCTTTAAAAATCCTCTTAGAAAATTCCCCTCCATCTGATCTGGATAGAGCCTACGAAACATTCTTTCCATTCTGGTCATGATCTGTTTTGGATTTTTAGGATCTATAAGTCCCAAAGCTTTTACTGTTTCATTAAAGTGATCAATTAGGTTATTTAATTCTTCAGAGGTGTATTGTGGAAAATCTTGCCAAGACTCTGCAGAATTATTTTGTGCAGCTTGATAAAGCTCGTAACAGACCACCTGAGCAGACATAGCAATGTTTAAAACTGGATAATCAGGATGCGCTGGGATAATTAAATGTTTATTCGCCAGTTGTAACTCCTCATTAGTCAGTCCCCTATCCTCTCGACCAAATAATATTGAAACTTGAATTTTGTTCATTACTAATTCTTGCATCTCAAGTGCAGCATCTCTGGCACTCAAAGTTGGCCATTCAATACTTCGATCTCTTGCTGATGTGGCATAGATAACTTTTGAATTTTTTACAGCCTCCTGGATTGAGGTAAAGATTTTTGCATTATCTAGAACGTCTGTTGCGTTGCCAGCAAGGGCAACTGCGTCTTGATGTGGAAATTTTTTTGGATTAATTAAGATAAGATTAGCTAAACCCATATTTTTCATCGCACGTGCAACTGATCCAATGTTTCCTGGATGAGAGGTATCAACTAAAACAATTTGCACGTATCGATTAATCGGATTCATAGAACTATTATCATCATTTCCAGTACAATATGCGACATGTCAAAGCCCGCATTACTTAACGTCGCCATCATTGCTGCAAATATTGGAGCTGCAGAGCTTGAATTTGCAGTAAAAAAAGTACACAAACTCAGTGTAATGAAAAAAGGTCCTACTGATTATGTTACTGAAGTTGATAGAAGGGTTGAGGAAATGGTCTTTGAGAAAATTAAGGAATATTATCCAGATGATAATTTTTTAGGAGAAGAGTCTGGACATGAGATAAACACCTCTGAAACTACATGGATTCTTGATCCTATTGACGGCACAACAAACTTTATCCATGGTTATCCTCAATACTGCATTTCACTTGCATGTGTTGTTAATGGTCAAACTCAACACGCTGTTATTATTGATCCCACTCGAAGAGAAGAATTTAGCGCATCTAGAGGAAAAGGTGCTGAGTTAAATGGAGAAAGAATTAGGGTTAGTACTCGAAATAGTTTAAAAGATTCACTGATAGGAAATACCTCTCATTTGAATGATTCACAAGACTACACCTTTGAAAATATTGCAACCTTCAGAGCTTTATATAAACACAACTTAACTATTAGAAGATCGGGCTGTTCAGCATTAGATCTTGCCTATGTTGCTTCAGGAAGACTTGATGGATTTTGGGCGAATGGCCTTGGGGTTTGGGATATTGCTGCAGGAATGCTGATTGCAGAAGAAGCTGGAGCATTAACTAGCAATTTTTTAGGGGATCCCGATTACAAAAAAAGTGACCATTACCTATGCGCTACTCCAAAA
>CACKRJ010000004.1 GCA_902602595.1 uncultured SAR86 cluster bacterium
AAAATGAGAGTAGCGTTTGATAAAATAACCGATGAGTTGATTACTGGACCTGGAGATCTTTATGCAAAAGAGATTTCAGGGGCTGGAAATGCTTTCGCATATGCAATATATGAGCACAGCAAACTTCCCTTGAGAGTTTTTGAGGCAGCTCGGATAGCAACTGCAATGATTAATGGATGCAAGATATGCATGACTTGGCAATCAAAGAGAGATGTTCATCAGATGGGAATCACTGATGGGGTTATAGCTAATGGAGAAGCTCCAAATGAAGAATTTTATTCTAAGCTTCTTGATAATAATTTAGATGATCTAACAGAAAAAGAATTAATTGCAGTTAGATTCGCTAATGCTATGGGAAAGAATCCTAAACAATTATCTAAAGATGAAAAATTTTGGGCTGAAGTAAAAAATGTATTCTCAGATGCAGAGATTACTGACTTAACATACTGCATTGCTGGATGGATTGGGATGGGTAGAGCGGCACACGTTTTAGGGCTAGATAACAATTGCGAGATATAGAAATTATGAAAGATAACAGTGAATTAGAAAAAGATTTCAAAAGGGCAAGATATATCTATCTCACTATTTATTTTGGATTAATTATCATCTTGTTGATAGTATTTTTCTAGATTTAAAAAAATGGTGCCGGCACCAAGAGTTGAACTCGGGACCTGATGATTACAAATCAACTGCTCTACCAACTGAGCTATACCGGCTAAGAAAGCTCAGAATTTTACATTAATAATTTAAATGTTGGAAGTTGTTATATTCAGCAAAAATATTTTTTATAAAAGGTGTATAGTTAAAACATTATTTATTTACCGAAGAAAACTATGAAAAAACTATTCTTACTTTTTACTCTTATTTTTAGCTTTGATATGAGCGCAAATAACTTGCCAGAAAATTTTTCTATGTATCAATCTAATTTTCAATTTAATTGCCCAGAACCAGAAAAATGTTTTGCAGCTTTTGATAAATATATGTCCTCACCAGAGGTAGCTGCAGAAAAATTTGAGGTAGATTTTTTTGCCATTAATCAAAATGGTTGGGATGATTCTACGCACGGTATCAGCTGGTATTTTTTAAATGAAGATCAATATGTAAAATCTGGTCAAATCTATACTACTTCTGAGGCAGGAAGAGAATTTAGAAAAACCATGAATGATATTGGCGCTGAAATTATCTCAGATACACTAACTGTTCACACCGTAGGAGTTGTTCTTGCGGAGGATACAGCTTCAAATGTTGTAACCCTTCGTTGGAGTCATGAAGTTACTAACCCTGAAAAATTTCTTCCTTTGTGGGCTAAGTTTTCAAAAAGCATTGAGAACTATGATTGGTCTGCAAATGCATATGGTCTGCAGTCCCATTTATTAGGCAATAATGGCAATGGCATAACTCATGAAATATGGGCAGGTTTTAGTTCGCCTCAAGATGCACTTAAATTTCTTAGTGGCATGTATAGTTCAGATGAGTTCGCTAAGTTTTCACCACAAGCAAATAAGCACTCTAAATTTAAGAGATCCTTTATGGAAATTAGCTTGAAGCAATACAACCCAGATTGATATTATGATGAAATTTAAATGGCCTCTTTTGAGGCCATTTTTTTATATTTTAAATTCGCAACCTGTCCCACCTATGCCGCAATAACCATTTGGATTCTTATCTAAGTATTGCTGGTGATATTCTTCTGCTAAAAAATATTGTTGGCCCATTTTTAATTCAGTTGTAATTGAGCCTAAATTAGACTCTGACAGGATGGTTTGATATTTATTTAAGCTGGTCTCAATTAAAGTTAAATCTTCTTCCTTATCGAAGTAACATACTGATCTGTATTGAGTTCCAATATCATTTCCCTGTCTCATTCCTTGAGTTGGATCATGACATTCCCAAAAAACTTTCAGTAAATCAATTAAAGAAATATGAGATGGGTCATAGTCAATTTTTACAACTTCAGCATGACCAGTAATGCCTGCACAAACTAATTCATAGGTTGGATTATCATGATCACCACCTGCATATCCAACTGAAGTCATTACAACACCCGGCAATGACCAAAATTTTCTTTCAACCCCCCAAAAGCAACCCGCACCAAAGACTATTGAATTTATTGAGGTTGATTGTTTGTGAGCAATCTTTGTTTTAAAAATGGTATGTATCATATATTTAATAAACTCCTTTAATTGAGCATTCGCCTGAGCTTATTATTTTCAGCTCACTTTCTGTTTGTAAAATCATATTACCCTCCTCATTGATTCCTTTGAAGATACCAATTTGAATATCCCTTTGATTATTTGATACAGCTTCTAATTCTTTATCCATATGCACGCATCTTTTTTCCCAGGCAGTTTTCCAGTTTTCATAACCATTCTCTACATAATGGACCACGCTTCGCAAAATGCTATTAATCAATTTTTCTCGGGGTAGGATGTCTGCTAACTTCCCAATTTCCCCCCACCATATTTCTTTTTTGGGTAAGGAGTAGTTAACACCAATTCCAACGACGAATTCAACCTCATCTGCATTAATTTCAGACTCAACTAAAATTCCACATATTTTCTTTTTACTGATCAATAAATCATTTGGCATAAGAATTGCATATTAATTTATGTGTGCTAAGTATTCAGTTTTATCCCCCTAATAAAATTTGAGTACATATTCAAATGAATGCTGAGCGCACATTTCCCCCTAAAAATAGTGAAGGGTCTTTAATAAGGCCCTTCATGTTTTCTTAAAGATTAAATTCTGCAGTTAAATTTATTAAACGTCCTCTTGGATCATGCACCTTAGTATCAAAACTAAAGTCAGGAGCGTCATATAGCAATGGCGCTTTCTTGTTAAAAGCATTGATGATTCCCAAACCTACCTCCATTTCGCCCAAAGAAAGCTGAAAAGTTTTTTTAATTGAAAAGTCATGCACTAAAAATGATTTGACATAGTTTGAGTAGCCAAGGCTGACGGCTGATGCCGGGATCTGACGCTCATTTGAATACCCTTCAACATACCTTGTATTCACTGCCATCACAAAATTAATTATTGTCCAACTTAAAAATGTATTCAATCGCAATTTTGGCAGTGAGTGGGTGTGGGCATCATAGTTAAAATTGCCTACTCTGTTAACCATTTTTGAAATCACCCCCTGATCCCCTGCATCATAATCCTGAGGTGTTAAAAATTCGGAAAATTGAGTTGCCTTAATTGAATAATTAAAGTCACCATATTTAGTGGTTTTAAAAAAATTCATCGATGCATCTATACCATTAATTTCAGTTTTTTCCTCATTAAAATATGAAGTACTTATTGCTATCAACTCTCCAAATTGATTTCTCGTTACACTGGTTGCATAAGGATTTGAATTTAATAACGCCTGAGCGCTCTCTGCTTCAATTCGATCTTTGTAGTCTATAGCCCAATAATCAATGGTTAGATTCGCTTCTTTAGAAATATTCCATATAAATCCCAAACTAATATTTCTTGAAGTTGCTGGCTTTAAGTTTTGATTTCCTAAAACTGCTAAACGAACAAATGGAGAATCATCTATATCTCTAACACTTCCAAGACGAATCTCAGATGAGAACATTTGAGCCATTGAAGGCGCAGTAAACGATGTTCCAATAGAACCCCTAAATAAAAACTCTTCTGAGGCTGAATATTTAAATGAAAATTTGGGGTCATATGAAGACTCATTATCCAATCTTTCATAGCGACCAGATAAAATTAAGTGCAATGCATTGCCAAAATTTTTATTTGCTTCAAAAAAAACAGCTTGTTTGTTTCTTCTGGTGCCAACGTTTGTCCCGCCTCCTAGAAATAATAAATCTGCGCCTTTGGTTAATTTCCCATTAGAATCAAATGCTGCTCTGCTCATCTCAGAATAATCGATTTGCAAATCCTCTGAATTAAATTGAAATCCTAAAGCAAAGTTCGCCCCACTCTTTTGACCTCTTAGAATCCCATCCAAGGATATAAGACTGCCTATCTTCGAAGAAGTCTCCGAACCTTTGATGTAATCAATCAAGGTTGCAGAATTTTCTAGGGGTAAAAATATATTCCACTGCTCATTACCATTTGGACCGCCTTGTCCCAAAATCGCAGCCTCAAATCTTGATTCAATGGTATCCGGTCGATTATGTTTATTCTTGTGTTCACTTGCAGTCAACGAAAGCTCAAAATCTAAATTTTGAGAAATATCCATACTTAATCTATTGCTAAAATGATATTGAGAAATGGCCTTGGGTGAATTAGGTGATGGGAATGCAGAGCCTAAAGGCCTGCCATACCAAATCACTGGCACATTAAATGGACTGCCTCCTTGTCCTGGCAAAATTTTCTTAGATAAATATGACAGAGCTGGGTAAGACGGGGATTGCGGATTATCATTCACATCAATTTTGGCAATCAGCAAAGTGGCTGAATAATCAATGTTTGAACTAGATCTTGCAAAGTGCAGGTATCCTTTTATGTGATCCTCATCATTGACTATGTTGAACCTTTCACCATATAAAAATTTGCATCTTGGTCCAGCTAGAACGCCTCCATTTTCAACACAACTTGGATCAGGGACTGTTTGATTTTTGTTATAACTTCCAGCATACAAACCAGAAGCTACCGAATCTGCTTGAGTCACTTTAAAACTATTCCCTAAACCGCTAAGGCCCAATTCAGCAAACTTAGGAATTCTTGAGGCGCTTAGAGGTGATTTATTCAAAGAGCTTAATGCAAACACATAGCTCCCCCCAAAAGCATCACCTCCAAATAGCGCGCCTAAAGAATTATCCCTTTGATCATAGTTACTAGTTTTCTGACTTCCAAGCATAAGCCGCATGCCATTAAATTCTTGGAATGTTTGAAAATTGATAACTCCTGCTACAGCATCAGAACCATAGAGTGAAGTGGCTCCATCTTTAAGAATCTCAATTCTATTAAGAGCTATTTCAGGAATAATATTTATATCAATATAGCCCTCACCTTCGTCAGACGGTGTACCAGAATGGGTCTGACGCTTTTTATTAATTAAAACAAGAGTTGAAGCATGGTCCATTCCGCGTAAAGTGATATTTGCCATTCCCTGATCTACACCATCTAAAGCATTGGTTTGAAAGTTAGAACCAGAGGCAATACTCAGGTATTTGCTTAGCTCAGCGACAGAAGATACTCTCAAATTTTTGAACTCGTCAGCCGAAATAATATCTGCGGGTGAGGCATTTAATTGACTAGATTCTATATATGAAGCAACTGAAATAATTTCCTCAGTTTCTTGAGCTAAAACTAAATTATTAGTAAAGGTAAAAATGAAGAATGAAAGTAAAATTCTCGAATTCATGCAGTTTGTAATTAATAATTTTTAATGATTATACGTATTTAATAAATAAAAAAACCGGAAACTGTTCGAAACAGTCTCCGGCTTCTTTTATGGCTTTTTTTTAAAAGGTTTTAAAAAGTTAGATTAAATCTAAGGCCATAATTTCTTCCAGGTAAAGGCACCTGATTTTTAACAAATGAAGAATGATTTCGTGCAGCTTCATCAAGCAAATTGTTTCCAAAAAATGAAACGGTTATTTTTCCTTGGTTGCCTAAATCAAAGCTTTTCATTAATTTTGCATTTAACATTTGGTATCCATCAGTGACTGTTTCCTCTGCTGAAATATCATTTTGCTTTTCAACATCTTTTAAGACTAATCCAAAAGACATATCGTCTTGAGAATATTTAACTCTAAAAATATTTCTAGCAGGATTTAATCTAGGTATATAACCGCCCCCAGAAAATTCACCTGAAATCTCATCTCTTCCGAAAGACAAAGATAGTTCACCAGAAGCTAATTCAATAACATTGCCAAATTCCACTTCATATCCATCTAACTCAGCATCTTGTTGTAAATAATTTGCAAGAATTAAACCTCCATGATCATCATGACCCTCTTCATGCTCTTCATCATGTTCTTCATGCTCTTCTTCAGATTCATCTTTGAGATAAATATAGTTATCAACGTCATTCTTGAAGACCGTAGCTGAAGCATAGAAGCTTCCATTATTTAAATTAACAGAGAAATCAATATTATTTGAAGTTTCAGAATTTAGATTTACATTCCCGACCTCAAACCTTCCGGTTGCAAGGTGAGCTCCATTCATGAACATCTCAATAGATGACGGGGCTCTCTCAACATTTGCAATACCTAAATTGATATCAACAAAATCATTAAGCTGTCTTCCAATATTGAAAGCAAAACTAGAATCATTGAAGGATCTATCGTAATAGTCAGTTTCCATTTCTTCTTCATCATGATGCTCCTCATCATGATCTTCATCCTCATCATGATGTTCATCCTCATCATGATGTTCTTCTTCGTGAGATGAAGTAATTGAACCTTTATTCTCAATGCTGTCATATCGAGCGCCAAAATCTATATCAAAACCATTCATATTTCGGCTTAAGAAATATCCAAAAGTCATTTCATCTCTTTCTGCAGGATTCATAAATGCTTCTGATCCAAAAATTGAAGTTTCTTCATTTACGAAATTAAGTGAGATTTTTTGAGAAAATAGCTCATTTGAAAAATCAAGAATCATGCCTGCTTCTGAAGCATCATTTGTGAAAGTGGTTGGGCCTTCTTCATGCCCATGACCTTCATGCTCGTCGTGATCTTCATCTTCATGCTCGTCATGATCTTCATCTTCATGCTCCTCTTCTGCATGCTGTTCTGTAAAGGTATAGTCAGTATCTCTGAAGAAGTAATCAACAGAATTAAAAGCGAACCCATTAAAGTTGTAAGAACCTCTAATATCAAATTTATCTGATTCGATGGTTGTAAAAATTCTTTCACCCTCATGTTCATCATGGCCTTCTTCTTCATGCTCATCATGATCGTCGTGATCCTCATCACCATGCTCCTCGTGACCATGACCCTCATGGCCTTCTCCATGGAAGGGAATACCATATGAGCTTTCAGTATTTGCATATGAAAATCCAATAAACCCATTCTCACTAACTGACGAAACACCAAACTTCATTGACTCTGCTTCAAAATCAGAATTAGCTAAGAATCCAGGATTTTCTTCATGCTCATCATGGCCTTCTTCATGCTCATCATGATCGTCGTGATCTTCATCATCATGATGCTCTTCTTCCATATGAACTATAGCTCCATTTGGTATATCGTAATTTCCAAGTGAAGTATTTTTGAAGTTAAAACTAAAGTTTAAATTGTTTAGGTTATCTTGATAAAAAATATTTTGGGTATCGCCATCATTGACTGACTGAGTTTCAAGACCAATTTTGACCAATTTTTCAACATTCTCTTCAGCAATAGAATTATCAACAACATTAACAATCCCTCCTATAGCTCCATTGGTATATAGTAATGATGAGGGCCCTCGAACAACTTCTATTTGTTGAGCATTACTTAGATCTATATCATTAAAGTGATCTGCTCCGAGTCCTGAAACATCCCTATTTACAATGCCATTATCAAGGATTTTTACCCTTGAACCTGACATGCCTCTGATAATAGGTTGGCCAACCGCAGCACCATAATCAGATACACTGACACCCAATAATTCATCGATTGTTTCACCAAGGCTTTGAGTTGCTCCGGTAGCAATATCCTCTCCGCTTAGAATATGAATAGGATCAGAAATTTCACTTGCACTTTTATCAATAATGGACGATGTAACAACCACTTCTTCTAGAGCGTTAGCGTGGTGTATGTGAAGTGAAAATGCACCCAAAACTATGAATGCAAATTTATTAATTTTCATAAAAACCTCCTGTAAGAAAAATTAAATATTTAAAAAATTAAATATTAATTTTTGGAGGCGCTTGAGAGTTGAATGGTTTTCGATCTTGTAGATTAACTTTTAGGGGAAGATTTACATCTACAAGTTTAGGAAAAATTTCTCTTGGAATAAAAACAAAAACTTCAATATCTGAAGAGATCTCATTGTGACAAGTAAGGCACTCTAATTCAGGCTCCGCAGTTAAGGGAGATTCATCAATGTGTGCAAACGAATGCAGTGCTATACTTGCAAGGAAAAATAACCCAATAAATGAGATACTCTTGCTTTTACGTCCGATATTCATAGGGCGATAGTATAGCATCACAAAAAAATTACAATAGATAAAAATTGAATGTATAAAGAAGCAATACAAGATGCCATCTCAATGCATGAGCTTCCTTCAAAATGGAGTTCTGACGTTTTAAACGAAGCTAAAACTGTTGCTAATAAAAAAAAGATAGCTAGATATAGAAAAGACTTAAGAAAGCTAAATTTTGCAACCATTGATGGAGAGGATGCTAAAGATTTTGATGATGCTGTTTACTGTGTAAAAAATAGCAACAGCTTCACGCTCTACGTTGCTATTGCAGATGTATCCTTCTATGTAACTCCAGGCTCCAAAATAGACATAGAAGCAAAAAAGAGAGGCACTTCTATTTACTTTCCAGAAACAGTTATTCCGATGCTTCCAGAAAATTTATCAAATGGGATTTGCTCACTAAGACCTAACGAAGATAGATGCTCAATGATATGCGAAATGTCTATAGGCTTAGATGGCAAAAGAAATAAGTACAAATTTTATAGTGGTCTTATTAACTCAAAAGCGCGACTGACTTACAATCAAGTTGAAAAGCATCTTAATAAGTCATCCAGCATTAAACTGGCTGGAGTTCGCGATTCAATAAAGCATCTAAAAGATCTTACCAACCTTAGATTGAAGCTACGCAATCAGAGAAAAGCTCTAGAAATTAATCCAATGGAAACAACCTTAGAGTTAAGTGAAAGCAAAGAAGTTAAAAATATAGTTTTAAAAAAGTCTCTTTTTGCTCATAAACTTGTTGAGGAGTCTATGCTGCTTGCGAATGAGTCTGCGGCTGAGTTCATGCAAGAACGTCTTAATCTAGGTGTCTATAGAATTCATGAAGACCCTGATCCAAGCAAACTTGAGGCGTTAAAGAAACATTTCAAGATCACACCTAAACTGGTCAAAAAATTATCGCCCTTGGAAGTTGTCAACTTTTGTCTTGATCAAGCTAACAAAAAGAATGATAGCACTGGTCAAATCTTGATACTTCAAAGCCTAGCAAGAGCAGAGTATTCAACAAATAACTTGGGTCACTTTGGATTGCAATTAACTCAATACTCTCATTTCACATCGCCAATAAGGAGGTATCCTGATTTATTAGTTCATAGATTAATTAATTCCTCTCTGGCTCAGAAGAACATCCTAACAAGACAAAATGAATTACAAGATGAGTGCGAAAACTCCTCAATGCTAGAAAGGCGGGCTGAAAAAGCGTCCAGACAAGTGGAGCAGGTATTAATCTGTTGCTATCTTTGCAAGAAAATAGGGTCAACGATGGATGGCGTTGTAACTGGTGTCACAGACTTTGGGTTATTCGTTAATTTAGAGCCTTACTTTATCTCCGGCCTACTGCATGTTACTGATTTACCTGATGACCGATATTATTATTTACCAGATCGAAATGCGCTTAAGGGAAAAAGAAGGGGTGGAATTTATAAGCTTGGACAAAAAATTAAAGTTAAAATTGCTGCTATTTTTCCTCTTGAAAGAAAAATAAATTTAGTTATTTCAAATGGAAAATAAAAATTCTGCCAATCTTCGAGTGGGTTTTCACAGCATCGAAATGCTATTAAAGCTTTCACCGGAAAATATAAAAAAAATCTTTATACCAGCCAATCGAAACGATGATAGAGTTCAAAATTTAATTACTCTTGCTGAAAACCTTTCAGTCTCAATAGAAAGGAAGAAAAGTTTAGCACAGCACCCTGAAGCTATTTTAAAAAATGAAATAAATCTTGGATTAAGTGATCTTAAAAAACATGAAGAAAATATTCAGCATGAAAATCCTACATTTTTAGTCATTGATAATGTCATTGATCCTCGCAATCTTGGTGCATGTATAAGATCTGCGGCTGCTAGCAGTGTTGCTGGCGTTATTATTAACAAACATCATTGCTCACCAATCACTCCATTGGTAAGGCAAGTTTCTGCTGGGGGATCAGAGGCAATTAAAATATTTACAGTCACAAATTTAATTAATAGTTTGAAGTACTTTGAGAAGCTTGGTTATCTCATCTTAGGTACAAGTGAACATGCAGATTCAAGTTATACAGAATTAGACCTGAATAAACCTATGCTAGTAATTATGGGCTCTGAAGAAGATGGTGTAAGAAAAAAAACATTAGATAAATGTTCACAAATTTGCACTCTATCAAAGAGCAAATCAATAAATAGTTTAAATGTATCGGTTGCTACTGGCGTAATACTTTTTGAAATTGCTAGGCAGAAGTTAGTATAAAATTCATTTACAATGGTTTATTTAAAGAATCTATAAACAATTTGAATGCTTAATCAAAGAACCATAAAAAACTCCATTAAAGCTGTTGGAGTTGGTTTGCACAGTGGTGACAAAATGACAATGGAGCTTTTGCCTGCCCCTGTTAATTCTGGGATTAATTTCATTCGCAATGATTTGGATCCAGAAATAAGCATTCCAGCCCTTTATGACTATGTTGGAGATACAACTCTTTCAACTAATCTGTTTAAAGATGGTTACAAAATTGGAACCATTGAGCATTTGCTCTCTGCAATTGCAGGCCTTGGCATTGATAATTGTATTATTAAAGTTAATGGGCCAGAAATTCCTATTATGGATGGCAGCGCCAGTCCCTATGTTTTCTTAATACAATCTGCTGGTCTAGAAGAGCAAAACGAATTAAAAAAATTCATTAAAGTAAAGAAAGAAGTTCGCGTTGAAAGAGAAGATACATACGCTGCTATAAAACCTTTTGATGGTTTTAAGGTTTCTTTTGAAATTGATTTTGATGAGCCTACAATTCAAAAGCATGCTCAAAAGTCATCAATTGATTTTTCTTCAACTTCATTTGTAAAAGAAGTTTGTAGAGCTAGAACATTTGGTTCAGTAAAAGATAAGGACACCCTTCAATCTAAAGGTTTAGCTTTAGGAGCCAGTGAGGCTAATGCTATAGTGCTTGGTGAGGATGGACTTTTAAATGAAGACGGCCTTAGATTTGATGATGAATTTGTAAAGCATAAGATGCTTGATGCTATTGGTGATTTATACCTTCTTGGGCATAATCTTATTGGTCAATTTTCAGGCTATAAATCTGGTCACTCACTTAATAATGAATTATTAAGAAAAATTTTATCCTCTGAGGACGCTTGGGAAGTTGTGACATTTGAAGATTCATCTATTGCCCCTATATCTTATGTAAGAGCTCCTTTTGGTGATGCTATATAGCGCTGAATAAAAAAATAAGTATTAACGATTAAATTCATGTCATTTTTAACCAAAATATTTGGAAGTAGTAATCAACGCGCATTAAAGCGCATGCAAATATCTGTTGATCAAATTAATGAGCTTGAATCATACTATCAAAGACTAAGTGATAATGAATTATCTAATCTAAGAATCAAATTAAAAGACTCTTCAGAAGACGCCAACTTCAATTTATTAACTCATGCTTTTGCAGCAACTCGAGAGGCAAGTGTTAGGACAATTGGCCTAAGACATTTTGATGCTCAGTTGCTTGGAGGTATTGCTCTTTCAGAAGGAAATATTGCTGAAATGAAAACTGGAGAAGGGAAAACATTAGTTGCTACTCTCCCAGCTTACCTTAATGCAGTCAAAGATAATAAGGTGATATTAGTAACAGTGAATGATTACCTAGCCCAGAGAGATGCTGATTGGATGAAACCTATTTATGAGCGCCTTGGATTGACTGTTGGAGTAATCCATTCAAACCAAGCAATTGAAGAAAAAAAATCTGCTTACCAGTGCGATGTTATCTATGCAACTAACGGAGAGCTGGGTTTTGACTATTTAAGGGACAATATGGCACTCCGTGCAGAAGATAAAGTTCAATGCTCTCTAGACTTTGCAATTGTAGATGAAGTAGATTCAATTCTGATTGATGAAGCCCGAACACCTTTAATTATTTCGGGTCCTTCAAATGAAAGCGCTGACTATTATGTTCAAATTAAAAAAATTGTTCCAAATCTAAAACAACAACTAAGAGAGGGAACCGAGGATGAGCCTCTAAGAGAAGACGAGAGAGGTCACTACGTCATTGATGAAAAAAACAGATCAATAGAACTCACTGATGATGGATATATAGTTGTTGAAAGACATCTTGAAGATATGGGATTGCTTCAATCTGAAGATAGCTTATATTCTGTTAGCAATTTAAAGATAATGCGTTATGTTAATGCAACATTAAAAGCTGCATTTTTGTTTAAGAAAAATATTCACTACTTGGTCAGAGGTCAAGAGGTTCTTTTGATTGATGAGCATACTGGCAGAACAATGCCAGGCAGAAGGATGAGCGAAGGAATTCATCAAGCTCTTGAATGCAAGGAAAATGCCCCTATTCAAAGAGAATCTCAAACCCTTGCATCAACAACTTACCAAAACTTCTTTCGACTTTTTAATCAGCTCTCTGGGATGACAGGTACTGCTGATACTGAGGCAGCTGAATTTGCTGAAATATATGGACTAAATGTTTCAATTATCCCAACTAACAAACCAATGGTTAGAGAGGATAATGATGATTTAGTTTTCCTTACTCAAGAAGCTAAATTTAAAGCATTGATTGAAGAAATAGAGCTATTACGTAAAAAAGACGCGCCTATTCTAGTTGGCACAGCGTCTGTTGAATCATCGGAAATAGTATCTGCCCTATTAGGTAAAAAAAATATTCCTCATCAAGTGCTCAATGCAAAACAACATGAAAAAGAAGCAGAAGTTATTGCAAATGCTGGGCGTCCTGGAGTAGTAACGATAGCGACAAATATGGCTGGAAGAGGCACTGACATAGTTTTAGGAGGAAAGGAAAATATTGGTGATGGTGAATGGGAGAAAAGACATCAAGTGGTTCTCAATGCTGGGGGGTTACATATTCTTGGAACTGAGAGACATGAATCTCGTAGAATTGATAATCAATTAAGAGGTCGGTCAGGCAGGCAAGGAGATCCAGGTTATTCAAAGTTTTTCTTATCCTTGGAGGATGACTTATTAAGATTGTTTATATCTGACAGCCGCAGAGGTCTCTTTGAGAGAATTGGAATGGGTGATGATCACATAGAACATAAGATGCTTTCTCGTGGCATAGAAAATGCACAAAAAAGAATAGAAAGTAGAAATTTTGATATAAGAAAAAACTTATTGGAATATGATGACGTCGCTAACGATCAGCGGCAAGCAATATACTCCTTAAGAAATCAACTGCTCAATGAAGACAATATTTCAGCAGCAATCAATGATTTAATTGATGAGGAGATGCATGCGATTTCAAATGATTTTGTACCTTTGGATTCTGTTGAGAGTCAATGGAGACTTGAGGAGTTAGACAAATATCTTGTTGACCACTACTTCATCGAGGAAAACATAGCAACAAAAGTAAAGAATGATCAAAAGTTGACTCCAATTAAAATTGCTAATCTTATTGCTGAAAGTGCTTTAAAAAAATATAAAGAAAAGTACCTTAAGATTCAGGAAAATCTCGCTCAGCTTGAAAAGCAGGTGATGCTGCAAATCCTGGACGTGCACTGGAAAGATCATTTATCTGAAATGGACCACTTAAGACAAAGCGTTGGTTTGAGAGCTTATGCACAAAAAAATCCTAAAAACGAATATAAACGTGAAGCTTTTGAGATGTTTGAAGTGATGCTAAATGATATAAATAGCGAGGCCATTAAAGTTCTGTTTAGAATTGAGCTTGCTAGTGAAGAAGAGATTCAAGAGTTAGAAGCAAGATCTCTAGAAGCTCAGAAAAATAGAGAGATGAAAGTTCAACAAGAACAAATTAAACCAGTCATAGGAAATGAACCAATTCCTAAGTCAGAAGAATTAACCAAAATCGAGACAGTCATCACACATGAACCAAAGTTGCAACGCAATGAAATCGTAAAAATTACTAATGGCAAAGATACCAAGGAATTAAAGTATAAAAAGGCTAAGCCTTTGCTAGAAACAGGAAAGTGGAAAATAATTTAATCAGAATTTAATCTTGATAAAAATCTTCTGATTCAATAGGCCTACTAATTAGCTTCTCTTCATTTGTCCAAGTGCCGAAATCAATTAATTTACATTTCTCCGAGCAAAAAGGGCGATAAATATTAGCTGGACTTAGATCAGCATCTTTTTTGCATTGAGGACAGTCCTTTTTCACTTTTGAGATAAGTCTAGATAAAATTTATGCATTGCTATTGATCTAACTTTTAAGTTTTCTAAAGAATCATTATTAGGAATAATATCATTGGCTATGCTTAACCTTTCTTCTCTTGAGCATTGAGTGTCAATGATTTTTTGAATCTGGTCTTTTGAATTATTGTCTCGTAATGTTGCTCTTTCCAATTGAAGGCTTGGATCACAATCAATAACAAGAATTCTATTATAGTTACTCATACTGTTGGTCTCAAAAATTAAAGGCACCATAACAATTGAATAAGAAGATTGTGACGTTGCTATTCTTTTAGCCATTAAATCCCTGACTAATGGATGAATAATAGATTCTAAAACCTTTTTTTTCTCTTCATCGTTAAAAACTTCTTTTCTCAAATAAGCCCTATCAATCAAACCATTAGAATCAATAATTTTTGAACCAAAATAATCTACTATACTTTCATAACCAAGCGTGTTCTTTTCAATTACCTCTCTAGCTAAATCATCTGCATCTATAACTGTGACTCCTTCATTTTGAAAAAAATCAGCTGCTGCTGATTTACCAGATCCAATACCGCCGGTAAGTCCAATAATCATTTTTGGGGTTTTGTATTTATAAAGCTTGGGACATTATGCGCCCAAGAGCTTTCCTCAACTCTAGAAGAAATAAACCATTGGTCATTAATTTTTTTATAAGTATCGTTGTACCACATACCCAAAAAGAAAACTTGATCGTCTTTTGCTTGCATGGGATTAAAACACATTACCTTACCAGTAGCTGAGTTGCCATTTAGTTTAAGAGAAATATTTGAAATTAAATGCTGATAATTGGGGAAAGTGTCTAATGCCGTTTCTAAGTATTTAATAATTTCTTTAAGATTTCCTGATATTCCTCCAACTGCTGTGTAATCTATATGAGCATCCTGTGTAAAAAGATTATTGAACTCTTTAAAGTTTTTAGTATCCACGGCAGTAGCATAATCAGTAACAAGTTTTTCAAGTTCCATGCGATCTGAAATTTCGGAAATATCCATTTAATTATTTTAATACAAAAAAAAGGCCCTCAGAAAAATCTGAGAGCCTTTCAAACAAAAAAAGCCTGACGATTACCTACTCTCACACAAGGAGACCTTGCACTACCATTGGCGTAAGTTCGTTTCACTTCTGAGTTCGAGATGGGATCAGGTGGGACCAAACTGCTATTGTCATCAGGCAAACTGGTATGTAATTCTTTTTCACTACAAATATGTTATTCCTGAACAATGGAACCTTTTTTAAGGTTACATGATCAAGCCTCACGAGTTATTAGTACAAGTTAGCTCAACGCCTCACAACGCTTACACATCTTGCCTATCAACGTCATAGTCTATGACGACTCTTTAGTAGACCGAAGTCTATGGGAGATCTAATCTTGGGAGAGGCTTCCCGCTTAGATGCTTTCAGCGGTTATCCCTTCCGAACATAGCTACCCGGCAATGCCACTGGCGTGACAACCGGAACACCAGAGGTTCGTCCAATCCGGTCCTCTCGTACTAGGATCAGCTTCCCTCAAATCTCCAACGCCCACAGCAGATAGGGACCGAACTGTCTCACGACGTTCTAAACCCAGCTCGCGTACCACTTTAAATGGCGAACAGCCATACCCTTGGGACCTGCTCCAGCCCCAGGATGTGATGAGCCGACATCGAGGTGCCAAACACCCCCGTCGATGTGAACTCTTGGGGGGTATCAGCCTGTTATCCCCGGCGTACCTTTTATCCGTTGAGCGATGGCCCTTCCATTCAGAACCACCGGATCACTAAGACCTAGTTTCCTACCTGCTCGACCCGTCGGTCTCGCAGTCAAGCATCCTTATGCCTTTATACAATCTGCATGATGTCCGACCATGCTTAGGATACCTTCGTACTCCTCCGTTACTCTTTGGGAGGAGACCGCCCCAGTCAAACTACCCGGCACACACTGTCCTCGATCCGGATAACGGACCTAAGTTAGAGCCTCAACTTTACAAGGGTGGTATTTCAAGGACGACTCCACCAAGACTAGCGTCTCGGCTTCAAAGTCTCCCACCTATCCTACACAAATAAAGTCAAAGTCCAGTGTGAACCTGTAGTAAAGGTGCACGGGGTCTTTCCGTCTAGCTGCGGGTACACTGCATCTTAACAGCGATTTCAATTTCACTGAGTCTATGGTGGAGACAGTGTGGCCATCATTACGCCATTCGTGCAGGTCGGAACTTACCCGACAAGGAATTTCGCTACCTTAGGACCGTTATAGTTACGGCCGCCGTTTACCGGGGCTTCGATCAGGAGCTTCGCCTAAGCTAACCCCATCAATTAACCTTCCGGCACCGGGCAGGCGTCACACCCTATACGTCATCTTACGATTTTGCAGAGTGCTATGTTTTTAATAAACAGTTGCAGCCACCTAGTTTCTTCGACCACCATCAGCTCAAAGAGCAAGTCTTATTACTAATGGTGGCGTACCTTCTCCCGAAGTTACGGTACCATTTTGCCTAGTTCCTTCACCATAGTTCTCTCAAACACCTTAGTCTTCTCGACTTATCCACCTGTGTCGGTTTCGGGTACGGTTCCTTATAATCTGAAGCTTAGAGGTTTTTCCTGGAAGCATGGTATTAACTACTTCCCACTCAAAGAGTGGTCGTCATCAGTCCTCAACCTTAAAAGATCCCGGATTTACCTAAGATCTAAGTCTACAACCTTAAACACGGACAACCATCGCCGTGCTAGCCTAACCTTCTCCGTCACCCCATCGCAATTATAAGAAGTACAGGAATATTAACCTGTTTTCCATCGACTACGGCTTTCGCCCTCGCCTTAGGAGCCGACTCACCCTGCCTCGATTAGCGTTGGACAGGAAACCTTGGATTTTCGGCGAAGAGGTTTTTCACCTCTTTGATCGTTACTCATGTCAACATTCGCACTTCTGATACGTCCAGCATGCCTTACAGCAAGCCTTCAACCGCTTACAGAACGCTCTTCTACCATCTTAAATAAATTTAAGATCCGTAGCTTCGGTTTATGATTTAGCCCCGTTATATCTTCCACGCAGGCCGACTCGACTAGTGAGCTGTTACGCTTTCTTTAAAGGATGGCTGCTTCTAAGCCAACCTCCTAGCTGTTTGTGCCTTCCCACATTGTTTCCCACTTAATCATAATTTGGGACCTTAGCTGACGGTCTGGGTTGTTTCCCTCTCGACTACGGACGTTAGCACCCGCAGTCTGTCTCCCATGCTTATACTCATTGGTATTCGGAGTTTGCATCGGTTTGGTAAGTCGGGATGACCCCCTAGCCGAAACAGTGCTCTACCCCCAATGGTAATACATGAGGCACTACCTAAATAGTTTTCGAAGAGAACCAGCTATCTCCGGGTTTGATTAGCCTTTCACTCCTATCCACAGCTCATCCCCTCATTTTTCAACATAAGTGGGTTCGGGCCTCCAGTCAGTGTTACCTGACCTTCACCCTGGCCATGGATAGATCACCCGGTTTCGGGTCTAATTCCAGCAACTAAGCGCCCTATTAAGACTCGGTTTCCCTACGCCTCCCCTAAACGGTTAAGCTTGCTACTGAAATTAAGTCGTTGACCCATTATACAAAAGGTACGCCGTCACAGAACAAGTCTGCTCCGACTGCTTGTAAGCACAAGGTTTCAGGTTCTATTTCACTCCCCTCGCCGGGGTTCTTTTCGCCTTTCCCTCACGGTACTGGTTCACTATCGGTCAGCTGAGAGTATTTAGCCTTGGAGGATGGTCCCCCCATATTCAGTCAAGATTTCACGTGTCCCGACCTACTCGATTTCACTTTTTTAGAATTTTTGCATACAGGGCTATCACCTACTATGGCCATACTTTCCAGTATGTTTTGCTAATTTTAAAAAAGCTTAAGGGCTGGTCCGGTTTCGCTCGCCGCTACTACCGGAATCTCTGTTGATTTCTTTTCCTCTAGGTACTTAGATGTTTCAGTTCCCTAGGTTTGCCTCATATACCTATGTATTCAGTATAAGATAATGTGCTTATGCACACTGGGTTCTCCCATTCGGAAATCTCCGGATCAAAGGTTGTTTACCACCTCCCCGAAGCTTATCGCAAGTTACTACGTCCTTCATCGCCTTCAGCTGCCAAGGCATCCGCCTTGTGCTCTTAATTACTTGATCATATAACCCTAAAAAAGGGCTACATACTTAGTTCTCCTTTTACGAACTAAGTTTTTTGTTATTTGAGAATAACTTAATAAAATTTTCTTCTATTAATGCAGTGATCTATTGCGTCCATATTTTTGATAACAGATAAAAATATGACGCATGTAAATATAAATATATTTACTAGAAAATTACATACCAAAACTTATAAAGAACTTCTTTTAAAATATTTGATTACTCGTGTGGGCACTCTTGTACGAAAGTATCGTTAAGGAGGTGATCCAGCCACAGGTTCCCCTACGGCTACCTTGTTACGACTTTACCCCAGTCATGAAGCACACCGTGGTAAACGCCCTCCCGAAGGTTAGACTATCTACTTCTGGTGCAATCCACTTCCATGGTATGACGGGCGGTGTGTACAAGACCCGAGAACGTATTCACCGCGACATGCTGATTCGCGATTACTAGCGATTCCGACTTCATGGAGTCGAGTTGCAGACTCCAATCCGGACTACGAAGAATTTTCTAGGATTAGCACCACCTCGCGGCTTAGCGTCCGTCTGTATTCTCCATTGTAGCACGTGTGTAGCCCTATACGTAAGGGCCATGATGACTTGACGTCGTCCTCACCTTCCTCCGGTTTATCACCGGCAGTCCCCCTATAGTTCCCGACCGAATCGCTGGCAAATAAGGGTAAGGGTTGCGCTCGTTATCCGACTTAACGGAACATCTCACGACACGAGCTGACGACAGCCATGCAGCACCTGTATCTTGGCTCCCGAAGGCACTGCTTTATTACAAAGCATTCCAAGTATGTCAAGTATAGGTAAGGTTTTTCGCGTTGCATCGAATTAAACCACATGCTCCACCGCTTGTGCGGGTCCCCGTCAATTCATTTGAGTTTTAGCCTTGCGGCCGTACTCCCCAGGCGGTCAACTTACTACGTTAGCTGCGCCACTGAAAAACATAGTTCTCCAACAGCTAGTTGACATCGTTTACGGCGTGGACTACCAGGGTATCTAATCCTGTTCGCTACCCACGCTTTCGCACCTTAGTGTCAGTACAGATCCAGGAGGCTGCCTTCGCCATTGGTATTCTTCACAATATCTACGCATTCCACCGCTACACTGTGAATTCTACCTCCCTCTATCGTACTCTAGTGAATCAGTTTTGGATGCAGTTCCCAGGTTGAGCCCGGGGATTTCACATCCAACTTAATAAACCACCTACGCGCGCTTTACGCCCAGTAATTCCGATTAACGCTTGGACCTTCCGTATTACCGCGGCTGCTGGCACGGAATTAGCCGGTCCTTATTCTGATGGTAATGTCACGGTTATTGGGTATTAATCAATAACTTTTCTTCCCAACTTAAAGTGCTTTACAACCCTAGGGCCTTCTTCACACACGCGGTATGGCTGGATCAGGCTTGCGCCCATTGTCCAATATTCCCCACTGCTGCCTCCCGTAGGAGTCTGGGCCGTGTCTCAGTCCCAATGTGGCGGATCGTCCTCTCAGACCCGCTAAAGATCGTCGCCTTGGTGAGCCTTTACCTCACCAACAAGCTAATCTTACGCAGGCTCATCTAATAGCGAAAGCTTCAAAGAGAGGCCTTCTTTCTCCCAAAGGAGGTATACGGTATTAATCCGAGTTTCCCCGGGCTATCCCCTTCTACTAGGTAGATTCCTACGCGTTACTCACCCGTCCGCCGCTCTACTCATATCCGAAGATATTTTCTCGCACGACTTGCATGTGTTAAGCCTACCGCCAGCGTTCAATCTGAGCCATGATCAAACTCTTCAATTAAAATCATGTTGTGTTACTTTTATAAAATATTAAAAATAACTAAAAATATATATCTCGTATTTTGAACACCCACACGAGTAACCAAATATGTTGAAAGAACTTGCCAGCTCAAGGCCGGAACGGAGAATTGTATACCCTTAGGTATAAATATCAACCGGTTTTATAACTAATTTTTATCTTTATTAACTAGGCGCTCTGAATGAAGAAACTGCATCTTTGATCTCAGCTCTGCTCCAACCTCCTCAATAGAATGAGAAGCGGTGTTTTTACGCTTTTCTTTCATAATTGGACCGCCCGATCCATCGTTGCTTTGTCGGCAATCATTTAAAAATTGATCTGCAAAATCACCAGTTTGGATTCTTTTTAAAATTCCTCTCATTGCCTCTTTTGTATCATCTGTAATGATCTCTGGCCCGCTTACATAGTCACCAAATTCTGCAGTATTGGAAATGGAATAATGCATATTTGCTATCCCACCCTCATGAATGAGATCAACAATCAACTTTGTTTCATGCAAGCATTCAAAATATGCCATCTCAGGGCTGTATCCAGCCTCAACTAAAGTCTCGTAACCTGCCTTAATTAAGGCTGTCATACCGCCACATAAAACAGCTTGCTCACCAAATAAATCAGTTTCGGTTTCTTCCTTAAAAGTGGTCTCAAGAACACCTGCTCTTGTTCCACCGTTTGCCTTTGCGTATGAAAGAGCGATGTCTCTTGCGCTATGATTGTTTGGATTATCTCCGTCTTGATATATTGCAATCAAGGATGGTACACCACCGCCATTTACATAGGTACTTCTTACAGTATGTCCAGGACCTTTTGGAGCAATCATAATGACAGATGTTTTTTCTCCAGGAACAATTTTTTTAAAATGAATATTAAAACCATGTGCAAAAGCCAAAACTGCATCTTGCTTTAAGTTAGCTTTAATTTCAGACTCATATAATCCCTTTTGGAATTCATCCGGAGCTAGCATCATAACCAAATCTGCTTCACTGATTGCATCTGAAACCTTGGCTACTTTTAATCCAGCTTCTTGTGCTTTTTTCCATGATGAGGAGCCCTCTCTCAAAGCAACTGTTACATCTACTCCTGATTCATGAAGATTATTTGCATGCGCGTGACCTTGAGACCCATAACCAACTATAGTTACTTTAAGTTGTTGAATGATTGAGATATCAGCATCATCATCGTAAAAAATTTTCATTCTATTTTTCTCCTAAATTTTTAAAACCTTTTCACCCTCATGCAATCCTATACTTCCAGATCTAGCTATTTCAAGAAGATTTACTTTCCCAATAAATTTAATAGCTGCCTCAATTTCGCTAGATGATCCCCATGCCGACATTACCATGGCATCTTTATTTTTTTCATGAATCTTTCCATTCAGGCTCTTAAGAATTTCTTGTATTTTTTTACTATGTTTAAATTTAATCATAATAAATTCATACTCATGATGATCGCCTTCTGTTAAATCAGACACTTTAATAACATCAATGATTTTGTTAATTTGTTTTGTGATTTGCTCAACATCATTCTCAGACCCTCTGGTGGTAACTGTCATTCTGGAATAAGTTCCATCAAATACTGGTCCAACATTAAGAGTTTCAATGTTGTAACCACGCTGATGAAATAAACCAACTACTCTAGCTAGGGCTCCGGGTTTGTTTTCTATTAATATTGATACTATTCTTTTCATGCTTTTACATTCTTTTTGATCCACATGTCTTTCATGCTTCCATTTGGAGCGACTAACATGGGATAGACATGTTCATTTGGATCGACATATACATCAACAAATACTAATCTATCCTTCATAGAGAATGCCTTGTCTAAAGTTTTCTTAAGATCTCCTTTTTTGGTTACTTTCATACCAACATGACCATAAGACTCAGCGAGTTTAACGAAATCAGGTAAAGAATCAGAATAGGTGCTTGCTGAATGCCGTCCTCCATAATTCATGTCTTGCCATTGTCTGACCATGCCAAGGGCTTCATTATTAATGTTTATAATTTTTATTGGTAGATTGTACTGAAGGCAAGTTGAAAGCTCTTGTATACACATTTGAATACTGCCCTCGCCAGTAACGCATACAACGTCATCTTTTGGAAAAGCTAATTTAACTCCCATGGCTGCAGGCAAACCAAAACCCATAGTCCCTAACCCACCAGAATTTACCCAACGCCTAGGCTTATTAAAATGATAATATTGAGCTACAAACATTTGATGTTGGCCAACGTCAGAAGTAACCCAAGCATTGCCATTTGTTGCGTGATATAGTTCTTGCACAACAACCTGCGGAAGAATCATTTTAGATGCATTCTTCTTAAGATATAACTCATGATCTAAGCCATGCTTTTCTTGCCACTGAGAAATTTGCAGGTTCCAATTATCTAATGCATCGGAATCTATTTTTATTTTTGAGCGTTTAATTTCTTTTATTAAAGCAATTAAAGATTCTTTAACCTGACCAACAATTGGAATATCAGCATTAATAATTTTAGAAATTGAAGCAGGATCAACATCAATATGAACAATCTTCGCATTGGGTGCAAACATAGCTGGGGTATTAGTAATGCGGTCATCAAACCTGGCGCCAATTGCAATAATAACATCAGCATTATGCATCGCCATATTTGCTTGATAGGTTCCATGCATACCGAGCATTCCCATGAAATATTTATCTTTTGCTGGGTATGCTCCTAATCCCATCAAAGTATTAGTTACCGGAGCTTTTAATAATTTGTTTAATAATATTAACTCTTTATGAGCATTACCTAGGATGACTCCTCCTCCCGCATAGATCACAGGACGCTCAGCTGACAAGATCTTCTTGCTAGCTTTTTTAATTTGTCCAGGATGAGGTAATACTCTAGGTTGATAGGAACGTAAAGAGATCTCTTTAGCCCTTTTATATTCAAAAAGTTCTGAAGGATCAGTTTTGTCCTTTGGAATATCTATAACTACTGGACCTGGTCTACCAGTTGTGGCTATATGAAAAGCTTCCTGAACAATTTGCGGAATGTCCTGAGTATTTTGAACAATAAAACTATGTTTCACTACAGGTCGAGATATACCGATCATATCTGTTTCTTGAAATGAATCAGTTCCAATTAAATGACTCTGCACCTGACCCGAAATAACAACGAGCGGTATAGAGTCCATGTAAGCAGTTGCAAGACCTGTAATTGCATTAGTTGCACCAGGTCCTGAAGTAACCAAAGCAACGCCTGGCTTCCCTGTTGCTCGAGAGTAACCATCTGCAGCATGGGTAGCACCTTGTTCATGGCGAACCAATATATGCTCACAAACCTTTTGTTTAAATATAGAATCATAGATGTGCAATGCTGCTCCACCAGGGTAGCCAAATATGAATTTGACCCCTTCATCTTTGAGGGCACGCATTAACAGATCTCCGCCTGACAGTTTCATTTATTCTAGATATTTGCTGTAAAGTAATGGTTTTATACATCAATTATTATGAAAAACAAGTATTTTGGTTGATTTGAAAGGCTTTGGCGGTTATTTCATGTCTTTAATTAAAGATTGCATATCCCGAGGAAGATCTACTTGAAATTCATGAAAAATATCTTCTTTATTTAGTGATGGAAATCTAATTTTTGAAGCGTGCAATGCTTGTCTAGGAAAATTCTGAATATGAGTTATTAAATCTTTAGGAGTATTTTTGGCAATGAGATTTCTAGGGTTGTACAATCCGTCTCCAATTATGGGCAGTTTTTGATTGCTTAAATGGACTCTTATTTGGTGCGTTCTTCCTGTTTCTATCTCAACAGAAACATGTGAATAGCCTTGATAAAACTTTATCAAAGAAACATGAGAAAGAGCATCTCTTCCGAAGTCTGTCACTCTCATTTTTAACCTATTTCTTGGATCTCTTTCAAGCGGATGATCTATGGAAAAACTTCCAATCACTTGCCCAACCACTATTGCCTCATATTGTTTATAGACCTCCCTATCTTGAAGATTTGAAATAAAAAAATTTCTAAATTTTTCATTTTTAGCTATAACCAATAATCCAGAGGTATCTTTATCTAGCCTATGGACTATCCCACATCTAGGCAGTTTTTTTAAATCTGGAAAATGAAATGCTAAAGCATTTGCCAGAGTACCATCATGACATCCTGCGCCTGGATGCATGACTAATCCTGGCGACTTATTAATTATTAAAAAATCTTCTTCTTCATGAAGAATGTTAATAGGTATATCTTCCCCATCCCAAGAGACCCTATCTTTAAATACTGGATCTAAAGATATTTCATCACCAATATTCACTTTATCTTTTGCTTTAAGGATTTCTCCATTTACCAAAAGATTGCCTTGAGATATCCATTTTTGAATTTGGCTTCTTGAAAAGTCTTCAAATAATGAAGTTGCGGCTTGATCTAGCCTGGAATTATTCTGCTTTTCATTAACATTTTTATGAATCATCTTTCAAAATCAAAAACTTTCTTACTATCTTACAATCTAAAGTAATTGAATTAACCCAAATGCTTGAATAAATGTAAAATACATACCGATGTTTAAAATAAGAAGACAATTACGATCTAATTTACTAGCTGCAATTATTCTTCCTTTGCTAATAACGAGTTGTAATTCCGATGCTCCAGTCATGGAAAGGCCTGAAAAAGTTTATTACGACATTGCCCAAAGAAGAATGAAAGCTAATAATTTCTTCTCTGCAATAGAATCTCTGGAGGCTATTGAAGCAAGATACCCATTCGGTAGATATGCAGAGCAAGCCCAATCAGAGTTAATTTATGCCTACTATATGAATGGCGAAGATGAGGCTTCACATGAAGCAGCAGAAAAATTTATTCGCCTTAACCCAAGACATCCAAATATTGATTATGCATATTTTATGCGGGGTATAGCCAGCTTCACAAGAGATAAAGGTATGTTTGCTAGGATATTTAAATCTGATCTCTCCAACAGAGATATCTCAGGAGCAAAACAAGCCTTTGGTGAACTGTCTGAATTTTTAACTCGATTTCCACAAAGCCAATATGCGCCATATGCTTCTCAAAGATTGATCTACTTAAGAAGTTTAATTGCAAAAAATGAATTAGTTGCAGCTGAGTATTACCTGAGAAGAAAAGCCTATGTTGCAGCTCTTCGAAGAGCTAAGTATGTAATTGAAAATATTCCGAATTCCTCAGAAACTATGCGAGCATTAAAAATAATTAGAGAATGTTATCAAGCCCTTGGTTACTTCGAATTAATGGAGGACATTGAAATTGTGATTGAGGCAAATGGAGGCTCAATTATTAAAAGTTCTAAGCCATCCTCATGGAATTTCTTTTCAAGAAAAGCGCCTCGACCTAATCAAAACTAACCGAGCTTATTAAATTATAGAATATAGCTCTGCTGTAAGGAGATTACTAGTTCGATATAATTCTCTTGGGTTGTGCTGTTGATTGCAAATAAATCCGTACCCTATACCTTTATCAGGATCGCCAAATGCAACGGCACCTCCAACTCCAGCATGGCCAAACATTTTATTATTTAATTGCGGAGCAATATTTCCTACTGATGCTATGCCTTGGGCCAACTCATAACCAAGTCCAAACTTAATTGGAGCTCCAAAAAGCACTGAATCAGGTCCGCTTGAATGAGGTAAAATGGCACTCTGCAGAGAAGCTTCACTCATAATGGATATCCCATCTCTTGAACAGCCATTACTTAAGATGCCATATAAAGTTGCCAAACTTGATGCAGTTCCATGTCCATTTGCCGAGGGGATTTCTGCCATACGCCAATCAGTAGAATTGACATAATTTTCGTCATCATCCTCTCTTTCTTGAAAAGCCTGTAAAAAATCTCCGCTTAATAAAGCCTCTTTAAAATTTTGAAGTCTCTGTGGCAATAAAAAGTCTGGGACATATCTTAGAAACTCTCCAGGAATCTTGATACTATCCCTAGCTAACATTAACATGTCTGCACATCGAATAAATTCACTCTCAGCTAGACCAATATGGAAATCAATATTCAATGGGTCTGCTATTTCTTCCTTAAAATATTTGCCAACGGAACGACCATCTACTCTTCTGAGCAACTCGCCAACTAGCCAGCCAAATGTCAATGCATGATATCCCTGAGATATTCCAGGTTTTCTATAAGGAGCTTGTAACTGAAGCGGGTTAGTGAATTTGTCCCAATCTTGAAACGATCCGCTAGGAATACCTTCTTTGAATCCAAACATTCCAGCTCTATGACATAACAAATCACTTACCTTGGTATCTTCCTTGCCATTACAACTATATTCTGGCCAATAATCACCAACTCTTTTACTTGGATCTAACTTACCTTGATCGATTAGCCTTGAGATACATGTTGCTGTTACTCCTTTGGTAACTGAAAAAACATTAATCAAAGTATTTTCTTCCCAGGCTTTTGTTTTACTTGCATCTTGATAACCACCCCAGAGATTAACAATCATTTTCCCTTGATACTCAATCGCAAGTGCTGCTCCTGTCTCAAATCCACTAGTTATAGAATCTGAAAAAGCATCAGAAACTTTTTGAAATTTGGGATCACAGTAACCTTTAATCATTTTTCTCTATAGTTTTTTATTTCTCCACTCTTCAACCTTCTGTGATAATTTACAAGCTCTTTTTTAATTGCAGGAGCTAAAATATATAATCCCAGTATATTTGGAAGGGCTACCACAAAAATTACAGCATCAGAAAAATCTAAAACCGCGCTTAAATTAATCGTGCAACCCAGAGCTATAAATATACAAAAAAATATTTTGAAGATATTTTCTGCTAATTCAGATTCCCCAACAATATATGTCCAGCCTTTCAAGCCATAATATGACCAAGAAAGGATTGTTGAAAACGCAAATAATATTGCAATAAATGATAGGGGAAGAACTGACCAGCTTAATGTGCTGCTAAAAGCTTGAGAGGTCAAAGCAATTCCTTGAATGCCTTGATTTGTCATTCCTGGCTCGTAGACTGTGGTTAAAATTACTAAAGCTGTAAGAGTACAAATAATGACAGTATCTATAAAAGGTTCCATTAAACCAACATAACCTTCTGTTAAAGGTTCTTTAGTTTTAACTGTGGCATGAGCTATAGCAGCTGAGCCAATTCCAGCCTCATTAGAAAATGCTGCTCTTTGAAAACCTAAAATCATAATACCCAACATTCCACCGCTCATCGAACTCGGATTAAATGCTTCAGTTAAGATTGCTGAGATGGCCCATGGAACCTTTTCTGCATTCATAAAAATTACAAGCAATGCACCAACAACATAAGTTAGAGTCATAAATGGAACAAGCTTTGAAGTGACTCTTGCAATGCCCTTAATACCGCCAATTACAACTAATCCAACTAAGCCAGCTAAGATTGAGCCAAAAAGCAATCCTTTATCCAAAAAATAACTAGCTTCTCCTCCTGTAATAAAGATAAATTGTTGAAAGGCTTGATTGGACTGAAACATATTACCTATTCCTAAACATCCGACAACGATAGCAATTGCATAAAATGCTCCCATTGGCTTTGCAAGCCAAGATAAATTTTTCTGATGTAATCCGGCCTCTAAATAATACATAGGACCTCCAGAAATACTTCCATCAGCGTTAACTTTTCTGTACATCACTCCAGCTACGCATTCTGCAAACTTTGTAGACATACCTAAGAAACCAGCAACAATTAGCCAAAATGTAGCGCCTGGACCACCAATTGAAATAACAATGGCCACTCCAGCAATATTTCCTATTCCCACGGTTCCAGAAACAGCCGTTGATAGTGCCTGAAAGTGAGTCAACTCGCCTTCATTATCTGGCCTCGAATAATCTCCTCTTAATAATTGAAAAGCATGTTTAAATCCTCGTAGATTTAAAAAATTAAAGTAGACAGTAAAGAAAATAGCTGCTCCGATTAACCATAAAACTATTAGCGGCATTGAGGCCCCAAAAATGTCAACCTCATAAAAAATAAAAGAGGATAAGAGGTTTGTAATAGGTTGAACGGCTGCGTTAATTGAAGCATCAATACCAGAAGCTGATAAAGGTGATGAAACAAATGCAATAACGCAAGAAATAAGTCTATTGCTTTTCATGAATTGAATATACTACATTAAGAAAAAATAATATTTATGAAAATTGGAATCCTTAACTCAGATACTGTCCAAATAGATGGCGCTTCAGACTTTGGTCAATATCCTGAAATGTTTTCTAAGATATTCTGGTCTGTAGATCCCAATATTCAATTTAAAACATATGAAGTTCAATTCGGTGACTATCCAAGAAATATAAATGAATGTGATGCATATTTAATCACTGGCAGCAAGGCAAGCTCCTATGATGATGATCAATGGATCCATGATCTTAAAAAGTTTATTCAAGCATTAGATCAAAACAAAAAAAAATTGGTGGGCGTATGTTTTGGTCATCAAATTATTGCTGAGGCACTGGGTGGATCAGTTCGAAAATCCCCAACAGGCTGGCATGCTGGAGTTGATTCAATTTCGCTAAATAATAATGGTTATAAATATGGAGATAAAGGCAAAAAATATAATTTAATTTTTAGTCATCAAGATGAAGTAGAAAAACTCCCACAAAATGCAACTTTAATTGCAGGATCTTCAACATGCCCAAATGGAATGTTTTTTATTGAAAATCATATTCTTTGCATCCAAGGACACATTGAATTAGATAAAAAATTTGCAAGGATGATATACGATTTCAGAAAAGATCAAATTGGGAATTCTAAGTATCTCCATGCTTGTGAAACGCTATCCATTAAAACTAATGAGCATGAGGTTACAAGCAACCTTTTAGAATTTCTAAAAAATTAAATTAATATGGTTTGTCACCATCAATTGCGACTCGTTCTAATAATCTGTGAGATGGAAAGTAATCATTAATTGGCTTGTGTTGTGTGCTTCGATTGTCCCATATAGCAATTGAATTCGGTTCCCATTTAAAGCGACATGTATATTCAGCAGTAATTACATGATCATACAAAAATTTTAATATGGCTGAGCTTTCTTTTTCAGGCAATCCAATTATTTTTGTTGTAAATAATGCATTAACAAAAATTACTTTTTGATTGCTTTCAGGGTGGACCCTGATAACAGGATGCTGAACAGGAGGATTATCTGCTACAGCCTTTGCCAACCTCTCTTTTCCGCCTGGCTCAGCTAAACTCTCTTTAAAGCCATAACTAAAATCATGCTCAGCCTCTAAAGTTGAAAGAAATTCCTGCATGTTCTTTGATAGGCCATCATAAGCAGCTGTCATGCTTGCCCACATAGTATCGCCACCCTTTGGCGGACAAATTTTTGATCTTAAGACAGATCCAAGAGGAGGATGTTTACGGAAAGTCATATCTGAGTGCCAAACTTCTATTTTGGAAGGTTTATCAGCTGTACTTTCTAAGATAGTAATTTCTGGAAATCCTTCTACAGTCTCATACGCAGGATGAGTTTGCACTGGCCCAAAAGATTCAGCTAGCACTTTATGTTGAGCTGAGGATATATCTTGATCTCTAAAAAAAATAACTTGGTGCTCTATGAGCAATCTTCTAATTTCAGCATAAACATCTGAGGAAAGATCCTGGCATAAATCAACCCCATGCAATTCTGCACCCAAGGCAGCTGCAATTGGCTTTACTTTAAACATAGTCCATATAAATTTTTTTAAGTTTAATCTTTTAACTCACTATCAATCAAGACTGCTATAAGCAATGCAGGCTCCTCTCCATGATTAACCCATGCATGATTAGTTCCTCGTTGAACCACAGTATCAAATGGGTTGAGTCTAACCTCTTCCTCATCAAGCAAAAGACTCACATCCCCTTTCAATAGAATAATGTAGTCGATGGTCTCTGTTTTATGCATTGCAGGGTGTTTAGAGGTGTCAATTCTATGATGAGCTGCACCTATCCGATCAAAGGCCTCGGCTGCAAGATCTTGCAAAACATCCCAAGGAACACCTTCAGGGGTTGGATTAATTTGAAAATATCTAAACTTGGTTCCATTGGCAGGAGGCGATAAAATTATTTCTGAGTCCGCCCTATCAACATTATCCGTTGTATCAATTGGCATGTTATCAGTATTCCAAATTTCAAATAGGCCTCCAACATCCTCACCAATTGATCTGGCTGGAGGGCCATCAATAGTAATAATTGATTTACCATCTTGATTATGGCCTGTGATTATTCTTCTCATACTTTCTTCCCCTTCAAATGACTTGCTATTAATTTATAGCTTTTTTGAAATCACGTAGCAAGCGGGAATATAAAACAAAGCAATCACTGCAGATCCAAGAACACCTCCAGCCATTGCCCATGCTAAAGGTTGAAAGAAAATACTGGTAATTAACAAAGGTAGAAATCCACCTATGGTAGTTGCTGATGTGGTAATGACATGACGAGTAGATCTAATAATTACCTCAACAAGATCTTCTTTGGTGATGGGTACATTAGCATTTGCCTCTTTGATATGAGACAAAACAACAATAGAATCATTGATAGATAAACCTGCTAGCCCAATGGCGCCTACCAAGCCAATAAACCCAAAATTGGCTTGCCCTATTGTTAAGCCTAAAAATGCTAAACCTGTGCACCAAAAAGCAACACTCAAAATTAAGCCTGCCTGCCTAAATGAATTCAGGGCTGCAACCAATGCAATAATTATTAAGATAAAAAATAAAATTACTGATGAGAAGATATTAGACTGAGATTGCCCCCGCGCCTCGGCCTCTCCTCCTACCTCAAAAATATATCCAGGTGGAAGCTCAGCCTTAAAGGTTTCTAACTTATCTGCCAAATATTTTTCAGTTTGAGATGGAAGCAAGTCAGGCCAAATCCATGCTGAAACTTGATTTTGTCTCTTACCAGCATCACGAGAAACAAAATTAGCTTGATTGGTTACCTCAAACTCTCCATAGTTTGAGGAATAATCAAAACCTTCCTTAGATGGCACAGATAAAAATTGAGTTGATTCAATTGAATCAGTTGATGATCCTCGTATTTTAATTGAGAGCTCTTTGTTTCCATCAAGCATGGTGCCAATAACCTTGCCTTCACTTGCAATCGCTAACTCATTAATAAAAAAATCTCCAGAAATTGAGCCTAATGCAAGATTGGATTCATCAAAGGCAAACTCCAAGTTTGTTGCTCCACTAGCAAGCTCACTTCTAGTTAAAAAAACTCCTGGAGCATCTCTTACAATTAACTCTAATTTTTTTCCTAAGGCTCTGAGGATTTCTATATCAGGCCCATCAATGCTGTACTCAACTGCTGCATCTACAGGGGGCCCCGAATCAAATTTATCTATAATAATATTTAAGTCAGGATTTTCAGCAGTGATTCTTTTTGCTAGCTTTGGCAGGTTCTCAACCATTTCTTTATAAGAAGTACTAATATAAACACCTTGCGCTAAGTTATTGGCACCTAAGGCTGAATCTCCACCAACTACGTTGTAGAGAATTCTTGGCAATCTTCTACCAATAAACCAAAAATCATCTTGTACAATTCCACTTTTAGCAATGGAATCTCTTAACTCCAAAACTGCTTTTTCAGAACTTTCTACATTTGAATTTTGCGGAAGCTCTACTAGCACCTTAAACATATTTCTATCAAGCTCAGGAAAGAAATCTGCCTTTAAAAATGGAAAAGAGATAAAACCAAGAGTAGGCAATATCATTGCAATCATGATGCCTCTTTTGGGCACATCATATGACCAAGTCAGAAAAGCTCTGTATCTTCGAAGAATTTTTTCATTTGAATAGCCATTACCACCAAAAATTTCTTTTTCAAAAAATTTTATTTGATCTAAATAGTTTAAGAGAACTGGGACAACATAAAGCGCAAGAAATAGCGAGGAAGTAATTGAGAGAATCACTGTTTTGGCCATACCTCCTACAAACTCTCCGCTAGGTCCTGCTCCGGCAGCAATCGGAAAAAAAGATAGTGCTGTTGTTGCAGTTGCTGCAGCAAGAGGTATCCATAGATGTTGAAAAGTTTCAAAGGAGGCTTGCTCTCTAGAATGGCCAAGTTTTCGCCTATATTTAAAATCTTCCACCACAATAATGGCATTGTCGATCAGCAAGCCGAGGGCAATAATAATTCCAGTCATTGAGGTTTGATGCAAGGGCAGCCCAAGCAATGTGCAGCCAAATAAAACTAAAAAAATAGTAAGAGGAATAACTGATCCAACAATCAGGGCTGATTTAAAACCTAGGAGGAAATAACTAATCCCGACGACAATCAAGAGCGCAAATAAAATGCTTGTATATAAGGTATTAAATTTTTCTTTAAAATAATAAGATTCGTCATAAATTTTCTCAAGAGAAATTTCTGAAGGTAATTGATCTCTAAATTCATTAACCACCTTTTCAATATCTTCGACATAGAGGTCTACTCTTTGCGAGAAAGCTCCACTAATGTTTACCAAAACCGATCTTTCTCCATTGAAAAGAGAAAGTTCTTCTGGCGGATCTCTTGGATTTTTTGATATGGTCGCAATGTCACCCAAACGAATAATCTCATAGTCATTAAAAACCTTGATTGGTAAGTTAGCTACTTGCGAGATATTGGTTAAATTATCTTTTGATTTAACAAGCAGCTCTTTACCATTCTGTGAAATTTGTCCAATTGGTTTTTTTGTATCGAGTCCAGATAATACTTGGGCAACTTCTTGAAAAGATAAGCCAAGCGCAGATAATTTTGCATTATCTATCTCAACTAAAACTTCTTCATCAGCTGCTCCGTATGTTTGACTTCTATCTGAACCAGCAACATAGGCTAAGGTTTGTCGAAGATCCTCTGCAACACGTGATAAAAGAATTAATGGAGTTTTTCCATCTCCATTCCACGTTAAAGAGTAAAGAAGGGTTATTGGAGGACCGCTGCTTCTAATTAATTGTGGCTTAACATCTAGGGGTAATAAAAATGATGCCTGATCTATTTTATCCTGAACTTCAGACCATGCTTGTTCTATCAAAGCTGGCGGGACCTCATCTTTAATAGCCAACACTGTTGTTGAAAATCCTTGAGAAGCAAATGAAATAATTTCATCAAGCTCATAAACTTCTCTTAGTTTAGCTTCCAGCGGTTCTAATATTTGTGTTTCAATTCGTGTTGGTGATGCGCCAGGATATATGCTTTGAACTGTTGACCATCGTTGAGCAAGCTCGGGATTTTCTTGTCTAGGAAGGGTGCTAAGAGAAAAAATACCGGCTAAAAAAATAAAAGTTAAAAGTAAGCTAAAGACCCTAGGTCGATCAAATAAAATCTTGAGAAGAATCATAATTTAATTTACTTTTAAAATTTCATTCTCAATCACCTTCTCAGCTCCACCTGATACCACCATATCTCCGGTTGAAATAGTTCCTGAAATGTATGCGTTATCTCCTTCAACATGAATTAATTCAACAATTTCTTTGGCAACCTTGAATTGGTTATTGCTATCTTTTGAGACTGTATATAAGTTCCATAAACCTTGCGTCCCTTGGGAAAGAGATTTCAAGGGAACCCAAGCGCCAGTTGCCGATTTCACTTGTTGAAGCTGAAGGTAAGAAATTGATCCTGGGCTAATAAAAGTCTCGAATTCGAATATGCATAATCTATTATCTGATCCTTGATTGCTCATTTTTGTAAACCGTTTCAGTTTTGCAGGCAAAATTCTATTATCAATTAAAAAGTTATAAGAATTTCCTTCTATCATGTTCTCGATAATGTAGCTAGGAACTGAAACATGAGCTTCCACAACTGTTGAATCAATAATTTCTAAAATTGGCACCCCTGGACTAACAACTGTTCCAGAATCTAGAAACCTATTTTGAATATATCCATCGAATGGAGCACGGATAAAGGTTTGTTCTAATTTAACTGAATATAAATCTACTTGAGCTTTAGCAATCAGAAACTCTGAATTAGCTCGATCCAATTCCTGATTAGAGATAAAGCCTTTCGACTTTAAATCTTTAAACCTATTTAAAGCTTGATCTGCTAAATCAAATCTTGCCTGAGCTTGGTTTAAGTTTGCCTGCATTTCGGCTGGATCCAAAGCTGCTAATATATCGTTCCTTTTTACAGCATCACCTATATCAATTTTTACTTCTGAGATTTTACCGGGAACTTCAAATGCTAGCTTTGAATAATTTAATGGCAGTATCTTCCCTGGAAATCGCTGAATTGTATTGTAGGAATTTTGAATTTCTATCGTTGTAATTTCTAAAGATGCATTTGATGACAGCTCAAATGCTAAAAATAATAGTGATAAGTTCAAAAATTTGTTCATAAAAATTAGTATGCTATGCTTGTAATGTTAACAGCGTAAACATAGTATATATTTAATGTATTCACTGTCAACATTATTCGATTATGAAATATCATCACGGCAATTTAAAAGAAGAATTAATTTTAAGCGCTTGCAAAATATGTGAAGCTAGCGGGCATGATCATATGAGTTTGAGGTCTATTGCAAAAGAGGCAAGTGTCTCTCAAACAGCCCCTTATAGACACTTTAAAACAAAAGAATGTCTTCTTGCGGAGGTATCTAAGAGAGGTTTTGAAGAGTTAACTGAAAGATTAAGGGCAGCAACTAATAAAATAAATAAAGCAAACGCAAAAGATAGATTTCTTGAAATGGGTCTTGCCTATCTTGAATTCGGGCTCGAAAAAAGAAAAACCTATGATTTAATGCATAGTCCTGTCATTGATAAAGTTGAATTTCCAGATTTGTTAGATACAGCCACAGGCGCATTTGAGGAGTTAGTTAAAATTCTTAAAGAGCTATTTCCTGGAATATCTGAGGATTCGCTTGGAAAAAAATGCATAAAATTTTGGGCAATGATGCATGGCCTGGTTGGATTACTAGACATGAAGATAGATCCAGAGTTTGATACGAATGCGGGTTTAGCTATGTCAGTTGTAAAAGATGACTTTCGATCTTTCCTAGAGGAATCCTTAGAGTTCTAATCAACTTTGATCGTAATTTTCTTTGAAAAAATTGGTGGGTCGTGTGGAATATGACGAAAGTCACCCAAGAGTAATTGAAGCGTGTGAGTGCCCTTGGTTAAATCAATCTCTACTTCAGTTTGACCTGACCCAAAATGAACATGATTATTATCAGCTGGTATTGGAAGGTTGAGTGGAGGTAGATGGGTATCAATAATTAAATGGTGATGCCCTGTATGCATAACTTGAGTGCCAGCCGGAGCAACACCAAAGTTCTCTAAACCAAATCGAACTGTAATTTTTCCTGAGACAGATTCTCCATTATTTGGAGAGATGAAATACACAGAAGCATTATCAGTACTAGGTGATAATTCTATTGCATGCAATGAGCATGAAAATAAAAAAATAAATAAATATCTCATCTAATCTAGGTATCTTCCGTCAGCATACATCAAGGTATTAAATGTGTCTGCACTTTTTGAACTTTCAACACTTGCAATTACAATTTTATGGGTATGATAAGCAATCGTTTCTTCAACTTTACAGAATATATTTGATTGAGCGTTTTGGATAAAAGGAATATGACTTGAATCCCAAAAATCATTCTCAAATCTTTTCGACTCAAGTTGCTTGGAGCTACATAAATTAGAAATATCTTGCTGATTTTTTTGAAGTATATTGATGCATAAGTCCGCTCCGTTAATTAGAACATCATAAATGCTAGCTTCGTTGTTAACACAAACTAAGACAGATGGCGGGTCAATAGTTAAAGAAGTGACAGAAGATGCTGTCATTGCATACAGATTGCCGGATTTATCTTTTGAAGAGATAACACTCACAGATGAAGCGAGAAATCTCATTGCAATTATAAATTGTTCTTTAGACATTGACGTTATAATTTATACTCACTAAGAATTTTTAAAAATTGAACACGTCAAGCATAAGAATAATTGGAGGTAGACACAAGAGCTATCGAATAGTTTTTAAAGCCTCGCCCGCCCTTAGGCCAACCACTGATCGTGTAAAAGAAACTTTGTTTAGTTGGCTTCAATTTGAATTAGAAAACAAATCTTGTCTTGATTTATTTGCTGGGACTGGCAGTTTAGGATTAGAGGCCTTATCAAGAGGTGCTAAGCATGTAACATTTGTGGAGAAAGAAAAAAATTTGTACAAAAATATTATAAAAAATATTACTCATCTCGATTATCATAATAAAGTTCAAGCTGAATGCATTGACTCTTTTAAGTGGCTAAAAACAAATAAGCAAAAGTTCGATTTTATTTTTTTAGACCCTCCTTTCGACCAAATTGATTACAAAATTTTAATCAGCACAATCTTTCAAAGTAATGTTTTAAATTTAGGTGGTAAAATCATTCTTGAAACCAATAAGCATACTGATCTCGAACTGAGTAAAACTCAGAATATTCTTAAGGATAAATCCATTGGAGATGTGAGGCTCATGATTTTACAGTGAAAATTAAAATCGCAACCAGGCGCTCTCCACTTGCAATGCTTCAAACCAATGAGGTCATAGAAAGGATAAAACTATTTAATCCTGATTGTATTTGTCATATTATCCAAATGGAATCAGACGGTGACCTTACAGATGTACCTTTGCATACTATTGGTGGCAAAGGATTATTTGTATCCAAGTTAGAGGCAGCTATAGCTAATGGGGTTGCTGACATAGCGGTTCACAGCTTAAAGGATGTGCCTGCATTTATAGATTCTCAATTTAGTATTGCGGCAACTTTACCAAGAGAGGATGAGAGAGACGCACTTCTTTTAAGAGAAAGCTTAATCATCGATGATTTGTCAAAGAATCTCAAAATTGCTACATCTGGCCCCAGAAGAAAATCTCAGTTACTTGCGATGAACTCAAAGTTAAACATAGTGCCAATCAGAGGTAATATCCAAACGAGAATTAATACACTGAATGAAGAGAATTTAGATGGTTTAATTGTGGCTAAAGCAGCATTAAATAGACTGAAAATCTTTCACCCTAATATGCACTTGTTTTCAGAAGATCAAATGTTGCCAGCAGCAGCTCAAGGAGCAATTGGTATAGAAATTAAAACAAGTGAGCTTGAGTCTGAAATAGGGAATTTGCTTAAATTGCTTAATGATGAATCAACTTATCAAGCTACAGATATTGAAAGAAAAGTTGTCGCCTCTCTTGAAGGTGATTGCCTATCTCCAATTTCTGCATTATGTAAAATTGATGCTGAATATGCAGAACTTAAAGTTAGAGTTTCTAACCAGAATGGGTCTGAAGTTTATAATGAAGTGATCAAATTTAAACTAAGTAATAAAATTGATGCTTTACGAAGTTTTATAGAAACACTAATTCAAAATGGTGCCAAAGAAATTATTCAAGATTAAATGATTGTAAACACTAGACCTGCGTATCTAAGCCAAAAAACTAATTCTTTGCTTGAAAAATCTCAGCAGAACTTTATTCATATACCCCTAACTAGAATCATAAAAACTGAGCCCTCCTTGCAAGCCTTGAATTATATAAATAATCTAAAAGATTACGATGTTTTGATATTTACCAGCCAATCTGCGGTGACTTATGGCCAAAAGTTTTATCTAGATGAAATAGATGCCAATAAAAATATTCCAATTCTTGCAATTGGGCTTGCAACTCAAGAATCATTGCGAAAATTAAATCTTGCCTCATCAATTCCACCAACATTTAATTCTGCTGGTTTAGCAGATGTCATTAGAAAAATAGGTTATAAAAAATGTTTAGTCTTTTGCGGTGAAAAGAATCCTCGCATTGCAGCCATGGCCGATGCAGATATCGATGTATTTCCTTGTTATGCGTCCCATGATGAAATGAATATTGATGTTTCAAAAATCAGAAATAAAAATAAATTAGTAATCTTAGTCTATACGCATCAGAGCTTAAGAGTATTAATGAAAGAATTGCTGGTTGATAAAAACCAAAAAATAGTCTTAATAGTTGCGTCGAAAAGAATAGAAGAATTAGCTAAGGGATATGGTTTTAGGAATATTATCTTAGCAGAATCTCCTCATGATAAAGAGATGGTCAAAGCAGCTTTAGTAGAAATATGAACTAAACTATTTCTTCTTTCCATTTCCATTACCACTTTTCATTGCGCTGAAGAATTCATCATTTGTTTTAGAGGATTTTAATCTTTCGATTAAGAATTCTATTGCTTGTGAATCTTCCATATCATCAAGAATTTTTCTAAGAATAAACATTCTTTGGAGCTCTTCTGGGCTTGTTAAAAGATCCTCTCTCCTAGTGCCCGAGCGTCTTATATTAATTGCTGGATAAATTCTCTTTTCAGCTATTTTTCTTTCAAGATGAATCTCCATATTACCCGTACCCTTGAATTCCTCATAGATAACTTCGTCCATTTTAGAGCCAGTCTCAACCAGAGCAGTTGCAATAATAGTTAAACTTCCACCCTCCTCTAAATTCCTTGCAGCGCCAAAAAATCTTTTCGGTCTTTCAAGCGCATTTGAATCAACGCCGCCAGAAAGAATTTTTCCAGAAGCAGGCTGAACTGAATTATATGCTCTACCCAATCTAGTAATAGAGTCCAGCAAAATAACAACATCTTTTTTATGTTCAACAAGTCTTTTAGCTTTTTCAATAACCATATCTGCTACTTGCACATGTCTTGTTGGAGGTTCATCAAAAGTGCTTGCAACAACCTCACCCCTTACTGTTCTGGACATATCTGTGACTTCTTCAGGTCGTTCATCAATTAGCAATACTATTAATTCAACTTCTGGATTATTTTTAGTAATTGAATGAGCAATACTTTGGAGCATTAATGTTTTACCTGCTTTTGGCGGTGAAACAATTAATCCTCGCTGTCCTTTTCCAATGGGAGAAGCAAGATCAATTATTCTTGAAGAAAGATCTTCAGCAGACCCACTTCCTTGCTCAAGTGTTAAACGAGATGTTGGAAAAAGTGGTGTTAAATTTTCAAAAAGGATTTTCTTTTTGGTTTTTTCTGGAGCCTCTTTGTTTATTGTGTCTACGTAGACCAAAGCAAAATATCTTTCGCTATCTTTTGGCGGTCTAATTTTTCCATTAATTTCATCTCCTTTTCTGAGGCTAAATTTTCTAACTTGACTTGGGGATACATAAATATCATCCGGACCTGAACAATAAGATCCTTCAGGAGATCGTAAAAAACCGAATCCATCATTTAATATCTCTAAGACACCTCCGCCATAGATATCTACTCCTTCTTTAGCTTGTTTTTTAAATATACGAAAGATGATTTCTTGCTTCTTAAGCCTTCCAACATCCTCAATGCCAAGGTTTTCAGCTATATCCACCAATTCATTGATTGGTTTAGTTTTCATTTCAGTTAAATTCATATATTTTTCTCTGGTTGTTTAGGGGTAAAAGATTGTAATTTGATAGGTAGCTATAAAGCTAAGAGGGAAAATGATAATTCCTTTTCCCGTAAGATGCAAAATTTTTATACTTCTGTCGCTATAAAATCCTCCAATTGTTGCTTACTGATAGCGCCTATTTGAGTTGAGGTAACTTCACCATTTTTAAAGATTAATAGAGTGGGAATTGATCTAACGCCATATCTAACCGCTAAATCCTGATTGGTATCTACGTCCATTTTGCAAATCTTTATTGAGCCAACCATTAAATCGGCAACCTCTTCAACTGTGGGTGCGAGTTGTTTACATGGACCACACCATTCTGCCCAAAAATCAATTAATACTGGTAAGTCTGATTCCAAAACTTCTTTATCAAAATTTTCAGATGTAATCTCTTTGACGTTGTCACTCATGAATTTAACTCCGATGCTATTTGCTTTGCCGCGTAGGTTAAGATTGCGTCTGCGCCAGCTCGTTTGCAACACAATAGTGATTCTAACATAACATCTTTATCTAGCCACCCCTTCTCTATACTTAACTGCAGCATTGAATATTCTCCACTCACTTGATAAACAAAAGTTGGGATTTGGAATTCAGATTTAATTGCATGAACCACATCAAGATATGCTGTGCCAGGTTTAACCATAACAATATCCGCTCCCTCTTCTATGTCCATTGCTGTCTCATGGAGGGCCTCATCAAGGTTTGCAAAATTCATCTGATAAGTTTTCTTTGAAGCCTTGCCAAGATTTGCAGAGGATCCCACGGCTTCTCTAAACGGTCCATAAAAACTAGAAGCGTATTTAGCAGCATAAGATAATATTATTGTATCAACGAATCCGTTAGACTCTAAAGTATCTCGAATCATTCTCACTCTTCCGTCCATCATATCTGAGGGAGCAAGCACATCTGCTCCAGATTGAGCTAAAAGCAAAGCTTGGTCTTTAAGCAGTTCTAGAGTTTTATCATTATCTACTTTACCATCAAGCAAAACTCCATCATGCCCATGATCTGTGAAGGGATCTAGTGCAACATCAGCAATCTTAATAACCTCTGGAAATTTTTTAGCCAAACCTCTTAACGCCATGCACACTATATTTTTATCATCAAAAGCATGAGAGCCTTTTTGATCTTTTTTGCTTGAATCAATTGCAGGAAAGATAGCAACAGATTTTATACCTTTTTTAATTAATTCTTCGGTTTCAGCATAAAGTGATTCTAAGCTGTGCCTAAATATTCCAGGCATAGATGGTATCTCAACTTTAGCCTCTGATTGATCAGCAATGAAAATTGGCTGAATCAAGTCATTGGTACTTATGTGATTTTCGGCAATAAGGTCTCTCAAATATCCTTTAGTTCGTGTTCTTCGAAGTCTTGATTGAGGAAAAGTTCTTTTAATCATAAAAATTAGTCAGTAATAGCGCCCTTTGATGCTGACTGAACAGTTTTTTTGTATTTTGCCAGCACTCCACTTTTTGGGGACGAATTTGGATTTTTCCAGTTTTCTAATCTTCTTTTCATTTCATCGTCAGAAATATTAAGGGATAAAATATCTGCATTAGCGTCAATCGTGATTTCATCTCCATCTTCAATTAGAGCAATAGGTCCGCCCATCTCAGCCTCAGGACTAATATGCCCAACCACGAAACCATGGGTCCCACCAGAGAATCTGCCATCAGTTATAAATGCAACTTTATCTCCTAGCCCTTGCCCCATAATTGCTGAAGTGGGTTTAAGCATTTCTCTCATTCCAGGGCCGCCTTTTGGGCCCTCAAATCTGATAACAACAACGTCACCCTCTTTTACTTTTTTCTCAAGAATCGCTGCCATGCCATCTTCCTCGGAATTAAAAACCTTTGCATTCCCTGTAAAGAAAGTACCTTCTTTACCTGTAATTTTTGCTACTGCTCCATCTGGAGCTAAGTTCCCGTAAAGCACTCTTAAATGGCTAGACTCTTTAACTGGCTCTAATATTGGAAGAATAATTTTTTGACCATCAGGATACGGCAACACCTCTTGAAGATTTTCTTGGACAGTTTTCCCAGTCACAGTTAGGCAATCTCCATGCAGCAACCCTTTTTCAAGCATCAACTTCATCATAGGGGCAATTCCACCAATGGCATTAAGTTCTGACATGAAGTGCGCTCCAAAAGGCTTAATGTCAGCCAAAACAGGGGTGACTTTTCCAATGCGCGTAAAATCATCTAAATCAAGATCAACACCAATAGAGTGAGCCATAGCAATTAGATGCAGCACTGCATTTGTTGATCCCCCTAAGGCAATCACAACTGCTATTGAATTCTCAAAAGCCTTTTTTGTCATGATATCACTAGGCTTGATATCAAGGTCTAGTAAGTTTTTAATGGCAGCTCCGGCATCCTTACAATCTTGTTTTTTATTATTGGAAACTGCATCTTGACTGCTGCTCCCAGGCAAACTCATCCCTAAAGCCTCGATGCTTGATGCCATGGTATTAGCGGTATACATGCCACCACAAGACCCAGGACCTTTAACTGAAACTTTCTCAAATGCTATAAGATCTTCCTCGCTGATACTACCTTTTGCATATTCACCAACTTTTTCACAAACAGTAACATAATCAGTATTTATAGAACTGGGTTGAATAGAGCCGCCATAAATAAATATTGAAGGTCTATTTAATCTTGCCAAGCCTATTAAGGCTCCTGGCATATTTTTGTCACACCCACCAATCGCTACTACTCCATCGTAGCCTAAGCACCCTACAACAGTCTCTATAGAATCAGCTATCACCTCTCTTGAGACCAATGAATATTTCATTCCTTGAGTTCCCATAGATATACCATCTGAAACTGTAATAGTATTAAAAAGAACTCCCTTACAATCAGAAGCATCGATAGACTCTTCAACAAGATCTGCCAATTCATTTATATGCATATTGCATGGAGTGACTTTTGACCAAGTAGATGCAATGCCAACCAATGGTTTTGAAAAATCGGCAGTTTCAAAGCCAACGCCTCTAAGCATAGAACGCGAAGCAGCCTGATGTGGGCCATCGACCAAATCCTTTGAAAATTTTCTATTAGACATAATTAAACAGTTGAATAGCGTAATGCAGCATTGAGAAGTTTATCAGTATAGTCTTCTTCTGGGTTTGAGAAAACTTGTTTAGCTGGCCCAGACTCAACTATGAGTCCATTTTGCATAACAAATATATAGTCTGACATTGATCTAACCACTTTAAGATCATGACTTATAAATAAATATGTCAATTCATATTCTGTCTGAATATCTTTTAACAATTCTATAACCTGAATTTGAATTGATCGGTCTAATGCTGAAGTCGGTTCATCTAAAATCATGAATGAAGGATTTAAAATGAGTGATCTTGCAATTGCAACTCGTTGCCTCTGTCCACCAGAAAACTCATGCGGATATTTAAATCTATCATCTGGATTAATCTTTACTGCCTTTAGACTCTCTGCAATGCGTTCATCCTTTTGTTGTGTAGTAAGATCAAAATGTACATCTAAACCTTCTCCAACTATTTCTCCCACAGTCATTCGAGGTGAAAGAGAGCCATACGGATCTTGAAAAACAATCTGAATATCTTTTTTAGTTAACTTTAATTCCTTTGAATTTAATTGATCAAGATCGACACCATTATAAGTAACTGAACCTTTATAATTAATTAATCCAGCCAAAGCTTTACCAAGGGTAGATTTACCAGAGCCAGATTCTCCAACCAATCCTATTGTTGATTTTTGTGGGATAGAAAAATTAACATCTTTTACAGCATGGAAAAAATCCTTTCTAAAAAATGTTTTATTTGGCAAAGGATAAAAAATATTTAGATCCTTGACTATAATCAAGGGAGCCTCTTCCTTTGAGGACTCTTGCTTTATTGATGGCTCAGAATTAATGAGTTTTTTTGTATATGCATGCTGTGGATTTAAAAATACTGATTTTGTCTTACCCTGCTCTACAACATCTCCTTGTTTCATAACTGTAATAGTGTCTGAAAATTCCTCAATTAAGCCCAAGTCATGAGTAATAAATAAAATAGACATTCCTACCTCATCCTTAAGCTTTGTCATTAAATCAAGTATTTGAGCCTGAATCGTTACATCTAGTGCTGTTGTTGGCTCATCGGCAATAAGTAATTTTGGCTTATTCGCAAGAGCCATTGCGATCATAATTCTTTGACGCTGACCGCCTGAAAGCTCATGAGGATATGAAAAGAATCGTCTATCAACCTCAGGAATCTCAACAAGCTTCATCAAATTTTTTGCCTCTAATATAGCCTCCGATTTATCTTGTGCCTTATGCAATAGTATAGATTCAACAATTTGGCTACCAATTCTGTGATATGGATTTAATGAAGTCATGGGCTCTTGAAAAATCATTGAAATTTTATTTCCTCTGATCTTTCTCAGTGAGGTTTTATTAGCACTGAGGATTTCTTGTCCATCAAAAATAATCGAGGATTGCTCACTATATGAGGCCTTAGGTTCTGGTAGTAGGCGCATGATAGACATTGCTGTAACAGATTTGCCTGATCCAGACTCGCCAACTAGGCCAACAATTTGATTTTCGTTAATTGATAAATTTAAATTCTTAACAGCAGTGAATGCAGCTTCCCTAACTTGGAAAGTTATAGATAAGTTAGAAATTTTAAGTAATGGTTTCATTATTTTAAAAAGTTTTTATATGTTTTCAGTAAATCTTTTGTAGCATCTTTTGCAGCTTTCAAAGCGGTCATATTAACAAAACCATGAATAAGATGGGGATAATGAACTTGTTGTACTTCATTTCCAATATTATCAAGAAGCCTGGCATACGCCTCTCCCTCATCACTCAAAGGATCAAAGCCCGCAGTAATTATTAAGGTTTTTGGAAGTCTTTCTTTTGGATCAATGGTCAAGTTAAATGCTGGATCATGAAGATTTTCACTTGAGCCCATTAATTGCTCCCAAAACCAAATCATTGCTTTTTGACTTAAAAAAAATCCGCTATCAAAGTCAAACTGTGATTTGGAGTTGCATGAGGGGTCTGTCATTGGATATATAAGGCATTGTGACAAAGGCAACTCAAATTTATTAATAGCTCTAAATGTTGAAAGTGATGCGGAAAGATGACCACCAGCGCTATCACCGCAAAGGCTAATTTCACTTATAGGCAAATTCAATTCTTTTCCAAGCCATTCAAGAGCAAAATTTGCATCTTGCAACGAAGATGGAAATTTATTTTCAGGTGCTAATCTGTAATCAAGTGAAAAAATATTTGTTCCAATTTCTGCAGCAAAAAATTGTAGTGCAGAGTCATGACTGTCTAGACCGCCCAATACATAACCGCCTCCATGAAAATATAAAATTGGCGAACTACTTGTAGTCCTGTCAGGGCAATACTCTCTGATCTTAAGGTGTCCAAATTCAGTTGATAATAAGTGATCTTTTATTTTAATAGGCATGGCTGGTTTGGAGCTAAGCGGAAGTCCTTCTATCATAAATTCTCTTATTTCCTGGGCAGAATCAAAGGAGCTTGGATCATCCAAACCATCAACTTGTAATGCTTGCAATCCTAAAAAAATTTGAGTTTGAAAATCGAGAATCTGATTATTGACAATGGTATCTTTTTGAAAAGTAAGACATCGCAATAACCAAACAGGAAGAGTAAAGAAAATTTTTAAAAATAATTTAATAGCCATGGTTTCTTTTATAATGCTTCTATGAATTACAGGATCTTATTATACTCATTTGTTTTTCTATCCGGATTTATATTTAGCAATATCCAGTTTGAACAAAAAGACATATTAAATGTTGATGAGGCCTTCATTGTGAGTGCATTAATTGAAGAGAATAAGATTCTTATATCTTGGGACATTAAGCCCGGATATTATCTATATAAAGAATCAATTTTAATCAAGGTAGGTGAAGATTATCTTAAGCATAAATACATACTTAAGAATGAATTAAAGATATCTGATGAGTTTTTTGGCGAGTCAGTTATTTTCAAAGGTGCTTTACAGGTTGAAGCTGAGCTATCAGATGTTAATCTAAGAAGGCTAAAGAGCATAAAGATAATTTATCAAGGTTGCGCTGAAGGAAAGTATTGTTATCCAAAAATGGTTAAAAGTATTTAAAATCGTATAAATTCTGAGAAAAACACTATAAAATCTAGAAAAATGAAAATATTAGTAATACATGGTCCAAATTTAAATTTGCTTGGTGTTCGAGAGCCTGAGGTTTATGGCTCAGTAACCATGGAAGAAATTAATGAGGGTTTAGAAGAAAGAGCAAAGTCTCATGATATTGATTTTGAAGCCTTTCAAAGCAATGCTGAGCATGAGATTGTTACAAAGCTTCAAGATTCAATGAACCAAGTGGATTTCATAATAATTAATCCTGGAGCGCTAACTCATACCAGCATTGCAATTAGAGATTCACTTCTCGGGATTGGCGTTCCATTTTATGAGGTCCATATATCTAACATCTTTGCTAGAGAAGAGTTTAGACATAAATCCTATTTTTCTGATATTGCTGATGGTGTAATTTGTGGACTGGGAACTCAGGGATATGACCTGGCTCTTAGACATATTATTGATAACTATAAGGATAAGAGTTAATGGATATTAGAAAAATTAAAAAATTAATAGAGATGCTACAAGATTCAGATTTAACTGAAATTGAAGTTCAAGAAGGCGAAGAGTCAGTAAGAATTGTGCGAAGCATCGCCCAACCAATCGAAGTTAAAACTACTTCATCCTATCCTGCCTCAGTTAGCGCTTCTTCAGAAAATAACGAAGTCTTAGAAAATGAATCAGGATCACCAATTAAATCTCCTATTGTTGGAACTTTTTATAGAAGGCCTGCCCCAGACAAACCTCCTTTTGTTGACATTGGTAGCCATGTTAATGCTGGTGATGTTGTTTGTATTGTTGAGGCAATGAAGATGATGAATGAAATTAAATCAGAATTTACTGGCATAGTTGTAGCTATTCATGCTGAAGATGGCGAACCTGTCGAATTTGATCAATCTTTAATTGTCATAGGATAATGTCAAAAAAAATTCTAATTGCCAATCGAGGAGAGATTGCTCTGCGGGCTCTTAGAGCATGCAAAGAGCTAGATCTAAAAACAGTAGCAATATACTCATCAGGAGATAAGGAACTCAAACACTTAAGACTGGCTGATGAAACTGTGTGCGTTGGACCGATTAGCCCTATTGAAAGTTATCTTAATATTCCTTCGATTCTTTCAGCTGCTGAACTTACAAGGTCAGATGCTATATATCCTGGCTATGGGTTTCTTGCAGAAGATGCTGATTTTGCCGAAAGATGTGAGGCTAGCGGATTTATATTCATTGGCCCTTCTTCAGATGTTATTCGTCAAATGGGAGATAAAATTACTGCAAAATGTTTAGCCGAAGACTCAAATATTCCCATCGTACCTGGTTACAAGGAAGAAATACCTGAAACTGATAGGGAGATAAAAAAAGTAGCTGCAGAAGTTGGCTATCCAATGATAATTAAAGCATCTGCAGGGGGCGGTGGAAGAGGAATGAGAGTTGTCCGTGAAGAATCTGAATTGATTGGATCGCTTCAACTTACTAAGCAAGAGGCAAAGAATGCTTTTGGAAATGACACCATATATTTTGAAAAATTTATTCAAAACCCTCGTCATATAGAAATTCAAATTGTTGCTGATGGAAAGGGAAATGTTATTCATCTTGGAACAAGAGATTGCAGTATGCAAAGAAGACACCAGAAAATTATAGAAGAGGCTCCAGCTCTTAATATAGATAAAGAATCTCTAGAAACAACATTACAAGCTTGCTTAACATTATGTAAAAATATTCAGTATTCTGGTGTTGGTACACTTGAGTTTCTATATGAAAATGGTGAATTTTATTTCATTGAAATGAATACTAGAATCCAAGTTGAGCACCCTGTTTCTGAGATGATTACTGGCTTTGATATTGTTAAAGCTCAGTTGAAAATTGCTTTGGGAATGGAGCTAACTCTTGATCAAAATGAAATTATTTTCCGCGGACATGCAATGGAGTGCAGGATAAATGCAGAAGACCCAAAGACCTTTGTTCCTTCGCCTGGGGTTATCCATAAAATGCATCCCCCTGGTGGATTTGGGATTAGGTTTGATTCGCATATCTACTCAGGGTATATCGTACCTCCCCACTACGACTCACTACTTGCAAAAATTATTACAATTGCGAATACAAGGGAGTCTTGCATCAAAAGAATGTTAAGTGCTTTGGATGAGTTTTTTGTTGATGGTATTAACACCAATCACTCTTTGCATCAAAAACTCCTTCAAGATAAAACATTTTGCAAGAATGAACATGATATTAACTATCTTGAAGGATCTTTCCTAGAAAAATGAGTGCCAAAGAATATAATCCCGCTGAAATAGAAAATCTCATTCAGGAATTATGGAAGCAAAATAATTCATACAAAGCTTCACCCTCAGAAACAAAAGAAAAATTTTATTGCCTTTCAATGTTTCCATACCCTTCTGGAAAATTGCATATGGGCCATGTTCGCAATTATACGATTGGAGACGTTATTTCTAGATTTAAAAGAATGCAAGGCTTTAATGTTTTTCAGCCAATGGGATGGGATGCGTTTGGACTTCCAGCAGAGAATGCGGCTATAAAAAATAAAGTTGATCCTCAAAGTTGGACTGAGCAGAATATTGAAAATATGAAGTCACAATTAGAAAGATTAGGCTTTAGCTATGATTGGTCGAAAGAGCTTAAAACTTGTGATCCTAATTATTTTAGATGGGAGCAAGAAATTTTTACCTTGCTTCATAAACAAGGTCTTGTATATAGAAAAAAATCCTTAGTTAATTGGGATCCTATTGATGAAACAGTTTTAGCAAATGAGCAAGTGATTGATGGAAAAGGATGGAGATCTGGAGCAACTGTTGAGCTCAAAGAAATTGATCAATGGTTTTTAAAGATTACTGATTATGCTGATGAATTGCTTTCATCAATTGAAAATTTAGATTGGCCAGAAAATGTAAAATCTATGCAAAAAAACTGGATTGGTAAGTCGTTTGGTTCAGAAATAAAATTTTCTTTAATTGGCGAAAATGAGTTAACTGCCTTTACAACAAGAATTGATACTATTTATGGGGTAACTTATATAGCCATTTCTCCAAATCACCCTTTAGCCAAAAGTCTTGCAAATGAAAATCCAGAAATTAATGAATTCATAAAACAATGTAACGAAACTAAAATGGCAGAGGCTGATATGGCTATGGCAGAAAAGTTAGGGCTTAAAACAAATTTAAAGGTTCAACACCCTTTCTTAAACACCAACCTTGATGTGTGGATCGCAAACTATGTTTTGATGGACTATGGAACTGGAGTAGTAATGGGTGTTCCTGCTCATGATGAAAGAGATTATGAATTTGCTCAAAAATACAATATTGAAATTAAAAAAGTTATTGAATGCGACGAATTGCCATCTCCAAAGAAAGGAACTCTTATTAATTCTGATAATTTTAACGGGCAGGAATCGGGTGAAGCAATTAATAATATTAACAACTACTTAGAAAAAAATGGTATTGGTAAAAGCATAGAAAATTTTAGATTAAGAGACTGGGGCGTAAGCAGACAGAGATTTTGGGGTTGCCCAATACCTGTTATCTATGAGAATGGTGAACCTATTTTTTTAGAGAACAAAGACCTACCAGTAAAACTGCCTAAAATCGAAGAAGGAAAATCTCCCAAACCGTTAAGTCAGAATAAAGCTTTCTTTGAGTTAGGTCCCGGTAAAATCCGCGAAGTAGATACTTTTGATACTTTTGTAGATTCATCATGGTATTACGCAAGATTTACAGCATCAGACAATAACGACAAAGCATTAGATGAAAGTTCAAAGTATTGGCTGCCTGTTGATTTGTATATTGGTGGGATTGAGCACGCTATATTGCATCTTCTTTATTCAAGATTCTTCCATAAGGCAATGAGGGATATGGGTCTGGTTGATGGCGACGAGCCTTTTAAAAAACTTCTTACACAGGGCATGGTACTAAAGGATGGTTACAAAATGTCAAAATCTAAAGGTAATACCGTGGACCCACAAAAGTTTATTGACCAATATGGAGCTGACACAATCAGACTTTATATGATGTTCACCTCTCCACCAGAACAATCGCTGGAGTGGTCAGATACAGCAATTGAAGGCTCATACAGATTCCTCAAGCGTATATGGAATCTTTTATCAGAAAGAAAACAATTTAATGAAAAGCAACCACATGAATTTACGAAACATGAGCTTGAGCTTCGTCAAAAAAGTCACAAAACTTTAAAAAAAGTTACTCATGACTATGCGGAACGCAATTCATTTAATACAGCAATCGCATCAATAATGGAGTTATTGAATGCAGTTCCAGAGTCATTTAAAGCCAATGATGCAACCATAGCTCAAAGATTCTGTTTAGATGAGGTGATTAAATTTACATTAAAAATGTTATCACCAATTACTCCTCATATTAGTCTTTATTTATGGAAAGAATATACGGAATCTGATGGCGATAATTTTGAAAATTCTTGGCCAGCCTATAATGAAGAGTTTCTTCAATTAGAAGATTTTCAACTCATTATTCAGGTCAATGGAAAAGTGCGAGGTAAAGAAAATGTATCTGTTGATATAGAGCAAGCTGAATTAGAGGTGCTAGCAAAGGAAAATAAAAATGTGAAAAAAATTCTAGCTAACCAACGCATAAAAAAGGTAATCTATATAAAAGAAAAATTAATTAATTTTGTAATTTAAATGAACTACATCACTCCTTTCGACGACTATCCAATTCATCAAGCAATAGAACCTATTACTATTCCCGGGCCCACTGATAGAAATTTTTACGACAGATATTTTTTTAATGGCATGGATCCCGATAATGAGTATATTTTTGAAATAGGCATAGCGCTCTATCCAAACAGACATGTGATGGATGCTCATTTCAGTATTTCTTACAAAGGCAAGCAATATTCTTTTCATGCCTCGCAGCGCCTTGATCAAAATAGAGTTCCGATCAACATTGGTCCTATGTGCCTAACGATTGATGAACCCATGAATGAACTTACATTCTCACTAAAAGACCCTGAGAACAAATTAAATTGTAATCTCAAATTCTCAGCTAATTCTGTTGCTCACCAAGAACCTCGATCGCTACTGATGGAGGGCACTAGAACAATTATGAATACCATTAGATTCACTCAACTAGGCAAATGGACTGGTGAAATATCAACTGAAGCTGGAACACTTAATCCACAAGCAATTTATGGAATTAGAGATAGGTCATGGGGTGTCAGACCAGTGGGAGAGCCAGAAGGAGGAGCGCCTGGAATGCTCAACCAAGAACCTGGAGTTTATTGGTGTTGGGCTCCTGTCCACTTTAATGGATTCTGCACACAATTTGGAACATTTGAAGATAGGGATGGTAATACAACACAAATTTCTGGACATAAATTACCTTTATATGAAGATATATCTTCTGCTCCATCTGAAATTGAGGTTGAAACTATCCACTCTCTTCATCACTCTGTTAAATGGCAAAAAGGCTCACGTTGGGCAACTGGAGCAAATATATCAGGCATTCTAAAAAACAAAGAAAAGTTTGATCTTGAGCTAGAAACAATCGGTCCAATATTCTTTTGCAAAGGCATTGGATATCAACATGATGAGTGGAAGCATGGTATTTGGAGAGGTGAAAGTGAAATAGGCTATGAGGTTTGGGATTTGTCTTCCATTGATCCTGGAGATTATACTTTTTTTCATACGCATCAAATTGCAAAAGCAACTTTAGGCTCGGAAAAAGGTATTGGAATGCTTGAGAACTTAGTTGTTGGAAGACATGACCCATCTGGCTTTGAAGACTTTTTTGATGGAGCAAAATAAATTTAATAAGTATTTTTTAATACTCATATCTTTTTTTTCAATCTATAGTTGTCAGCTTGATTGGATTGAAGAGCGTCAAATATCTCTAAATAAAATTGAATTTGGGTTAAATGTTAGAGATTCATTTCAACAAAAATCATTAAAATATTTTTCTCAAAACCCATCTAATAATAATTACACCCTCAATGTATCCAATCTTCAATTTAAAAAGAAAAACTTTTACGGTGGCTCTGCTGCAAGGGCAAAACAGATAGAAATTGTTGGTCAGCTTGAATTTAGCTTCACCAAAATGGCATCTACCAAAAATGGCAAACTAGAAATTTCAGGCTGGATTCCAGTTAACGAAAATAATCCGCAAGCTGAAATGATGGCGCAGAGAAAAATTACTGAAGAATTAGAATTATTATTGCTTGAAGACCTCTTGAAGGAGTATTGGTTAATTGAAAGTTAATTTTCTAAATTTTACTGATCCCAAAGATCATCAATACTTTCTGCTAACAGGAGGAGAATTTATTCTGAAACAAGAGGTGGTTGAAAGAATCTTAAATAATTTAGAGAATAATGGGTTTAATGAAAAGGTATCGATATCACAAGATGACTTAGATAAATTGGAAGAAATTGTTTCAAGAAATATTGGAGGCTCTTTATTCCAAGAAAATCTAATTCTGCATATCAAACATAGCTCAGGAAAATTTCCTGAAAAAATAAAATCTCTTCTTGAAGATAACAATACCTTCAAATCTTCAAACATTGCATTGATTGTTGAGTCAAGTATTGAAAAAACACCAGCAAGCGGAGCATGGATTAAAAATTTTGATACTCATGGTCTCATTGTTAATTGCAGCAAATTAAAAATAATGGAAGAAAAAATATGGCTTAAAAGACAACTGAGCTTTTTGCCAAACGATTTGCTTCCAATCTTTGGAGGCTCAATTTCTCAAAATAATGAAGCAAATCTTTTGGGTCAAAAAAATGAAGTTGCCTTGCTGAAGCTTTTATTTTTAAGCCAAGATGAATCCACTGAAGCAAATACAGATCATATAATCTTTGGATCTGGGATCAGCGCGTTTGAGCTTGAAGATTTATTAATTAATAGGAATTTTAAAAAAGCACTCATGACAATAAATTTCATGCGAGAGGATGATCGTCAAAACTCTTCTCCAATCATATGGATAATCGCTAAAGTGATTAATTCTTGTATAGAGTCACTTAAGAGTTCAAATAAGAAATCAGCATTAATAAATAGTGGGGTATGGTCATCTAAAGTTAACCTCTATTTAAACTTAATCAAACAAGCAAAAGTAAATGAATTTCTGGGTTTAAATGACGAGATCCTAAAAATTGATTTAATAAATAAAGGCTTGATAAAGGCTGATAGTTGGGAGCAAATTGAAAGAGTTATTCTGAGGCTGCAAGATGTGACTGCATTGCAGAGTTAAATAGTTCAGCTACATCCAGATAACCATCAAAATTTTCTTCAAATTTATATTCCGTTCCTATTAAGGCAGAGAGAGGCAAGATTCCTTTAGTCGAACTAGTCAACCATATGCAAGGAGATTCATTGAAATCTAAAATATCACAGCTTCCCTCTTTCACTGAATAGGGGGTACCCTTTAGTGCTTCGATTAAAATTGATCTGGTTATACCAGGAAGAATATTTTCTGATAAGGCCGAGGTTCTAACTGAGCCTGAGGAATCAAAATAAAACACATTGCTTGACCCTGCTTCGGTCATGAAGCCATCTCTATGCATGACAATTTCTTGACAACCTAATGACTTTGCCTTATTCATTGCCAAAACATTGCTTAGCAAGGAAGTAGATTTGATATTACATTTACCCCATCGATCATCGTCACACAACATAGCACTGATAGACGACGAAGGAAAACTTACAGGCATTGCATAACCAAATCTTTCTATCTCAAGATCATCTTGATAGATATGAGATCTAACCATGTCTACTCCTCTTGAAATTTGATAATAAATATAACCATCTTGATTAATTAAGGTAGCAGCAAGTTTCTTAATATCATTATTTACGCTATCAAAATCAACATTTAAGCTCATTAGATGAGAGCTTTGAATCATTCGATCAAAGTGCTCTTTAAAACACAAAGGTTTTCCAAAAAAATATGGGATAACTTCGTAAATACTGTCTGAAAAGGTATAAGCGCGAGATAAAGGCGAAACGGTGATTTTGTCCAACGTATTTAATTTTCCCTGATATATAGCAGGAATATCAGTCATTCTGACCCATGGAAAAAATACTCATAATCCAAAAAACTATACGAGCCCATATTCTCCCAAAGAAACCTTTAGCTTCAACAGACTCAATGGCTATAAGCGGAACAGACAGAACGACTCTTTCATTAGACATGAATTCAATATCGCCTATCAAATCACCAGCAGAAACAGGAGCTTGAATATTATTCTTAAACTTATAGTTTGCTTTGATATTCTTAAAATCTGATCGTGGCAAAGTTAAAAAGATATCCTCATTGGTTCCAAGGGCGACATCATCCATTTTACCACCCCAAACCTTAGCAAAAGTAATCTCTGAATCTTTTGCAATTAGTTTCTGAGTAGCAAAGAAACGAAACCCATACTCTAGGAGTCTCTGTGATGAAGTTAGTCTTTCATTTTCAGAAGAACTGCCTGCAACCACAGCTATTAACCTCATATCATTTCTCTTAGCGGAAGAAATTAAGCAATAACCAGCAGACTCAGTATGACCAGTTTTGACTCCATCAACAGTATCATCTCTCCATAAAAGCTTATTACGATTGAGCTGGCGAATACCACTAAAGGTAAATTCCTTTTCTTTATAGGTGGAATAATGCTCAGGAAAATTACTAATCATTACTTTTGTTAAATGGGCTAAATCTCTGGCTGATGAGAAATGATTGGGGTCTGTCCAACCAACCGCATTTTGAAATAAAGTATTACTTAGGCCTAATTCAGAGGCATAAGCATTCATAAAATCTACAAACCCCTCTTCTGAACCTGCAACATACTCAGCCATTGCTACGGTGGCATCATTTCCAGATTGAATAACTATTCCAGATAAAAGATCACGAACTGAAACTCTTTTTCCTGCCTCAATAAACATCTTGGAGCCACCAGTTTTCCATGCTTTTTCGCTAATTAAAACTTTATCATCAAGGCTTATAGCTCCATTAGCTATCTGATCTGCAATAACATACCCACTCATCACTTTTGTCATACTCGCCGGAGAAATTTGATTATCTGAATTAAATTCAGCTATGACAGTATTGGTATTTGCTTCAAGTAATATATAACTATCTAAATTTAATTTAGGTGGTTTGGGAACCATGGACTGAGCAAGCCCGTCAATACAAAATGGAAGTATAAGGATAAGGTAAATTATTTTTTTCATAATAGAGTTACTTGAATTCTAAGGATAAATCATACACGGCTTTTGCATAAAAATGACTGCGATTATATTTGGTAATCGCTATGAAATTATCATCGCCTATAAAATATAAATCTTTAGGTTTAGTTAATAGAATGGTTTCTCCAATTTTTATAAAATTTTTATCTTTAATATTATTAAGAGTCATGAGCTGCTCTAATTTAAGATCATTCGCAATTGCAATTGATAATAAGCTATCTCCTTCTTGTATAAGATATTCTGCCTGAAGGCCCTCAGCAAATTGGAGAGGAATATACTTACTTAGATTGCTTGGATGATTGTATGTTTTATTAACTGTATTGATTACAACTTCTTGAACTATAACCCCATCTCTTTTCCAGCCATGTTTTTTGAGATAATTAGCAATGCTTGCTACTGAATCAGGCACTGAATTAAATAAGTCTGCATAGCCATCACCATCATAATCCAATGCATAAGCTCGATAGCTTGACGAAATAAACTGCCCATAACCCATAGCTCCTGCATATGACCCTTTCACTGAATGAATATCTAGATTATTTTCTCTTGTAAGAATAAAGAACTGAATAAGCTCACTTTTAAAAAATTTTGACCGTCTAGGAAAATCAAATCCAAGAGTTGCTAGACTATCAAGCACCCTATAGCTGCCTTTAATTTTTCCATATCTTGTTTCTACCCCTAAAATGGAAGTAATAATTTCCCTAGGCACCCCAAACTCATTTTCTACTCGATCAAATAAAGCAGCATTGTCATTGATAAATTTTTTGCCATTTGCAATACGCTTCTCCTCTAAAAAAAGTTTTTTGTATCTATCCCATGTCCAAGTAAACTCAGCTGGAGATGACATTGATTCCAAAATTTGATCTTGCTTAATTGCGGTTTGAAGTATCTTAGTAACATAGTTTTGATCAAAGCCATGTTCCGATACCAGTGTTTTAATAACATCCTGAGCTGCTGGATGCTTTGAATAATCAGCAAGAATAACATTTGAGAAAAAAATAAAGAGTATAAAAAGATATTTCATTGAGGTAAAAATTTTTTATGTGTGCCCATTGAAACAATTATGCCAAAAGCAAAGAATAATGACATTAAAGATGATCCACCCTTGCTTATAAAAGGCAAAGGCATGCCAACAACTGGAAGAAGGCCAACTACCATGCATAAATTAATAATTAAATTTACTGCAAAAGTAAGACTCAGGCCCCCAATAACCAATCTGCAAAATCTGTCTCGTGCACTTAATGCCAAATAAAAACATCTTAATAATATAAATAAATAGATCCCTATTAACAGCAACACCCCAAAAAATCCAAATTCCTCCCCAATGACAGAAAAAATAAAATCAGTCTCTGTTTCTGGAAGAAAATTTAATTGTGTCTGCGACCCTTCACCAAAACCCTTGCCCAGCAACCCCCCCGAACCAATTGCAACTTTTGATTGGATAATGTTCCAACTTGCCCCAAATGGATCCGAGCCTGGATCAAAGAATGTTGCAATCCTCTGACGTTGAAAAGGTTGCAAAAGAATATTCCAAATAAAAGGGGAGGAAATTATTAATAAAACAAAAGACCCGCCTATAAAAGTCCAGCTTAAACCTGATAGGAACAAAACAAATAATCCTGAGCAAGCAATAATTAATGCAGTTCCAAAATCTGGCTGACTAAAAACAATAAAAAAGCAACAAAAAATAATTATGAGGCTAATGATGATTTCTTTTCTTTGTATAGGGAGTTTCTTATCGAATAAAAAATTTGCTAAAAAAATTGGTACTGCTAGTTTCAGCAACTCTGAAGATTGAAATGAAAATGGGCCAAGCCTAAGCCATCTCTGAGCTCCATTAATTTCAGGGCCAAATAAATACGTAATTCCTAATAGTAACAATGAAAAAATTAAAAGTAACCCTGATGTCCTTCTAAATATGTCGGGGTCTGGCTGGCTAACTAAGATCATAATAATGAATCCAGCAACAACATAAACCATTTGTTTTAAAACAAGGCTTAAATCTAAATTTGAAGCAGAAAATAAAAAGAATAAGCCAAGGGAAGACAATAATAATAAGCTAAAAAATAAATAAGGATCGAAGTATATCTTTTGAAAATTTTTATTCATTAATCAGGCTCTTTAAAACTTCAATTGCTACCGGTCCAGCAACCGTTCCTCCGCTCTCTCCGTTCTCAATTACCACGGAAACTGCATATTTTGGATTAGGCATTGGGCCAAAAGCGATGATAATAGAATGATCCCTTAGCAACTCTGAGGTTCTTACCTCTAGATAAGCCTCCTTACTATCTAAACTAACGAGCTCTGCTGTTCCTGATTTTCCAGCTACTTGAAATTCTTTAAGATCACGAATGCTTCTAGCAGTTCCAAAATCACTCTCAATGACCCCAAGTAAAGCTTGATGCATTTTTCTCCAATCTGCATCATTAAATCTTTCGTCTGGCCAGGTATTCAAAGATTTCTTTTGATCGTCTAAAGCAACAAGAGAGGGCTCAACAAATTGTCCTTTGGTAGCAAGTATAGATGCATAGTTTGCTAATTGCATAGGGGTTGCAACTAAATAGCCTTGTCCAATACCCAAATTAACTGTGTCGCCCTTGACCCATCCTACATTCATGATGCTATATTTCCATTCAGGAGTTGGAACAAATGCCTGATCTTCATCAAAACAATCTAGGCAAACTTTTTTTCCAAACCCGAAATTTGATAAATAATTAGATAATTCTGTAATGTCTGATTTATATGCAAGCGAGAAGAAGTAAGTATTTGAGCTGACCAGAAATGCTTTATGCATATTTACTTTCCCATGCCCCCCCTTAAGCCACCCCCTAAATATTCTTCCTGTCTCGGGTAAGGTAAAAAATCCAGGGTCTTTAATCTCAAAATCCCAATTTACAATGTTATTTGATAATCCATACATGCCAATTGCAGGCTTAATAGTTGATGCCGGTGGGTATCTTCCTTGCAGTGCTCTATTAAAAAAAGGTTTGTCAGGATCATCGATTAATGTCTGGAATTCATTTTCACTCATGCCATTTGAGAGCTTATTTATTGAGTATGCAGGAGAGCTGTATAAAACATTTATACCTCCAACATCTAAGTCTATGGCAACAACTGCACCTTTTCTATTTCCAAGAAATTTTGCTGCACTTTTTTGCGCATCAATATCTAAATGAGTATATAAATTATTACCTTTTTCAGGCTTCATAAATGACAATGGTTGAACAAATTGCCCTCTCGCATTCATTTCATACACTCTTTTTCCATATCGGCCACTCAAATATTCGTCATATACTTCCTCTAAACCTGTACGCCCTTTGATTAGGCCATGCGCATAGACTAATTCTGAATCTTTCCAATGACTTCTAGGAATTTCAGGCGTTGAAATAAAATCATCATCTGTTCTATAGGTATACCCTAGAACGTGCGAGAAAATATCTGGATAATCGCTAATTCTTCTATAGCGTTTTGCTATAAATGCATTTTGAAAATTGAAACTCCTTACATTAAATCTCGCAATTTCTTCATCAGATAGATCTTTTTTTAGAACCAGCTCCTTATTTACAAAAGCCTTCTCTTTTTGAAGCTTTTTATACTTTGATTTCTCAGCTTCAGAAAGATAAATAACAGGTTGGATCTCTTCTAAAAAAGAATCTATATCTAAAATTAGATTAGGACGAGTAATTAAATCAAAAGTTGGTTCATTTTTAATGATGACTTTGCCGTCTCTATCAAAAATCTCGCCCCTTAGATACTGAACAGGAACTGAATAATTTTTATTTTTTAATGCAGCTAGCTGATAATCTGAGTAACCAGAAACTTGCAAAGAAAATACTTGAATAAGGACAGCTACTAGGCCCAGGGCAATTATACTGAAGAGTATAATCGCCCTTGAAGAAAAATTATTCTTCTCAATCTGTCTTTCTTCAAAAATCATTATTTATGATATGGGTGATTTCTATGAATCGTGCTAGCTCTATAAATTTGTTCCATTAACAATATTTTAAAAAGTCTATGAGGAAAAGTTAATTCTGAAGCAGATAAAATTAATTGTGAATTTTTAAATAAGTTCTCAGATGCTCCATTGGCTCCACCTATAATAAAATTAATGTTTGTTCCCTGATCAATTTGTTCTTGTAAAAGACTTGCAAAACCAAGGCTATTAATTTTTTGCCCTTGTCTATCCCATAAAATTACAAATGCATCTTGATCAACATTTTTTAAAATTTCTAAACCTTCTGCCTCTAAAATAGAATCTCTATCCAAAGATTTGGAAGAAAAAGGCTTTACCTCAACATCAGAAAATTTAAAATGATTAGGTAATTGTTTAGAATAAAATTGTAAGGCCTTTTTCTCCCAATCAGACTGCTTATGGCTAATACTAATAAATTTGCATTTCATTATGCGGAAACAAGAGTCTTTTTACCCCATAAACTTTCTAAATCATAAAATTCACGAGTTTCTTGTTGCATTATATTTACAATAACATCTCCACAATCTACCAAGATCCATTCTGAATCATCTTGACCCTCAACCCCAACTAAGTGATGCTTTTGTTGCTTAAGTGATTCAATTAATTTATTGGAAATAGCCTTTGCATTTCTTGAAGAAGACGCAGTAGCTATGATAAACCAATCAGCAAAGGACGAGATATCCCTAATATCTAGCACGAGGATATTCTGAGCTTTTAAATCATCAAGTGCGGAGCAACAGATTGTTTTTAAATCAAGAGTTTTCATAGCAGTGATTCACCATATGATGCATTTTGATATTGTTTAAATTTTTTTAATTTTACGTCCAAGCTTTAATAATCAGAATATCTAACTTAAATGAATAAATCTATTAAATATTTCTAATTTATATATTCTTTAATCCAATCTTTTGATTAAGATATATAAATGCATTTAATAAATTCTTCTTTTCTTTGGCTCTCTGATAATCCCGAAGTTTTAATAGGCTTAGGCATATCTTCGATTCTTATTTTTATAATAAGTATTTTAGGAATGAGTTGGTTTGTTGCTCAAATACCTGAAGATTATTTTCTCTCATCACAAAGAAAACCATCAAAATGGCAAGAGCAAAAACCAATCCTAAGATTGGTACTGATATTTGGAAAAAATATAATTGGGTTTACTCTAATCATTGGGGGTTTATTAATGCTAATTTTGCCCGGTCAAGGCTTGCTGACAATAGTTACAGGCTTGCTATTAATAAATTATCCAGGCAAATATAAATTAGAACAAAAACTTGTGGCAATGCCTTCAGTATTTAGGGCTTTAAATTGGATTAGAGTAAAAGCAAATAAACCCAGGCTTAGAAAAAATACTATCCAAGAACAAAGTAAAATATAAGCATCTTAAAAATATATCAGAATTTAATATATCGGAGCAATTATGGAAATTGAAAATAAAAAATGGGTTTTAAAAGAAAGACCTCAAGGTCTTGTTAAAGAATCTGATTTTGAGCTACTCACTGAAGTCCTTCCGGAAATAAAAGAAGGTGAGATTCTGCTTGAAAACATCTATCTTTCATTTGATCCTACACAAAGAGGGTGGTTAAATGATATCCCTGGATATCTTCCTCCAGTGCAAATAGGTGAAGTTGTTCGATCAGGTGGCATAGGTCGAGTTATAGAATCCAAGAATTCTGAATATAAGGTTGGTGAATTAACTTTTGGTTTTGTGGGATGGCAAACTCACTGCGTGACAAAGCCTAATGCTGATGACAGATTTAGAGTAATTCCTGATCTCCTCCCTATACCAACAATGTTAAATGTTTTGGGTTCAACCGGCATTACAGCTTACTATGGATTTATAGAGCTTGGAGATCCTAAACCAGGTGAGACAGTTTTGGTTTCAGGGGCTGCAGGTGCAACTGGCTCTGTGGTATCTCAAATAGCTAAACTCAAAGGATGTCATGTCATAGGAATAGCTGGTGGCAAAGAAAAATGTGACTGGCTTAAAGACGTTGGTGTTGATGATGTGATTGATTATAAAAATTCAAATGTTCATGAAGAATTACCTAAGATTGCCAAAAATGGAATTGATATATATTTTGATAATGTTGGTGGTGAGATATTAGAAACTGTTCTTAACTTGATAAATATAAATGCCCGTGTTCTTTTATGCGGCGGGATTTCATCTGGCTATGATGCAACCAGACCTCCAGATGGACCAAATAATTTATTTTCCTTAATTATTAAGCGAGCAACAATGCAAGGATTTTTAGTTCTGGATTATTTACCTCGCTCACAACCGGCTCTAGAGGAAATTGCAACGTGGGTTATGGAGGGAAAACTCCAACATAGAGAGGATATTCAAGAGGGAATTGAAAATTGTCCACAAACTCTAAACAGGCTCTTTACTGGAAAAAATAAAGGCAAGCAATTGCTAAAAATTTAAGCTGAGCTTTCTGAAATTTTATTGACTAATTTTGCAAGAATATTCATTCTTTGAGTTGCGTCAAAAGCTTCAAGCAAAGACTGTTTCTGCATAGGTGTAATAGGAATTAATCCTGCTAAATGATAGCTGACGGATTCAGCAGATAAAAGATCAATTTCTAAGGGCAAAGATTTTACCTGCGGATGTTCTTTAAGCTGACTAAGAACATTGATCAACTCAGGGAATTGAGCGAGGACTGCTTGATCATCTACAACTGGCTCTGTAATTGGAGATATAGATGCATAATGAAGTCCTGACTCAAGCTGCTCAACAGATTTAATAGATACTTTTTGCGATCCTTTCACAGTGATCCCTAGCAGTCCATTAGGCAACTGGTTGAAGTCAATAATTTCTACAAAGGTTCCTTGAGACATAAAACTCTCACCGGATTTATTATTTTTACTTAAAGTAATGACAAAGCCTGTATTAGTGCTCATGCAATTTTTTACCATAGAAAGATATCTAGGCTCGAAGATTTGGAGGGTTTGTATGGTTCCAGGCAAAACAACCAACCCTAAAGGGAAGACTGGAAGTTTATTTACTTTTGATGAGGTCAATGATTGGCTCCGATATTTTTTTGCTGTCTTTGTTACTCATTATTAATATAACATCAATATTATCTATGTCCTTTTTTAGATCTTCCAATAACAAATTAATAGAATCATACTCAAAGTCTTGATTTTTTTTGTTAGATAAATTTAACCAATAGACTTGCGCTAAACTCGAGGCGCTATTATACAATTCTAGTCCATGATGTCCCTGAGACATGGTATTTGAGGCAAGTTCTACAATGCCAACTATTTTTTTAGATGAAAAATGGTTGATAGCTGCCTCAGCTGTGTGAGATATTGCGGTAGGGTGATGCGCAAAATCATCAATGACTATTTTTTCATTATGCTTGAATACTGTTTCAAATCTTCTCTTAACCCCCTTTGACTTTTGAAGAGCTGAAAAAGATTTCTCAGGATCAATACCATGAAGATAAGTTGTGTATATAGCCATTACTACATTATTTAAATTATGCTGGCCATGCATTGGCAGATCGCTCACATCAAACTTTTGACCCTTAAAATGAATAACCCCCTCCTTCTTTGAAAGCTTTATATTTTCTTCCCCACCAAGTTTATGTGTTTTTGACCAGCAACCCATCTCAATGAGACTCATAATATTTTCATCGCCGTCATGAAAAAGTATATTTCCATTTGCGGGAACTGTTCTTATTGCATGGTGGAATTGCTTCAAGATATCTGACAAATCATCAAATATATCAGCATGATCAAATTCGATATTATTTATAATGAAAGTGTCTGGATGGTAATGAATAAATTTTGAGCGCTTATCAAAAAATGCTGAGTCATACTCATCGGATTCAATCACAAAAAATTCTGATGTACCTAGGCGAGCAGAATTTTTAAATGAATCGCTTACGCCTCCAACTAAAAATCCCACATCAATTCCTTGAGCTTGAAATATTTCACAGATTAAAAATGATGTTGAAGTTTTTCCATGCGTTCCCGATACAGCAATCACTGTTCTATCTCGAATCATTTCGCCTAACATTTTAGGGCCAGAAGTATAATCAAGCTTTTGATTCAGAATATATTCAACACATGGATTGCCCCTGCTTAATGCATTACCTATGACATAAAGATCGGCAGAAGGTAAAGAAGATTCCTCATAACCTTTTATCATTTCCACACCTAGAGAATCTAACTGATCAGACATTGGTGGATAAAATTGTTTATCGCTTCCGGAAACTACGTGACCTTTTTCTACAAGAATTTGTGCAAGACCTCCCATAAAGGTGCCACAAATGCCTAATATATGAATTTTCATTTTTAAATATTTGTCGGTAACATTTGTTACCATAGACCAAATTAATTAATTTATAAACCAATGAAAAAAAATGCTTTTTACGCTCAATCCGGTGGTGTGACATCTGTAATAAATGCATCTGCAAGCGCGGTAATATTAGAAGCGAAAAAATCTTCAAAGATCGGAAAAGTTTATGCCGGCAAAAATGGGATCTTGGGAGCTTTAAGAGAAGAGTTAATAGATACCTCTAAAGAATCAAAAAAATTTATTGAGAGCTTAAAATATCGGCCAGGTGGAGTTTTTGGTTCATGTAGATATAAATTAAAAAGTATCGAAGAGAATTTAAAAGAATACAAAAGATTAATTGAAGTTTTTCAAGCTCATGACATAGGTTATTTTTTTTATAATGGTGGAAATGATTCTGCTGACACTGCTTTAAAAATTTCTCAGATCAGCAATAAGCTTAACTACCCTCTTCAATGCATAGCAATCCCTAAAACTGTTGACAATGATCTGGCTGTTACCGATTGCTGTCCAGGATTTGGATCGGTAGCTAAATATGTTGTTACCTCTACTATTGAGGCTGCTCTTGATGTGGAATCAATGCATGAAAGCTCTACAAAGGTCTTTATACTTGAAGTTATGGGAAGACATGCTGGCTGGATCGCTGGATCAAGCTGCTTGGCCCAAGATAGCCATCCTGGCGCTCCTCATATAATTCTGCTTCCTGAAGTAAGCTTCAATCAAAAAAAATTCTTATCTAAGGTAAAAGATACGGTGAAAAAAAATGGATTTTGTGTGATTGTTGCTTCAGAAGGAATTAAAGATTCTACAGGAAAGTTTATTGCTGAATCAGAATCAAAAGATGCCTTTGGTCACAGTCAGCTTGGTGGTGTGGCACCTCGATTGGCAGATCTAGTTAACAGTAAATTAAAATTAAAAAATCATTGGGCTGTTGCAGACTATCTTCAAAGAAGCGCAAGTCATCTATCATCAGGTGTTGATAGAACTCAGGCTTATGAAGTTGGTAAAAAAGCAGTGCAATTTGCTGCAAATGGACAAAATGGTGTCATGCCTATAATTAAACGCAAAAGCTCAAAGCCATATAGGTGGGAGATTGTTTCTGCGCCTTTAACAAAAATTGCTAACGTTGAAAAGAAGCTACCAGCTGGGTTTATTACAAAGGATGGATTTGGGATGACAAAACGAGCTCGAAGGTATTTTCAACCTCTCGTTGAAGGTAAAACTGATGAACTAAAAAATATAAATTATCAAGCTGGCAAAATGGAGATGGTGGCTAAAAAGTTAAAGGCCTGGAGATAATGCATTAAGTTTGCTTATGATTCTTGTCAATTCATTTTTAAGAATTAGCTTATCCTCTTCATTCAAGAACGAGCCAAAGTAAAACCGCTTTCCTTTGGATTGAAAGCAAAATTTTCGTGAATTGTGCTTATCAGTTTCAACTTCGAGGACAGCAAAACTTCTGAACTCTTCCCAGCTTTTTTCTTTGATTAGTCTACCCTTCTCTAATTTAATTTTTTCATTAGAGATATAAATGAACTCTTTTTGTTGGCTCCAACGAAAACTAATATAAAAACAAGTTAAAACAATAATGACTTCCAAGCCAGCAAAAGGAAGTATCAATGAAGCGCCCATAAATAAGAAAAAGACTCCAATAGCTAAACAGATAAAAGTAATGCTTCCCAAAAAAAAGACTCGGCCCCACCCTCTTAATGAATAATTAGGGGTAATCTCTATTAAAAAATTATTTTCTGTAGTTTCTTGAATCCTAATCATATTACAATGGTATATGGTCACAAGAATAGATTTCAACCAATACATGATGCCGACATACAAGCCGGCAGAATTCATTCCCTCAAAAGCAAAAGGATCTTTGCTTTGGGATAAAAAAAATAAAAAATATATAGACTTTGCCTCAGGGATTGCCGTATCAAGTCTAGGACACTGTCATCCTGCTTTAAATAAAGCACTGTCTGAACAATCAAAGAAAATTTGGCACTTATCAAACCTATTAACCAATGAACCAGCACTTAGACTGGCTAAAATTTTCTGCAAGCATACTTTTGCTGAAAAAGTTTTCTTTGCAAATTCTGGTGCTGAAGCTGTTGAAGGGGCAATAAAAACCGCTCGAAAATATGCTTACCTTAATCATAGTAAAAGAAAAAATGAAATAGTTTCTTTCTCTGATGCATTTCACGGCCGCACAATGATGGCTATTGCTCTCAATGGATCAGATAGATTTATAGAAGGTTTTGGACCCATGCCTGAGGGTATCAAGCATCATCCATTTAATGATGAAAATAAGCTTGAAAAAGTAATTACTAAGAAAACTGCAGCTGTGATACTTGAACTTGTTCAAGGAGAAGCTGGAATTATTAAAGCAAAAAAAGGCTTTGTTCAAAAAATTAAAAAGTTATGCAAACAAAATAAAGCATTGCTAATAATTGATGAAGTGCAATCAGGAGCTGGGAGAACGGGAACATTGTTTGCGTATGAGCAGTTTGGAGTAAAACCTGACATTTTGTGCTGTGCAAAAGGCATAGGTGGCGGAATTCCGATTGGTGCAATACTTACCTCTACAAAAATTGCTGAGTGCATGCAACTCGGCTCTCATGGATCAACTTTTGGGGGGAACCCACTTGCCTGTGCTGTCGCTGAACAAGTCATGATCATGTTATCCAAAAAATCACTACTTAATGGAGTTAAGAAAAAAGAAAAATTATTTTTAAATGAACTTAAAAAAATTAATAAAGAATTTAAATGTTTTAGTGCGATCAGAAGCTCGGGATTGTGGATTGGGTGTAAATTAAATGCAACTGAAAACTTTAATTTAGATACTCTGATGAAAGCATGCTATGAAAAAGGGCTGATGATTTTAAAAGCTAATAATAATACTATTCGCATAGCGCCAAGCCTCATTATTGAGGATGAAATTATTATGAAAGGACTTAAGATATTAAGGCAGGCTATTCAGGAGCAGCTTCGTTAGATTTTAAAATCTCTTCAAGCATAATCCTTCCATTATATCCTGTAGGCAATACTCGCCCTCTTTTTGCTCGCGAAGAAATATATTCCTCTAGCTCTTTTAAAGTCCACGTTTTACCACCAGTCTTCCCCTCATGATGAATATGGAGTTTGCTATCTTCTGCTAAACAGCATACATCCATCATGAATTCAGACTTTTCCTTAAAGGATTTAGTTGAAATGCTAATTAACTTATTGCCCTTGCCCTTTGGCAGCACAGGTAATTCATCTATAGGAAAAATTAACATCTTGTTACTTACCTTTCCTTTGTTATCTTGCGAAGAGAAAGTTGCAGCAACATATTTATGATTTTCATTAATAGCGACCGGAGAGATAACGATAGCTCCATCGGGAGTTTTCATGAATTGCTTACCTTTTTTTTGATTTGAGATTGCATTAGCAAGATTACTTATAAAACCAAATCCTGCTGAATTTGAAATTAGTATTTGAGATTCTTCAGATCCAATGGCGACACCTTCAAATGTAACACCTGATTCAGCCACAACTCTTCCAGTTAAGGGTTCCCCCATTCCTCTTGCGGATGGCAATGAATGAGCCGGTAATGAGAAAGCTTTGCCGCCAGAATCAAAAAAAACAGCAGTCTGATTATTTCTCCCTTGCGCAAAATGTTGAAGCATGTCATCCCCTCTATAAGTAAGAGTTCTTGGATCAATATCATGACCTTTGGCTGACCTTATCCAGCCAGCCTTTGAAAGAATTATGGTGACTGCTTCTGACGTAACAACTTCTTCTTCAGAGAATGCCTTAGCTTCTGAAGTTGATTCAATTGGAGAGTTTCTTTCGTCTCCAAAGTTTTCTTTGATTTCTTTGAGTTCATTTTTAATATAAGTTTTTAACCTGGCTTTCGATTTGATAATTTTTTCTAGTTCAGATCTTTCGGCTTCCAGTGCATCTTTTTCTTCTTCAAGTTTTATTTGTTCCAACTTAGCTAACTGCCTTAAACGAATTTCTAAAATCGCATTTGTTTGTATCTCAGAAATCTTAAAAGCTTTCATTAATTCTTTCTTGGGATCATCGCTATTTCTTATAATATGAATGACTTTATCTAAGTCTAAATAAACAATTAATAAGCCTTCTAAAATATGAATTCTATCGTGAACTTGATCCAATCTATGCTCAAGTTTTCTCATCACAGTTTGTTGTCTAAATTTAAGCCACTCAGTAATTAGATCTTTGAGGGCAAATACTCTTGGAGATCCTTTTAAGCTAATTAAATTCATGTTAGCTCGATAGTTTTTCTGCAAATCAGTGGTTGCAAAAAGATGATTCATGACTTCAGCTGGATCTATGCGGTTAGACTTTAAAGATATAACCAGCCTGACAGGTTCTTTATGGTCTCCCTCATCCCGTAAATCAACAACCATTGGAAGTTTTTTCTTTTGCATTTGATCGGCAATTTGTTCAAGAATTTTTGATCCAGAAGCTTGATGAGGTAAGGCCCTTACAACAATGTCATTACCCTCTGAATCCCAATGAGCCCTAATTTTAAATCCACCTCTTCCAGTTTCATAAATCTCTGCAAGTTCTTCAGGAGTCACAATTATTGGTGCTGGATTTGAAAAATCTGGACCTTTAATAAACTTTAATAAGTCTTTTGTAGCTGCCTTTGGATTATCCAAAACATGTATACATGCATCCAAAACTTCATTTATGTTATGCGATGGAATGTCAGTTGCCATACCAACAGCAATACCTGTTGTTCCATTGAAAAGAATACTAGGTATCTTTGCAGGCAAAATTGTTGGCTCAAGCAGGGAGCCATCAAAATTAGGTTGCCAATCAACTGTTCCTAGCTTTAATTCAGAAAGCAGTAAATCAGCAAATCCGGTTAATTTTGATTCTGTATAGCGCATTGCAGCAAATGACTTAGGATCATCTTGAGTGCCCCAATTTCCTTGACCGTCTACAAGTGGGTATCGAAATGAAAAATTTTGCGCCATGAGAACCATAGCTTCATATGCTGCGCTGTCACCATGAGGATGGAATTTGCCAATTACATCTCCAACAGTTCTAGCAGACTTTTTATACTTTGAGCTAGCATTTAAACCTAGCTCACTCATTGCATAGAGAATTCTCCTTTGAACAGGTTTCATGCCATCTCCAATGTGAGGGAGTGCGCGATCTAAGATGACATACATTGAGTAGTTAAGGTAAGACTCCTCTGCGTATTCCTTCAGGCTTATTGAGCTAAGATTCTTATCCATAATTAAACTGTTACTATTTTCCCTCTTTTCTCAAGCCACTCTTTTCTGGCTCCAGCATTTTTCTTAGAAAGCAATAGATCCATCATACTATTAACATTGTCAGTAGAGGTGATGGTAAGCTGAACCAATCTTCTTGTTTTAGGATCCATTACGGTTTCACGAAGCTGAGAGGGGTTCATCTCACCTAAGCCTTTAAATCTCTGGATATCTATTTTTGGTTTTCCTGGCTTTGTCTTTAGTTTTTTAACTATTGAATCCTTTTCATCTTCATCCAGGGCATAAAATACCTCTTTTGCACAATCAATTCTAAAAAGTGGAGGCATGGCTACAAAAATATGACCAGCTTTGATTAATGGCTTGTAGTGTCGTAAAAATAGAGCGCATAACAATGTAGCAATGTGAAGACCATCTGAATCAGCATCAGCTAAAATACAAATTTTTCCATATCTCAAAGATTCAATATCTGGGCTCCCTGGATTAACTCCAATTGCTGTAGAAATATCCTTTATTTCTGCAGATTTCATAATCTCATCACTCTCTAAATCCCAAGTATTCAAAATTTTTCCTCTAAGGGGCATGATTGCTTGAAATTTTCTTTCCCTTGATTGTTTCGCAGAGCCTCCAGCAGAGTCTCCTTCAACAAAAAATAACTCCGTCTCGTTAAGATCAGTGCTATTACAATCTGAAAGCTTTCCAGGCAGTGCAGGACCTTGAAATGTTTTCTTTCTATCAACCACTTTTGTTTCTTTGGTTCTTGCTTGGGCAGATGCAATAGCCAATTCAGCTATTTTTTCTCCTTCCTCTGTATGTTGGTTAAACCATATGCTAAGAATGTCTTTAGTCGTTGAGTTCACAAAAGCCTGATGGTCTTTTGAATCTAATCTCTCCTTTGTTTGACCTGCAAATTGAGGGTTCGTTAACTTTGAAGAAATAATGAAAGTGCTGTGTTGCACAACATCATCAGCAGTTATTTTTAAGCCTTTTGGAATTAAATTTCTGAACTCACAAAACTCTTTAACCGACTCCAATAAACCCGCTTTAAAACCATTCATATGAGATCCACCCTGAGCGGTTGGGATAAGATTGACATAAGATTCATTCATGAGATTTTTTGCTGGCTTTGTAGACCAATTCAAGACAAAATCAAGAGCATTATCATCAGCCAGTTTGCTACAAGAAATTGATTCTTCGAGAAGCAATTCAATATCACCAGAGGATTCAGATAAATATGAAATTAGCCCATTTTCATAATTCCAAGGAATCTTCTCATTCTTCTTCTCATCATAATATTCAATAGTTAAGCCTGGGCATAATACAGCTTTCGCTTTAAGCAGATGCTTCAAATTACTTTTATCAATCTTAATGCTCTCAAAGTATTGTGGATCAGGCACAAAGTTGATTGAGGTTCCTGTATTTCTGGGACCTATATCTCCTACCTTTTTTAAATCTGAAGTTTTTTCACCCCCCTCAAAATTCATTTCAAACTTATGGCTGTCTCGTTTAATTTCTACAGATAAATTTTGTGAAAGAGCGTTTACTACAGAGACGCCTACGCCATGCAACCCTCCAGAAAAATTATAATCTTCACCAGAAAATTTTGCTCCAGCATGAAGTTTGCACATTATCAGCTCTACTCCAGAAACCTTATGTTCAGGATGAATATCTACTGGCATACCACGTCCATCATCAATGACAGAGACGGCACCCTCTTTGTGGAGAGTAACTTTAATTTTAGAACAATGACCAGCTAAAGCCTCATCAATTGAGTTATCTAGGACTTCTTGAATAAGATGATTTGGGCAAGAGGTATCAGTATACATACCAGGTCTTTTTCGGACCGGATCTAAGCCTGATAGAACTTCTATCGACTCTGAATCATAATTTTTAGCCAATTATTATTTCCTAATGCTAATAAACTTTTAACTAGTATTCTACTCTAACTAAATTGAAAGAAAGCTATTAATTTAAGAGATTTTAGGAGATTTTTTCACAATAGACTAAAATATTATAAATAGCATTTAAGTGTAAAGTGAACTTGACATATCGACCCTAAAAGAGTTCTAATGTGTGCACTGTAAACATTAAATTTTAATATGAACAAAAAAATTCTAGCCACATCTTTGCTTGCCTTTAGCATTCAATCAGCTGCAGACAGCCTGCTAGATATTTATAACGATGCGTTAGAGAACGATCCTCAATATAAATCAGCAGAGTTTTCATATCTATCAGGTAAAGAAATTAAAGTACAAGGTCGTGCTGGCCTTCTCCCCAATATTTCTATTAATGCACAAACCAATTGGAATGAATATTATCAAAATGGCAATCTTCAAAACGAATACAACAACTTCAATTCATCTGCTAGATTAACTCAACCATTGATTAGGCTTGATTCATGGTTTAAATACAGACAATCTAAATTTTTGACTGATGCTGCAGAAGCTGATTTTGCATATTCACAGCAAGCGTTGATCGTAAGAACTGCGGAGCTTTATTTTAATGTATTGCGTGCTATTGATAACTTAAGTGCGGCTCGATCAGAAGAAAAAGCAATTAAAAAACAATTAGACCAAATTAGGCAAAGATATGAAGTCGGGCTTTCGGCTGTAACTGAAGTCCAAGAAGCAAAATTAGCTTTTGATCTAAGTGTTGCTTCAAGGACTAGAGTAGAGGGAGAGGTGTATACAGCTAAAGAATCTTTGAATGCGTTAATTGGCAGAGAAATTTTTTCCCTTGATGGTTTAGTCAATGACCTAAATGTTACAAATCCTGTTCCAGCTTCTAAGGAAGAATGGGCAAGAAAAGCTATTGAAAATAATTTCAGACTGAAAGCTGCAAATCTTAGAAAATTTGCATCTAAAAATAATGCTCGAAGCGTAGCATCTAATCATTTACCCAAGGTTGATATTGTGGGAGTTCAAACTGAATCAGAAACTAATCAATATTCTTTTGATGGCTTAAATACTGGAGGAGCATTCAATATTACTGTTCCTGACGAAACTCAGAGAGATACTTATAGCCTGCAACTATCCATGCCAATTTTTCAAGGCGGGGCTGTAATTTCCAGGACAAAGCAAGCATATGCTGAATCCAATAAATCATCAGAAGATGCATTATTTACAGAAAGAAGTGTTATCCAAGATGTTAGGAGTCAATACTCAAATGTAGTTACATTGGTGGCAAATCTTCGAGCGCAAAAACAAGCGGTTGTATCAGCATCAAGTGCGCTTGAAGCAACACAAGTAGGATATGAGGTTGGAACTAGGAATATAGTAGATTTACTGCAAGCTGAAAAAAATCTTTACAGCGCCGAGAGAAATCTCTCAAATGCAAAATATGATTATTTAATCACTACTCTCCGCTTGCATTTAGCAGCTGGAACTCTAAGTCCTGAAAACCTTATTGAAATAAATAACTTACTCGGATAAGCATGCCAGAATTGCCGGAGGTGGAAACCTCAGTTCAAGCAATTCAAGAGTTTGCAAATCAAAGCCTAGAGTCTATCGAAATATATAATCCAAATCTTCGTTGGAAAGTCGATACTGCAGCTTTCAAAAAACTCCATGGATTTAAAGTCAGCAAAATTGATAGGAGAGCAAAATATATTCTTCTTCATATTGAACAATCACAAATTCTTATTCATCTTGGAATGACTGGGACACTCAGAATTGCTGATAAAAAATCTAACTTTTATAAAAAGCATGATCATATTGAGCTTATTTTTCAGAATGGAAGATTGATTTTTAATGATCCAAGAAGATTTGGCTCCATGCATTATGTCACAGAGCCCAGCACCCACTTTTTATTAGAAAAGCTTGGTCCAGAACCTCTTTCGAAAGAATTTAATGGAGAGTATCTATTTCATAAAATAAAAAAATCTTTATCGCCAGTAAAAAATGCTCTCATGAATCAACAAAATGTTGTTGGGATAGGGAATATTTATTCAAATGAGATATTGTTTGATGCCAAAATTCGTCCTACAAGAAAAAGTAAAACACTTACTAAGAAAGAATGTGAGGAGATTGCTGCATCTAGTAAAAAAATCTTAAAGCATGCTATTAATGCAGGAGGTACAACCCTTCAAGACTTCTATAAGCCTGATGGAAATAAAGGGTATTTCAAAATAGACCTAGCTGTTTATGATCGTGCTAATAAAAAGTGCAAAAAATGCAAAAAAGAATTAATCAAAAGGATTATTCAATCACAAAGAGCGACTTTTTATTGTCGCAAATGTCAGGCTTAGCCAGAGATCTTTTTTTGCAAGGCAGTTTTAACATTTGGAGAAACAAAACGAGAGACATCTCCACCAAATGTTGCAATTTCTTTTACAAGACTAGATGAAACATAGATTAAAGTATCCTTAGGAGTAAAGAAAATGCTTTCAATATCCGGTGCAAGACTTCTATTCATAGTCGCTAACTGGAATTCATATTCAAAATCAGCAACTGCTCTAAGGCCTCTGATAATTGCAATTGCATCATTATCTCTTGCAAGGTCTACTGTTAATTGCTGTGAATATCCTAATACTTCAATCTTTTCATTGTCTTTAAAGATTTCTGCAATTAGTTCAATTCTTTCCTCAACACTAAAAAGAGGATTTTTAGATTGGCTCTCAGCAACTCCAAGAATAACTTTATCAAATAAAGTAGCGGCTCTTTCAACAATATCAATATGCCCAAACGTAATTGGATCAAATGAACCTGGATAAATAGCAGTTTTCATAACCGAATGATACTAAACATTCGTAATTCGGCAAAATCTTAAAAAGATTATGTAAAATGCAGAATATGAAGAAAGAAAAAATTATTTACATACATAAATCAAGGTCGGAAAAAACAGATGTGCCAAGTGCTGTTGATGATGCTGCTAATGTAATGTCGAAACACCCTAGAAAAAGTAATAGAAAAGGAGATCAAAAATACAGTTTTCCAGAAATTGACTATGAGAAGCCACCCCATTACTAGAGCTTTTTCTAATTACAAATAATTTCTGTTAGGCTTCTTTATTTGGGTCCCATATAACAAGATTTTTTGTCTTAAGTCTATTAACGAGTAACTTGTATCTCGACTGCTCATCTCTCCATTCTTTTATCCAATTTTCACCATCTCTTTCAGCATCCACAAAAATAGCATTAGTGAAAGCTATTGGAATGATTATAGCTGCGTGGACAAAAATACTTGTTGGAATACTGTACCCAATATATCCAAGCCAAAATATTGCTATTAATCCAAAAGATATACTCCAAATAGTAAACAAGACAAGCATAAAATAGGTTTGTAAACTAGGGTCTATATGTTTTAGTGGATTGAACCTAACATCCATTACGGCTCTCCAAGAGTCGACAATAAACATTACGAACCGTCTAAAAATATTCGGTTTTTTCATAATTTAAATTGTTCTTAATTATTATAGTAAGTCATTTGTCATAACTTTATCCCATGCTGCAACGAAATCATGTGCAAACTTTTCTTTAGCATCATCACTTGCGTATACTTCAGCTAATGCACGAAGTTGCGAGTTGGAACCGAAAGCTAAGTCTACTCTAGTAGCAGTTCTAACTTTCTCACCAGAAACTCTATTGGATCCTTCATATGTATTTCCTGTGCCATTTGGTTTCCATGAAACTGACATATCTAGTAGAGTTGTAAAGTAATCATTTGTAAGTTGATCAGGATTTTCAGTAAAAATTCCGTAATCATTATTACTGATTCCCAATGATCTCATGCCTCCCAGTAAGACTGTCATCTCTGGGGCGGTTAAGCCCAATAATTGAGATTTATCAAGCATCATTTCCTCAGAAGGAATATCGGATTGAGAGCCTAAGTAATTTCTAAAACCATCAGCAATAGGCTCTAAGACAGAAAATGACTCTATATCAGTTTGCTCCTGTGTTGAATCGCCACGACCTGGGGTGAATGGAACTTCAATACCTGAGGCTTTCTCTATCCCAACATTTCCACCCATCACGATAACGTCTGCGATAGAAGCACCTATATCTGATGAAATTTTTTCATAAATGGATAAAACTTTAGAAAGTTGCTCAGGTTTATTTGCTTCCCAGTCTTTTTGAGGAGCTAAGCGAATCCTTGCGCCATTAGCGCCTCCCCTAAGATCTGAATTTCTAAATGTTGAAGCACTAGCCCAAGCTGTTTCTACCATTTCTTGAATTGAAAGCCCTGATTCAGATAAAGCTTTTCTAAGAGCGCTCAAATCATAGTCGATATTTCCTTCTGGAATTGGATCCTGCCATATCAATTCCTCAGCGGGGACCTCTGGCCCTAAATACCTTCCCTTTGGTCCCATGTCTCTGTGTAAAAGCTTAAACCAAGCACGGGCGAAAGCATCGGCAAACTCTTCTGGATTTTCATGAAAACGTTTTGAAATTTTCCTATATGCTGGATCTTCTCGCATTGACATATCTGCGGTTGTCATCATAGTTGGCACCTTTTTTGAAGGATCTGCTGCATCTGGAGCCATATCTTCTTCTTTTTGTCCTATTGCATGCCAAACTATCTTTCCAGCTGGAGTCTCTACTTTTTCCCATTCATATCCAAATAAAAGATCAAAATATCCGTTGTCCCATTTAATAGGATTAGCAGTCCAAGCTCCCTCAAAACCACTTGTAATAGTATCAGCTCCTTTCCCAGACGCATGAGTGCTTTGCCAGCCAAAGCCCATATTTTCTAATGGTGCTCCCTCTGGCTCTAACTGAACATGATCTTCCGCTCCAGCACCATGTCCTTTTCCAAAAGTATGACCGCCTGCTACAAGAGCAACTGTTTCTTCATCATTCATTGCCATCCGCGCAAAAGTTTCTCTAACATCTCTTCCACTTGCAACTGGATCTGGATCACCATCTGGGCCTTGAGGATTAACATATATTAAGCCCATCTGAACAGCTCCCAAAGGATCTGCAAGATCTCGAACTCCACTATATCTTTCGTTTGTAAGCCACTCTTTTTCAGCTCCCCAATTAATGTCTTCTTCGGGAGCCCAAATATCGGGGCGACCACCTCCAAAACCAAATGTTTTTCCACCCATTGATTCTATAGCAACATTACCAGCCAATATTAGAAGATCAGCCCAGCTAATTTTCTTTCCATATTTTTGTTTAATAGGCCATAAGAGTCTTCTTGCTTTATCCAAGTTCCCATTGTCAGGCCAGCTGTTAAGAGGTGCAAACCTTTGGGCGCCTGTGCCGCCACCCCCTCTTCCATCACCAGTTCTATATGTACCTGCTGCATGCCAGGTCATTCTGATAAAAAATGGTCCATAATGGCCATAATCAGCTGGCCACCATTCTTGAGAGTCAGTCATTAAATGATTCAGATCTTTTTTTAATGCATCAAAATCAAGTTTTTTAAATTCTTCAGCATAATCAAAACCTTCATCCATTGGATCGGTTTTTTTGTCATGTTGGTGGAGTATGCTTAAATTAAGCTGATTAGGCCACCAATCTTGATTAGATGTTCCCGCAGAACTGTTTGAAGAAAGGCTCCCATGCATGACAGGACATTTACTTTCTGAACTTTGTGTTTCTTTACTCATAATTAATTCCGTAATAAATATTTAAATTCACTGCGTAAGCTGTGGTATCTAATAGCTTACATATTTTTTATGTATTGGTAAATATATAAAAAAAGAATATTATGTTCGATTTAATAAATGATAGAATTATCTTATGTTAACTCTAAAACAAATAGATTATGCCCTTGCTGTTGGTAAAAACCTTCACTTTAAAAAGGCCGCAGATGAATGTTATGTCTCTCCTTCAACCCTTAGCAACGCAATTACTGAATTAGAAACACAACTTGGAGTAAAGATTTTTGAAAGAAACAATAAGAAAGTTATTGTTACAAGCCTTGGACAAGAAATCTTAGAAAAAGCTCAGCAGATTAGGCTAGAAGTTCAAAATATATATGAGTTAGTGCAAAATAAATCTAAAGGATTAAGCCATAATATATCCCTTGGCATCATTCCAACAATCAGTCCCTACTTTCTTCCATTAATTCTTCCAAAAATACAAAAAGAATTTCCTGATCTCAAGCTTAAAATTGAAGAAGGTCAATCAGTATTTCTTGCTAAAAAAGTTAGAGAAGGCGATCTTGATATGGCGATACTTGCCTTGCCCTATGAATTAAATGGCTTAAGTAGTCTTAAATTTTGGGAAGAAGATTTTTATTGGGTTTCACACGATCAAAATGAACTTGCTGGAAGAAGCGAGATCAAAGCATCAGAATTAGAGCAATCTCAATTGATGCTTCTTGAAGATGGTCATTGCTTGAAAGATCATATTTTGGATGCATGCAATATCTCATCTTCCTCTAAATACTCTTTAAAAGCTTCAAGCTTGAATACATTAATTCAATTAGTCAAAGGAAAGATGGGGACAACACTGGTACCTAAAATGGCTCTAAAGGAGCTAATTGGTAATAAAAAGGGGCTTGCAATTTCTCATCTTAATGAAGCAGGACCTCATAGAGAAATTGCATTAATTATTCGAGAAAATTATGCAGGCAAAGAGAGCGCAGAATTCTTAAGAAATTTTTTTGAGAAAACTCTAAAAGAGATAAGTTAAAAAATTAATCTATTCAGATTCAGGCAGTTCAGCCTTTTGAGAATCTAGAAATTCTGTTTTTTGCCATAGTAAATTAAATTTTCTATTAACAAACTTTACTTCCTCGCCCCTTCTCTCAAGCTTGTCTTCATAAATAATTCCCATGTCCATCTTTTTGCTCTGGCCGTCCTCAACAAACATATGACTAGCGATACAATAAGTTTTACCATTATAAATATCGCCATCCCAGGTACCTTCAATATTTCCAATAAAATGCATTGTGCTGTCGTAAGTTGTGACCAAATAATTCATTGCTACCATAAACCCTTCAATGCCTTCAAGATCATAACCTCCAGACATAGAAAAATCTGGCCACATAATAGAATCTAATTTATCAAAATTTCTTGAATCAATAATTTCAGCATACTGATAAATGACCTTCTTCGCTTCACTATTTATTTCCATGGTATTTGCTCCTAAAAAAATTGGACTAAATAAAATTAAAAAAAATATTTTTTTCATAAAACTGTTTCCCCTATATATTTAGTCTCATTCTTATTTACTTAAATCACTTATAGCATTTAAAACTGGCTTTATATCCTCTTTTGAGCGAACAAAATTAATTGGAAAAATTTCAATCTCTGTTAAGCCAGCTGCGATGGATTTTTCTGCTTGTTTTAAGGTCAGATCAAGATTAGGTACGCCTGAGCTATCTATTTGTGTAGGCAGTTGACCCCTGATTCTTAACTCTTTTTCATTTCTATTTTCTTTAAAAGCACTAGTTAAAAGCTCTTTTCCATTCGAGATAAATTCTGCATCAGTTTTAATTGGGATCCAACCATGACCAATATTAGCTATCTTATTAGCTGTTTGTTTTGTCATCTTCAAACCAAAAAGCAAGGGCAAATCAGATCCCTGAAATGGTTGTGGTTGACACCATATGTCATCAAATTGATATATATTTCCTTTGTGAGAAGCAGGACTATTTTTCCACAGTAATTGGCAAATTTCTAATGTCTCCCAGAAGATCTCAGATCTTTTTTCAAAGGGTACTCCTGCCGTATGATATTCCTCTTCTTGCCAGCCCATGCCTACACCCAATTCTAATCTGCCTTTTGAAATAGAGTCTAGCGTTGCGGCAGTTTTTGCCAACAATGCTGGATTCCTTAATGGGGCGATTAATACTGCTGTACCTAAGTGCAATTTTGAAGTGTGAGAGGCAATCATCGTTAAAACAGTTAAAGGCTCATACCATGGAGCCTCGGAAGGCAAAGGAAAACTACCGAAAGGATATTTATGGAGATTCTTGCCCATTACCACATGGTCAGTAAGGCTGATGCCATGAAATCCAAGTTCCTCAGCAGATTGAGAAATTTCTATATATGAATTTATATCCCCCTCATAAAAATTATGAAGTCCAAACAAACCAGCAATTAATTTCATTATTATCTCTCCATTTTTAGGATCACATTAATTGTACGAATATTTTTATCCTAATGCACTTTCAATTCTAATATCTAAATTCACATTATTAACAACAGAGCTAAAAATGATAGAAGCAGCTTTAAAAATATATTAAAACTATCATATGAGATTTTAGAGATTAATCTCTTGCCAATAACTGCGCCTGCATACCCCGCAATAGCCAAGATAAAAATAAAGAAAATATATTCTTTTAATGAGAAACTAAAAAAATAAATAAATAAGATAATTTTAATTGTGTGCTGAAAAATCATTACCGCACCATGATTTGCTACTAATACTTCTGGAGATAGATTCTTTGTTCTCATGTAAGCTGTGACTAATGGTCCATTTGCTCCTATAAAAATTCCAGCAAAACCAGAAATAAATCCACAGAACCAATCGTTCCGCATTACTGATAGAATAAAATTATCTAAAGGAGCCCAAGTAAAAAATAAAATAGTAGCGGCAATTAACCATATAAGTATTTCTTCTGAAAGATTGCCAAATAAAAGAATTCCTCCAAAAGCACCAAAGACAGTAGAAATTAAAATGTTTTGTATTAGGCTCCAATTAAAAAATTCTTTATATACAAATGTTCTCGATAAATTATTAGATAATTGAATAGCGCCGTGCAAAGGAATAAGGGTTCCTGGAGAAAATGATTGGGCCAATGCTACTAACATGATTAGTCCGCCTCCAACACTAAAAATAGAAGTTAGCAATGAAGTCAAAAATGACAGTAAAGTAAAAAAAGCAAAAATTTCTAATGACATGTAAGAGTGTGTTTTTAATAATAAAGGAATTAAGATTAACTCATGACAAATATAGATCAAATAATAGATAAGCTAACTTTAAAAGAAAAAATTTCTCTATTAAGCGGTTTTAATTCTTGGTACACAAATAAAATTGAAGAAAAAAATGTTCCAAGTATAAAAATGTCAGATGGTCCTAATGGAGTTCGGGGGGACTCTAATTCAGGAAAGTCTTCCGCTTGTTTTCCTTGCGCAATCTCAATAGGCTCAACATGGGATCTTAAATTGATAAAAAATATTGGCATTGCTTTGGGTGAAGAAGCTATGGCAAAAGATGTAGATGTTCTCCTAGGCCCAACAATAAATATTCATAGACATCCTTTGGGGGGTAGACATTTTGAGAGTTTCTCTGAGGATCCATTTTTAAGTGGAAAAATTGCAATAAATTACGTCCAAGGCGTTCAATCGAAAAATGTAGCAGCTTGTTTAAAACATTTTGTTGGGAATGATACTGAATATGAGCGTCACTCCATAAGCTCAAATATAGATGAGCAAACTCTGAGAGAAATTTATTTATTGCCATTTGAAATGGGTATCAAAGAGGGTAATGCAAAAGTTGTAATGAGTGCATACAATAAATTAAATAATATTTTTTGTAGTTCTCATCAAGAGCTGCTGATCAGCATCCTAAAAGAAGAATGGGATTTTGATGGGTATGTAGTTAGTGATTGGGGAGCAGCACTTGAAACAGTTGAAAATGCAAATGGTGGCTTAGACCTTGAAATGCCTGGGCCTAGTAATGTTTGGGGCAAAGCATTGATTGAAGCTGTTGAAGCCAAAAAAGTTTCGGAAGAATTAATTAATGACAAGGTTAGAAGAATTTTAAGTGTTGCTGAATTCTCAAATCGCTTTCAAAAACCAGAAATAAAAAATGAAGAAGCCATAGATCAGCCTGAACATAGAGTACTGTTAAGAAAAGCGGCGGCTGATGGAATGGTTTTGCTGAAAAATGAAGGTTTACTGCCTCTGAAAAGAAACATTAAAAAATTAGCTGTTATTGGGCCTAATGCCAAAGAAGCTCAAATCATTGGTGGAGGAAGCGCAAGCCTAAGACCGCATTATCAAGTTCACCCACTTGAAGCAGTAAATGAAAGACTGGGGCATGAAACGGATATTCTATATGCAAAGGGCTGTCATACCTATAAATACCTTCCAAAGATAGATGAAAAACTTATGGGAGACAAAAATGGTTTCTTGGTGGAATATTTTAATGGAGATAAATTTGATGAAGGCCTAATTTTAGAAGAACGCCTTATTGGAAGTAAGTTTTGGGTTTTTGAAGGCTTTGCTAAAGATGTAATTTCAAAAGATAGACCAAATATCTCCGTAAAGTTTTCTTGTGACTATACGCCAGATATATCTGGCTCGCATGAATTTGAAATTTTTGGCATTGGGCAATGTCGCTTGTTAATTGATGGAAATGAGCTAATTGATAATTGGTCTAGCACAGAACCAGGTGAGGCCTTTTTTACTTTTGGTTCTGCTGCAAAAAAGGGAGTTATGAATTTTCAAAAAGGTGAAACTTATAAAATTGAAGTTCAGTATCATTTTGAAGGAGGTTTTCCTGCAGTCTATATAGGTTGTCAAGCTCCTGATGAGGTCGATATATTTCAAGAGGCCATTGACGCAGCATCCAATGCAGATGAGGTTCTCTTAATAGTTGGAACTAATTCAGACTGGGAAACAGAAGGAAATGATAGAGCTGACTTCAATTTGCCTGCAAATCAAAATAAATTAATCGAAGCAATACTGGAGGCCAATCAAAATACTGTCATAGCTATAAATACAGGTTCTCCTGTTCAAATGCCATGGGCAAAGAAAGCAAACGCTATAGTTCAAACGTGGTTTGCGGGACAAGAATTTGGTAATGCTTTGGTTGATATTTTATCTGGACAAGTAAACCCATCCGGTAAATTACCTACAACCTTCCCAGTAAAAATAGAAGATACTCCTGCATACAAAATATATCCAGGGATTGATTTGCAGATGAACTACGATGAAAAACTCCTGGTTGGGCATAGATGGTATCAAAGAAACTCAATCGAGCCATTATTTTGTTTTGGTCATGGATTGTCATATACAAATTTTAATTATCAAAATCTAGAAGTTGCTACCGATGGTGATTTTAATGTCTCATGTAAATTTGATATTCAAAACATTGGAGATATTGCTGGATTAGAGACGGCTCAATGCTATGTAAGCTTTGTTGCCCCTCTTCCTCATGAGCCTCTTATGACTTTGCAGGGCTTTGTTAAAGAGGAAATAGGTGTAAATGAAATTAAAAAACTAGAAATTAAACTTGGGCCAAGAAATTTTTCCAATTGGTCAGTGGATACAAATACATGGCAAATAAGGGGGGGCACATATAAAATTCTCATTGGATCATCCTCAGAAAAGATCCTTTTAGAAGCTAGTATTAATTTAGAGCAAGCGCTTGAAGTTCTATAGGGGTTAATTTAAGTTGAGTGGCTTGAATGGAGCTGTTAGATTCAAAAATTGTTCTAGGTCCAATTATAGGAAAAATTAGTTCTGATTTTTGCAATACATAAGCTAAGGCAACTTGAATAGGCTGAACCTTCCTTTCTTTCGCTACCTCAAAACATACCTGCCTTCTTTTTAAATTTTTTTCATAATGCCAGACTCTCTTTTCTTCATCGAGTGTAGGATTTGAAAAGTGCTCATTCGACATAATTTCTTTTTTTTGGATAAAAAATCCTCTTGCTTGAGAAGACCATGGAAATAACATAATGCGCTCCTCAATGAGATATTTTAAATAATCATCATTAACACCAACACAACCTGGCCAAACGGGTTTAATCATCTCAGCTAAGCTAAAATTATTGCTAAGGACAGTGAAGGGTTCTTTTGCATTTTTTATTGCATAATTTCTTGCTTCGGAAAATCTATCCATTTCCCAGTTTGAAGCACCTATTAAATTAACTAGACCCTCACTCTTTATTTCAGCCAATGCATCAATAAATTCATCTACTGGAATATCTGGGTTATCTCTATGCAAACAAAAAATGTCAAGCCTTGAAATCTGTAGACGCTCTAAAGACTTAAGCAATTGCGGACGAATATACTTAGGCTCGCATTCTGGTGTATGGGCTCCTTTACCTAAGACTATTACATCTTCTTCAACTTTTCTTGCATTGATCCAGTTGCCAAGATACTTGTCGCCCATTCCATGATTGTAAATAAAAGCAGTATCGAAAATTCGGCCACCAGATCCATAAAAATGATCAAACATAGTCAACGCATGAAGATCTGAAGTTTGATTATCACAACCTAATGCCAGCCTTGAGCCCGACTTACTCAAGCCAGGAAGATTATTGCTTTCTAGCTTAGATTTCTGAAATAGATATGCTTTTGATTGAAAAATGGGTGAGTTTTTAATTAGAACCTTAGGACAATCAATTTTCATTTCTTGTCGCCACTTATCTAACCAGAACATATTACTTTGAGTCTCAGCATGGCAAATAAACTTTGATTCAATTTTTGACTCTAAAATACATTGTGTAGCATGCTCTATCTCTCTAGTAAATAGACCAATGTCATCCATGAATTTAATTTCTTTACTATCCTTGCCATCATGATAAAGATGAATAGATGAATTGCCTTCTTGAAACTGTCCACAATGCCATGGATCAGAAACTTTAATAGAATAATTGCCGTTTGATATCACTAGGTTATTCGAAAGGTCCTCATTAATAGCGCAACTTATTTTTGCTTCAATTAGATCTGAAAAAATTAAATGCGCATGTGATTGAAGATCTACACCTCTCTCATCTAACTGACCAGTTGCTGAGAGGCTTTTTGGCTCTGCAAAAGTAAGGCCCTGTAATTGACCTGCTATTAATTTAGCCATTGTCAATGGATAACATCCAATATCTAGGATTGCGCCTCCGCCTAGCTCAGGGTTTCGAAGTCTGTGCGTTGCTGCAACATCAGCTTTAAACCCAAAAGAGGCCTCTATTATAATTTTTGATTTTACATCTGATAAAAAATTTAAATTATCTAAAATATTTCTTGTCTGAGGATGTGTTCTATACATAAAAGCTTCCATCAAGAAGACATTTTTGGCATTAGCAAGATCTAACAAAACCATGCTTTCATATGCATTCATTGTGAATGGCTTTTCACAAAGAACATGTTTTCCATTTTTAATTGCTTCTAATGCATAAAAAAAATGTTCGCTGTGAGGAGTTGCGATATAAATAGCATCTATTTCCTTGGAAGAAATAAAATTATCTAATTGATGATGAGCGCTAATATTAAACTTGTCAGCAAAAATATCTACCTTCTTAGGATTTCTCCCAAAGACGCTAATTAATTTAGAGTTTGTTGTAGCTTGTATAGAATAAGAAAATGCATTGGCAATAGACCCAGAGCCAATTATCCCCCAATTAATTTGATGCATTGCCTAATTTTCTTTCCTCAATTTCATTTATTAACTGTTGATGAAAGCTCTTGTCTATTGGATAAAAATAAACTAATACAAAACTAATCAAAATTCCTGTTAAAGGTATCCAAGTCATAATGAATTTTAATTCAGCTAATGTTTCATCTGACTGAACTTCATTAGGCGCAAAACCAATTTGCGTTAATGCCATGCCCAACAAAATTGCTGCAAAGGCTATTGCGCCTTTTTGTGCAAAAGTCATGAAGCCATATAAAGAAGATTCTGTTCTAACTTTCGTTTTCCATTCTCCATATTCGATTGTATCTGGAAGCATTGACCAAAATAATACTCCAGTAGCGCCATTGCCAATCCCTATAAATCCTAATATAAGCAGTAATTCATTCAGAGAGGTAATTGGATAAAAGTAAAAAACTAAAAATCCTAATAACAATAATGCCATTGCGGCCATCCATGAGTTTCTCTTTCCAATTTTTAATGCGGCATATGCCCAAAAAGGTATGGCTAAAAGAGCGGTTCCGCTGCTAACTCCTAAAATTAAACCTTGATATTCATGAAGATAAAGGGAGTATTTAACAAAATAGATTAAGTTGTTGTTAAACATGATAGAGGTAGATCCCAGTATTAAAATGGACCCAAACACAATCCAAAATGGATAATTCTTTGTAACTGATTTGGCTACCCTTGAAAAACTTGGAATCTCAGCTGGGCTAAATTTGAACTTCCTCTCTTTAACAAATCGAACAGTAATGCTTAAAATGAGGATAGCTGTAAGACCACAAACCATTCCAAGAAAAATAAAGCCTAATGCTTCATCTCCTGCTCCAAACCATAAAATAATTGGAAATCCTAAAGCTGAAACTGAAAGAGTTCCAAAGGAAGCTCCTATCATTCTTGCAGTAGTTAGCTTAGTTCGCTCATCACTATCATCAGTTATTCTTGCGGTAAGAGAGGAATAAGGAACACTAACAATGGTAAAACAAGTTCTGTGAAGTAAATTAACTGTTAATAAAAAAATAAATAGCGTAATACCCTCAAATGGAGGAACCCAAAAAAGTAATACAAAAGAAAAAGCTAATGGAATTGCGCCATAAAAAATATAGGGTCTATAGCTTCCCATTTTAGTTCTTGTTCTTTCAGCAAGATAGCCCATAAATGGATCTGTTATAGCATCCCAGGCTATGCCTAGTGCATATATCCAGCCTGCTAGCAACGGGGTTATACCAACCACATCCGTATAGAAATACAAAAGGTATAAACCTACTCCACTCCAATATAAGCAAATTGCATAGTCTCCTATGCCATACGCTACTCTAACTTGATTGGGTATTGTGTTTGAGGTCATAAATATCCATTGACTATAACAGCCTTAACTTCGGTTGGTAATATATGAAGAGTGCATTAGTATAAAAATATATCGGAGAAAGTGCTTAAAAATTTATGAATTCAACTGAGCAATATTCAGAAGGTTTCGTTGAAAATAACGGAGTAAAGATCTTTTACAGAGACTATGGTCCAGTAAATGGAGATCCAATTCTGATGGTACATGGTTTAGGGGCTCAACTAGTCCATTGGCCTCCTCATTTAATTAATTTTTTACAATCACATAATTTTAGGCCCATTACTTATGACAATAGAGATGTTGGTTTGTCCTCAAGATTTTCAGGCACGCCATCTTTTATATTGGATTACATTAAATATTTTTTGAGGCTTCCTATTAAGTCAGAATATACCATCGACGATATGGCAGATGATGGAATAAAACTGCTTGAAGCATTGAAAGTTGAGCAGGCTCATATTTTAGGAACCTCAATGGGCGGTATGATTGCTCAGATCATCTGCGCTCAATATCCAAAGAAAGTAAAATCATTCACCTTAATTGCATCGACAGCTTCAACTCCTAGCCCTATCAATGCTCCATCAAAACCAGTTAGAGAACTTATGATGGCAAGATCAAAAAACCCAAACGCATCGGCTGAGGATATAATTAAGAGAGAAATTAAAATTGTCTCCCTGATTGGTATGGAGGGTCGGATTGTTGATACTCCTGAATTTAGAGAAGAAACAATTAAAAACTTAAATCGTGCTAAAGATGGTTCAGGGTATGCGAGACAACTTTTGTCAATATTGGCTTCAAAAGACAGGTTAAAAAAAATACAGAAAATTGAAGCGCCGACTTTAATTATTCACGGCAAGCATGATCCCATGATTCATATTAAGAATGCTTATAAGATGCATAAATTAATACCACGAAGCAAACTGAAAATTATTGAACAAATGAGGCATTTGATTGAGCCCGAGATTCTCCTTCAATTTGAAGACGACCTATTAGAACACTTGCGACTTGCCTCTTAATTTACCTTTGTATACTTAAAAGCTCTTCTTTGCTCATAAGCAACATTTCACCAATCTTCATGAAAAGAGAATTTTCATATTGGTCAACATGATCATCAGATAAAATTACATCCCAGATATTGGAAAGTATTTCTATTTTCATTCTTTTTGTGCAATTGCTATTTATGATATTGATAAAAGGATTGAAAGACTCCTTATGGCTCGTCCAATCTTTTAACTCTTCAAATGCTTCAGAAAAATTGCCATTAGGATATAAATCTAAATAGAAATTTTTAATCTCATCTATTTCATTTTCATCTATTTTCCCATCCATACGAGCAATTTCAATCATTAAACATAAAACAGCAGATACGTGTGGTGGCATATCATCTGCACTTCCTGAAATTTCAGCAAATAATTTTTTCTTGAAAATAGATAACATAATTAAAGATAAGTAATATAGAAAATAACTATAGCAAGCTTTTTGTAGATTTAGCTAGAGTCCAAAACGTCAAATTATTTTGCTAATCCCAAATACGCATGAGTCCTTCTTGGGCAGTTGATGCCACTAGTTTTCCTGATTTTGTATAAATTGATCCTCGAGAGAATCCTCTGGCATTTTGAGATATCGGACTGTGCATATGATGCAAAATCCAATTATTAAAATTAACTTTTCCATGAAACCACATCACATGGTCTAAGCTTGCGCTCTGAAATTTCTTAGACATAAAATTAACTTCATGAGGATTTACTGCTGCTCCAAGCAGACCCATATCAGAAACATACAAAAGTAATGCCTGATGGATCCTTTCATCGGCTGGCAGTTTGCCTGTAGGTTTCATCCATGTGCTCCTGTATGGGGGCAGTTTTTCAGCTTTAAGCAAATCAACAGGCTCAACCTGTCTTGTTTCAATCTCTCTCTCCCTGAGCCACATTGGTAAATAATCTTTAGGTATTTTTGATTGCATATCTTTTCTGAGCTCTAAATCGCTTTTTAATTTTTCTGGCCCTTGAATATTTGGCATTTTTATTTGGTGAGTAAGGCCCTTTTCTCTTTTTTGAAATGAGATAGAGCAACTGAAAATTGCTTCGCCATCTTGAATTGCATTTACTCTTCTTGTGGTAAAGCTTTTACCATCTCGAATTCGGTCTACTTCAAATATAATATTTTGTTTAAAGTCTCCCGGTCTAAGAAAATAAGAATGAAAAGAATGAACCAATCTATCCTTTGCTACTGTTTGATAGCCTGCAATTAAACATTGCGCCATAATTTGACCGCCAAAAATTCTTTGGAAGCCGACACTTTGTCCGGTCCAAGAAAACAGATCTCTATCAATTCTAGTGAGGTTGAAAAGATCAAGGGTATTTTTTAGAGCTTTACTCATCAATTGTAAGGATTCATTAAATTAAAATTTATCTTACAATGATTCAATAAAAACTAGAACTTTATCCTCTCAAAAGTTAGCATAGTCATCGTACAAATTAAAAACATTTTTTATGATAGATTCTGAAAGAATAAACCTTCCTGAAAAGCCTGATCAAAAATTCAAAGTAAAAAAAATCTTTGGGATTGACTCTGACCATGAGGTCAAAGGTTTTAAAGAAAAAACTCAGTGGGTTCCAGAAATTGATGAATCGTATATCTTTGATAAAGATACCACTCTAGCAATTTTAGCTGGTTTTGAGCACGATCGAAGGGTAATGATTCAGGGATATCATGGAACAGGTAAATCAACACATATTGAGCAAGTTGCTGCAAGGCTCAATTGGCCGTGCGTACGAATTAATCTTGATAGTCACATAAGCAGAATTGACTTGCTTGGGAAAGATGCGATTGTATTAAAAGATGAAAAACAAATCACTGAATTCAAAGAAGGCATTTTACCCTGGTCCATTCAAAACCCAGTTGCGTTAGTTTTTGATGAATACGATGCAGGAAGGCCTGATGTTATGTTTGTAATTCAAAGGATACTCGAGGTAGATGGAAAATTAACCTTGCTCGATCAAAACCAAGTAATAACTCCTCATAATAGTTTTAGACTATTTGCTACAACTAATACTGTTGGCATGGGAGATGTTACTGGTCTTTACCATGGCACTCAACAAATCAATCAAGGCCAAATGGACAGATGGCATATTCTTTCCACCCTCAATTATTTAGAACGCACGCATGAACTAGATGTAGTAAAAGCAAAAGTGCCGCAATTGAAGTCTGCTAAAGACAAAGCTCTAATTAAAAGCATGATACAGCTTGCTGATTTAACTAGACAGGGCTTTATTAATGAGGATATTTCAACATTAATGTCGCCAAGGACAGTTATAACTTGGGCACAAAACTATATTATTTTCAATGATATCAAGCACTCATTTAGATTAACATTTCTTAATAAGTGTGATGAAACAGAAAGGCCAATTGTGGCAGAATATTTTCAAAGATGTTTTGGAGAAGATCTTTTAGAAAGTCACAACCCTGAATCATAGTTAATGAGTTGGGTTAAGAATAGAGAAGAATTTAAGCAAGCTGTTCTTTCAACTGCTAGAGCTGTATCTAAAAATCCAGGTTTAGAAAGTACAACGCAAGGTTCTAGTCGCCCTCCTTCTTTGTCGCAAATATCACTACAATATCCTCCAAGATCATCTTCAGAAGTCGATGCGTGGAGGGGTGAAGGGGATTTTCAAGCATTTTGGCAAACCTTTCACAAAGAATATTCTTCTTTGAAAATGCCAAAAATAGCTAGAGATTTTTTTGCAGAACTTGAACTTTGTAGAGTTGAAATGGTTGGAGGAAGAAAATTTCCAGGCGCCAAAATTAATTTAAATGCTTACCTCAATACTCTAGCAAAAAAGGCAGTTAATAATAAAGTGCCTGCATTCAACCCACTGGCTGCAAATCTTTGGTTAAAACAACTTAATGGAGAGAAATTAGATATTGATAGCAACAATATTGTCAATGCTTTTCTCTCCTCTATTCCAATAACCATTGATAAGGTAGGCAAAGAATTAATAAAAGCGCAAGACTCTCAAGAAGATTTTCAATCTATTGTCCTGGGTCTCATGAAAGATTTAGATTTAATGCATGAACCAGAAACAAAAGGTGAGGAAGAATCTTACGACAAAGATCCAGCACCAGAAAATCCTCAAGATTCTAATGACCAGCAACCAGAAACTGAGGAAGATACTCAGGAACAAATCATTGAATCAAAAGCAGAAGGTGATGCTGATGAAGATACTGACATCCATGCAGAAGCTCAAGCTCCAATTGATTCAACATCTATTGATGAAGAGATAGATTTAACAAGAAATTTTAATGAAGATTTAGATCAAGCATCTTATGAGGATTATAAAATTTTTACTTCTCAATTTGATGAAGTTATAAATGCAATTGAATTAGCGACTCCTGAAGAGTCTCAAAGACTAAGATTTCAACTAGATCAATTGATTGCTCCTCATCAAACAACGATTGGAAAGTTGGCCAACAGATTACAAAGATTGCTTCAAGCCCAACAAAATAGAAGCTGGAATTACAATCTTGAAGAGGGTTTATTGGATACAGCGCAACTACATAGGGTAATTACTCGGCCAGGAGACCCACTGAGCTTTAAACAAGAAAGCGAGAGTAAGTTCAAGGATACTGTGGTTTCACTTTTAATAGACAGCTCAGGCTCAATGCGTGGTCGATCTATGAGCTTGGCAGCAATTTGTGGGGATATTATTGGAAGTACTCTTGAGAGATGTTATGTGAAAACAGAACTGCTTGGATTTACTACAAAGCACTGGAAAGGCGGTGACTCAAGAAAAGCATGGGTTAATCAAGGAAGTCCTTTAAATCCAGGTCGTTTAAATGATTTACGACACATTATTTTTAAGTCTGCAGATGACAATTTCAGAAAGGCTAGGAAAAGTTTTGGAATAATGTTGCGAGAAGGATTATTGAAAGAAAATTTAGATGGTGAGGCTTTAGCATGGGCGCATCAAAGATTAAGCAAACGCAATGAAGAAAGAAAAATATTAATAGTTATCTCAGATGGAGCACCGGTAGACGACAGCACTTTATCAACAAATCATAGTAATTTTCTTGACAATCACTTACGTGAAATTATTAATTCAATTGAAACTCAAAGCAATGTAGAACTTCTTGCAATTGGTATTGGGCATGATGTAACCAAATATTACTCTAAATCAATCACTATAAATAGAGCAGAAGAATTAGCAGAAGCATTACTGGATAAACTAACTGAACTTTTCAATAATTAAAAAAAAGAATATAATTGTTATGTTTACACCGTAAACATGTACCTACAAATAAGGAAAAAATGAAAATAACAAAAGCAGATGGGCCACCGAAAGATATTTTAACATTTAATAATTTAGAGGTTGAAAACGAATTGAATCTTACTCCAGCCCAAGTAGAAGATGTAGCGGAAATATTTAATACGCCATTAACTGGTGCCTATAACTGGGATTACACTGTTGCAGATAACAGAATCAAGAAACTTTATGAGCTTGGCAAAGAATTAAATTGGAATGGTTCGATAGATCTAAACTGGGATTATAATCACCCTGCTGATGAAAGAATTATTCAAGCAGATGAAGATCTGCCTCATGAGACTCTTGAAGCTTATGAAAATTTAACTGAAGAAGAAAAGATCGAATTTGACCGCCATGATGCGGCCGAACTATTAAGTCAATTTCTCCATGGTGAACAAGGAGCGCTTCTTGTCGCCTCCCAGCTAACATCATGCGCACCTACTTATAACGCAAAATTATACGCTGCATCACAAACATTCGATGAAGCAAGACACGTTGAAGTATTCAATAGATATCTTCAGGAAAAATTAGGCATGCACTACCCCATTAACAAAAATCTAAAATTATTATTAGATAAAATTCTTACAGATGAAAGATGGGATCTTAAGTTTATCGGAATGCAAATTGTTATAGAGGGGTTAGCTCTCGCAGCATTTCAGATGTTAAAGGGGCTATCTAAAGATCCGCTCTTAACTCAACTTCTTCATTATGTAATTCGTGATGAAGCAAGGCATGTTACTTTTGGAATTAACTATCTAGAGGACTTTATAAAAACCTTAAGCCCTGAAGAGATTGAAGATAGAGCAGAGTTTGCATATGAAGCGTGTGTTATTTCAAGAGAGAGGCTCATTAATACAAAATCAATGCAAAAATACTTAAAAATGTCTGAGGATGAAGCTCGGGAATTTGCCTTATCAACTTCAGCTAATACAACTTTTAGAAACTTTTTATTCTCAAGAATTATGCCAAACCTTGCAAGAATTGGTCTACTTACGGATAAAGTGAGGCCAAAATTTGAAGCATTGGGACTGCTAGAGTATGAAGATGCTCCAGATGATTTTGAATGTAATTGGGATGAGCTTGAGAAACCTCTAGAAAAATTTGGTGAAATTCCTCAAGCCATCTAAACAAGTCATTGTTGGGTTACTCTTTTTAAGTAGCTCGCTTTATTCTTCCGTTCAGATTGTTCAACCATCTGAAAATGCCTATGAGAATATTCAAGAAGCACTAATATTAGCTGAGCCTGGTGATGTCATTAGACTCACATCTGGTGTATTTAATCTGCAAGACTCTCTATCACTTGATATAGAAGGAGTTCAAATTGAGGGAGCAGGAATGGATCAAACGATTCTTAACTTTTCTGATCAACAAAGTGGTGCGCAGGGACTTAGCGTTACCTCAGATAATGTAACCCTGCAAGATTTCTCAATACAAAATGCTAAAGGTGATGCAATTAAAGTCAAAGGCGTAACTAACATCAAATTTTTAAGAGTAAAGACCGAGTGGACAAATGGTCCAAGCCCAGAAAACGGAGCCTACGGTCTATATCCAGTTGAATCAACTAATGTGCTAATTGATGGTTGTGTCGCAATAGGAGCATCAGATGCAGGAATCTATGTTGGACAATCAAAAAATATAATTGTTCGAAATAGTAGAGCAGAATTCAATGTTGCTGGAATTGAGATAGAAAACTCCTACTATGCAGATGTTTTTAATAATGTTGCAACCAATAATACTGGCGGGATACTAGTCTTTGATTTGCCAGGCTTGCCTCAGCAAGGCGGTCATCATGTCAGAGTTTTCAATAATCGCTCTGTTGGAAATAACACAGATAACTTTGCTCCAGAGGGAAATATAGTTGGTGAGGTACCAAGGGGTACAGGAATAATTATTCAAGCAAATTCAGATGTAGAAATCTTTGATAATGAAATTGGTGATAATGATACTGTTAATATTGCAATTGTTACATATGGCAATGAAACAGATGATGAAACTTACTATCCTCATCCAAAATCCATTCAAATTCATGGGAATAAGTTTGGTCCGACTGGTTATAACCCTGATACAAGCAAAGGAGAATTAGCGGAAATACTTTTTGAGCTTTCAGAAGGCAATATGCCTGATATTTTTTGGGATGGCTTAGTCCCGATTTCTCAAATGATTTTTGGGCAGCCTGAAGATGAAAAAATGATAATTAGTAACAACGGGGATGCTACTTTTCTTGCAATCAATCCTATTGGCTACATGGTGCCTTTTTTAGATCCTGCAACCCTAGACATTAATGAGTTTGATGGAGAAATCTTACCTCTAGCAAAAGTAGAGTTTGATGAGACGTTTTAAGAAATCTTTCTTTTTTGTTATTTCCTTGGTTCTTTTTTCATCTCAAGGACATTCAGCTAATACATTTAATTTAGAAGATTTTTCTAAAGCTCCTAAATTTTTATCTGAATTTGGTTTTTTTCAAGACATGCAAAACCAAATTCCCGCTGAGGATGTGCACCCCTATTCTCTTGTTAGTCCTTTATTCTCAGATCATACAGATAAACTTCGTTTTGTGTATGTTCCAGAAGGACAGAAACTGGGTTATGTAAAAGATAAGGTTTTTATTTTTCCAGTTGGATCAACTTTAATTAAAACATTTGCCTACCTGAATAAAAATGGCCCATTGGAACAGCAGTTACTTGAAACTCGACTGTTAATTAATACTAATGAAGGCTGGAAAGCAATAAGTTATGTTTGGAACGAGGAACAAACCGATGCCAAAAGAGCAATAGCGGGAGCAACAATACCAACTACTTTCATAGACTCTCATGGGAATCTAGTTGGAGTTCGCTATCGAGCGCCCAATCAAAATCAATGCAAGGAATGTCATCAAGTTAATAAAGTCATGACACCTATCGGTCCCAAGGCAAGAAATATGGATAAGGATTTAAACTATCAATCAGGAGAAATGAATCAATTGCTTTATTGGGCAGCATTAGGGTGGATTGATCAAAAACTCGATTCAACTCCAATTTCAAGTTATGCAGATGTGAATGCATCATTGAATGATCGAGCAAGAGCCTATCTTGATATTAATTGTGGGCATTGCCATATTCCTGGTGGCTCTGCAGATACCACAGGATTATATTTAAATTTTATTGAAGATAGTCAAGAGAAGCTGGGAATTTACAAAAAACCAGTAGCAGCAGGACGTGCAAGTGGCAACTTAAAATATTCAATAGTTCCAGGTCATGCAGATGATTCAATCATGCTTTTTAGAATGGAATCATTGGATCCAGGAATCATGATGCCAGAATCAGGTCGTGCATTAGCAGACGAAGCTGGCATTAAGCTAATTAGAGATTGGATAAATAAGCTCTAGGCTTTAAATTTGTCTCTTAGGCCATAAGTAATTCATAATAACTAGATAAATTGGAGATTTTTTATGTCTAAACACTCTGCATTGAATACCTTTGGGAGATCTGGGAATCCAGCCTTCACAAGAAATTTTGAAAACACTCAAGCTTTTTCTCAATCTGACCGTATGACGCTTGATGGAGCAGTAAATAAAACCGCTATCCTACTGGCATTATGTTTTGCGGGAGCTTTTGCAGGTTGGAATGTTCCGGTCTTGGCAATGCCCGGTTTAATTATAGGAACAATTCTTGCGTTTGTAACGATTTTTAGAAATCCTGCTAAAGCAGGATCCACTGCTCCATTTTATGCGGCCTTTGAGGGGATGGCTCTTGGTGGCATAACAGTCTTTGCAGAAATGCAATATCCTGGAATCGGCATTCAAGCTATTGGTCTGACATTTGGAATTCTTGCCTCTTTGTTATTTTGCTATAAAAGTGGAATTATTAAACCGACAGAAAATTTTAGATTAATGCTTTTTTCAGCAACTATGGGAATTTTCCTTTTATACCTAGTTAGCTTCATTATGTCTTTTTTTGGTTCCGGGATAGGTTTCATTCACTCAAATGGATTGTTTGGAATTGGTTTCTCATTGTTTGTTGTTGGCATAGCAGCACTAAATCTTGTTTTAGATTTTGATTTTATAGAAGAAGGTGCTGAAAAAGGTCTGCCAAAATATATGGAATGGTATGGAGCTTTCTCACTTATGGTGACATTAGTTTGGCTTTACGTAGAAATACTGCGCTTACTTATGAAGCTCAGAAGCAGATAAAATGAATACTATCCTTTTTGGCATTCTTGCTATTTTGTCACTCTTTATTTTTATGAACCTTGGTAAAATTAAAGCATCAAAGAAGCAAATGGATCGCGATGATCGCATCAATTGGGGAGGTAAACGAAGACCAAATGTTCAGCAAAACAGGGATGGGTCAAAAATTATTGAAGGCAGCGCAGAGGAAGTAAACGATGAAACAAAGAAGTAAGTTTTTTTTTGTAATTTCTTTTTTGTTTCTCGGCAATTTCTCTTTTTCACAAATTGATCAATCAAAAGGTTCCTTCGAAGATAAATTCAGGCAATTAGATGAAGCTTTTCCTTCTCCAAATTTAAGCAGGCCTGCAACAGGTGAGCCTGGTCCAGATTACTGGCAACAAAGAGCTGACTATAAAATAAAAATTAAACTTGACGAAGTGACACGCAGTGTAAAGGGCTCAGAAGTTATAACCTATACAAATAACTCACCATTAAAATTAAATTATGTTTGGTTGCAACTTGACCAAAATATTTTTGAAAAGGGCTCGATTAATAATCTTACTCGCCCTTGGTGGGGAGGAAATAAAAGCATAGATTTCTCAACGCTTAGAAGACAAAACTTTATGGACACCTTTGATGGGGGCTTTCAAGAGCTATCTATTAAAGTTAATGGTATGGATGCTGAAATAAATATTGTTGGAACTCATGTTCGAATTAATCTAGTGGAGCCATTAATGACAGGCGAATCAACCAAGCTTGAAATTGAATGGGCATACTCTTTGGTAGAAGAGAATGCGGTAAGGGCTAGAAATGGATATGAATCATTTGAAGATGGTAATGATATTTTTTTACTGGCTCAATGGTATCCAAGAATAACTGTTTTTAGCGATTATGAAGGTTGGCATAATAAAGAATTTATAGGCAATGGTGAATTCACCTTAGAGTTTGGAGATTTTGAGGTTGATATCACAGTTCCAGCTGATCATATAGTTGCAGCAACTGGCACACTGCAGAACCAAGATGATGTGCTAAATAGCAATCAAAAAAGACGGTTAAAGAAAGCAGAAAAATCATCTAAGCCTATGTTTATTGTTACTCCTGATGAAGCTTATGATAATGAGTTAGAAAAAAGCTCTGATTATAAGACTTGGTCCTTCAAGGCTGACAATGTTCGAGACTTTGCATGGGCAAGCTCCAGAAAATTTATTTGGGATGCAGCTGGCTTCAAACAAGACTCAACAGAAAATCCCTTGGTTATGGCGATGTCTTTTTATCCAAATGAGGGTGAGCCTTTATGGTCAAAATATTCAACTGAAGCTGTAATGCATACCATGGAAGTCTATTCAAAATATTCATTTGACTACCCCTATCCAACTGCTCAAAGCGTGAATGGTCCAGTTGGTGGTATGGAATACCCTATGATTACTTTTAATGGCCCGAGGACTGAGTTGGAGGATGATGGATCAAGAACATACTCTAGAAGCGAAAAAGAGTTTTTAATAGGAGTTGTCATTCATGAGATTGGGCATATTTATTTTCCAATGATTGTTAATTCTGATGAGAGACAATGGACTTGGATGGATGAGGGTCTCAATACATTTTTACAGTACTTAGCTGAGCAAGAATGGGATATTAACTACCGATCTGATAGAGGTGAGCCGAGATGGATCACGGACTATATGTCTAGTAGCTATCAGGTTCCTATAATGACTAATTCGGAATCATTATTACAGTTTGGAAATAATGCTTATGCAAAACCTGCAACGGCTCTTGTTTTGCTGCGTGAAACAATTCTAGGCAGAGAATTATTTGATCAAGCTTTTAGAGAATTTTCCGAACGCTGGAAATTTAAAAGACCGACCCCTTATGATTTCTTTAGAACTATGGAAGAGGCTTCGGGAGTAGATTTAGATTGGTTCTGGAGAGGTTGGTTTTACAGCACGGACCATGTTGATATTGCTTTAGAGAACATTCACATTGCTTCATTGGATACACTCAATCCTCAGATTGATTTAGCAAAAGATCGAGTTGATTTTGAGAAAGAACCAGAAATTCTTCATGACAATAGAAATGAGCAATCCGAAATTACAACACGAGTTGAAGCAAGGCCTGAGCTTCTAGATATTTACGATGAATATGATGAATTTACTCCTTCAGATAGAGAGATGAGAGATTATGAGGAAATTCTTGATGATCTATATGACAAAAATGATAGCGATCCAGAGTGGAAAAAGAAAGCATTGGTTGAAGCACTAGCAAAGGAAGAAGATTATTATATTTTTGAATTTAGAAATAAGGGTGGATTGATAATGCCAATCCCGCTAGAGCTTACATATGAAAATGGAGATAAAGAACTTATAAGAATTCCAGTTGAAATTTGGAGAAAAAATCCTAATAAAACACTTTGGTTAAAGAGATCTAAGGTCAAAATTACTCAGGCAGTTATTGATCCATATTGGGAAATTGGTGATACAGAAATTGAGAATAATTATTATCCTACCCGACTCATTCCAGCAAGATTAAAACCGCGTGCATCAAGAAGCAATCCAAAGAATTTAATGCAGGACCTATTGAACAGAAATAAAAAAATTACATCTCATAACTAGGTAGAATGTACGTTGCAATAGATTTCGGCATATCTAATACTGATTTAGCAATTTCTGATAAAGGCAATATTGCATTCCATAGCATTCCGACAAAATCTACTAAAATAAACTCCGATACCATCAAACATTTATTCATAAAGCATAAAATTGACACATCAAGTGTGAAGAAAATTGGAGTTACTGGTGGCAAATCGTCAGATCTAGATGACTCACTAGATAAAATAAAAATTGAAAAAATTAATGAGATTGAAGCAATTGGTTTAGGTGCAAAAAAACTCTATAACATTAAAGATGAATCCACTCTTGTAGTAAGTGCTGGCACAGGAACAGCTTGTGTTCATATTCAAGGTAATAATTTTAATCATTTGGGTGGTATTGCGGTTGGCGGTGGAATGCTTGAGGGTCTTGGTTCGCTGCTTTTTAAAAACTCAAATGGTCTTGAGATTAATGAATTTGCAAACCAAGGTTCCAGAGCTGAACTGGATTTATTGATTGGAGATGTAGTAAATAAAATAGGTAATCTCTCACCCGATATTACTGCTGTTAACTTTGGTCAAGCAAAGAATTCATCGGCGGATACCATGGAAAATACTGCCGCAGCATTATGCAATATGGTTGGAGAGGTTATTGGAACAGTAGCCTATTTAAATGCATTATTAGTGGGATCGGATAAGGTATGCTTCATAGGTAGAACCTCCTATCTTTCTGAAGTTATTGATGGGGTCAATCAAAGATTAGAACTAGCTGGGATAAAAGGACAATACAGTCAAAACCGGGAATATGGCAATGTCATCGGAGTGCTAGAAAGCATCAAAACAGACTTATCAGGACATTAAACCTAGAGTAATTCTACGATTTTAGAAACACAAGAGTGCAAATCTCTGGTATTGCTGACTATGTGATGACCATATTTCTTATACAATTCTTGCCTTTCTTCAAAAGCATCTTCAATAGATTGACTTGGAGCTTTTGCGAAACCTCTATCAAGAAAACTTGGCACCCTATCTAAAATTTGGCCAAAGGGGACATCTAAAAATATTACTGTTGAATATTGCTGAATATGATTCATTGCTTCATGACTGTAAACTGCACTTCCACCAGTTGAGAGAATGGTCTCATTTAAGTGAAGTCTTTTAAGAACTAAATTCTCAATTTTTCTCAGTTTCATATAGCCCTCATCATCAAGAATTTTTTGTAAACTTTTTCCATGCTGCTCTTCAATTAAAGTATCGCTATCAATGAATCTAAAATTTAGTATCTTTGCAAGCTCTTTGCCTACAGTGGACTTGCCAGCTCCAGCCATTCCTATGAGTGAAATAGATTTTTTCAAGATTTATTTTCCTTTATCTTCAAGATATTTAGCAATGATTGATTCGGTCGCCAGAAGATTTTTTCTGGAAGTCTTTGTAGCAAATAAAATTTCAAAAATTAAAAAAATTAAAGCAAGTATTAAACATGCCATACAAAGAATAAAGGCTAATGAAATAAAATTATCTAGCAAAATTTGATAGATGCCTCCAACAAATAATGAGCCAATGACAATACAAACAATTAAACCACTTAGGGTACAAAAGAAAAGTGCAGTATTAATAAATCTAGTTCGTAAAATTAATCTTTTACGATTTGATAAGATTATTTCTTGATCTTTATGGCTAACTCTTGATAGATAAGTTTGAAGATATCTTAGTCTATCAATAATTCTTCCAAGTCTCCCTGTCATAACATTCATCAATGCGCCTATACCAGCTAATAAAAAAACTGGAGTTACTGCTGACTGCATGATTTCTGAAATAGATAGATATTCTGACATTACTATTACAAATTAGAGGTATTATTTATTAAGCAAATTGTAATCTTTTATATCAAATATGAAAAAAATATTTTTATTATTAATTTTATTCCCATTTATTTTAAGCGCATCAACTAAATTAATTGTTCTAGGTTCAGGCACGCCAAATCCAGATCCTGCAAGAAACGGCTCAGCTTATGCCGTAATTGTTAATAATCAAGCATACTTGATTGATTTTGGTCCTGGGGTTATAAGAAATGCTGCAGCTCTCTCCCCTGAATGGGGTGGAGATATAAAAGAAATGTCAGTAAAAAACCTAGAGTATGCCTTTTTAACTCATATACACTCTGATCATTCTGCGGGTTTGACCGACCTATTACTCACTCCATGGGTTATGGGAAGAAATACAAAATTAAAATTATTTGGTCCACTTGGATTAGATAAAATGGCAAAGTCTATTCTTATAGCTTTTGAAGATGATATAAATTATAGAATTCATGGAACTCAACCATCAAATAAAATAGGTTATCAATTCGAATTTCAGCTTATTTCTGAAGGTATAGTTTTTAAAGATAAAAATGTTACTGTTGAAGCTTTTAAGGTTCCACATGGAAGCTTTGACGATGCATATGGATTTAGATTTACTTCTGAAGATAAAGTCATAGTATTCTCGGGTGACACTGGGCCATCAAAAATACTTGAAGAATTTGCAAATGGAGCAGACATACTTGTTCATGAAGTATATTCGCATGCAGGGTTTTTAGAAAAGACCAAAGAATGGCAAAAATATCATCAAGGACACCATACCTCTACATTCGAAGTTGGCGAGATAGCATCTCGAGCCAGACCAAAACTCTTACTTCTATCTCATATACTTTTTTGGGGATCTACCCCTGAAGAAATTCTCAAAGAAACAAGAACAACTTATGATGGTGAAATAAAAATCGCTAAAGATTTAATGATTATAGAATAATGGTGGAGCTACGCGGGATCGAACCGCGGACCCCCTGCTTGCAAAGCAGGTGCTCTCCCAGCTGAGCTATAGCCCCACACGAGGGAATAATTGTACAAGATATCTTTTCCAGTGCAACAAACTATTTTTTTACTATTAGGGCCTCGCAAGGGGTTAATAAAGCCCAAAACTTGAAATATATTAAACTTAGGAGTACTAATAAATTCAAACTTGGGAGTTTGGGGAAAGAAAATTAACATTTTTTCTCATTATCAACCCCTCTTGAGTTAGGTTCCTCAAAGGAGGCTACCGTAAACCCTGTGTTCGTCTTAGGGAACATGTATGAAGGGTTCAGGGAGTAAAGCTACCACAACTTTGTATTGGTAGCCTCCTATGAGAAATTTATTAAAACTTATAACTAAATCCTACTTTAAAGGTTCTAGGTTTTTGTGATCTAGCGCCCTCAGATGGAGCTCTTGATATAATGTCAGCATCATCAGTCACATTTTCAATGATTGCATAAATATCGACAGAATCGTTAAGAGCTTTTCTCAAGTTTAAATCAATAATTGTGTGAGCATGGATCTTGTTATAAGTTCCACATGCTGCTAATGAGCACGAACTGCCGACATCTATTATTCTCATGTTTCCGCTTAAGCCATTATCTGTAATAAAACCTGCAACCAATGACATTGAAGAGCTTGGAATATATGGCAGATCATCACCTGCTGCAACTTTACCGAAGTAATCGCTGTCTGAGCTATTATTAAAAGTAGCGTCAGTAGATGTATATGATAAAGCTACAGGATAACTTACTCCGTTGCCTTCAAATACCCAGGAACCACTGAACTCTAGGCCTTCTACATCAGCAGAACCGCCGCTAAAGACAGCAGACTCATCAGGATTACAAGCAGCGCCACTCACAAGAGTACACTCAGCTGCAAGATTTGAATATTCACTAGAAAAATAGAAAATTTCAACATCTCCAGCACCATCAGAATACCTTATACCAAGCTCAGTATTATCAGCTTCTTCAGGGTCTGCTCCAAACATAGGAGTCATACCTTCGTGGAACCCTGCAACTAAAGTAAGATTCTCATTTACTTCATATGTGGCACCAAAACTTTGAGTTGTATGATCATTTTCAGCAAAGGTATCTCTATTGTCAGCTTCACCTGTTCTGACCAATGTTAAATTTGGTCCTGCGCGATCCGACCATCTTCTGTGACGTTGATCATAGTCCTCAGATCTGTAACCTATGGTTACATCTAATCTTCCAAAATCCATAGTATCTTGTAGGTAAAATGAAGTTGCACTAGATTCTCTTAATCTGTTATTACTATTATTTAAGCCAATATAACCATACAAAGGAGACAAAGAACCATCTGCAGCTTGATCTGCGTATTCGTGAGCCTGAACTCTACTCTCTGAATCTTCCATATCTCTGTAGCCTAAGGTGAGATCATGAATGCCCAATGTTGTATTGATGGTAAATTGATAGCCTTCGTTGGTGTAGTATCTGTTGTTATGTTTGTACTCAATTTCAACTGGAAGCTTGCCATCAAGAATTGCCTGAGCATTTGCACTGCCATTATTAGCATCTCTGATTAACTCATTAATATCATCCTGCTCACCATGCTCTTTGTCATTATTGAAGTCACTAACTTTAAACCAATCTCTGTAATAGTCATTTTGCCAAGATGTGAGTGTCAC
>CACKRJ010000005.1 GCA_902602595.1 uncultured SAR86 cluster bacterium
GATCTAAATTTACCAAGTTTAGGCGATAGAGTATCAGGGGTCATTTCGCTGGACCAAGAAAAGATTTTGGGGCAAGGTTTCTTAGAGCAAGTATATGCCCAAGCTCCATTGATTGATGATCCAATTATTCAAGAATACACTGAGCTACTGATATATAAACTTTCCGAAACATCTCAAGTCAAGGATAGGCAGTTTACTATCGTACTAATAGATGAAAAGTCTCTCAATGCTTTTGCTGCTCCTGGAGGAGTTGTAGGGGTAAATGGGGGTTTGTTTTTAAATGCAGGAAATGAAGCTCAATTAGCATCTGTTTTAGGTCATGAGCTAGCTCATTTGAGTCAAAGACATTTTGCTAGAAATATCTTGAGAGGAAGAGACACTAACCTTGCTTCCTCTTTGGTTATGGTATCAGCAATAGCATTAGCTATTATCTCAAATAATCCAACTGCTTTTATTACAGGGCCTGCTGCACTTCAACAACAGCAATTGAGGTATAGTCGAATTTTTGAAAGAGAAGCAGATAGGTATGGTTTTAATAATTTAATAGCTGCAGGGTATGATCCTGCAGGTATGGGTCAAATGTTTGAAAATATGGCTAAAGTTAGAAAATTAGCTGGAGATAATCCTCCGGAATTTTTATTAACTCACCCTATTACATCTTCAAGGGTAAGTGACGCTTTTAATGCAGCTGACCAAATAGAATTTACCGGCGGCAAAAAAAATACAATCAACTTTGAATTTGTAAAAGGAAGGTTAAAAGCGAGATATAACTCATTATCCCCTCAGGCTGCAGTCAAATACTTTGAAAAATTGTATAAAGATTATCCAACTAATGAAAATAAATATGCATACATAAGTGCACTCCAATCTAATGGACAAACTGATCAAGCGTTAAGAGAAATGGATGAGATATTAATCAAATTTCCAAAAAATTTAATTTTAAATATAACAAAATCAGAAATTTTATTATCTGGTCAACGGCTTAGTGATGCTCTAAAGAACATCGATCAAGTTCTTAATATTTCCCCAGGAAACTATCCCGCATCAATTATTAAATCTAAAATCTTAAGCTCTAAAAAAGAATTTATTAAATCTGAAGAGATTTTAAGAGACCTTTTGATTAGCAAAAATCGTGATCCAGGTTTATGGATGCAATTATCTGAAGTTCAAAGAGCCGGCAAAAATATTGTTGGATATCATCTCAGTCGTGGTGAGTATTACACATTGATTGGAGATTTTGATAATGCGCTCAACCAATTTCAATTTGCATTAAGTCTCTCAGGCAATTCCTTTCAAACTTCAGAAACCATTATGACGAAGATAAAATTTGCTAAAGAAAGATTAGATAAAAGAAGAGGCTTCTAAGAGCTAATTTTTTCCTTAGGTGGAATCTTGAATCCCAGTGCCGCCAAACACCCAGCAAATGGAATTGCCAGCAGTGGGACTTGAGAAAATACCAATCCGAATGATTTTGATATAAGAATAAATCCACTGCCAGAAAAATCACCCATTCTTACTAAAAATGTATCAACCATAACTGTTGATTTGTATCTATCTGTTCTTTTTAAATAACTGAAAACCACTTCTCTAGTTGGCTTATTAATACCATATTCAAACAGCCTCAAAATAATGGTAATGAAGAATACATACCCAATTGTTGGATTGAGGTAATAGCCTATGAATGCACCCATAAATATAAATCCGTAGAACATTAAAATAGTTTTGGGTCCTGCAAATCTAATAATTGCTGAGGTTAAGAAAAATTGGGTAAACAAAGTAAGAATTGTTACTGTTTGCTCTATATTGCTAAAGAAAATAATTCTATTTCCGCCATCCGAAGACCAGGCATTCACTATATCTATTGAGGTAACCCAATGGATGGTCATCATTGCTGTCCAAAGATACATATACAACCCTATTGATCTAATTTGAGATGAGGAAATAAGATTTTTTAGAGCATCTAAACTTGTTCCACCTGCAGCCTTATCTATATCATCTAATGATACAAACCTTTTAAGTAAAATTATGCCTGTAGCCAATGCCAGTATTAGGAAAATAATTGAAATTAATGTAAAAAAAATAATGCCTGATTCATTAAATGTTGATGCCAATTGCTTAGAAATCTCTGAGCCGAGAAATGCTCCCAGTGATCCTCCTGCAGCAATCACACCAAAAACATTAGCAGCACCATCTCCACGAAATAGATTAATTATTACTACCCAAAAAATAGAAACCACAAAAAAAGAATAGACATTGCACCAAATATAAAATATTTGACTTAGCCAGATTGCCGAGGAAAGGTTAAAAAATTTCCATAAAACAATAAATATTGATAAATTAAGAATAAAGAATGAGTAGCACCCAACTAATACTCCTTTTAAATTTCTTCGTGAAGCAAGCCATGAATAAATTGGATTTAAAAGCAGCATTACAAAAGCGCCTACAGCCAAAAGATACGGCAGTATATCTGAGTTCTGCACAGCCATTTCATTTCTTACAGGACGCAAGATATACCATGAGCACAAAACTAAAAAAAAGAAAAATCCTGCAAGTCCAGATTCTTTAGTGAATGACAGTGATAGTCTCGAGAGGGAATTTTTTATGAAACTAATTAATATTGACATTTGTTAATGAGCTAAAGAGATGGTGGGTCGCACAGGATTCGAACCTGTGACCAATTCGTTAAAAGCGAACTGCTCTACCAGCTGAGCTAGCGACCCGGAAAAGGATTCCATAAAAAAGAAGAGATTATTCCATATTTTCTAATAACTGCAAGGCTAATGATGAAGCAGTATTGTCAGGAAATGTTTGAACAACAAATTGGTATTTAATTTTTGCAGCGCCAGGATCGCCTGACATGCTTAAAATGTCACCAATCTTTTTATGAGCAAGCGGAGTTCTCCAATGATCGGGAAAGTCAGAAGCTAATCTTTGAAAATAATTTTCACTCTGCTCTAGGTTCGATTCTAATAATGAAATCTCTCCAAGCCAAAATAGACTTAGTGGAATTTTTTCATCATCATTAAAATTGTTAGCTAAATAATTAAAAGATTGTTTAGCAGCTTGAAAATCTTTTTCATTTAACTCAAAAATTGCTTGATCATAAACCTCATCAATACTTTTACTATCATTAATTCCCTCAAATCTGAATGTGCTTACTTCGGATTGAATTTCACTACCTAAAGAAGCATTGCTCTCCTCTTGATTTGCGCCTTCATTTAATAATTTTTCAATTAGGTAAGCTTGAGACTCAAGTTCACTTCTTAAGCTAGCAAGCTCACCTTCAAGCTCTTGAATCTTTAAAAACAAAATATCGGAGGCATCTACATCTTGAGAATAGATTTGGAGAGGCGCCAAAAGAAGTGCAGCAAAGAAGCTTTTCATTCAAAAAGAAAATTACTTGATTTCAACTCTTCTATTTTTTGACCATGCAGTATCATTAGAACCTAAAGATAAAGGCCTTTCTTCGCCATAACTTTTTGTAATTAGTCGATTCCTGTTAATTCCATTTGCGACCAAATAATCAGCAACAGACTCAGCTCTTCTCTGACCCAGGGCTAAGTTATATTCCCTGGTACCTCTTTCATCAGCATGACCCTCAATTGAAATAGTAATTTTTGAATTTCTCTTCATAAGCTCAGTAACGCCTTTTAATGCTTGTATTGATTTAGATGTAAGATTGGATTGATCATAGCCAAAGTAAACTACAGCATTTGCTAGAATTGCCTGATTAGCTGGAGATTTTGATGAGATGGAAACCCCAGCAACACTTTGATCTCCAACCGCCTCTTCTGTTACTTGAACAGAGCTACAAGCTGTAAAGATAATTAATGTTAATAGAGTGAAAAGTGAATTAATTGATTTGCTCATAATAATTGTTCCATTATAAATATTATCTTAAAAAATTTGACCAAGCAGGCTCTCTGACTTCTCCATTTGATGCAGGTAATTTAAACTTTGCACCACTCAGACTAAATCCAGCCAACATACTTAGATTTTGTTCTTTAATACCATAGATTACCATATTACCGTTAGGAGCAACACTAGGTGATTCATCCATCTTTGCTTCAGTTAAGATTCTTATAAAATTTTCTTTTTTGTATTTAAGAGCGATGTGAAATAAACCATCATTAGATCGATGAACAAAGATCACTCCCTCTTCCTTCGGTAGATATGAAGCTTTTGCATTATACGTTCCCTCAAAGGAAATACGCTTAGCTTTTGGATTTAATTTTCTTAGATCTAGCTCATAAATTTGCGGTGATCCAGAGCGACCGCTTGTAAATAAAATTTTATTGCCTTTAGGTGACCATGAGGACTCTGTATCAATCGCAAATTGATTGGTCATCCTGGTTAAGGTTCGATCGCGCAACCTTAAAATATAAATTTCTGCATTTCCATCTTGGTAAAGAGTTAAAGAAAGATATTTTCCGTCAGGCGACCATGAGGGAGAGCTAATCTGAGTATCTTTTGATAGCACGGCCTCTCTTTTCCCAGAAGCTATTTCTTGTATAAACACTTTTGCAATTCCTGTCTCAAATGATACATATGCAACTCTTTTTCCATCTGGTGACCATGAGGGAGATATAATAGGCTCAGTACTTGATAAAAGAATTTTTTCATTAGCTCCGTCTGAATCAGCTAACATAAGTTTGTATGTAGAGATTAGTTGAGAATCTTTTATTTCATTTACATACAACAACCTTGTTGCAGCTATGCCTTTAATACCTGTGATTGATTCATATATTCCATCACTTGTATAATGAGCAAGCTGTCTAATTTGATTTGGTATACCAAAAACTTTCGAGCTCCGCACTTTTCTCTTTTTGTGAATATCATAAATTTCGTAATTAATATCTAATGAATTATTTGACTTAACTATTTTTCCAGTAACTAAATAATCCATTCCAAGCAATTTCCAATCACTAAAAACTAATTCATCATCAATGATTTTTACAGGTAATAATAATTCTTTATCAAGAATAGAAAATTCTCCTGTGCGAATTAAGTCATTCCTCATAATATTATTAAGTTGCTTTGAAACTCTCTTATTTCCTTCAAATGGAATCATTGCTACTTTATAGGGATCTTCAGAGCCCTTTGTAATTTCTAAAAAAAGTTCTCCTTGACTAAAAGTTGGAATAATCAATAAGGCAACTAATACTAAATTTTTTTTCATGATGGATTAAAACTTATGGCAATTATTTGAAACTCACTCTCATACAAATTTTTTGGCATTGAATTAAAAAAACTAAAAGTCTCCACTCTCCTTACAGCTTGAAGAGCTGAATTATCAAATCGTATATTGCCGCTACTTTTAATAAGCTCTACGCCTATGATCCTTCCTGAGGAACGAATTTTTAGCCTTAGATTTGCAACTAAATCCTTGGGAATATTTCTAGGTTTCATCCAAGCACTCTCTATGGTGGTAATAATTTTTTGAGCATAGATTGAAATTTCTTGCTTCTTTCTATCAATCTCAATCTCACTCTCTTCTGATAAAAGGTTAGCTATGCTAGATTCAATCAACTCATTGTTTTGTTTGATCTGAATTACATCAGTGACTTTGGAATAGACAATATTTTGAGGGATTTGATCCAATGGAGCTTCTATTGTCTTAGGGGCAGTCGGAATTTGTTTTTTTACATTTTGAGATGGTAAATCAAACTTTAGTTCTATTTGAAGAGGTTTTGATATCAAGAGTGTCTGAGAAGTATTAGAGTCAAAGGTTCCATATATATATAAAAAAAGAATTGCATGGATGCAAAAAGAAAACAGCGATGCATGTAAATATCTATAATTAGCTATCATAGCCTGAAGTAATTATTCCTATCTTTTGAATTCCTAAACTTTGGATACTTGCCATACCCTTGGCCACATAATCGAAAGGTACTTTTGCATCACTTTTAAAAACGATTTCAATATCTGGGTTTGCTTGATAAATAATTTTAGCCTTATTTTTTAACTCCATTAAAGAGATAGGTAATTGCTCCTCACCCAGATTAATAAAATACTCGCCTTGGCTATCAATTGAGATGACAAGCGGCTCACTTGAAACTGACATTTTAGTGGTATCAGTTTTAGGAAGATTTACCTCAATACCTTGAATAAGGAGAGGAGAAAGAACCATAAAAATGATTAGAAGTACTAGCATCACATCAATGTATGGAACAACATTAATGTCAGCGTTTAACTTTTTTCTTTTACCAATTCTGTATATCAAAGTTTTGCTTTAACCGTTTGTCTATAAAGAATGCTAGCCAACTCTTCGCCAAATACAGAAGATTGTTGTAATTGGGTATCTGAATCTGATGCAAACCTATTGTATGTAACTACTGCTGGTATTGCAGCAAAAAGACCTAGAGCGGTCGCAACTAGAGCTTCTGAGATTCCTGGAGCAACAGCATTGATGGTTGCTTGAGTAGCATCAGAAAGACCCTGAAATGAATTAATAATCCCCCACACTGTTCCAAAAAGTCCAACATATGGGCTCACCGATCCAACGTTAGCTAAAAAAGGAAGATGGTGCATCAATGACTCCTCTTCTCTTGCCAGGGATACTCTTATCGCTCTGTTAACACTTTCCAAGTCTTCAATTGTAATTTGCTGACCCTCACTAAGCCTTAAAAATTCTCCAAATCCATGTTTAAAAACTCGTAAAGAACCTACAAGTTCATCATTAGGAATTTCATCCATACTTTTGTATAGCTCATTTAAATCCTTCCCGGACCAGAATTCTTTTTCAAAGTCTTTGTTTGCTTGTTTTATTCTGTTTAAATTAAAATGCCGTTCAAAAATAACAATCCATGAGACGATAGAAACCATTAACAATAAAATCATCACCAACTGAACAATCAGGCTCGCCTGAAGAAATAAATCTATAACTGAAAAGTCATCCATATTAGCTCTTAAATAAATTTAATAAACCCATAGGGAAAGCTTTAGGTTTGCCTGAATCATTATTAATAAAACAAACCTCCACTTCGCCCTTGCAAATGAGTGTATCATTTTTTGAATTCAAAACTGATTGAAAAAATATAGTTCTAGCTCTACTAATTAACTCTATTTCAGTTTTTACAATCAACTCATCTTCTAATATTGCGGGATGGTAATAAAAAAGATTGATTGATTTAACAACATAAGACTCATTCCCTTTTGACATTGCATCTGTTTGAGATAAATTATTTTCAATTAAAAACTGAGATCTAGCTCTCTCTAAGTATTTAAGATAATTTGCATGGTAAACCACGCCCTGAAAATCTGTATCTTCTACATAAACTCTGCAATGGAAATCTTTAGACTTGAAACGAGGATTCATGTTGCTCAATATCTACCTGAAAAAGGTACCGAAGAATTTCTACAAAATCTTCCCACATTAAATCAATAGTCATGGGAGAAAAATCTAGCTCTGGAATCAAAGATCCTGCAAGTATCCTTACTTTAATTGGTCGGCGATTAAACTTGTAGATTAAAGCTGGAAACTCCCCGTCTCCTGTGGCTGCCAAAACTTGATCCCACCAATCTTGAGATGGTTCAGATCCGTCTCCATATCTTTTGCATTCTAAGCACCATCTGCCTAATTTTAAATCAGGCAATTCTTTTGTTCGTGTTTGCTCAAGAATTCTTTTAACGGGCTGATTTAAACCTAACTGCTCCATAAGAAGGTTACCAATTTCTCTTTCAAAATTAGCTCCTTTAGTTCTTGAATTAATTGCCACAATTACTCCCCTTCAGTAAAGTCTTCAGGAAATTCAGCATTTGTATGAACCTCTTGCACATCGTCAAGGTCATCCATGAAATTCATAATTTTAAGAACTTTCTCAGATGCTTCTTGATCTAGATTAACTAGCGTATCAGCTCTCATTGTATTTTCCGCTAACAATGTTTCAATATTTCTTTTTTTAAAAGCCTCAATAACAGCAGATAGATTTGCTGGAGTGGAAATGATTTCAAAATAATCTTCTGTCACAGTAAAGTCATCTGCCCCAGCATCTAATGCAATCTCCATGATTAGATCTTCGTCATGAGAAAGATCCACTTGCACGACTCCTAGCTTATTAAAAAGGTAAGCGACTGAACCATCAGTACCCATATTGCCTCCAAATTTTGAAAAAGCATGGCGCACATCTGCGACAGTTCTATTTCTATTATCCGTCATCGTCTCAACTAGAATTGCAACACCGTTAGGACCATAGCCTTCAAAAGTTAATTCTTCAATTACACCCATTTCACCTGTTCCAGAACCTTTTTGGATTGCTCGCTTGATCGTATCTTTAGGCATATTTGCAGCATTCGCTTTGTCCAAAGCTAGTCGAAGTCTGGGATTATCACCTGGATCTGGCCCTCCTTTTGCTGCAACTGTAATCTCCCTAATAACCTTGGTCCATACTTTTCCTCGGGATGCATCCTGCCTTGCTTTACGATGCTTAATGTTTGCCCATTTGGAATGACCAGCCATCTATTGCTCCGGTTCAAAAGTTGACTTGATCTTCAACTCATCAAGCTGATCATCAGAGACTATGCCAGGAGCATCAGTAAGCAAACAAGATGCGCTTTGTGTTTTAGGAAAAGCAATAACATCACGTATATTAGTCGTATTAGATAGCAACATAACAATTCTATCTAAACCAAACGCAATTCCTCCATGAGGCGGACATCCAGATGACAATGCTGATAAAAGGAAACCGAATTTTTCCTTAGCCTCATCTGAAGAAATGCCAAGTATAGAAAATATCTCCCTTTGCATAGAAGGCTCATACACTCTTAAAGAACCACCCCCAATCTCATAACCATTTAAAACAAAGTCATATGCACACGCCAATGCATTATCTGGATCATTTTTTAATTCATCAACGGTTACAGCAGGTAAAGTAAATGGGTGATGTAATGAAGTTAGATTGTTATCTTTATTTCTTTCAAACATTGGAAAATCTACTATCCAACATGGCGCCCATGAAGAACTCATTAAACTTAAATCTTCGCCAAGTCTTTTAATTAGTGAGCTCATTGAAAGATTTACAATATCTGCCTTACCAGCTCCAAAAAATATAATGTCATTATTCTGTGCATTTAGAGAAACAAGAATGGAATTAATTGTTTCTTGTTGAAAAAATTTGAGTATTGGAGATTGAAGTCCATTTTCTTGATCCAAATCTACAACTTTTATATATGCAAGACCTTTAGCGCCCAACTTACCTACATAATCGGTGTACTCATCAATTTTTTTTCTTGTCATAGATGCAGCTTCTGGAACCTTAAGAGCTACAACCCTTGAAGAAGTATCATTTGCTGGGCCAGAAAATACTTTAAATTCTTCATCTTTTACATGCTCAGAAATATCATGAAGTTCAAGCGGAATTCTTAAATCAGGCTTATCACATCCATATTTATTAATTGATTCTTTGTATGTGATTCTAGGTACTTCTGCTTTTTGGTAGTCTGTAAATTCAGAGAGCAATGATGAAATCAAATCCTCTCCAAGTTCTATTATTTCTTCAGCAGAAATAAATGAAGCTTCAATATCAACTTGAGTAAATTCAGGCTGTCTATCAGCGCGCAAGTCTTCATCCCTAAAACATTTAGCAATTTGATAGTATTTATCCAACCCACCAATCATTAACAATTGTTTAAATAACTGAGGAGATTGAGGTAATGCAAAAAACTCTCCTGGATGCACTCTACTTGGGACTAAATAATCTCTTGCTCCTTCAGGCGTAGCTTTTGTCAATATTGGAGTCTCGACTTCATGAAAATTATTCTTTTCTAAAATAGATCTTATCTTTGAGGTGATCTGAGATCTCTTTACCAGCCTTTGATTAACATCAGGGCGTCTTAAATCTAAAAATCTATGTTTAAGCCTGACATCTTCACTAACATCTTGATAGTCATCCAGAGGGAATTGAGGAGTAGCAGCTAGGCTAAAAATTTTTAAACTGTTTGCTTCAATTTCTATCTCTCCTGTAGCCATTTTTGGATTTATAGCGCCTTCAACCCTCTTTCTTACCAATCCTTTGATATTGACGACATACTCACTTCTGCAAGAATCTGCAGTATCAAATATTTCTTTCAAATCTGGATTAAAAACAACTTGAACTATTCCATGTAAATCACGAACATCTAAAAAAATTACTCCACCATGATCTCTTCGCTTGTGAACCCATCCAGAAATCTCAATATTGCTACCAATGTCTGAACTATTAATATCTCCGCAATAATGTGAACGCATTTTTATCTCTCTTATTTAAGTTTTTGTATCTGAACTTTTGTCTTTAGATTGATCCTTAGTTTTAGTTTTTTCTTTAGGCTGTTTTGATTTTTCATCCTTAATATCTACTATATTCTTTTTAGAACCAGTTTTAAAATCAGTTTCATACCAACCTCCGCCTTTCAATCTAAAAGAGGGAGCAGAAACTAATTTTTGTACTGATTTTTTATTACATTCAGGACAACTTTCAACTGGATTATCTGAAAATCTTTGAATAACTTCGAATTTATGCTCACATTTCAAGCATTTATATTCATAAATCGGCATAAGTCTCTAAAAAAATATAGAATTATAAACTAAATGAAAATTCAAATATAAAAAATGTTTTGGTCAAAGGTTTTTTTGCCCACTTTAAAGGATACTCCTCAAGACGCTGAAGTTATTAGCCATCAACTGATGCTTAGATCAGGGATGATACGAAGAGTTACATCTGGGATATACACATGGCTTCCTATTGGATTAAAAGTTTTAAGAAAGGTCGAAAATATTGTTAGAGAAGAAATGGATGCATCTGGTGCTCAGGAGGTTCTGATGCCAATGGTTCAACCAAAAGAGTTATGGGATGAAACTCAAAGGTGGGAAAAGATGGGGCCAGAGTTATTACGAATTAAAGATCGACATGAAAGAGATTTTTGCCTTGGTCCTACTCATGAAGAAGTGATAACAGACTTAATCAGAAACAATATGAAAAGTTATAAGGAGCTGCCCCTTAATCTTTATCAAATCCAAACTAAATTTAGAGATGAAGTAAGGCCAAGATATGGCGTCATGAGAGGAAGAGAATTTTTAATGAAGGACTCTTATAGCTTTAATCTTAATGAAGAGTCATTGAATGAATCATATCTTACAATGAAAAATACCTACAAAAAAATTCTAAATAGATTGGGCTTAAAATTTAAGATTGTGAAAGCAGATTCAGGAGCAATTGGTGGAGATGTATCGGAAGAATTTCATGTTTTAGCTGAAAATGGTGAAGATACTATTGCAGTCAGTGACTCCTCAGATTTTGCTATTAATACAGAACTATTGCTTGAAGATGGAGATGATCTAAATTCCCTAGAAGGAAAACCATCACCTGACGGAAAAGGCGTCATTCAAATTAAAAAAGGAATTGAAGTTGGTCATATTTTTCAACTTGGCAAAGTTTATGCAGATGCTATGAAAGCAAATGTTCTTGATCATGAAGGTCAAGCAAGGAGCCTGTTTATGGGCTGCTATGGGATAGGAGTATCAAGACTTGTTGCTGCTGCAATAGAGCAAAACAATGATAAAAATGGAATCATATGGCCAGAAGCTATGGCTCCGTTTGAAGTAAATATTGTTGCAATTGGTTTTGATAAAGATAAAAAAATAGCAAAAGCTGCAACAAATTTATATGACGAATTATCATCCATGGGATATGAGGTAATGCTTGATGACCGAAAAGATGGTTATGGAACAAAAATGAAAGATGCTGAATTAATTGGCATTCCAATAAATATTATTATTGGTAAACAGTATCTTCAAAATAAAGAAATAGAGCTAAAACACAGAGATGGCCAAAGCTCTATTGGAAAAGTTGAGGATATTAAAACTATTTTCGAACACTACAAAAGTAGCTAATTAAATCCTCTCAATAATTGTTGCATTGGCAGTTCCGCCACCCTCACAGATTGCTTGAAGACCATATTTCCCATCGGTTCTTTCAAGTTCGTGCAGCAAAGTTGTCATTAACTTAGCTCCAGTGGCACCCAAAGGATGGCCCAATGCCATTGCGCCACCATTTACATTTAATTTCTCCATGTCAGCTTTTAATTCAATTGCCCAAGATAATGGAACAGGAGCAAAAGCTTCATTGACCTCATAGAGATCAATATCATTAATATTTAGATTAGTAGCATTTAATACTTTATGTGAAGCAGGTATTGGTCCACCTAGCATCATTATTGGATCGTCTCCAACAACGCTAATTCCAACAATCCTCGCTCTTGGATCTGCTTTTACTTTTTTAAGACCTTCATCATTGCATATCATAAGTGCAGCAGCGCCGTCTGTAATTTGACTTGCATTACCAGCAGTTATGACACCCCCTTCAGTAACTGGATTCAAGCCAGAAAGAGCCTCAAGACTTGCATCAAATCTAATTCCTTCATCATTAAGAACCATATCAGTTTTTCCTTCAGCATTTTTTGCTTGAACTGGAAGAATCTCTCGATCAAAATGCTTTCCCTCAACAGCTGCAGCTGCTTTTTGATGACTGCTTAAAGCAAACTTATCAAGATCCTCTCTAGACAAATTCCATTTTTCTGCCATTAGCTCTGCGCCAGTAAATTGAGAAAAGAAAATTCCGGGATATCTTTCTTTCATACCATCTGAATCAAACGGTAAGCCATGACCAGCCTCATACCCATCTTTAATACTTGCACCTATCGGTACCATAGACATAACTTCTACTCCACCGCCAATTACAACATCTTGGGTCCCGGACATTACAGCTTGAATTGCAAAATGAATAGCTTGTTGAGATGATCCGCACTGTCGATCAACTGAAGTTCCGGGGACAGACTCTGGTAGGCTTGAAGCGAGAATTGCATTTCTGGCAACATTGCCTGATTGTGCGCCAACTTGATCAACACAACCAAATATAACGTCATCAATTAACTCAGGATTAATACCTGACTGATGAACCAGTTCATCTAGAATTTTTGCACCAAGATCTGCTGGATGCCACTGACTTAGGCTTCCATTTTTTTTCCCACCAGCTGTGCGAACTGCTGAAACTATATATGCATTCTTTGACATAAATCTCTCCTATGTTGAGAGTATCTTAATCAATTTTAAGCTCGCATAACAAGTTTAATAATAATTATTTCTTAGCAGCTCTCTTAGCAGAGGGTATATATGCCTTTCTAATCTCTTTGACCAAGACATCTCTGACTTTAGTATTTTCTCTCAAAAACTTGCTAGCATTTACCTTTCCTTGGCCAATCTTTTCTCCATTATGGCTATACCATGATCCAGATTTTTCAACTAATTCAAGCTTTTGACCGAGCTCTAAAATTTCTCCTTCAGTATTAATCCCCTCTCCATACATGATCTGGAATTCTGCTTGCTTGAATGGAGGTGAGACTTTGTTCTTAACAACTTTAACTCTAGTCTCATTGCCTACAACCTCCTCACCCTCTTTCACTGCTCCAATTCGTCTTATATCCAATCGAACTGAAGAGTAAAATTTAAGGGCATTTCCTCCAGTGGTGGTTTCTGGATTACCAAACATTACGCCAATCTTCATCCTAATTTGATTGATAAAAATAACCATAGCATTAGATCTCTGGATATTACCTGTGATTTTTCTTAGTGCTTGTGACATTAATCGTGCCTGTAATCCTACATGGTGATCACCCATATCCCCTTCAATTTCCGCACGAGGTGTTAGTGCTGCAACAGAATCAACAACAATCAAATCTACACTTCCCGATTTAACAAGCATATCTGTTACCTCTAATGCCTGCTCTCCAGTATCTGGCTGAGACAATAAAAGTTCGTCTACATTCACGCCAAGTTTTTCAGCATAATTTGGATCCAGCGCATGTTCAGCATCTATAAATGCTGCTGTACCACCTGCTTTTTGGCATTCAGCAATGGCTTGGAGTGTTAGGGTTGTTTTTCCAGATGATTCAGGGCCAAAAATTTCAACCACCCTTCCCTTTGGAAGACCTCCAATGCCTAAAGCTATATCCAAACCAAGAGAACCAGTTGAAACAGAGGGGATGTCTACTATCTCCCTGTCTCCCATTTTCATAACAGTACCTTTACCAAATTGTTTTTCTATTTGCGATAAAGCCTCGCTTAAATTTTTATCTTTGTCTGACATAGTTATCTCCTTTACTGTATATTTATACAGTATATTATAAATTTAGAAAAAGTAAATTAAATATTATCAAATTCATGCTGACTTGTTCATAACTCATTGCTAAAATCTTTTTAAACCTAACATTTCACCTCAACCAATGGCATTCGTAGTTACGGAATCATGTATAAAATGTAAGCACACAGACTGTGTAGAAGTCTGTCCTGTTGATTGTTTTTATGAGGGACCAAACTTTTTAGTTATTCATCCAGAGGAATGTATTGATTGTGCTTTGTGTGAGCCTGAGTGTCCTGTGGATGCAATTTTTTCTGAGGATGAGTTACCTGATGATCAAATTGACTTTATAGAAATTAATGCCGAACTCTCAGAAATATGGCCAAACATAACAGAGGAAATAGAACAGCTACCTGAAGCAGATGAATTTGCAAAAATAAAAGATAAAAAACATCTTTTAGAAAGATAATTCAATTATTAACTTGAAAAATAAAAGATAGTCACCATAAACATATTTAGGTGTTGCCTTGCTATTTTCTTGGTTTAATTGGGCACAATTAAATCTTACATACTATAGATGCCCAACATAATTTACTTTACATAATGGAGAAAATTATGAAGAACTTAGCATTAATTTTATGTCTTCTTATATCACCTCTCTCCTATGCTTCATATCATGAGGGAGCGGGTGGAGATAGCTCAAGTGGAAAAAGCGGTGGTGGCTATGGCAGTGGAGGCGGTGGTGGTGCAGCAGCACTTATTGCTGTCGGTGCATTAGTCTACTACATGAATAGAGATACAGAAAAAGATGAAACTGAATCTACATTTGTAAGAAGATATCAAGAAAGCAACTTTAGAATTACGTTGGGATCAGAAAAAAAATATGATTTTAATAACAATCATTTTAATGATTTCTCAAATCAAATTGATTTTCCATCTAATAACTTTCAATTAAATTTAACATATAAATTTAACTAGCATGTCCTTTTAACCCCGACGTTTTTGTCGGGGTTAAGACTGTTACAAACTCTTATGAAGATTATTCTTATACTACTACTACTTACTCAAACTGTTTTTGCAAACACTGATCAAGACGATAGAAAAGTTGCAGATCTTACTGTTCAAGAGCTAACAGAGACTGTCAGATCTATTGTGCAAGAAAGCATAGAGAAATGTGTTGTCGCCGGAAACATGGAAGGAAGGGCTGTTCCATTATCTTTAAAAGTTGAAGGTGAAGTTATTGCAAAAATGTCTTGTAACTTTAATCAGTTAGAATCTGAATCAGACTAGAAAACAAAATTTATTTTTTCTGCTTTCACAGGTTTGCCATCTTTTCTAAGCTGGAACTTTAATAAAGGGAATGGTGATTCTGAACTTCCAAGTTGAGCAACCATTGACCCTCTTCCAATTTCATCACCTTGTTTTACTAATATTTTATCGCAGTGGGCATATAAACTTAAATAATTATTCGAGTGAGAAATCATCAGTAGGTTTCCATAGCCAGGTATATCTGGACCCGCAACCTCTACTTTGCCACTATCAACAGAAAAAATTGGAGTGCCTGTAGGTTGCTTAAAAACTATCCATCCATCATCTATATTTGAGGGTTGAAAATTTTTATTTAATGGATGATGCCATTGCAGTGACAAATCTCTTTCTAAAGAAAAATCTAAATTCTTGACTCCTCTTATTAGTAATTTTTGGTTTGGATAAATTACATATGGTTTGCTGAGATTATTTCTGGCAATTAAAGCTTTTTGATCAATATTTAATTTTAATGCAATTGACCAAAGAGAATCGCCAGGTTGAACAACATAAAATGAAGTTTGAGAATTTGGTAAAAATTTTTGATAAGTTTCTTTAAAAGTATTCAGTGATGAGCAACTTGAAATAACAAAAATAAAAAATATTAGGTAATTCTTAAAATTTTTAATCACAGTAAAAAATAACCTGAAGAAAAAATTAGGCCAGAAAAAATATATATCAAGCTTTGTTCATATTTTGCATAAAGTGATACAACTATCTTGGGAAGAATCAAAAGTGAAATTAAGCTGCCCAATGCAAATGGGAATAAAAATAAAAGATTGAAATCTGCTATGGCTTGAATTACAGGACTGTAAACCCCTAAAACAACTAAGATTGCACTTCCAGAAATACCTGGGATTAAAAAAAATGCAAATGCAATTAATCCGCTAATAAATAAATATAATGGCGTAACTACTCCCGAACCAATATTTAATTCTTGTAAAATATACCCAATCAAAATACCTAAAATTAAAAAAATAAGTAAATTTAATTTTTTTAATGAATCTCTAAAAAAATCTGCAACATAAATTGATAAAAACATCATTAGCCAACCCAATAAAGATAGAAATAACTTTTCATAATTATTTATCAAAAATGTAATTAAATTCGAGCATAAAAGGATGGCTGCAAACATTGAAAATATGAGTGGTAGCGAGACACGAAATTGGAATATCTGAGAAGTCAAAGAAAAATTTAAAGAAAAATTCTTTAGCCTAAGTTGACTTAAGATTGACATGAGATTTGGATAAATTTTAAAAATTACCGCAACAGTTGAGCCTGAGATGCCTGGTATTAATTCAGCAACTCCCATACAAAAACCAGCAAGAGAATATTTTACTTGATCATTCAATTATATTTCTCCATTTGATATGCCAGGCAGCATTGGGACAAACGCAACCTCTTCATGAATAGATTCTTCATGTTCTGTTTTACTTTTTCTTGTAATAACGTAAAGTCTTTGTTGGCCCTCAATACCAGCTGGAATGACTAATTTACCCCCTACCACAAGTAACTCAACCAACTCTTCTGGATATTGTCTTGGAGCAGCAGCACATATTATTCCATCAAATTTATTATCTTCCTCCCAACCATCAAAGCCATCAGCATGCTTTACCATAACATTTCTTATTTTTAACTCTCTAAGATTCTCTCTAGACTTTTCAACCAAAGGCTTGATTCTTTCAATAGCAAAGACTTCATTTGCAAAATGAGATAAAACAGCAGATTGGTACCCACACCCTGAACCAATCTCAAGAACTTTTTTTAAAACTTTACCCCTTCGGCTAGTGTGGGCAAGCAAGTGTTCAGTCATTCTAGCAACAATATATGGTTGAGAAATTGTCTGTTTATAACCTATTGTTAATGCTCTATTTTCATATGCTCGACTCCATAAAGCTTGATCCAAAAAAATATGTCTTGGAACCTGGCTCAATGAGTCAAGAACTCGAAAATCTTTGATCCCCATATCAAGTAATTCTTGAATCATTTGATCTTTCACTCTTGTAAAAGTAAAGCCTGAACTACTCACAATCAAAAACCTCTCTATAATAATTCCAATTGCTAGCATCTACACTAAGGTTATAATCCAAAATCGATATAGAAATGAAATTATCTTCAATTGCTTGGATATCAGTATCTACCTGATTGGGTAAAAGTTTCCCTGACGGACCAAAACTATAAAATTTGACATAATCTTCGGTGCGAATTAGATCTGGAGTATCTGGTACCCCTCTTTTTCCTAAAGAAGTGATTCGAGCTCCTTTAATTTTTGAGGATGGCAAATCAGGAAAGTTTACATTCACAAGTAAATTTTTATCTGATGGGAGTTTAGACACCTGATTGGTAATCAGCAATGATTGCTCTGCAATATATGTTAAATTTTTTGGGTTGTAAGCTGATACAGAAAAAGCAACAGGAACATAATTTAGTCTTCGACCTGCAATTGCTGCGCCAACAGTGCCTGAGTAAAAAATATCTTCGCCTAAATTTGCTCCTAAATTAATTCCTGAAACAATCATGTCAATCGGCTCATCAATTACTGACAACAAACCAAGATATGAGCAATCTGCAGGAGTACCTGAAACTGAAAAAATATTATTTGAACTTTCTTCGACTTTAATTTCTTTGCGTAAGCTTATTGCTGCACTCATTCCGCTGCAATTTTCCCTAGGTGCAATTAAAAAAACTTTGTGTTCTGTACTTAAAGATTTAAATAATTGGTTTATGCCAGATGCCTTATAGCCGTCATCATTAGTTAACAAAATATTCATTAGAGATCACTTAAGGAAGCAATAGCATAGACTGCAATACCATTACCAGAACCAATAACTCCCATCTTTTCTGTAGTCGTTGCCTTAACTCCAATGAAACTTTCTTCAATATTTAAAATTGCTGAAAGGGACTTTTTTAAATCATTTACATAGGGTCCAATTTTTGGCTGTTCACACACAACAACAAAATCAATATTCCTTGGCTGCAAGCCACTTTCTTTTAATAAATCTAATGACTTCTCAATAATCTTTAAACTGCTCAAGTTTTTATTTTTTGGATCAGTGTCAGGAAAGTAATACCCGATGTCTCTTAAACCTGCTGCGCCAAGCAAAGCATCAGATATGGCATGTAATATGATATCTCCATCTGAATGAGCAACAATTGAAAGTTTGCAATCTATAAAAACATTACCAATAGTAAAACCATCCCCTGGTTGAAATTGATGGAAATCTATACCTCTTCCAATTCGATGATCTATTTCAATATGGTGTGTTAAATCATCAATATATGTAATTTTAATATTTGACCTGTCTCCAGCTACTGCTAAAAGCTTAAATCCTGCATGTTCCATCGCTTGGGACTCATCACTCATGTGAAGTCCTTCCTGCTGTAACTTATCAAGGGCTAATTTAAGAGAATCATAATAGAAAATTTGAGGTGTTTGCACATGCAAAAAATTTTCTCGTTCGACAGGAATAACATTTTCACCCTGCTTCATTCGCAGTGAATCAGTTGCTGATATTACAGGAAATACTCCTTCAATAGATTGATCATTAGCAAGGTGAGATAATAAATCTTGAAAATGAGTTTTTTTTAACCAAGGTCTTGCAGCATCATGAATTACCACGATCTCAATGCTTTGATCAATCTCTGCCATGGCATTAAAAACTGATTCACTTCTTGTATTTCCTCCTGAAACAATTGTAATTCTTGAGTCTTGATAGAAAGATTGAGATTCAATTAAATTCTCATTTTGATTAACGGCAATTACAACTTCTTTAATGCTTGGTATTTCTAAAAATAAATTAACAGATTTTTCAAGAACTGTTTCATCTCCCAGTCTAGAAAATTGCTTAGACGTTGAACCACCAAATCTACTGCTAGTGCCTGCAGCTGGAATAATAACTGCAATGTTATCACTTAGGTTCATTAAGTTTTTTCTCCTCAAATCTAAGAAAATGTTCATCTTCATAGATTAAATTTAATTCTTCTCTAGCAAACTTTTCTGCATGTTCATCATTTTTTTGTTTGCTTTGAATGCCTGTCTCGAGAAGATTATTTTCTTTTGCAAGAGTATTATTTTTTAACAACAACTCTTTATTTTCATGCTGAAGAGCTAAAAAATTTCTTTTACTATCAAGACCAAAAAAAAGATTATATAAAGCTAAAATGAGCAAAGTAAAAACTAGTATATTTAAAAATTTAACCAATAACATTTTTGGCAAAAGGCAGATCAGATTCCTCAGCTTCAATCCAAAGTAATCTATTATATTTTGCCACCCTGTCAGATCTGCAAGGTGCGCCTGTTTTAATTTGGCCTGTTCCCAAGCCAACACAAAGATCTGCAATGGTACTATCTTCTGTTTCACCTGATCTATGAGAAATAATAGATTTAAATCCATGCTTGTTACCCAGATGAATAGTTTTCATGGTTTCTGTAATAGTTCCGATTTGATTAAATTTAATAAGAATGGAGTTTGCTAGAGAATCATCAATTCCTCTTTGAAGCTCAACGACATTGGTTACAAAAAGGTCGTCTCCAACTAATTGGCAGCTATTTCCTATAGCTTCGGTAAGGTTTTTCCATCCCTCAAAATCGCTCTCATCCATTCCATCCTCTATAGAAAATATAGGATATTTTCGTGTTAACTCTTTAAGATAGTTAGTGAATTCAATGGAGTTTAACTTTATAGATTCTCCTTGAAGGTTATAAATGTCATTATTATAAAATTCTGAAGCGGCACAATCTAAAGCAATCCCGACATCCTTGCCTTCAGTCAAGTTATTATTTCTAATAGCCTGAATTATAAGCTCAATTGCTTCTTGATTAGATTGAAGGTTTGGAGCAAATCCTCCCTCATCTCCAACACTTGTATTTAGACCTTTTGCATTTAGAATATTCTTAAGACCAGAGTATATTTCTGTTGCCCACTGCATAGCCTGTGAGAAATTATCAGCTCCAAAAGGCATAATCATAAACTCCTGAATATCGATATTATTATCAGCGTGCTCACCACCATTAATAATATTTAACATTGGAGTTGGTATTTGCATCTTTGTTTTTTCACCGGTGATATCAAAAAAGAGTTGATTTATATATTTATATAAAGGCAAATTAGATGTTTTGGATCCAGCGTCCAAGACTGCTAATGAAACGCCTAAAATAGCATTAGCGCCAAGTTTTGATTTAGATGAAGTTCCATCCAAAATAATCATTTTTTCATCAATCTCTTGTTGATTAGTTACATCCATACCAACCAATGCAGGGGCTATGATTTCATGAATATTTGATACAGCTTTACTTACTCCCTTGCCCATATAAATTGAATCGCCATCTCTTAACTCTAAAGCCTCTCTAGAACCAGTAGATGCACCGCTAGGCACCATTGAAGTTGCATAAATGCCATTATCTAAAGTTACCTTACAGGAAACAGTTGGAGTTCCTCGCGAGTCTATGATTTGAATTGCCTGGATAGAGTTAATTATTGACATTAAATATTGCTATCTTGAAATATTGCTATCTTGGTTTTTTATAAAATCATCTAGCTCGGACAATTGGGATAAAACATTTGCAATCTCATCAGTGGAAATCGCACAAGGGCCATCACATTTTGCCAAATCAGGCTCAGGATGAGCTTCTATAAATAATCCTGCTATACCTTGACTAAGCCCTGCCTTAGCCAGAGGAAGAAGATACTCTCTCCTGCCTCCAGCAGCATTGCCAAGACCACCAGGAAGTTGCAAGGAGTGTGTTGCGTCAAATATTACAGGGACATCTAAATCTTTCATTATTTGGAAATTCAACATATCAACTACTAAATTGTTATATCCATAAGAGTTACCCCTCTCGCAAAGAGTAACATTATTATTGCCAGCCTGATTGCACTTCTCGATGACATTCTTCATCTCAGGGGCAGAAAGGAATTGAGGTTTTTTGAATTGGATAATTTTCTTCGTTTTGGCCGCGGCAATAACCAAATCAGTTTGTCTGCACAAAAATGCTGGTATCTGAATAACGTCACAAATTTTTGAAACTGGATCTGCCTGAGAAGGCTCATGAATATCAGTAATAACAGGCGCATCAAACTCTGATTTTACTTTTTCAAGCATTTTTAAGCCGTCATCAAGTCCTGGGCCTCTAAAAGAAGAAATAGAACTTCGGTTTGCTTTATCAAAGGACCCCTTAAAAATCCAATTAATATTTAAACTTGATGTAACTTTTGCGAATTGTTCGGCGACTGCCATTACAACTGATTCTGACTCTAAAACATTTACTCCACCCATAAGCACCATTGGCTCACTGTTTCCTATCGTAAAATTTTTAATTTTTAAGATGCTCATCTTTTTATCTTAATAGCTTTAGCAATAAAATCATTAAATATTGGGTGACCATCTCTTGGGTTAGATGTAAATTCTGGATGAAATTGACAACCCAAAAACCAAGGATGTTTCTTAATTTCAATCATTTCTGCTAAGTTCCCATCTAAAGATGTGCCAACAATGTCCATTCCCCCTGCAACTAATTTGTTTTTAAACTCTGGATTCACCTCATATCTATGGCGATGTCTTTCAGTGATGGTTAATTTTTTATAAAGCTTATGAGACAGAGAAGATTTTTTAATTAAACACTTCTGCCCACCCAATCGCATGGTCCCTCCTAAATTAGAATTTTCATTTCTATGTTCAATTTTGCCTGATGCATCCTTCCATTCTGTTACTAATCCAATAACCGGATATTTAGTCTTGCTATTAAATTCAGTGCTATTGGCATTTTTCAGTTTTAATACATTTCTAGAAAATTCAATGATCGCTATTTGCATTCCCAAACATATTCCAAAATATGGTCGATTATTTTCCCTGGCAAATTGACACGCATAAATCATTCCTTCAATACCCCTACTTCCAAACCCACCTGGAACAAGGACAGCTTGATAGGCTTTTAAAGCTTTTGCTACATTTGCTTTGGTTATCTTTGCCGCATCTATCATGTGAATTTCAACTTTTGCAAGATTGACAATTCCAGCATGATCAAGGGCTTCGTTTAATGATTTGTAGGAATCTTTTAGATCAACATATTTACCTACCACGGCAATAGTGACTTTCTTCTTGGGATTTAATTTTGCATCTACCACTCTTTTCCAATCATTCAATCTAGGAGATTTTACTTTCAATAAGTTTAATTTTTTGAGAAGAATTTTATCCACTCCCTGTGAATATAACAGCAAAGGAATTGAATATACTGTCTCAGCATCATGCATTGAAATGACACTATTAGGATCTACTGAGCAAAATAACGCTATCTTTTTCTTTTCATCATTTGGTAGCTCTTTTTCTAATCTGCATATTAGGCAATCTGGTTGTAACCCAAGTGATCTAAGTTCCTTTACAGAATGTTGAGTAGGTTTGGTTTTCAGCTCTTCAGATACCTGAATATAGGGAACCAAAGTAAGATGCGCCAGTGCAGTATTAGGTGATGGGAGCTCAAGCATCATTTGTCTGATCGCCTCAATAAAAGGCTGGCTTTCAATATCCCCTACTGTTCCGCCTATTTCTACAATTGCAATATCAGCACCTTTTGCACCTTCTTTAATCCTTCTTTTAATTTCGTCTGTGATATGGGGAATGACCTGAACAGTCCCTCCGAGATAGTCACCTCTCCTTTCGTTTTGTATGACTTCCTCGTAAACCTTTCCAGCAGTAAAATTATTTTTTTTACTTGCTTGAAAACGAACAAATCTTTCGTAATGCCCAAGATCTAAGTCAGTCTCTGTTCCATCGTCAGTAACAAATACTTCCCCATGCTGAAAGGGACTCATGGTTCCAGGATCAACATTGATATAGGGATCAAGCTTATTTAAGGAAATTTTTAAACCTCTTGCCTCAAAAAGAGCCCCAATTGATGCGGCCGCAATACCTTTGCCAAGAGAGGAGACAACACCGCCGGTGATAAAAATGTACTTTGTTTGAGCCATCAGTTTTTAAGTTATGATGGGAATACAGAATATCAGATTCTAACCTTAATAAAAACTAACTTAAGCAGATTCTTCAAATAAAGGTCTTGATAGATCAGCCCAATCAATCTCAGCATCACTTTTCGCTTCAGCGTATTCTAGAATACCTAGATCTTCAAATTTATCTTTAACAGAATCTCTTAACAGGCCAATTCTTCTTAAGTTTGGCATTACTCGCTGAAAAAGGAGCTTTTGGAAGTGTTGATTGATATCTGTTCCTAATTGAAATTGTCTTGCATCTTCAACATCCCAACCAAAACGTTCATATACATCTGTTGATAACAATCTTTCTCTACTTAGCCAACATGCCTCATAAGCAAATTGAGCCCTATCCTCTTTTTCTTCTTCGCTTAAAGTGTCAACAAACTCTTCTAGATAATTTATTCCAAAAGTAACATGTCTAGCTTCATCTCTTATTATAAGGCCTAGCATGTCTCGCAAAACTGGGTCATGTGTTAGTTCTCTTGATGCTTGAAAGGCTGCTAATGCCAACCCCTCAATTATTATCTGCATACCAATAAACTTTAAATCCCACCTTGGATCAGTAAGGATCTTATCTAGTATTGACTTTAAAGCATTTCCAATTGGATACATCATTTTTACTCTTGTTTGAATGTATTTATTGAATGCTTCAACATGTCTGGCTTCATCAAAAGTCTGAGATGCTGCATAAAGCTTTGCATTGTAGGTTGGAGCGCATGAAGTTAATTGAGATGCTACTAAAAGAGCTCCTTGTTCTCCATGCAAAAACTGACTCTGACTCCAAGCAATTCTATGATTTAAAAAATCTACTTTTTTCTTATCAGAAAGTTTCTTATAGGGTTCATATTCATCCCAAAAAATTGGGGTTGGCTCAGTAATTCTGTTTAATGGTCTGTTCCAATCTATATCAAGTTCAACATTCCAATTCAATTCTTTTCCGAGTTCATAAAGTTTTTTAATCCTATTATCTTGGACTGTGTAATCCCAATTATATGCTCCAGATAAAGGTGTATTAAAAATTTCAGCAATATCATCAGCAACTCCCTCATTCATATATGGAGGCAGATCCTCTTCTAATTTGATTTCTCTTGGATTCTTATCTAGATAATTAATTTTCATACATTTAGGTGTTTTCTTTTCACTCTATTACTCATTTTCGTCATAAGTTCATAAGAAATCAAATTATTTTTGTTAGCATTTTTAACGATTGATAAATCAGGTGACCATAATTCACACCAGTCTCCAATTTTGCAATCAGGTATATCTGTTATATCAATCGAAATAAGATCCATACTAACTCTTCCGATAATTTTAGATTGATAACTGTTCACAATTACCGACGTTCCATCAATAGCTGTTTGGGGAAAACCGTCAGCATAACCACAATAAACAATTGCAATCTTAGATGGTTTCTTCGTCTTTACCCTTCCACCGTAACCAATTCTTTCATTTTTATCTAAGAATTGAATAGAGATAATTTGGCTTCTAAATGTCATAGCAGTTTTTAAACCAGGAAAGTCAATTCCCCCATACATAGCAATTCCTGGTCTAACCCAGTCATATGCTTGATCTGGAAAATTAAACACACCTGCAGAATTCAATATGCTTCGCTGCATATTATTTTCTAAATGATTCCAAGCATGGTCAAAATTCTCAAATTGAGTATTATTTAATTTATCTTTAGGGTTGTCTGCGCAAGCTAAATGCGTCATTAATACGTTTGAATCCTTTAAAAGGGATTGAAATTGATCAAGCTCATCTATAGCAATGCCCAATCTATTCATTCCAGTATTTACTTTTATCCAAAATAACAAATCATCTTGATATTGCTTTGCCAATGGTAATTGTGACATTGAATGCACAACAGACCATATGTTATTTTTTTTTAAAATATCATAAGCATCTGATGAATAAACGCCTTGCATGGCTAAGATTGGCTTTAAAGAGATTTCTCTTATCTTAAGAGCCTCTTCTAATCTAACAACACCGTATCCATCTATTACATCATCCATTGCATGAGTAGACTTTTCAAGATCATGTCCATATGCATTGCTTTTGATAATTCCCATAATTTTACAATTTGCGGGAAGTATACTTTTAATTGCTTGGATATTTCCTCTTACAAGCTCATAATCAATTATAAGCTCAGAATTTGGTTCAATCATTGAATGGAGTCGTAGTAGCTATCGACAGCAAAGTCTTCAAACCTAGTGTATTCTTTAAGAAATGTTAGATTCACTTTGCCTATCGGCCCATTTCTTTGCTTGCCGATAATAATTTCAGCCTTGTTTCCCTCTTCGGAGTCTTCATTATAAACCTCATCTCTGTAGATAAATAAAATTACATCAGCGTCTTGTTCAATTGCACCCGAATCTCTTAAATCAGACATAATAGGTTTTTTATTAGGTCTTTGGTCAACAGCACGGTTTAACTGAGAGATTCCAATTACAGGAATATTTAGCTCCTTTGCAAGCATTTTTAATGATCTGGAAATTTCAGAAATTTGATTCACTCTATTCTCTTGAGAGCCTGGTATCTGCATTAATTGAAGATAATCAACAACTATTAAAGATAATCCATTGGGTTCTTGTCTAGCAATTCTTCTAGCTCTTGCTCGCAGCTCCATGGGTGAGAGCATAGAACTATCATCAACATATAAGGGTAAATCTTTTAATCTTGACGAGGACTCCATAAATTTATTAAGTTCTTCTTTATTCATAGATGCAGCTCTGACTTTTTGCTGGTCGATCTTGGCATTACTTGCAAGCAATCTTGTTGTGAGTGCATCAGCTGGCATTTCAAGACTAAACACCAATATTCCTCCAGGTATGTCTTTGTTCACTATGAAATTTTCAACTATATTCATGCTTAAAGCAGTTTTGCCCATGCTTGGTCTTGCAGCAACTATTATCAAATCTCCATCCTGAAGACCTTGCAATTTTCTATCTAAATCTTTGAACCCTGTCGAAGCCCCAAGTAACGAAGAGCCTTTTTTTGCAATTTCATTCATCTTTTCAATTGACTGAGGTATTAACTCATCTAATTTCTGGATATTAATAGATGTTCTGCTAGCTTCATCATTAAGTGAAAAAATTTTCGTTTCAGCCTCATCAAGTAATTCAGCAGCATCTTTGCCTTGAGGGTTAATAATAAGCTCAGAAATCTCTGAGTTTATTTTCATTAACCTTCTTGAAATAGATTTTTGTCTAATCATCGCAGCGTAAGCTTCTAAATTAGCTGCAGAGGGACTAGTGGAGGCTAAATCAATTAAATAATTCTTACCACCTGCTCTTGTTAAGAGATTTTTACTGTCCAGACGATCTGAAACCGTAAGAGGATCAAGGGGTTTATTAGAATTAACTAACTCGCCCATTGACTGAAAAATATTTTGATGATCTTGACTTTCAAAATCGGTGAATTCAATTATCTCGCTCACAGCATCATATCTTTCAGTTTCGAGCATTAATCCACCCAAGATGGCCCTTTCAAGCTCTCTAACTTGCTCTGTATTTTCTATGGATTTGGTAGACATAAATATGATTCTTACATCATATTATTAAGATAACAACTACTCTGGCTGAACAGATACCTCAACAACACATGAAACCTCAGGGTGGAATAATAAAGTGATTGGATAATCTCCAAGCTCTTTTAACGGCCCATCAGGTAATTGAATAATGCTTTTATCTACAACATGATCAATTTTGCTGAATGCATCGGAGATTTCTCTCGTTCCTACAGAACCATACAAAGCACCTTCCTCAGTGACTTGAACTTTAATTTCAACCTTGGCCCCAGCAACTGTTTCAGCTTTACCTTGAGCATTTGCCATTTCATCTGCTGAAGCTGCAGCTAGCTCTGCTTTTTTGCTTTCAACATATTTAAGATTTTCATCAGAAGCGAACATGGCTTTCTTCTTAGGAATAAGAAAATTTCTTGCATATCCTGAGCTGACCTCAACGACATCTCCAATTTCACCTAATTTTAGGATTTTATCTAAAAGTATAATTTTCATAATTTATCTATGGGAGTCTGTGTATGGGAGCAAAGCTAAAAAGCGGGCAATCTTAATTGCTTTTGTTAATTTTCTCTGCTCTGAAGCGCTGATATTAGAAACTCTTGCAGGTATTATTTTTCCTGTCTCAGTAATATATCTTTTCAAAAGATCAACATTCTTATAATTAAAATTTTTATTATTAGATTCTGTCATTATTTACCATCCTTTAATTCTTCTTTAGCACTAGAATCAAAAGCAGTATTTGATTCTTCTGGAGTAGTTTTTAGTTTTTCTTGACTCTGCTCTTCTTCTTGAGAAACTTTTTTTGTCTCACTTGATTCTAAAAGAAGTAATGAATCCTCAATAGAAGGAGAATCAACTTTTAACAAAAGGTGACGTATTACAGATGTGTCATATTTTAATTTAGATTCAAGCTCTAAAGCAGACTCAGCTGGTCCTTCTATCTGCAAGATAGCATAGTGTCCTTTATTATGATTTAAGATACTGTATGCAAGTTGCCTTCGACCAATGTTCTCAAGCTTATTAAGCTTGATGTTTAAGTCGTTAAGAGTCTTTTCAAGCTTTTTATGAAAATTATCAAACTTAGTAGATAAGTCAGGATTGAGTATTAAAATTAATTCGTAATTGTTCATATTTTTCCTTCTGGGTAAATAGATTTTTTGAACATCAAAAAACCAAGGAGCGTGAATTCTATGCTAAATACATCTGGCAATCAATAATTATTTTTTAAGAAGCCAAACGCTTTATCAAAAAAGGTTTTATTATTTTCTAAGGTATAACCCTGCTTAATTTGGTCGAAACCAAAGCCTATCAAGCCTAAAGCAGTGGCATATATTGGATTTTTGAGAACTGATTCCATCCCATTAAATTTCTCTGGAATACCAAGTCTTACACTGGTTTGGAAAATAGATTCAGCTAGGGCAACGGCACCTTCCATTTTTGAAGTTCCACCTGTAAGAACTATGCCTGCAGGAATTTTATTTTCAAAACCGTTACGTTTTATTTCTGCTTTAACTAAATCAAAGAGCTCGACGTATCTCGGTTCAATAATTTCGGCCAATGATCTTCTTGATAAGTCTTCCGGAGGCCTACCACCAACCCTCATTACCTCTAAAGTTTCTCCATCTTGAGTTAGTTCAGCAGCTGCGCAACCATGTTTCTGCTTAATATCTTCTGCTTGGGCAGTAGGAGTTCTCAATGCAACAGCTATATCACTCGTTACTTGATCGCCCGCAATGGGAATCACTCCTGTAAATGATATTGAACCAGAGTTAAAGACTGCTATATCTGTAGTTCCTCCACCTATATCGACCAAACAAACTCCGAGTTCTTTTTCATCCTCTGATAAAACAGAATATGAGCTAGCAAGTTGCTCTAAAACAAAACCATCAACTCCTATCCCGCATCTTTTCACGCATTTTTCTATGTTTTGAATAGCATTATTTGCACAAGTAACTAAATGCACATGGGATTCTAATCTAACACCAGACATCCCAAGCGGCTCTCTAATAGAGTCTTGATTATCAATAACATATTCTTGAGGAAGAACATGCAGAACCCTCTGATCAGATGGTATTGCAACTGCTTGCGCTGCTTCAATAACCCTATCTATATCACTTGCTTCAACCTCTTTGTCTTTTATACCAACTATCCCATGAGAATTTAAACTTCGAATATGATTGCCTGCAATCCCTACATAAACATTTTTAATTTTGCCTTCAAATGATGCCTGAGCTTGATCTATAGACTTTTGAATTGCGTCTGTAGTGGCATCAATATTAACTACAACACCTTTTTTGAGGCCGCTAGATGGATAAGATCCCATCGATATGACCTCAATAGAATGTTGATCAACATACTTACCAATAATACAAACAACCTTCGAGGTCCCAATATCTAATCCAACAACATAGTCCGAATCTTTTGTTCCGTTATTTGCCATAGTTTAATGCCGCTCCATCTTTGTATCTTAAATCAATAATACTAGGAGTTAAGTTTTTTTCGAAAATATATTTTAAAGTTAGAGAAAGTTTCTTAAATACATCGGATGAAAGATCTGACCCTAAATTGATTTGTAACTTGTTTGTAGTATTAAAATACCAGCCTTCTGCTTCAGAATAAGAAACGGAAAAAATTTTTAGACTATGGATTTGTAGGACTGAATAAATTTCATCTTCAACTTGAGACCATTTCTCAACTAATTCAATTGGGATGAATAAATGCAGTAATTCAGGATATTCACCAAAATATGAAAACTTAGTAAACTCAGCATCTAAATAAAACCTATCTTGCCAAATATATTTGGGCTCTTTTGTTTCAATAAACAATTCTAAAGGTTTGAATGCATTTTTTTTAATTAAATAAGATTTTATCCAATTTTGATTATTTAAAAATTTTGACAGGTTTTTCTTTGAACTCTGGCTTGATAAATTTAAAACTAATTCTTGCTCTTGTTTTAGAGTTGGAGGCTTCTCGAATACTATAATGACTTTTTGATTTGTCCCACCTGAACAACCAAAGAAAATAGGGATTAAAATTAAAAATAATAGAGCCCTTCTATTTAGCATGGATAATTTCTTGCACAAGATCATTATATGAAAGACCGATGGACTCTGCAGACTTTGGAAATAGACTATGTGAAGTCATGCCTGGCACGGTATTGACTTCAAGCACAAAAAAATTACTGTTTCTGTCCTGCAAAAGATCAACTCTTAACCACCCCTTGCAACCCATGACATCGAGGGTCCTTAAGCATATTTGTTTAAGCTTATTTTTCTCATCTTTTGAAAGCATTAGTTCAGAAAGCTGAGTGTCTTCATTCACATATTTTGCATTGAAGTTATAAAATGATTCAGAGGTATTTATCTCAACTGCAGGCAAGCATCTTCCGTGAAGAATGGGCACTGTAAGCTCTCTAAAATCTATACTTTCCTCCAAAATAAATTGCCGTCTTGGATTTATACAATCAGAAATAGCTGACTCTAATTCTTGGTTATTCGAAATTTTAAAAACATCTATGCTAGAGCCATCTTCTGCAGGCTTTAAAAAAAGTTCTTTAAATGGTCTAAGCTGATCAAAAAAAGCATCATCTAGATTCTTCTCTATTTCTACGAGCGATGAAATACTAATCCACCTTGGAGTAGGAATTTTATTTTCTTTAAGAAGTTCTTTACAGGTATTTTTATTCCAAGTGTTTGCACAAGCTTGAAAATTGCTACCAGAAAATGGGATGCCCTTTTGTTGCAAAAGTTTCTGCAATTCTCCAGATTCACCATCCTTCCCATGAAGAGCAATAAAGATAAAGTCTTCTTTTGTTAGATTTTGGAACGAAAAGTGTTCTGGGTAGTCAATAAGTTGAACTTCATATCCCAAGTCTTCCAATGATTGGAATATATGTTTTCCACTTTCAAGTGAAACTTCCCGCTCTGATGATTCCCCCCCATACAAAACTGTAATTTTTTTTATCGCCACTTTTTTTTAATCTCATAATTTAGTTTTGAGATTGTTCCTGCCCCTTGAGTAATTAAAATTGAAAAGTCTTGATGATTTTTTTGGAGCCAATCTATTGGATCTTGGCTTCCAAGATAGTGAACATTTTTATGATTTTTCATTATCTGAAAAGCAAGTTTTTTTGATGAAATTCCTTTGATAGGTTTTTCACTTGCTGGATATATATCCAATAAAAGAAGAAAATTTACTTTAGAAAGCACTCTTACAAAATCATCAAACAATTGTTGAGTTCTTGTATATCTATGGGGCTCAAAAATCATGCATATTTTTTTACGAGGAAATTTTTCTTTGGTTGCCAGAATAGTTGATAAAATTTCAACAGGGTGATGGCCATAATCATCTATTAACACATGAGGTTGATCTTCAAGATAGATTTTTGAAATCTCAAATCTTCTTCCAACTCCCTGAAAGTCACTCAATCCTTTAGCAATATTCTTTATAGATATATTTTCTTCTATTGCAACACAAATAGCTGCAGTAACATTATATAAATTATGTTTACCGCTTAAATGAGTAGAAAATTTATAATTCTTCTTATTAACATGGTCTTTTAATTGAAATTTTTGAACGCCTTTTCTCAGCTTAATATCAACTATTTGGAATCTATTTTTTGCACTAAAACCAAAAGTAATTTGTTTTCTATGAATTTTTTTGGAAATTTTACGGATGTTTGCATCATCTAGATTAAGAATAATATGACCATAAAAAGGTAAGTTTTCTGCAAAACTTACAAAAGACTGATTTAATTTCTCTTGGTCTGATTCATAGAAACTTAAATGATCATTATCAATGTTGGTGATAACAGCAATATCTGGCTGCAGATGTAAAAATGATCCATCACTTTCATCTGCTTCTACAATAATATAATTGCCATCGCCGAGGTTAGAGCTTCTCCCAATGCTCAACACTTGCCCTCCGATGACATAAGTTGGACTTAAATTTGCTGCATTAAAAATACTCGCAATGATGCTTGTAGAGGTTGTCTTGCCGTGACTGCCAGCAATTGCAATGCTCCGATACGGCCTCATAAGAGTTCCGAGCATTTCCGCCCTTGGAATAATAGTTAATCCACATTGCTTGGCATGCAAGAGCTCAGTATTTTTACTAGATATTGCTGATGAAGCAACAACTAAATCTGCATTTTTAATAAGCTTAGGATCATGACCAATTTGAACTTTAGCGCCTAGTTTTTTTAATTCCTTCAGCTCATCTGTAATTACAAGATCAGAGCCCGTAACTTTAAAACCACGTTTTTGTAAAATAGTTGCAACTCCAATCATTCCCGAGCCACCGATGCCAATCATATGAATTTTTTTAAACTTTTGAAATCCTAGAGAAGACATATTTTTTTATAATTTTAGAATTGAACTTAACATTCTTCTGGCAGCATGGAAATGATCTAAGCTGCTCTCTTTCTGAGACCATTGCACATATTCTTTATTCTCAATAACATTTTTAAGTTTTTTAGATAGTAATTCCATAGATTCAGATTCTTCATGCACCAACCCCATACCTAAACCTTCAATATTGATAGCATTTAATAGCTGATGATTATCTATAGCTGATGGAAGAGGAATCATCACCGATCCTCTTTTTAAACTCATAGCCTCTGATAGAGACAATGCACCAGCCCTGGAAATAATAAAGTCTGCCCATACAATTGAATCTTGCGGCAAATCATAAAACTCTTTTACCTCAACAGAAATATCATGTGAATATAACCCTTTTACTCCTGAAGATTTTCCGCTTCCAGATTGATGTCTTACCTCTAGGGGCATGTCTAAAGCATTTAAGGCTATTGGTATATTTTGATTAATAAAATCAGAGCCTTGACTACCGCCAGTTATATATACCCTCAAAGGCTGTTGCGTGGGATTCAAGGAAGAATTTTGATTTAATTGTCTTATAGGATTGCCAATGAGTATCATTTTTTTTGAAATCGGCTCGTTAATTGAAAATCCTAAAAAAATTATTTTTGAAAATTTTTTTAACATTTTATTAGATGTTCCCATAATCGCATTTTGCTCATGTAAGAAAAGAGGTTTTCTGCAAATCCATGCCGATAACCCGACAGGTAAAGAGATATATCCTCCAAAGCAAACGATATAATCAATATTGTTTTTTTGTATATAGAAAATACTTTTAAAAATTGAGGCTATTAAACCTACCAGGGAAGTGATTTTAAAAATAAAATTTTTTCCTCTAAACCCTTTCATAGGAATAGTTAAAAGTTTTATATTCTGAGGGAGGACTCTATTTTCTATGCCAGTTTTTGTTCCAATCCAAAGAACCTCATGATCATTTTTAATACATTCTCTGCCAAACTCTAGTGCTGGAAAAACATGGCCCCCTGTTCCTGCTGCAGAAATTAAAAATTTCATTACTTTATCGTCTTATTCTCAAAATTAATTCTCAGCACCATACCCATTAAAAACATAAATAAAATTAAGCTTGTGCCCCCATAGCTTATAAAAGGAAGAGTTAACCCTTTTGTTGGCAAGATTCCAAGATTTACTCCTATATTAAACACTACTTGAATTGCAATCAAAATACCTGCTCCAAAAGCAAGAAATCCTTGAAATAACTTACCTAGTTCTAGTGCTTTTATTGATGTCTTAAAAATGCCTAGAATTAATAAAGCAAATAAAAAAATTACCATTAACCCTCCAACTAATCCAAACTCTTCAACAATTACTGCAAAAATAAAATCAGTATGTGGCTCGGGCAAGTATAAATTTTTTTGCAAACCATTCCCTAAACCTAGGCCAAACCACTCTCCCCTACCAATGCCTAGTAATGCATTTGATAACTGCCATCCGGGCCCATAAAAATTCTCAAACGGTTCAGTAAATGAAATAAATCTTATGTACCTATAAGGTTCTAGGTATACAGCAACAATAGCCAGCGCGGCCATAAGCAAGATTAATAGTGAGAACTGCAAAAATGAAATTCCTGCAAAAAACAATATTGCAATCACCAAAGCTCCAATTACAAGTGTCGATCCAAGATCAGGCTGAGACATAATTAATAGCCCAAAAAGAGCTAAAACAGCTAAAGGCCTTAAAAAACCCAATGAAGTATTAATTTCACTTAGTCTTCTAACGCAATAACCTGAAATATATATCACTAAAGCTATCTTGCTTACTTCTGAGGGTTGAATATTTATTGGGCCAATTCTAATCCATCTGAGGCTTCCATTAACTTCTGTGCCCACCCCAGGAAAAAAAAGAGCAATAAGCAACAAAAAAGAACCAATTAAAATTGCCCAATCTAAGGTTAAAAGTAAATTTGACGGTATGCTTAAAGCGATAATAGTTGCAAAGACACCAATAATAAAAAAAATTATTTGCCTTGCAACAAAATGAAAGGGAGTCCCATAAATATCCTCAGATACATAAATGCTTGAAGATGCGACCATCACCAAACCAATAAACAACAAAGATAGATAGGGCAGAACAATTAATATGTTGTCGCGATCAATCATTTGAATTCATTGCAAGCTTTATAAAATGATCCCCTCGCTCTTCAAAGTTTTGATAATCTTGACCGCTTGGATGACCAGGTGAAAAAAGTATATGAGTTTGAGAATCATATTTTTCTTTAAAGATAGATCTCATTACAGATGAAAGGCCTTGATTATGGAACATTACTTTTTCTGGATGAAATATTTTCCTTGATATCTCTTCTGCATGATTGCCGAAAATATAAACCTTTGTTGGGCCTTCAACTTCATAGCTTTCATATTGTTCTTTATCTGGATCTCCGCAAAGGATCAATACATAAGGGTTAGACATTTTATTTAATGCAAATTTTAGTGCGGTCAAATTAGTTGCCTTAGAATCATTGATAAATACCATTTGATCTCGCGTTACTATGTATTGATGTCTGTGGGGCAAATCTTTTAACTGGATATCTTGCACTAATCTTTGAGGTCTGCCAGTAATCATGGACCATAATTTTCTTGGATCAGACTCTTCCGTTGTTTTTTTTGATTCTTTGATTTTATTTTTTACTTTCTTATACTCTTCAAAATTTACATGATGATCAATATGATCAGGAGAAATATTTAAGAGAACTCCGAAATCTAGCTGAATCTCTTTTATCTTCTCAAGCTGAAAGCTAGAAAGCTCAATTATTGAATATCGACAAGAATTAATATTATCCAATACTGGCGCGCCAATATTACCAACTAATTGAGATTCTTCTAAAAGCTGGTGCAGGTGATAACAGCAAGTACTTTTTCCATTAGTGCCAGTAATTCCAATTTTGTATGACTTATCCTCTTTAAAAAAAATATCTATATCAGTTAAATATGGAATTTTATTAAATTCTCCATTTGCATAAATTTTCTTTATATTGATTCCGGGGCTCAAATAAACTATCTCATATGACTCTAATTTTTTTTGATTGGGCAATTTATTAAAGATATTAGGTCCTTTCACATTTTGGTCATAGATTTCGTAAGCTTTACCTTTTTTTTTCAAATACCTTTCTATGGATTGGCCTGTAACTCCATAACCAAAAATAAGGGCTTTCATTGAGGGTTATCTGAGCTTTAATGTTGCAAGTGCAAATAAGACAAGTACAAAAGTTATTATCCAAAATCGAACAATAACTTTTGGTTCGGCCCAGCCTTTTAATTCAAAATGATGATGAATGGGTGCCATCAAAAAGACTCTTTTGCCTCTTAATTTATATGAGCCCACTTGAATAATTACGCTCAAAGTTTCCATCACAAAAACTCCTGCCATAATTGCAAATACTATCTCATGTCTTATTAAAACTGCCAGGGTGCCTAAAATTCCCCCGAGTGTTAAAGATCCTAAATCTCCCATAAATATCTGAGCAGGGTATGTGTTGTACCAAAGAAAGCCTATGCCAGCCCCGATCAAGGCTCCACAAAACACAATTAACTCCCCACTAAGCGGGTTAAATGGGATGAATAAATAATCAGAGATGATTAAGTTTCCAGATGCATAAGCAATGAGGCCAAGACCGCCAGCTATCAAGACTGATGGCAAAATTGCAAGTCCATCTAGACCGTCGGTGAGATTAACTGCATTAGATGAACCAATGATTACAAAAATGCTAATTAACAGAAAAATAAAAGGTGAAATTACAAATATATATTCTTTATTGAAAGGTAAAATAAAAATTTGTTCGTTTCCATTGGGGGAAACCTGCAACATAAATAACATTGAGAGCAAAGCAAAAAGAAATTGCAAAATAAGCTTATATTTTCCTTTTAAGCCTTTTGAGTCTTTTTCCTTTATTTTCAACCAGTCATCTAAAAATCCTATAGAGCTAAATGAGACGGTAATAAATATAAGAATCCATATGTATGGATTGTTAAAATCTGACCAGAGCAATGTTGAAATAATTAATGAGAAAATAATAATTAAACCTCCCATGGTGGGTGTGCCAGTCTTTGCAAGATGTGTTTCAGGCCCATCTCCCCTGATGGATTGTGAGAATTGAATATTTGTTAAAAATCTAATTAAGGTTGGACCAAGAAAAATTGATAGCATTAGCGCTGTAAGAGTCCCCCCAATAGTTCTTACAGTTAAATAACGCAGTACATCGAAGCCAGAATCATATGTCATTAGCCAAGTGCCAAATAATTCGATCATATTATTTCCATAAGTTTAGAATTTCTTCCATTCGCATTGATCTTGATCCTTTTAGTAGTATTTTCTCTTTACCTTTAAGATTTTTTTTCAAGAAATTTACTAACTCCAGCTTATGTTTAAAGAAAAAACCATTATTGCCAAATGCAAATACTGTATGACGGATTAAATCTCCATATCCAATTAAACAATCTACTCCATGTATTTTGGCATAGTCTCCTAAGTCAATGTGTAGTTTTTTTCTAAATCTTCCCAACTCTCTCATGTCTCCAAGGATGGCAACCTTTCTTCCCTGAAATTGACTCAAAACATCTAATGCAGCCTTCATAGAATCAGGATTAGCATTATATGAATCGTCGATGACCGTTGATTGTTTAACCCATAATTTTAAATCTAAGCGCTGAGGTGAATTCTTGAGTCCTCTCAGCCCATCTGTAAAGTCCTTCATGTTTAACCGAGCAGCATAAATTGCTGCAAAAGAAGCCAGAATATTTACTACATTATGCATTCCTATAAGTTTTGTTTTTATTTGGACTTTTTTCTTTAAGTGGGCCGATTCAATAAAAAAGGATAGGCCTTCTTTTGTCATCTTAATTTTAGATGGGAAAAAAGATGCTGAAGGCTCCAAGCCAAATGTATAAAAGGTAATATCATTCCTCATTTTTTTCCAGTAATTTACATATTGACCGTTTGGAATAATCGCTGAGCCGTTTTTTTTGATGTTATTTATAAGCTCGGACTTTACCTGCAGGACTCCCTTTACTGAATTTAATCCCTCTAAATGAGAATGACCTATATGAGTAATGATGCCAATATTTGGCTTAATTATTTTTGAAAGCAGATCTATATCACCTGGCTTTGCTGCGCCCATCTCGAAAATTGCTGTGCTATTTTGTGAGTCCAGCTCTAACGCACAAAGTGGTAAACCAATTTCATTATTGTAGTTTTGGTAAGTGCCATAACTATTTTTTATGCAAGTATTTAAAATAGTTTTGGTTGTTGTTTTCCCATTGCTGCCAGTAATCCCAATAACTATTCCTTTATATCTTTCAATTGCCATCTCAGCAGCACTAATCAAACATTCTTCGGGACTTTTAACTGAAATAACTTTTGGTGAAAAAGCTATAGAATCTGAAATTTTGCTCTTTCTTATAATTGCTAACGATGCTCCTTTGTTGATTGCATCTTCCGCATAAAAACTGCCATCCTCTTTTGAGCCATTCAGACCAAAAAAAACTGAATTCTTTTTTACATTCCGTGAATCTATTTGGAAATTACTAATTGGTAAATTTAATTCATTATCAAGCTGAAGGAGAGTAAATAAATCTTTTGTATTATTAATTAGTTTCATTTCCTAAAATTTCTAGAACACAATCTTTATCATTAAACGGTACTTTTTTTCCAGATACATCCATATAAGTCTCATGACCTTTACCCAATATTACCAATATATTTTCTTTATTTAAGCATTGAAGTGCTAAGCTAATAGCTTCCTGCCTATCCTCTAAAATTTCAATGTTTGTATGAGAATTTCCAACCATTGCATCCTTAGCAATTGAAGCAAAAGATTCATGACGATTGTTGTCAGATGTGAAGAATACTTTGCTGGCAAAATCTTGTGCCACTTTCATCATCTTAGATCTTTTAGATTTATCTCGATCTCCTCCACATCCAAAAACCAAAACTATTTCATCATGATAATTAGCTAATTCAGAAAGAATATTTTGCATGGATTGATGGTCATGAGCAAAATCAATCAATATATTCCCTTCTCTTAATCTTAAAATCTCACCTCTTCCTTGGGGAAGCTTGATTGTATTGCTTCTAATAATTTCAAATTCATCTAAAGAGATTTGGTCTGAAATTAACGCAATGGCTGAAATATAATTTTCCACATTAAATTTAAGAAATAATGAAACCTGAGCATCTATGCATAAATTGGGAAAACTCAATTTTATATTTGAACTTCCTCTTGGATTGTAATCAAGGGAATACTTTAATACTGCTGAAGTATCAGTTGAACTTAAGAATTGTGATTTTGAAAGTTGTTTTTTTTGATCGTCGGAAAAATCTTCAAGCAAGTCTTGAATTTTATCTATGAAAATAATTGTAGGATTTTTATTATTAAGTTCGGTAATGGATAATTTTGCATTAATGTAATTAGATTCTGTTTTGTGATAATCCAGATGATCAGATTGAATATTGAGAAGTAATGTTTGTGAAAAAGGCAGATTCCCCAGCCTTTTTTGCGCTAATGCATGAGAAGAAATCTCAATGAAGATATATGTTTTATGCTGAGATTTACAGGTCTGCAAAATTTCAAATATCTCAAATATCCCAGGCGACGTGTTGCCTTTTGTCTCCAAAATATCGTCATTGATTATAGCTCCCAAAGTACCAAAATAAACTGAGGGTTTGTTAAGAGCTCTGATAATATTATGAGCCATGAATGCTGTTGTTGTTTTCCCGTTAGTCCCTGTTACACCATGAAAGATAAAATCTTCTTCAGATAAATCATAAAAGCTAAAAAGGATTTCTAAGATCTTTTCTTCCAAATTATCTAAGCAATGAATTGGTATATCCGCCTCTTCATCTAATTTCCGATCTGTGATAATGCAGGATGCTCCCTTCTGAGCAGCATCTCTAATAAATTCATTTCCATGTGAATCCACCCCCTGCCTTGCGATAAATAATGAATTCTCTTGAACATCTCTAGAATCATCAGTAATGGATGAAATAAAAAGACCGTCAAACTTATTTGTATTAATAAAAGGTTTAATAATAAATAATTTATTCATTTAGATAACTTAAGACATCGCTGGAAATAGCTGCAAACAATGGAGCAGCTACAGCACCACCGGAATAATTATTTAGCCCTGGCTCATCAATGCTGACAAAAATTGTAAGCCTTTTCGAGGTTAATGGCGCAATCCCTGCAAAAGACGAAATATATTTACTTTGATCATATCCACCCTTTGAGCTAGCTTTATGAGATGTGCCTGTTTTTCCTGCAACTTCATAATTTGATATTTTTGCAAGGCTTCCAGTTCCATCTGATACAACTAATTTTAATGACTCTAATACATCAGTAGCAGCATCTTTGCCTATTACTCTTTGCTTATAAACTTCAACATCATCTAAAAAAATTTTAAAATCTTTAAGATATCCCTCATTAGCAAAAACTGAATATGCTTGAGCTAATTGCAATGAGGAAGCGGTCATGCTGTAGCCAAATCCAATACTTGCGATTTCGTGATCAGAGACATTCTCCCTAGAGTTAATAACACCGTATGCAATGCTAGGAAAAAAAATATTGGGAGGCTTTGAAAGACCAAATCCTTTATAACCTGAAATCAATCCCTCTATTCCAACTTGCAAAGCTAGCTTTGAAGCTCCGACTTGGCTTGATTTTGCAATAATTTCACTCGTAGTGAGGTCATGATAGTTCTTTGGATCAGATATCGTCCTACCACTCAAATTTATAAATCCTGGGCTTGTATTTATTACCTGATTTTTAGAGACTATTCCCATATCAATGCCCTTGGCTAAAGCTAGTGGTTTAATAATTGAACCAGGTTCAAATGCATCAACCAAAGCTCTATTTCTCTTTATCTGTCTTTTGGGGCTGTTAGGATTGTATGAAGGATAGCTAGCTATTGCTAAAATTTCTCCTGATATATTATCCAAGACTATCGCACTGCCTCCATTTGCATTATTAGCCTTAACAAAGCTCGAAAGATGTTTATAAGCATAAAACTGAACCCTGCTATCAATAGTTAACTTAATATCAAGACCTTGTATAGCCTCTTGAATCACCTGAGGTCTCCTGCTTGCATTTCTATAAATGATTTCTTGGCCTGACACTCCAGATAATTCAGCATCTAAGATATTTTCAAGTCCCTCTAGGCCAAACCCATCTCTTCCAGCAAATCCAACTAATGTTGATACCTGCTCACCCAGCGGATAATACCTTTTTTGAAATGATTCAATTTCAATACCAGAAAGTTTGAGACTTTTTACAGACTCATATTGAGAGAAATTTAAATTAGAGAAAATTAGATTTTTTTTATTAAGTTTTTTAATAGCTGAAAAATCTTTATTTAAAAGTAGAAAATTTTTTAATTTATTAAAATCTTCCTCTGAAAATTTTTTTAAAGCATATAAATCATACTGATTGATTGATACTGCAAGAGGAAAATTATTTCTATCTAATATGCTTCCTCGAATTGCAGGGATTGACCTAGAAGTCTCAAGCATGCTCTTACCTTTGGATGTTAGGAAATCTCCTTCAACATATTTAAGGCTTATTATTCTAAAAACTAAAATAAATAGGCTGATCGCTAAAAATATGTATATTAAGTATGCCCGCCAGTTATAACCAAAATTATTTTTCATAATTTACGACGATTACTTCGGTAATCTCTACCATATTTAAAATTTCTTTGGCATGACGTTCAACTTTAGCCGGAGAACTTAAATGGTAGTATTCAGTCTTCAAATTAAAATTTATTTCAGTCAATTTATTATTTGCAACCTTAAGATAAGCATTATTTTCATACTCTTGACTAAATTGCCATCTAATTTTGATAATCTCAAAGCATAGACAAAGTAAAAGAAAAATATTGATCAGTAAAAAATATATAAATATATTTTTTTTCATGGCTTTGAAAAGACTCTCATGATTGCGCTCCTAGAGCGAGGATTGATTTTTATTTCATTTGCGGATGGTTTTATTTTCTTCTTGATGTGCCTATACGTTTCTTTTACAGAGATATTAACTGGTATATCTTTGGGGAGTTTTTTAATTTCAGGTCTAAAAAAATTTTTTACAATTCTATCTTCTAATGAGTGAAATGAAATAATTACTATAACCCCACCAGGTTTAAGAACATCATGTAGCTTAGATAGCGCCACTTTTAAATGATGCAACTCATTGTTTACATGGATTCTTATAGCTTGAAATGACTTTGTTGCCGGATGGATTTTGCCAGTTCTTTTGAGAACTGTTTCAATCGTTTTTGTTAGTTCAATTGTAGTTTCCATAAACTTAGTAGCCCTAAACTGAACTATGGCCTTTGCAATTTTTCTTGATGCTTTTTCATCTCCATATTTATATAAAATATCACTTATCTCTTTTTCTGGCGCACTATTTAGCCACTCAGCAGCACTTAAACCTGAAGATGTATCCATTCTCATATCTAAAGGCCCATCACTTTGGAAGCTAAAACCTCTCATTGGATCATCTAAATGAGTTGAACAGGTACCAAGATCAAATAAAATTCCATCAAATTGCTGTTTAGGGAATAATGAATCAATTTCAGAATAATTTGAGTGGTAAATACTGAAACGTGAATCTTTGATATTATCTTTCCCAAATGAGACTGCCTCTTGATCCCTGTCAATAGCATACAGTGATCCTTGAGGGGAGATTCTATTTAATATTTCCTGAGAGTGGCTGCCTCGTCCAAAAGTTAAATCAAGATAAGTTCCAGATAAATCATGCAGCAAGAAGTCTAATGATTCTTCCAGTAGCACTGGAACATGAAGCATCTTTTTAGTCTACTTGCTTTCTCATGAAGGTTGGCACATCAAGGAAATCTATATCCTCTGCAGACGATGTGCCACCTGACTCTGCTGTTTGGTCAACTTTAGTAGCATCCAGTCCAACCGGATTGAGCTGCACAGTGGCTCTTCTTGAATTATCAACAGCTAATGTTGCTGTTTGCTGATTAACGCCAGTTGCTACAACCGTAACGAGCAATTCCTCCTCATCCATGGAATCTTCCATAACAGTTCCATAAATAATAGTCGCATCATCAGCAGTAAAGTCTCTAATCACTGAATCAACTTCATCAAAATCTGCCATTGTTGGCGATTTTGCAGTTATATTTACTAAGATGCCTCGCGCATCCTTTAATTCAATATCTTCAAGTAACTCTGAGCTTACAGCTTGACTAGCTGCATCAATCCCTCTTTCATCCGCGCTAGATTGACCTGTACCCATCATAGCAATACCCTTTTCAGACATAACTGTTTTTACATCTGCAAAGTCAACATTAATATAGCCGGGCTTCATAATAATGTCAGATATACCTTGAACTGCGCCTTTTAAAATATCATCTGCCTTAGCAAATGCTTCTTCCATCGACGTTTTTTTGCCTAAAATATCCATCAATTTTTGATTTGGAATGGTAATCAAGCTGTCAACTTCCTCAACTAGCTCTGCTATGCCTTGTTCCGCTGCAGCTTTTCTTTTATGACCTTCAAAATTAAATGGTTTAGTTACAACTGCAACTGTTAAAGCTCCAAGCTCCTTGGCAATTTCAGCAATAACTGGAGCAGCGCCAGTCCCAGTTCCACCTCCCATACCTGCAGTTATAAAGATCATATCTGCTCCAGCTAATAACTCTTCAATTGCGGCCCTATCTCTTTCTGCTGCAGCTCTTCCCACTTGAGGATCTGCTCCAGCTCCTAAGCCCCTAGTAACATTATCTCCAAGCTTTAAAATAGTGGATCCCTTTGCCCTATCTAGAGCTTGAGAATCAGTATTTGCACAAATAAAGTCTGCTCCCTGAATTTTATGATTTATCATATGAATGACTGCATTTCCACCAGCGCCACCAACACCAATAACTTTAATTTTTGCTAATCCAGCATTTTCTTCGATTATTTCCCAATTCATTTTCTACCCCTTTAAAAAGATATTGTTTTTAAACTCTCTGGCAATACAACCTCAAGAATTTCAGTTGATAAGGCGCCGCCTGTTTGCCTCATTTCCCAGTTTTGATCATTCCAAACTTCAAATTTATTTCCCATACCAATAAAGGATACTTTTTCTGCTTTTTTGATTTCTGCATATTCTCGAAGTTCTAAAGGCAAAAGTATTAACATTCTGCCTTTGGGATCAAATGAACTCACGCTTGCATTTCCCAAAATCGTCCACTGTAAGTTTCTTACAATTGGATCAAGACCTTGCAAAGATTGAAGTTCGTTAGATATGCGATTCCAAATTGAACCTGGATAGATCTTTAAAGCAGGATATTGAGGATCTCTTGTTACAACAATACTATCTTCATTTTGAGAAAGAAGTTGATCTCGATACTTAGCTGGAATAGCTAACCTTCCCTTTGCATCTATCGAAATTGTTGTAAAACCAAACATAATGTATGTTAAAAATTAATAACTACACACTTTATACTACATTTAACACACATTTACACACTTTTTTTTAAAAAAAATGCAGTGAGTTGATCTATAAGCCGGATTCTGTATTAAATGACCATCTATCTAGGCAATATGTCGCCATATTACTCAAGCAACCTACCCGAATCCTAGACGAGTAGCCTAAACGGATTCCTATTTGGTTTTGCTTCAAAGTGGGGTTTACACTGCCATATTTGTTACCAAATACGCGGTAGGCTCTTACCCTGCCATTTCACCCTTACCAATCTCTTGGCGGTATAATTTCTGTTGCACTTGCCGTGAGCTCACGCCCCCCAGGAGTTACCTGGCACTCTACTCTATGAAGTCCGGACTTTCCTCTAGCAAATTGCTAGCAGTCATCCGATCAACTCGAATGCATTTTAATACCTTTTGCATCTATTTAGAAATGCTTAGCAGGAATTTATAAACTTCTTGCTTCGAAAAAGATGTAATTTTAGCTATTAGTTTTGAAGCATCTTTTGGAGACAAATAATCAAGGAATGGGCGACAAAAATTCTTATCTAAATTAAAAAATGTGCTGGGAGATGAGGCATTAACAAGAATTACAAACTCTCCCAATAATTTAATTTGATTATTTTTAAGAAGAATTAAGATCTCTTCAAGAGTTCCCCTATAAGTTGATTCAAATTCCTTGGTCATCTCCCGGCAAATTGCTATCTGAGTATCTGGGCCTAAAACCTCAGAGAAAATGGAGATTGTTGAACTGATCCTCTTTGCAGATTCAAAAAAAATATTGGTCTCATCACAATTTTGTAACTTTATTGCAATTTTTCTTTTTGCCTCATGTTGTTTTGGTAAGAACCCATTGAAAGAGAATTTATCTGACGGCAAACCTGAAAGAATTAAAGCATTAATGACTGAAGAGGGTCCTGGAAGGACAGTAAATGAAATACCCTCATTAATACACTTTTGAATCAATGGGTAACCTGGATCAGATATGAGCGGCGCGCCAGCATCAGATATAAGCGCTAGAGTTTCTCCTCTTTTAATGAGAGTGATTATTTCATCACTAGCTTCATTCTCATTATGCTCATGAAATGGTTTAGTTTTCTTTTGAATATCAAAATGTTGTAAAAGTTTTGCAGCAACCCTAGTGTCTTCTGCAAAAATCTTATCTACTTCCTTCAAAGTATTAATTGACCTCAATGAGAAATCATTTAAATTACCAATTGGGGTGCAAATTATATAAAGCATTATATTAAGTTAATGATGTCTAAAAAAAATAAATGTTTCACAAAACTTATAGCATTAGTTATCTTAGCATCTTGCTCAACAACATCTAAAAATTTAAATCTGAATTCAATTGATTTTATTGAGGAAGAAACCCCAAAAGAGTTCCTGGAAATTTATGATTACCAGAGCTACTTTAATGATGATCTAAAAACAATACAAGCAGCTATTGATAGTCAAATGCTAAGTCAGGCAGAATTAAATGATGCAAAAATATTAAAAAGGAATTATCAAAAAATTCTAAAAAGAAAGAATTATTCCCTAGGACTTAAATTAAATCATAAATACTCTAAGGACTTGATAGAGTTAATTTATAGACTTAATCTTCCAGTAAGTATTTTTTGGGATGAAAAAAATCAAATTATCATGCCAGAAAATTTACTCTCACAAACAATTAATGGGTTCTGCTCAAGCATTTATGATGATGCAATTTTGTCAATAAATCAGGAGATTAACAAAAATTCTGATTCAATATTAATTCTTTATTCTGAAAAATATAAAACGTTTGCTGAAAAGTTAGAGGCAGAAAATAAAGACCTTATAAAAATAAAATATGCTTCAACGAATTTTCAAGAATTCGCTGCTGAGATTTTGGGAATTAATTTTAGCGAAAAACGATTCAATAAAATTTCTAATCTGAACCCAAATCAAAACTTAAATTTTAGCCCTCGACCTAGATCAGATTTCAAGCAAATCATAATGATCCTAAATCCTCAAGAGTATAAATCAATGATTCCAGCTCTGAGATATTATGGAGAAAATAGTTTTAAATATTTAAATTTTATTTCGTCTTTAGAAGAAATCAATACTCCTCTCCAGCTCCTAGATTATGAAGATTCATTGACTCCTATATCAATTTACCTAACATCAAAAATTAAGAATAATGAATCAGTGTCTCTTGAAAAATTCTTAGAATTAGGAGCTCTGCATGAATGGTTGTTATTACACATTCTAAAGCAAGCTGGTATTCAATCAGCAAAAATAAATGGGGTTACTGGCAGTATTATTTACCAATCTGATTCATGCGCCAAAAGAAAGGTTCATTTGCAGAGAATTACCGCTGATTTAATTTCGTCTTAATCCCTGAGATCTCTCTCTATTAAAGAAAGACTGTCTTGAAAACTGGGTCTGGCAAATATCTTTGTTTGATAATCCAACAAAGGTTTGAGATGCCTATTCAAAGGGAGGTTGATTCCAAGAGAAGGAAGTCTCCATAAAATTGGAGCTAGATAACAATCTATGAGTGAAAAATCTTCACTCATAAAAAAATCAAATTCTTTAAAAGTCGGAGCAACAGTGCTGATTTCATTAAGCAACTCTTCTCTCACTATTAATAATTCCTTTTCAGAAAGCTCTTTTGCAATTAAGGTATCCACTAATGGGCACCATTCTTTATCTATTCTCAACATTAGTGTTCGGCTATTAGCCCTTGATACGGGATATACCGGAAGAAGCGGAGGATGAGGAAAACGCTCATCTAAATACTCCAACATCACTCCTGCATCATACAAACCTAGATCTCTATCAGCTAAAATAGGAAGAGTATGATATGGATTAAGGGCTAATACCTCCTCTGGAGCCTCCTCATTTGTAGTTTCTCTTATTTCACAAGCAATATCTTTTTCAGCAAGAACTATTCTTACTCGATGGCTGTAATGGTCGTCTTTGTCAGAATATAAAATCATGCTTCCTCTTTGTTATAAGTTAAATTCTAATGATAATCCTTTTGATATTCTCTAAAAAGAAGGTGGGAAAGAGCAGTAAATACTACAAAAAATAATATTGCATACCAGCCTATCCTCTCTCTATCTGATCTAGCTGGCTCACCGACATATGTCATAAAATTTACTAGGTTAAATATCACTTCATCAAATTCTTTGTTAGATAATAGCCCTGATCCTTCTATAGTTTTGAGATAACCGCACTTTTCTTCAGTTATGTCATTGCCATACTCATCCCTTCTTACCCCTCCATTGCTTGCAATGACTGGAATATCCTTGCATGAAAGGATTTGTTGTCCTTGCATAGAAGCCAATACATTTGGCATTGCTGCGCCAGGATAGACCATATTATTTACTCCATATGGCTTAGATGAATCTTCATAAAAAGTTCTTAGATAAGTATAAACCCAATCGGAGCCGTGCAATCTAGTAACAAGAGTCAAATCAGGTGGCGCTATGCCAAACCATGTTTCGGAAACAGCTGGTTTCATTGATCCAGTCATTCTATCGCCGAGCTTAATATCCTTACCAAAAACTAAATTCTCTGCAAAAATACTTTCAGGAATTTCTAGATCCTCTGCAATTCTTGACCATCTAGAGTATTTCAAAGAGTGGCAACCATAACAATGATTGATAAAGGTAAGGGCACCTCGTTGAAGCGATTCCATGTTATTCAACTGAGGTTTAAAGTCATCACAATCGCCGTAATCCCCGCATGGCGCGCCAACTGCAGGCAAAATATGCTGAGAACAAAAAAATAAAAAAACTAGCAATAGAAATTTCTTCATAACCTTTCTGGAACCGGCTTAGTTTTTTCAATTGAGGTATATATTGGCATGAGCAAGAAAAACGCAAAATAAATAACTGTCCCGATAATGCTTAGAGTTGTTCTAAGAGCTGTAACGGGAACTGTCCCTAACCATGCTAACATCAGCCAGCTAATAATAAATATAGTCATTGCAATCTTGCTAAGTATTCCCTTGTACCTAATTGATGCTGCTTTACTCCTATCTAACCATGGCACTACAAATAGTATTGCTATTGCAGCACCCATAACTACCAAGCCACCAAGTTTGTCAGGAACTGCTCTTAGCATTGCGTAATATGGTGAATAATACCAAACTGGGGCAATATGCTCAGGAGTACTTAGGGGATTAGCTTCCTCAAAATTTGCTAACTCAAGCATGTATCCCCCACCCTCGGGAAAAAAGAACATGATAATCGAAAAAACAATGCCAAATATTCCAATAGCAACTAATGCATTCAAAACTTTGTATGGAAAAAATGGAACGCTGTCCAACGGCACTCCATCTTCATCTAAGTGCTTTTCAATATCAACACCTTCAGGATTGCCTGCGCCTACTTCATGCAAGGCAACTAAATGCATGAACACCAATGCAATTAATATTAAGGGCAAGGCAACTACGTGTAATGCAAAAAATCTTGAAATAGTTGCTCCAGAAATATAGTAATCACCTCTTACCCATATCTCCAATGATTCACCTATATATGGAATAGCTCCAAAAAGAGAAATAATGACTTGAGCGCCCCAATAAGACATTTGACCGTAGGGTAATACATATCCTAAGAAACCCTCAGCCATCATTACAAGGTAAATGGTCATTCCAAAAACCCAAACTAACTCTCTTGGCTTGTGATAAGAGCCATAAAGCAATCCTCTGAACATATGAAGATACACAACAGCAAAGAACATTGATGCTCCAGTAGTATGCATGTATCGAATGACCCATCCATATTCAATGTCTCTCATTATATATTCAATGGATGCAAATGCTCCCTCTTCTGTATTCTCATAACCAAACATTAACCAAATGCCTGAAACAATTTGAATTATTAGCACTACTGACGCCAGAGCACCAAACATGTACCAAAAATTTACTTTTTTTGGAACGGGATGTTTTGATAAATGTCGTTCATATGTATTTACAATAGGTAAACGCGTATTAATCCAATTAAAAAATCCTGATGATTTTTGAGCCATTATGCTGTGCCTCTCTCTTCCCCTATTGTTAATATGTTTCCGTCAAAAAAATGTGGCGGAACCTTTAAATTAGTTGGAGCTGGAACTCCTTTAAATACTCTTCCAACAATATCAAACATTGATCCATGACAGGGACAAAAAAATCCACCAACCCACGATTCATCCCATGGCTGAGATTCCATTTCAGGATAATATTTCGGAGCACAGCCCAGGTGCGTACAAACTCCAGCAATTACAGTATATTCTTTAGAAGTGGATCTTGTTGGATTGATATCTCTATAAGGCTCATCAATCTTAAGTGAACTTGGATCATCTAGCTTAGACTCTACTTTTGAAAGGTTTTTTAAAGCTTCTTTGCTATGCCTAATAACAAAAACGGGTTGTTTTCTCCAGGAAACCTGAATTTTCTGTCCAACTTGCATTTTTGATACATCAATTTTGACTGGCCCACCAACTGCCTTAGCTTTTGCACTAGGATTCCATGAAGCTATAAAAGGAACCACGGCAAATGATGCACCAACTGCACCAACGGCTGAAGTCATACCTATAAGTACTTTTCTTCGCGTGGTAATTTTTTCTTCCATTAATTCCTATATTGGGATGAACGGTAAAATTTAAATAATAAGAATTAACGTTTGGAAAATTGAGAGCTTTTTCTTGCTTTCTTTAATCCCGGTTTCTTTCTTTCAACCTTTCTGTCATCTCTTGTTAAAAATCCTGCGGATTTCAATTGCGGTCTCAGCGACTCGTCAAATTTAAGCAAAGCTCTAGAGATACCGTGCCTAATAGCTCCGGCTTGACCAAAGCTACCTCCTCCTTTAACCATGGCTTTGATATCTACCTGCTTATCTAACTCAGTTAACTTTAAAGGCTGCATTACAAGCATTTGAGCAACCTGTCTCCCAAAGTAGTGTGAGAGTTCTTTATTATTTACAAGTATGTTTCCTTTTCCTTTAGAGAGATAGACTCTAGCTGATGAAGTTTTTCTTCTACCAGTTGCATAATGAATAGCTGCGCTCATATTTTTGGTTCCCAAATTTGAGGTTCTTGTGATGCATGAGGATGATCATCACCCTTGTATACTTTAAGTTTTTTGAACATCTGTTTACCTAGTTTATTTTTAGGAAGCATGCCTTTAACTGCTTGCTCTATTATGTATTCAGGCTTATTTTCAATAACATCCTTGAAAACCTTGGTTTTTAATCCGCCTGGATAAAGAGAATGAGTATAATAATTTTTGTCATTAAACTTATTTCCAGTAACTCGAATTTTTTCTGCGTTGATAACCACAACATAATCCCCACCATCAGTATGTGGAGTAAATGAAGGTTTATCTTTGCCTCTGATGCGATCAGCTATTTTTGTAGCCAGGCGTCCTAAAATTTTGTCTGAAGCATCTACAACATACCAATCATGTTGTGCATCTTCTTTTCTAAGTGAAAGAGTTTTCATTACTTTTAATGTTTAAAGAAAAAATTAGACGTGAATGTTAATGTTTACGAGCTATTTAATCAATATTTTAATTCATTTAGTTTAGTTTTTCTCTAAATTTTGAAGATATGTAGTCGTTGATATTTGATTCAGTCTGCTTTCAGTTCTTACCCATAAATGATGCAACTGATCCCCTGAATATAAATTATTTATTAGATTAGGATCATAAAAAAATTTTAACTTTTGCTTTTCTTGGTAAGCAATATCAATAAAACTGATGAATCTTCTTAATTTATCAATATGATCATCATTACAGGTGTGAAAGTTATTGATAAATACCCATTCAAATTTTTTAACAATTTCAATAAAATCTTGACTTGCGCATGGTGATGAAAAAAAATTATCAAAAGAAAGCCATAGAATTCTCTCAGAGCATCCTAAACAATTGAATTTTCTGTCGTTTACTAAAAATTGAGTAGTATTAAAACTATCTTGATCAAAAGTTTTTTGAAGGAAATCTTTAACACATTCATTGCTATTCTTATCTTCAGTAGAGCTATCAAATTTAACTATTTCTTTGAGTCTATAGTCTGTATTACCCAGAAGGTTATGAACAAAAAAGTGTTCGTTTATTAGATCAATTGTTTTTAAGAATTTTGATCTCTGCAAGCCATCCTTATAAAGGTTATCTGGATGTGAATTGGAAGATATGAATAATCTTATTCCTTTATTAGATAACGCTTTAATTAAAGTGCCTATAATCATAGCGTCGGCTATATCTTCGATCTGAAATTCATCTATAAATATAATTTTATAATCATTGGAAAGATCTTTTACAACTCTAATTAGTGGGTCGCTGTTTCCTGAAAATTCAGATAACTTTTTGTGAATAAATTGCATGAATTCTATAAAGTGAAATTGGCCAGCATTAGGAAAAAAAGAATCTTGGATAACCTGAAGAAGCATGGTTTTACCTCTTCCAACAGCACCCCAAAGATAAAGATTACCAACTGAATTATTCTTAAAGAGAAATGTTGAAGGTCTAAAAGCTAAATCAAACTGAATAAACTCTTTTAGGAATAAAGTTTGCTGGTCATTTGGAACTATACCTTGAGCAGATAAATTCTCTATAACAACTTTTATATCCTTCATATTATTGATTTAATGATCATATGAGATTTTTTAATAATAAACTTTCAAGGATAAATTTTTTAATCTTGGTTGGTATTCTGACATATCTTTATTCAAATATGTCGAATGAAGATGGTTATGTTGAAGCAATCTCAAAGGCATCTCCGTCAGTTGTAAATATAAACTCTAAAAAAAATATTGAAACTAGAATATTTGATGGAAATTCAACCAGTAATGTTATGGGCTCAGGGATTATTATTTCTAGTGATGGATACATTATTACTAATTTGCATGTAATTGAAGGCACAAGAATAATTGATGTTGAGCTTGATGATGGTCAAGTTTATCCATCTTCCTTGATTGGTTTTGATGAACGATCTGATCTTGCGGTAATTAAAATAAATTCATTGGATGCGTTAAAACCAATTGAGGTATCAAATAGTGCGTCAGTTCGAGCAGGCGATCATGTGATTGCAATTGGGAATGCATTTGGATTAGGAAAGACTTTTACCAGTGGAATAATTAGTGCTACTGGAAGAGATTATGGAAACCCATATCTTGAACTTATTCAGACTGATGCTGCTATTAATCCTGGAAATTCTGGTGGGGCTTTAATAAATCACAAAGGAAATTTAATTGGAATGAATACAAAAATTTTTTCGAAAACTGGATCTTATGCTGGAATCGGCTTTGCTTTACCTGCTAATAAAATAATTGAGGTAGCCTCAGAAATTATTCAGCATGGGTCGGTAAAAAGATCATGGATTGGCGATTTCAGAGTCAAAACAAAAAGATTCTTATTAAATGACAAACCTACCTATGGTCTTGAAATATTGGAACTCAGAAATTATGGGCCACTTTTTAATAGTGGAAAAATAAAGACTGGAGCAATAATCTTGTCTATAAATAATGAATTGGCTTCATGGGAGAATTTAACTGGCGCTTTAAAAAATTCCTTTCCGGGGGATGAGATTGAGTTTCAAATATTACAGAACTCTATCATCGAAAATTACAAAGTTATGACAGAGGCTATTCCTACTCAATAAATTAATCGTCATTCCAATTAGGATCACGTTTTTCTAAGAATGCTGCAATGCCCTCCTTTGCATCATCAGCGAGAGAGTTTTCAGTCATAATTGCTGAGGTGTAATTATAAGCCTCGGATAGACTCATTTCATGCTGTCTATAAAAAGCTTCCTTGCCAAGTTTAACCGTTGTAAGAGACTTACTAGCAATCTTTTTTGCAACAGACATTACAGCGCTGTGAAGATTTTTGCCAGGGACATGATCATTTATCAAAGATATTCTCTTTGCTTCAATTGAATCAATCATCTCGCCCGTAAGAAGCATTTTCATTGAATTTTTTTTGCTTAAATTTCTAGAGAGAGCAACCATGGGTGTAGAACAAAATAAACCTATATTAACTCCAGGTGTTGCAAATTTAGATGAATCCGATGCTATAGCCAAGTCGCAACTAGCAACTAATTGACAACCAGCAGCAGTTGCAACCCCATTAATTTCTGCTATGACTGGTTTTGAGCAAGTGACGATCATTTGCATTAATGAGGAGCATAAATTAAAAAGATTAGAAAAATATTCTTTTCCCTCATCCTCATTATTTCTAGCATCAGTAATCTCTTTGAGGTTATGCCCTGAACAAAAAACATCTCCAACTGCTGAAATAATAATCACTCTGATTGAGTTATTAGATGATGCATTAAATATGTGATCAATAAGCTCTTTCATCATTTGCTCCGAGAGAGCGTTCTTATTCTTTGAATCATTTAATATTAAACGAAGGATGCCTCCCTCTAGCTGATCAATCTTTACAATATTTTTTATATGTTTAGTCATATGTTAATTTATAAATTTTCAAGGATTTTTTTTGGGCATTGATTCATTACTACTGTTAATCCTGCTTTAGTTCCTAATGCTTCTGCCTCCTCACTATACAGACCTTCTTGAGTCCAAAATATTTTTGATTTAATTTTTATTGCCTCATTTGTAATGCCAGGAATATATTCTATAGCTCTAAAAACATCTACCATGTCAACGTTTTGCTTTATAGCTTCAAGGCTAGAGTAACATTCTTGGCCAAGAATTTTAGTATTTATCAAATTTGGATTCACTGGAAATACCTGAAAACCATAGTCTTGAAGAAATTTCATTACTTTGTAACTATCTCTTTCTGGATTCGAGCTAGCCCCAACTATCGCAATTGAATTAACTTCATCTAATATTGATTTTAAATAATCTTTATTCAAATTTTCTATTTAAAATATGAAATTATTGATGCCGAGCTTTTTTCGCAACTTGGACCCATTAAGTGAACTCCATCAATGCATGGCAGACCCATAATTTTTTCTATTAATTCTTGACAGATTTTTTCACCAGTTTCTGCTGGTGATTGACTCTCCTCCATACGCAGTAGAATTTCATCAGAGATGTTTACACCCCATAAATTTTTTCGCATCCAGTCGCCCTGCTTAGCTGATTTTAATGGCCCCATTCCGATAATCACCTTGCAATCATTAAAAGAACCTTGATCATTAAGCTTATCTGAGTATTTTTTAATGACATCATAATCAAAACAGTATTGAGTTTGAATAAAGCTAGCTCCTTGCTCTATTTTGGTAACTAATTTCTTAAGCGCTTCTGGCTTTGAGATTTGAGTGTATAAATCATCTGCTGCTCCTGAATAAAGAGGTAAAGGTTTCTTAATTTCTGTTCCATCAGATAAAGTTCCCCCTGAAATAATCTCACATAGTTCAATTAATCCATTCCCATTAAATTCATTTACAACTGCAGGTCCATTTTCATCCGGTTGATCTCCACTTAAACAGAGAACTTTATTAATTCCAACAGACAAAGCTCCAAGCAAAACTGATTCCAAGGCAATCTGATTTCTATCCCTTCCAGTTAATTGCAAAATTACATCCAGCCCTTTTCTTTTAATTTCTGATGCAACTAGTAAGCTGTTTAAACGACTTTTACAATTAGGCGAGTCTGTAACATTTACAGCGTCAGCTAGGCCAATAAGCTTTTCAACTTGACCAGCACACTCAGATAAATCTGTTGTTACATCAGGCGTGGTTTCTGATGTAAATATAAAATCAGTTGTATTAAACATAATTATTTCTCCTGCATAAAAATAAGTTACAGAAAGATTTCATGAATCCTAGTATATAAGTTTTCTTGCGTTTGAATATAATAGTTGTTTCTGAGAAAAGAGCTACTAATTAGGCAATCTAGTTATATTGGCGCCAAGATAAGAAAGCTTCTCTTCAATCCTTTCATACCCCCTATCAATATGATAGATACGATCTACAATGGTCTCGCCTTTGGCACAAAGACCAGCCAAAATTAAACTTGCAGATGCTCTGAGGTCTGTAGCCATTACAGGTGCTCCATTAAGAGAGTTAACTCCCTTAACAAATGCATTGCTTCCCTTAACAGTGATGTCACACCCCATTCTATTAAGCTCTTGAACATGCATAAACCTATTCTCAAAAACATTCTCTGTTACAACAGATGAACCCTCAGATAATGCATTTAAAACAGTAAATTGCGCCTGCATGTCTGTTGGAAATCCAGGGAATGGAGCTGTAGAAATATCTACTGGTAGAATAGAATCATTTTCCATAATAAGCTGAACATTATCTTCGCCAACATTAATTGATGCCCCACTTAACTTTAATTTATCTAAAATATTATTCATGCGGTGAGCCTGCACATTTGAAATAGTTACATCGCCACCTGTTATAGCAGCTGCAATTAAATAAGTTCCAGCCTCTATCCTATCAGCAGGGATAGAAAATTCTGCCCCATCAAGAGCCTCAACACCATTGATAATAATTTCATCAGTTCCAGCTCCATTAATTTGAGCTCCCATTGAATTCAAAAAATTTGCTAAATCTTCAACCTCAGGTTCTTTTGCAACATTTCTTAAAACGGTTTGGCCTTTGGCAAGAACTGCTGCCATCATAATATTCTCTGTGCCAGTAACAGAGACGCCGGGGAAATTAATCTCGCAGCCAACTAATTTATTAGAAGTAGCTTCAATATACCCATTTTTTAGAACAATTTTAGCTCCAAGTTTTTCTAATGCATCTAAATGAAAATCTACTGGCCGAGTACCAATCGCACAGCCTCCAGGTAGTGCAATTCTTGCAAATCCATAACGAGCTACAAGTGATCCCAGAACTAAAATTGAAGCTCGCATAGTCTTAACTAGCTCATATCTTGCCTCAAAGTCATGCAATTTAGATGTGGAAATTATAAAATCCATATTTTCATTAAGTGTAATCTCGGCACCCATTGATCCTAAGAGCTCAAACATGGTTGTGATATCTTGAAGGTAAGGTAAATTTTGAAAAGTGATTGGTTTATCGCTTAATATTGTAGCTGCAAGCATTGGTAAAGCTGCATTTTTTGCTCCGGAGCAAGAAATAGATCCTGAGAGTTTATTGCCACCAATGATCTTTAATTTTTCCATACTTAACCTATTTCTGAAGGTGATTTTGTAATTAAGCTTAAGGCATGCAACTCACCAGTCTGGAATTGTTCTTTCAACACACTCAAAACCAGCTTGTGTCGCTGAAGAGTATTTAAACCCTCAAACTCATTGCACACAATCAAGACTTTAGAATTGCAATCTTCTCCATCAAAAGAAATCTCAGCTTCAGGAAATTTTGATTTAAGAAAATTAGTTATATCCATTTAAAAATTTATAGCAGAATATTATTCGAGATCAGCGTCAGAGGTCCAATGCTTTATTATCTCATCGATATTTTCATTATGCTCTTCAGCAAGGGCCTGGAATTGATTTCTAAAAGTAAGGCCTAAGTTCACTCCATTTACAATGATGTTAATGATTAACCAATTCCCATTGCTATCTTTTCTTACTTTATAAGTTATTGGGTAAATGTTGCTAGAAGTAATTAAATTTTGCTGAACATCCTCTGTTCTTGAAAACTCATATGCTTCTGGAAAAATTGTGACAATTTCCTGATCGCCCCATTGAGCTAGGGTTGAAGAATATGTATCAAGCAAAGAAGTTTTAAAAGATTCAATAAATTTTAGTCTCTGGGGTTTTGAAGCAGCAAGATAATATTTTTTACCCATGACACTTGCACCAACTCTTCTAAAATCTACCATTGGTTCAAAAACAAAATTAATCTTTTCCTTAAATAATTCTGGATCTAAGGCATATAGTTCTTGGTTATTCCGTATAATGGAAACCATTTCCTGGGCTTGAGAATCAATAAATTGATGAGGGTTAGATGCACCGACTAAATTGGCATGAAAGCATAAAATTCCAAGAAAAAAAGCTAGAGATTTCAAAGTAGTATTCATATAGGTATTATAACATTAGTAAAAAACTATAAATGCAATATGAAAGATCATAATTTTATCAACTCAGCTTTAAGGGTAATTGAAATAGAGTCAAAGGCTGTAATGAGTTTAAGCAATCAAATAAAGTCTGATTTTAATAACCTTTGTATGAAAATTCTTGAAACTAAAGGAAAATTAATTTTAATGGGCATTGGTAAATCAGGTCATATAGCTCAAAAAATTTCAGCAACATTATCAAGCACCGGAACTTCGTCATTTTTTATACATCCAACTGAAGCGGCCCATGGCGATTTAGGAATGATTAGTAAAAAAGATGCCGTCCTAATTTTATCTAACTCAGGAGAAACAAAGGAAGTGATTGATATTTTACCCGCATTAAAACGCTCAACTCCAAATATTTTTTCACTAACCAATAACAATCAATCAACTATTGCAAAGGCTGGAAAAATTAATTTAGTAATAAGTGCCGATGAGGAAGCTTGTCCATTAGATCTAGCTCCCACCTCCTCTACTACAATTGCTTTGGTATTTGGAGATGCTCTTGCAATAGCTTTATTAGAAGCTCGCGGTTTCGGTAAAGATGATTTTGCAAAATCTCATCCTGCCGGACAACTTGGAAAAAAACTCACAACACTGGTTCAAGATTTAGCAGTAATGACTGAGCAAGCGCCAATAGTTGATCAAGCGACATCTTTAAAGGATGCTTTGATGGTGGTAACTGAAAAAAAACTTGGGGTAACTTTAGTTTCAAATAATAAAAAAGTGATTGGAATTTTTACTGATGGTGATCTAAGAAGGTGCCTGAATAATTCAGTGGATTTAAATCAAACTCCTATTAAGGATGTCATGACTATTAACTTTAAAAGCATCGATAGCAATGCTCTTGCTATCGATGCAGCTGAAATTATGGAAAAAAATAAAATTTTTAGCTTGGTTGTAAATTCACCTAGAAATAAAGGAGATAGCATTGGCCTTATTACAATGCATCAACTCCTTGAAGCGGGGATCATTTAGAAAAAAGAAATGCCTAAGAGGTACAAAATTTTATCAATAATATTCGGATGTTTATATCTTCCTATTTTAATTTCAGAAGAGAGTGCTAGCTTTCAAAATATTTCAATTCAATCAGATCAAGTCAAAATTAATGAAGAATCCCGGCAACTGTCTTTTAAAAATGATATTAGAATAAAAATCGATGGTTATATTATAAAAGGCTCTGATGCCCTTCTAAGTCACTCAGACAAGAAATTAGAAATATATGGAAATCCAGCAACTATTAAATCTAATACGATAGATGGTGAAGCTGAAGCATTTGTTATATATCCAAATAAATCAATGAACTTAATTGGAAATGCTAAACTTGTGAACAATGGTAATGCAATAACATCTAATCTTATTACATATCAAATTAGTGAAAATGAATAGCGACCGAATAAGTCTAGCTAATATTGAGATGACACTTGGCTCTAAAAAGATCCTTTCAGATTTAAGTTTTTCAATTGGCTCAAGTGAAATTGTAGGTTTGCTAGGTCCAAATGGCGCAGGCAAAACAACAGCCTTTTATATAGCTGCAGGCCTAATTTTTCCTGATCAGGGTAGAGTATTTATTAATAATAAAGACGTAACAGAAATGCCCATTCATGCTCGAGCTGATTTAGGGCTAGGATATCTACCTCAAGAATCATCAATATTTCCAGATTTAAGCGTTGAAAACAATCTTTTAGGAATAGCAGAATTATCAAATAAAGATAAAACAATTGAAAAAGTAAAAAAAATTGTCGAAGAGTTTGGTTTGAAAAAAATTCTTCAAATGAAGGGAAGAATGTTATCTGGGGGACAAAGAAGAAAAGTTGAGATAGCTCGCACTTTGATTTGTCAACCCAACATTATGCTTCTTGATGAACCCTTTGCTGGTATTGATCCAATTGCTGTTGAAGAAATAAAAGAGTTACTTCAAAAAATTTGTGAAAAAAATATTTCAATCTTAATAACAGATCATAATGTAAGAGAAACTTTAAGCTTGTGCTCCAAAGCTATTATCCTCAGCGAAGGAAGGATTATTGCTGAAGGTAAGGAAAAAGACTTAAAAGAAAATTATCATGTTCAGCAGAAATATTTTGGTAAAATGTTTTCTTGAAAGATGGCTATTAAGCTTGTAAGAGAATTTAAACAAAATCAGCAGCTATCAATAACTCCGCAATTAAAAAAATCAATAGATCTTCTCCAGCTTTCAAGGTTAGAAATTATTAAAAAAATTAACTATGAAATTGAAGAAAATCCTTTTCTTAAAAAAGATTTTGATCATGAGTCATCGTCAGGCTTTGATAGTATGGAGTTTTTGGAGAATTCACCATATGAATTAACTTTGCAAGATCATCTTGAAAGTCAATTACTTGATATAGAAATAAGTGATGTTGAAAAAAAAATTGCATTAGTGATTATTCACTCCTTAGAAGAAAACGGATTACTTCAAATGGATCTTGATGAAATCGAGGCACTGATGGAGTACGCATATTCTTCAAAAGAAATTAAAAATGTCTTAAGTAATATAATTCATGACCTGGAACCGGCTGGGGTTGGGGCAAGAAATTTTAAAGAAACAATTTATTTACAATTAAAGAAACAGAAAATTCCAGTCAAGGAATTAGAAATTGCAAATAAAATTCTATTTAATCCTCAATTTTCTTGCTTTGAAGATGCAAAAACTCATTTAGCAATGCATTACTCTGAACATGCTATTGAATCTGTTCTGAAAAAAATCAAGCAATGTGATCTTTCACCAGGTTTAGAATTTGAATCAACGCATATTATTCAACCTGATTTAGAGGTAATACAAAACAACAATGAAAATCTTGAAGTCCAGTTTAAACAAGATAATTTTCCTCTTATTAGTCTTGATGAAGAATTAGAAAAATTAGTTAAAAATAAAAAAAATCAAGCGAACAAAGAATTAAAAGAAAAAATTGGAGAAGCAAAATGGTTGATTAGGTCAATCAATAAAAGAAATAAAACTGTTTATAATGTAGGCAAATTGATTTGTAAAATACAGGCTGATTTTTTAACAAATAAATCCCCTGAATTAAAACCTTTATCAAATATTGATCTTGCAAAAGAGTTAAAGATTAGCGCATCAACAGTTTCTAGAATCTTAAGATCAAAATACATACAAACACCTAAGGGCGCTGTTTCTATGAAATCACTTTTAGCAAGCTCAGTGTCAAAAACTAGAAAAGTTACTCCTATGCAGTTAATGGAGGAAATTCAAAACATAGTTGAAGCAGAAAGAGAAAAATTAAGTGATCAAAGGATTGCAGATCTGCTCAATCTACGGGGATTTAACTTAGCTCGAAGAACAATCTCAAAATATCGAAAAAAAATAAATCTCCCAAATTCAAGAAATAGATAATTCATAATCTAGTGAGTTAGAATTGAGGTTATGAATGAGATAACCCCTCACCATTTCTCGTCTGAAGATCTTTTAAAAAGAATTCAGGGAAAAGAGGTTGAACCCTCAATAAACCAAATTAAAAGAGTTTTATCTGGAATGCATCCTTCTGAGGTAGCCCATAGCATTGAATCTCTGCCGCCTAAAGAAAGAAAATTTTTGTGGTCACTGATTGATGCGCAAGATGAAGGTGAGATCATTGCAGAGTTACATGATGAGATTCAACAAGAACTTATCTCGGAAATTTCACCAGAAGAACTTATTACTATAATTAGCGACTTAGAGCTCGATGAAATTGTAGACATTCTTCAAATTCTTCCAAATCAAAAAACAGAAAATATTTTATCTGCAATGTCGCAAAGGGATAGGCAGAGAATTCAAGAAGCCCTAGAATATCCGGAAGATTCAGCTGGTGGATTGATGAACACTGACATTATTAGTGTCAGGCCAAAGTATAACTTAGAAGTTGTGATGAGATATCTTCGTGCTCAAAGAGAGTTACCAAAAAATACTGATCAAATATTTGTTGTTTCAAGAGATAATAAATATCTAGGCTCTTTGCCGATCTCTTTAATTCTAGTCTCGGACACTAGTCTCAATGTAAGAGAACTAATGGAAACTGAAACTCAACCATTAGATGCACAATTAAATGATAAGGATGTTGCAAGATTATTTGAACAAAATGATTGGGTGTCAGCACCCGTAGTAGATGATGAATCAAGATTGATTGGAAGGGTGACAATTGATGATGTTGTTGATGTGATCATGGAAGATGCAGATCAAAATATTCTTGGAATGGCTGGGGTTGCTGAGGATACATTTGCTGCACCAGCAAGAGCAGCAAGGAGTAGATTTTTATGGCTATCAATTAATCTCCTGACGGCTTTTATAGCATCTATGACAATAGGTCTTTTTCAAGCGACGATTGACGAAATAGTATATTTAGCTATTCTGATGCCCATTGTTGCAAGCATGGGTGGGGTTGCTGGCACTCAAACTTTAACGATTATGATTAGAGGATTAACACTGCAACAAATTAATCAATCGAATCTTCAATGGCTATGCAAACGAGAAGTAGCAGTATCAATTGTTAATGGGATCCTCTTGTCCATCATGGTCGGAGGAATAACCTATTTCTGGTTTGATAACATACTGATCGCAATCCTTATTTGCGTAGCTATGGTTACAAACTTAATATGCTCAGCAATAGCAGGTATTTTTATTCCTATAATTTTAAAAAAATTTAATCAAGACCCAGCGATTGCTGGCAGTGTTGTTGTAACGACTGTAACTGATGTAATAGGATTCTTCTCTTTTCTGGGTCTTGCTAGTTTGTTTCTTGTTTAACTCTCTCAAGTTTTGGGTTTGAAATAGTACCAAGAACTTCGTATTGATAATTAGTAAGATTGTTTATATCTTCTTCAAATATTTCATTTATCACTGCTGAACCAGCAACAGCAGGAAGTCCTCCAAGTACTGCAGCATACCATGGAAGATTTTCACCAACTCGAATCCTCAAATCTAAACTAAGATCTAGATCCTCTAAACTATTTTCAGAGTTTTTATTAATTTGACCAACCCACCTCATTTTTGCTGCATTCGTTTCAATAAATAAAGGTGATACAAGTCGCAGCTTTGATTTACTAAATAATAGATCTCCCTCAACCCTACCTAATTGCAGAGAAGTAAATTCATCAATTGAAAGGTCTAAGTTTGCTAATTTTCCAAGGATATTTCTTAGATTTAGAACACCAAGCAAATTAAAAGCCATTGAGTCTGCGATAGAATCCTCAATTAGCAAATCTTTCAAAATAAAATTAACCTCTCCTTCTATATGACTTAGAGTAGAAAGCTCTCTCCATTGAAGATCTACAGATCCATTAAAATAAGAAAAATCTACAACATCTTTTAAATATGATATTTTGTTTGAATCTTTTATTAGAAAATCCCCCCTGATTTTATATAAAGGCCTTAACTTGTCTACTGAAAAATATGCATTTGAAGAGTTGTAGGACCGTTTGATAGAAATTAAATTCGAAGATAATTTAATATTATTTGCTGAAAAATTATTTTGATTATTTTCAAGATAGACATCAAGATTCTTTATCTTTACCTTGCTAATTAAAGAGTTTTTGATTATCAATCTTGAATTTATAGCTGTATCAAAACTTAATTGTGACGAATTGCTAAATTCTATATCAGGAATAACTGAATCATTTATTTCTATTCTCGCGAAACCCGTCTCATCCATTTTGAGATTTAAATTAAGCTTATTTGAATTTAAATTACCCCTAATTCCTGAATTTTTAAAATCAAATACTCCAGAAAGATCATAAAAATTATTATTAAAAAATTTAAAATTTTTAATATCAAAGGCCAGTTTATTAAGTTTTATAGATGTTGACTCAAGGTTTTTAGGCAACGTAGAAATTAATAGACTCTCATCAATAGATTGTGAGTAAAGATACAGATTTAATCCAGGCTCGTCATTAAAACTCTTATACTGATCAGGAAGTTTTTTACCTATTGAAATGTATCCATCATATTTACTAAGATCTCTAATATGTATATCTACCCTTTGATTACTAACTTCCAGCGATGGATTGGAAAAATTAGTGATTAAAATTTCTGTTGGCAATCTTGTTAGCTTATCTTTTGAAAGCAAATTAAACAGCGAATTTAACTCAATATTTTTTAAATCGGAATTTATCTTTAACGTTGGAAGAGAATTTTTCTGAATATTTAGATCTATATTAAAAGCATCATTCCCAGAAACCTGAAGATATGGTGATTCTATTATAAAGTCCCCTGGATCTAAATTAATATTTGTAGACAAAGTTAAATCATATTCCTTTAATAAATCTTCACCCAAAAGATTAACTTGTATTTCCTCATTCATGAATGTTGATGGCATTAATCCGTAGACTGAATCTAAGTCGACAATAAAGATATTCGCCTTATCAAATTTAATCTTATGAGACTGCAATATTGGCATAAAAAAATCTTTTGTTTGTATTGAAATAGCATTATTTAGCATCAAAGTTGATAATGTCATTTCACCTTTATGCTCTACTTGCATTTCAGGCAAATTAAAGCGTTCTTCTCCAATGCTTAATAAATTCTTCAGATCGATTGATTGCAAATCATGCAAGGAATAAAAGCTGAGCTTTTGAGTTTTAAAATTTATTAGTCCATAGGCTTCATTATAGAAAAAATTTGTGACTTTGCCGGAGGGAGAAAAAATATATAGATTTTTGATATCAGCTTCAATCATCGGTCCAGTTAAATCAATTATTGAATCTTCGTTAAGCACTAATTTTGATTCATTAATTAATATTTTTGCTTTCAAATCAGCACTTAAGTCATCGCTAGGAATTGAGTAATTAAAATAAATTGAATTTTTGCTTCCAAGATTGATGCTTTCATCAATATAAGAACTTACCCGTTTCAAAGATTTAGGAAGCGAAAATGTAATTAAGTCTTTTGAAATATCATGTCCTTTAAGCTTAATAGATAAAAGATTGTCAAGCTCCTGATTCGTCTTCAAAGCAAGATCAATACCAGCAGATTTATTTTTAATGCGAGCCTTTAGATCAAAAACTGATCCAGAAAAATTCCCTACTCCAGAAATGGATACTGGAATAAAATTTTGATTAAAATTTTTAAGTACAGATGAATTAGACTCTACTAAGAATTTTATCTTATCTCCATAGCCTGAAAAATCTCCGCTAAGATTGATGATTTCCTTGAAATAAAGGTCATTAAGATCTAGGTCCCTGACAAATCCAGAATATTTTGGAAGGAAGGTATCGAATGATAGAAATAAATTTTCAATAATTAAATTTGTTACCTTCAATCTTTCGATTTTTAGAATCTCAGGCGAAAGAAAAAATCTTGGGACTGCTACAGACTTTTGCTGAATATTGATTTGAATTGGATGTTCCTCATCTATAAATGGATGCAGAAATTCATTTAGCGTTAATGTGCCTATATTTTTTTTAGATTGAAAATGAAAAGATCCTTTATTTTGGTTAATTGATAATGATTTAAAAAATAAACTATTGGAGCTAAAAGAGCCCCTTATGTTTGATTGATCAGGCTGTAATTCACCAAGCGCATTTATTTGGAATGCCAAATCCTTAATAGGTGAAGCATCAAAACCTGGAATGAAATTAAGCCACTCATACAAATGGAGGTTTAATGAGAAGCGATAAGAACCCTCAGCACTGTTGATAGCAATAGTGCTTAATTGGTTATTATGCAAAAAACTAATCTGCCCAGAAATTGATCTTGGCAGCTCGCCAAAAAGATCACCATTAATTTCAAATATTGAATCATCTCTTTGATATTTAAAATTTTTAAATGACAATGAAATTTCGTCACTTAGATTTGTTAAGAAACTTGGGGATGAATTACTAATTCGCATATTCGAATTATCAAAGAAACCATCTTTTATGAGGATGCGATTGATATTAAGAAAGTTAAAAAGATTTAGAGGTTTAAAAGAAAGTCCTAATTCGAATTCTGCTGCCTGAATTAGTACTCTTTCATTGTGCATGATAGATAAATTATTAAATATTAAATTTCTATTTAAAGCGTTTCCATAACTCTGAAGATCTGAAAACTCTATTGAATAGTTGGTTAGAACATGCTGGTCAATACTTTTAATTAAGTTCCACGGAGCGAAAGCCAGAATAGTTAGAAATAAAAAAAATACCCAGCTAGTAATACTCAGGCAAATTGCAGAGATGCTCAATAACTTTTTCATGCTCTATAAATTAGAAAAAATGCTTCTTCGAAAAGCTCTCATAATCAAATAAAGCCCTACCCATAAAACTGCATTAATCAGAAAACTGATTATCAAGACAAGATAAGAGTAATTATAGGGAGAAAGCAAAAGGTACTTACATGCTGTGTAGAATGTGGATGAGCCTGAGAAGAAAAATGATAACTGAAAATAAGAAAAAATTCTAAAACGAAAAACATATAAGTGGATAATGTAAGAAGTTGCTACAAAAAAGAGCATGTTAAAACCAATCGCATTGGAAAAAATTAAATCAGCAACCAGCCCATAAAATAATGCAGCTGCGCTATGCAATTTCTCAGGCATTGCAAAAATCCAATATGCAAAAATTAAAAAACCAAAATTTAATTCTAAAAATAATTTTATTGTTAGTGGATTCAGAGAATCATCTAACCAAAATCCCAAAATAATAGTTGAAAGGATAATCAAGTGATTACTATATTTCATCAGTCTCTTCGTTCATAATTCCATAGAAAGTTTCCTCTAGGGGATTTGCTTTTAAGGTTATTAAAACCTCGATCTCATTAACTGAAAATGAGGCAATAGATGAAATAAATCCAATTTCTATATCTTTTAAGAAAACACCGCCTAAACCAGATGTATAGACAGCATCACCAATCTGATTTTTAAAATCTTGATTATTTTTATTGAGTTTGCAAGAAATTAACATTGGCTTGCCTTTACCTCTGGCATCACAATAAAAAAAATTAGATTTAATGGGTAAAACGTGACTAGTATCTGAGAAAAGTATAACTTCAATAAAATTTAAATATTTAGCTTTTGTTTGGCCTACAAATGATTCTCCAGCAAAGACTGGAACATTTTTATCTGCTGAAACATTATTATTATTTTGTAAGAAAATTCTATGTGTTGAACAGCAAAAATAGTTTCGTAAATCTATTGAAGCTATTTTGAATATATCAACATTATTATTTTTAAGTAAGCTTAGATCACTCTTGTAAAAATCAATAATTTCAAACTTCTCTTCATTATCTTTTCTATTGATAAAATCCTTTGCTCTTATTTGAAGAATTTTCTCATTTAATTCTTTGTTTTCTTGTAAGAGACTTCTATTTTTTTGGAAAGAAGAAAATGTAGTAATAATGTTTGCGAATATGTCCTTAGAAATTATATGTACATATAGAGTAGAAGCATTAACAAAACCCCTTAAAGGATTAAACGTTCCATAACTAATATCACTGAATAATAGTAATGAAGATAGAAAAAAGCCAATTGCGTAATTTCTTATAGGAGTATTTGTAGGCGTAGATCGCGCCATATTTATTTAATTATTCTGTTGAAAGTAAATCAATATTGTACTTGTCGATAATTTCAAGAGCCTTCCCGCCACCTCTTGCTACACATGTTAATGGGTCCTCAGCGCAAATAACCGGGATTCCAGTAGAGGAAGAAATTAATTTATCTAAATCTCTCAACAATGCCCCTCCTCCAGTCATAACAATACCCCTTTCAGCTATATCTGCTGCAAGCTCTGGCGGAGAAAGTTCAAGAGCATTTCTGATGGCTCGCACCATACCAGACAAAGGATCTCTCATAGCTTCATATACTTGAGAGCTTTTTAATATAAAAGTTTCCGGGATTCCTTCTGCTAAATTACGCCCAGTTACGCTCATTTCCATTTCTTCAGAATCAGGAGATGCGCAGCCAACAGTATATTTAATTTTTTCAGCAGTTGATTCTCCAATGACACAGCCATGATTCCTTCTAACCCATGAAGTGATTGAACTATCCAGGAGATCGCCACCAATTTTTACTGACTCAGCATATACAACTCCATTGAGAGAAAGTATTGCAATTTCAGAAGTTCCTCCTCCAATATCAACAACCATATTGCCATTAGCCTCTTCAACGGGAAGACCAGCGCCAATAGCTGCAGCCATTGGCTCTTCTATTAATTTTACATCTCGCGCCCCTGCACCCAAGACAGACTCTCTAATAGCTCTTCTTTCAACTTGCGTAGATCTACAAGGAACGCAAACAAGAACCCTTGGACTTGGCTTAATAAACCTTTGCTCATGCACTTTTGCAATAAAGTGCTGTAACATTTTTTCAGTGACTTGGAAATCAGCTATCACGCCCTCTGATAAAGGCCTTATGGCTTTAATATTTCCAGGCGTCCTTCCAAGCATTTTTTTTGCCTCATGCCCAACCGCAACAACTGTTTTTTGGCCTCGACTTTCACGAATTGCCACAACAGAAGGCTCATTAAGGACAATTCCTATGTCCTTTGTATAGATTAATGTGTTTGCAGTACCTAAATCAACTGATAAATCATTAGAAAATAGGCCGCGAACAGTTTTAAATAGATTGAAATCCACTATGATATTCCCTGTAAATTCATTTTAAGATGCTTTTAGTTTAATATTGCGCATCAAAAATAGATAATATCATATGGACCAAGAAACAGTCAGTACTATTTGCTATCTAGCAAGACTTCAAATTGAAAAAAATAAATCTAAAAAAATCAAACAGGACCTTGAAACAATCATTGAACTAATTGGTAGCTTACAAAAAATTGATACCTCTAACATTGATCCTCTATATAATCCGCTTGAAATGACGGCCTTAACGCATGATGACGTCGAAAAATCAGATAATAAAAAAGATAAATTTCTTGAAAATTCGGCTTTATCAAATGAAGACTATTTCCTTGTCCCGAGAGTTGTTGAATGAGTATACAATTCAAATCTATTTCTGAGCTTAGAGCAATGCTTGACGAGAAATTAATTTCTCCATTGGAATTAACCCAAGAATCTCACCAATTAGCAAAAAAATTTAAAGACCTAAATTGTTTCGTAACAATGAATGAAGATTTCAGCATTAAAAAAGCTGGCGCAATAGATCTTGAAAAAGAAAACAATTCGTTCCTATTGGGGATACCTTTAGCCCAAAAAGATTTGTTTTGCACAGAGGGACTAAGAACAACATGTTCATCTAAAATACTTTCAAATTTTTTTCCTCCTTACACGGCAACCGCTGTTAGGAAGCTTGAGGATGCTGGATCAATAACTATTGGAAAGACAAATATGGATGAGTTTGCTATGGGCTCTTCTAACGAAACAAGCTTTTTTGGCAATGTTCATAACCCTTGGAGAAAAGGATATGTTCCTGGAGGAAGTTCTGGTGGATCTGCAGCAGCAGTTGCAGCTGGGATAGTGCCTGCAGCAACAGGAACTGACACTGGAGGCTCTATTCGACAACCTGCAGCACATTGTGGAATTACTGGATTAAAGCCAACCTATGGAAGAATTTCAAGATGGGGAATGATTGCTTTTGCATCAAGTCTTGATCAAGCTGGTCCACTAGCAAGAACAGCAGAAGATTGCGCAATCTTACTTAATACAATGTCAGGTCATGATCCAAAAGACACCACATCGTTAAATATAGAAGTTCCTGATTTTTTATCAAAACTTAATGAGCCCATCAAAGGTTTAAAAATAGGTCTTATAAAAGAATTTAATCTCAGTGACCTAGATCAAGAAGTTCAAGCACGATTTGAAGAATCTAAAAAAGTCTATGAGAAGCTAGGAGCTGAATTCGTTGATGTATCTTTACCAAATATTTCAGCATCGGTTCCGACTTATTATTCTATTGCTCCGGCTGAATGTTCATCAAACTTGTCACGATTTGATGGTGTACGTTTTGGTCATAGGGCTCAAGATACAGATGATTTGAATGACCTTTACATTAAATCAAGAAGTGAGGGGTTTGGAGATGAGGTAAAACGCAGAATATTAATAGGAACATATGCCCTTTCAGCTGGGTATTATGATGCATACTACAAGAAGGCACAGCAGGTAAGGAGATTAATTAAAAATGACTTTGATCATGTCTTTGAATCGGTTGATATTTTAATGACACCAACTTCTCCAAGTACTGCCTTTGAATTTGGAAGCAAGGGAACTCAAAACCCTGTTGAACTATACCTTGAAGACCTTTTTACAATTTCATCAAATTTAGCTGGTTTGCCAGCAATTTCTATTCCTCACGGTCAAGTAAACTCATTACCTGTTGGCTTGCAACTAATTGGAAATTTTCTAAGAGAAGATCAACTACTAAATGTCGCGCATATCTTTCAACAAAATACAGAATTTCATCTTTCCAAACCAAACATGGAGAACTTTAAATGATTTGGGAGACGGTTATTGGGCTTGAAACACATGTCCAACTATCTACAAAAACCAAGCTATTTTCTAGGGCTTCAACTGCTTTTGGAGCATCTCCCAACACTAATGTGAATCTAGTGGATTGCGGCCTTCCAGGAGTTTTGCCATCTATAAATAAAGAAGCTTTTTATAAAGCTATTAGATTTGGAATGGCGATTGGGGCTCAAATTAATCAAACATCTATTTTTGATAGAAAAAATTACTTTTATGCCGATCTCCCTAAAGGATATCAAATCACACAAATGGATTTACCAATTGTCTTAGGTGGATCAATAGAAATTGATACCGATAATTTAGTAAAAACGGTCAATATAACTAGAGCTCATTTAGAGGAGGATGCTGGTAAATCAATCCATGATGAATATGATGGCTTCTCTGCAATTGATCTTA
>CACKRJ010000006.1 GCA_902602595.1 uncultured SAR86 cluster bacterium
TTTTTTAATGGAAAAAAATATGATGAGCTGGTTTCTAAAAGGCTGGCTTCTAATGTCTCAGTTTGCCTGGAGGGGCAGTCATGCGGTGCTGCAACTGCTTCATCCAGTTCTTCAAATATCGTCCAATCCCCTCAAAAGGTTGAACTTTCTCAAGGTTCTGAGCATATTGTTAAAATGCTTAATTCAGGGGAAGGTGGCCAAATGATCTTTGAGCCAGCAGTTTTGAAGGTTTCTATTGGAGATACAATACATTTTAAAGCAACTGATGCAGCCCATAACTCTGCTTCAATAGAAGGTATGTTGCCTGATGGAGCAAAATCGTGGGCTGGTGAATTGAGTCAAGACATAAGTGTAGTTTTAGATACAGAGGGTGTATACGTTTATCAATGTGATCCGCATGTCATGATGGCAATGGTTGGAGTTATTCAGGTTGGTAATGCTTCAAATATTGAATCGATAAAAGCTTCTGCTGCTTCTAAAAAATCATTATTTATGCTTAACACTGAAAGATTAGATGAATATTTGGCTAGACTTTAGAAAAGCTTATTCTAGACCAGATTTCGCAACTATATCCTCTAACTTAGAAAGCCGCTTTTCAAGTCTTTTAGCCAAAGCATTAAGCGCTTCATATTCTTCGCTTGAAACGTAACCTTGAGATTTTACCAAGTTATCGAATTTATCTTTAAGTTCATCATGAATGATCCCAACACTTGATTGGTTAGAACCTTCTGATAATGCGTCAATTTTGTCACGAACAATGCTGACAAAAGCATCAAGAGAATCTTTAGCTACCATAGTTTTCTTCAACCAAGTCTTCAAACCGAGTCCATTTATTAAACTGAAGGGGGGGATTGTTATCAGCCTCCCATTTAACATTATTGAGATTAAACCAAATGGTATTGATCCCCAGGTCTCTTGCACCCAAGACATCATTGACTTGATGATCTCCAACATGAAGAGTGTCTTTAAAGGCTACCTTAGAAAGCTCACGAGCTTTTGCAAAATGACTTTTACCTGGCTTATTACTTTTTACATCCATTGAAGAAATTGAGAAATCAAATAGATGTCCTATTTTTAACTTATTCACATCAGCATTTCCATTTGTTAGAACGCCAAGCTTATATTTAGATGATAGCTCTTCCAACACTTCAACCACATCATCATAGAAAGTGACTTTGTGTCTCTCTTCTAGGAAAAAGTTATAAGCATCTTCAATAAATTTATTTAAATCTTTTGTATTCTTAAAGAATTTTTTAGTGTGGTGAGCGATGATTTTCTTTCTCAGCATCCCTAGATCATATTCCAATGATGGATCTTCTTTCACCAGTTCGTTTCTAATTTGCATAAAATTTTCAAATGTTCCCCATTCTATTTTTTCTCCAATCCTGTCTTCGGACCATTTTCTAGAATTCATTTCTGCATTGATAATGGTGCTCTTAATATCCCAAAATGTGTCATCTAAATCAAAAGTAATTAGCTGAATTTTAGACATTTTTTTTATGGGCTCTTGGGTGTGAGTTTTCATACACTTTTATTAAATGTTGATAATCAAGCCTAGTATATATTTGAGTGGTAGACAAAGAACTATGACCAAGCAATTCTTGAATACTTCTTAGATCCCCGCTTGATTCAAGCAAATGAGTTGCAAAGCTATGCCTTAACATATGCGGGTTTACAGGAGGAAGTCCCTGCATAATGGCAATATTTTTAAGTCTTTCTTGTACACTTCTTGTTGTTATTCTGTTTCCTCTTAGGTTAACGAATAAAGAGTCATCTATAGTAAGAAGCTTATCTCTCTCAATAATCCAATTCTCAATTGCATTTTTCGCATAGCGTCCAACTGGGACAAGTCGAGTTTTAGAGCCCTTACCCAGCACCCTTAAGAAATTTTTATTATCTTCAAAATCGCTCAAATTTGTACTGACTGCTTCGGAGACTCTTAAACCACTTGAGTAAATAAGCTCAATAATTGCTAGGTCTCTTTTTTCTTGAGCATTCTTAGGCTTGAAATTAAGTAATTGAGAGACTTCCTCAGGAGATAATATATTTGGAAGGTGACTTGGAGATTTTGGCGAACTGATTAATTCAAATGGAGAATTTGTAACCAAACCACTTTTTTTTAAATAACTAAAAAATCCCTTAGCGGAAGATATGTGTCTTTGAATAGATCGCGCACTAACATTTTGTTGGAAAAGGTCAGCAATCCATGCTGAACATATTTCTTCTGTGAGGCTTTCAAAATCATTCACACTAGATTTTTTTAAAAATTTTGAAAATTTATTTAAATCTCTTTGATATGAGATTGTTGTGTTCTTGCTTAGGCCTTTAATATTTTCTGAGAAATCTAAATAATTATAAATTAATGAGAAAAGAAAATACTTTTCATCATTCATGCCTCTTTTGACTCAAGGACCTTAACAATAATATCTCGAATGTACTCAATAAATGTTGTGTCTCCGTCACCAAGGTATTTGGTCGGTTCATTAGACCCCATTTTCAATAGGGCAAAACCTTTCTTTAATTTCATCACGCTTATTACCGCAGATTTTATAGAGTCAGAAGAAAAGAACGCATCCATTTTTTCTCTGGATAAGGGCCCCATGAGAATCGCATCCTTGCTCATACCTAATCCAGTTTTACTTTCAAGATCTTGTAATTCAGGGCCTGATAGAGCCTCTAAAATACATGAATCAATTTCAAAGTTTTTCTCAAAGAATGATTCAACGGTTTTTTTTACCTCATCAAAATTTTCAGATGCAATCAATGATAAGGTTAGATTTTTGGATTTAAAGAATAGCTCTTCATTTTCTTTTCCAGTTGAAACAAAACCTGAAAGCATATCCATAAGCCTTGATTGCTCGTCTCTTAGTTTGCGTATTTGCATTTCTAGCAGTGAAGTTGCGCCCTCTGTATCATGCTTAAAGCTTAACTCGTTCACAAGAGATTCTCTGGAAAGAAAAAAATCAGTGTTTTCTAATAAGTAAAGTTCAATATCTTTTGCGTCTAGTTTTTTAGCCATATTCCCTCACAGATAAATTCAGCTGGCCCAGTCATTTCAAGCTTATCATTTATTTTTCTTAGGCTCAGCTCACCTCCAGCAGAAATAATTTTTACAGGCAATTTATCATTGATATTAAAGCTTGCAGTTGCTGCAGAGGCCGAGCCACATGACAAGGTTTCACCAGCTCCAGCTTCATTGGTCCTAAGCTCAAGATTTTTTGAGTGTTTGGAAAATAAAGAAATATTTACACCTCTAAAAAACTTTCTTTGTCTTAGTTTTGAAGACAGCCCATCTAGGTCAAAAGAAAAGACTTTTGCTGTTTCTATAATTAAATGCTTATTGCCAGCATTGATAAATTTATATTTTTTTAAACCACATTTATCTAAAAACTGTGCCTCTGCTTTTGGCACCTCCTCTTGCAATGGATAATCTATAATAACCTTAACCTTTTTAGAACCAGTTGGTGCAATTAACACAGGTTTAGATTTAGTGCCCAATAACAAAGATTTCTTTGGAGCAAGCTTAGATTCCCAAAGAAATGCTCCAACTGACCTTGCTCCATTTATACACATGTCAGCCTCTGAGCCATCTGAATTAAAAAATTTTACATAAAAATCATGGTCAGAATTTGTTGGCGGGTTTATAGTAATCAGCTGATCAAACCCAAGGCCTTTTTTTCGATCTCCTATCTTAATTATTTGAGATTTTGACAATGCATGCGCTTTGGTAAGATTCTCTAAGATAATAAAGTCATTGCCATTACCATGCATTTTTTTAAACTTGAGCATCTAATCCCTCTTCAAGAGCAGTGAGCGAAGAGTAATCCTCTCTTTTTCTTATCAAATAGAATTTATCTTTGTCGACAATAATTTCAGCAGCCCTAGGTCTTGAATTGTAGTTTGAGCTCATAACAAAACCATATGCACCGACAGTCTTAATAGCCAACAAATCTCCTTTAGAGCTCTCGCTATCAATATTTTTTGCTAAGAAGTCTCCTGTTTCACAGATAGGACCCACAAGATTAACAGTGGACTGCATGACCCCATTATTTTTTTTTACAGGCCAAACATCATGATGCGCCTGATAGAGAGCAGGCCGCAATAAATCATTCATTGCAGCATCAGCAATTAGAAAGTCATTTTTTTTGTATTCAATTCTAGTGAGCATGACTCCAGCATTAGCTGAAATAGATCGCCCTGGCTCAAGTATCAGTCTTTCTTTCCTCCCAGAAAATATTTTTTCATAACATTGAATTAATTCAATTGGCTGAACAGTTTCCTCACCCACATAGTTGACTCCCAGGCCGCCACCCATGTCTATAAAGTCTAAATTTATGTTTAGTTTCTCAAGCTCAATTAAAAGTTCTAAAGCTTGGCTAGCAGCCTCTTCAAAGCTATTGAGCTCCATAATTTGCGATCCAATATGGCATGTTAAGCCTACAAGGTTAAGATTGCTGTTTTCGCTACACTTTTTAACTATATCTTTTGCAGCTTCAATGCTCACACCAAACTTGTCAGATTTTCTGCCAGTTTTTGTAAATTCGTGAATGCCAGCATCTATATTTGGATTAAACCTTATTGCTACAGGAGCTATTTTTTTCATTTCTCCAGCAACCTCGCTAAGCTGATCAAGCTCTTCCTCAGACTCTATATTAAAAGAGAGGATGTTATTTTGAATGCCTGCCATCATTTCAATTTTTGATTTTCCAACCCCTGAAAAAATAATTTTTTTCGGATCTGCTCCTGCTAAAAGCACCCTATGAAGCTCACCACCAGAAACAATATCGAATCCGCAACCAGCATTTTTTAGAGTTTTTAAAATTGAGATATTTGATAATGCTTTTACTGAAAAACACACAAGTCCATCCATTGACTGGAATGAATTTATGTATGCTTTAGCATGTCTTTCAAGTGTAGCTTTGCTATAAACAAAGGTTGGTGTTCCATATCGGTCTGCCACATCTTTTAATGGAACTTCCTCAGCGAATAGCTCATCTTCTTTGTAATGAAAGTGGTCCATAAAGGAGTTTAAATATTAAAGAGAGTTTCAGAAGGTATCGGCGCTTTCATTCCACAACCTATTACGATAAAAGAAACTAATGCTAAAAATAAAAATAGGCGAACTTTCATTCGCCTATTATGAGTAATTTATTAGAAAAAAACTAATTAGATTATTAGTATTTGTATTCTTCTTCTTTAAATGGTCCTTCAACAGGCACATTAATATACTCAGCCTGCTCACCTGTTAATTTTGTTATTGTACCTCCAAATCCTTGAACCATTAGTTCCGCAACCTCTTCATCTAATTTCTTAGGAAGCACTTTAACAGTTAACATTTCTTTCTGCTTATCTTCATCATTAACATTTGCAAAGCCCTGTTGATATAGATACATTTGAGCCAGAACTTGATTAGCGAAAGATCCATCCATGATTCTGCTTGGATGACCTGTTGCATTGCCTAGGTTAACAAGTCTGCCTTCAGCTAAAAGAATAATATAGTTTTTGCTTTGTAGGTCTGGAGTTTCTGATGGCGAAGTATCTCTAAATACTCTATGAACTTGAGGTTTTATTTCCTCCCAATACCATTTATCTCGCATGAATTGAGTGTCTATTTCATTATCAAAGTGACCTATATTGCAAATTACCGCAGTATTTTTTACTGATCGCAACATTGCTTCATCGCAAACATTTACATTTCCAGTAGTTGTTACAATAAGATCGGTATCTTCAAGCACGGCTAGGTTAATATCCTTTAAATCTCTTGTGACAACACCATTATTGTAACTTGAAACAACCTCAAACCCATCCATGCAGGCTTGCATTGCACATATTGGGTCAGATTCAACAACTCTAACAATCATTCCTTCTTGAGCAAGACTTAGAGCAGACCCTTTGCCCACATCTCCATATCCAATAACTAATGCTTTTTTTGAAGAAAGAAACATATCAGTTCCTCTTTTAATTGCATCGTTCAAACTATGTCTGCATCCATATTTGTTATCATTTTTAGATTTAGTTACTGAATCATTTACATTAATTGCGGGTACTTTTAGGCTATTGCTCTCAAGCATTGCTTTAAGTCTATGAACCCCGGTAGTTGTTTCCTCAGAAATGCCATGAATATTTTCAAGCATGTCTGGAAATTTAGTGTGAACCATATGAGTAAGATCTCCCCCATCATCAAGTATCATATTTGCATCCCATGGTTTACCATCCTGAACTATTGTTTGCTCAATACACCAGTCAAACTCTTCATCAGTTTGCCCTTTCCATGCAAAGACAGGAATTCCAGCTGCGGCTATTGCAGCTGCTGCGTGATCCTGTGTTGAGAAAATATTGCATCCAGACCAGCGAACTTCTGCGCCCAGATCTACTAAAGTCTCTATTAATACAGCTGTTTGGATGGTCATGTGGATACAGCCCATAACTTTTGCTCCCTTCAAAGGCTGAGCATCTTTATATTTAGTTCTCAGTGCCATTAAAGCTGGCATTTCATTTTCAGCTAAAGATATTTCTCTTCTGCCAAAATCTGCAAGACTCATATCCGCTACTTTATAGTCATTTTCCATTACTTACTCCAGTAAATTTAAGCGTGCATTCTACATAAAATAAATGTGTAAATGCACTCTAGTTTTAAAAAACCAGTTTTTATTTTGAAATTTGATCTGCTTTATCTGTTTTTTCCCAAGTTAGATCAATATCAGATCTTCCAAAGTGCCCATATGCTGCAGTTGGGAGATATATAGGTCGCTTTAGATCCAGCATATTAATTAAACTTTTTGGTCTTAAGTCAAACTCTTCCTCTACAATCTTTACAATTGCTTCTTTTGATATTTTTTCACTATTGAAAGTTTCAACATGTATCGATGTTGGTTTCGCAACTCCAATAGCATATGAAACTTGAATCTCACAATAATCAGCAAGCCCCGCAGCCACAATATTCTTTGCAACGTATCTAGAAGCATAAGCAGCAGACCTATCTACTTTAGATGGATCTTTTCCGGAGAAAGCACCTCCTCCATGACGAGCCATACCTCCATAAGTATCTACAATTATTTTTCTTCCAGTGAGACCGCAATCACCTACAGGACCCCCAATAACAAATTTACCTGTCGGATTAATAAAAATATTTGTTGAATCAAGAATCCATTCCTCTGGCACAATGGGTTTAATAATCTTATCCATTACTTCAGTTTTGATCTCTTCTTGAGTTACATCCTCATCATGTTGGGTTGAGAGAACAACAGCAGAGAGGCCTTCAATGGTTTTGCCATCATCAGAGTAAATTACGCTCACCTGACTCTTTGCATCAGGTCTCAGCCATTTAATTTCTCCACTCTTCATGACATCAGCCTGTTTTTTGACCAGTCTGTGAGAAAGATCGATTGGGAGCGGCATTAATGAGTCTGTTTCAGTGCAGGCATATCCAAACATTAATCCCTGATCACCTGCTCCCTGTTCTAAATTTTCACCTTCTCCCTCAGTGACGCCCTGAGATATGTCGGGGGATTGCTCAAAGACGAGATTAGTAAACTCGCATGTATCTCCATTAAACCCATACTCATCATTGTTGTAACCGATATCATTAATTGTTTTTCTTACAACAGGCTCAAGATCCGGGCTTCCTAAAGACGTAATCTCTCCAGCTATAAAGACCATATTATTTTTAATCATGGTTTCGCATGCAACTCTGCTGTTAGGATCTTCAGCTAAATATGCATCCAAGATCGCATCAGAGATTTGATCGCAAACTTTGTCAGGATGGCCTCCAGAGACCGATTCAGATGTAAAGATATAACTCATAATTTCTTCAATAATTTAGTAATAAAGTTTTAATTTTTCACCAAAATTTGGCGTCCTATTTAGCAGTTTGAGCATGCAATCAGGAACAAATCACTTCTAAAAAGAGAATCTTAGTTGTTTTACAAAATAAACTCAAATATACCTATAAAAAATTATAGTCACATATTATGATTAATATGTCCTAAAACTATTTGCTCAAAAATGCATAAAGAACTTGCAAACGCTATAAGGTTTTTATCCATAGATGCTGTCCAAGCAGCTAAATGTGGTCATCCTGGAATGCCCATGGGGATGGCTGATATAGCTGTGGCGCTTTGGAAATATAACTTAAAACATAATCCCAATGATCCAAACTGGTTTAATAGAGATAGATTTGTTTTATCAAATGGACATGGTTCAATGTTGTTATACAGTCTTCTTCATTTGACTGGCTATAATTTAAGCATTGAAGACCTAAAAAACTTTAGACAGATCGGCTCCAAAACGCCTGGCCATCCAGAATTAGATATTGAAACAGGAGTGGAAACAACAACTGGACCTCTAGGTCAAGGTATTGGAAATGCGGTGGGGATGGCGTTGGCTGAGAAAGTGTTGGCAAGCAAGTTTAATCAAGCAGATGGATTGCAACCAATTGATCACTATACATATACCTTTCTTGGTGATGGCTGTTTAATGGAGGGGGTTTCTCATGAGGTTTGCTCTTTTGCAGGCACTCACGGGTTAGGAAAATTAATTTGTTTTTATGATCAAAATGGAATCTCAATTGATGGAGAGATAACTAACTGGTTTACAGATAATACTGTCCAAAGATTTGAAAGTTATGATTGGCAGGTGCTTGAAGTAGACGGCCACAATATAGATCAAATTTTAGATGCTATAAAAAATGCACAAGCAGAATCAAATCAACCAACCTTAATTTGTTGTAAGACTGAAATTGGGTTTGGATCGCCAAATAAAGCAGGAACGTCAGGTGTACATGGGTCTCCTTTAGGTGATGAGGAGATTACAAAAACAAGAGATCAGCTGGGATGGGAGCATGGCCCTTTTGATATTCCTGAGAACATCAAATCTGAATGGGATGCTAAAGAGAATGGTTCTAAAATTAATTCCGAATGGGATGCGCTAATGGATGAATATTCTAAAAAACATCCAGAGCTTTTTAATGAACTAGAGCGATTAATCAATAATAAATTGCCTAATGACTTTGAAAGAAATTATGAAGATTTTCTTGAAGAATTAGTTGCAGCCGATCAAAAAGATATGGCAACACGGAAAGCCTCAGAGGTTTGCTTGAACTTCTTTTGCGAACAGCTTCCTGAGCTTATTGGCGGATCAGCCGATTTGACTGGATCAAATAATACTTTTTCTTCAGCTAGCTCCGAATTACTCCCTAAAAATCCTCAAGGAAATCATATTTTTTATGGGGTAAGAGAGTTTGGAATGACGGCAATTATGAATGGAATGCTTTTGCATGGAGGAATGAAACCATATGGTGGAACATTTTTAGTCTTTATGGATTACGCTAGGAATGCTGTTAGGTTGGCTGCACTTATGGAGATTCCTAATATTTTTGTATATACCCATGATTCTATTGGACTGGGAGAAGATGGGCCAACTCATCAACCAGTTGAGCATCTTGTAACTCTTAGGGCAACTCCAAACTTAAATAATTGGAGACCATCAGATATTATTGAGACTGCGGTCGGATGGAAAGAAGCAATAACTTCTTTAAAGACTCCGCATAGTCTCATCTTATCAAGGCAAAATTTACCAAATATTCAAAGACACAAAGATCAAATTGCTCAGATAGAAAATGGAGGCTATTTGCTTTCTCATGAGGAGAATGCTGATATAACGCTCATTGCATCAGGCAGCGAGGTTCAGTTGATTTTAGCTGTTGCCAAATCAATCCAAGAAGAAGGATTCAAGGTAAATGTAGTATCTATGCCATGCCTTGATAAGTTCTACCAGCAGGATAAGACATATAGAGATAATGTTGTGGATCCCATGATACCGAAGCTTGTTGTAGAAGCCCTGCATCCTGATTCTTGGCATGGTTTGCTCAATCTTGCTGATACTGTTATTGGTATGAATACTTTCGGTGAAAGTGCTCCAGCAGATGAATTGATGGCAAAGTTTGGTTTTACAGAAAATAATATTATTACCGAAGCAAAAAAACTACTTTTAAAATGAGGAAATTGGGCGATACAGATGTCTTTAATAAGACGATCGCTCTTAGAGTGGATTTAAATGTTCCTATAAAAGACGGCAAGGTTTTGGACGACACTAGAATTCTTTCAATCACTTCAACCCTTCAATACCTTAGAAAACAACAATCAAAAATAGTTATGATTTCTCATTTTGGAAGGCCAAAGCCAGGAATTTTTGACGAAAAATTTTCATTGCTTCCTGTGGCCAAAAGACTTGAAGAAATTTTCAATACGACGGTCCCATTATTTCAATCCTTAAAAGATGTTAATTTTGATAATGAAATTTCTTTGATTGAAAATATTCGATTTTTGCCAGGCGAGGTTGATAATGATGCAGATCTATCTAGGCAACTTTCTGATTTAGCTGATGTATATATTTTTGATGCTTTTGGAACATCCCATCGTGTTCATGCTTCAACTTTTGGTGCTATTAATTCATCTAAAGTCTCTTGTTCTGGGCTTTTGTTAGAGGAAGAGATAAATTCATTAATAACAGCAATGGACTCTGAAGAAACCCCAGCCCTATCTATAGTAGGGGGCTCGAAAGTGTCTTCAAAATTAGATGTCATCAAAAGTCTCCTAAATGTTTCAAATGAAGTGCTGACCGGAGGTGGCATCACAAATACTTTTTTAAAAGCGAGTGGAAACAACATAGGGATTTCACTTTTTGAGGACTCTATGATTGAGCATGCTAAAGGCCTGCTTGCAACTGACAAAATATTATTGCCAGAAGAAGTGGTTGTAAGTAAAAGCATTGATTCAAGTGAATCAAGGGTGTGTGGAATTGATGCCGTTCAAGATGATGAGATGATACTTGACCAAATTCTAAGCCCAAAAGCCTTTGAAAAGATTTTTAAGGCAAAAAAAATTATTTGGAATGGGCCTGTTGGTGTATTTGAGCAAGAACTTTTCTCAAAAGGGACCCAACAACTTGCTGAGGCAATTGCATCTTCAAATGCTTATAGTTTAGCTGGAGGTGGAGAAACTCTTCTAGCTATTAAAATGTTTATAGATAAGAGTAATATCTCTTATTGTTCAACTGGTGGCGGTGCTTTTCTTGAATTTATGGAGGGAAAAGCGCTACCATCATTGTCTGCCCTGGGCTTTAAATTTTGAAAAGGAGAGAACCATGTCATTGAATACACTAGAAGAAATAGCTAATTATATTGTCTCAGATGGAAAAGGAATTCTTGCAGCTGATGAAAGCAATCCTACTTGTGGCAAGCGTTTTGACTCGATAGGCGTCGAATCTACAGAAATTAACAGACGTGATTACAGAGAAATGCTGTTCAGAGCTGATGGGATGAAAGACAACATAGGCGGAGTTATCTTATTTGATGAAACAATTAGACAAAGTGCTGAAGATAGTACTCCATTGGTTGAATTAATTAAAAATCAAGGAGCCGTGCCTGGCATTAAAGTTGATAAGGGTCTAGCCCCATTAGAATCTTCTCCTGAGGAAACAGTTACGCAGGGCCTAGATGGTCTTGATGAGAGATGTAGAGAATACGTTTCATTAGGAGCAAAATTTACTAAGTGGAGAGCAGTTATTAAGATATCTGAGAGCTTGCCAACAGATGAATGTATTGAAGCAAATATGCAGGCGCTAGCCAAATACGCGAAGATTGTTCAAAATAATAATATGGTTCCTATGGTAGAGCCTGAAGTTTTAATGGATGGAAGTCATTCAATTGATCAATGCTATGAAGCAACTAGCAAATCTTTAAAGTCACTTTTTGAATGTTTAAAGGATGAAGGAGTCAATATTGCTGGAACTATCTTAAAACCAAATATGGTTACCTCAGGATCAACTGCAGAGATCCAAGCATCGGTTCAAGAGGTAGCTGAGATGACTGTTAAATGTCTTAATGAGAATGTTCCTTCAGATCTTCCTGGTATAACTTTCCTTTCAGGCGGTCAATCTGACGTTGATGCTACTGCTCATTTAGATGCGATGAATAAGATCGGTGGTTTTCCGTGGAAGCTAAGTTTCTCCTACGGAAGAGCTTTACAACAACCATCTTTGAAAGCTTGGCTTGGCAAGAAAGAAAATGTTTCTCTCGCCCAAGATGCTCTTTCTCATAGAGCTTTAATGAATAAGCTTGCCGCTAATGGTGCTTGGGATTCTGGCCTAGAAAACTAAGCCTTGTTCTTTTGAAAGCTCTAGCTCAGCGAGTATCATCTGCAAAGATATATATTGACTCTAAGATCTATTCTTCAATCAATATGGGTATCTTAGCCTACGTTTGCTTTGAAAAAGATGACACCGAAGAGGTTATAGAAAAATTTATATCTAAAATTATTAATTTTTCTTTTTTTCAGGGAGATAGAAGCGTAATGTATGCAAGTTTAAGGGAGATAAGCGGAGAATTGATGATTGTCAGTCAATTTACTTTGTCTGCAGTAACGGATAAAGGTAATAAACCTAGCTTTCATAGAGCGGCAAGCACAGAAAAAGCTAATTATCTTTATGACTCATTGATAGACAGGCTCAATGAATGCCCTATACATTGTCAGTCAGGGGTTTTTGGGTCTGATATGGATATTCATTCTGTTAATGCTGGGCCTGTAACTTTTTCTTTTAAGATATGAGCTTATGAGCAATCAATTAGACAGTTTTGCAGCAGAAGTAGATGCCTGGATTAAAGAAAATTGTCCTAAATCAATGAGAACTCCAATGCCTGCTTCTGAGCAGGTATGGGCCTCTTCTAAGATTAAATTTCCTACTGCTGATTCTAAGAAATGGTTTGATGCAATGGTATCTAAGGGATGGTGTACACCAGAATGGCCTATTGAATATGGAGGCGGAGGTTTAACTTTTGAGGAAGCAAAGATTTTACGAGGTCGCCTAAAATTTTTTGGATGCAGGCCTCCCCAGATTAATTTTGGTATTTCGATGTTAGGACCTGTGATATTAGAGTTTGGCACTGATGATCAAAAAAAAGAATTTTTACCAAAAATTTCAAGAGGTGAAATTTGGTGGTGCCAGGGATTCTCTGAGCCAGGAGCTGGATCAGATTTAGCTAATGTCTCTACCTCAGCAGAACTTAAGGGTAATGAATACATAATAAATGGATCAAAAATTTGGACATCAGAGGCCAATAAAGCTGATTGGATGTATTGTTTGGTCAGAACAGCTAAAACAGAAAAGAAGCAAGCTGGTATATCTTTTATTCTATTAAACCTAAAGCAACCTAACATTGAGATAAAACCAATTAAACTTTTAAGCGGTCAATCTCCCTTTTGCCAAGTTTTTTTTGATGATGTTTTGGCAAGTGAGTCTCATAGAATCTCTAATGAAAATGATGGCTGGAAAGTTGCGAAGAGACTTCTCGAATATGAGCGAACTATGATGGCAGATCTTGGTAGCGAAGGAGCCGTTGATATTGAACCCATTAAAACTTATAAAAATAACAATGGAGTAAGTGGGCTAGGACAACTTAAACTGCATAAAAAAATCACTAAGCACGAAATGCGAAATCATCTAATTGATTTAACAATCGCAAGAACTGGCATTGAGTCAAAGAGTGGTTTTTCTCCGGCAGCACTTACATTGAAATACATTAGTACCGAGGAAACTCAGGCTAGGTGGGAGCTTAATGTTGCAAGTCTTGGTCTAGGAGGGCTTGAATTAGTTGAAAAAAGCAAGGGTGTAAAGCAAGAAATTGCTAAGTCTTTTTTCTATTCTAAGGCGTATACTATCGCTGGAGGAAGCTCAGAGGTTCAATTGAATATTATTGCAAAACATATTTTAGGACTCCCATCATGACAATTAAAAAAATATCAGTATTTTGTGGCGCCCATCTTGGCAAATCGCCAGATTATAAAATTGCCGCTCAGCAAATTGGAAAAATGATGGCAGAGAGAGATCTTGAAGTTATCTTTGGAGGCGGCAATGTTGGTTTAATGAAGATTGTTGCAGATACAGCCATTAACAATGGAGGAAAAGCTACTGGCATTACATTAAAGTCACTTCATGAATTTGAGCTCACTAATCTTAATATAGACGAAACAATCATTACTCATTCTCTTTTTGAAAGAAAAGAGAAATTTTTAGACATGAGCGATGCCTTTATTGTTTTGCCTGGTGGCGTAGGCTCCATGGATGAGCTGCTTGAGGTGATGGTAAGCAATCAACTGGGGGGCATTAACAAGCCTGTTGGCTTATTAAATATTAATGGCTACTATGACGGTTTTCTAAGCTGGTTACAGCATTCCGTTGATGAGGAATTCGTTTCTATTGAAAACCAAAACCAAATCCTGGTTAATAACGATCCAAAAAAATTATTAGATATGGTTTTATCAGCCGAAATGCCATCTTCAGATACTTGGATAGAAAGACTTAATGTCGATTTTAGCAAGATACCAAAAGATTAATTTTTTTTATCTCTTGATATAAAAAGACCTATCTCAAAAAGCAGCCACATTGGCAGAGCTAAGAATAATTGAGAGAAAATATCTGGCGGCGTCAAAAACATTCCAATAACAAAAAAACTAATAATTAAATATGGCCTCATAGCTTTGATGCGATCTTTTGAAACCAATCCAGTGGTGATGACTAAGAAGGTTGCTATAGGAATTTCAAAAGCAAAACCAAAAGCAAAAAAAAGCTTTAATACAAAATCTAAATATTTATTTATGTCTGTCATAACTTGGATGGAGTCTGGAGCAGAGGACATAAAAAAACTAAGGATGATAGGACTTACAACTAAATAGGCAAACGCAATGCCTATATAAAAAAGTATTATTGAAGAGAGAATTAAAGGGCCTACAAATGCCTTTTCTTTTTTATATAAACCAGGAGAAATAAAACCCCACAGCTCTAGAAAAAAATAAGGCACTGATATGATCAAGGCTGAATAAATTGTAACCCTCAAAGGTGCAAGAAATGGAGATGCTACTTCAGTTGCAATCATGCTACTACCAGATGGCATCAACTCCATTAATGGCGCCGAGATAAAAGAATAAATGTAGTTAGTAAATGGCAAACAGCATACTAGGATTAATCCCCCAAACAAAAACATTCTAATTATTCTTGAGCGCAATTCTTTTAAATGCTCAATGAATGTCATGTTATTTGGATCGACCATCTTCTTCCTTTTTAAACTCTTCCATTTTTAGTTCATTGAAAATATCTTGCTTCAAATCTTCAGCGCCAATATCTCTTTCAATAGAAGATCTAAATTCAAAAAATTTGTTCTGGAATCTGGTAAAAGTTTTTATTATAGATTTTATAAATCCTGGAAGCTGATCAGGACCAATAACTAATATCCCAACCAGCAGGATAATTAGAATTTCAAGAAATCCAATCTGTAACAATTTTTATTGATTGTCTGATTTAGACTCAGTATCTTTAGCCGAGCCATCATCTTTTATAGCTTTTTTAAATCCTTTAAGGCCCTCTCCTAGATCTGAGCCCATGGTCCGAATTTTTTTACCGCCAAATAAAATTAGTATCACCACCAGTATGATTAATATTTGCCAAAAGCTTATTCCACCTATTCCCATAATTAACTCCTGATTCCTATGTCAACATTATCCACAAAAGAATCATAATAATACCTATAAGTGTAAGTATAGTAAGATTTTGCCATTTTCGCTGATTTTGCAGACTTGCTTCAAGGTTTTTAATGAGATCAATATTTTTTTTCCCGTCATTTGCTATAAATTTAATGTTATCCAGTAAGTTAAAAATTTCACCTGGCAAAGAAGAGGCCTTATCTAAAATTTCATAATGATTATTCTCTAGAAACTCTTTGAGCTTCAGTGGGCTGAACTGCTTATCAATCCATTGATCAAGGTAGGGCTCAGCAAGGCCCCAGAAATCAAGATCAGCATATATCTCTCTTCCCATTCCCTCTATGTGTATAAGTGTTTTTTGTAAAAGTATCAAAGAAGGTTGAACAGATAAACCAAATTGCCTCGTTGAATCGAACAAATAAAGCAACAGATTTCCAAACTCAATTTCTGAAAGTGGCTTTTCAAAAATTGGCTCACAGGTTGCTCTTAATGTTTGCTCTAAATCAGCTTTATTTGTTTGACTTGACACCCATCCAGCACCAATAAATAACTCAGAAAGCTTGTAGTAATCTTGTTTTAATGTTGCTTGCAACATTCTCGCTAAATTGTATTGATCGTCTCTGCTCAAAGAACCAACTATGGCGCAATCAATTGCTATATAGCTTGGCTGAGCGACATTAATTTTACTAACAAAAATATTTCCTGGATGCATGTCAGCATGAAAAAAATTATCCCTAAATACCTGATCTAAAAATATCTTTACCCCATTCTCTGCAAGTTTTTTTCTATCAATGCCAAGTTCATCCATTGCTTTGGTATCTGTACATGCTATGCCGTCAATTTCTTCAAGCGTCAAAACATTAACCGTAGTCTGATCCCAAAATACTTTTGGAATAAATAACAGATTCGAATCCGAAAAGTTTTTCTTAGTTACAGTAGTATTTGCTGCCTCAACTTTTAAATCTAACTCTTTATAGATTGTTTTTTCATAGTCACTAATTACATCTTTTAATTTGAGTCTATAGCTTTCTTTGTAAAAGAGGTTTATTAAAAAGCCTCCAGCTTTCATTACCATCACATTCCTTTTAACTTGCTTATGAATGCCGGGCCTTAAAACTTTAATTACAACTTTTTCAGATGTGCTTATTAGTTTTGCTCTGTGAACTTGAGCCAATGATGCAGCTGCCAATGGCTCATCTTCAAATTCATCAAAAACATCATTAATGTTAATTTTTAGGCTTTCTTCAATTATTTTTTTGGCTTGTTTAGTTGAGAATGGAGTGCATTGATCAGTTAATCCTTTTAAGTAAGAGGCAATTTCAATGGATATAGCATCTGTTCTTGTTGATAGCAATTGCCCAAATTTTATGAACATGGGACCCAGGCTTTCTAAAAAATTTCTAATTCTTAAGCCATGAGGAATTTTTCTATTAATTATAAAAAAAGGGTTCAATAACCCCATTGCTTTTATCACGATAGAGCTACTGTTATCGATTGGTATATTTACAATGCCATACCTAAATGCCTGAAACAGAATTTTCAAGCAATCTAGAACTGAAAAAAGAATATTCATTAATTTATTAAAACATGCTCAAGCCTATCAAGCCTTATCGAAATATCTCTAAAAGACTCCAGAACTCTATTTACTTCATCTTCTTGTAATGAGGATTCTTGAGGTTGTGGTTGGCTTGACATAATTTTCCTCAGCATCAAAGCTGGGATATCTCCGAAATATTTGTAGACTAAAAGTTCAAAATCTATGTCAATGTTGCCTAAAGCGCCTAATAGTATTAAGGCGCTCTCTACATCTCCTGAAATAGATTTTGTTGGAATCTGTTTATTTCTTAATGCATTTAACACCATAAAAATGTTGAGTTGCAGAGAAAATTGGGGATTTAGATGCTCAAGGAAATAAATGTTTTGAACGTCATGATTCAATGAAATAGAAAATTTCGACACTGAATCAATCTCAACATTAAAATTAAGAGGATACAGAGTTTTGATTTTATTCAAAAATCCAGGAGATAAAGACTCTATTTCATTTAAAAATTTATCTAAAGTTATGTGCATTTTATTTCGCCTTATGAATTGCAACAACTCCGTTTACAAGATTGAAGAACTTGCATTCATTAAAGCCTGAATCAAGGACCATATCCTTTAATGTCTCTTGATCAGGGTGCATTCTTATAGACTCAGCAAGGTATTGATAGCTTTCAGAATCATTCGCCAAAAGTTTGCCTAATTTAGGAATTATGTTAAATGAGTACCAATCATAAACCTTAGAAAATAAAGAATTTGTAGGTTTCGAAAATTCTAAAACCAATAAAACCCCATCAGATTTCAAGACCCTTTTCATTTCCTCAAGTCCTTTCCTCTTATCAGTAAAATTGCGCAGTCCAAACCCAACAGTAACTAGATCAAAAGTTTCATCTTGATATGGGAGACTTTCCCCAGAGGCTAGAGCAAAGTTGCAATTGTGAAAGAAGTTTTCGTTTATTGCACGATCTTTTCCTAGAGCAAGCATTGATTCATTGATATCTGTTACATGCACCGATACAGATTTAAATTTTTTATTAATTAATTTTGGAATATCAGCTGTACCGCTTGCAATATCAAGGGCTACTGAGCCTTCGCCCAACTCAGAGAGCTCAATTAATATTTTTTTCCAAATCCTATGCATGCCAAAAGACATCGCATCATTCATTAGATCATATTCTTCAGCAACGGAATGAAAGACCTCTCCAACATGATCGGCTTTTTTATTAACCTCGACCTCTTTAAAGCCAAAATGTGTTTTCTCATTCATCTGCTTTTCTCTTGATTACTTAAAAAGATAAAATTATTGTATCTACTTTCTTTAATATCACCATTTTTAAGCGCAGCTTGAACTGCACACCCCTCATCAATTTGATGAGAACAATTTGGAAAAACGCAGTTTAAAGAATGATTCAAAATTTCTGGAAACCCTAAGATGATTTCTTTTAAATTCAAATGACCAATGTCGATGTCTCTAACTCCTGGAGAATCAATGATCTGTATTTCGTCAATATTATAAAGTGTTGATAATGAAGTAGTATGAACACCTTGGTTATTAGAAAGGGCTTTAGATAATATTCTTTTACCGGTAATGGCCGAGGTTAAAGTTGATTTTCCAGAGCCAGAGTTACCTACAAATATTGCAGTCTTTTTAAGTAGGTATTTTTTTAATTTATCTATGTTTGTATTTAGTTTTGCAGAAATTTTAAATGTTTTGATTCCAATACTTTCATAGATTTTTTGAATCTCCTTAAACTCATCATTAGGCAATAAATCTATTTTATTAAAAATTATGAAAGGATCTATCGAAGCATTTATTGATATTGTTATCCATTTATCGATGAACTCAAGATTGGTTTTAGGATTTTTGGTTACCAAAATTCCAATATGTGTGATGTTGGCGGCTATTGGTTTTTTTGCTTTATCTTTTGATTTATAGAGAGCCGTGGCTCTATCCAAGCGCTTAGTTACGATACCCTCATGGCTATAATTGTTAGAAGTTCTCTCTATTTCAACTAGATCTCCTACAACAAGATTAATTCTTCCTTGGATTTTGCATTTAAATTCTTTGCCCTTTGATACCACGGAACAGGAGTTAGAATAGAACTCAACTATTTGACCGGTTTGAACTTTTATCATCTTGGGCTCAAAATACACTATAGTTAAATTTTAACAACATATATGTCTACTCAAAAATCAAATCAAAATCTTATCTGGATTGATCTTGAGATGACTGGATTAGATCCAGACAAAGAGAGAATTATTGAAGTTGCTACTATCATCACAGATAGTAATCTTACCATTGTTGCAGAAGGCCCAAATTTGGTTATCAATCAATCTAGAAATCTTATTGAGAATATGGATGAATGGAATACTAAGCAGCATGGAAACTCTGGCCTAATTAAGGCAGTTCATGAAAGCAGCATTTCAGAACAAGCTGCAGAGATTGAAACTTTAGAGTTTATTTCAAAATATGTAGGAAATAAGAAATCTCCAATGTGTGGAAATACGGTATCTCACGATAGAAGGTTCTTAGCAAAATATATGCCAGATTTAGAATCATACTTTCATTACAGGCACATTGATGTTTCTTCTGTAAAAGAGTTAATTTCTAGATGGATGAATGATGCTCAAACATATGAAAAAAAGGGCTCTCATAGAGCCAAAGATGATATAAAAGAATCCATAAATGAACTAAAGCTTTACAAGCAAATTCTGTTTGATTAATTTAGGCTTTAATTTTTTCTAATCCAAGTTTTTCTTGGTGGAGCACAAAAGACTGAGTTGAGATTATCTCGGGATTAATTCTTTCTAACTCTTTAATAAAATTAAATGAGGCTATGATTTTATTTTTCCTGCAATCTAATGATAAATATCCCCTATTGGAGGGATCCATCCATTTAAGCTCTTTATTAATTTTTACAATACTATTTATAAATTTACCTCTGTCTAAATTTAAAATATCTGTAATACCTGGAGAAGTTACAGACGGAGCCCCGAGCTCGACTCCAACTTTCTTGCCAGATAAATCTTCAAGCTCAGAAACCCAGCTATTATGTGTATCTCCAGCAAGGCTAATGAATTTTTTATTAGCGCTATTCATTAATTTATAAAGTTTGTTCCTTTCTGCGGGATATCCATCCCAGGCATCAAGATTTGATGGAATGCCAAGCCCAAGAAATTTTAAATAAGGCTTTAAAAAGCTAGGAATTTCCTCTGAAGCAATCATCTTGCTTAAATCAGGAAATTTTAACTTTGCCATTAAGACTTGCTGACCAAAAATTGTCCAAGCAGCATCTGTTTTAAAAACGCTATCTTCAATCCAAGCAAGCTGTTCAGATCCAATGAGCTCTCTGTTTTTAGAATTAAGTTCATCATAAAATTTTGCTTGATTGAACCCAGATTTGGTTAAGTATTCTTTTGGTTGGATTTGTTTATCCCTTGCATATTGTCTAGTATCTAGCATCAGCAAATGAATTAGTTTACCAATTTTAAACTCTCTGAATATCCTTCTTTTATTTTGCTGTTCCCTTATTGGCATCCATTCATAATAGGCCTTGATTGCTGCTGATCTTCGAGCATAAAAGTCTCCTTCTGAACCATCTCCCGAATGGTTTTCTGCGCCCCTCTTCCAAGCATCATTTGAAAACTCGTGATCGTCCCAAACGGCTATCAATGGCGCATTCTTATGGAGTGCTTTTGAGCCCTGATCTAGTTTATATTGAGCATGTCTTTGCCTGTAATCAGAAAGGGAAATCATTTCATGCAAGGGTTTTGGAACTCTTCCAAGCTTCTCTGCTTCATCAGTCGCATAACCTCCCATAGGGTATTCGTATAGATAATCACCTAAATGTAGCCATAGATCTAAATCATTTTTTTTGGCAGCAGCTTCGTATGCATTAAAATATCCCGCTGGATAATTACTACAGCTGAAAATTCCAATTTTTGCTACTGAAGTATTTGTTGAAAATGTTTTTGACTTACCAATGTCTGAAATGGTATTTCCAATCCTAAACCTATAAAAAAACCATTTTTCACTATTACAATATCTCTTTGCTACAAAATCATATTTTATGGTGTAGTCTGACAATGAAGAGGTTTGTAGTTTTTTTGAAAAAACAACTTTATTAAAGTTTTCACTTTCTGAAATTTCAAGAATTGTTTCAACTGGTCCTGGTTTTTGTGGTGTTACCCTGGTCCATAAAATCACCCTATCTTCTAGAGGATCCCCACTGGCGACTCCATGATGAAAAAAATAAGTATTTTGAGAACAACTAGAACTTATTGATGTCGAAAGCCCTATTGCTCCAATTGATGAGATTTTCAGAGCTTGCCTTCTTTTCATTAGAAAATATTAACAGCCATTCACTCAAACGATAAGTAAAAAACTTGTCTATTTTGAAATGATTAGTCTTGCTTATTTGCAGGTTGTATATTTATTGGTAAAGGAGATACCTGACTTTTATTTTGTTTAATTTTAGCCTCGCCAGACTCTATTACTTCGTCTATTCTTATTACTGAATTAATAGGAATATATGATCTTTGAACGGCCTTAAATTCTTTTTCTAATTTTTCTGATGAGGGGTCAACCACTAGCTGTTTATTTTGATTAAATATATACTCTTCGACCTCAATGAAACCATACATGTCACTTTGATATATTTGTTTAGCAAAAATTTCGTAAATTTCTCCAAGTTGCATGAAGATTATTTTATATGTTTTCTTTTTATTCATGCCTAATTATATGGTGACAAAGTTTGATAATAAAAGATTTTAATTAATAATTTATATATGAAAAAGAAATTGTTTATAAAAACTCATGGTTGTCAGATGAATGAATATGATTCGGCAAAAATGATGGATCTTTTATACGAAAGAGAAAATTTTGAGCTTGCTAAAACTGAAGACGAGGCTGACCTATTGATACTAAACACATGCTCTATTAGAGAAAAAGCTCAAGAAAAGGTATTTCATCAAATTGGAAGATGGAGAAAAATTAAGGAAGACAAACCAGGGTTGAAAATTGCCATAGGTGGGTGCGTTGCCTCACAAGAAGGCAATGAAATTATTAAAAGGGCCCCAGCAGTTGATATAGTATTTGGGCCTCAAACATTACATAAGCTTCCTGAGCTATACAAAAAGAAGGAAAAAACTAACGAAAATCAGATCGATATCTCTTTTCCAAAGTTAGAAAAATTCAATTACCTTCCTATAGCCGGTAAAGGTGAGCCATCATCTTTTGTTTCAATTGCAGAGGGTTGCAATAAGTATTGTTCATTTTGTGTTGTTCCTAAGACACGCGGTCATGAAGTGTCTAGGACCATCGAAGATATCTTGAATGAAGTTTCTAAACTGGCTGATAAAGGAACTAGAGAAATAAATTTTCTAGGGCAAAATGTTAATAATTTTAAAGGTACCTTTAAGGGAGAGAAGTCGTCATTAGCCAAGCTAATTGAATTGACATCAAAAATCGTAAATATTGAAAGAATTCGTTTTACAACAAGTCACCCTCATGAATTCAAGGATGACTTAGTTGAGGTTTATGATAAAGTCCCAGAGCTTGTAAGTCATGTTCATTTGCCAGTTCAAAGTGGTTCAGACAAAATTTTAAAATTAATGAGAAGAAGATATAACGCTGAGAAATATTTATCTTTGATTGATAAGATTAGGAAAGTAAGACCGGACATGAGTTTTTCTTCTGACTTTATTGTTGGTTTTCCGGGTGAAACTCAACAGGACTTTCAAGAGACTATCGATATTATTAATGAAGTTAAGTTTGATGAATCATATAGTTTTATCTACAGCCCAAGACCAAATACAACAGCGTCTGAAATGTTAGATGATGTCTCTTTGGATGAAAAAAAAGAACGCTTGAATATATTGCAATCAAGGCTTAATCAATTATCCTTTGGATACAGCCGAAAAAAAGTAGGCACAAATCAAACTTGTTTAATTTATGGCCAATCTAAAAGAGATCCTGGCCAACTGCAGGGAAGGACTATTTGCAATAGAATTGTCAATTTTAAATCAAATGAACATGACCTAGTTGGCCATTTTGCTAATATTTATATTCAAGAAGCTTTGACTAACAGTCTTAGAGGCAAGCTAGAAAATTAATGTCTAAAAACTTATTTTTAGCCAATTTAGAACTTAGCCCTAATGATGCCGACGTTTTAATAAGATTTGTTGGCGAATTAAATAAGAACCTTAAAATTGTTGAGAATAAATTTAAGGTAAAAATTTTTCAAAATGGTAATAAAGTAAGCATCTCTGGAGATGAAGAAAATGCTATTAAAGCATCCAATGCGCTGAAAGATTTATATGCTTCAACTTCACAAGGGATTGAATTGTCTCAGGAAAAAATACAAATGGTTATAAATAATAATGAAGACTCAAGCCTAACTCCTTCGTCTTTTGATACTAATGAAAATAGCTTTAAGACACCAAAGAAAAATATAACTCCCAGGGGAAAGAACCAAAGTAATTACTTAGGCAACATGGATAAATATGAAGTCAACTTTGGAGTTGGTCCTGCAGGAACTGGAAAAACATATCTTGCTGTAGCAAAGGCTGTTGCAATGCTTGTAAACGAAGATGTAAAAAAAATTATCTTAATTCGTCCTGCTGTTGAGGCTGGAGAAAAGTTAGGTTTCTTGCCTGGCGATCTATCACAAAAAGTAGACCCTTATTTGAGACCTTTATATGATGCTTTATATGAGATGCTTGGTTTCGAGCAAGTTGTAAGATTGCTGGAGAAAGAGATTCTTGAGGTTGCCCCGCTTGCATATTTAAGAGGGAGAACTCTAAATAATGCATTTATTATTATGGACGAAAGTCAAAATACTACTGTAGAACAAATGAAAATGTTCCTAACAAGAATGGGTTTCGGATCTTATGCTGTTATTAATGGAGATACAACACAAATTGATTTACCTAAAAACGTTGAATCTGGGCTTTCCCATGCTATAAAAGTTTTAGATAAGATTGAGGATATTGGCTTTACAATTTTTAGCTCTAAAGATGTTGTTAGGCACCCTTTGGTAAGAAAGATTGTTGATGCATACGAAAAATTTGATAGCTAAAAAATTGAGCCTTAATATTTTACCTCATGACTACAAAGAACTTTCTAGTGCTCTTGAATCAAAACTTGATCTCTTAACAAAGCATATTTTAATTGATCAGAATCTTAGCGAATTAACAGTAAATCTTAAGCTTGTATCTAGCAATGAAATGATAAAGCTAAATGCAGATTTTAGATCCAAAAAATTAGATACAAATGTCTTATCTTTTGAGGCAAGCAAAGACATGCAAAAAATTTCGGGAGAGCTTGGTGATATTGTAATGAGTCTGCCCATCATACAAAGTGAGTCACAGAACTTGAATAGAGGCCTTGAGGATCATATGATGCATCTTTTAGCTCATGGAATACTTCACTTAATAGGTTTTGATCATTCAGACAACAAATATGCCAATATAATGGAAGCACAGGAGATTAAATACTTAGAGTTTTTTAAAATAGCTAACCCTTACTTAATATGACGAATCAAGACACTGAAAAAGAACAACCTCCATCGAGTTTCTTAAATAAAGTAAAACGATTTTTTACTATAAAGCCATCAAGCCTAGATGATGTATCTGTTTTGTTGGAGGACGCTCTTACTGCGAGGTTAATTGATAAAGAAGCACAATTTATTGCCGAACGTGCAATTAGATTGGGGGATACAACTGTAAAGGAGATAATGGTACCAAGGGTTGAAATGATAATTCTTGCACCCGATGAAGATCCTGTGAGCATGATTAGCAGAATAATTGACTCTGGTCATTCTAGATATCCCGTTCTTGGACCTGCTAAAAATGAAGTTCAGGGTATTTTGTTGGCAAAAGACTTACTTCCTGCTATTAATAAAGATCTGGAAGATTTTAATCTACCTAATTTGATAAGAGATATAAAAGTTGTCCCTGAATCAAAAAAAGCTGATTCATTGCTAGAGGAATTTAAAAAAGACCGATCACATATGGCCATTGTGATTGATGAATATGGAACAATATCTGGATTGGTAACCATAGAGGATATTTTAGAGGAGCTTGTTGGTGAAATTGAGGATGAGCATGATTCAGATGACGAGGATCTTATTCAAGTCAGCGAGTATGAATATATTGCTGACGCTACTCTTGAGTTATCAGAATTTGAAAACAAATTTAACAAAAGTTTTAATGTGCTGGATGCAGAAACCTTAGCAGGTTTATTTATAAATAAACTAGGATTTCTTCCCAAAGTTGGCGATAAAATTGAGTTAGATGACATGATTCTTGCGGTTACAGCTGCAGACAAAAGAAAGATAAAAAAAATTGGCATCACCATTAAAACAAACTCATAAAGCTCCTTTCGTTTCATATATATTTTTAGGACTTGCTGGCGCACTATCTACACTGGCTTTCAGCCCTTTTGATATTAAGTTAATTATCCCATTTACCTTAGTCATACTAATTTATTTCACTGTGAATTCAAGAAATTTTATTGATAGTTGTAAGTATGTTTTTTCATGGGGTTTGGGATATTGGATAAGTGGAACAGGATGGTTAATAGTAAGTATTCACTATTATGGAAACACTAATATTATAATATCTTTTATTATTATAATATTAATGGGAGTACTTTTATCAGCTGTCTTTATGACCCCTTTTGCAGCTATACGATTAATCCAATTAAATCAAAATATTATTTTTAATAGTTTGTTTCTTGCAAGCTGCTTAATAACACTAGAGCTATCAAGATTTTTTTTACTAGGTGGTTTCCCATGGCTTCTGCCTGGATTAGTATTTTTGGATACTTTTGGCCAAGCTGTAATACCAATTTTTGGAGTTTATGGAGCTTCCTATATTATTTATTTTCTTGCATCTTTAATTGCCCTTTCAATTTTTCAAAAGAAAAATAATTTTTTATTTCTTGGAATATTATGCTTATCAATCTTTATCCCATATCAAAGCAATCAAAAAGAAGTCTTTAATGAAAGTTTGTATCTTTCAATAATTCAACCATCATTGGACCCTTTTCAAAAATTTAAGGAAGGGTCTTATGTCAACATTGAGGATACGTTAGTAAATTTAACAAATAGGAACAAAGATTCAGACTTAATAATTTGGCCCGAATCCCCTCTTCCATATTTAGATTCGAACCCAAGAATGACTCAGCTCCTTTCAAGAATAGAAGAAGGGCCAAGAGTTTTAAGTGGGACTTGGCAATACAAAGGTAATGAGCTTTATAATTCAATGACTATACTTGGAACTGATCAGGTCTATTTAAAGAGGCATCTTGTACCTTTTGGAGAATATGTACCTTTTGAGGGCATATTAAGAGGTTTAATTGAATTCTTTAATATGCCTATGTCATCCTTGAGCTCTGGCAATTCTAATCAGAAACTTCTTGAATTCAAAAATTATAGGATTCTAGGAATGATTTGCTTTGATATTGCATTTCCCTTAAGTTTTTTAGACGAAGTAAGAGAATCTGATTTTATAATTAATATTAGTAATGATACTTGGTTTGGAAGTTCTTATGGGCCCTATCAGCACTTACAAATAGTTAGAGCGAGGGCATTAGAGGCAAATAAATGGGTGGCAAGAGGAACTTCAGATGGTATATCAACAATAGTTGATAATAAAGGGACAATTGTTTCTATATTAGAAAAAGGTAAGAGGGGTTCATTAAATGGAAATATTTATAAAACCTTAAACCCAAGCTTCTTTTATATATATGGCTACCTTATTTTACCAATTTTATCGCTTATTTTGATGATAGCGGCAATTGTATTAAAATTAAGAAAATGAAATACTTTGCAATACTTATAGTTTCAGTTTTATCTTCATTCCTGTATGCCGAATACTCAATTGAGGTGAGTATTTCCGAGCAAAGGTTATACGTTATAGCTAATAATAGCATTGTAAGAAGCTATCCTATATCAAGTTCTGCTTATGGTGAGGGCCAAACTGAAAACTCGCTAAAGACACCCCTGGGAGATCACGAGATTAAAAAAAAAATAGGAACAGATGTCCCTAAATATCAGTTTTTTGTAAGTCGTGAGCATATTTCTCAAGAAGTAGATATTATTGAAAAAGAAATAGATTCACCTGATGATTTTATTACAACTCGAATTATGTGGCTTGCAGGAAAAAATGAAGGATTCAACAGTGGCGGCAATGTTGATTCATTTAAAAGGTTCATTTACATTCATGGTACTCATGAAGAAGGCTTGATAGGCAAAAAAGCATCTCATGGATGCATAAGGATGCTTAATCAAGACGTTTTGGAGCTTTTCAGGATCATTCCAACAAAAACAGCTGTAAATATCTATTTATAAGTTTTTTACACTATACTCCGCCCATATTAGCGTTTTTAAAGCTTAATAGCTCCGCTCGGTTTTCAGGGGCTGGAGCCTCACCAAATGATCCTGATTCTTCTGCTAGTTTTTTAAGAAGCGGGGCAGGTTCCCAGAAATTATTATCTAATTTTGAAAAATCAACCATTTTACTTATTACATTTGATAAGCCTTGTTGATTTGCATAAAACATTGGGCCCCCTCTCCAAATTGGGAATCCATAACCATTTATATAGACTATATCCATATCACCAGACCTTTGGGCCACTCCTTCTTCTAGAATACGCGCACCCTCATTAACTAGAGCTAAGATACATCTATCTATAATCTCTTGGTCAGAAATTTCCCTTCTTTCAATATTATTTTGATCTGAGATTTCCATATAAATTGATTCGTTTTCAGGAGCAGGGTTTGGAGCTCTTGAACCTTCGGAGTAATTATAAAAACCTTTGGAGGTTTTTTGACCAAATCTCTGTTGTTCACATAAGGCATCTGAAATTTTATTGGCTAATGGAGTCTCCATTTTAGCTAATTTTCGAGCCCTCCATCCAAGATCCAAGCCAACTAAATCCATCATTCTAAATGGACCCATGCTCATACCAAAAGCCTCTAAGGCACTATCAACTTGATTTGGTAACGCGCCTTCAAGTAATAACATGTTTGCCTGATATGTATATCCAGCCAACATTCTATTACCTATGAATCCTGGAGCATTAAGAGATACAACGGCAGCCTTACCCATCTTTTTTCCAAGGGCCATTACGGTTGCCATAGTTTCGTCTGAGGAGTCTTTCCCTCTAACTATTTCAAGCAACCTCATAACATTTGCCGGACTAAAAAAGTGAGTACCTACTACCTTTTCAGGCCTATTGGTTGATGCAGCTATTGCATCAATGTCTAGTCCTGACGTATTAGATGCCAGGATGGCATGATCCTTAGTAACAGTGTCTAAGGTCTTAAAAATTTCTTGTTTTAAATCAAGATTTTCATAGACAGCCTCAACTGCAATATCCACCTCAGATAGATCATCATATGAAAGGGTCGGAGTAATTAAACCCATAACCATATCTTTTTGCTCTTTGGTCATTCTTCCTCGATCTACCATCATTTGGTAATTTTTTTCTATGACTCCCATCCCCCTCTTAAGATTTTTTTCATCTTGATCAAGCACTAAAACAGGTATGCCTGCATTTGCAAAGTTCATTGCAATACCACCACCCATTGTTCCCGAACCAACAATACCAGCTGAGCCAATTGAAAGGAGGGGTGTTTCTTTTGGTATATCTGAAATTTTTGAAGCAGCGCGTTCACCAAAGAAGATATGGATCATTGCTTCTCTCTGAGGGTTTATTAAGCATTCAAGAAAATATTCAGATTCTTTTTTCATACCAACATCAAAGTCATCTTCATTTATCGCAGCTTCAACACAAGCTATAATTTGGCCTGGTGCAAATTGTCCTCTTCTAGTTTTTGCTGCTAATGCTTTAGCTTCTGTAAGAATATTATCATCACCTCTGGCTTCAATAACCTTTTCATTTTTATCTCTTACCTTTGGATGCATCTCAGCTCCAATTTTTTCTTTCAAAAATGCTATAGCATCATCCATTAAAGAATTTTCTGAAATTGCATCTATTACACCCTGATCCAGAGCTTTTTTGGCTGACATTGGAGTTCCAGCAATCATCATTTTTAGAGCTTGCGCTGGTCCAATTAGCCTTGGAAGTCTCTGTGTACCGCCTGCGCCCGGTAATAAGCCTAAATTGACCTCTGGCAGTCCAACAATAGCCTTATTTGTGCCCATTCTATAGTTACATACAAGGGCTGTCTCTAGTCCACCGCCAAGCGCTGTACCATTTATAGCTGCCAATACAGGCTTTTTGCTAAATTCAATTTCTTTTAGTGTTTCATGAAGGTCTGGCCCATCAGATTTTTGACCAAATTCAGAGATATCCGCTCCAGCAATAAAAGATCTTCCAGCTCCTGTAAGGACAATACCCTGAATTGAATCATCATTGTTAGCCTCAGCAATAAATTTTGCTAAACCAGCCCTAACGCCGCTACTAAGGGGGTTAACGGGTGGATTATCTACCTCTAAAATCGCAATATTACCATTAACACTATAATTAACCTTGCCTTTCAATTTATTTGTCATATTTATCTCTTGATTAAAAATTTAATCTGAAATTATATATATTTTTGGAGCTTTGAGCTGAAATATGTTGATTCTATATTAATTTAATATAAAAATAATTTATTAATATGTTTAAAAATAATTTGAATTTATTTATCATTTTTATTGATATATGATTATAAATATATATAATAGACTTTACCAACATTAATTTCCCCCTATGTTTTGTTGGTAATTCTCTGGAAAATGGAGGGCTTATTGCCCTCCATCCTTTTTAAAGGTTTGTTAAATGAAAGCAAAATTAATTGAAAAATTCGAGCTAGTTGCACTTGTCTCAATATTTATATCTTCTGTTTACGCTATTTCTCCAGTGGTGTAATATCAACGGATGAAAAATTTATTTATCTTAACAACACTTATATATTCATCTGCATCATTCGCGTGCCCTGATGTTTTAAACAGCACCCTGCGAGTTTTAGACTCTGATGATGAAATCAATCTTTGTGAATATACAGGAAATGTCGTGTTGGTAGTAAATGTTGCAAGCAGATGTGGTTACACGCCTCAGTATGCAGCCCTTCAGAGGATTTACTCTAAGTATAAAGATGATGGTTTTGTAGTTATAGGAATACCATCAAGAGATTTTAAGCAAGAGTTTTCAGAAGAAGCTAAAGTTGCTGAATTCTGTAGCACTGAGTATGGAGTTGATTTTCCAATGTTTGCTACAGCAAAAGTTAAAGGTGAAAACGCCCACCCATTTTATAAAAAACTTATCGCTGCTTCTGGCAAAGAGCCTAGATGGAATTTTGCTAAATATTTAATTGGTCGAAATGGTGAGGTTATTGATCATTATAAATCAAGAGTAACACCAGAATCTGAAACATTAGTTTCAGCCATCACTGCAGTTCTCTAGTTTCTTCCAACGATTACCCTTTCAGGCTTGCAGTTTGCAAACAATCCATTATCTAGAACCCCAGGAATTAAATTAATTTTTTGTTCTAGATCTAATGGATTTTCTATTTTCAAATCTTTTATATCCAAAATTTGATTACCTTGGTCAGTTAAAAAATCTTTTCTTAGTTTTGGCGAGCCTCCAATCTTTACAATTTCACGAGCAACGTAGCTCCTGCTTTTGATCATAACTTCGACTGGAAGTGGAAAATTGCCCAAAGTTTTGACTAGCTTTGATTCATCGACAATACAAATAAATTCATTTGATGCAGATGCAACAATCTTTTCTCTCGTGTGAGCACCTCCTCCTCCTTTTATAAGATTATGAAAAGTATCAACTTCATCAGCACCATCAACATATACAAGAATTTCATTTACATCGTTTAATTCAAATACCTCTATGCCAGAACTTTCTAATAATTGCGTAGAAGCCTCTGAGCTAGATACAGCTCCCTTAAATCTATGTTTAATTTTTGAAAGCTCTTCAATAAAGTAATTAACTGTTGAGCCTGTTCCAACCCCAATAATTGAATCCAGACAAATTTTTGGTTTTATGTATTCGATGGCATCAATCGAAGCATTTAATTTTGAATTGCTCATTATGGGTATAATACTTAAATTATTATGCGACTTAAAATAAAAAAATCCGGCTCATATAAATTTTCAAAAAAATATTTAGATTTGATTCCTAAATCTAGAGTGTATGACGTTGCAAACAAAACGCCCATAACATTTGCTACTAACTTATCAACTAAATTAAAAAATGACGTTTTTTTAAAGCGTGAAGATATGCAACCAATTTTTTCTTTCAAGATCAGAGGGGCATACAATAAGATTGCAAACTTAAATCAACAGCAAAAAAAAAGGGGGGTCATCACAGCCTCTGCTGGTAATCACGCACAGGGAGTTGCAAATGCATGTAAAAAATTAAAGGTCCCATGTTTCATTGTAATGCCAGTTACGGCACCTGAGATAAAAGTAAAATCTGTTAAAAGATTCGGTTCTAAAGTTTTTCTCTATGGAGACAACTTTGATCAAGCTTCAAAAAAAGCAAGACATATGGCAAAAGAGCAGAAACTTGAATTTATTGAAGCCTTTGATGATCCATTGACTATAGCTGGGCAGGGCACCGTTGGAAAAGAAATTTTAGATGAAGATAATAATTTAGATGTTATTTTCGTCCCTGTGGGCGGTGGAGGTCTATTGGCTGGTGTGAGCGCATGGATAGCTCAAACTCAAACAAATACAAAAATATATGGCGTTGAAGTAGAAGACTCTGCTTGTTTAGCTGAAGCAATCAAAGCTGATAAAAGAGTTAGATTAAGAGAAGTAGGCCTTTTTGCGGACGGGGTTGCTGTAGAGTGCGTGGGCAAAAATAACTTTGACGTTATCAAGGAGTGTGTGGACGGAGTAATAACTGTAAGCATTGATGAGTTATGTGCCGCAGTGAAAGATATTTTTGAAGATACAAGAGTTCTTTCTGAGCCTGCCGGTGCACTTGCTTTGGCAGGGCTAAAAAAATATGCTAAAAAAATTTCAAATAAACGTTTGCTTGCTGTAAGCAGCGGGGCAAATGTTAATTTTGAAAGACTGAGTTATATCGTTGAAAGATCTGAGGTTGGGGAAAACAGAGAAAAACTTCTGAGTATCCAAATCCCAGAAAAGCCTGGAAGTTTCTTAAGACTATGCAAAGTCTTTGGCCGATCACAAATTACAGAGTTTAACTATAGATTTGCCAGCAAAATAGATGCCCATGTTCTTGTAGGAATTAAAACTGAAAATGAAGATGCTTTCAAAAAAATTAAAAGCAAGCTTTTAAAGAATAAGTTTAAATTTACTGACTTAACAAAAAATCAAATTTCAAATGACCATCTTCGACACATGGTAGGAGGACATAAGAGCATTATTTCAGAAAGAGATTCTGAGAGACTGTTTAGATGTCAATTTCCAGTAAGGCCAGGTGCTTTAATGGGATTCTTAAAAGATTTTGGCTCAAAATGGAACATTTCTTTATTTCATTATAGGAATCTAGGAGCTGCATTTGCCAATGTATTAATCGGTATAGAAGATAAAAGTAAGTCTAAGGATGCCCTAGAAAAGCATCTAAAATCCTTGGATTATAGTTTCGTTGAGGAAACAGAAAACACAGCTTATAAAGAATTCTTAAGATAATGATAAAAGAATTTGAAATTTTTATTCCTGATAAAAAAATTGAAATTTTAAATCAAAAAATCGACTTAACTAGGTGGCCTGATGAAATTAATGATGAAAGATGGACTCTAGGTACAAAAAAGTCTTATTTAAAAGGAGCAGTTGAAACTTGGAGAAATAATTTTGACTGGAGAAAGCATGAAGCGAAACTAAATGAAGCTGGCAGTTTTAAATTTAAAACTAAATCAGGGCTTGAACTTCACTATTTGCACAAAAAATCAGGCTCCAAAAATGCTATTCCGTTATTGTTGACACATGGTTGGCCAGGAAGCGTTCAAGAATTTCTCAAAATTATACCTTTATTATTGAATGGTAAAAATGGAATAGAATTCGATGTAGTCTGTCCAGCTATTCCGGGGTATGGATTTTCAGATAAACCAAGTGAGCAGGGAATGAATGCTCAAGAGGTTGCCAAACTTGAAAATGAGTTAATGCTTGGCTTGGGATACAAAAAATATATAGCTCAAGGAGGGGATTGGGGCTCAATGATAACAAAGTGGATTGCAGAACTTTATCCAGAAAATTGTCTAGGCATTCACTTGAATTTAGTCATAGCTTTTCCACCTGATGGACAAGATCCAATGGAGGGAGTAACAGCTGAAGAAGCTGAGGGCATGAAAAATATAGAAAAATATCAAGCAACTGGATATGGATATTTTGCAATTCAAAGCACTAAGCCCCAAACAGTTGGATATGGTTTAAACGATTCTCCTGTTGGCTTGGCTGCCTGGATTATTGAGAAATTTCATGGCTGGACAAAAGATAACACAGACAAACTTGTTGTTTCGCTGGATGAGATTCTAGCCATCGTATCTCTATACTGGTATACAGAATCCATTACATCTTCAGCAAGATTTTATTATGAGAATGGGCCGTTAGGATTTACTTTTAATCCCGTATCTCAGCCAATGGCTGGAGCTATTTTCAAAAATGAAATCGCTAGACCACCAAAAGTTTGGGCAGAAAAAATCTATAATATTGTCCAATGGAATCAATATCCAGGCGGGCATTTCGCTGCATTGGAGAATCCAGAGATTCTCTCAGATGATATTTTTAGCTTTGCTGCCAAATTAGAAATTTAAAAGTAGAAATTCTTTAATCAATAAAATTTTTTACTTTGTTGCTCGGAAAAGACTATATCTAATTTAATATCATGCAATTCATTGAAAGAGTCATCAATAAATTGAAAATCATAAATTAAACCAATTAGCAGAGGCCCGTTGCTTCTTTGTTTAACAGATTCCAAAAATCTGTCATAGTAACCTCCGCCATATCCAAGCCTATAGCCGTTTTTATCTACACCAACTGTTGGAATAATAATGATTTCGTGATCAATCGGATTTATTTCATCACCGTCTGATGGCTCGAAGATATTATATTTATTCCTACCGAGCTTCTTAAAATTTTTGGGAGCAATTAAACTCATTGAATGGTTTGGCTCAATCCTTGGGAAGGTGGTTAAGAGATTTTTTCTCAATCTCATATTGGTAAGAGCTTCTAGATCAACTTCATTATTTGAAGAAAAGTAACTTCCTAGTGTTTTGATAGCACTAAGGCTCAACTCTAAGTCAGCATTTTTTAAAATTATTTTCGATAAGTTTGAGACCTCAGCTGAGCCTAAAGAATTTCTTTTTTGGAGGATAGATTGTCTGTATTTGGTTTTCACATTTGTGTTAACTAAAAAACCAATTCACCGCTACTCATCGTTACCTGAACCGAAAGCTCAGGTGGTGAAGCTCATACTGCATCAGGCTTCCCTCAATGGTAATGCACAACAACAGCAGTGGAAAATCACCTTTAAATATATTATCGGTTCAAAGAATCTCGATAAGTTGGCGAATGAACCAGTCAATTTAATTATAAATCAGTTGATATTAAAAAGAGAAGATTGTTTTAATTAAGGGATTGCTCGATCTTTGAAACAAGATCGTTTATATTTTTTTCTTCGCCCTTTGAGAGGGTGGCGCCTTCTTGAGGAAGTTGACTTTTAAAAGCCAAATCTAGGCTTGTCAAAATTAATGCATTTGATTGATCTTGAATTGAATCTATTTGCTCATTTAATATTTCAGCTGCTTTGATTAATCCTTCTTTGTCTTTTGGAGGGCAAGCAATTGATATCTTTTTACCCATAATCATTAGTTCTAAAACTTCTTTATTGCTCATGCGATTTAATAACTTTTGTTAGCTTTGAATTAGCCTTTTCAAGCTTTTTGATTTGATTGGCTTGAGCAAGCTTATTTCTTTTCCATTCTCTTTCTTTTTTAATATAGGCATCAATAATACCTTTTTGCTCATCAAATCTTTTTAAGAGCTTTTCAGTGCATTTGATTAAATTATTTACAGAACTTTTTGAATCTTCACTCATATGAATATACTTAGTTTAAGTCTTAGAATGTAAATAGGGAAGTTTGAAAAAGAAAAGAGTAGAATGAGCAAATGAAAAACAGATATTCAGAACGAAGAGATAAATTGGGTTCAATGTTACCTAAAAACTCTGCCGTGGTTATCGCAGGAGCTTCAACACAATACAGAAATGCAGATTCATCACATGCTTTTAGGCAAGATAGCAATTTTTGGTATTTAAGTGGTTTTAATGAAGCTGAATCAACATTAGTGCTTTTAGTTAATGAAAAAAATAATGTTCAATCTATTGCTTTTGTTCCAGAAAAAGATGAATTAAAAGAAATTTGGGATGGTTACCGAGCTGGGCCAGAAGGCGCTATGAAAGATTATGGTTTTGATCTTGCTTTCAACAACACCGAAATTGATCAAAGATTGCCTGACTTATTGGCTGGCCATAATCAGGTTTTTTATCCTGTTGGAAAGAGCAAGACATTGGATGCTGACATTATTGAATGGATTAAATCTGCTAAATCAAAAGATAGGCACAGTTCAGCAATTGATATTGCTGATGCATCATCCAAAGTTGGCAACCAAAGACTCATAAAGGATGAAGATGAAATCAAGATAATGAAAAAGGCTTGCCAAATCTCTGCTGAAGCCCATGTCGAGGCGATGAAGTTTGTAAAGCCAGGCATGACTGAGCAAGAAATGGAGGCATTTTATCAGTACGAATTTTCAAAAAGAGGAGGGCGTTTTTCTGCTTATACACCCATTGTAGCTGGTGGCGAAAATGCTTGCGTTCTTCACTATGTAGAAAACTCAAAACCACTAATAGACGGTGAGTTACTGCTGGTTGATGCTGGGTGTGAATTTGAATTGTATGCATCAGATATTACTAGAACTTTTCCAATCAATGGTAAATTTACGGCTCCTCAACTTGCTATTTATGAAGTTGTTTTAGAGGCTCAAGTGAAAAGCATTGAAGCAATTTCTACAAATAATAATGTTATGGATGCACAAACAATTTCTGAAAAGGTAATTACGCAAGGGCTAATTGATCTTGGGATATTGCAAGGCTCAATGGAAGAACTTCATGGGGCTGGAGCTTTTAAAGATTTTTATATGCATAAAATAGGCCATTGGTTGGGTATAGATGTTCATGATGCTGGTGACTACATGGAAGATGGCGACTTCATGAAGTTTAAACCCGGCATGGTTACCACGGTCGAGCCTGGTATTTATATTTCATCGTCTTCAAATGTTGATGATAAGTGGAAAGGAATAGGCATTAGGATCGAAGACGATATTTTGGTGACTGATGATGGTAATGAAAATCTGACTGCTTTTGTTCCCTCTGATCCTCAAGAGATCGAAGCGTTAATGGCTTAAAGCTTTTATGTCGCAATCTGTATTGATTTCTGGGGGAGGGATTGTAGGATCCTTTCTAGGCCTTGAGCTTGCAGCAAGAGAAATACCTTTTAAGATTATCGAAAAAAAACCTTTTGCTTCATCAAAAAATGACCATATAAGATCTTTGACCTTGAACTTAAGCGCCAGCGAAAGGCTTGAAGATCTCGGGGTTACAACAGAATCGTCACTCATTCAAACAATGAAAATATTTGATGGCTCTGGATCTGGAAAATTATCGTTTGATTGTCATGAGGCCAACATCGATTATTTGGCAAAAGTTTTTAGTTTCAATGAATTAAGAGAAGCTTTAATTAAAAAAGTTGAAAGCTCAGTATCTATTGGAGATGAAATTACGTCCTTTAAAACAATAGAATCTGGGATTCAAGCTTCACTAAGTAATGAATCAACATTAGATAGCAATCTCCTTGTAATTGCTGAAGGCAGGAATTCTAATTTGGCGAAGTCTATAGCATCAGAAAATTTTTCTAAAGATTATGAGCAGATTGCTAAAACATTCTTGGTTGAAATTTCAGAACTAAATAGTGAAGAGGCGGTTCAAGTTTTTCATGAAAAAGAAATTTTTGCATTAATGCCATATAAGAATGATACTGAGATAAATCAATTTTCAGTAGTTTGGTCCATGCCAAAAGATCTTGCACTTGATTTATCACTAGAAAATTTTTCTACTCACATACAAAAGTTCGAAAAGAAACTTTCTTGTAAAATAAAAGTAACCAGCGAATTGCTCTCATTCCCACTTTCAGCTCACCATCTTGATGAATACTGTGATCATGGCGTTTGTGTAATTGCTGACGCAGCTCATTCTATTCATCCTTTAGCAGGTCAAGGCATTAATTTGGGTATTTCAGACGCGATTATTCTTGCTGAAGAAATTGAACGAGCAATTAACTCTGACAAAGATATCGGACAATTAGCTTTTTTAAAAAAATATGAGCTTAGAAGAAAAACCTTGAATGCATCAATGATTAGGGGAGTTGACTTCCTCTTTAATCTTTTTCAACAGGATAATCCCTATCTAAGATTAGGTCGCAACTCTGGCTTGAAGGTGGTGGATAAGCTCAGCTTTTTAAAGAAAAATTTTATTTTGCATGCATCTGGCATTCAAAAAATTTAAAAAGCCTATTTTTTATTCCAATAAGAAATTCCCAATTCTTTTAAAAGTTCAACTACTTCATGTATGGGTAAACCCACAATATTGGAATAACTTCCATTTATTTTTTTGATAAATGCAGATCCGTAGCCTTGAATTCCATAGCTGCCTGCCTTATCGAATGGCTCATTGGTTTTGCAATACTCTTTACAATCAACCTCAGTTAACGTTGCAAACTCAACGTTTGATGAGACGCTGATGGTGTGAAACTTAGCTTTATCCTTATTTATGATCCCAATAGTCACCGCAGTTATTACTGTGTGAGTTTTACCAGATAATTTTAAAAGCATCGCAATGGCATCAGGTTCCGATTCAGGTTTCCCAAAAATCTTATCTCCTAAAACAACAATAGTATCAGCAGCAAGCACCGGAAAAGAACGCATATCCTCAGATATAACCTTGCGAACACCTTCCTGACATTTCAATACCGATAAAGCTACAACATTTTCTTGAGGAGAATTGGAGCTATTAATCTTTTCGTTGATCTCGATATCGATGATTTTATGTTCGACACCAACTTGTTGCAAAAGCTCAGTTCTTCGAGGTGATTTGGAGGCTAGGTAGATCATCCATTACAATTTTAACAGGAGAACAATATGACCAATCAAAATAAAAGAGTAATTTTAGTAACAGGAGCTAGCAGGGGAGTAGGCAAAGGTATTGCTGAAGGAATGGCTAGAAAGGGAGATATTATTATTTGTGCCGCCAGAAGCCAACAGAAAGGATCAATCGTCCAACAATTTGGTTTTGAGATTAAAAGCAGTCTTGATGAAACAGTTGAAAAGATTAATGCAAAGGATGCAAATGGCATCGCCTATTCAATTGATCTAAACAATCAAAAAGAAATTTTAGAACTGTCTGGCTATATTGAAAAAGAGTTCGGTCAGCTAGACCTGCTAGTTCACTCAGCCTGTCAGATCCATGATGATCTAGTGCAACCAAAACCCTATTGGGAAAAATCTGTTGATCTTTGGTCATTGATGGATGTTGGACTTAAGTCTAATTATCTTTTATCGCATGCATTAACCCCCTTGATGATTGAAAGCAAAGGCAAGTTAATAGTTCAAATTTCTTCTCATGGAGCTATGTGCTATATGCATGGGCCCATATATGGTGCACAAAAAGCTGGCATTGATAAAATGGCATTCGACATGGCTTATGACCTTAAGCCTCATGAAATTTGCTCATTATCCCTCTGGTCAGGAATAGTAAAAGATGAGAAAACCCAGAAGGTAAGCGAAATGCATGGAGAGCAATATGCAGAGTTTTTGAAAGGTGCTGCCAGTCAAGAATATGCAGGTTTGGTAATTAACGAGCTATATGATGACCAAAAACTCATGACATTGTCAGGAAAAACACTATTAGCTGCTGAAGTTGGTAAACAATATGGAGTTCAAGATATAGATGACTGCACTCCTAAGAGCGATAGGGAAACACTAGGCGGACCTAGAGATTTTTCAGAAGCAGTGGTTTATTAATTAGACTTTTTCGCCGCGAGATCTCATGTCTTTGAGAACCTCATCAATGCCTTTTTTGTCTATGATGCGCATACCTTTAGTAGATAGCTTCAGAGTTACGAATCTGTTTTCTGACTCGACCCAAAATTTGTGTGTATGGAGGTTAGGAAAGAACTTCCTTTTCACTCGGTTATTTGCATGGGAAACGTGATTACCGCTTTGTGGCATCTTCCCTGTTACTTGACATACTTTACTCATAGAAACGCGATTTTATAGGACATAGAGAGTCTTAGCAAGATAGAATGAACAAGAATGAAAAATTTATTTTTACTCAGGCACGCTAAGTCTAGTTGGGATAATGCAGCACTTGTTGATTTTGACCGTCCTTTATCTAAAAGAGGAATATCTAATGCAATTAAATTGTCCAAATACATACAAAAAAACAGCATTTCATTTGATTTAGTCCTATCTAGTCCCAGCGAAAGAACACAATCAACCCTTGATCTAGTGTTGAGCTCTTTTGATCCTATTCCAACAATCACTTTCAAAGAATCTATTTATCATGCATCAACATCAAGCCTCTCTCAGTTGATTAAAGAGCAAGATGATGAGATAAATAATTTACTGATCATAGGACATAATCCCGGTCTGCATATTCTCACAGAAACATTAACCAATGAATCCATTGTAAAGTTTCCAACTTGTGCTTTTGTAAAAATCACTAATTTTAATCGGTGGAAGAATTTAGATGCTGGTATATTAAATCTCGAATCATTAATTACTCCTAAGGAACTCAAACATGATTGATTTGAAAGTTAAAATTCTCAACCCACTTATAGGCGATTCTATTCCATTGCCAGAATATTCTACAGAAGGCTCAGCAGGTTTAGATTTAAGAGCATGTGTGGAGGAAAGTTTTACGTTAAAGCCTCAAGAGTGCAAATTAATCCCTTTAGGTTTTTCTATTTATATAGAAGATCCAACGCTATCTGCTTTGGTAATTCCAAGATCTGGTCTTGGCTCGAAACATGGGATCGTTATGGGAAATTTAGTGGGATTAATTGATTCTGACTATCAGGGGGAGCTTAAAGTGCCACTTTGGAATAGATCAACTGAAGATTTTCTAGTGAGCAGTGGCGATAGAATTGCTCAAATGATTCTCGTACCAATTAAGCAAGCTAAATTAAGAGTTGTAGAGGATTTCTCAGAAACAGAAAGAGGAAATAAAGGATTCGGCAGTTCTGGCGTTGAATGAATTAGATGCCTTTTGAAAAGAGCTTATTTGTCTTCTTCGCTTTCACTATCTGATTCAGTATCAGTTTCTGCTTCAGCATTATCATCAGAAGCCTCTTCTGCAGGAGCTTCCTCAACAACATCTTCAACTTCAGCTTCCTTAGCGGTTTCTTCAACCACTTCTTCGACAGGAGCCTCTACTGCTTCTTCTGCTATTTCTTCTACAGCTGTTTCCTCCGCTTTAGCTTCAGCTTTTTTAGCTTTAGGTTTTGAAGCGCCTGATGCGCCAAAACGATCTTGGAATTTCTTCACTCTTCCACCAGAATCGAGCATTTTTTGCTTACCAGTGTAGAAAGGATGTGAAGCTGATGAGACATCAAGCACATAATATGGATATGTATTACCATCTTCCCATTTCTTCGTTTGAGTCGTGCTAACAGTTGAAGGAATAAGAAAGTATTTATCTACTCCAACATCATGGAATAGTACTTCACGGGTTTGAGGATGTATGCCTTTTTTCATATTAAAATAAATTTTGGATGAGCACTATAACAAATACAGGTAGGTTTACAAACACATATGACTAAATTTTTTTACAATGTCGCTATAGCTGTTCCACTTATGCAAACCTTTACCTATCACTCAAATCAGCAGATTATTCCTGGCACTAGGGTGACTGTTAAATTTGGCAGAACTAATAAGTTGGGCATAGTGACAGAGGTCATCAGTAAGACCAACATTAAAACTAAACCCATTCATATAGTGTTAGATGATTTGCCAATTTTTTCTAAAACTGAGCTCAAAATTTTTAAATGGGCGTCTGATTATTATTTGCATCCAATAGGTGAAGTAATTAACTCGTTTTTGCCTACAAATCTCAGACAAACAAAGAATACTTTTGAGGCTGAAACTATAGAGGGTAATAAAGAAACCATAGAACACAACTCAGAGTTTCAAACAACTCTCAATTCTGAACAAATTAAAGCTGTAAAGTTTTTGAATGAATTAAAAGGATTCATGCCAACCCTTTTACATGGAGTAACAGGCTCGGGCAAGACAGAAGTTTACATAAGATGCATTTATGAACAATTATTAAACAATAAATCGGTCTTGGTTTTAGCTCCTGAAATTGCTTTAACCCCTCAACTGGAAAGCAGGGTTAGAGATCAATTTGGAGATTTGATAGGGGTTTACCATTCCAAAATGACATCATCTGCTCGATATAAAACTTGGAAAAAATTTCGTAGTGGTGAGATTAAAGTAATTATTGGCACGCGCTCTGCTGTAATGATGCCAGCACCAAAGCTTGGACTCATTGTTGTTGATGAAGAGCATGACGCTTCATACAAACAACAAGAAGGCTTTAAATTTTCTGCAAGAGACATTGCAATTAAAAGAGCACAGATAATAAAAATCCCAATTATCTTAGGTTCGGCCACTCCATCCCTAAGAACACTTAAACTGGTTGAAGAGAAGAAATTTAAAACTATCAGCTTAACTAAAAGAGTCACCCAACAAAACCCGCCAAAATTTACTATCCTCGATATTAATGATGTGCAGTTAGTTAGCGGTTTAGCTCCTCAGGCAATAGAGGCCATAAGTCAAACCTTAAAGCAAAAAAAACAAGCCATGATATTTATTAACCGGCGAGGCTTTGCGCCGCAATTTATATGTTCTTATTGTGACTGGAAAGCCATGTGTAATAGTTGTGATTCAAGCCTAGTATTTCATCATCAAGCCGCTCGATTGATTTGTCATCGCTGTGATTCAGCTTTTGGTATACCAACTCACTGTCCAAACTGCTCCAAAGCGCAACTCTCTTTTCTTGGCACAGGCACCGAGCAACTTGAGGAAACATTAAAAGAACTTTTTCCCAAGATATCTATTCATAGAATGGATCGAGACTCAACAACAAAGGCTGGCTCTTTGGAAACACTACTCTCAGAAATAAATAATTCTGATACAGGCATTCTGATAGGTACACAAATGTTAATTAAGGGGCATGATTTTCCAAATTTAGAGTTAGTTGTAGCTATCGATATTGATCAAGGCATCACAAGCTTAAACTCATCTGCTGTAGAGGAAATGGGGCAGAAACTAATTCAAGTCGCCGGAAGGGCAGGACGTTCAGATGGCAATGCAACCGTCTTGGTTCAATCTAGGTATGTGAACGATCAAAATTTATTGCAGTTAAAGAGTGGAAATTATTTAAATTTTGCTAAATCTTTAATGAAGCAACGCCAATTAACCAATCAACCCCCATATATTTTTGAAGCCACTATCAAAGCCTCATCACCAAAAGCCCAAACCAATATAGAAATGTTGAATCATGCAAAGCAATTTATAGATTCGAGCAAGTGTCTGCTTATTGGTCCCATTCCAGCTATACAATCTAAGGTTAGAGGCTCTTATAACCATCATTTACTTATTCAAGCTAATACAAGAACCCGTCTAAATAAACTTTTAGCTCATTTATCACATTCTCTTTCTAAAGATAAAAACAATATTTCCAAGAAGGTTCGCTGGGGTATCAATGTTGATCCGCTAGAGTTTTAAATATTGAAAGTTTGACCTACCAATTCTTCTGATAGGCTCCAAAGCTTGTGTGCTTCTTCAAGATTCTTTGAGTAATTGGATGATTTATGTATTTTTGAATCAACAAAGTATTCACCTGTCATCCCATCATTTTGTTTGGTTGCAAGATAGATAATGCTTTCAGCTCCTTTTAATGGTGATCTAAAAAAGGGCCTTAGAATTAATCTTAGGGGTTTGCTATACCAAGCTTTATTTTGGCTACCAAGTGAAGTATTTACACCTCCTGGGTGGATAGCATTAACTGAAATATTCTCTGTAGATAGTTTAATTGCAAGGTATCTAGTAAAAAGCAAGTTAGCAAGTTTTGATTGCCCATAGCATCTTAAACCCTGACCAAAATTACTTTTATAATTGATATCTTCCCATTGCATTTTTTTTACAAATGCATGAGCAGCAGATGAGACATTCACAATCCTTGCCTCATTTTCACCTTTTAATTTTTGGAGAAGCAGATTGGTAAAGAGAAAATATCCAAGGTGGTTGATTGCAAATGTATTTTCAATGCCCTCACTGGTTTCATGATATGAAGTATTTACAACACCAGCATTGTTGATGAGCACATCAATTTCCCCACACAAATCATTAATTTCATCCGCACATTTTTTAATGGAATCTTGTTTTGAAAAATCACAATACACTGAATGAACTTGAGTATCTGGGGATAGGGCTTTAATTTCAGCAAGAAGCTCGTTAGCAAGATCTTGATTTCGATAGGTAAACAATAGCTGAGGATTTTCTTTAGACAGTTCAATGGCTGCAGCTTTTCCTATACCATTTGTTGCGCCTGAAATAACAATTGTTTTATTTTTTAGATTCCACATTAGATATATATTTGAATTACTTGACCAGGATAAATGCTTTTATTTTTTAAGTTATTCCAATTGACTATTTCATCAATGGTAACACCAAAACGAATAGCAATTTCTGAGATTACATCGCCTTTTTGGATTTCATAGTCAACAAATTTTGGCAGAGATGCCATGAAAGTATTTGGCTTGGGCTTAACTTTAAAATAGTTATGAATCCCCAAAAAAATGCTTCTGGCAATCATTCTCCTGCCTGCCTTGCCCTCCAACCTTCTTGCATCATCAGGATTTGTAATAAATCCAGACTCTATAAGGACTGAAGGTATATCAATCGATTTTAATACCCTGAAATCAGCAAACTCTACATTTGGTTTATGCATCTTTGTATAAGGATCTCTTTTTAATTGTTCTAAAATTTTTTCTGCTAAGATGATGCTGTTATCTATCTTAGCCTCGTATGCTATTTGATAAAGAGTTCTAGCTGCATCTTCATCAAAATCTCTCACATCCAGTTTACCAATCTTTGATTTGACTTCTGGGCTAGTGGCTAATTTGTTTTTTGAAAGGGTTGCAGCTGTAATTGAGGAAGCCTCTTCTGACCATACATAAACAGATGCGCCCTTAACTGAGGATAGTCTAAAGCCATCAGCATGAATTGAAACAAATAAATCAGCACCAAGTTTTCTTGCATTTTGATATCTATCATCCAAGCCCACATATCGATCATCTGACCTGATCATTACTGGCTTATATCCATAGGTATTTTTAAGGGTGCGCTCTAATTCCCTCGCAATTAAAAGTGTCACATCTTTTTCTAGAATGTTTTTACCAACTGACCCTGGGTCTCTTCCTCCATGACCTGCATCTATTGCTACAATAATGTCCCTTAGATTTTTTGAGATTTTTTTATCTCTTTTGATCTCTAGAATTAAATCCACTCGATCCTTGAATTTAACTTGCCAAGGTTTTTTCCAATACACAGATCCCTTTAAATCAATCACAATTCGTGTAGTACTGCCAACCTCACTAGCTCTGATAAGTTTTATGGGAGAGAGTGATGAGGGTTTAATTAGATCATTAAGAGAGACATTTTTTAAATCAATCACAATCCTTGAAGGGTCATCTAGGGCATATGAATTAATTAAAGCAACCTTATCTAAGTTAAATACTATTTTTAAGTTTCCAGATTCAAGCTCAGAAATATTACTAAAAGATACTCGATTGGAAGCTTCTACTGTAATAGTACAAATGCAAAGAATTGCAAGAAGAAATCTGAATTTATTCATTTTCATAATAAGTTTTAATACTGGATTCAATATTAGTATCCTTGCATTCTATTGAGGCATGTCTTGCCTGATTGTTATGCTTCAGATCGATTATAACGTCCCCATTTCTATCTGTCTGAAGATTTTCTGGCCACTCAATAAAAATAATTTTTGGCATAGCAATCTCTCTATCAAGATTTAATACTTCTACATCCTCAATGGAATTTATTCTATATAGATCAATGTGCAATAATAGCCTTCCATCAATTTCATACTCTTCACATAAAGTGTATGAGGGACTGGTCACCACATCTCTCCAATTTAAATTTTGTAAAACGCCCCTCACCAAGGTAGTTTTTCCAGCTCCCAAATTACCATTTAAATGAATCTCAAAATTTTTAAAATCAAGATTCTTAATAGCGCTTCCAATAGCTGCACCCAAAAGCAATGTATTGGACTCGTTTTTTAATCTTAGTTTAAGCATTAAATATTAATTCAGGAATTTTCTTATATAAGGAATCAGCTCGCCAGCAGCTAAACCTATTTTGCCGACATCTTTGGCAAACTCCTTACCAGCCTGAGCATGTATTCCAACGCCCGTTATTGCAGCATCAATTGGAGCTAATCCCTGAGCCATTAATGACCCAATAACTCCAGAGAGAACATCACCAGAGCCGGCAACAGCTAATTCCGGACCTCCAGAAGAACATAGATAGACATTATTTTTATCGCAAACAATTGTTCCATTGCCTTTAAGTACGATGATGCAACCATATTTTTTCTGCAATTCTTTTGCCGATTTAATTCGATTTTTTTGAACCTCTTTTGCAGTGATCTGCAACATTTCTGCCGCCTCACCAGGATGAGGGGTAAGCACTGTTTGACTGTGAAGTGTTATTTTAGAAAAAGTTTCATTGGCTAGTAATTTAAGAGCTCCTGCGTCTAACAGGGTAGGGGTTTCATTATCTGTTACAGAGAAAAGAAGCTTGTATAGTATCTGTTCTGACCAGTAGTTTTCAAATAAACCAGGACCTGCTACAACTGCATCAGGCCATTCTAAGTTAGCCTCTAGATCTTGAGCATTATCAGCACCAGATACCATTACTTCTGGATTTTTTGCAAGGCTTGCAGAGACATGAGATTTTCTAGTCAGCAATCTTACAAGTCCTGCTCCAGTTTTTAGCCCGGACTCTGAGGACATAATGCCAGCCCCACCAAAACCTTCGTCTCCAGCAATTATCAAAAGCTTGCCATGATCACCCTTATGCGCATTCTGTTTTCTTATTGGGATATTTTTTTTGATATCCTCAACAGAGAATTCGTTCACTGCTGGGCTTACATTTTTACTCATACTAAGTCCAAGATCTTTTAAAATTAGCTTGCCACAATAATTTTTACCTTCGTTAATTCGTTGTCCAAGCTTATAACCAATAAAGGTAATTGTTTTATCTGCATTAAAACATGCTTTAGATATTTCTCCAGTATTAGAGTCAATTCCAGTAGGAACATCTATCGCTACTTTAGATTCAAATTTATCACAGATTGATAATATTTTTTCTAGCTTACTACTCAAATCTATTCTTCCTCCTATTCCAAATATTGCATCTACTACAATTGTTGAGCTGGGAATATTTTTAAGTGCTTTTGAGCTAACAAATTCTAAATTTTTTGCCTTATTAAATGCATGCTCGCATAAGGGAGATTTTTTTTTATCGTCCAGCACATCTATAAATTTGACACTTTTTTTTAATTTGCCTAGACCCATGCCTATGAAATATCCATCCCCACCATTATTGCCAGGCCCACATAAAATCAAGAAGTCAGAAGATGAGTAAGTTTTATTTAATATCTCAACAGACTGCCTAGCAGCCTCCATCATTGCAAGCAGGTCATCGCCTTTTTTAACAAAAGAATTTTTCTCGAAATCTTTAACTTGTTCCGCAGTATAAATACTAATCACTAATAGATAGACTTCCTTCTGCTAATCTATCTGAGTGGTAAGAGCCAATCCACAAGGATCCATTATGGGGCAGGCCAACCGTTCCAACCCCCATATTGTTGCTCTTAAATTTAAAAGACTCAACCAATGAAAGATCCAACAAAGATAGTTTGTTAACTGAAAATGGAAGAGTGCAATTTACAACTTCTCCACACCCTAAAGATTCTGTAACTGAGTGATCATGATTAGTAACCCACGCAAAGCCATCTTTAATAATTACATTGTCAGGTGAATTGTGTTTATAGACTCCCAAGGATTTTTTTGAACCTAAGTCAAACAGAACAGTCTTATCCCCAAGGTTATAATTTACAATTAGATTATTATTTTTTTGATCTAATGCAATGCCATTTGGAAAAGACCCAGCCGTGTAATTTAATTCCTCGAGCTTATTATCTTGAGTCCATTTTACAACCATACCTGTATCTGATTTTGCAAATACATTCCACAAGGCTTTGATTAACGAAAAGTCAGATTCAAACATATGAGAGGCATAGAAGTTTCCAGATGTATCTAAAGAAACATCATTGAAATAATATTGACCATTCACATCGATACAGCCCCTCCACTCAAGCATCCAGTTATTTTTTTCAAATAACTCAAACATTTCTATGCTTTCATTGGGATAGTGACTAACAACTGCAAGCTGCAGCTTTCCATCTTTTCTTTGAACTAAATCAATGCCATGTGGACCAAATGGAATATTTGGATCTCTGAAACAGTCCTCAGAGCCCCATTCATTTTTGCCAAAAGTTATTTTTGCACTAGTTCTGCTTTTATCATTTAAATTAAAAAAGCTTAATTTGCCAGATGTCATTTCAACCAATGGCGCCATTCCCCCGAACTCAGCCACAATTAAAAAATTACCATCTGGTGTAAGAGCCAAATCCTCAGGATTCATAAAATCACAATAGACCTTTAGCTCTTCATTACTTTTGCACTCATCTAGAGGCTCAATATTGTTGTTATTTCCAAGCCATAAAAATGCAATAAAACTCAATGAAAGCGTTCCTAGAATAGCTATTGTTCTTTTTTTCATTTTTTTTCCTCCCACTCCTGTAAATAACTATTTATAAGAGAGACGAGCTGCAGTGGTGAGTCGAGTGGGACATGATGAGCCGCATCTTCAATTACTTCAACAATCATAGTATCTTTAAATGCCTCTCTAATATATTTCATTATTTTTGATTCTAATAATAGACTTTTACCGCCAGCAACAAAAAGTGCTGGGCACTGAAATTTAAATTCATAATTGTGTAGGCGCCTAAGAGTGGCAAACAGCTTATCATCAAATCGCCATCTCCAGCCCTCTTCATTATTACAAATTGAGTGTTCCGCAATATATCTAAGATACCAAAAATTTTCACAGTCCTGGGGAGGCATCAGTCTAAACCTTTTGATAATTGAAACCTTATCAGGATAGTATTTGATTTTTCTTAGCGGACCAGTGCTTTGATGTTTGTTATAGTCATATGTCGGAGGTCGAATGGGAGAGTCAACCATTATCAATCCATTAAATAGTTCTGGCATCTCACTAGCCATAAATCCAGCTACATGTCCGCCAAGTGAATGTCCGATAAGAAAGATTTTTTGATGAGCATTTACTACTTTTTCTTGATGTAATATTCCCATTAATGCTTCACTGAAGCCTTCAAAGTTATATTCTGCTCTATGATCAGACTCTCCCATTCCAGGTAAATCTGGAGCAAAAATAGAGCAGTTTTTATTAATGAGTGGAGCTATTGGATCCCACCATCTTTTATGAGCACCAGTTCCATGAATTAAAATAATGATACTCTCGGCATCTTTCCTATCCCATGCTTGATATTTAATATTGCCAAGTTGATGAGAAAGAATTTCTTGTCTTGGCCTATCAGATATACAAGAATGGAACCAGTTCGGGGCATCTTTAATATCGGTTTTAAGTGACTCAGTAATTTCCATTCATGAGTATTCTAAAGGATAATAAAATTCCATACTATCCATGCAAGCAATGACAACAATTATTAAACCAGCCGCTACGGTAATCTTAATGAGAGATGCAGGAGAAGGTGGATTTGAGATATTGATGGTGAAGCGAAGCAGTAGATCTGCTTTCGGAAGCATATATGTTTTTCCAGGTGGTAAATTAGATCCAGAGGATTACTCACCTGCGCTATATTCATATTGCAAAGAAATGACTGATTCAGAGGCATCGAGAAAATTAGGAATTAAGAAGGATGGTCTTGCTTATTGGATAGCATGCATAAGAGAGTGCTTTGAAGAGGTAGGAGTGCTATTGACTGGATCCAATGACTCAATAATTCAAGATACATTCAAGCTGAATGCCTTAAGGAATAAACTCAACAATAAAGAAATTACTTTTAAAGATATTTGTATCTCTGAGTCATTAAACCTTAGAGCAAAGAATATTGTGCCGTGCGCTCATTGGATAACTCCAACCATTGAGCCAAAAAGATTTGATACAAGGTTTTTTCTTGCCAAGGTTGATCTTAAGCAACTCGCAAGTCATGATGGTTTTGAGTTAACAGAAAGTACCTGGATCAAACCTCAGGATGCTCTTAAAAGATTGGAAAAAGGCGAAATGAATATGATTATTCCAACCATAGAAAATATTAAAGCTTTGGCTCAATTTTCTTCAAGCAAAGATGCGTTTGATTATTTTGATAGTTTAAAAGACGAAGCAATTCCTCCAATCCTCCCAAAATTTATTAAAAAAGACGGTGACTGGATTGGTTTTTTACCCGGAGATGAGGGGTATAATGATGTCTAGAGACTTTATTCAAAGAGTTACAGCTTCCAACGGAAGTGTATTCACGGGCCCTGGAACCAATAGCTTTCTAATCGGTCGAAATGATATAACTTTAGTAGATCCAGGGCCAAAAATCGATGCGCATATAGAAAACCTAGTCAAGCTTGGCGAAGGTAAAATAAAGCGAATTTTAGTTACTCACACACATCGTGATCATTCCCCCGCAGCTAAAGTTTTAGGGGAAATGCTAGGGGTCCCGTTGATGGGCAGATTGCTCGAAAAAGATGATTCTATGCAAGATAAAACCTTTAAACCAGATCGCATTCTTGAGCACGGAGATTTAATTGAAACAGATGAATACACCATAGAAACAATTCATACCCCAGGGCATGCATCAAATCACCTTTGTTATTTAATCCAAGAAGAAAAAGTTATGCTTACCGGAGATCATATAATGAATGGTTCAACGGTTGTTATTGCTCACCCTGATGGGTCTATGAAAGATTATTTGAGCTCTTTGGCGTTATTACGAGATTATCATTTTAATAAAATAGGACCGGGCCATGGTGACTTTTTAGAAGACCCAATGGCTGTGGTTGACTGGATTATTGATCATAGATTAGAAAGGGAAAAAAAAGTTATTGCTAAGTTAAAGATGTTTTCGAAAATTACATCTGAGGATTTGGTAGCAAGCGTCTATGATGATGTGGACCCAAAACTTCATCCTATTGCAATCTGGAGTTTAGAAGCCCATTTATTCAAGCTTTTTGAAGATGGAATGGTTGCTTATGAGCCAACAGAGAAAATTTGGTCTTTTAAATAGAGTAAATGTTTGCTTTTATCCTGGGTTGCTTATATCTAATTTCAGCTTTAGTTACACTATTTTTGATAAAAGAGAAATTTAATATTTTTGGATTTATTTATAATCCAAGCAATAGAAAATTTCTTTTAATTTTTGACACTCCATTTTTGCTCATAAGCTTTGCAGCAATTATTGAGCAAATGCATTGGTTACTCTTTTTGATATTTTTCATGCACGCGCTTAATTCAATGACGCTCTTAATGAGACCTCAATTTTTCTATCAATCGAAAGAAGAAATGCAGTTGATGAATGAAGGCTCCCTGAATAATTATTTGGTAATAATGACTTCCTTAGTAGGTATAGGCTGCTTATTAGTTAGTTATTTTTAAATGGCGTTTATTTTTAATTAAATCCTCAACCACTCCGGGATCTGCTAAGGTCGATGTATCACCTAGATTGTCAAATTCATCGCCTGCAACCTTTCTCAAAATCCTGCGCATTATTTTTCCAGATCTTGTCTTTGGAAGTCCTGGAGCCCATTGAATAAGATCAGGCTTTGCAATTGGACTTATTTCTTTTGCAACAAAGTTCTTTAACTCTGATATTAAACTTTCATTCTCCTCTTCTCCAATCATCAATGTCACGTATGCATAAATGCCTTGACCTTTAATTGGATGCTCAAAACCTACAATTGCTGCCTCTGCAACTTTCTCATGCAATACCAAAGCGCTCTCTATTTCAGCTGTTCCAAGTCTATGTCCTGAGACATTTAATACATCATCAACTCTGCCTGTAATCCAAAAGTATCCATCGCTATCTCTTTTCGCTCCATCACCAGTAAAATAAGCATTTTCATAAGTTGAAAAATATGTATCAATCATTCTTTGATGATCTCCATAAACACTTCTTATTTGGCTAGGCCATGATTGAGTGATGATCAGATTTCCAGACGCCTCACCCTTTAAGACAACCCCATTTTCATCCACAATTTCAGGCTTCATCCCAAAAAATGGCAGAGTTGCTGATCCTGGTTTTGCTGGAGTGATTCCCGCAATTGGAGAAATTAAAACAGAGCCTGTTTCTGTTTGCCACCAGGTATCAATAATGTGACATGCTTCATTGCCAACCACTTTAAAATACCATTCCCATGCTTCTGGATTAATTGGTTCGCCAACTGTTCCCAAAATACGGAGGCTTTTTCTGCTTGTTTTCAATACATGTTCATTACCTTGAGCCATAAGAGCTCTCAGAGCAGTTGGTGCCGTATAAAAGATAGATATTTGATATTTATCACAAATTTCCCAAAATCTTGATGGATTTGGATATGTCGGAATTCCTTCAAACATTAAAGTTGTGGCTCCATTAGATAATGGCCCATAGAGGATATAGGTATGACCGGTAATCCATCCAACATCCGCAGTGCACCAATATTTATCATTATCTTCATAAGCAAAAAGATATTTAAAGCTTAAATGCGCACCTAGTAAGTATCCTCCAGAAGTATGCATGACGCCTTTTGGTTTTCCCGTAGAGCCAGAGGTATATAAAATAAAAAACGGATCCTCAGAATCCATTTGTTCGCATGGACAATCAATTGATGCTGAGGCAAACATTTCTTCATAATCTCTGTCTCTATCTGCCACCCAATCAATCACCCCATTTGTTCTCTTAATCACTAAGCAATGAGCTACTTTTGGACAATCTTGCAATGCGCTATCAACGTTTTTTTTAAGAGGGATTTTCTTGCCACCCCTTATGGCTTCATCTGCTGTAATAACTATGCTGCAATCTGCATCTAAAATTCTGTCCTTGAGGGACTCCGGAGAAAAGCCACCAAAAACAACGGAATGGACAGCACCAATTCTTGCGCATGCCAACATTGCGTAAGCTGCCTCTGGAATCATTGGCATATAAATACAAACCCTTGATCCTTTTGATGCCCCCAAATCTTTTAAAATATTTCCAAATTTGCAGACATTTTTATGCAAATCACTATAAGTAATTTCTTTGGATTCATTGGGGTCATCTCCTTCCCAGATAATCGCAGTTTTATTTGCATATAATGATAAATGCCTATCAATGCAGTTATAGGCGATATTAATTTTTCCACCTTCAAACCATTTTGAATCAGCAAACTTATTATTATGTACACTTGTAAAGGGCTTAAACCAAGCTAAGTTTTCCTCAGCTTGCTCCCCAAAGAAAGCTTGAGGGCTATCAATCGATTGATGATACATAGACCTGTATGCATCTAAATTTTTTATAAATGGGTTAATAAGATTTTTAGGAGGAGAGTATTTTTTCTCAGCCATAGAAGTAATTAAGTTTTATAAGATAGAAGGTTGAGGATTAATAAAGTTTTTACCTCTTGGATCAGACATAATCTTATTGATCAGCATGTCATAGTCAGAACCACCGCTCTCAAGATCAATATCTGATGCATTGATAATTAATAAAGGAGCATTTTCAAAGTATAGAAAGAATTTTGAGTAGGCATCATTAAGTCTTTCTAAATAATCGATGGTTAAAAATTTTTCATCAGGATTCCCGCGTTTATTAATTCTTTCGAGCAATACTTCTACAGGAGCTTGAAGATAAATCACTAAATCAGGTGAAGGGGCATCTAGGGTTAGATGTTCATATACTTTGTCATACAGTCCCATTTCTTCCTCGGAAAGAGTAACCTCAGCAAATAATCTATCTTTTTGAATTAAAAAATCAGCAACACGCACGGGTTCAAATAAAGATCTTTGTTTTAAGTCCTCAATTTGCTGCATGCGTTGAAATAAGAAAAATAATTGAGTAGCTAGCGCAGACTGCTTTGGATTCCTGTAAAAGCCTTTAAGAAATGGATTTTCAGCTGGTTGCTCAAGAAATACATCGTAATTGAAAGTTTCGGCAATTTTATGTGCAAGTGTAGTCTTTCCCACGCCAATAGGACCTTCAATCGCAATATATTTTGGAAGTGGAGCTTCCTGTAAAGCTGGTTCCATAAGGTTTTTACTCTGTTTAGTAAAGATTAGCTTAACTCTTCCAAGAAACCAAATTTTTTCTCTATTGGACCGCTTCGTGATTCCCTTAATGACTTAAGTAATTCAATTTTTCCTGGCCGGTTGACCTTCTGAAATTGAGTCCACCAGTTACCCATGCCTTGATAATCATTTGCTGCCTCTTCCCTTAAGAGCAAAAAATCGTAGGCGGCTCTAAAGCGAGGATGATTTAAAATCTTATAAGGCTGGTGCCCTAAACGAGTTTCAAGTTTTAATTGTAGAGACCAAATATCTTTAATGTATCCATGGAATTTCCTAGGTACAGCAGTTAATACTTGTTGCTCCCTGATAATTCTATCCATATTTTTGAAAAACTTCCTCAGATTTAGACTCCCTTTTTCTTTTGATGCATCAATTAACCGTGGCCAAAGTAAAGCTGCTATAAGAAATCCTGGAGTCACAGATTTAGATGCCTTTAATCTATTATCAGTATTAATTAATGCGGCATGTTGAAATCTTAAGCCAAATGAATTTTCAACGTGATTATCTGTGTTAATTAAATATTTTAAAATCCCGAATGAATGAAGCTTATTGAAATTATTAAGAGCTTTTTTTGTAAGAAAAATTTTACAGAACTCATCAAACATCCTTGCATTAGAAATATTTCCTAGCAAATGACCCTTTTGATAAATAGCATGTTTAACATCATTAGAAATTTTAAAATCTAGTTTTGAGCAGAATCGAATAGCACGCAAACTTCTTACAGGATCCTCTTCGAATCTAATCAGAGGATTGCCAATTGAGACGATAATTTTTTTTTGTATGTGTTGCAGCCCATTATGAAAATCACATAGGTGTTTTCCTATAGGATCAAAATAAAGCGCATTAATGGAAAAGTCCCTTCTTTCACAGTCTTCTTCCAGAGTACCCCAGACATTGTCTCTAAGAATCTTTCCCTCAGAATCTTTGACAACGCTGGAGGTATTATCTTGGTTAGAGGTATTTGCTCTAAAAGTTGAGACTTCAATTAGCTCATTCTTGCTAAAAACATGGACTAAACGAAATCTCTTACCAATAATTCTGGATGATCTAAAGATTTTTCTTATTTCTTCGGGAGTTGCGTTTGTTGATATATCAAAGTCTTTTGCTTTGATTCCAACCAGTGAATCACGGACACATCCACCAACAAGATATCCTTGAAAGCCAGATTGCTTTAATTTTTTAAGAATCTCAATTGCAAGAGGGCTAAACTTGACTTCCTTAAGTATTTTTGGAATTTTTAAAGTAGATATTTTATTTTTTCTATTCAAAAGCTTATGAATAAAATTTTAGAGCTGGGTAGCTATCCACCAAGTTGTTTTTCTTTGATTTCATCAAGTGTCTTGCAATCAATACAATGAGTAGCTGTTGGACGAGCCTCAAGTCTCTTCACTCCTATTTCAATTCCACAAGCATAACAGTATCCATAGTCATCTTGCTTAATTTGTTCTAAAGAGCTTGCAATTTTATTTATAAGCTTTCTTTCTCTATCTCTTGTTCTTAATTCAAAAGCAAATTCTTCCTCTTGTGAAGCTCTATCAATAGGGTCTGCAAATGACTCACCTTTATTTTTAAGGTGATCGAAAGTTTTTTGCATTTCTTCTCGTAAGTGTTCACGCCACTCAATTAAGACAGAATTAAAGTGTTTTTTCATTGCGGCGCTCATGTATTTTTCACCTTTGCGACCCTTATAAGAGGATATTGGCGATGTTCTTTTCTTAGCAGCAACCTTTTTTGCTGGGCCTTTCTTAGCAGCAACCTTTTTTGCTGGAGCTTTCTTAGCAGCAACCTTTTTTGATGGAGCTTTCTTAGCAGCTATTTTTTTTTCACTAGATTTCTTTTTTGTATCTGCTTTTTTAGGCATTTTTAATTAGTAAAAGTTTTTAGGCGCATGAAATTATCAGAAAGCTGAGCAATAAGCTAGCTTTTTTTGTAATTATTTAGTACTTCTCTATAAGATTCATGGGTAAGTCTTGGTCCAAAAGTTTCTACAACCTTTGATGCTCCGTAATTTGCAAATTCAGCACATGACTTCAAGTCTTGATCTTGAAGTAATGCAAACAAGAAGCTACCAGCAAACATATCTCCTGCACCATTGGTATCCACAGGATTGATGTTAACTTGTGGAGAATTTAGGATTTCATCTTTTGTAATCACAACGCTACCTTTTTCACCCATAGTAATTATTGAGGTATAGGATTTATCTTGCAATTTTATAAATGCTTTATTCATATCTTCTTCATCAACGAAAGCCTTGGCCTCATCATCATTACCAAAAATATAGTCTAAGCCATATGATTCCAATTCTCGAAATCTATCCTTAAAACCCATGACAATTCCAGGGTCAGATAATGACAATGCTATTTTCACATCAGGAAAGTTTTTAAGGTGATCAAGCGCCTTTAGGGTTACTTTGTAATTGTCTTCACTGGTAACCATGTAGCCTTCGATGTAAAAAATTCTTGAATTTGCGATCTGCTCTAAATCGAGGTCATCTTCGTTCATTAACGAACTCACATTTAATGCAGTGGTCATTGTCCTTTTAGCATCTGGAGTAACAAGTATTAGACATTTTCCAGAAGGAATAGAGTTTGCAGATGACATATTCCCTTTATGGCCAATCCCAGCCTCTTTGATACTATCAAGATATCTTATGCCGTCTTGGTCATCAGAAACTTTGCAAGTATGAAAACACTTAGCACCAAAACTTGATGCAGCAACAAGACTATTAGTTGCTGATCCGCCACAGTCGGAAACTGTTTCCGCGCCAGAAGCAATTAGTCTCTCAATTATTGGCGCGTGTTCTTCAGCGCTGGATAGAGTCATTTGGTCTATTTCTAATCCTAGCTCAGAGATAAGACTATGTTCAACTTTAAACACAGTATCAACAAGAGCATTTCCTATAGCACTTATATCATTTTTCATTTTTATAGTTCTTTGATTGCTTTTTCAATCTTACTTTTAGTTTCATCAATTATAGCCTGATCATGAGTTGAGGATATAAATCCAGCTTCAAATTTGGATGGAGCAAAGTATATTCCTTGGTTTAAGGCGGCATAGAAAAATTTTCTGAACATTTCATCATCAGTTTCTACAACATCTTGAAAATTCATTGGGAGACTTTCACTAAAGAAAAAACCAAACATGCCACCAATAGAGGAGGTTGAAAATGGTATACCTTTATTATCCATTAGATTTTTTGTATGCAGCATTATTTCAGAGGAAGCTAGTTCTAATGCATCAAATGGATTTTCTTTAATTAAAGCATTTAGCAAGGCTATCCCAGCACTCATTGCAAGCGGATTTCCCGATAATGTTCCTGCTTGATATATAGGACCGATTGGGGCAAGTTGATCCATAATAGGTTGTTTTCCCCCAAAAGATCCAACAGGTAGCCCCCCGCCTATTACTTTACCAAGAGCGGTTAGATCAGGCTTGATTTTATAAATAGCTTGAGCACCTCCAACTGCTACTCTAAAACCAGACATTACTTCGTCAAAAATAAGGAGAGATTCAAATTTATTACATAGTTCTCGCAAAGCTGAAAGAAATCTATGCTCTCCTGGAATGAATCCCATATTGCCTGCAATAGGCTCAACAATAATTGCAGCCAAATCATCACCAATTTTATTTGTTACTTCTAATACAGCCTCTATATCGTTGTAAGGACAACTGTATGTGAGAGCTGCTAATTCTTTGGGTATTCCAGGAGAATCAGGTAAACCAAAAGTAGAAACACCTGAACCAGCTTTTACTAGTAAAGAATCCACGTGTCCATGATAACAACCAGTAAATTTAATAATTTTATTTCTGCCCGTGAAGCCTCTAGCTAATCTAATACAACTCATAGTTGCTTCCGTTCCAGAATTGACCATTCTTATTTTTTCCATAGATGGGACTTGACTCTTAATTATTCTTGCCAGCTCACTTTCAAGACTTGTTGGAGCGCCGAAGCTTGTTCCAAGCTCAAGTTGAGCTTTTATGGCATCCAATACAGCTGGATTTGAATGTCCAAGTATCATAGGTCCCCAGGATCCAATGAAATCTATGTATTGATTATCATCTTCATCAATTAAAATTGGACCTTTAGCAGATTTAAAAAAAATAGGCTTGCCGTCAACATTTTTAAATGCTCTCACAGGTGAATTTACACCGCCTGGCATTAGTGTCTGAGCTTGCTCAAAGAGGGATTCTGATTTAATTCTTTTCAAAGGTATTTTTTTAAATTAATTTTTATTTAATTTGTTTTTGTTATTAATTAATGTGCGCGTGAATGATATCAAATTTAGTGAGACATTTTTCTTATTTCATGAGCAAATTCTTCAACTTTATTCCAATCTGTAAATTCGTAAGTTTTTGATATGTCTGTAGGCCCATTTGTAATCCACATGATTAGTCTAATCATATATTTATCGAAAAATCGATATTTTGGATAATCCACCTTGCCAGCAAAAACTGCTAATTTTTTTGGAGTCCAATCTGCAAGTGTTAAAAATTTTTTTATGTAAGGATTTTTTTCAGGTGTATTTTTTTCTGGTTTTCTTGCGACTACGTTGACACTAAAAAATGAATTACTTGAACTCTCCAAGAAATCAATATTATTTTTTATGAAATCATATACGTCATAAGAGTGTTTTCCATATCTTATACTTGCTCCAACAATTACATGTTCAAAACTTTTATCAAGCAATTCTAAATTTTCTTTTATGCTTTTTATTGATTGCAAATCAACTATAAAAGTATCATCTAAAATACTTTTTATTTTTTCACATATCAATTTTGTTTGACCATCAGTAGTTGAGTAAGCAATAAGTATTCTTTTCATAGTTGATATTTAAAATATTTTAACTTCTATAATACTAATCTTGAAAAATTAATTATGAATCCTATAGAATAATTATCATATGAATATCGAATCAACATCTATTTCTGTTAGTTCTAGTGCAATAAAGCGAATTCAAGGGCTGTTGCCTGACCAACAATCAAACTTTTTTAGAGTTTATGTAACTGGAGGAGGTTGCTCTGGTTTTCAATATGGCTTTAAGTTTGATGATAATCCAGCAGGAGATGATGATATTTTAGATTTTGAAGGTTTTACTATTTTATTAGATTCGCTTTCTTACCCATATCTTTATGGTGCAACTTTAGATTATGTTGAGGACCTTTCTGGCTCGAAATTTCTGATTACCAATCCTAATGCCAAAACCACATGTGGATGTGGTGAGTCATTCACTGTTTAGATCTTGTAATCTTTCCAAGCAACCCCTTTTTATCTTTTACGCAAAGTGGATTATTATAAATTCTTTGCCTAGCCATCCATGCAAAAGCCATGGCCTCAATTGCTTGAGGGTTAAATCCAAATTCGCTGCTAGAGGCTAGGCTAATTTTTGAAAGTCTTTGGATTGAATTAACCAAAAATTTATTTTTAATTCCACCGCCGCATAGAATTACTTCGTTAGGCAATTTTTTTTGTGATTTTAGAGATTTTGCTATGCAAATGGCTGTTAACTCAGTTAGTGTCGCCAAAATATCATATGAAGATTTTTTCAATAGTTGTTTCGGAATAAACTTAATATTAAATACTTCTTTGCCAGTGGACTTCGGATGGCGTTTTTTGAAAAACTGATGATCCAGCATTTTGTTTAATGAATGGCTGTGAACTTTTCCATTTTTAGCAAGTTCACCGTTTTTATCAAAGGGAAGATTTAGGAAGTTTTGACAGTAAGCATCCATCAACGCATTGCCAGGCCCACAGTCAGATCCATAAAAACTTTCCTTTCCATCAAGGAAGGTAAAATTTGATATTCCTCCAATATTTAATACAACCAATGAAGACTTCCTTCTTGCAAATATATTCTGATGGAATTCGGGAACAAGTGGAGCACCTTCTCCACCAAGTTCTATATGATCATTTCTAAAATCACTAACAACATCTAACCCACTTAGCATGGAAACTATTTTTGGGTCACCGGCTTGAATTGAAAATGGATATTTATTTTTAGGCGCATGGAATAAGGTCTGACCTGACAAACCAATTGCCACAATTTCATTTTTCTTCATATAATTTTTTACAAGAAACTTATTAATTGATTCGCCAAAAGCGAAACCGATTTTTTTATCGATTTCAAAATACTTATTTAGGCTTAATTTCTGATTTTGAATGACATTTGATATATCTTTTCTTAATTTATCAGGATATTTATAGGAATTAAATTTTAATAATTCAAATTTTTTTTTATTGATATGTAATGCACAAACATCAATACCATCATGGCTGGTACCACTCATGGTTCCTATAAAAATTTTATCTAAAGAGGTTTTCATTTGGATCTTTAGATAATAACTGATCTGCTAAATCTATGTAATTATTTCTTAATACTTGAAATTGATCCATGTTGGATTTATCGATTGGAGATGCTGAGGGAAGAGGCACCTTCAATGGATCTGTTCTTTTTTCTCCGATTCTAAATTCGTAATGTAAATGAGGAGCAGTTGCTAAACCTGAGTCACCTACATAACCTATGGTCTGACCCTGAGAAATTTTCATACCTTTAGAAATGCTGGGATGATATTTATCTAAATGAGCATATAAGGTTGTTATCTCACCTCCGTGACGAATAACGATTGTTCTTCCGTACCCGCTTTTCCATCCTGCAGATTGAATAACCCCTTCGCCGGTTGACCGAATTGGTGTTCCCCTTTTTGCTGCATAGTCAACCCCATTATGAGCTCTGATAGTATTCAAGATCGGATGCCTTCTATTTGGGTTGAAATGTGAACTCACATATGCAAAATCTAGTGGCGCTCTCAAAAAAGCTTTCTCAAGACTGCCACCATTCTCATTAAAGTATTCCCATTTTTTATTTTTGCCTTTATGTCTTATTGCTGTGTATCGATTATTTTGATTATAAAATTCTGCAAATAAAATACTACCATTTTCTATTTGTTGACCGTCTACAAAGGGGGTTTCATAAAGGATTTTAAATCTATCACCAGCCCTGATATCAAAAACAAAATCAATATCCCAGCCAAAAATATAGGCCAGATCCATTATCACACTTTCAGGAATGTCATTATTTAATCCAGCCAAATAGAATGATGACTCTATTAATCCTGTTTTAAAAGAATTTATAAGCTCTGGTTTTTTATCACTCCTTTTTATTATTATTTTTGGAGACAATTCAATATGATAAGAGAGCAGAGGCCCTTTATGAATATGAATTTCTTGCAGTTTTCCTCCTGTAGATAAAAACTCTAATCTATCATTTGGGAGAATATTTTTTATTTCATTGGATTTATCTTTTTTAAATATTTGGTAGGTGTTGTTCAAAGAAACTTTATATTTTTCGAATATCAGTGAGAGGTTTTCGCCTTTTTCAACAATATGAATGATCTTAGTTTGTATGCTGGAGGGATTGGGAGGTGGAAATAATATAGTGTTTGAAATTATCTCTGGTGAGACTGTTTCTTGCTCGACTCCTGCATCATAAATTAGAAAGATTCCAATTACTGCTAACAAAACAAAAGGTAAAGTTTTGGAGCTAGGTCTGGAGGTCCACACAATTTTTATTTAATCAGTTCAAACGAGAGTGTTCCAACATTTTCTATCTCTGCAACAACTTTATCATTTATGCTAAGCCTTCCAACACCCGAGGGGGTACCTGTAAATATAATGTCCCCAGCCTTGAGAGTAATAAATTTAGATAAGCAACTGATTAATTCATCTACTTTCCATATCATATTTGATAGATTTCCAGATTGTTTTTTTTGACCATTCACTTTTAATGAGATGCTCCCTTCATTTAATAGCAATCCTTCTTTTCTTAGAATTTTTGAGATTGGCGCAGAATGATCGAACCCCTTGCTTAAATCCCATGGCTTGCCAGCCCCTTTTGCAGCTTCTTGAAGATCTCTTCTGGTAAGATCAACTCCTACTCCATATCCAAAAATATGTTGCCTTGCTTCAGATGGAGATATGTTTGAGCATTCTGACCCTAAAAAAACAACAAGCTCTACTTCATGATGGAGGTTATTGGTTTGAGTTGGAAAAGGAATAGAAGCTAGTTGAGTAATAGCTTGTGCAGGCTTGCTAAAAAAAAATGGTTGATCTTTATCCACCGTAACTCCCATCTCTTGAGCATGTTCTTCGTAATTACTTCCAACACAGTAGACTTTACCAACTGGAAAAACTAATTTACTTTCTTGAATATTTACGCATTTAATCTTTGGGTTAAATGTAAATTTGATGGATTTTTGTTTTGTCATTTGAGTTAAAACATTTGAGAAAATAAATACTATAATAAATGATAATCCATGAAAAAAAATCTTAATTTAATTAAACGAGGAATTGATGAGCTGATTAGTGAGGATGAGCTATTAGCAAAACTCAAATCAAACAAACAGCTTGTTGTGAAGGCTGGCTTTGATCCAACTGCACCAGATTTGCATCTCGGGCATACGGTGCTAATTAATAAATTGAGGCACTTTCAACAATTAGGCCATCAGGTAATATTTTTAATAGGTGATTTTACCGGCATGATTGGCGATCCATCAGGAAAAAATAAAACCAGACCGGCTTTAGATGAGGCAGATATCAAGGACAATGCAAAATCATACAAAGAACAAGTTTTTAAGATTTTAGATCCAAAATTAACTGATGTTAGGTTTAATTCTGAGTGGAGTAACCAGCTTGGCGCAGAGGGAATAATAAAACTTGCATCTCAATATAATTTAGCCAGGATGCTTGAGCGAGATGATTTTAATAAAAGATATAAGTCCAACCAGACCATTGCGCTTCATGAATTCTTGTATCCTTTGATTCAAGCAAATGATTCTATAGCTCTCGAAGCAGATATAGAGTTAGGCGGCACTGATCAAAAGTTTAATCTTCTGGTTGGAAGAGAACTTCAAAGAGCATATGGCCAAGAGCCTCAGGTAGTTATTACTGTTCCCATTCTTGAGGGCTTAGATGGAAAAAATAAAATGTCTAAATCTTTAGATAATTATGTGGGTATCGACGAGTCTCCAAATGAAATGTTTGGAAAAATTATGTCTATTTCAGACGAACTTATGTGGAGATGGTTTGAGTTGTTAAGTTTCAAATCTATTGAAGAGATTGATGCTCTTAAAGCTGACCAAGCTAAAGGAAAAAATCCCAGAGACATTAAAATAGATTTAGCTAAAGAGCTTATTGCCCGTTTCCATGATGATAAATCAGCCGATCTTGCAGAATCTGATTTTATAAATCAGTTTCAAAAAAAGAATATTCCAGATGATATAGAAGAAGTATCTTTAACCCTATCTAAAAGCTCAATTCCCTTAGTTAATCTTTTGAAAGATTGCGGGATGACCAGTAGTACATCTGAGGCAATGAGAATGATTCAACAGGGAGCTGTTAGAATAGATGAAGAAAAAATTATTGATACAAAACATATTATTTCTTCTGGCACTTCAGCTATTTACCAAGTAGGTAAAAGAAAATTTAAAAAAATAACTCTTTAGTTTTAATAATATAATTTTGAATCAATATTAAATATGCAACAGTTTTTTTCTTCTATTAGTTTTTGTCTAAGTAATATTGGATACTTGCTCATCTTGTGCATCCCAGTGATGACGCTTGAAATTGCTCTAGCTAGTCTCATAGCTTCTTTAGATATTCAATCAAGTTCAGATACGGCAGCTCTTGAGGCAATTGGTGAAATATCTTTCCAAGTATTTCTTTTAGTGCTTGCATCTCTTATTCTTTCAGTGGCTTTAAGTGGTGGTTGTATGGCTGCTTTTCGCTCTTTGTCCGATGATGGGTTGTTGAGCCCATATCAAGCCCTTTTTGCAGGTTTAAAAAAGTTTTTCCCGCTCCTTTGGTCTAATATTTTGCATTCTATTGCATATGGGCTGGGATTTTTAATGTTAATTCTGCCTGGTTTTTATTTGTATGGCCGCCTTGGATTATTTCCGTTATTTATTATGTTTGAAGATAAGGGCGTGATGGATTCTTTTGGAGCATCTTGGAATCTAACAGAAGAATTTGCAACAAAACTATTTACTCTTACCGCAATTTTTATGAGCATTCAGCTGAGCTTTGGATTTTTTGGAGGCATTATTGGAGTTGATGGATCCTTATGGTTTTTAATTGCAGCAACCACCTTAAAATACGCAACGTTAATGCCTTTGTTTTATTTATTTTATAGCCTCTATGAGTCTATTAAAAATAAACCACAATTAGGAAATTGAAAAATATGAAAATATTAGTAATGGGACTGCCAGGCAGCGGCAAAACTTATCTAACCCAGAGATTAGTGCCATTATTGAATGCTGCATGGTATAACGCTGATCAAGTCAGGAAGATGTCCAATGATTGGGATTTTTCAGATGAAGGTAGAAAAAGACAATCCATGAGAATGAAAACTTTTGCAGATTTTGAAAAATTGCACGGAAGATATGTTGTATGTGATTTTGTTTGCCCAACTAAAGAAACGCGAGAAAATTTTGATGCGGACATAGTTATTTGGATGGACACCATCAAAGAGGGAAGATACGAAGACACTAATAAGCTTTTTCAAGATCCTCACAGTGTTGATTTTCATATTACAGAGTGGAATGAGCACAACCATGATGATGTGGCTAAGGAGATTTTAAGAAATGTTTGATTGGAAAAAACCAACCGTTCAGATGCTAGGCAGATGGCAGCCTTGGCATGATGGGCACCAAGCCTTATTTAATAGATGCATTGCAAAAACTGGTCAGGTAGCAATTCAGGTTCGTGACGTTCAAGGAGCATCTGGAGGAGATGGACAAGACGATAATCCTTTTGATTGGGATGAGGTTTGTAGAAATATCGAAGCAGGGCTTTTAAAAGATGGTTACAAAAGGGGTCAAGAATATGAAATTATGTTGGTACCAAATATTGTAAATATTACTTATGGTCGAGGAGTAGGATATACATTTGAAGAGGAGGTTTTTGATAGCGAAGTTACTGAAATCAGTGCTACAAAAATTCGTCAAAAACTTCGAGATGAAGGGAAGCTGGATTAATTTATTAGTTAGTTTCCCAAGATCATTGTTTAGTTTATAATCGCTTTTCCCAATTTATTGGGTCTGTAGCTCAGCTTGGTTAGAGCGCACCCCTGATAAGGGTGAGGTCGGTGGTTCGAGTCCACCCAGACCCACCATTCATTTATTAAACTTTTACTTTCATCAACATTTGTAATACTTTGTTGTGATGGAAAATAAAGATCGCTCAAAATCAAACATGCAAAGGGTTGCATTGACGTCATTAGCTGGGACGAGCATAGAGTGGTATGACTTTTTTCTTTATGGTGCAGCGGCTGCATTAATATTTCCAACAGTTTTCTTTAGTGAAGCTGACCCTTCTACATCCTTAATTTTATCCCTATTAACCTTTGCTGGTGGATTTATTGCTCGACCAATCGGGGGCATTATTTTCGGTCACTATGGCGATAGAGTTGGAAGAAAAAAAACATTAGTCATGGCATTAATTTTAATGGGAGTTTCTTCTACCCTTATTGGACTTCTGCCAACTTATTCAATGATCGGAATTACAGCGCCAATTTTACTTACATCATTAAGATTTGCTCAAGGACTTGCTATTGGAGGTCAATGGGGAGGCGCCATGTTACTAGTTACTGAAAGCGCTCCATCTGATAAAAGAGGATATTACGGTGCTTTTGCTCAAGCTGGTGCGCCAGTGGGAGTTATTTTAGCTAATCTTGCATTGATACTGACGAGTTCACTTGTTTCTGAGGAGTTTTTTTATTCATGGGGATGGAGAATTCCATTTCTTGCAAGCGCCGTTTTGATTGGTATTAGTATGTATATCCAACTAAATCTAGAGGATACAAAAGCCTTTACAGAGTTGCAGGCAATGAGAAAAGACAATGAAGATAGTAATGAGGAGGCACAACGATCGCCTATATTAGAAGCAATTAAAAAGTATCCAAAACGAATAGCACTAGCTGCGGGAGCTTTTCTTTCAATTCAGGTAACGTTTTATATTTTAATAGCTTTCCTTCTTGCATATGGCGTATCAAGCTCAGAAATATCAAGAGATGATATGTTAGCTGCAGTATTAATTGCATCAGCAATTATGGTTCCATCTCAGTTTATATTTTCTTCATACTCTGATAGAAATGGAAGAAAGGGTATATTTATGGCTGGAGCAATACTCACAGGCTTATGGGCTTTTGCCATATTTCCACTTGTGGACACTGGTCATTTTTGGTTAATAGTTTTAGCTATTTCAATGGGCTTAATATTTGTAGGTATGATGTATGGACCTCAAGCAGCATTTTTTACTGAGTTATTCTCTACAGAAGTAAGATATTCAGGCGCAACCCTTGGTTATCAGTTTGGAGCAATTTTGGGAGGAGCATTTGCCCCAACTATTGCGGCTTTACTATGGAACAACTATGGTATTTTTTGGGTATCTGTTTATATAGCTTTTGCCTCATTGATGACATTATTTTCGGTTATGGCGTTAACCGAAACCTATCAAAACAACCTCAGTGATGAATAGTAGCTATATCTTTTACCGATAAATTCAAATATTATAAAATTTAATTGCAAAGGGGTGGTTTTTCTAACCTGAGATCTTTATTGAAACCCTTTGAACCTGATCCATACAATAATGGCGGAGGAATTGCATGAACATCATTCAAAACACTTTTTTTTTACTTTTTCTCACCTTTTTTAGCATTATTAGCTTCTCTCAGGATATTGAAGAAATAGTTGTAAAAGGAGATTGGCGAGAAATAAATGTGCTTGAAGAGGACTCAAGCATTGTGATTCTTAATAATCAAATTATAGAATCACAGCCTATCAAGCATTTTGAAAATCTTTCTTATTTGGTACCAAACCTTAATTTTGCTGCAAGTGATTCAAGGGCAAGACATTTTCAAATCAGAGGCATTGGAGAAAGATCTGGATATGAGAGAACCCCCAATTCAGCGGTAGGATTCTTGATTGATGATGTTGATTACTCTGGCCAAGGGGGCATTGCAACAACTTTTGATGTAGATCAAATCGAGGTACATAGAGGGCCTCAGGGATCCAGAATAGGCTCCAATGCTTTAGCTGGCTTAATATATATCAAGACAAAAGAACCAACTGAAGTTTTTGAGGGTATGAGTGAAATTACTCAGGGAACTTATGGCACTCGCAATGCAGGAATTGCATTTGGAGGCCCCACACAATTTAATCAAGATATTACCTACCGAGTTGCAATAAGGAGCGATTACTCAGATGGATTTAGAAAGAATTTATTTTTAGGTAAATC
>CACKRJ010000007.1 GCA_902602595.1 uncultured SAR86 cluster bacterium
ACCGTAAGGCACTTGAGCATGTTATCACCCAGCTCCCCATGGAGAGTTCCTAGAATTTCTCGATTGCCAGCCATATCAACCATCACAGAGCCCACTGAATAATCTACATTACTAAGCTCATCGTAAGAAATCACTTCATCATAACAGCCAAGATTTTCTACAAACTGTGAGTTTGATGGAGACGTAAGCCCAACTATTTTTGGTGCATTTTCAGTATCAGCTAGACCTTGAGCCAGGCCAATAGCAGTTTTACTCGAAGCACTAACCACAATTACTTGAGATGCTCCAAAGTATGAATCTTCAGCCAAAGAGTCGCATAAACAAAATGCTGTAATATGAAGTGGAAATAAAAGAGCTCTAACTGCATCCATGGATGGATCATAATTTTGATCTCCATTAAGCCTCACATAATTATTGTAAACAGGGGGGAGTTCTTTGCGGTGCTCTTTGCCATCACTAAAACTTTGATCAGAGACTTTGATTGGACTTAAAGTTAATGAGTCTGCAGCTGGAAAATAGCCAAAGAGTCGTTCTCCAACATTCAAACCTTTAATATTTGAGTGGGTAATTTCAGCAAACCCCCACATAGGTATGCAACCCCATTCATTCTTTTCATCTTGCGCTGCTGGAAAAAATTTCCAATAACCAATCGTATCTCCCGCGACACCATAAGTTACGTTATTGGCTGTAAAAGCAAAGCTTTCAATCTTGACTGCAATCTCACCATCATGAATGGAAACCGAATCAGTGTCTGCAATTCTTGAATGAGTTAAATCAGATTTTAAAGTTTGAAATTGGCTCATAGTTTTTTCCTGTGGATTATTTTTTTTGCATTAGTGAAAAACTAAAAAGTATTATTAAAATAAAAGTAATATAAGGAGCCCCAACTGCCCCTGGAGTTGCTCCAATGGTATAAATGCCTTGCACAGCTATGTCTTCTCTTATCAATGGATAACCGAAAGTTCTGAAGCTCCACTCAAATAACCACAGCAAATACATTAATGGAATGAGTGCTCTGTATCGAAAAATAACAACCCAGCAAACAAAGCAAAAAATTAGTTGCGCTAAACCCCATAATGAAAAAAATCTATAAATTAGAATCATGGGATCTGGATCGCCCGCAATCATTGAAAAGTTAGCTATTTCATGAAACCCATACTGCTCAAAGAACATATGAATGATTGATCGCCATGTCATCAAAAGCGTGAAAGCTATAAACCCCCATAGCGCAATCTTATGACCTCGAAAATCATTGTTAGCATTTTGAGGGAAGACTTTATTCAAAATTCCATCCATCCGCGGTGACTTCGATATTTAGTTGTCCAGCTAAACCTGCTGTCCTATGCTTTTCACTGTCTATGTACTCATCACTTGTAGCCATTTTAAACATCGCTTTTCTGCTGGGGTATCTTACAACTGCAACAACATCCCAGAGTTCTTCAATCTCACCAAGTATGAGTCGATTAACTTCTCCACCAAATATTGGTTTAGCGCCTACTTTGGCTAAATGCCCTAAAACCTCATCAGAATAAATAGCATATGCCTCCCTTCCAGTAAGATCAGTTTCTCTTCCATCTGCATATTCTGCCTTTTCTTTAAACTTAATGAGATTGACTGCTAAAAATGGAACATCTTCTCCTAATGCAAATCCTGCAACTTGAACTGGAGATGGATTCACTGCATTTTTAAAAACTGTGGGTTTATTTTTATTAAAACTTCCAAAACTTAGGATGACAAAAACTACTGTGAAAAGAATGGCGCATATCAATAAAAATTTTTTCATAGATTGCCTTCTTTGGTCTCAATATTTAATTGTCCTTCGAGCCCTGCTGATCGATGTTTCTCACTTTCTTGATACTCTGAGCTCATCATCATTTCAAGCATGGCTTTTCTACTTGGATATCTAGCAATTGCTACGCTATCCCAAAGATCCTCGACTTCTCCAAGCATCAAGCGACTAACGGCTCCTCCAAAAACCATTTCAGCTCCAACTTTTTTTAAATGTTCTTGAACTTCAATAGCATAAATTTGATAAGCCTCCTTCCCTGACATTTGAGTATCTCTGCCATCTTCGTATTCAGCTTTTTTTTTAAATTTAAGAAGATTAACCATTGAAATTGGTGAATCAATATCGCCATCAAGAAACTCATTCATTTGAGTTTGATTGGGTGTGACCATGTTTTTAACTTCCACTTTTACTCTCCCATAGTAATTGCTTTTTGAAAGGCAGGTCTAGCATTGATTCTTGCAACATAATCTTTAATGCTTTTCATCTCATCATTTACACATCCCAACCTATTGGCCATAAAACATGAATGCCCAAGCATGAGGTCTGCTGCTGAAAAATCTCCTATTAGGTAATCTTTGTTAGCCAGGTTCTCATTCACTGGAGCTAAAGATTTTGTGAGTAGGTTTTTTGCTTGATTTAAAACAGTCTCATCTCTTCTATCAGGAGGTAATAAGATAGTTTGAACAACAATCTGATTCATTGGAGGCATGACCATGCCCTCGCAGTAGTGATACCACTGAAGATAAAAGGGGAACTCAGGAGCGTCTGAGCTAGGCTTTAATCCTCCATTCTTATGTCTCTCAAGAACATAATCAATAATGGCGCCTGATTCAAAAATTGAAATATCCCCATCTTCTAATACTGGGACTCTGCCTAATGCATGCCTTGACCTGTGCTCTGGAGATTTCAGCCCCTCTTTAGTAAAGGGCATAATATTTACTTCATACTCTAATCCCAACTCTTCTAACAGCCAAACCACTCTACCTGCTCTGGTGCCAGCAACAAAATGAACTTTTAACATAATTTATCCTCTTTATTTTTTAACCATTTTCTCTGCATTTTTTGCAAATTCTTTGGCTTTTTTATCATCATCTAACAAACTTTCCATTTTTATAGGGACTTCAAGACCTGCACTCATTCCTGGTTGGTCATACATAGTCTTCATCCATCGCTCTAAATGATTAAGGCCCTCAATTGAGATTCCTGACCATTTATAGGTCCTTACCCAACACCAATTAGCAATATCTGCAATTGAGTAATCTTTTGCCAACCAATCTTGCTCGGCCAAATGAGTGTTCAAAACCTCAAATAGTCTTCTACCTTCATTTTGATAACGATCTATGGCCGGTTGAATTTTTTCTGGAAAATACCTAAAAAAGACATTGGCCTGCCCCATCATTGGACCAATACCACCCATTTGAAACATCAGCCACTCAAGCACCTTGGCTTTTTCATTGAGATCAGTTGGCATAAGTTTCCCTGTTTTCTCAGCGAGATAAATCATAATGGCGCCTGATTCAAAAATCGGTAGATTATCTGCGTCTCTATCAACAATGGCAGGAATTCTCCCATTTGGGCTTATTGCAAGAAACTCAGGTTTTTTTTGCTCATTTTCCATCAAATTAACTACATGAGTCTCATACTCAAGCTCCATGGCCTCTAAAGTACATGACACTTTATGCCCATTGGGTGTTGGTGCGGTATAAAAATCAATCATGATTGCTCCTTTATAAAAGATATTAGAATAGCAGATAATTTTTTTGGTCTCGTCCATTGATAAAAATGTCCTCCTCCAATATGAGGTGCACTTTTTGCATTTGGGGCCATTTTGAGAACATCTTTTTCAATACCATTGGTTACCGGATCATTGCCGGCAAAAACTACTAAGAATGGTTTGGTTGAGGTTTTAAAAAATTCCCTTGCCTTTTTTTGAGCCTCCAAAGATTGATCTGGAATAATTGGAACCTGGCTGGGCATTGCTCGAGGGCCCATTTTGTATGAGGGGTCTGGAAATGGTGCTTCATAGGCTTTTATCAGATCGGATGTAAATGGATAAAATCTTTCAATATCCAAACTGATAAAAGTATGATGCATCAACATTGATAGCTTTGACCTTTTTTCCATCATAGTAGAACAAACAAATCCAACGGGAAGATTTGTTGTATCCCAACAAAATTTTTGCCAATACATAAATTTTAAAGCTGGATGAAAAGCAGTTGACGAATCTTTTGAAAAGTCTTTTCTATCCATTTGCATAATCTCTTTTTGCATCCTCATTGGCGTAAGTTTTATATCGCTTGCTCTGAACTCTTTTACCTTATCAATAACTTCTTGAGGAACATCTGGGTTATAGGGTAATCCAGTATTTCCCATTGATACTTTAATGTATCTATCAGGGTCTTGTGCAACCATTCGAAGACCAATCAGACCTCCCCAGTCTTGACCAAAAAAAGTTAAATTTGAAAAATTATTTTCTTTCAACCATTCGCCCATCCAATCTACTTGATTTTGAAAGCTATAATCCTCTCGAGATGCTGGTTTATCTGATTTACCATACCCAGGTAAATCTGGAGCTATTACCCTAATGCCAGCATTAACTAAAAAAGGAATCATTCTTGCATATAGATAACTCCAAACTGGTTGGCCATGCATAGCTAGAAGAATGGGGCCATCCCTTGGTCCTTCATCAATATGATGAATCCTTAAAGTTGAACCATCATGAGTTTTGATATTTGTATAATGAGGTTCAAAAGGATATTCCTTTAAATTATTAAACCTCTCATCAGGCGTTCTTAATACTTCCATCTCTATTCCTTTACAATTAAATCCTGACAACCAGTTTTCTTTAAAAAGGCCATGATTTGATTTTGGTCATCATTATTTAAAGCGTTAAATTCATCATTAATCCATTGCAAGCATTTTGCTTGATAAGGAAAGCTGCGCTGCTCCCATTGAGCACCGTCTATTTGAGTGGTCCAGGTCTTCTCTTCAGCAGCGATAGCTTTTGCATTTGCCAAGAGTGCGGGCAAATAAACTTTGCCAACCTCTTGAAAGATGTCCGCTAAATCCTCTTGGGCAACCTCATAACTCAACCAATCGCCTTCCGCTGGATCTATGCCGCTCATGTCCTCCATACGATCCTGCCATGCAATGACTCGCGGTGATATCTCATGAGCAATTGTTCGAGATGTTGGATCAAAACCTATTAATGCTGACAATTGACCAAATATTGCATAATCAGCTGATGATGGACGACTGCCAAATAAAAATGCATTCTTTGACAAGCAATCTTCAAGCTGTAGCAGAAATCTCTTGTAACTTGACTCAATTATTGGAGCAGTTATTTCATTTGAACCTACAACCCAAAGCCGGCTTATCTGTAATTCCGAAATGCCCTGTTTGAAAGCTTTATGTGATTCATCATCAAGACTAACATCATGCAACAATGGCAAAACGGTGCCTGCTTTATCTATATCTTCTTTGAAGTGCCATCTGTAATGAAACATATATTTTGTGACCCACTCATCCCCAAAATCTTCAAGAACATAGTTCAAAAAAGCTAGTTTTGGGTCATGAGGAATAACTCCTCTATCAGGGAACTCATTCTCTAAATGACGAATAATTGGAGTGGAATCTGTGATAGCTTTTTGCACACCATCAACTTCAAAAATTATGACTGGGAGCAAGATAGGTTTTGGCTCCTCAAGATTATGTTTTTTAATTAAATCTCTTGCATTACCCCACTGTACTATATATGGAATCCTCCTGAATCGCATCAAGGCAACCATTTTTCTTGTATAGGGTGAAGCTGGAACACCAATAATGGGGATAGGATTCAAACTTCTCATTCTAAAGTTTCTGTGCGGACATCCTTTCGCATGTTTTGTTAAATTCCCAAATAGTTTCATCAATGATTTGAGCAACAGGTTTCACTTTATCAATTAATCCTGCTGACTGGCCAGTTAAAGCCGGGGCTGCATTCATATCGCCTCCAAAGTAGAGGTCTTGAATTTTCATCATATCTGTCATTTCCATGACTCCTGATTCGTGAATTTTTTGAGTAAATTCTGTTTTTAGGGCCCTGATGCAAGGTTTTGATTTTTTATTGAGAATCCATGTTCCTTGCTCATCTGAGTCAATGATTGAATTTTTAAAGTTGTCATGCACTGGGCTTTCTTTGGAGGATACAAACCTAGTTCCCATCTGGATGCCTTCTGCTCCAGCTGCAAAAGCTGCCGCCATCCCTACTCCGTCAACAATTCCACCCGCTGCAACAATAGGCAAGTCTGTGTGGTTTCTGATTGCTTGAATAAGCACAATTAAGCCTACTTCTTCTGGACTTTTAAAGCCTCCACCCTCTGTGCCTTCAATCACGAGGCCATCCACACCAGCATCAGCTGCCTTAATTGCACCTGCTACGCTTGGTACTGCATGAAAAACCATGATACCAGCCTCTTTAAGAATATGAATGTATTTGCCTGGATCGCCGGCTGAAGTGGTAACAAATTTTATACCCTGCTCTAATACCAGCTCAATCATACTCTCGTCTCTTAAAAACATTAAAGGCAAGTTCACACCAAAGGGTTTATCCGTGAGTTTTGACATTGCTAAAATCTCAGCTTTGCAATTTTCAGTCTCTCCAGAAGAAGTTTCGATGATGCCAAATCCTCCTGCATTTGAAACAGCAGAAGCTAGCTGACTTCTGGCAATCCATCCCATGGGTGCTTGAATAATTGGGTATTTAACCCCTAAGATTTCAGTGATTCTATTCATAGATCTAATCTAAAATCTAATCCAGCATTAGCTTGCAGTCTTGCAATGAGTTTTTCGCCCATTGCTGGTGCTGGAGTGTAGATACCTCCAACAAGGTCAGGACATTCTTTAACCAAACAGATTGCACTTTCAGCAATCATTTTAGAAGTTGAGCCGTACCCAGGATCCATATCTCCTGAAACAGCTGCATGAATCGTCGATCCATCGGCCATGTCTGCACAAAATAGAACATCATAATTTCCATTATCCCTTGATTCTTTTGAGGGACCGTCACCAGGTGCTGGCGCATCAGCCAACGGATTCATACTGCCAACAAATTCTGCTGCAGCTTTGCCCTCCTCGCCCGGTCCTTGAATCCACATCTCGTTGTAACAAAAATCCTCTCCGTACATATGGTCCATTAAGACATTAGATCTATGAACATTTTTGGTATTAATAGGTGCCATAAAAAATGGAGCGACCCAAGTTTCAAGTTTTTTATCATAAACAGCTTTAGAGTCTGGAGCTTGCTCCGGTCCAGTAAAACCATTTGACAGCGAAAATGGGTCTGCCAACACTTCAAATAATTCTGGTTTTTCTTTTAACGATGCCATAGTCGCACTTAATGAAGCCGCTGTTCCACCAGAAAACTCACCATTCATTGCCCGAACTCTTCCTCTTACATTGGAAGCAGGTTTACCATGTTGAGCTATTACTTCTTTTTGTAAAAAGTAAACACCTAGGTCAAAAGGTATGCTGTCAAAACCACAAGAAAAGACAATTCTTGCGCCAGTTTCCTTGGCCTGCTCAGCATGCTTGTTGATCATTTCATACATCCATCCTGGCTCACCGCATAGATCAACATAATCTGTTCCATTAGCAGCACATTGTTTAACAATGTTTTGGCCATAAAGTTGATACGGTCCGACTGTTGTTAATACGCATTCTGTTTGTTTAACCATTTCTGCAACACTTGATTCATCATTACTGTCTACTGTTAAAAGAGCCACATCATGGGACACACCCAAAGCATCTCTGACGGCAATTAACTTCTCATGACTTCTTCCAGCCATGGCCCAAGTAATGCTTTCATCATTACCATATTGATTAAGCATGTATTCCACAACCAGCTTTCCAGTAAAACCTGTTGCTCCATATATCACCACATCAAAACTCTTATCACTCATGCGATTCTCCTTTTAAATAATTTAATTAATAGCCAGCTTTCTCAGAATTAATGGTTTGCAACCATTCATTATCCAAAGCCTCGTAATTGCTCGAGTTGGGTTTAAGACAGTAAATGGGATCTGTAACTTTGCTAATATCAAATGCTTCGTTTCTTAAATCATTTTTCTTCAACTTAAAGGTTCCAGTGGTATCCATTTCTTGAATAATTCTTATAAACAATGGGCGTGCGTACTTAGGAAGGCTGCTATCAACGTATGCTGAAAAAGCTTGCCAATCGAAACTCCCTGCATCTTCAAGGCTGAAAGCTGCCATACCAGCTCTTCCCTCACAACCAGGAATTTGCACTCCATAGACATTAGACATGTTAACGTCCTTGTAACCATTTAATATTTCACCGACCTCATTGGTTGAAACATTCTCTGATTTCCATCTAAAGGTATCACCCACTCTGTCAACAAATTGATAATGCGTTTTACCCAGCGCATAACCAACATCAACTGTCTTGATCAAATCTCCGGTATTAAACCAAGCGTCTCCCTCTTCAAAAACATCTCTTAGAATTTTCTTTTCAGTTGCCTGCGCATCTGTGTACCCATTAAAAACAGAATTCGGACCGATCCTAACAATCAATAGACCTGGATCATGAGTCAAGATTTTTTTACAGAAACCATCATCGCATTTTAAAATTTCATCTTCAGCCACGTCATACTCAATAAGAGAAACATCGGCGTTTGTCATCCCGATGGTTTTATCCTTATTTAGCAAGTTCATAAACAAAGCGTTTCCTTCACTTGCTCCATAAATTTCAACAATTCTATTAACCCCAAATCTATTCTTAAAAATATCCCAAACATCTGGTCTAAGCCCGTTTCCAACCATTACTTTGAGAGGGTTATTTTGCTCAGCTGGGGTGGGGTCTGTATTAGCCAAATATCTGCAAAGCTCGCCAATGTATACAAGTGCAGTTGTATTATATTTTTGTACTTCATCCCAAAAAGAGGAAGCAGAAAATTTTCTTTTGATAAATGTTGATGCTCCTGCTTGAACAACTGCGCATATACCTAACATCAAGCCAGTTGAATGATATAACGGTAAACTATTATGCATACAGTCTGTTTCGTTGATTCTGTAACCAGCTATTTTAATGTTCACTGAAGCAGCCATCAGTTTTTGATTAGGGCAAATCGCAGCCTTTGGAACGCCCGTGGTTCCTGAGGTAAATATATAGCAGGCCACATCTTTTATCCTTACTGCATTTGTTTCTTCTAAATTCTCATCGTCAGAAAGATCTATTTGAGCTTTAAGATCAATTGCCCAATCTGGCAAAGAGTATTGATCAGTATCTTCAGCCCATAAAAAATCTTCTTGTTTTGTGATGTTAATTTGATTTAAAACATTCTCTAGAGGTTCGGCTCTTTCAGCACCCACTATGCATTTCACTGCATCAGAAGAATTAATGCAATGAATCAATGGGTCGCCCGTTAAGCTAGTATTAATTAAAACAGCTATTGCGCCAATTTTATTTAAGGCCAACAATGAAATGAGAAAACTTGGGCGATTCTCCATAAATAAAACCACTCTATCTCCATGTTTTACACCAGTTGAAACTAGGTACCTTGCCAAGCTGTTAGCTGCTTTGTTTGTTCGATCATATGTCCACATTTCATCTTCAAAATACAAAAAAGGCCTTTCAGAGAATTTCTCAGTTGCAGCCTGAAATATATGAGCTAGTGAACCTGGATCTTCAGGGTCTGGAAATTTATAACGCATGACTGGAATTAAATATCTCAGTTCGCCTAAAACTCGAAAAAACTCTATAACTCTTTTTAACAAAATTATCCCCCCGGATATTTAATCTATAAGTTAGATAAGACCAGAACTAAGATTCTATCAAATAAGAACATCATTAGTCATAAATTAAGAATTTACTTATGACTAAATTACTAAAAAACTATCGGAGTGCAGAAATATATTGATTTAATCTAAAGGTATTCTTATTATCAAATTTATCTTTGAAATTATTTCTCAAATCAAATGAATGTTAAAGTTTATGGCTTCAATCACTCACCCTGGGTTCAAGCTGTTTTACTTACACTGCATGATAAAAAAATTGAGCATACTTTATACATAAGCCCTCCACTTGAGATTTTTAAAAAGTGGGGAGTTTACATGCCAGCGGTTTCTATAAATGATGAGGCATGGGAAACAGAATCATCAGAGATCATGGCAAAAATTGGCCTTAAGCCAATTTCCACAAATGACTTAAAAGCAATTCAAGATACCTGGTTAGGTGTTCAACACAGGCCAAATAATCCAATGCGTTTTTTTACAGCCTTTTCAAAAGCTGGAGATACATCATCATCTTTAATGTTACGTTCTGCCAATAATTTCATATTAAGTTTTATAGCTTGTTACATGTTTTTATTAATAAATTTTGTAAAACTTAAACTAAAACCAAAAGATCCAAAAAGTTTTGGTGATCAATTTATATGTTGGGAGGAAAAACTCAAAACCTCAAAAGAAAAATTCATTGACGGAGAAGAACCTGGCATCAGGGATATGCTTTTATTTGGAGTGATCCAATGTCACTCCAGCATTCCTGTGCCGCCCCTATTTTCTCTTGAAAATGATGAGAGATTAACAGGTATAAGAAATTGGATTGGGATAATGCAAAAAAGATTTGAGGATTATCCTCATTTATACTCTGGTAAATTTTTTGAACCAAATAAGCCACATCCCAAATCTACTGATATTTTTCAGCAATTAATATTTTTTTTGGGAGTATTTTTAATTTTATTGGCAGCTCCAGTAATAATTCCTTTTATGATATTCCTAATGCGAAGAGTCCCTCGCAAAAGTCAAAGCTTTCCATCCTCAAACTAGATTAAAACTTTTGAAAATCATAGATATTACCCAAATCTAATAATTGAGTTAACTCGTCTAAAAATCTATAAGATTCTTGAACTAGATTATTATCTAGCAAGTCTGCTGGATTAAGTTTGTCCCTATAATGTTTTGTCACGAGCGCTCTCAAATCCATGAGTTTTTTTGGTGTAAGCAAAAATTTTTTATTGATCTGGTCAAACTCATCATTATTGACTACGGTTTTAAATCTTAAGCAGGCTGGCCCTCCTCCGTTCATCATGCTTTGGCGAATATCAACAAATTCAATATGCTTTATGGGTGAGGAAGATTTAATTTCTTCTAGCCATCGCATGCAGTTAATATGATTTTGAACCTCTTCTGGCAGTAACATCATCATCTCATTATTCTTAACGGTAATTAATTGTGAGTTAAGCAAATAACTTGATACCAGGTCATCGAGAGAAATATCTTCAGAAAAAATTTCAATGGGGTTAAAGCCTTTCACATGATCCTTCAGTTGGTGCAATACTCTCTCTAATTCAACTCTATCTGCAAAGGCTTCTTGATGAAAAATAAAAACCTCTTCGTTAGCTAGGCTCACAATATCATTATGAAAGCTGCCTGAACTAATGGCTTGTTCGTTTTGTTTTAAAAACATCACTCTATCAGGATCAAGTTGATGTTGGATTGAAACCGCTTGAGAGATTTCTTCTGCTTGGCGAGCAATGATACCTTGATGAACTTCAAATGCAGAGCTTCCATAGACAAAAATCTGAAAGCCCGGTTTGAGATGCTGAGCACTCACTCTAAGATGATTTGCGGCACCCTCGTCACCATATCCTGAAATATTTTCAATTGGGTCATGCACCTCAGCAACTCCTCCAAACATAAGTTCTAATTGAGTCTTTGTAAATTCATGTTCAATGGAACGGTGAAACATGGAATTTAAATTGGCTGGGGTAATATGAATGTTTTGATCATAGCTATCAATACTTGGAGAAAAAGTTGCTGCATTGGCCGCCCACATTGAGGAGGCAGAATAAACATTTTTTAATAAAGCTGGATTTTGTTTAGCTGCTCGATTGATCACCTCTTCATCTGTGCCGCCAAATCCAAGAGTTCTAAGAATCTTTAAGTGTGGGCGCTCATGAGGTAAGAAAAATCCCTGTGGAATTCCTTGGTCCATAATGAGCCTCATTTTATCAAGGCCCTGCAATGCTGCGGCTTGAGGATTTGAAGTTTGATTGAGGTGTTTTTGTGAGGCTAAATTACCATGAGATAAGCCAGCATAGTTGTGAGTAGGACCAATTAAACCATCAAAATTAATCTCCCCTGAAAAAGTCATCTATAGTTTTTTGATAATTGATGCCTTCGGCCATGCACAATAGTCTGCAGCATAAAAACCTGCAGGTCTAAGGTTTCCACTTCTACCTATCCCGCCAAATGGAAAGGCTCCGGATGCACCCGTTGTAGTTGAATTAAAATTAATGATGCCTGCATTAATTCTTTGTGAAAATCCTTTAAATAATTTCTCATTGTCTGAAATAAGTCCTGCTGCCAAACCATATTTTGTATTATTTGCTTCTGCTATAGCATCATCAAAGTTATCTGCAAGATACACCTGCAGCATAGGACCAAAGTTTTCTTCATCATAAGATTTCTTCATCCCTGTAATATTAATTAAACTAGGCGTCACCAGATTATATGAACCTCTAACTTTTCGTGCCTTAAGAATAGTTTTAGCGCCCAGCTTAATTAGCTTATCCTGAAATCTTAAAAATCCCTCAGTGGCTTTGGGTGAGATTAATGGGCCGTAGTAAAGATCTGATTCATCTGAATATGAAAGCGATTGAATCCTCTGCTTCAATTTAGCTAAGATTTTCTTGCCATTATTAGTATTGGGAAGAATCAGGCGACGAGCACAAGTACAGCGTTGGCCAGATGAAATAAATGCAGATTCAAAAATAAGATTTACTGCGGTATTAATTTTTTGAGTCGACCAAACCACCAATGGATTATTGCCCCCTAATTCTAATGCAAGGATTTTCTCTGGGTAATCAGCCATGATTTTATTAATTTGTTTGCCAACTTTATAGCTACCAGTAAAAAGAAGTCCCTTGTTTAGAGGATGCTTGCAAAGACCCTGGACTATGTCTTTGCCTCCATGAATCATATTAATCACACCAGACGGTAATCCCGCTTTATCCCATAGCATCATCATGTACTCTGCAACCATAGGGGTCGACTCACTTGGCTTATAAACAATCGTATTTCCAGCAATAAGTGCTGGAGTGATGTGCCCATTGGGTAGATGTAATGGGAAGTTAAATGGTCCCACAACCGACATGACGCCATGGGATGCATGTTGAAGACTTGTCTGCATGACGCCGAGAGAATTTCTTTCAAAACCTGTGCGTTTTTTATACGCAAGAATTGAATTATTAAGCTTGGCCAAAGTTGCAGTAACCTCAGAAGCAGCATCAGCATGAGTTTTACCGGTTTCTGTTGAAATAAGCTTAGTCATTGGCAACTTATTCTTTTCAAGCAAAGCATAAAATTTTCTAATAATTTTTATTCTTGTTTGGATCGATTCAGTCGACCATCTATCATGACTCTTGTATGCAGTATTCATTGCTGCATTTAGTTGAGATGCATTCGCAAAATTGCCCTCCCAAACTATCTCACCCGTCAAAGGGTTAATGGATTTAAATGGCTTACCTTTACCCGAGAACCATTGATTTTGCATGTAAAGCATTAGTTAACCTGCGCTAGAGAGCCTGACTTTAAATTCAAAGCTTTTGCTACTTTGGCTGAAATGAATAGCTCCTTCTTGTCTTTATCAAAAGTATAATTTTCTTTGACCACGGCAAAAGCATCAATGGATGGATTCGCGATAAAACCAAATCGATCAAAATTAATGTTTCTTTTAATCACAATGGGAAATAATTTTGCAGATTTGACCAAGGGAATATCTTTAATTTTTGCTTCCAGGCATGGTCCTCCATCTAAGACATCGATCAAACCATTGGGTCTAAAACTTTGCTTTCTAAGCAATGAATATGCAGGCATAGCATTAGGGTGGGGTTTGCCAATAACTCTTTGTACTTTTTTCGGCATATGCTCAATGATGAAAGGATATTTGGGAATAGATTCCATAATAAAGTGATTATCTATATAGCTAATTTCATCTGCTTTAAAAAAATCAAGATTAAAAAAAGTTTTACTGAATGAATTCCAAAAATAGGACTCATCTTTAGCATTTTTAAAACCTCTAATTTCAACAAAAAGCTTGGGATCAAACCGTTGTTGATGAGCAGACATGAAAATAAACCTTGAAAAAGAAAGAAGTGAACCTCGCCCCTTCCCTCGGAAAGCCGGCTTAAGAAATAAAGTTCCTAGTTCAGAATAAGGCTGCTTGCATAGATGAAGAGACAGCACATCCAAGTCCTTAGTAAAATTTAAGGATTTAGATTCAAGCTGTGAAATAGACTTCTTAAAAAAAACAGAAGGTTTCTTCAGCGACACAGAGGTATAAATGGCTGATAACCCGACTATACGACTATTATCTTCGAGCACAAATAAATAACTATCTTGATTTGGCTTCTTGGATTTTTTATTTTGAGATCTTTCTGACCACAAAATTCTTTCTTTAATCTCTTTAGGTGTTTTTGGCATGGTGGTCATACCTTTGCCAGAATGCTTGACCAAATGCTCAACACTTTTAAAATCCGAATTTTTTACAAGCCTTACAACTTTCATGGAGTTATTATAGCAACTATAGGCTCTGGGGAGAGGAGACTTGGATTGAATAAACCGTTACTTCAATTTAGAAACAATTTCATAAAAAAATTTTTCCATACCTTCAATCTTTTGATCCAATGGAGCATCATTCATCGTTCCATAGAGCATCCATGGATATGTGGTCACAGTCGTAACGCCTAAATCTTTCATTTGTCCAAAACCTTCAAGGCTAAAAGCATCCCAGCAACTAAAGCAAATAAATTCATAATTTTCTTTGGGAGGTAGCTCTTGTCTTTTTTCATTTAATTTTGCCATCAAGGCTTCGAGTTCACTCAAACTGTGCATATCTGAAATCCATCCATCATGCCTTGCTGCTCTATTGAGAGCTGGCTCTGAAAAGCCGCCAACATAGATAGGAATATTTGTTTTTGGTGCAGGCAACATCTCTAATTTTTTAAAATTAAAAAACTGGCCTTGAAACTCCACCATCTCTCCCGACCAAAGTAACTTCATAATTTCGAGCATTTCATCAGCTCGGGCTCCTCTTCGTCGGAACTCTTGGCCGCCTGCTTCAAATTCTTCTGGCATCCATCCCATGCCTATTCCAAGATCAAACCTTCCATTGGAAACTGCATCGAGAGTAGATACTTCTTTAGCTACTCTGAGTGGATTTCTAGCCGGAAGAACATAGACACTAGTGTAGAATCTAATATTTTTCGTAGCCCCAGCAAGAAAAGATAATGAATTTATAGGGTCAGGCCAATCAGTGCCCTGTTCCCACCTAACACTTCCGTCATCCGTGTAAGGGTAAGGAACTGAAAAATCTTCTGGGTGAATTAAATGATCTGAGACGGCAAGAAAATCATACCCAATCTCATCAGCAGCTACGCCCAATGGTTTTATTTCATCCATTGGTAACATTGATAGAGGTATTGCAAATTTCATATTCCCATAGCTCTGGTAACAAACCAAAAAGTTCCCATAGAGAATACTACAGCACCCGTAAAATTATGAATAGAACCGTAATAAGATTGAGAAAAATAATGTTTTGCTAATGCGAACAATCCAAGTATTGCAAAAGCTACGGCTAACTGACCCAACTCAACCCCAAGATTGAAGCTTAAGATTATTTGCCACAATCTTTCTTGAGGGATGCCAACTTCTGCAATTGAGGAAGCAAATCCAAGTCCATGAATTAATCCAAAAAATACAGTGATCATTAAAGGAATCCATGGAGAAGAATAATGATGCGTTAGGCTTAGATAGACTGTCAAAAATAATGCTAAACCTAATATTAATAAAGGCTCTAAGACTCCAAATATCGCCAATGGAGATAATGCGATAGAGCCAAATATCAAATATTTAATCACCTTATCAAATTCATAATGATGCTTAAAAAACTTTTCAAAAGCTAAAAGTAATATTGAAAATCCTATTAAAATCTCAACCATTTCTGAGTGCACTCTCAAAACATTCATAGCGCCAAGACCAAGAGTTAAGCTGTGTCCGATAGTAAATCCAGTAATTGCTATAACAAGATTTCTGCCTTGAAACAACAGAATGAGGCCCAGTAAAAATGCTAGATGATCCCAGCCACTCAGGATATGCTCAATACCTGAAATTAAATAACCCCAATAGGAGCTTTGATTTCTGTTAGATTGAGATAAAGAATTGATCTGCCAAAGATCAGTTTGACTTGCAAACATAAATTCAGGAATTGTTTCACCATCTATAACCCCTCTAGCAATATGGGTATGAGTAACCCCTAGGTCTTGAAATAAAGAAATTGAGACATTGGATGGCAGTGTAGAGCACTGAAAATCCCAATAAAATTTTAAAACGCCAGCAGCATTGTTTTCATTGAACTCAACTGGTTGATTTAGCTTGCATGTATCTCCAAGGAAAATTGCATCGCCCAAATAATTTGTAAAATCTTCATATGATTGAAATTTTACACCTGGATTTAAAGCTTCAAAAATACCCTGCTTAATTGTCCCCGTGATCCTAACCTCAACTCCACTCTCAAGGTTGAGAAAATGAAACTTTGAATAAGATTCGCTACGATTATGAGCTTCCAGAGGCATGAAGAGCTGAAAGAGAAATAAAAGTAAAAGTTTTTTAGAGGTCATTTGCCTTTACAACGTCATACCAATTTCTGAGATCTTCTAAATATTCGTCTAACAACTCCTCTCCTTTGAATCGAATAAATTCAGACTCTACTTCCTGATAGACATCATTAAACTCAGGTGCGCTGGATATAATTTTTTGAAGCGGTACAAGAAGATGAAAACTACCATCAACCTCTATCAACTCACTCACCTCGCCTTCTTCTAAGCTCAATGCCATCTGAGTAAGTGAAGGTCCAATATATTCCCTTATCTTCATTGCAGGCAACAAAACATTGGGTAGACTAATCACTTCATTTTCAGCAATTAATTTTGCATCAGCAAGATTGCCTTGAATCAATAAATCTCGAGCACGTTCACCAGCAACTTTTTTATTTCCATCAAAGCTTAACTTTAGGAGTTGCAATTTAGGACTCGGAGTGAATAAATCCTTATTTGCAGAATAGAAACCTTCAAGGTCTTGTCTTGAAATACGCAAATCGTTTGTCTCAGCAATAATAGAGCCAATCATTTTTTGTATAATCGCACTTCTTATCTCAGAATCATTCTCAATCATCCCAAGGTCAATCCCTCTTTGGATCAATAGCTCCTCATCAATCATTCGTTCAAGGATATTGTTTGGATCTGACTCGATTAATCCAGTTTTTCTTGATTGAGCAATTGATTCTAAATAGATCTCATATTTTTCTTTTGAAATTGCTCTATCATCAATTTTAGCTACCCAATTAAGCTGTGAGACATCAACTTCTTTAATAAAACTTGAGCCTATAATCCCAATGGAGATGATCCCTCCTAAAAGGAACAAGGGGTGAATTGGAAACCTCCACTGAAAAATATTCCTGGAATTTGACTGTGGGGTCAAAGTCATCTTAATATGCTCAATATCATCCTCTAGATAAACCTCTCCTTGAGAAGCAAAGCCAAAACTTTCATAAAAATTTATCAGCCTGTATTGCGCAGATAGACCGATTTCTTGATTTGGATACTTGGAAGCGCAAAACTCAACAGCTTCCTGAGTAAGAATTTTGCCTACACCTTCTCCTCTAATCTTTTCAGCTGTTAATACTCTGCCTATTTCAGGTCCTTTATATCTTTTTCCAGGTTTTGCAACTCTGAGGTAACCCAGCAAATCATTATTTTGATATGCAAGCAAATGATCGCAATCTTGATCTTTAAAATCAGCATCGATGAATGGACAGTCTTGCTCAACAACAAAAACTTGCTGACGAAGATTAAGTATCAAATATAGCTCATCCTTTGTAAGGGCTGAAAATGACTTCCATTTAGTTTCCATTCGATGATTATATTTGTTTTATTCCGTATAATCTAAATTGTAAATTAGGAGTTCTACATGAGTGAGTTATACAACATAAGCGTTAAAGATATTGAATTAAATTCAGTGGATTTAAGCAAGTACCAAGGAAAAACACTATTAATTGTTAATGTTGCCAGTAAATGTGGATTTACTCCTCAATACAAAGATCTTCAAAGTCTCTATGAAAAACATAAAGATAAAGGCTTGGAAGTGCTGGGCTTTCCATGCAATCAGTTTGGCGCCCAAGAAGCTGGAACCAATGAAGAGATTCAATCATTCTGCGATCTTACATTCAATGTCTCATTTAAGATGTTTGATAAAATTGAGGTTAATGGTTCAAATGCAAGCCCCTTATTTAAATATCTCAAGCAAGAGTCTCCAGGAATTCTAGGAACCGAAGCAGTCAAGTGGAATTTCACTAAGTTTCTTGTCAACAAAGACGGTCTGGTAGTTAAAAGATTTGCCCCACAAGATGGAGAGTCAGCAATTGAACCTGAATTACTGAAAATTCTTTAAGCTAGATCTTTAAACTCATTAATAATGCGTCTTCCTTTGGGGGGCCGCTATAATAATTTGGTCGAATGGCATCTTTATGGAATCCTCTTTTTTCATATAAATTTATTGCTGGCAAATTAGAAACTCTCACCTCAAGGGAAATCATCTTCACTCCAATTGTTTTATTTTGAAGAATGATTTGTTGTAGCAGCTTATCTCCAAGACCCCTGCCTTGATGAACTGGATCAATGGCAATGTTTAATAAATGTGATTCAGGAATAATTGGAGAATAGATGGCAAATCCTAAAATATCATTCTCTTTATGCATAACTGCTGAATAATGACCAACCTCCATTGAGGAAAGAAATTGTGCTTTTGACCATGGCATTTGATTCGTCTTATTTTCTATTTCCACAATAGCTGAAACATCATCTAAGCTTGCAGGTCTAATCGAAGTAATCATTTAAGTTGATTGTAAAGGCTTAAGTTTGCTCCAAAGGTCCATCTTTAAGCTTGGATTAGATAGCATGTCCTCTATGCTAGGTGAAACAATTAAGTCTAGCCCATCAAGCGAATTATTTAACTCACAAAATACTAGTGTGGCTTTAAGATCAGAAGAGCCTTTAAAATCTCTTATATTAAAGGGTTCTCGATTGGAAGAAGTTATAACTCCTTGAGAGGCTGATTGGGTGGGGCCACGAATTGCCTCAATAATGGCTTCAAGTAACTTTATCTCTTTTTCTGAGTATTCATCTACAGAATTAGCATGTAATGTTAGAATATTGTCCTTTTGAAAGAAGTAGATGTTCATTTCATCATTTTTAGTAGGATTTTTTGCATCCTCATACAAAGGGATGCCAATTTTAGAGAGAATATACTGAGATTTATTTGATAGCATCACAAAAGCAATCATGAAAGATTTAATAAAAAAATACAAACCTTTTGAGCCAATTCCTTTGAAGGGGAGAAATTGGCCAAATGAAGTTATTCAATCAGCGCCAAGATGGTGCTCTGTTGATCTGCGCGATGGAAATCAAGCTCTCATTGAACCCATGGGTCATGAAAGAAAAAAACGAATGTTTAAACTGCTTTGTGATCTTGGATTTAAAGAAATTGAGGTCGGTTTCCCAGCAGCCTCAGAAACTGATTTTGAATTTGTCAGATGGTTAATAGAAGAAAAAAAGATTCCCTCTGACGTTACAATTCAGGTACTAACTCAAGCGCGTGATCACATTATTGAAAGGACTTTTGAGTCTCTTAAAGGAGCCTCGCAAGCAATTGTTCATTTTTATAATTCAACATCTACTCTGCAAAGAAAAGTTGTTTTTGATCAAGATAGAAAGGGTATTAAAAAAATTGCAACAGATGGCGCATCGCTGGTAAAAACACTTGCATTGGCAAACTCGGAAACAAAATGGTCTTTTGAGTACTCTCCTGAAAGTTTTACTGGCACAGAACTCGAATACGCAGCAGAAGTTTGTGATGCTGTTGTAGAAATTTTAAAAGATGTATCTTCTGAAAAAATTATCATTAATCTGCCTGCGACTGTGGAGATGGCTACTCCTAATGTTTATGGCGATCAAATAGAGTGGATGAATGAAAATTTAATGAATCGCGAAAGTATTTCTCTCTCATTGCATCCGCACAACGATCGCGGAACTGCGGTTGCAGCTTCTGAGTTTGGTCTAATGGCTGGAGCTGATAGAGTTGAAGGAACCTTATTTGGAAATGGAGAGAGAACTGGTAATGTTGATATTGTCACTATTGCTCTCAACTTGCTAACTCAGGGAATAGATCCAGAGCTTGATTTTTCTGATATCAATGCAGTTATTAGGGAAGTTGAGTACTGCAATCAACTTCCAGTTCACCCAAGACATCCGTATGCGGGAGATCTTGTTTTCACTGCCTTTTCGGGGTCTCATCAAGATGCGATCAAAAAAGGTCTTAATGCTTTAGAGAAGTCAAATAAACCAGAATGGGAAGTCCCCTATCTGCCTATTGATCCAGCGGATCTCGGTAGATCATATGAAGCAGTTGTAAGAATCAATTCACAATCCGGGAAAGGTGGGATAGCTTTTATCCTTGAAAAGGATCATGGTGTCTCTCTGCCCAGAAGACTGCAAATTAATCTTAGTGAAAAAGTTCAAAGGGTTGCTGACGATACGGGGAAAGAAGTGATGTCTCGAGACATATGGAAAGTGTTTGAAAAAAACTACATAGCTTATGAAGGTAGGCTTGAATTAATTAATTATGCCTTATCCTCTTCGGAAGATTCTGGAGGGAATACGTCAGATCAAGTAGAAATCACATTAAAAGATCAAAAAAATGAAGTAACTCTCTCTGGAATTGGTGGAGGTCCTATTGAAGCTTTTATATCCGCTGTTAATAATAATTTTTCAACATCAATTACTGTCTCTGACTATCATCAACATTCTGTTACATCTGGTGCTGATGCAAAAGCTGCCGCATTCATTGAATTAACTCTAGAAGGTCAAAATGAGTGGGGCGCTGGCATTGACGGGAATACTGTAAAGGCCTCTTTTCAAGCCATTATCTCTGGAGTAAATAAACTAATTACTTAAAGTCAGGCTGGCGCTTTTCTAAAAAGGCTTTAACCCCTTCCATGTTTTCTGCTGAGCCAAAAATATTATTTTGCGCTTCTGCTTCTGCATTAAAAGTTTCATCATAAGACTGAGTCAATGAGTCATTCATTAATTTTTTTGTTAATGATAAAGCTTGTGGCGATCTCTTTGATAAATGCTCTGCCCATTTCTTAGTTTCAGAAGTTAAATCCTCTAATTCCACTACTTTGTTAGCAACACCCATGCTTAAACAATCAGCAGAAGATATTTTCTTCGCTTCAATTGCATATTCTAAAGCTCGTGCATAACCAATGGCTCTTGTTAAAAGAAAGCTCAGCCCTCCGTCAGGCACCAATGCGATATTACTAAATACAGACATAATGTATGCATCTTTAGCCATAATTCTTAAATCACACGCCATAGCCAATGCAGCTCCAATGCCAGCAGCAGCTCCATTGATTGAGCCAATAACTGGTTTTGGCATTTCAATTATATTCTTCAAAAAAGGATGATAACCTCTTAATAAAGCGTCCTTCGTATCTGACCAAGATGCGTCTCTCTCGGTTAGGTCAGCCCCTGCAGAAAAACCTCTACCCTCTCCGGTTATTACCAACACTCTGATTTGAGAATCATTTTTTACTTTTTCAGTTGCATCTCCCATATCCCAAATAAGCTGCTCATTAAATGCATTCATCATTTTTGGACGATTAATTGTTATTGTAGCTACCCTATTTTCAATATCTAAACTTATAGTTTCATAACTCATATTTTTCTCCGAATTGACTGATTATTTCTCATTTAAGATTAAATAACCATCGCAAAAAGTTAAAAAAGCACTCTTTTGATCATTATCTGCTCTTGACCAGTTTACCTGTGTTCTTGGGGTGGGATTAGAATGAATAAATGCTTTTAAAATCTCACCAATAATTTTTTTATTTGGCATTGCAACATTATTAATTTTTATCCAATATCTCATTATTTCTATACAAGTATCTTCCTCAAGATCAAGTAAGAATTTTCTATATAATTTAGATCCTCTAATATTTTCTCCAAATTGCTGATCAAGCAAAAAATCATGAGCTTTTTTATACTTTGAAACTAGCTCAGCTGTTTGCTGAATTTGCATGCTGGCATTAGGCCATCTATTTGAAGCCATCTTAAGCACTTTATTGCGAATAAAGTTACGATCTTGGTTATCTTCAAAGTTAGTTTCATCAGAAATAAATTTAATATCATTAGTAGACAGATATTTATTAAGATCAGTCTTAGTATAGCCAAGCCAAGGTCTCAAAAGCACGCCCTCTCCCAAGGCACGTTTTTTCATCGGCCCTTGCAAACCATCTAACCCTGTCCCCCGAAAAAGTCTAAATAAGATTGTTTCAGCCACATCATCTGCATGATGAGCCATCAACAATTGATCATTGGATTGCAGGGCATCTTTAAAAATTTTATATCTAGCATTTCTTGCGGCTGATTCAAGACCTGATTTTTTCACATCTATATTGATGCCATGGCTCTGTAAAGGAATATTCCTTTCCTCACAAAATATTTTACAGTGATCTTCCCAATGATCTGACTCTTTATTTAATGAATGATTTATATGGATTGCAGAGAGATTGCCCTGCAAGAGTCCTTTCTGATTAAGGTCGTAGCAAAAATGTAAAAGTGCAGAAGAGTCGCCTCCACCGCTGAAGGCCACAATAATATTTTTATTAGGATCAACTAAATCAAAGAAAGCTTTTGAATCAAACAAAATCAGGCACCAATTTTGAGCAAGCGTTGATAACGTCTTTGAAGTAGCTCCTCTAAAGAGAATTTTGATAGCTCGGCTATGTTTATTAATAAGGATGATTTAATGTTTGCTGAAACCATATCGTAGTCCTGATGAGCGCCGCCAATTGGTTCAATAATAATTTCATCAACAATGCCAATTTTTTTTAAGTCATGTGCTCCAACCTTCATGGCTTCAGCAGCCTCTTGAGCCTTTTCTGATTCTCTCCAAACTATCGAAGCACAAGCTTCAGGAGATGCTACAGAAAAAGTACCATATTCTAAAATCGCAATATGATCACCCACACCAATCGCTAAGGCTCCTCCAGAGCCTCCTTCACCTGAAACTACGACCAAAATTTTTGTTTTAAGACTAGACATAACAGCAAGATTTCGAGCAATCGCTTCACTCTGTCCTCTTTCTTCACCCTCCATGCCTGGAAATGCTCCTGCAGTATCTATAAAGGTAATAACAGGCATGTTAAATCGCTCAGCGAGCTTCATTAATCTCTTGGCTTTTCTGTAACCTTCTGGGTGTGGCATCCCAAAGTTTCTCTTAACTTTTTCATCTGTATCTCTTCCTTTTTCATGCCCAATTATCATGACAGGCATGCCTTCTAGTTTTGCAATGCCGCCTACCAAAGAGGCATCATCAGCAAATTGACGATCGCCATGAAGCTCCACAAACTCATCAAAAATTCTTTCAATAAAATCAAGTGTATGCGGTCTGTTAGGGTGACGCGCTACCTGCACTTTCTGCCATGTGGACAACTTAGAATAAATTTTTTTTGTCAATGCAGCTTGTTCAGATTTTAATTTATCTATCTGAGGAAAAAGTTCTGGATTGTCAGAAGCAGCTAATTTCAAAGCTTCTATCTTCTCTGTAACTTCTGCTATTGGTTTTTCGAAGTCTAAAATATTAATACTCATTTGTTTAATTTAATTGCCTCATCACCGAAAAGATTCTTAAGTATTTTGATATTTTCAGAAGAAGGCATCAGTTTAAACTCATCTCCAAGCTCTATTATAGCCTCAGAGTCCTCATGAAGAATTTTTAAATGTATTTTACAGTTTCCATGCTTCCAGAAATCTCCATTTAAATTTTTTAAACTGGTCATATTGGATTGAATAGAATCATTTGGTAGTTTTCTTGCGTCGATCATGATTGATTTATTACCTTGGCTCATTTGCGATTCAAGTGAAGTCACAGTTCCCACTTTCATCTTATACATCCTCCTGTTTAATTCTTTAGATTTGTAATCATCAATTTCAACCGACCCAGCGAAAATAAGAATAGAATTTTCCTTTAGTAATAAGTGGTGTTTTTCTAAAACATCGGTGCTAACTGTTCCTTCCATGGTGCCTGTTCCATCATCAAAACTAATAAAAGCAATTTGTTTATTTGAGCGATCTCTAATTTGTCTGTATGAATTGAGTAAGCCAACTATTTTTGCTCTACTAATGCCATCTGTAACTTCACCGATCGTATGAGATCTTAAATTTTTGACCATACCCTCGATTGCAATCACTGGATGTCCTGAAAAGTAATATCCAAGCGCATCTCTCTCATGATTAAGTAAATCTTCTTTCGATAAATCTTTTACATTTACGTATTTTTCATAAGGATCAAATGTTTCTTCCATTGAAGCAAAAAGATCAGATGTTCCGGCCATTTGTGAGCCGTTTTTTTGTCCTTCTCTCAGCATATCTTCCATACAGGCCAATGCTATGGATCTAGATGGTGCTAATTCATCAAATGCTCCAGCTTTAGTCAGGGCTTCAATGGATTTTTTACCGCCCAATCGAATATTTACTTTTTTTGTAAGATCAAAGAGATCCTTAAAAGAATGATTTTTTCTAACTTCAATGACATGATCAATGAAAGAATCTGCTACTCCCTTAATTGCGCCCAATCCATATTTAATATGCAGATCTTCGTTAACATTAAAGTGCTTGTTGCTAGTTTTAATATCTGGAGTTAATACCATTATTTCCATCTCCTTGCATTCATTAATCAGAGTACTGATCTTATCCGTGTTGCCTAATTCTGTTGAAAGAACAGCTGCCATAAAGTGCTCAGGAAAATATGTCTTTAAATATGCAGTTTGATAGGACAGCATTGCATAAGCTGCAGAATGAGATTTATTAAAACCATAGCCTGCAAATTTTTCAATTAGATCAAATATTTTCTCAGCAGTTGGTTTTTTAATATCATTTTGAGAACATCCATCCACAAATATTTGTCTTTGTTGCTCCATCTCTTCAACTTTCTTTTTACCCATAGCTCTGCGTAAAATATCAGCCTGACCAAGGGAATAGCCTGCTAAAACCTGTGCAGCCTGCATAACCTGTTCTTGATACAAAATTACCCCATAGGTCTCTGATAATACTGGCGCAAGCAATTCGTGAGGAAAAGTTACCTTACTCTTCCCATGCTTTCTATCAACAAATTCGTCATGCATCCCTGATTCCAAAGGCCCGGGCCTATACAAAGCAAGTAAAGCGACTATCTCTTCAAATTTAGTAGGCTTCAACCTTCGAATCAATTCTCGCATGCCAGTTGACTCTAACTGAAATACAGCAGTAGTTCTCCCAGAGGCAAGTAAATCAAAAACCTTGGGGTCATCTAGAGTGAGAGAATTAAGATCTAAGGTTTTTTCATTTTTTTCACTTAAGTATTGATTGATAGTTTTTACTGCTCGATCTATTACTGTAAGAGTTCTTAACCCTAAAAAGTCAAATTTAACCAACCCAATAGTCTCGACATCATCTTTATCAAACTGAGTCATTAGTGAGTCAGACTGTGGATCGAAGTAAGTAGGACAAAAATCTGCAATTGATCCAGGAGCTATTACTATTCCTCCTGCATGCTTGCCAACATTCCTAGCTATTCCCTCAAGCTTATATGCCAAATCAATGATTTCAGAAACTTCCTCCTCATCCTGAATCATTTTCTTGAATATAGGCTGAGCGCTGATAGCTTTTTCTAGAGTCATGCCTGGAATGAAGGGTATCATCTTGGAAATTCGATCACCTAAAGCATAAGGTTTGCCTAGAGCTCTTGCTACATCCCTGACAACAGCTCGTGCTGCCATTGTTCCAAATGTTGCGATTTGAGATACGGCAGATTTTCCATATTTCTGTCCAACATAATCAATAACCATATCTCTCTTATCCATACAAAAATCAATATCAAAATCTGGCATCGATATTCTTTCTGGATTGATAAATCTTTCAAAAAGAAGATTATGTTCAATTGGATCTAGCGCTGTTATCCCTAAAGCATATGCGACTAGCGAACCAGCTCCAGATCCTCTGCCTGGCCCAACTGGAACATCATTGTCTTTAGACCATTGAATGAAATCTGCTACGATCAAAAAATAACTTGAAAATCCAGTTGAATGGATTTGTCTTAACTCATAATCTAAACGTTTAAGATAGACTTCTTTTTTCCCTGATGAATATGATTCTATAATTGCATTTAATTGCTTCTTAGAAAGCTCAGATAAAAAAGAATTAAAATCATGCTCCTCTGGAACTGGATATTCTGGCAAGAAATATTGATCTGTTGTTAGTGTTACATTACATTTTTGAGCAATGGCTACAGTATTATTTATTAAAGTCTCAGGGTCACAATCGCTAAATAAGTTAGAGATATCCTTTGAAGATTTAAAAAATTGCTCGGGACTAAACGACCTCTCACGATTTGCATCATTCAATGTCTTACCGGTATTAATGCATACTTTCGTCTCATGAATATCAAAATCTTCTTTTTGAGAGAACATAGTGTCATTGGATACAATAAGTGGAATAAGAAATTCAGACGCCAATGGCAAAATACATTGTATAAATTCTTCCTCAAAGCTTTTACCTACCCTTTGAAGTTCAATACAAAAATCATCCTGAAAGGTTTCCTTGAAAGAGAGTAATTCTGTTTTTAAATCATGATTCTTTTTAAGTTTAGCTAGATTAAAAATAGTTGATGAGGGGCCGCCAGCAATTACTATAATATTTCCTGCACAATTGCTTAAATCTTCAAAAGTTATAGAAATATAGCCATTTTCTTGCTGAAGTTGAGACTTTGAGATAATACCCATCAAAGACTTTAGCCCTTCATTATTTTTTGCAAGGCAAAGAATTTCACCAAATTCTCCAGTATGCGATTTTAAGTTAAGAGTCGTGCCTGCTATAGGTTTAATACCTGCTGCCTCTGCCTTCTTAAAAAATTTCACCATACCAAACATATTATTCAGATCAGTAAGAGCGACCGCAGGCATATTTAACTTCTGAGCATTTTCAATAATCTCATTAATTCTAAGCAATCCCCTGGAAATACTAAATTCAGATGAAACTCTAAGATGAATAAAAGAAGTTTGCATAAAATTAAACAATGACTCCTTTGAATGACTTTCGATGAAAGGATGTATAACCTGAATCTTTCAAAGCATTCAGGTGATGGGCAGTTCCATACCCTTTATTTTTTGCAAAATTATAAATTGGGTATTTTTTATCTATCTCTTTCATGAAATCATCTCTATGTACTTTAGCTATAATTGAGGCTGCTGAAATTTCTGAAATTAGCTTATCACCCCCAATCACTGCCTTACAATTTACCTTAATATTTGGGATAAATTTTCCATCAACATAAACTAAATCTGGTGTAATGGATAAATTCATTATAGCTTCTTGCATGGCAAGCAATGTCGCTTGATGAATATTTATCTCATCAATTTTATCATTTGAGACACTGGCAAAACTATAAATAGATTGTTCTTTAATTATTTTAGCTAAGGTCTCTCTTTTGACGGAAGAAATTTCCTTCGAGTCTCTTAATCCTGATATAGGATTTTTTAAAATTACTGCTGCAGCTGTCACTGGACCAGCTAAACACCCTCTTCCCACTTCATCAACCCCAGCAATAATCACAATAGATCATTAATTGCGTTTGCAGCAACTTCAAAACCTTCTCCACGCATAGAGTTGTTGATCTCTGATAGATAAGATTGATAGTGCTCAGGCTCAGAAGATATTTTAGAAAAACTACTAACAATTGATTCAGGCGTTAAATCATATTGAATTAATTCAGGAAAAATATGCTTCTGAAGAAGCAGGTTTGGCAGCCCAACAAATGGCGTTCTAACCAGACGACTTAAAATTGCATAATTTAGCTTATTTGTTTTATAACAAATAATTGGAACTGAGCCTAAAACAGCAGCTTCTAACGAAGCTGTTCCTGATGTAACAATTGAAATTGAAGATAAGCTAAGAAAATCTTGGGCTGAATCAATGGAGAGCCTGTATGGGATTTTATTAATGCCTTTTGTTGATTGAATCATCTCAGCTAATTTTTCATTTGCAGCTGGTATTAAAAAATATCTATTTGAATTTGAATTAACGAGTTTTTTTGCTGCAGCAACATAAACTGGCATCAATTGAGAAATTTCACTTGCTCTGCTTCCTGGCAAGATACTAATAAAGTCTTTTGAAGAGTCTAAACTGTATTTTGAAATAAGCTCTTTGTTTTTTTTAGGCTTTAATTGGCTAAATGGATGACCCAAAAAAAAGCTGTCCATATTTTTTTTATCATAAAAATTACACTCAAACTTAAATAAGCACATTGTTAAATCCACATATGCTCGGATGGCTTTCATTCTATTTTCTCTCCATCCCCAGACTGAGGGGCTTACTACCTGAATTGTCTTGATATTTTTTTGTTTGAGCTTTTTATGAAAAAACATATTGAAATCAGGCGAATCAACGCCAATGAAAATGTCTATATCATTTAAAAAAAAAAGATTTAATAGCTTTTTTCTAATTGATAGAATTTTAGGAAGTTTGATTAATGGGTCAATTAAGCCCATTACATGAAGATCCTGATAATCAATTTCTGGAGGTGTAGCAATGGTATTAGCGTTCACCTCAGGCCCACCTAAACCATAAAGATCAACCTCAAAGATGTTTTTCAATGATTTTACAAGGTTTGATCCCAGTCTATCTCCTGAGTGCTCGGCAGCAATGATGCCTACTTTTATCTTCTTTTTTGACACCTATCTTAGTAAGCCTCTTTCAGATCTCTCGATGGAAGAAATAAAAGTTATAAGTGCTGGATTATTATCCTTATTTAACGCATGCAAGCGTTTAATTGCATCATCCAAAGAATAGCCTTTTCTATAAATAATCCTATAGGCTTTTTTTACTAAGTTTACTGAATCAGTATCAAAATTATTTCGCTGCATTCCAATTGTATTTAAGCCTATTGGCCTAGCAGGATTAGCTGCAACTTTTACAAATGCTGGCACATCCATAGTAATCAATGTATTCAAACCTGTGAAAGAGAGATCACCCAACTTACAAAACTGATGAACTAAAGTATATCCGGCCAATGTAACATTATTTCCAACCTCAACATGTCCTGCTAATGCTGCATTGTTGGCAAAAACATTTTGATTTCCGACGATACAATCATGAGCAATATGCGAAAAAGCCATAAATAAATTTTCATCGCCTATTACTGTTTTAGATTTGTCTTGGACTGTTCCCCTGTGAACAGTAACCCCTTCTCTAAAAATATTCTTCTTTCCAATTTCAAGAGTAGTCTCTTCACCAGCATATTTTTTATCTGGTGTATCTTCCCCAATAGTAGAAAATTGATAAAAAATATTTCCCTCACTAATTTTAGCAGGTCCTTTTATAACAACATGTGAATGAAGAATACAATTAGGTCCAATCTCAACATTAGAGCCTATAACGCAAAAGGGACCAATTTTAACTGAACTATCAATCTTTGCGGAGGGATCAATTGCAGAATTTAACATGTTTATTTTGCTCGATCTGCGCAAAGAATTATTGCTTCACAAACGTTTTTACCTTTTGCTTCAGCTTTGCAGTTAAACTTCCAAATTCCTCGTTTTTCTGAGCAAATACTTGCATGTAAATCTATTGTATCTCCAGGACCAACAGAATTTTTAAATCTTACTTTATCAGCGCCGGCAAAATAATAAATGCTTCCTTCTTCAGGGGTTTTACTCATAGTCATAAATCCTAGGATGCCTGCTGCCTGAGCTAAAGCTTCAATTATCAAAACACCAGGCATTATTGGCATATTTGGAAAATGTCCATTGAATATTTCGTCATCAATCAAAAGATTTTTTTGAGCATGAATTTTGTCTCCTAATTCTACAGAAATTATTTTATCGACAAATAAAAAAGGTTCTCTATGTGGTAGATGCTTTAATATATCTGAAAATTGAAAAGTCATTTTATTTCCTTTTTTTAATGAAAACAGAGGATTTGGCCCAATCATTGTGTTCTTGAGCTGGCATTATACCGACATAATTTCCTGATTTTTTGATACTTTTAGTAATAAGAGTATGCGCGCCTATGAATACATCATCAGCAATTTCAAGATGCCCAAGGATGCCTGAAAGCCCTCCCATCTGAAGATTTTTTCCAATAATAGTAGAGCCGGCAATTGCACAAGATGCGGCAATAGCAGAGTTTTCTCCAAGAATTACATTATGAGCAACATGAACTTGATTATCTAACTTAACTCCATCATGGATTTCAGTATTTTCTATGGCTCCCCTGTCAATAGTACAGCCCGCTCCAATCTCAACATTGTCTCCTATGATTAATTTACCTAATTGTTCAATCTTGATATATCTTTTTTTATCAGGCGCATATCCAAAACCATCCGAACCAAGCACCGCATTAGAATGAACAATTGTATGTTTCCCAATTTCAACATTCATAACCAACGAGGTGTTTGCATGCAATATGGAGTTTCTACCTATTTTGCATTCGGGACCTATATAAACATTGGGGCCGATTATTGCTGAATCATCCACTTCAGCTGATTCATGGACAAAGTAAGAAACAGATTTATCTGTGTAGGGATTTTGATGCTTTGAAAACAATGAAGAAATTATTGCATAAGCCGAATATGGATCATCTGTAATGATTCCTGGGGTTTCAAGCTGATTAGATAATTCCGAGCTGACAATAATTGCAGAAGCAGACGACTCTTTTAAAAATTTTTTGTATTTGGGGTTAGCTAAAAAAGAAATGCATCCAGAGGATGCATTTTGAATAGTAGCTATGTTGCTAATGACGACCTCAGGATCGCCAACCAATTTACCTTTAACTTTATCAGCTAGGTCTTTAAGGCTATACGATGGCCGAGACAAACTTAATTGCTGTCTTCGCCATTTGCCGCAGCGACGTCAAGCATTGATGTTACATCATCGGTAAGATCAAGAGCTGTATCAGCAAATAAAACATTTTCTCTTCCGAGAAGTAATTTAACTTCTTTAGCAGCAATTAATTCAGAAAGAATTTTTTGAAGAGAAGGATTTAAATCTCTAAATATCTTATCAGCAGTTTCACTTTGTTTTGCTTGAACCTTGCCAACAATAAACTCTATATCCTTTCCTTTTTCCTGAATATCTCTTTGCATATCAGCTATTTCTTCTTGTGATAGAGTTTCAGCATCTTTTTGTAATTTTTCAGCGATAGTCTGACGCTCAGATTGCAATAAAGTAGCTCTTTCAATATTAGCTGCATAGTCTGTTTCTTCTTCTAAAGCCTTAAAAGCATCTTGAGCAACTTGAGTAGCTAGTACTGCATTACGCATATCAATTACAGCTACGCCTTCTGTAGCAAAAGCTGGGATAGCGACAAGCAATGATGCAATTAATAATGGAACAAATAATAATTTTTTCATCTTTAACCCCTTAAATGGTTGTTACATTTTATATCAATTGAAATAAAAAACACTAACTAATCTCTAAAACACCTGTCCTATGGTGAACTGGAATTCTTCAGTTCTATCAAACGGCCCATCATTAAAAGGCTGAGAAAAGCTAAAGCTCATAGGACCAAATCCTGTAATCCAAGTGACTCCAACTCCTATTGAATATCTTAAATCTTCGACTGAGGGCTCAAAACAATTGATTTGATAATCTTGGCAATCGGTAGAGAAAACATTACCAAAGTCTATAAAGAATGCTGATCGCATTGATCTTTGATCTTCAACCATAGGTAATTTGAAGATTAATTGAAGACTGCCTTCGACTAAAAAATTTCCTCCAATTGGATCTCTCAATTGCTGAAAAGCATAGGGATTTTGAGCTATGGAATCTGGCTCTCCATCACCGTCAGTATCAATAATTAATGGGCACTCACCGGTCTCTGCATCAAATTCGTAGCATGGTGAAGGCGTTACCCTTGGACCCAATGTATTTGATTCAAATCCCCTCAATGAACGAGGGCCACCTGAGTAGAAATTTTCAAAGAAAGGAGTCACTTTCGTATCTCCATATGCCCCTGTGTATCCTAGCTCACCATCGAATCCAAAAACAAGATTAGCATAACCTAATGGACGATAAAATTTTTGCCGTATATTTGTTTTAAAATAAGTAAGATCGCTGCCAGGTATGGTAGCTTGCAGCATTATGTCTGTTGAAGATCCATAAGTGGGAAACATACCTCTATTTAGGGTGATTCTTGACCAAACAGCTTGAGCTTTGAAAACATCAAATACTGTTCCCTCTGATGCAAGGAAGTCTGCTATCTCTCTTGAAGGAAGGGAGCCTGAATCAATATCGGTATTATCAAAATTCAGATTTAAGCCTACTCTTTGTGTATCACTTATAGGATAGCCAAACTGGATACCACCACCCATTGAATTTGTAAGATAATTCGCAACATTAAACTCACCATAATCAGTTTCTCGAAAATAAAGGCTATAGCCTCTGCTGACTCCATCCATTGTATAATATGGATCAAAGAAAGATATGTTGTAAGATTCTTGATAAACACTTTTGTTGACGCCTAGATTAAACCTATTCCCACTGCCAAGAAAGTTATTATCTGATAAATTTAAACCCAAATTCATGCCAAAATCACTATAGCCTATTGAGCCTCCAACGCTAGAAGTGCTCTCTTCCTCAACAGTAAACTCAATATCAACTTGATCTTCTGTGCCTGGTACAGGAATTGTCTCTACATTAACTTCTTTAAAAAAACCCAGCCTTTCTAGACGAACTTTCGATCCTTCAATCAAATTATCAGAAGCCCATGCTCCCTCAAATTGGCGCATTTCTCTTCGGAGAACCTCATCATTTGTTAAATAATTCCCTGAAAATGAAATCTTCCTTGCATACGTTCTGCTTCCAGGTTGAACGAGAAAGAATAAAGAGACAGTATTGTCATCTTCACTAATTTCAGGATTTCCAACAACTTCAGCAAACGTATAACCTTCATTTCCGAGAAGATTAACAAAATATTCTTCAATTTGAGTAATTTGTGCTTGAGAATAAATTTGATCTTTTTGACTATCAATCACAGGGGTATAGATTTGTTCATTCAATGGCATGTCGCCAATAACAGTTACTTCATCAATTGAATACTGCTCTCCTTCGCTAACACTCAAGGTTATAAAAATATCCTTTTTATCTTTTGAGACAGAAACTTGAGAGGATTCAATTGAAAATTTTAAATATCCTCGGTCTAGATAAAAAGATTCTAAGTTTTCTATGTCACCTTCTAATTTTTCTTTTGAATATTTATCTTTATTTGATAAGAATGAATACCATTTGCCTTCTTTAAGCTCAAAACTAACCATCAAATCTTCGTCAGAAAAAAGCTCATTGCCGATGATGTTAACTTTTTTTATTTTAGCGCTTTCACCTTCATCAATAATAATTTTTAACTCAATGGTATTTCTTGGCTTATCAATTGTTTCAATCTCAACATCAGCACCATATCTACCTTGCGATGCATATTGCCTGACTAGCTCGCTCTTCATACCATTTAAGGTAGAGCGCTTATAAACTTGCCCCTCTGCAATACCGGCGCCTTCAAGCCCTTTAAGTAAATCCTCTGATTTTAAGGCTTTGTTGCCTTCAAGCTCAATCGCAGAAATAGATGGTCTTTCAAGAACACTGATAATCAAAGCATTTCCATCTTTACCAATTTGGATATCATTAAATTGAGCAGTTGCAAACAGTGCTCTAGAAATTTCAGAAACTTTTCCTTGACTCATTGTATCGCCAACATTCACCGGTATAGCAGTGAAGATGCTGCCAATAGAAACTCTTTGCAAACCAACTATTCTAATATCAGTAATCAAGAACTCATCAAAAGCAGTAGCTGAAAATGATATGAAAGCAAGAAAGTAAAGGGTTATATTTTTCATTGCAAATGCTATAAAAACTTAGTGATATCATTAAATACAGCAAAGATCATCAGAAATCCAACCGCAACCCATCCTGATATATAAAATAAATTTTCCATCTTTTCCGGCATAGGTGAGCCCCGTAACGCCTCAATGCCCAACATAACCAATTGACCACCATCTAAAACTGGAATTGGCAATAGGTTTAATACGCCTAAACTAATACTTAAAAGAGCCATCAGATATAAAAATGGCATGAAGCCTGCCTTAGCGGTATCTCCAGCCATTTGAACGATACCAATTGGACCGCTAAGATTTTGCGTGCCTAAATCTCTAGTGATCATTTTGCCAACAAAAGTTAGAGTTTTAATACTCAAGTTATAAGTTTCATAAGCTCCCTTTAAAAAAGAATCAAAAAAAGATCTTTTTAAGCCAGGCATTATTCCGATAAATTTTTCTTGCTCGCCATCGGTATTTATTCTGATACTCAGCGGCACATTGAAGTATAAAGTTTGCTCAGCCCTAAGAATCTTTAAATCTACATCTGATCCTTGATAGTCCCGTAGAAAAACTCTTAGATCTTCAAAAGATTTAATTTGTTGGCTGTTCACAGCCAAAATGCGATCATTAACCATTAGCTCACTTTTAGCAGCTTTAGAGTCTTTAGCGATAACTCCTATGGTTGGTTGTAATTTCATGGACAAATCAAAACCCATAAAATTTTCAGGTGCATTTTGCTCATCTGGATCTGAAAGATAGTTTTCTACAGGAACTGAAACCGTATATTCAGATGCACGCGCACCAGTTATGAAGGTGTAATTAATAATTCCATTTGTTCCTGATAATGAAAGTAACTCCAATCTAATATCTTGAAGACTAGAAACTTTTTTTTCATTAATCGAAGTGAGGATATCTCCTGCCTTTAGCGAAGAATTGCTCTGCAGGTGTTGAGAGTAAACATTAGATACCTCAGGAATGAATTGACGCTCAACAGAATTAACAAAGATTGCAGATAAAATTCCTATAGAAAGTATAAAATTCGCAACTGGACCAGCCAGCATAACTAGTGCTCTTTGCCACTTCGGCTTGCTTTCAAAGGTATTCACATTTTGTTCTGGGGTTAATGGATGTTGAAGGTCTAATTCCTCTACTGCAGCTTTCTCTGTGTGGAATGCTACGTATCCACCCAATGGAAGTGCAGACAGAGCAAATTCAGTGCCATGCTTATCGAGTTTTTTATAAATGACAGGACCCATACCTATTGAAAAGCGATAAATGTGGATATTGCACATCCTTCCAACAATAAAATGCCCAAATTCATGTATCGCTATTAGAACGCCCAGTAATATTATTGCTGATAGAAGATAAATCATATTATTGAAAATTTAGTGTAGGGATTTTATCACCTTCTCTGCTTGAATGCGTGCTTGTTTATCATATTCAAATATATCCTCTAGTGTGCTCACCTTAGAACATGAAAAATGATCAAAAGTTCGTTGAATAACTTGATATATAGCAAGAAAATCAATCTTTTTAGTGATGAAGGCATCTACCGCAAGCTCATTTGAAGCATTGAAAATAACTCCTAAGTTTCCTTTCTTATTACAGACCTCTCTAGCAATCTCAAAAATTATCTCTCTTCCATCTGAGATTGGTTCAAATGATAAATTTAATCCAGAAAAATTAATTGCCTCAAAATTAATAGGCAGCCTTTGATCCAAACCTAAGGCATTTGCAATGGGCACTTCCATGTTTGGATTGCTCATCTGAGCTATGGTAGAACCATCTATAAATGTAACCATTGAATGAATAATACTTTGAGGGTGAACTACAATTTCTATCTGAGATTCAGGAACTTCAAAAAGATAGTGAGCTTCAATTAACTCTAAACATTTATTGACCAAGGTAGCTGAATCGATTGTAATTTTGGTACCCATGCTCCAGGTAGGATGTTTTAAGGCGTCTTCTAATGCCACTCCACTTAACTCCTGAAATGTCTTTTCTCTAAAAGGGCCTCCTGATGCAGTAATCATAATTTTAGAAATTTCTTTTAAATCCCTATGCTTAGGAAGACATTGGTATATAGCATTATGCTCACTATCAATAGGAATAATTTCTGAATTTTTGGTTTGTGCAAGCGGCATTAAAATATCACCAGCAGCAACTATGCTTTCTTTATTTGCAATAAGAATAGTTTTGCCAGCATCAATTGCAAAATAACTTGCTTTTAAGCCAGCAAATCCTGAAATTGCTGAAATTACTATATCAACACTTGGATCTTGAATAAGCGCTTGTAATTCATTTTCAGCATTAAGAATGTTTGGATGTGATTGAAAAAAATCATGTGATTTATCAATATGAGATTCGGCTATGAAAATATGCTTTGGATTAAACTCTTTTGCTATTTGTTGAGCTTTATCTAGATTGCCTCCAAATCCAATACCAAATAAATGAAAATGTTCTTTATTTTGCCTTATCACATTTAGGCAACTATTTCCGATGCTACCCGTCGCTCCCAATAAAACAATATTCTTCATGTCATTAATTTAGTTAATAAAATAAAAATTGGCACGACGGCAATATGTGAATCTAAACGATCCCAAATACCTCCATGTCCAGGAATTAATGATCCACTGTCTTTTAAAGACTTGTCTCTTTTAAGCTGACTTTCAAAATAGTCGCCGATAAATGCAAAAGGCAAACTAATTAATGAAACTAATATTAAATCAAATGAAATTAAGTTATAGAAATATATTAATGATAAAAAGATTGCGACAAATCCAATTCCACCTAACAAACCTTCGATAGTTTTGTTCGGGCTAACTTCTGGAAATAGTGGAGTTTTACCAATGCTACTTCCAACTAGATAAGCACCAACATCGGCTAAAACGGTATTAAATAAGATTATAAAAAGTACAAAAAATTTATTTATATTATTAAATTCTGAAAATACTAATAAATATATAAGGCCATATACGAAACTAAGCACCAATAAAGCTCCTAAATAGTTATTATCAAAACTTAAAAGTGATGAACTTTTATTTGTTACCAAAAAAAAGCTATACATAAACCAGAAAATTGAGATGATCAAAAGAAAAAAATCCATAAAGTCTTTTGTATAAAAAATGGAGAATAAAACAATGGTTAAAAAAAATATAATTTGCTTTAAATTTATTTTTGACTCAGATAACAAAAGCCATTCCTTGATCAGCAAAAACCCAGTAGCTATTACAAGGGTCAAAACAAGAAAAATATTTTGCAAGTACAGGACTCCAAATATAAAGATAACTAAACTTAATGCAGCGGGTAATCTTTTAAGGATATTTTTATAAAGTTCTTTTGCCAAAACGCCTCTCCGTATTTGAAAATTCTTCTAAGCATTTTATAAATTCATCTTGCGTAAAATCTGGCCAGAGTGTGTTTGTAAATTGAATCTCGGTATAAGCTAAATGATATAACAAGAAGTTACTTATTCTGTGATCTCCGCCAGTTCTAATCAATAAATCTAACTCATTAATAGGCGCTTTTAAGTATCTGAAAAAAGTATCACTAGAAACATCATCTACAGAGAGTTTTTCTAGCTTAATGTCGCTTGCTATTAATTTCGTTGCTTCAATTATATCTGCACGACCTCCATAACCAAGAGCAATATTTAATTTAAGTCTTGGATCTTGAAATGCAGTAGCTTTTTCAGCTTTGCAGATCGCACCGACAACGTCATCTCCGAAAGAAGAATAGTCTCCAAAAAAATTTAATCTTACCTCCTGATCAATTAATTCTGGAACTTGAGAATCTATCGCGCTAATGATGAGTTTTTTAATTCCACGAATTTCATTTTTGGGACGTGACCAATTTTCAGTACTAAAGGCATATAAACTGAGAGACTCTAACTGAGCTTTTGCCGCCGACTCAACAATTGTTCTAACAACATCAACGCCTTTTTGATGCCCTGAAGTAACATTTAAAGTATTCTTTTTGGCCCATCTTCCATTACCATCCATGATAATTGCAACGTTAATTCCAGGAAGGTTGAGTGATGATTGCTTGCTTTCTGCCATTCTGGCTGGATATGAAATAACTAAATTTCTATTAAATCTTCTTCTTTTTGTTTAAGCTCTGCATCAACAAGACCAATAAAATGATCGGTTTCCTTTTGAACTAAATCCTCAATACGTTTGAGATCATCCTCAGAAAAATCTCCGGCTTTTTGTTGATCTTTTGCAGTATTGTTTGCATCTCTTCGAGTATTTCTTATAGAAATTCTAGAATTTTCAGCTTCATTTCTTGCTTGTTTGATGTACTCTTGACGAGTCTCCTCAGTTAAAGCTGGCATTGTCAATCTAATCAAATCACCACTTGTGCTTGGATTTAAACCTAAATCAGAAGCCATGATTGCTTTTTCAATCTCACCAATAAGAGATTTATCCCATGGAGAAATAGCCAAAGTTCTTCCTTCCTCTACAGAAATATTTGCTGTTTGATTAATTGGAGTTGGATTTCCGTAATAATCAATTTTAACCGAATCAAGAATGCTAGGGTTGGCTCTACCCGTTCTAATTTTATTAAATTCATGGGATAGCGAATCAATAGCTTTCTGCATCTTGGGTTTAATTTGATCAATAATTTCGTTCATAACTATGATATTAATGTTCCAATTTCCTCACCGCAAGCAATTTTTTTCAAAGCATCTGGTTGATTTAAGTTAAATACTTTCAAGGGTAAGCTGTGATCTCTGGCTAGGGTTAGAGCCGTTGCATCCATTACTTTAAGGTTTTTTTGAATTGCTTCATCAAACGAAAGTGATGGGTAAAATGTAGCATTTGAATCTTTTTCAGGATCAGCAGAATAAACTCCATCAACCCTAGTTGCTTTCAACATAATGTCAGCTTCTATTTCTATAGCCCTAAGACAACCTGCGCTATCTGTGGTGAAAAATGGATTGCCAGTTCCAGCTGTAAAAATTACAACGAAATTGTTAGATAAAAGTTGAATTGCTAGACGTCTGTCATAGTGCTCAGCAACACCAGACATTGAAATCGCCGACATGACTCTAGTCTTGACCCCCGCTCTTTCTAAAGCATCTCTGAATGCAATTCCGTTCATAACAGTTGCTAGCATCCCCATATGATCGCCAGCTACTCTATCCATTCCAGCTTTACTTAATTTTTCGCCTCGAAAAAGATTCCCTCCTCCTATTACAATCCCAATTTGCACTCCAAGCTCTTTGCAATCTTTAACAGATTGAGCCATTTGATCTAATATTTTAGGATCTATTCCATGCTCATCAGCTCCAGCAACAGCCTCTCCACTAAATTTTACGAGAAGACGTTTATAGGAAAGTGATGTCATTTTTGGAGTTGTTCAGCTACCTCTGCTGCAAAATCTTTAACCTCAACCTCTATGCCTTCGCCAACTTTAAAGCGAACAAACGCTACAATTGAGGTGTTGTTTTCTTTTAATAACTCTGCGATTGATTGATCTGGATTTTTTACAAACCCTTGAGAGACTAAGGTAACCTCAGACAGAAATCTCTTAACCTTACCTTCTACCATTTTTTCCATAATGGATGCATCTTTTCCAGACTCCTCCGCTTGAGCTAAAAATATTGATCTTTCTCTATCAAGTAACTCAGGATTAATATCTTCTGATTTCAAGCAGCTCGGATTAGTTGCAGATACATGCATAGCTAAATCTTTTGCTAATTCTTTTTTATCTGAATCAATAGAAACTAAAGCGGCTAACCTTCCGTCTGAATGAACGTATGCCCCAATACAACCACCAGATGGAACTTCAAGTGTTTCCAGTCTTCTTAACTGTATATTCTCTCCAATAGACTGAATTAATACTTGTCTCTTATCTTCAAATACAGAACTTAGATCAGAAATATCATTAATTTGATTACATGCAAGATGCTCAGAAACATCATTGGCAAAATCCTTGAACTGAGAATCTTTAGCAGCAAAATCTGTTTCTGAATTAATTTCTACAATACTGGTGTATTTAGAATTCTCTGCGATCTTGACCTCGCCATCAGCAGCAACTCGTGAAGCTTTTTTCTCCGCTTTAAGCGAGCTATTTGCTCGTAAAAGATCTAATGCCTTTTCTAGATCACCATCTGTTTCAACTAGTGCTTTTTTACATTCCATCATGCCTACGCCGGACATTTCTCTGAGTTCTTTAACTTGGCTTGCTGTAATGCTCATTTTTCTTTCTTGGAATCCTCAGCAGCATCCTCTGATGCGATTGAGTTTTCAGCAGAAATATCCTCAGCTTCGTCTGCTGATTCATCTCTGTTCTCAACCTTATCCTCTGCAGATTCCTCAATCACTTCGTCTGTTTCAATTGGTAAATCTTCTTCTGGCTCGTTTAACTCAGCCTCTTCAACAAGATTTAATGTTTTCCCAGAAGTTACTGAGGCTTTTTTAACTTTTACAGCAGGTGCTTCATCATCGGTTTGTATATTTAAAGCCCCGCCCTTAGAGGAAGCTAGACCTCTTGCGCAGGCATCGCTAATAACTTTTGTTATTAATCGAATAGACCTAATTGCATCATCATTTCCAGGAATAATGTGATCTATGCCTTCTGGATTTGAATTAGTATCAACCAAGGCAATGATTGGGATACCCATTTTCTTTGCTTCTGTAACTGCTATTTTTTCATATGCAACGTCAACCACAAATAAAGCGTCTGGCAGACCATTCATGTCTTTTATGCCACCAACACTTGCATCTAACTTTTCATATTCTTTTGTGATATCTACAGCTTCTTTTTTTGAAAGTTTGTTAATTCTTCCAGATGACTGCATCTCTTCAATATCTATAAGACGTCTGATTGAACCTCGTATCGTTTTCCAGTTAGTTAAAGTTCCGCCTAGCCATCTTTTATGAATATAAGGTAGACCGATAGAAGAGGCTGACTCTTTAATAGTTTTAGATGCAGAACGCTTAGTGCCAACAAATAAAATTCTATTTCCTTTAGAACAGATCTCTTCAGCCTTTGATGCAGCTGAATTAAGGTATTCTTGAGTCATCTCAAGATCAATAATGCTAATTTTTTTTCTAGTATCAAAAATAAAGGATTCCATTTTAGGATTCCAAAATCTTTGTTGATGGCCAAAATGGACTCCTGCATTTAACAGGTCTTTTATAGAAACAATACTCACAATTTCCTCCGGGGTTATTTCTCCGGTACCTCATAACGTTGACTCATTTTTATGAGCACCCCAACAATAATCCTATTGGTACCTTCGGGATTTAAAGTTTGTGTATTCTATAGAAAAGTTAGGCTAGATTAAAGCTTTTTATTTAAGAAGTCGCCAAAGCTGTACTCTCCAATTTCTTTGGAATGTATCCACTTAGCAGCCTGTAATGAACCTCTAGCAAAAACATTTCTAGAGTTTGCAATATGTTCAAAAGTGGTAACTCCCTCTTCATTTTCAAAAATAATTCTATGAATACCAAAGATATCGCCAATTCTGTAAGATTGAACATTTATTGGACTATCAATTTTACTTCCAGGAATATTTTCTAAAAAACTTTTAATTTCTATCGCCGTTCCAGAAGGAGAATCTTTTTTATTTAAATGGTGAATCTCAATGATTTTGCACTTTGAGGGATTGCTAATTGATAATAGATATTGCTCTATTGAACTCTTTAAATTAGCAATTCCAATTGACATATTCGAAGCAAGTAATACAGGTATAGTTTTTTTTGCAGTCCCCACTAACTCTAAATGCTTTTCTGCAAGACCTGTGGTTCCTGAGATAAAAGGTAGCTTATTCTCAATACAAAAATTTATGCAAGTAATAAATCCCTCTGGAGAAGAAAAATCTATCACAACAGATATATCATTTAAATCTATTGCTTTTGCTTGGAAGTCAAACACCTCCACATCAAATTGCATGCATTGAGCCTGAATTGCCTTACCCATATTTCCGTTGAAGCCGTTAAGTAATATGCGCAATAGACTATTTATTATGAAATTGATCAGATGCTTTTTTAAAAGATTCTTTTATTGGATGATGTTTATCATCAGCTATAGATTGAGTAAAGTCTTCAAACATCTTTAGTTGAGTCTTTGAAAGTTTTACTGGTGTCTCCACAATGACTCTGCATAAAAGATCTCCTCTACGTGAATCTCGAACAGAGGCAGCGCCTTTGCCTTTGATCCTAAAAATTTTACCAGTTTGAGTATACGAAGGTATTTTTAGGGCAATTTTTGATTCAAGGCCAGGAACATTAATTGTTCCTCCTAATACAGCAACTTCAAATGGAATGGGAGCTTCAAAATATAAATCTCTGCCATCTCTCTCAAAAATTTTGTTGTTTAAGACTTGAATAACGACATATAGATCGCCAGTATGCCCTCCCCTTGCCGCACTTCCTTCTCCGGTAAGTCTAACCTTATCGCCGTTATCTACGCCAGATGGAATACTTACTGATAATGATTTTGTTTCTTGGTTAACCCCAGATCCCCTACATGAAGTGCAATGATCCTGAATAACCCTTCCTTCGCCTCTGCATGCATTACATGGTTGTTGAACTGAAAAAAAGCCTTGCTGCATCCTCACCTGTCCAACACCATTGCATTGACTACAGGTAACAGGAGAAGAACCTGGTTTAGCACCAGATCCAGAGCAATCCTTGCATGATTTATCTACCGGTATTTTTATAGTTTTCTTGACGCCAAGAATTGCCTCTTTAAGAGATAGTTCTAAGGTATATTGGAGGTCTTGACCTCTAGCCTTCCTACCTGAAGAGCTTCGCCCGCCAAAAACATCTCCAAAGATATCTCCAAAGATATCTCCAAAATTAAAATCTTGAAATCCAGCTCCCTGACCCCCACCCATGCCTTGAACACCTGCATGGCCGAATTGATCATAGGCTGATTTTTTTTCTGAATCAGACAAGATTTCATATGCCTCAGCAGCCTCTTTAAATCTCTCATTAGCTTCTGGATCATCCGGATTTCTATCTGGATGATATTTCATCGCTAATTTTTTAAAAGCTTTTTTTAATTCTGCGTCTGATGCATTTCGAGAGACCCCTAAGACCTCATAATAGTCTCTCTGTGACATTGTTTACTTTTCTTCTTCTTTAACTTCTTCAAATTCAGCATCTACTGTATTCTCATCTGAAGAAGTCTCTTCTGTTGCATCTGTAGAAACTTCCTCAGCTTGAGGATAAAGTTTCTGAGTTAATGGAGTTAACACCTCATTAAGTTTTTTAGTGGCTTCTTCAATTGCGTCTAAATTGTCTTGTTTTATAGCCTCTTCAAGCTTCACAGTAGATTCCTCTACTGCATCTTTTTCCTCATCAGTTAGGTTGTCTCCAGCTTCAGAGATGGACTTTCTTGTTGCATGAACAAGCATATCTGCATTGTTTTTTGCTTGAACTAGGCTTTCAAACTTCTTGTCATCTTCTGCGTTAGCCTCAGCATCTTTTACCATTTTCTCAATATCATCATCAGATAGTCCGCTAGAAGCTTTTATAACAATGGACTGTTCTTTGCCAGTATTTTTATCTTTAGCTGCTACATTTAAAATACCATTAGCATCTAAGTCAAAGGATACTTCTATTTGAGGGGTGCCTCTAGCTGCAGGAGGAATATCTGTTAAATTGAATTGACCCAAAGATTTATTTTGAGCAGCTTGTTTTCTTTCGCCTTGAATAACATGAACCGTGACAGCTGATTGATTATCTTCAGCGGTTGAGAATACCTGAGATTTTTGTGTGGGTATGGTTGTATTTTTTTCAATTAATGGAGTGGCAATTCCTCCTAATGTCTCAATCCCAAGTGTTAAAGGTGTTACATCAAGCAAGAGCACATCTTTAGTATCACCAGAGAGGACTGAGCCCTGTATTGCAGCTCCTACTGCAACTGCCTCATCAGGATTTAGATCTTTCCTTGGTTCTTTGCCAAAAAAATCTTTAACCTTTTGCTGGACCATTGGCATACGAGTCTGGCCTCCAACAAGCAAAATCTCGTTTATTTCACCTACTGAAAGCTTGGCATCATCTAATGCAAGCTTAAGCGGAGCCAAGCTTCTATCTACTAAATCTTCAACTAGAGATTCAAGTTTAGCTCGCGTAATCTTATGAACAAAATGTTTTGGACCCGAGCTATCTGCAGTGATATATGGAAGATTAATCTCTGTTTGATCGGATGAAGAAAGTTCAATTTTTGCTTTTTCTGCAGCCTCTTTTAGGCGCTGCAAAGCCATAGGATCACTTTTTAAATCAAACCCGGATTCCTTTTTAAATTCATCAACAAAATAATCTATTAATTTAAGATCAAAGTCTTCACCGCCTAAAAAGGTATCACCATTGGTAGACAATACTTCAAATTGATGTTCACCGTCTACTTCAGAAATCTCAATAATTGAGATATCAAAAGTACCGCCTCCAAGATCATAAACAGCGACAACTGAATCACCAGTATGTTTGTCTAAGCCATATGCTAATGCCGCAGCAGTTGGCTCATTTATAATTCTTTTTACTTCAAGACCGGCTATCTTACCTGCATCTTTTGTTGCTTGTCTTTGAGAATCATTAAAGTAAGCTGGAACAGTTATCACTGCCTCTGAAACATCATGGCCCAAATACTCTTCTGCAGTTTTCTTAAGTTTCTTTAAGACTTCAGCTGAGACCTGAGGAGGAGCCAATTTTTTATCATCAACTTTGACCCACGCATCTCCATTGTCAGCTTTCATGATTTCATAGGGCACCATATCCATATCTTTTTTTACAACATCATCATCAAACCTTCTTCCGATCAACCTTTTAATTGCATACAAAGTCTTTTCTGGATTTGTAACAGCCTGTCTTTTTGCTGGAGTACCAACTAAAACTTCATTTTCATCTGAATAACCTATAACTGATGGAGTAGTTCTACCTCCCTCGGCATTTTCAATAACTTTTGGCTGTTGTCCTTCTACGACAGCTAAACAACTATTAGTTGTTCCTAAATCAATTCCTATTATCTTTGACATAATCTTTTCCTAATTTTTAATTACGGAAACTCGAGCAGGTCTTACAACCCGATCATGAAGCTCCCAACCCCTTTGAAATATTTTTTCAATTTCATTATTCTCTTTTTTTGGATCCTTCGAGGTCATTACAGCCTCGTGCTTAATTGGATCAAAGTGTTCATTAATTGGATAAATGGGTCTAATACCAAATTTATCAAGGGCTGACTCAAAAGATTTCAGAGTTAATTCTACCCCCTCCTTGTCTTCTTTTGTTGAATCTTTAGAGAAGTTATTTAGCGCATGCTCTAAATTATCAATAACTGGCAATAATTCATTAAGCAGCCTTTCTACACCATATTTATGTGCTTTTTCAATGTCAGCAGTATTTCTCTTGAAAGCATTATCAAGTTCGGCTCTTGATCTAAGCAAAGCCTCTTCAAGCTCAGAGATCTTTTCTTCTAAACTTTCAGCCTCATCAGTATTCTTGCTTGATGAATCTAAATTTTCGTCTGTGGGTTCTGCATCATCTAAAGAGAGGTCATTTTCAACGGACTCATCCGTAAAATCATGCTTTTCTTTTGCTTTTTGTTTTTTTGCCATTATTTCACCCCAGTAAATATATTGGGATGACCCATAATGAGTTCAAGGGCTTAGATAATATTTATTTCGGTTTTACGTATAGCACCATGGTATGGTCAACTAACTCATAACCGAATTCCTCTGCAATTTCTTTTTGACGCTCTTCAATTAAAGAATCATGAAACTCATTCACTGCTCCAGTTTCAAGACATATCATATGATCATGATGCTCATCCTCAGCAATTTCATAAACAGAGTGCCCATCCTCAAAGTTATGCCTCTTAACTATTCCAGCAGCCTCAAATTGAGTAAGTACTCGATAAACTGTTGCTAATCCAACGTCTTCTCCAGAATTTGTAAGTTGTCTATATAGATCTTCGGCACTTAGATGATGCTCGCTATTAATTCTTTCTTTTCCATGAGACTCCAATGCCTCTAAAATCCTTATTCTTGGCAACGTAGCTTTTAATCCAGCTTTTTTTAATTCAGTATTTTCTTTACTCATTAACTTTTCGATGTATCCTCATTCAAAGTATAATCAAATCGTCACATGAAGCAATTAACTAAAGCCTTTTTAATAATTATTTTATCTATTGGTGGAGTATCAAGCTGCTCGTCTTTGACGCCATTTAAAGTTGCGGTGTTGCAAGGCAATATTATTGAAGATAAGGACGTAGAGCAACTTGTAAAAGGCCTCTCAAAAGATCAAGTGCAATATCTATTAGGCACTCCCCTACTTAACAGTCCCATTCATCAGAATAGATGGGATTATTTTTATTCAGTCAAAGTTGGTGAAATGGTTGTTGGTGAAAAGAAATTAACCCTATTCTTTGATGAAAATAAAAGATTAGATACATGGCTTCTTGAGGAGACAACCCTCTAAGAAAATTAAGAAATTTATTTTAAATTAGCTTTAGATTAGTTCTTGCTTGCGGATATTGAGATAGACACATTAACCTTCATTTTAATAATTGATTCTCGAAAGCATGTATAAGCTTACTGCCAATTTTATCTATCATGGACTGGGAAGCAAGAACTCGCAAAACAAATGGAAGGGTGAATTTAGCTTTAAATTTTACCTTTGTAAAATTATCATCAACTATTTCAATAGTCCAAAGAGCAAAAAAATCTAAAAATGGACCTTTGGATTGAGTAATGCTTACCTGGTGACCTTTTGTTTCATTTTCTGATTCAAAAACATAGGTTTTATTAAATATTGAAAACACTAGTCGGCCAATAACATAGCCCTCTTTAGAATTAGGTAGTCTAGATGATTTAAGGCAACCAGGCAAAAACTCTTTATATAACTCAAAGTTATTAATCAAAGAAAGTATTTTTTCAGGAGGTGCTTTAAATATTTCAGACCTTTCAAAGCTGCTCGACATTTTTAACTGGCTAGCTGATATACAAAAACTGCTGCAACTAAAACCGGGGAGATAAATTTAATGAAAAATCTCCAAATTTTAAAAATAGTAAGATGAATACCAGAAAACTCATCTAAGGCGAGATTGGGCTTTAAAAACCATCCAGCAAAAATAGCAACCATCATGCCTCCAATTGGCATCAAAAATTGATTTGCTAAATAATCTATTGAATCTAGAAAATTAAGATTTCCAATAAAAGAAATATCAGACCAGTCATTAAAACTAAGAACGCTGCCTATCCCTATTACCCAAGCAAATAGACCCAAGGTCAATGCAGCGGAAAATCGAGAGATAATCTTTTCCTCTTCAAAATATGCGACGCTTGGTTCGAGCAGTGATATAGCGCTGCTTAATGCTGCAATTGAAAGCAATGCAAAAAAAGCTGGGCCAACAATATTGCCTAAAGGCATATCAACAAAAGCGGATAATAAACTTACAAACACAAGACCTGGTCCTGCTCCAGGCTCCAAACCATATGCAAATATAATTGGGAAAATTGCTAGGCCAGCCAATATAGCTATTAATGTATCTAAACCGGCCACTGTCAGTGAAGTTTTGAAGATATTTTCATCCTGTGGCATGTATGAGCCATAGCACATGATAGAACCCATGCCTAAGCTTAGACTAAAGAATGCTTGACCCATGGCCCTTAGAAAGGTTGTCGCATCTACTTCTGTAAAATCTGGAGCAAATAAAAAGTTTAAGCCTCTGACAAAATCTCCATTAATCATTGCGTTGAAAACCATCACCATCATTAAAATAAATAACATTGGCATTAATAAGCGCACCATTCTCTCTATCCCACTAATTACACCTGCTGAGATAATCATAATATTCAATGCAATAAAGACTGAATGCCAAAACATTAACCTAGATGGTGAGGAGGTGACAATATTAAACTGCTCAAGCGAGGAAATGTCTGGGGTTGGATTGGCAGCAATCAAAATATAATTTAAACAAATTCCAGCTATTACACTGTAAAACGAAAGAATTAAAATTCCAGAGACTAAACCACCCCAGCCCACAGCCTGCCATTTGCTAGTATGCCCTGAATCTATAGCTGCAGTTTTCATAGCATTAACTGGACTTTTTCTAGCTCGTCTGCCAATCATTATTTCAGCCATCATTATTGGCAGCCCAACAGATAAAATACATAGAAGATATATTAAAACAAAAGCTCCTCCACCCTCAGTACCAGCTTTGTATGGAAAACCCCAAATATTTCCTAAGCCTACTGCTGATCCTGCTGCCGCGAGAACAAATGTCCACTTTCCAACCCAGGAAACAGTTTCGTTAATTTTTGAAGAAGTAGTTATGTTCATATAATTTATGTGTAAGGATTATACAAAAATGCTAAAGAGGTTATGCAGCATATTGTAACTAAGTTTGTTATTAAATTTCTTGCATTTGCATATTTAATATTTGCCTGAAAGTATGAACTATTTCTTTTTTCAAAGTGCAAAAAAGCTCGCAAAGAAATAATTAACAAAATAAGACTAATTGATAAATTAATAAAAGTTAACAAAGATACTCCAAGACCCAAAAGAGAAAATCCAATAGCGAGCCAGAGGTTTTTTGATGAAGCTAAGGGCTCTTCCCAGCCCCAAATAATACCGCCTAAAAAAGCAACTATAACCCCCCCATATATAGCTAATGCCTGGATTGAATATAACGCTATGGTTAAATTAAAAATCCATGGAATCAAGGCTAAAAAAACAAATAATGATAAGCCCCAATATATAAGAGTTACTTTAGTCTTTTCCATAAATACCCTCAAAATTTGCAAATAGTTTGAACAGATTCATAATTATGAGAATCATTATGAATTCTAAAAATAATAATATCATCGTCAAGAATAAAAATGCGGCAAGAAATTATCACTTGAGTGATAAATTTCAAGCTGGAATGGTTTTAGAAGGCTGGGAAGTGAAAGGTTTAAGAAATGGCAAAGTTGATGTTAAGGATTCATATGTGACCCTAAAAAATTATGAAGCATGGGTTATTGGTTTGAAAATTGATCCTCCCCCATCCCTAAAAAATGATCAGATAGACCCAACAAGATCTAGAAAATTACTCTTAAATAAAAGAGAGATAAACAATATTCTTGAGGCAATTAGCCAACAAGGTCTTACCTGTGTACTAACATCAATCTATTGGAAAGAAAATAAAATTAAATGTGATATTGCTATAGGAAAAGGTAAGAAAACCTATGACCAAAGAGAGGATGTTAAGAAAAGAGACTGGAATCGAGAAAAGCAAAGAATTTTAAAAAATTCAAATCGTTAGTTATTTTCATATATAATCATCCACCCTATGGGGGCGAATTGGGTTCGACGTTTTTATTGGATTCCAAAGCGCATGCCAAGATTGTGGTAACTCTTGTAAAACATACTACAAAAAAATTAGTTGCAGAAAACGACAACTACGCTTTAGCCGCTTAATCGGCTAACCAATGCAAAAATTGTCTATGGTTTGAAGCATTGGCAAAATACATAGTCTAGTTTTGCTGTGGAGTCTTAACGCAGCAAGGCGAATACTAATTTAGACTAGCCTTTAATACCCTGCTCTTCGGGTCATTGGGGTGAAACAAAAAGAATGAGCTAAGCATGTAGAAGTCAGGTTGAAGAACTAACGGACGCGGGTTCAATTCCCGCCGCCTCCACCATTTATTTTATTACAATACAGTCCTGTTAAAATGCTCCAACATTTTCTTGTACAGCATCAATCTATTCTCAGGCTTTCTAAAGCCATGCCCTTCTTTCTCAACAATGATCAATTCGTGCTCTTTGCCAGCTTCTTTTAATGCATCAGCTAATGCATAGGCATGCTCTATAGGTGCACGTTGATCTTCTTTGCCTGAAACAATAATAATTGGTGCCTCAAGCTTATCAGCCTGTTGAACAGGTGACATTGCTTTAATTTTTTCAGGATCTTTGCCTAGGGTTTTATCTAAGTATTTACCGCCCCATTTGATGGTTTTGATGTCACCTTCGTCATAAAGCATTTCTAAATCAAATACTCCAATATATGCAACAGATGATTTGTAAAGATCGGGTCTCAACATAGGAGCCATTGCTGCAGAGTATCCTCCAAAACTGCCTCCATAAATCCCAATTCTTTCTGCATCAGCTATTCCTTGATCAATGGCCCATTCAGTTGCCTCAATTATATCTTGTTGAGTATCTCCTCCCCATTCTCCAAATCCCATTTGAGTAAATTTCTTTCCATAACCTGTTGAGCCCCTAAAATTAACTTTTAGAACGGCATAACCAGCTTGGGAAAAAATGTGAGTATCTGGATCAAAGCCCCAAGAGTCTCTTGCATGGGGGCCTCCGTGAGGTATTACAATCATAGGAGCTGATTCACCCTCTCGTTGACTCTTAGCCGGAGTATAATAACCATGAATCTTCACGCCATCGGAATTTATAAAATTAAACGGTACTTCATGCTCCAGACCTTGATCATCAATTTCAGGCCACATAGTAAGCAAATATTTAACCTGATTTTTTCTAAGATCATATAAGTAATACTTTGAAGAAGATGCTGAGTCCCCTACAGCAATAATTAATTTGTCTCTATCTTTAGATAAATCCACCAACCCAATTTCTTTCTTATCAAAAACTTCTATATTTCCATTAAAGGCTTGAACTGCTTGCATAATTGAATTTTGCAATGGGTCATCATTCTCAAACCAAAAAGCTTTGGCATATCCTGGATTAATTGTGGCGCCAAGAACCTTATCATCTATGATTTGCGGATAAGCATCATACTCTGGGTGATGAAAGACTACCTGAGTCTCCCCGGTTTTGGTATCGATTTCCTTGATTTGATAAGTTGAAGTCTCTGTACTGTCTAAAATGTGAATTGTAGAATCATCTTTTGCAATATTAACAGGATAAATCTCGCCATCTCCATATGGGGTTTTACTTAATACTTGCCAATCATCCTTCTTGGAAGCTCGATACATAGTGACGGTGTTATTATCAATATCACTTCCAACGGCAAATCTTGGGGTGCCTTTGCTATCTGAAACAAATTGCCCTCCTGCCAATGGTGATTTTCCTAGTCTTTTTTGCTGACCGTTATAAACGTTTAATCTAATAGCATCAGCAAAACCACCATTATTTTGTTTTCCAAATCCACTTACAGACAAAAGCACATGCTTCTCATCATCTTCTAGGATGTTCTCTACATAACCATAGGAGAACTTGTCTACCACTTTACCTCTAGCACCAGAGGTTCTTGCTCTCATTCCAAATACATAAGCAGGTTTTTTAGAATCATAATTAATTGCAAAATATTCACCTATGGAGCCTCTACCCCAAGAATCATAGTAACCAATTTGTATTAACAAACGCTCATTATTGACCCAGTAATAACTCGCAACCTCCTCTTCTTTAGTAAGAGTAATGGCGTTAATTAAACTTAAATCTTCTGAATCAAAAATTGAAATACCTTTCTTGTCATCAGGCATCTTAGTGAGAACACTGATCATTTTTCCATCAGGTGAGATTTTGACGTTTGTATATGAGGGAAGTGAACTAAACCTTTCTACAAAATCTTCACTGACACCAAGACCAGCAGATACATTAAAATTAAAAAGAAGTAGTATTGAGAGTATTAAATGTTTCATGTGTAAAGTTTACTTGACATAATATGATTGATCAATCAATTATAACAACGTTTTAAAAGTGCACATAAAGGAAGAGATAAATAAAAGTAGACAGATGAATTTAAGATCATTAAACTAGCGCATCTAATACTTAAAGATATGGCAAATAGTAAACAATCAGTCAAACGAGCTCGTCAGAATGCTGAAAGATACAAGTTAAAGCATTCTCAAAGATCTCAAGCTAGAACAGCTGTTAAAGCTGTTAGAAATGCTATAGCTGAAAATAATAAAGAATCAGTTGCAGAATTGCTCAAAACTGCTCAAAAAGTATTAGATTCAACGGCTGCAAAAAAAGTAATTCATAAGAATGCTGCCGCTAGAACAAAAAGTCGCTTAGTAAAAGCTGTTAAAGACCTAGGTTAATCTTGAGTTTCTACCATCTTATTGGCAATCATGCCTAATAATGTTCCAGTTTCATCACCCGTAAATCCAGAAATAGCAATAATGCCCTCGTAGTCAAGTTGTAATGAGGGCATTTTCTTCTTAATCAGCTCAATGAATTCTTTTTCAATTTCCTTCTCAAGGGTGTCTTTTTTATTGACAGCAAGCCATATGCTTTTCTCCAGCAAGCTTGGGTCATAGGTTTTTAATTCGTTCAGAAGTACAGTTAGTTGATCTTCAATAGATCTTTCTAAATTTTGTGGATCCAACAAGATTAGCAAATGACCTGTTCTAGAAATGTGTTTTAAAAAGTTTAAACCCAGGCCAGCTCCCTCAGATGCTCCTTCAATCAAGCCTGGAATATCAGCAATAATAAATGAGGTGTCATAAATTTGAACAGTGCCTAAGTTCGGGCGAAGTGTTGTAAAGGGATAATCTCCAATCTTTGGTCTTGCCGCTGAGACACTATTTAAAAAAGTAGATTTACCGGCATTGGGAAATCCAACTAAGCCAACGTCTGCAAGAGAACGTAATTCTAGCCTGATAGAAAATTCGTCACCGGGCCAACCTAAAGTATGGCGTCTTGGTGACTGATTAGTACTGGATTTGAACCTAAAATTTCCAACCCCTCCCTCGCCACCTTTAGCAACAAGATAATCTTTTGCTTCGTCACAACAATCATAAATAAGTTTATTAGATATAGAATCAAAGATCACTGTGCCCTTTGGGACCTTAACAATAAGATCCTCTGCATCTTGACCTGTTCTTTTATTACCAGATCCTGATTGACCATTTTTAGCAATCAAGTATTTTTGATTTCGAAAATTTACCAGGGTATTAAGATTGGGATCAACTCTAAAGATAACATCTCCCCCCTTGCCGCCATCACCGCCATCTGGACCCCCACGAGGTATGAATTTTTCTCTTCTAAAGCTTGTGCAGCCCGCACCACCGTTTCCAGCTCTTGCTTCCAGCAGAGCTTCATCGATGAAGTTCATGATTTACTGAGAAATGACGTTGACTGTCTTTTTTTGCTTGATGCCTTTATAAGTAAATTGCACTTGACCGGCAGAAGTTGCGAATAAAGTATGGTCTTTACCCATGCCCACATTTTCTCCAGGATGAGTATTAGTACCACGTTGACGTATTATAATTTCACCTGGCTTTACTGTCTGGCCACCAAAACGCTTAACACCCAGTCTCTTGGAATTAGAATCTCTTCCATTTTTACTGGATCCACCTGCTTTCTTATGTGCCATTTCTATTTACCTATATTAATTTCTTTGATTTTAATCTGAGTATATCTTTGTCTGTGTCCAATTTTTCTCATGCTGTGTTTTCTTCTTCGAAATCTAAGGATGGAAACTTTTTCGCCTTTAACTTCTTCAACTATCTCGGCAACGACTTTAGCATTTTCTATGTATGGCTGCCCTATCTGGACATCATCTCCATCAACATATAGCATAACGTTTTCAAAAGCATGATCTACTCCTGATTCCTCTTGCATTAAATCGACTTCTAGGACTTGTCCTAACTCGACTTTATGTTGTTTTCCACCTGCTTCTATTACTGCGTACATAGTTATCTCTAAAGGTGGCAAAATATACGCTTTCTGAAAGAAATTATCAATACTTATGTATAATTTTAGGCTTCTGATTATTTAAGATGTACGTACTCAAAAAAACCACTTTAGCCGAACTCAGAAAAGTTCAATCCACTATCAAAAAAGAGCTTGCTAGCGAAAAAATAATTCAAGAAATTTATGAATACATTTTTAATGCAGAGGGTAAAAAAACAAGAGCTTTGCTCTGTTTACTTGCCTCAAAAGCATCAGACATAAAATCTAATAGTAGAATTAATTTAGCTAGCATTATTGAGCTTTTACATACAGCAACATTGGTTCATGACGATGTTGTGGATGAGTCTGAGCTAAGACGTGGTAACAGATCTGTGAATCAAGTCTGGACAAATTCATACAGCGTCTTGATGGGTGATTTTATATATTCGAAAGCCTTTATTTTAATGGTAAAGCTTGGGATCCCTGCTGTCTTAGATGAGTTAGCAAAAGCGACCAATGACATAGCTAGAGGCGAAATTATTCAATTAGAGCTCTTTGAAAAAAAACAACTGATTGAGCTTAAAGACTTGCTCAAGGTTAGCTATTTAAAAACGGGGAGACTTTTTGAGGCATCTGCCAAAACCGGGGCCATACTTGCATGCAGATCTGCAGAAGAAATTAAAACATTTGGGTTGCTAGGAAAGGCTTTAGGAACTGCATTTCAGATTCAAGACGATATTTTGGATTATGAGGCGTTAAAGCTTGATACGGGAAAGCCAGCCTTGAAAGATTTCAAGGAGGGAAAAATTACATTTCCTTTATATTTTGCTCTTCAGCAGGCTAATACAAAAGATAAAAATTTTATTATGAGCCAATTAGGCCAATCAAAAATATTAAAAAAAGATCAGAATAAAATCTATCAATTAATACGAAATGATAAAACTCAAAAAGAAATAAATGCATTGTTAGAAAAATATACAAAAGAAACCTTAAGGCATCTGAATAAATTAAAGCATCATGCCTGCTACAATGAAATGCTAGACTTAGTAAAATTCTCCAAAATAAGGAAAATATGACATTTAAACCTGCCTCAAGTTACACAAAAGATGATTTAGTGGCATGCGGAAATGGCGATCTATTTGGCCCAAGCAATGGTCGCTTACCAGCAGACGAAATGCTTATGTTCGATTCAATTGACCAAATTGACAAAAAATCGGGTAAATATTCCAAAGGAAGAATTATTGCTAATCTCAATATTGAAGAAAGTTTATGGTTTTTTAAAGTGCATTTTAAATCTGATCCAGTAATGCCTGGATGTCTTGGCTTAGATGCAATGTGGCAATTATTGGGATTCTATCTTTGCTGGCTTGAGTTACCTGGCTATGGAAGAGCACTAGGTGCAGATAAAGTAAAGTTTTTTGGTCAAGTTACTCCTGGTGCAAAAATTGTTAGGTATGAAATTGATATAAAACGAGTTGTTAACAGAGGAGCAGTGGTTGGCTTTGCTGATGGAAACATGTTCGTTGATGATCGTCACGTTTATTCAGCAGATGGACTAAGAGTGGGTCTGTTTAAGGATACTAGCGAATTCTAATGAAAAATGTAGTTGTAACTGGTGCAGGCATTGTCTCTTGCATAGGCTCAGATACTCAAGAAGTGTTAAATAGTTTGAAGAAAGGAAAGTCAGGCATTTCCAAGAACTCCACATATGCAGAAATGGGTTTTAGAAGTCATGTTTCTGGAGCAATAAACCTTGATTTGGCTAAATTAATTGATAGAAAAACTCTTCGTTTTATGAGTAAAGCTTCAGGATTTGGATACATTGCAGCTCAAGAAGCTATTAATCATGCATCCTTAAACCTTGAAGAGATGAATGTTTCAAGAATTGGAATAGTAGCTGGATCAGGCGGAGCATCTTCTGCAGCTCAAATAGAGGCATCAGATACTGCAAGAGAGCGAGGCCCAAAAAGAATAGGACCCTATGCTGTTACAAAAACAATGGGCAGCACTGTGTCAGCTATTTTAGGCACTACACTGAAGCTTAAAGGAGTGAATTACTCTATTTCATCTGCTTGCTCAACTAGCGCTCATTGTATTGGCCACGCAGCAGAACTTATTCAATTAGGTAAACAAGATATTATTATTGCTGGTGGTGCAGAACAAGAGCACTGGACCTCATCTTCCATGTTTGATGCTATGGGGGCTCTCTCCTCACAGTATAATGATGCTCCTGAAAAAGCCTCGAGGCCATTTGATGTAGACAGAGATGGATTTGTAATTGCCGGTGGCGCAGGAATGCTAATACTCGAGGAAGAAGAGCATGCTATCAAAAGAAATGCACCTATCATTGCAAGGCTAAAGGGTTATTGTGCAAATTCTGATGGCTATGACATGGTATCCCCCTCAGGCGAAGGAGCTACAAGATGCATGAGTGAGGCAATCGAAGCTTTTGGATCTGATGTAGATTATATTAATGCTCATGGCACAAGTACTCCTGTTGGAGATCTTGCAGAACTTAGTGCAATAAAATCAGTATTTGGTAAAAATGCTCCGGTAATTGGATCTACTAAATCAATGACTGGCCACTCATTAGGGGCAACTGGAGCTCAAGAAGCAATTTATTCCATCCTGATGATGCAACATGATTTTATTGCTCCATCTATCAATATAGAAAACTTGGTTGAGGAGGCAGAAGGATTAAATATTTGTCAATCAATGATGAAGCAAAAATTAAATTCTGTAATGAGTAACTCATTTGGTTTTGGTGGAACCAACGCAAGTTTAATTTTTAGTAAATAAATTAAGCCAATCGAGATCCATTTAAAGCTCCTTTATGAGGAACAGCTAAAATAATACTTCCATCCGGTTGAGTAAATCCTGTCACGAGACATTCTGACATGAATGGCCCAATCTGTTTTTTAGGAAAATTAATGACGGCTGCAACCTGAATACCTATCAAAGACTGAGGATTATAATGGTCTGTGATTTGAGCAGATGATTTTTTAATACCTATCTCTTCTCCAAAATCTATAGTCATTTTTATTGCAGGCTTGATTGCCTCTTTGAATTCTTCGGCAGACAGAATAGTCCCAACACGCACATCCACTCTCTCAAATTCTTTCCAAGTTAAATCATTCATCATTACTCCTTGTCATCCCACCATGGAAAAAAGTCAGGCATATCTGAGGATATAATATTCTTAAATTTTGCTGGACGCTTTTCTAAGAAGGAATTTACTCCCTCTTTTGCATCATCTGATGCTCCCCTAGAATCTATGGCCTTACTTTCAATAATATGAGCATCATAAGGGTGACTTTGACCAAATGACCTCCAAAGCATTTGTCTGGTAATAGCTATAGAGATTGGTGCAGATTTTTCTGTGAGTTCTTGAGCTATTTTTATTGCGTCATTGATGAGATTTTCTGGTTTGTGAATACTGGAAATTAATGAGATTTCCAAAGCTTCCTTAGATTCAATAATTCTTCCAGAAAATGTTAAATCTAAAGCTTTAGAAATGCCTATAATTTTTGGAAGAAACCAACTACTGCATGCATCAGGGACGATTCCTCTATTGTTAAAAACAAATCCGAACCTGGCATCTTCAGAGGCAATTCGAATATCACCTGGGAGTTGCATGGATGCTCCAATGCCAACTGCAGGACCATTACATGCAAATATAATAGGTTTTAAAAATTTATACATTCTTAAGGTAAGAATGCCGCCTGAATCTCTTCTAAAATCATCCTCTTTAACTGCAAAACTATCAAAAGATGGATTGAATGTATCTTTGCCACTGCTTAGGTCAGCACCAGCACAAAAAGCTCTACCTGCTCCCGAGATAATTACTGCTTTTAAATTATCATCTGCTTCTATAGCATCAAATGCGCTTATTAGCTCTTCCATCATAAGAAATGTAAAAGCGTTTAATTTTTCTGGTCTATTTAAGAATAGAACAGCAAGATTTTCATGCTGTTCTATTGTAATTGTTTTGTAAGTCACCGAAATCTAGAAAGGTATATCTTCCTCTGAGATTTGAGACGCTTGAGATGAATCAGATTGAGAGGCTGGCTGTGATTGATCGTAAGCATCTCCATCACCGGAAGATTGCCTGCCACCAAGCATGTTCATCTCGTTACCAAGTATTTCTGTCGTGTATCTGTCATTGCCTTCTTTATCTTGCCATTTTCTAGTTTGTAATTTGCCTTCAACATAAAGCTGAGAGCCTTTATCAAGATATTGTTCAGCGATTTCTGCCAGTTTTCCAAAAAAGACAACTCTGTGCCATTCTGTTTTCTCTCTTTGCTCTCCAGAATCTTTATCTTTCCATGATTCTGAAGTCGCAATTGAAAGTGTAGCAACTGCTGTGTTTGTTTGGGTGTATCGCATTTCAGGTTTTTGCCCTAAATTACCTACCAAAATTACTTTATTTACTCCTCTAGCCATAATTACCTCTTATAATTACTTAAGTTTAACTCGAAACAAATCAGCTGGATAAAAATTCTGCAAATAAATGGAAAAAATTTCTATAAAAGGTGCTCGAACTCATAACCTTAAAAATATTTCTTTAGATATTCCTCGAGGGGAATTAATCGTGATAACTGGATTATCAGGATCTGGGAAGTCATCTTTAGCATTTGATACTATTTATGCCGAAGGACAAAGACGTTATGTAGAATCTCTTTCTGCATATGCACGACAATTTTTGTCTATGATGGAAAAACCAGATGTTGATCAAATTGATGGTCTCTCCCCTGCAATATCTATTGAACAAAAGTCTACCTCACATAACCCGAGATCAACTGTAGGAACTGTTACAGAAATTTATGATTATCTCAGGTTATTATATGCACGAATTGGGGTTCCAATTTGTCCAGATCATAATGAAGAGCTCTCGGCTAAAACAGTTAGTGAGATATGTGATGAGGTATATGCACTTGGCTATGATAAAAAAATTATGGTCATGGCTCCTGTGGTCAGAGGTAAAAAAGGAGAGCATCTGAGTGTTTATGAAGATTTGAAGGCTGAAGGTTTTGTTAGGGTAAAAATTAATGACGTTGTTTATCCATTAGATGAGTTTCCAGGATTAAATAAAAATCAAAAACATGATATTTCAGCTATTGTTGATAGACTGAAATTACAAAAGGATGACGATAACAGATCTAGGTTATCTGAATCAATTGATACTGCTCTCAATCTTTCAGATGGCCTTGTTCAGATAGAAGTTCTTGATGAAGAATCAGATGTGCTGCTTTTTTCTTCAAATTTTTCTTGCTCTCAATGCGGCTACTCCGTGACTGAGTTAGAGCCAAGAATGTTTTCTTTTAACAATCCTTTTGGAGCGTGTGAAAAATGTGACGGCCTGGGAGTTATTCAGTACTTTGATCAAAATAAATTAATATCGGATAATTCTTCAACGATCAATGAAGGTGCCATTAAGGGATGGAATAGAAGAAATAGATTCTATTTTCATCAATTAAAGTGTTTGGCGAAGCATTATGACTTTGATTTAGATACTCCATGGGAATCCTACTCTGAAGAAATCCAGAATATCCTTTTGTGGGGATCTAAGGATAAGATCAACTTTTCTAAAAGTTTTAGGAGTGGCAGCAAAATAGTACGGCAACATCGTTTTGAGGGCATTATTCCTAATACTGAAAGAAGATTCAAAGAAACGGACTCAGAATTTATTAGAAATGAGTTGGCAAAGATGCTCTCAAATAGTCACTGTGATGCTTGCGGAGGATCTAGACTCAAAAAAGAATCGAGGAATATTTTTGTTAATGAGACTCCCATTCAAAATATTACAAATCAAAAAATATCAGAGGCATTATCTTTTTTTCAAAATATTCAGCTTGAGGGTTCTAAAGCTACGATTGCTGAAAAGATTTTAAAAGAAATTAAAGAGCGCCTTACTTTTCTTGAAGATGTTGGGCTGAATTATCTAACTTTGGATAGAGGGGCTGGCACGCTCTCAGGGGGAGAAGCTCAAAGGATCAGGCTAGCCAGTCAAATCGGCTCTGGTCTAGTTGGCGTAACTTATGTTCTTGATGAGCCCTCAATAGGACTTCATCAAAGAGATAATGAACGTCTTATTAAAACTCTTTATCACCTTAAAAGTCTTGGAAATACCGTAATAGTTGTTGAGCATGATGAAGAAGCGATTAGATGCGCAGATCACATTATTGATATTGGACCTGGAGCTGGTAAACATGGTGGAGAGATCTGCGCTCAAGGAAAATTAACAGATATATTGAAAAGCAAAGAATCTATGACTGCCGCCTATCTTTCTGGAGAAAGAGAAATTAATTTCCCTAAAACTTCTAAAAAGCCTGATAAATTTGTTGAGATACTTGACGCATATGAAAATAATTTACAGCATGTAAATGCAAAAATCCCTATAGGAGTTTTTACTTGTATTACTGGCGTTTCTGGTTCGGGTAAATCGTCACTTATTAATCAGACATTGATGCCAATGAGTAGTTTTTTACTTAACAAAGCTAATCTCAATAAAGAAATTAAATGCAAACAAATTAAAGGTTTGGAGCACCTAGATAAGGTAATTGGAATAGATCAATCTCCTATTGGTCGCACTCCAAGATCCAATCCAGCAACCTATACAGGTCTCTTCTCGCATATTAGAGACTTATTTTCTCAATCTGAGGAAGCAAGAACAAGGGGGTATAAACCAGGTCGATTTAGCTTCAACGTTAAGGGAGGAAGATGTGAGGCATGCCAAGGCGATGGGATGATAAAAGTAGAGATGCATTTTTTAGCAGATGTTTATGTAAAGTGTGATGTCTGTGATGGAAAAAGATACAACGAGCAAACTCTTGAAGTTAAATATAAGGGCAAAAATATTGCTGAGGTTTTAAGTATGACTGTAGAAGAAGCTCTTGAATTCTTCCAAGCCATCCCTGCAATCAAAAATAAACTTCAAACACTAGCTGATGTGGGTCTGACTTATATAACCCTTGGACAGTCTGCAACTACACTCTCTGGAGGAGAGGCCCAGAGAATTAAGCTCGCAAAAGAACTTTCCAAAAGAAGTACTGGAAAAACATTATTTATTTTAGATGAGCCAACAACAGGTCTGCACTTCTATGATATTGAGTTACTACTGGGAGTTTTAAAAAGACTGTCTGATCAAGGGAATACCGTAGTAGTAATTGAACACAATCTAGATGTAATTAAATCAAGTGATTGGATAATAGATCTTGGCCCAGAAGGAGGGAGTGACGGAGGGCTAATAATCGCTGAAGGGTCCCCAAGCAAAGTTGCTCAGTCTAAAAAGTCTTATACAGGCAAGTACCTTAAAGAGGTTTTAAAAAGCTAAGCTGCTGAAGAGCCTTCTTTGAGCTCGGGCTCAGCTATTTCTGTTGAACCATCTAAATCCCTATCAACCCACTCAACATAAGCCATGTCAGCTTTATCTCCTGGTCTAAAACCAGCTTTGATAATTCTTAAATAACCACCCTGTCTATCTTTTGACTTAAGAGCAATTTCAGCAAAGAGTTTATTGACAGCAGAATCAAGCCTAAGTTTATTAAATGCTCTTCTTCGATTTGCAACAGAGTCATCTTTGGCCATTGTAATCAAAGGCTCAACAAAAGATCTTAGTTGTTTGGCCTTTGGAACTGTTGTTTTAATCAGTTCTCTTTCAATAAATGCAATAGCAAGATTTTTCATCAACGCTTTGCGATGAGATGAGTTCCTATTTAATTTTCTGCCTGATTTTCTATGTCTCATTTTATTAACCCATTGGCGGCCAATTCTCTAATGTTGTGCCTAGAGAAAAGCCTTTTGATGCAAGGACATCCTTGATTTCGTTTAAAGATTTTTTTCCTAAATTAGGAGTTTTTAATAAATCAAACTCTGTTCTTTGAAGAAGGTCTCCGATCAGGAAAATGCTCTCAGCCTTCAAGCAGTTTGTTGATCTAACTGTAAGTTCCAACTCTTCAATTGACCTCATTAGGAATGGATCAAAGTCATTCTGATCTTTCTTCGCTTCTTGTTCAGCAATAGCATCTAAATCAACAAATGCAGCTAATTGCTGTTGCATAATAGTTGCGGCATGTTCTATGGCTTTCTTTGGATCCAACGTACCATCAGTTTCTAATTCTACTATCAGCTTATCTAGGTCAGTTCTTTTTTCAAATCTTGCATTTTCAACTGTATATGCAACTCTTCGAACTGGGCTGAAAGATGCATCAACATTTAAAGCACCAACTGCAGTTTCTTCCTCACCTCTTGAATCAGCTGGCTCATAGCCTCTTCCAGTTTTAACAGTTGCGGTAAGAGATAAACTTACTTTATCAACCAATGAAGCAACATGATGCTCTGCGTCAGGTAATTCAACGTTTCCTGGTACTTCAAAAGAGTTGGATGTGACCTCACATGGACCAGAGACATCTAATTTTATAACAGCACTGGTACCTTCAATTAAGCTAATAGGCATATCCTTAAGGTTTAACAATATATCAATGACATCTTCTCTAACGCCTTCAATAGTTGAATACTCATGAGAAATACCGTCAATGGTTACGTCAGTTATTGCTGCGCCTGGCATAGAAGACAAAAGAATTCTTCTTAGCGCATTTCCTAGAGTATGGCCAAAGCCTCTTTCTAATGGCTCTAGTGTAATTTTAGATGTATTGTTATCTATGTCATCAACCTGAATGTCAGTTGGGACTAAAAGATCTATTACTGATGTTTCCATAATTTCCTTCCGTTTTTAAGTATTATTTTGAATAAAGCTCAACAATGAGATTTTCATTAATTTCAGCACTTAAATCTGTTCTGTCTGGTACAGATTTGAATACACCCTTGAGAGTTTTAGAATCTACTTCAAGCCACTCACATGCTTCTCTTTGACTAGCGAGATCTAATGCACTTTTAATTCTTAATTGTGCTTTAGATTTTTCTCTTACCTCTAATTCATCACCTGGCTGAACCTGATATGATGGAATATTTACTGTAGCTCCATTCAGATGAAAAGCTTTATGAGATACCAATTGTCTGGCTTCAGCCCGTGTTGCCGCAAAACCCATACGATAAACAACGTTATCTAATCTTTGCTCAAGGTAACTAAGAAGATTTTCTCCTGTATTACCCTTAGATTTTGATGCTTTTTTATAATAATTTCTAAACTGCTTTTCTAGAACACCATACATTCTCCTCACTTTTTGCTTTTCACGCAGCTGAACACCATAATCAGAGAGTCTGCCTCTTCTTAAACCATGAACGCCAGGAGCTGTTTCCATGTTACATTTTGATTCAATTGATCTAGCGCCACTTTTGAGAAAAAGATCTGTGCCTTCTCTCCTTGATAATCTTAGTGATGGACCTCTATATCTTGCCATTTGATTCCCCTATACCCTACGTTTCTTTGAAGGACGACAGCCATTGTGAGGCAATGGTGTTACATCCGTAATACTTTTAATTTTTAAACCACATGAATTCAAGGACCTGATCGCAGATTCTCTTCCACCACCTGGACCCCTTACCTTTACATCTAAATTTATCATTCCAAATTCCTTTGCTGCATTACCTGCTTTTTCTGCTGCTATCTGAGCAGCAAATGGTGTACTTTTTCTTGAACCACGAAAGCCAGAACCACCTGATGTAGCCCAGCAAACAGCATTGCCTTGTTTGTCTGTGATCGTGATGATCGTGTTATTAAATGAAGCATGTATATGCGCGATACCATCTGAAATAACTTTTTTAACTTTTTTACCAGCTGCCATCGATTAAGCCCTCATAGGTTTTTTAGGGCCTTTACGGGTCCTAGCGTTAGTTTTAGTTCTTTGACCGTTTACTGGAAGTTTTCTTCTATGCCTAATGCCTCTATAACACCCAAGATCCATAAGTCTCTTTATGTTTGTACTAACTGAACGACGGAGATCCCCTTCTACAGTGTATTCAGCCACAGCTGTTCTAATAGTTTCTACTTGCTCTTCAGAAAGGTCTGAGACTTTCTTTGAGTAGTCCAATTTAACACTAGTACAAATATTTTGAGCTGTTTTTTTCCCTATCCCATATATATGAGTCAAAGCAATCTCAAGATGCTTGTTTTCTGGTATGTTAACGCCTGCGATTCTAGCCATATTCTATTACCCTTGCTTTTGTTTATGTTTAGGGTCTGTTTTGCATATCACATACAAAACACCCTTACGCCTAACTGTTTTACAATTTCTACAAATCTTTTTTACTGATGCTCGAACTTTCATATTTATCTATTATAGTTTTTTAAATTAGCTTTCTTTAACAATGATGAGTACTGGTTCGACATCATATGTGACTGGACCTGAGACATAAAATCCATCAATACAACTACGATAATCAAAACAGATGTACCTCCTAAATAAAAAGAGACGCCCGCAAAGTTAATTAAAGCTAATGGAAGTAGACAAATTAATGTTAAATATATGCTTCCAAATACAGTTAGCCTTGCTAAAACACTATCAACATATGCTGCGGTCTGCTCTCCCGGTCTGATACCGGGGACAAATGCTCCTGATTTTTTCAAGTTATCTGTTACTTCTTTTGTATCGAATGTTAATGCTAGCCAGATGAAGCAAAATGAAATAATAAGTGCAGAAAATGTTAGTATGTATAGGGGTTGACCAGGATTAAGAGCCAGTGAAATTGTTTGCAAAAACCCAAAAGATTCCGCTTGGCCAAACCAAGTGGAAAGTGAAGCAGGGAATAGTAAAAAAGTACTAG
>CACKRJ010000008.1 GCA_902602595.1 uncultured SAR86 cluster bacterium
CTGAGACAAACAGTTGGTTTTCATTTTTAAATTTCACTGACAATGAAAGTAATGATTCACTCTTGCTTGGAGAATCAGCTGAATTTAGAATATTACTTGAATCAGAAAATAATAAAACTAATATTCTGGTTGAATCTCTTGAAGGGGCCAAAGATGAGGCTGAAGCTTTGCTATCTAAAATAAATGAATTATTAAGCTAAAAAATTATGGAAAAAATATCTCAAATCACTGCTGGTAAGGCTAAGTCTTTATATACTACCAATGAAGCTGATCAATTAATAATGGAGTTCAGAGATGATACTTCAGCCTTTGATGGTAAAAAAATAGAAGCCTTGGATAATAAGGGTAAGGTCAACAACCAATTTAATGCATTTGTTATGGAGTTTTTAGCTTCAAAAGGTATAGAGACTCATTTTATTAAATTGCTTTCAAATCATGAATCTCTTGTATATAAACTAGAAATGTTTCCTATTGAGTGCGTTGTTAGAAATAGGGCGACAGGCTCACTTTGTAAAAGATTGGGAATTGAGGATGGCCTGATTTTGGATCCGCCCTTATTTGAGTTTTTTCTTAAAAACGATGATCTTGGAGATCCATTAATTAATGATCATCACATTGAATCTTTTGGCTGGGCAACCCAAGAGGATGCAGATACTATGAGAGATTTAACTCTTAAAATTAATGACATTTTGGTTGATTTTTTTATGGAAGCTAATCTCATCTTAGTAGACTATAAATTGGAGTTTGGAAAATTTAAGGGCAAGATGCTTCTTGCTGATGAATTTACCCCTGATGGCTGTAGATTATGGGATAAAGACACCTTAACAAAAATGGATAAAGATCGGTTTCGTCAAGATTTAGGAAATGTTATTGAAACATATGGAGAAGTAGGCGAAAGACTAGGAATGCAAATAAAACTTGACTAATATACTCAGGTATTGATAATACCTGCATGAATTTTACTACTAAAAGCCATTATGCCGTTAACGCCCTTGCTGACCTAGAGCATCTTTCTGGTCACAATAATCCTGTTTCGTTACGTGATATTTCCTTGAGACAAGGAATTGATTTGACTTATCTTGAGCAGTTATTTAGAAAGCTTCGTATTGCTGGGATAGTTAGAAGTGTTAGAGGTAGAAATGGTGGCTATGTTTATGCAGTTAAGCCTAACGATATAAGTATTAAATCAATAATGGAGGCTGTAGAGGAAAATCTTGATGCTACTAACTGTGCAGGCACATCGTCATGTCACTCAGGCCAAAGATGTAATTCACATAAGCTTTGGGATGATTTGAATAATGTCGTTGATAAATTTTTAAGTGATATTTCCATTTCAGACCTTGCAGAAAAGTCAAAAGGTCCCCACATAGTTCTTAAGGAAATTCAATAATGAGTAACGAAATAAATTTACCTATTTATATGGATTATGCATCTACCACGCCGGTAGATCCAAGGGTTGCGCAAAAAATTTCTGATCACTTAACATTGGATGGAAATTTTGGAAATCCAGCCTCGCGATCTCATAAATTTGGATGGAAAGCTGAAGAGGCTGTTGAAGAAGCAAGATCTCATGTAGCAAACTTAGTAAATTGTGATCCTAGAGAGATTGTCTGGACTTCAGGCGCTACTGAAGCCGATAACCTTGCTATTAAGGGGATTGCAAATTTTTACAAAAATAATGGAAAGCACATAATTACATCAAAAATAGAACATAAGGCTGTTCTAGATCCATGCAGACAGCTTGAAAGGGACGGCTTTGAGATAACATATTTGGAACCAAATGATAGGGGGCTGATTACTCCTAAGGCAGTTTCAGACGCAATTAGGGAAGACACAATCCTAGTTTCTATCATGCATATTAATAATGAATTAGGAACAATTAATGATCTGCATGGAATTGGAAGGGTTGCTCGTAAAAACAGCGTATTTTTTCATGTTGATGCTGCACAAAGTACAGGAAAAGTAGATATTGATTTGGGCGATCTTCCAGTTGATCTTATGTCATTTTCTGCTCATAAGACATATGGGCCCAAAGGTATTGGTGCATTATTTGTAAGAAGAAAACCGCGTGTGAGAATTGAAGCTCAAATCCATGGAGGCGGTCATGAAAGAGGTATGAGATCAGGTACGCTCCCAACTCACCAAATTGTTGGAATGGGAGAAGCTTTTAAACTAGCTAAGGAAGAAATGGATGCAGATAAAGCAAGAATAAAATTGATGCATGATAGATTCTATGATTCTATTTCAAAAATTGAAGAAATATATGTTAATGGAGATATAACTAACAAAGTAAGTAATATACTCAACATTAGTTTTGCTTATGTAGAGGGCGAATCATTAATCATGGCTCTCAAAGATATAGCAGTATCTTCTGGTTCGGCTTGTACATCAGCAAGTTTAGAACCATCATATGTATTAAGAGCTCTTGGAATAAAAGATGAGCTAGCTTCTAGCTCAATCAGATTTTCTTTTGGAAGATTTACTACTGAAGAGGAGGTGGATTATACACTTACTCTAATTAACCACGCAGTTGAAAGGCTAAGAGAGCTATCCCCTTTATGGGAGATGTACCTTGATGGTATTGATATTGACTCAGTAGAATGGCAAACGCATTAAATATTGGGAGGTATTTATGGCATATAGTAAAAAAGTAATTGAAAAATTCGAAAATACCCTAAACGAACCTGAAAAGTTTAATGTGGGTAGATTTGATCCTAAAGAAGCGAATATCGGCACAGGAATGGTAGGTGCTCCTGCATGTGGAGATGTAATGAAATTACAAATCAAGTGTGAATCAAAAGGAAATACTCATGTAATCAAGGATGTCAAATTTAAGACATATGGATGCGGATCAGCAATTGCATCTTCTAGCGAATTAGTAGATATGCTTGTGGGCAAAACGTTAGAGGAAGCACGCGAAATTAAAAATGTTGAAATTGCTGAAGCTCTAGAGTTGCCTCCTATAAAAATTCATTGCTCAGTCTTGGCTGAAGATTCAATTAAGCAAGCGATTGATGATTTTGAGCAGAAGCAATAATATCGAATGGAAAAATTTAAACCAGAACAACTGCAATTTTCAGATAAAGCAATTTCTCATTTTTCAAGAATGCTTGAAAAAGAAATCACTAAAAATTCAATAAGGATTGGTGTCAGAAAAGCTGGTTGCTCAGGTTATGAATACTTTTTTGGATATGAAGAATATCAAAATGATGATGATACTGTTATCAAGCAACATGATTGTACATTTTTAGTAGATTCAAAGAGTTTTGAATTCCTCAAAGGTAGTAGAGTTGACTACACAGATGATGGTTTCAATAAAGGTATTCAATTTCATAATCCAAATGCAACAGCAGTCTGTGGCTGTGGAGAAAGTTTCCAAATTGATTCTAGTGAAAGTGATCTCAGCAAAAAATCTAAAGTAAAAAAAAAATAAAAATTTTACCTCACGAAGAGCTTTGTCCTGAGGGAGTTATCATAGATGCCTTAGATGGCGAGACTATTTTAGAGGCATGCCTTAGAAATAAAATACGTATAGAACATGCTTGCGAAATGTCATGTGCATGTACAACTTGTCATATTATTATTGAAGAAGGCTTTACCAGCCTTGAGGATGCTTCAGATGATGAGGAAGATCTCCTTGACAAAGCGTGGGGTCTTGAAGCTAGGTCAAGATTAGGTTGTCAGGTATATCCTGAGGATGAGTTAACCATTATCAAGATACCAAAATATACTATTAATCAGGTTTCAGAGGATCACTAATGGAAATAGATTGGTCTGATATTCAAGAAATTGCCATAGAGCTTTATGAAAACTTCCCCGAAATTGATCCGCAATGGATAAGTTTTCCAGATTTGCATAATAAAATATCTAATTTAAAAAATTTTGTGGGAGATCCTAGTAAGTCAAATGAAAAAATTCTTGAAGCAATCCAAATGGCGTGGATGGATGAATTGGATTAACTCACCTATAATGTCGCAAATTTAGGAGTAACCTTATGACAATACAACGCACACTTTCAATAATTAAGCCTGATGCAACATCTAGAAATATTATTGGAAAAATAATAGATCGCTTTGAAGAAAATGGTCTTAAAGTGGTTGCAGGTAAATTGATACATATGGATGAAGCACAGGCTGCAGGTTTTTATTCAGAGCATGAAGGAAGACCCTTTTTTCCTAAGCTTGTTGAGTATATGACATCTGCTCCAGTATTTGTTCAGGTTCTTGAGGGAGATAATGCTGTTTTAAAAAATAGAGAATTAATGGGCGCTACTAATCCAAGTGAAGCAGATTCTGGAACAATTAGAGCAGACTTTGCAGAGACAATTGATGCAAATGCTGTTCATGGATCTGATTCAACTGATAGTGCAGGAAGAGAAATCTCATATTTTTTTAATGATAGCGAAATCTTTTAATTGAGTGCATAAAGAAAAGATAAATTTACTAGGATTCTCGTACGAATCACTGGTAGATTTTTTTCAATCAATAGGGCAACCAAGTTTTAGGGCTCTCCAATTGATGAAATGGATTCATCAACGTGGAGTAATTGATTTTATAAAAATGACTGACTTTAGTCTGGCATTAAGAAATCAACTTTCTGAAATTGCTGAAGTTAAACCTCCTGCAGTAGAAGAGTGTTTTATATCTCCCGAGGGAACAAAAAAATATTTAATTAAACTTGATTCGGGCTCAATGATCGAAATGGTAAAGATTCCAGAAAAAAAAAGATTGACGCTATGCATATCTTCTCAAGCAGGATGCGCATTGCAATGCACTTTTTGTGCAACAGGTGCACAAGGTTTTGAAAGGAATTTATCTGATTCTGAAATCATAGGTCAGTTATGGCTAGCTAATTTTCATGATGAATCTAGCCCGCCTATTTCAAATGTTGTTTTTATGGGAATGGGTGAGCCTCTTCTAAATATTGAATCAGTAATGAATTCTATCAACCTAATGTTGCATCAAAATGCATATGGACTTTCCAAAAGAAGGATTACCCTTAGCACATCAGGGATAGTCCCAGTAATCAATAAGTTAGGAGATAAAACTGATATTTCATTGGCAATATCTTTGCATGCTGCGAATAATATTCTTAGAGATGAAATAGTTCCAATTAATAAAAAATATCCATTAGAAGAGCTGCTGGATGCTTGTAAGAATTATTTAAAAACTCAAAGCAAACGTAAAACAATTACAATTGAATATATTTTAATAGATGGTGTTAATGATTCATTGAAGCATGCAAAAGATTTAGTCAAGATTCTTGATGGACTATCCTGCAAAATAAATCTAATACCCTTTAATCCCTTTGATGGATGTAATTACCTTCGATCTCAAGAAAGTGTTATATATGAATTTAAAGATTACCTTATCAAAAAAGGTTTAATAGCAACCCTTAGGATAACAAGAGGAGATGCAATCGATGGAGCATGCGGACAACTTGTTGGAAAGCTTAGTAAAAGCATTAAAGGTAAAAATAAAAAAAATTCAATTAGCCTCATTAATACTTCATGAGCCTTAAATCAGCACATACAGAAAAGATTGGTAAAGCTTTTATAAATGAACTTATACTTTGCTCTATGACCCAAGAAGAGGTCGCCACTTTAGCCTATATTAATGTTGAATCAAACTTTGATAATGATATGAATGAATTACATAACAAAATTAATAAATCATTTATACAAGATAAACTTGATTCACTTCAGCTTGATGTTACTGTTGATTTATCGGAATCAGAAGCATGAACAATTCTTGGATAGAAAGAAAAAAAACTAATCCTATTTTTGTAGGGAGTGTTGGTGTAGGCGGCGATTATCCTATATCAATTCAATCTATGACAAATACCAATACGGCTGATATTCAAGCGACTGTAAGTCAAATTGAAGAATTACAAGCAGCTGGTGCTGATATTGTTAGAGTCTCTGTTCCTGATAAAGATTGTGCAAATGCATTTAAATCAATAAAAGATTTTGTCTCAATTCCACTGGTTGCAGATATTCATTTTGATTATAAGATTGCTCTGCTTGTTGCAGATTCTGCTGACTGCCTTAGGATTAATCCGGGCAATATTGGAAAAGAAAATAAGATTCAAGAAATTATTCAAGCGGCTAAAGATAATAATATTCCAATAAGAATTGGAGTTAATGCCGGTTCATTGGAGAAAGATCTTCAGAAAAAGTATGGAGAGCCTACTTCAGATGCTTTGGTGGAGTCTGCGCTGAGACATGTAGATATTTTAGATAGATATGATTTCTCCAATTTTAAATTAAGCTTAAAAGCCTCAAATATTCAAATGACAGTTGATAGTTATAGACAGTTTTCAAAATTACTTGATCAGCCATTGCATTTAGGCATCACAGAATCAGGAAGCTATAGGGCTGGCTCAGTTAAGTCATCTATTGGTTTGGGCATGCTTTTATCTGAAGGTATAGGCGACACAATTAGAGTTTCACTTGCCTCTGATCCAGTTGATGAAATAAAGATTGGTTGGGATATTTTAAAAAGTCTGAATTTAAGAAGTCGAGGCATTAGAATAGTTGCATGCCCGAGCTGCTCTAGACAAAATTTTAATGTCATAGAGGTAGTAAATGAGCTTGAGACTAGGTTTGAGGGAATATCTGAGGATTTAGAAGTTGCCATAATCGGCTGCTATGTTAATGGCCCAGGAGAGTCTAAGGCAGCTGATGTTGGACTTACTGGCGGCCCAAGCAATTTACTTTATGTTAATGGAACTCCGTCAAAAAAAATCTCTAATGAGAAACTTGTTGATACAATAGAGGAGCAAGTCAAAGAACAGCTAGAAAAGAAAAATTCTTTAGACATAATTGCAAAAGGTTAAAAATTGAAGATTCAATCATTAAGAGGCATGCCTGATCTATTTCCTGAAGATCTAGATAGATGGCATGTATTCGAATCAAAGCTTTCCAAAATATTTCATTCTTTTAATGCGCATGAAATTCGTACCCCATTGCTAGAGTCCACAGAGCTTTTTTCAAGATCGGTTGGTAACTCTTCTGATATTGTTAACAAAGAACTCTATTCATTTTTAGATAGAAATGAAGAGAGCATTAGCCTAAGACCAGAGGGTTCAGCGAGCGTGATCCGTGCAATTATTCAAAAAAAACAAGAACAGGAAAAACATAAACTTTGGTACCAAGGACCAATGTTTAGATACGAGAGGCCACAACAAGGAAGATTTAGACAATTTCATCAAGTGGGAGTTGAATATCTTGGTTTTGAGGAGGGGATTTCTGAATATGAGCTAATTAGTATGGTTTTGCAGATTAACAAATTGATTGGTATTTCAGACTATAAAATTAAAATTAACCATCTTGGTGATCAGCTTGCTAAGGAAGATTTTTGTAATGCGCTAGTCACTTTTCTTCAGCCTCATGTCAATGAATTGCATGAAAAAGATCAAGCAAGATTAAAATCTAATCCTTTAAGAGTTTTAGACTCAAAAGAAAAATCTACTCAGGCGTTGCTGAAAGAAGGACCTCAATTTCAAGATTTTCTTTCTGATGATTCTAAGAGCTTTTTGCAAAATCTTATAGACGCCTACAGTGATCATTGTGATATTCAAATTGATCAATCATTGGTAAGAGGATTAGATTATTACACTGGGATTGTATTTGAAGCTGTTTCAGAAGAGCTTGGAGCTCAAGATGCCTTTCTTGGAGGAGGAAGATACGATAACCTTTCAAAAGAACTTGGTGGAAAAGATATGCATGCCATAGGCTTTGCTATCGGGGTTGAAAGAATAATTGAGCTGCTGGGTATTGAAGATATTAAACAATCATTGAAAGTGGGATTTATTATTGTTGGAGAGCAGATTGATAAAAAAACATATAAAATAGCCGATGATTTAAGAAGTGCTAATAGTAGTATTATCCTTGATACATTTTTAAATGAAGGAAGTCTAAAATCCCAGCTTAGAAGAGCCAATAAAAATAATTGTAGTTACGTAATTATTGTTGGAGAAGAAGAGCTAAAAAATGATCAAGTAATATGGAAAGACCTTGTCGCAGGCGGCGAGCAAGAACTTCTCACCTCAAAAGAGGCCATAGAAAAATATACTAATCTGTAGGAGAGATCATGGTAGAGTACAGTTCAGATGAAGAAAGATTTTCAGCTTTTGTTAATTTTTTTAAAGATAATAAAAATACCTTATTAATTAGCTTCTTTCTTCTTGCATCCATTCTTGTTTCTTCAATAGGTTATAAGTCATATATTACATCGCAGAATTTAAAAGCAGCTGAAATATATGATGCATGGTTTGTGAATCTTTCTGCTGAGTCAAAGAGCGCATTAGAAGACAAAGAAAATTTTAATAAGCTTCAAGAAGAATATCCAAGTACAGGATATGCTCAACTTGCAAGAATGATCAGAGGCTCATCTCTTGCAAAAGAAGGTGACCTTGATGCAGCACTAATTGATTTTAGAGAACTTTTAGATGTATCTTCAGGTTTTTTTGGAAATGATATTTTGAACTCAATTGCAAAAATTAACATAGCGAGAATTGAACTAAGTAAAGAGAATTATTCTAATGTACTGGAAGTTTTAGAATCATTTAACTCAGAATCTGAGCATCCGCTTGTTTATGAGGTCAAAGGTGATGCTTTAGCAGGACTCAAAAAAAATGACTTGGCCCTAAACCAGTATTCATTGGCTCTTGAGAATTCTCAGAATGAATCACTCAGGTCTCTTTTGAAGATGAAGATAAATCAAATTAATAACTAGCACTCATGAAAAATAATATATTCCTAAGTATTATTTTAATACTTGTCTCTTCATGCTCAACATTGGCTTTTTGGCAAGATGATTCAGATGTTGAGGTGATTGAACCTGTTGCTCTTCAATCTTTTAAAAATGAATATCCACTTTCCATAAAATGGAAAAAATCTTTTAAAGGAGAGAATAGCTTAGGATCTTTCAAGCCCTCTTTTTATTCAGGTAACATGTTGGTTGCTGATCCTGAAGGAAATATTTATTCACTTAGTCCACAATCTGGAAAAGAGAATTGGAAGATCAAACTTGATCATGAGCTAGCAGCAGGTATAGCTTCTGGATTTGGTAAATTGATCGTATCAGATACAAATGGTTTTGTTATTGCAATTGACTCAAATACACAAGAGATTCTCTGGAAAAAAAATATTGGTGGCGAAGTTTTGTCAAATTCACTTGTAAGCGCCTCATTAATTCTTGCAAAAAATTCTGTGGGTGAATTAGTTGCCTTGAATTCTTTATCAGGAGAAACAGAATGGTCTTTTAGATCGCAATTACCAGCTTTGACGGTCCGTGGAACCGGCGAATCTATTATTGAAGATAACGTTGTCTTTTCTACTTTTGATAACGGACGGCTTGGAGCCTTTCAGCTAGAAACAGGTTTCTTTCTTTGGGATGCACCTATTTCTTTTGTAGAGGGATCATCAGAGCTTGAGAATTTAATAGATGCTGACTCAGCACCAGTAATAGCAAAGCAACTAATTTTTGCCACTAATTATCAAGGCAATTTAACAGCTTTTGATATTGCTCAAAAGAGACCTGTGTGGAATGCAAATGCCTCGTCATTTTTTTCTCCAATTGTTGCTAATAATATGATTATGGTGATTCAAGATGATGGATCAATCATTTCGTTCTCTCTCGCTAATTTATCTCCTTCATGGGCTTCTAAAGAGTACTTAAGAAGACAGTTATCTAGTGGAGCTGCATATAAAAATTTATTACTGGTTGGAGATTTAGATGGATATGTTCATGTAATTAATCCAATGACAGGAATTACCGTTGGGAGAAAGAAAGTATCTAGAAACCCTGTAATGAATATTGTTACTTTTAGAGATTTTGCATACGTTATTGATCGGGATTCTAATATAGTTGCAATCAAGCTCTAAAATGCCTTTTGAAAATGTTAAATTCAATAGCAATTCTTGGTCGACCGAATGTAGGGAAGTCTTCTCTATTCAATAAGCTTACAAAAAGTAGAAATGCAATTGTTTCTGATTTTTCGGGGCTCACTAAAGATAGAAATTTTGGTTATGCCTCAATAAAAGACCAACAATATTTAGTAATTGATACTGGTGGAGTTGGATCTGAGATTACAGAATTTAGTACAGCAATAACTGAGCAGGCGCTGATAGCTGCTGAGGATTCAAACTTAGTTTTATTATTAATTGATGCTTCAGAAAACCTAACAGCGGATGATATCGATTTGTTTCAATCAATTCGAAAAATGAATAAAAATTTTTTTGTTGTTTTAAATAAAATTGATATTAAAAAAAGATCAAATGCAAAAGAAGATCTGTTAGAGCTTGGCTGTGGAGATATACTTGAAATCAGCGCAGAACATTCGCATGGTATCAAGGAATTACAAACTTATATTTCAAAAAAATTTATTGATCTTGATGAAAGAGATAGCGAAGATCCTCAAGGAACAAAAATAGCTGTAATCGGTAGACCAAATGCAGGCAAATCTACTTTCATCAATCAATTTACAAAACAGGACCGTTTAATTGTTTCTGATGTGCCTGGGACAACTATCGATTCTATCCATGTGCCTTTTGTATTTGATGATGAAGATTTTATTTTTATTGATACTGCTGGCATTAGAAAGAAATATAAGCAAAGTCATGCAGTTGAATATTTTTCCTATGTTAGGGCAATGCATGCTGTCGATGAATCAGATATTGTTTTAATGTTAATTGATGCCTCAGAAGGAATAGTAGATCAGGATCTTAGAATTTTGAATTTGATAAGAGGGTATGGAAAGCCAGTCGTTGTTGCTTTAAACAAAATTGATGAGCTTTCAGAGGATCACTTATCTGATCTCAAAGAAACTAAAAAATTTCAGAACTCTGCTTTGAATGATTTAATCCTGATTGAAATTTCAGCACTACAAAAACGAGGATTTCGAAGACTTTTTAATACTCTTGCCAAAGTAAATAAATTAGCAAAAACTAAATTTTCTACAGGTAAGTTAAATAAGTTGCTTGCAAAGTTTGCTAACTCTACAAATACCCCAAATGTTTCAGGAAGGCAAATTAAAATGAGATATGTCCATTTTGGTGGTATTCACCCAACAAAATTTATAATACATTCAAATATTGCAAGTAAAATTCCCTCACATTACAAACGCTACTTAGTTAATTCATTTAGAGAAGAGCTTAATTTAAAAAGTGTTGAGTTAAGTGTTATTTTTAAAAAGGGGGAAAATCCATTTAAGGGCAAGGTTAATAAGTTGTCTCCAAGACAAATAAAAAAGAAAAAACGACTAATTAAATATACAAAAAAAAATAAGTAATTTAATTATTTGTAGTATAACTACATTTTTTTTATCTCTTAAATACTTTAGATATTGCGTTTAGTTAGATATTGACATTTCTATGCATATAAAATCAAATGCTACTACATATTAAAAATTGGGCATTTAACAAAATGATTGCTACAATCTATTTAAGTTAAATGTATGAAGGGAACATTTGTCTATTAACCACAATAAAATTAGGCCAGTCTATATAAATCTTTTTCAGATAAAGTTGCCTGTATCTGCTATATCATCAATTACCCATAGATTAGCTGGCGTATATATTTTTTTTATTACCCTCCCTCTTTCTTTATATCTTCTATATTTTTCAACTAAAAGTTATAATGATTTTATGATCCTAAAGAATAATTTAAGCAACTCATTTTTTTTATCAACATTTGTTACTTTTAGTTTTCTAGTTTACGCATACCATATCTTAACTGGTGTTCGACATTTGCTTCAGGATCTTCATATCGGTGAATCTCTTAGTGCTTCTAAAGCTTCATCTTATTTAGTTTTTTGTTTGTGGCTTTTGCTGGCTTTGTTTGCTTTTTCGAGACTATACGTATGATTGGTTCTACTTTATTTTATGTTCAGCGTTTTTCTGCAGTATATTTATTAGCATATACTTTCTGGATCTCAGCATTCCTTATTACAAATAATCCTCTCGAATATAAAACCTGGACTGTTTTTACAAATCAAATAGATTTTCTTGTTTTAACTTCTATTGCAGCCTTTGTATCCATCATTCACGCTTTTATTGGCTTATGGACTATTGGAACTGACTATTTTACTTCCAGAACTCTTGGTTTTCTAAGCATGAGTTTTGCAAAATATGCAGACGTTATTAGAGGAACATATACATTTTTTTTCTCTCTTCTTGGTCTCTCAATTACTACAATTATTTTACTTACAATCTGGAGTTAAATATTGAGCATCCTAAATTCATCTAATATTAAAACACTTGAATTTGATGTCCTTGTTATCGGTGGTGGTGGTTCTGGTATGAGGACTTCATTAGAACTTGCTAAGTCTGGATTAAGGACTGCAGTAGTTTCAAAAGTATTCCCAACTCGCTCTCATACTGTTTCTGCTCAGGGAGGGATAACTTGCGCAATTGCAAGTGCAGATCCACAAGATGACTGGCGTTGGCATATGTATGACACCGTAAAAGGCTCTGATTATATAGGTGATCAAGATGCAATTGAGTACATGTGTTCCGAGGGTCCAAAAGCAGTCTTTGAACTTGAGCACATGGGATTGCCTTTTTCAAGAACAGAAAATGGAAGAATTTACCAAAGACCATTTGGAGGCCAATCTAAAGATTTTGGAAAAGGAGGCCAGGCTGCAAGAACATGTGCAGCTGCTGACAGAACAGGACATGCACTGCTTCATACACTTTATCAAAATAATGTAAAAGAGGGCTCTAATTTCTTGAATGAATGGTTTGCGGTAGATCTTGTTCTAAATAAATTCAAAGAAGTTACAGGAGTGGTAGCATTTGCAATTGAATCGGGTGAAGTAGCATACCTTAAAGCTCAGGCAACAGTTTTGGCAACTGGTGGTGCAGGCAGGATCTACGCTTCAACTACCAATGCTCTAATCAATACTGGAGATGGTCTTGGAATGTCTTTGAGAGCTGGAATTCCTGCACAAGATATGGAGATGTGGCAGTTTCATCCCACAGGAATATATGGAGCAGGCTCCCTTGTTACTGAGGGATGCAGAGGAGAGGGTGGCTATCTCATAAATAAGGATGGTGAAAGATTTATGGAAAGGTATGCTCCCAATGCAAAGGATCTTGCGGGTAGGGATGTAGTCGCTCGTTCAATGGTTTTAGAAATTCTCGAGGGAAGAGGATGTGGTGAAGATAAGGATCATGTATTTTTAAAGCTTGATCACTTAGGCGCAGATGTCTTAAATGCAAAACTTCCAGGAATTTGTGAACTTTCTAGAACTTTTGCTGCAGTGGACCCAGTGTATGAACCAATTCCAGTAGTCCCAACATGTCACTACATGATGGGAGGTACCCCAACAAATATTCATGGCCAAGCATTCAAACTTAGTAGTTCAGATGATGACTACATACCAGGTTTATTTTCAGTTGGCGAGGCTGCTTGTGTTTCAGTCCATGGCGCAAATAGACTCGGAGGAAATTCATTATTAGATTTGGTGGTATTTGGTAGAGCGGCAGGACTGCATATTAATGAAGCTTTAAAATCAGGCGGAGGTGTTGCAAATTGTGATAATGATGACATTGATTTAGCACTTCATAATTTAAATAAACTTAATGAATCCTCCAGAGGATATGAGGTTTCGGCAGTAAAGAAAGAATTACAGGAAGTTATGCAGAACTATTTTGGTGTCTTTAGGCGAGGAGATTACATGGATAAAGGCGTCACTGCATTAACAGAAATTAGGGAAAAAATAGAGAATCTTCACTTAAAAGATAAAAGCGCAGCTTTTAATACCAATAGAGTAGAAGCCATAGAGCTACAAAACTTATTTGAGGTTGCTGAAGCTACCGCCATTTCATCCCTTCAAAGAACTGAAAGTAGAGGAGCTCATGCAAGAGAAGATTATCCAGACAGGGATGATGAGAACTGGTTGTGTCATTCATTATATGATCCAACCACAAAAGTTTTAGGTAAAAGACATGTTAATTTTGAGCCATCTCAAGTTGATGCTTTTCCTCCAAAAGTAAGAACTTATTAATAATTAATAATGATTAGTGTCAATATATATAGATATAACCCAGAAAAAGATAGTTTCCCCTATATGCAGACCTTTGAGTTTGAAAAACCCAAAAGAGACATTATGGTTTTAGAGCTCCTCAACCAAATAAAGGAAAAAGATCCTACCATTTCTTACAGGAGATCTTGCAGAGAGGGAGTTTGTGGTTCAGATGGAATGAACATAAATGGAAAAAATGGTTTAGCATGCATAACTCCTTTATCCACAGTAATTAAAAAAAATAAGTTAGATCTTCGTCCTTTGCCGGGTCTTCCAGTTATAAGAGATCTAGTTGTTGATATGGCTGACTTTTATGCTCAGTATGAAAAAATTAAACCATTTCTTCAGAATGATACGCCTGTTGATATTGGAGAAAGACTTCAGTCCCCAGAGGATAGAGATAAATTAGATGGTCTTTATGAATGTATCTTGTGTGCTTGCTGTTCAACTAGCTGCCCATCCTTTTGGTGGAATCCAGATAAATTTGTTGGACCTGCAGCACTACTTCAAGCCTATCGATTTATTGCAGATTCAAGAGATACTAAAACAGCAGAAAGGCTTCAAAATTTATCTGACCCATTTAGTGTTTATAGATGTCATGGAATTATGAACTGCGTCAGCGTTTGTCCTAAAGGACTAAATCCTAATGAAGCTATAGGCGAAATTAAATCAATGTTGCTTTCAGGGAAGAATAAAGAAAACATTATTGCATCTGATGCAGTCAGCTGACTTATAAAATGAATAATATGGAAACATTTTGGTCAACCTCGCATACTGCTGGTGCTCAAAGTTCATACCTTGAATCTTTATATGATTTATATTTAAAGGATCCTACAGAAATTCCTGATGATTGGAGAATTTACTTTGACTCATTGCCCAGTGTCAGTGATGAAGAGGAGGAGGTTTCGCACAAGGAAATTATTGATAGGTTTAAACAAGAAGAGGTAAATCCTTCTATTAATACCAAATCTTCGGATAATATTTATCACTCCAAGCAAGCCAAAGTCATTCAATTAATTGAAGCTTATAGATCTAAAGGCCATTATAAAGCTAAGTTAGATCCACTGCGCTTAAAACCAACTCGCCACTGCGATGATTTAGAGCTCAGTTTTCACGATATAAGTGAATCAGATCTCTCAGAGGTTTTTGATACAGATACATTAAAAATAGAAAAAAAATCAGCATCTTTATCTGAAATCATAGAAGCATTAAAAAAAATATATTGTGGAACCTTAGGAATTGAGTTTAACCATATTTCATCATTGTCTGAAAGAGAATGGTTTCAAAAGAGATTGGAACCAAATTTAGGAAACTTAAGTTTTAATTCCGATGAACAAAAGTATATCTTACAACGTTTAAGCTCAGCTGAAGGCCTAGCAAAATATTTGACATCTAGATATCCAGGCATGAAAAGATTTGGAATTGATGGAGCTGAGTCTCTTATACCATTAGTCGATAGTTTAATTCAAAATTGTGGAATTTTTGGCGCTGAACAGATTTGTTTTGGGATGGCACATAGAGGAAGGCTTAATTTATTAGTAAATGTCTTGGGAAAATCTCCAAAAGAATTATTCACTGAGTTCGAAGAAGATTATGAATTAGAAGGCGCAAGTACTGGAGATGTAAAATATCATCTTGGTTCCTCAACAAATATTTTAACTCCAAATGGGGAGGTGCATGTTTCATTGTCTAACAATCCATCTCACCTTGAGATTGTAGACCCTGTTGTTCTTGGCTCGGTAAGGGGTAGACAAGATAGATTAAAAGACAAAAATAAAGAGCTAGTAGTACCAATTCTTATCCATGGTGATGCTTCATTTTCTGGGCAAGGAGTTGTAATGGAAACATTGCAAATGTCACAAACTAGAGGATATGGAGTCGGAGGTACTATCCACGTGATTGTTAATAATCAAATAGGTTTTACTACCTCCAATGAAGAAGACTCCCGATCAACGCAATATGCAACCGATGTGGCAAAGATGATAGAAGCTCCAATTCTTCATGTAAATGGAGATGATCCAGAAATGGTAGTTTTTGCAGCAAAATTAGCATGTGAATATAGGCATAATTTTAAAAAAGATATTATTTTGGATATGTTTTGCTATAGAAGAAGAGGGCACAATGAAGCTGATGAGCCTTCATCAACTCAACCAATCATGTATCAAAAAATTTCTAAACAAGCATCTGTGAAATCCTCCTATCAAGATAAACTTATTTCAAGAGGTGTTGTTTCAAAATCTGAGTGTGATGAGTCAGAAAAAAGTTATAGGCTTGCAATTGAAAAAGGAGATTCTGTTGTCCACAATCTTGCCACAAAGCCAAATGAAGCGATGTGGTTTGATTGGACGCCATACATGGATCAGAGAGGGGACGCTAAAATTAAATCTTCTTTTGATCTAGATAGATTTAAAAATCTCGCACACGAAGCTTTTACTCCTCCTGAGAATTTTGTTTTACAGAAACAAGTCGAAAAAATTTTTTCTGATAGGCGGGAAATGGCTGATGGAAAAATTCCTGTCAATTGGGGTTTTGCCGAAAATATGGCATATGCAACACTTCTAGATCAAGGATATCCAATAAGGTTCTCTGGTCAAGACATTAGAAGAGGAACATTTTCCCACCGACATGCTGTGATCGTCAATCAAGAGGATGGACTAGGCCATATGCCATTAGTAAAAATTGCAGAAAACGCAGACACAACAATTGATATCTACGATTCCCTTCTATCAGAGGAGGCTGTTCTAGGTTTTGAATATGGTTATTCAGCTACTAAACCGTCTGGATTGGTTATTTGGGAGGCTCAGTTTGGTGATTTTGCGAATGGGGCTCAAGTTGTTATAGATCAATTTATTGTTTCTGCTGAACATAAATGGGAAAGGCTTTCTGGGCTTGTCATGTTGCTTCCTCATGGCTATGAGGGACAAGGTCCTGAACATAGTAGCGCAAGATTAGAAAGATATTTGCAATTATGTGCAGATGAAAACATTCAAGTTTGTGTTCCGAGCACTCCATCTCAGATCTATCACCTTCTTAGGTTACAAGCAATAAGAAATATGAGAAGGCCTTTAATTGTTATTTCTCCAAAAAGTTTACTTAGGAATCCTCAGGCTGTCTCCTCTCTTAAAAGCATAACCAATGGATCTTTTCAGTACGTTATAGATGATCCAATTAAAAATTCTGATGAGGTAGAGAAAATTATTTTGTGTTCTGGGAAGATTTACTATGATCTTTTTGCTAAAAGAGAAGAACTTGGAATTAAAAATATTGCCTTAATAAGAATCGAACAACTTTATCCGTTTCCCTATGACACCCTTGAAAAAATTATCAAGCCATACAAGAATGCAACAAAATTTATTTGGTGTCAGGAAGAACCTAGTAATCAAGGAGCTTGGTTTAGTCACCGTCATAGATTGCAAATAGTTTTAGAGAGAATAAACTCCAATCAAATAGAATTAATTAGCAGAAAGGCATCAGCAGCTCCATCTGTTGGTTTAAACAAATTACACATTCAACAACAAGAAGCTTTAGTTAATGAAGCCTTAAAATCCTAGAGAAATAATTATGTCAATAGAAATAAAGTCCCCAACATTTCCAGAGTCTGTAGCAGACGGAACCATTGCAAACTGGGTTAAGCAAGAGGGTGAATCTGTGAAGCAAGATGAAGTTATAGCAGAAATTGAAACCGATAAAGTTGTATTAGAAGTTGTCGCCCCGTTTGATGGTGTCATTTCCAAAGTCTTGAAACCAGCCGGTGAGGTTGTTTTGAGTGCTGAGTTAATAGCAGAATTTGAAAAGGGACAGCAGGTTGATAGCCAAGAAACATCAGATCCAGAAAATGTCTCTAAAACAATTGAGCAAAAAAACTCTGATAATACCAATTTGAATGAATCTAAATCTAAAGAAAATGGACCCGCAGTTAAAAAATTACTGAAAGAGCATGACCTTGATGTTACTAGCATAGATGGATCAGGAAAAGATGGGAGGATTACCAAAGCAGATGTGGTGAATCACCTTGAGGAGTCTCATTCTAAAAAGCAAGAAATAAAGCCCGAAAGTGATATTCACAGTTCGGCTGCAGCTTTAACTCCTTCATTAACTTCAATGGATAGGCTTGAAGAAAGAGTGCCAATGTCACGGTTACGCTCAACTATTGCTAGTAGGCTTTTAACCGTGAAGCAAGAAACAGCCATGCTTACAACATTTAATGAAGTAGATTTAAAACCAATTAAAGATTTAAGAGCAAAATTTGGTGAAGATTTTTATGCGGAGCATGGAGTCAAGCTTGGGTTCATGGGGTTCTTTGTCTTGGCATCAGTTCAGGCTTTAAAAAAGTTTCCAGTTGTGAATGCTTCAATCGATGGGCAAGATATTGTTTATCATGGCTATCAGGATGTGGGTGTGGCTGTTTCAACCGATAGAGGTTTGGTCGTCCCAGTTATTAGAGATGCAAATCATTTAAGGCTACCAGATGTTGAAAAGTCAATTCTTGATTTTTCTGATAAAGCGAGGAATGGAAAGCTTTCAATAGCCGAAATGCAAGGCGGCACATTCACAATTTCTAATGGAGGTGTTTTTGGATCATTGTTGTCTACTCCTATTTTAAACGCCCCACAAACTGCTATTTTGGGAATGCATAGTATTCAAGATCGTCCTGTTGCCATCGATGGAGAGATAGTTATCCGACCTATGATGTATTTAGCCTTGAGCTATGATCATAGGTTGCTGGATGGAAAGGAAGCAGTATCATTTCTAATCGCTATAAAAGACCAACTTGAATCTCCTGAAAAACTACTTTTAAATTTATGAGGCATAAAAATGTATGATGTCATTGTCATTGGAAGTGGACCAGCAGGCTATGTTGCTGCAATCAGAGCATCTCAACTCGGATTAAAAACTGCTTGTATTGAAGAATCCAGTAATGCTAACGGAGCTTCTCAGCTAGGTGGCACATGTTTAAACGTAGGATGCATTCCTTCAAAATCCTTATTGGATTCATCCCATAGATATTCAGACGCAATAAATCATTTTTCCGATCATGGAATTGAAGTAAATAAACCAAAGTTAAACATTTCTAAAATGATGGAACGTAAAGATAAAATTGTTTCTCAATTAACTATGGGTATTTCGGGTCTTTTTAAAGCAAATAAAGTTACTCAGATTCATGGTCATGCAAAAATAATTGATCAAAATCATGTTGAAGTAACATCTGCAGATAGCTCAGAAGTTCACGAAACAAAAAATATTGTTATAGCTTCAGGGTCATCTCCAATCAATATATCAGTTGCCGAAATAAATAATAAAAATATTGTTGATAGTACCGGAGCTCTTGCATTCGAATCAGTCCCAAAGAAATTGGGAATAATTGGTTCGGGAGTTATTGGGCTTGAATTAGGTAGTGTATGGTCTCGGCTAGGTTCAGAAGTCACTGTGCTTGAAGCTATGGATGAATTTTTACCCATGGCCGACAAAAGAATTGCAAACGATGTTTTAAAAGAATTTAACAAGCAAGGGTTAAATATCAAACTTGAATGTAAAGTCACTTCTGCATTATCAGAAAATAAAACCGTCATTGTGACATATGAAAATAATGGAAATCATTGTGAAATTAAAGTTGATAAATTGATTGTAGCTGTTGGAAGGAAACCAAACACAGATAATCTGCTTGATAAAAACTGTGGTTTATCTGTTGATGACAATGGATTTATTCCGGTTAATGATTTTTGTGAAACTAATGTTCAAAATATTTGGGCAGTTGGAGATGTTGTTAGAGGGCCAATGCTCGCTCATAAGGCTTCTGAGGAAGGCATCATGGTCGTTGAAAGAATTGCTGGTAAACATGCTGAAATGGCATATGATTTAGTCCCATCTGTTATCTATACTCATCCTGAAGTTGCTTGGGTTGGTAAAACTGAAGAAGATCTCACAGAAGCTGGTATAGAATTTAAAACAGGATCTTTTCCATTTGCTGCAAGCGGAAGGGCTCTGACCTCAGGAGAAGGTTCAGGGTTTATTAAAGTTATAGCTGATAAGAAAACAGATACAATTCTTGGTGTTCATGCATTTGGACCATCGGCCGCTGATATTGTGCAGCAAGGAGTTATTGCCATGGAATTTGGAGCAAGCGCTGAAGATCTTGGATTAACTATTTTTAGTCATCCAACAGTCTCAGAGGCTCTGCATGAAGCAGCGATGGCAGTTAATGGACAGGCAATTCATATAGGAAATAAGAAAAAATGAATCTACATGAATATCAAGGCAAAGAACTTTTTGCAAAGTTTGGCCTGCCTGTTTCAAAGAATAAAGTTATTTCATCAGCAGATGACGCTTCAAATGCATGTAGTGATTTAGGTGGAAATAAATGGGTTGTTAAGGCTCAGGTGCATGCTGGCGGAAGGGGTAAAGCAGGAGGTGTCAAGCTTGTGAGTTCACCTGAAGAAGCAGTAGATTTTGCAAATCAATGGCTTGGTAAAAGACTTATTACTTATCAAACAGATTCTAATGGCCAGCTAGTAAATTCTATTTTAATTGAAGAGTGTACAGATATTGCAAATGAGCTTTATCTCAGTGCTGTAGTAGATAGAGGAACACAAAGAATAGTTTTTATTGGCTCTAGTGAGGGCGGAGTGAATATTGAAGAGGTAGCTAAAAATTCACCAGAAAAAATTATCTATGAACCTATTGATCCCTTAACAGGACCAATGGGATTTCAATCGAGGAAAATATCAAAAGTTTTAGGTTTAGATAGTGAGCAATCTAAAGAATTTTCAAAAATGCTACCGCAATTAACAGATTTATTTATTTCTCATGATCTGAGTTTGCTTGAGATCAATCCATTGGTGATTACTCAGGGTGGAAAACTCCATTGTTTAGACGCAAAAATTAATATTGACTCAAATGCAGTTTACAGACAACCAGAAATTCAGGCTATGCATGACCCGTCGCAAGAAGATCCTCGTGAATCAGAAGCAGCATTGAATGATTTAAGTTATGTTTCTCTAGATGGAAATATTGGTTGTATGGTTAATGGCGCTGGTTTAGCAATGGGAACAATGGATACCATAAAATATTTTGGCGGGTCCCCAGCTAATTTTCTTGATGTTGGTGGAACCGCAACCCAAGAAAGAGTTTCGAAAGCCTTTAAATTGATATTAGCAGATCCAGAGGTGAAGGTTGTTCTAGTAAATATTTTTGGCGGTATTGTTAGATGCGATCTTATTGCAGAGGGAATCTTGGCTGCAATTGAAGAGGTGGGTGTTTCTATTCCAGTAGTCGTTAGATTGGAGGGAAACAATGCAGACATTGGAAGTAACATTCTTGCTGAATCAACTGCAGAAATTGTGAGTTTAAACAATCTAGAAGATGCAGCTAAAAAAGCTGTGGATTTAAGCAAATGAGCATATTGGTAGATAATAATACACGCCTTTTGGTTCAGGGTTTCACTGGCTCCCAAGCTACTTTGCATTCTGAGCAATCTATTGAATACGGAACAAATATTGTTGGGGGAGTAACTCCTAGCAAGGGAGGGCAAACTCATCTGGGTGTTCCTGTTTTTAACTCAGTCCATGAAGCCATGGAAGCAGTTCAACCCAATGCTTCAATTATTTTTGTTCCAGCACAATTTTGCAAAGATTCCATTCTAGAGGCTGCTGATGCTGGAATTAAACTAATAATATGCATCACTGAAGGAGTGCCGACTTTAGATATGCTGATTGTAAAAAAGAGGGTTGATGAGCTAGGCATCAGATTAATTGGTCCTAACTGTCCAGGAATAATAACTCCAGGCGAAGCAAAATTGGGAATAATGCCAGGCAGTATTCATAAGAAAGGCTCTGTCGGTATTATTTCAAGATCTGGTACTTTAACCTACGAAGCAGTCAAGCAAACTAGTGATCTTGGTCTAGGTCAAAGCACATGTGTTGGTATTGGAGGAGATCCAATTCCTGGAACTTCCTTCATAGATGTTTTAAAAATGATGGAAAAGGACGACCAAACTAAAGCTATAGTTATGGTGGGAGAAATCGGAGGAACGGCTGAGGAAGAAGCCGCAGATTATATTAAAGAAAATGTTACTAAGCCTGTAATTTCATATATTGCTGGTCAAACAGCACCAGCTGGTAAGAGGATGGGGCATGCAGGCGCAATCATTGCTAGTGGAAAGGGAACAGCTGAAGACAAAATTAAGAAACTTGAAGAGTGTGGTGTCCATATAGCGGAGAATCTTCTTCAAATTGGTACAAAGACTAAGGAAGTTCTGGGTTAGCTCTAGCTATAAATTTATTTGCAATATAATTCAGTCTTGGAATTATTAGACATGCAAATGCTGTTAGCCCAGCAATCATTCCAATCCAAATTCCGGCTGGACCAAGAGAATTGCTCGAAATCCCATGGTAAGTAAGATAGTATCCACCCGGTAGGGCAATAAACCAGTAAGTCAAAATTAGCATCAGCATTGGAGCAAATGTGTCTTTGTAACCTCTAAGACTCCCCAAGGCCCCCATTTGCATCCCATCAGGAATCTGAAAGATTGCAGCAAAGATGAGAAGATTCATCGCGATAGCGATAACTGCAACATCGGCAGTATAAAGAGAAACAAGAGCCTCCTTAAAGGCAAGAATTATTATTGTATTTGCTACTGCTCCAACTAAACATATTAAAACAGCAACATGAGAAGCATACTTTGCCTTTAGAAGATTTTTTTCCCCTACAAGGTGGCCTATTCTCGTTGCTGCGGCCAGACCAAAAGATAAAGGCAAAATAAAGAAAACACTAGCAATATTTATTGCTACAGTATGCGCGCTTATTACTATTGCGCCAAGCGATCCCAGTATTAATGCCGCACCTGAAAACATGCTTAATTCTACGAATACTCCAAACCCAATTGGCACCCCAAGTTTTAAAGCTTCTTTAGTGGTTTTAGAGTTGGGGCCAGAAAATTTTGAGAATAATTTAATGGGTCCGTATTCCTTCTTTTTTAGAAGTACTAATATCAAAACAAATAAACCAATAACAATATTAATTGATGTTGCAATTCCACACCCAACTCCTCCCATAGGAGGTATTCCAAAATACCCATATACAAAAATGATATCAAGCGGAATATTTAGCAACATGCCAATAAAAGCAACCCAAAAAACTGGAAGAGTCAGGCCCATGCCCTCGCTGTAGCAACGCAGACAGGTAAAAAGCATGTTGGCAACAAAACCAAATGACATGGCTTTTAAGTATCCGTCTGAAATCTGCGCAATATTATCTTCAATATCAAATAAAGGAATAAAAATACTTAAATTTCTATAAAGAATGAAACCAATAAAACCCAGGACTAATGCAACCCAAAGAATCTCTCTTACCTTTTGACCAATTTTCTCATATTTCTTTGCCCCAAATAATTGTGCAACTATTGGAGTGACTGCGAACAAACAACCTCCCAGAAGAAAATAAAAGGGCATGGAAAGAGCATTTCCAATGGCTAACCCAGATAAATCAAGAGCACTTGCCCGACCTGCAACAATAGTATCTGTTACTCCCATACCCATATATGAGATTTGAGATCCATAAATTGGAATTCCAATTTTGAGTAATTGCTTTAATTCTTTTATTAAGTTTTTCAAAAAAATAAGCCCAGAAATTTCTCGGTACTTTATCATACAAGGACTGAAATAAAATTGGAGAGAGAAAATTAGAAAAGATAGTCGCCCATATTGGCTTAAAAAAATATCTTCAAAGTTGACCATTAGATATGTCAACAGATTTATTCGTCCCCAATTTAAATCTTTAGGGAAAGGACCCGTATTTTTTAAACCATGGTATATAAAATTATTTGGTTCTAATATTTCTGTTGGAAATTTTCCAACATTCATATCTGCACCAGATGATTATATTCAAATCACTAGTTGGGATACTGGTGACTGGAATGGGAAGGTAGATATTGGAAATTATGTTCTAATTTCCCCAGGGGTCAGGATTATGGCCGCTGAGAGTGTTTCTATTGGAGATTCATGCATGTTCGGTCACGGTGCATGTATTACGGATGCTGATTGGCATGGTATTTATGACAGAACAAAGGTGGTTGGAGATCCTAGACCAGTAGTGCTGGAAGAAAATGTTTGGATTGGTGAGGACGCAATGATTTGTAAAGGTGTAAAAATTGGAGCAAATAGCATTATTGGAGCGAGGTCAGTCGTCACAAAGGATATTCCTAAAAATACAATTTATGCAGGTAATCCTGCAATATTTATTCGAAATTTAGATGACGGTGAATTCATTACTAGAAAAGATTTTTTTAAGGATCCCATAAAATTAGCTCATGATTTTGATTTGCTTGATCAATACTCACTTGGAAATAATAGTCTATGGGGATGGATTAAAAGTATTCTCTGGAGAGATAAGACCCATTGATTAAGATCTTTTCAGATTCACAAATTCCAAATATCGAGCAAAATCTAACTGAGTTTTTTGCTGATGAGTATTCACTTGAATATTTTGCATCCGATGAGCTCAGTTCAAATCGCTTAAGAGATGTTGATGCACTATTAGTTCGATCAACCATTCAGGTAGACAAAGAGTTGTGCGATCATTCATCAATCAAGTTTATTGGCTCAGCAACTGCAGGAATAAATCACCTAGATATTGAATATTTAGATACCCAAAATATTGCATGGTCACATGCTCCTGGCTGCAATGCATTTAGTGTTATCCATTATGTGATGGCAGCTTTGGGAGAACTAATTCAAGAGGGTTTTTTTAATGTTCGACAAAGCGTTGGAATCATTGGATATGGAAATATAGGCAAAAGGTTGTATCAATTGCTTTCGGCTCTTAACATTGAGGTATACGCTTGCGATCCTTTTTTAAATGATACCCACTTGGTTACCATGGAAAAAGTTTTGGCATGTGACCTTATAACAATTCATGTTCCATATTCTATAGAAGGTGCTTATCCTACAAGCGACCTACTCAATGAATCACACAGGAGTTTTCTAAAAGATAAAATCTTGATCAATACATCCAGAGGAGGGGTTGTTTGCGAGAAGTTAGTTACAGAATCTAATGACATAATTTATGTTGCAGATGTTTGGTTGGATGAACCAATTCCATACATAGCGACTGTTAAAAAAGCTTTTATTTCAACACCTCATATTGCTGGCTACAGTTTAGAAGGCAAGCTAAACGGTTCCACTATGATTGCTAAAGAATGCGCTAGAGCTTTTAATTGTCTTCAAGAAACCAGCCTTTCTGAAGATCATTTAATTGATTGGCCTCACGGCTTAAAAAATATTATTCGTGATATGCATGGACATGGGTTTCCTGTTTCTATATTTAAAAGTGAATTAGACTTGCAAGGTCTCTCTGATAATTTTAAAAACATTTCACCAAATAAGATTGCTGATAAGTTTAACAGTTTAAGAATCAATCATCTTCCGAGGCATGATTTCAATAAATATTCTTATAAAAATTTAGTTGCTTTGGATGAATCCATAAACATAGATTTTTTTAATGCCATTCAAAATCTTTAAAGCAGAAAGATAAAACTAACTTAGATAAAAGGCACCAAAGGAATATTACAACTTGATATAAGCACTAGGATTGAAAGCATACTAACTAATTTTAATAAATTTAATTTTTTCATAGAAATATTGTTACACACTTAAGAAGAACAAGAAATCTCTAAATCTTTAGCCCAGGCTGGAGATTTATTAGCAAAATTTTGGAATTCCTCATGCTCTTCAAATGGCTTAGATAAAATAATTATTAAAGTTTCTAGCGCAGAAAAATCATTGTTTTCCGCAGCTTCAATAGTCTCTTGAGCCATATAATTTCTTAGGATGAATTTTGGATTAACTTGATTCATAGAGATTACTTTTTTATCTAGAGATAAACCTTCTTTGGTCTGTCTTTCTTGAAAAGAGACAATCCAGCTCTTTGCAACTGCTGAATCCAGTTCTGGAGTTATTTTGTTGGTGAGAGCTTGTGTGAGATTTCTAAAAGTATTGGTGTAATCGAGTTTCTCAGATTCCATAATATCCAATAGACCTTGAATTAAAGCAGCATCCTCAGATTGGTCTTGTTTTAGGCCTAGTTTTTCTCTAAAGAGTTTTGCCAAAGTGCTTTGAAAGATTTCTTCATATGTTTGGAGTATCTCACCTTGAGCTTCTTCCGATATAAGTGAGGAGAGGGCATGCCCGAGTGCAGAGCAATTCCATAGCCCAATGTAGGGTTGATTCTTAAATGCATATCTACCTTGATGATCAGAATGATTGCATACGTAGGTTGGCAAATAATCTTCCATGAAACCATAAGGACCGTAATCAAAGGTCTCTCCCAAAATACTCATGTTATCGGTATTCATAACTCCATGATTGAAGCCACAGGCTTGCCATTGAGCTATCATGATAGCTGTTTGTTTAACAACCGATCTAAAAAATTCTTCGTATATATTTTTAGTTCTTGAAAAGTAAGTTGAATAGTTATCAATACAAAAGTCAGCTAAAACTTTCACATGCTCTGGTTTTTTGTTGTAATGATAGTACTCAAAATTACCAAATCTGATATGTGTTTTGGCTGTTCTTGCAAGCATTGCTGCCGTTTCGCTTTTTTCTCTAATGACCATTTCGTCACTGCCAATAATCATTAAAGCTCTTGATGTTGGAATTGATAAAGCATGCATTGCTTCTCCACATAAATATTCTCTAATTACAGATCTTAAAACAGCTCGACCATCTCCAAATCTAGAGTAGGGAGTTTTGCCAGCGCCCTTAAGGTGAATATCAACTGAGCCTTCTGATGAATCTATCTGCCCAAGCAATAATCCTCTACCATCACCTAATTGTTCTACATATTGCCCAAACTGATGGCCAGAATATACCATCGATAAAGGCCTTAGATTTTCAATTGATAACGAGCCATTAAAAATATCTAATAGTTTTTGCTTCTCAATATTTTCAAGGCCTAACTCTTTTTTCAATTCGGCATTTTCAACGACAAGCAGGGGACTATCAAAGCCCTGCCAATTTTGGAGATTATAGAAATCTTGAGCAAGCTCAGCATAGGCATGAGGTTTTATTGGAATCATTTATCCTTTTGCAATTTGAATTAAATGACTAACATGCTCATCCTTTGAATGATCAGCGCCTAAATGCTCGACTTCATTCCACATTGCGGCACTGCAAATAGGTCCAAGATTATCTTTTAAGCAGTTAGCCACTTCTTCACCAGTGCCACAGAACCCAAGAGTTTCAACCATCTCATCTGTGACTAGAGCAAACATTTCTTCCCATTTGCCTTTCACAGATAATTTATGCAAAGCTTCATTAATATCTCCCCAGCCATGAAAATCAAGAGCTGGTCTATAGGTTCTAGTTGAAGCATAAAAACTTATCCTTGCGGCGACATTTCTCTTAGCTGTTTTAAGATCTTCTTCTGTTTCTCCGGTTGCAATGAATCCACCCCAAAGTAATTCACATTCTTTGGGATCTCTGTTAGATTTTTTTGCACCTTCAATCACGGCTGGCAAAATAATTTCATTAATATATTTTGGTGAGCACATAGGGTGGAGTAATAATCCGTCAGCTACTTCTCCAGCGATTCTTGCCATTCCAGGTCCAAGACCCGAAACATAAATTGGAGGTACATCGCAATCCATAGGTGGCGGAGTGAACATTGGAGTCATAAGAGTATGGGTATAGTGCTCGCCTTGAAAGTCCAATTTTTCTCCAGTTTTCCATGTGTTCCAAATGGCTTTGACGGCAAGAATATATTCTCGCATTCTTGGTGCTGGTGGAGACCAAGGTACACTAAACCTTCTTTCATTATGCCCTTTAACTTGAGTTCCTAAGCCAAGTTGAAAACGACCATCGCTAAATGACTGTAAGTCCCAACCCATGTTAGCAACTGTCATAGGACTTCTTGGAAAAGCTATAGCTAATCCAGTTCTTACAATCATTTTTTTGGAATGTTCCAATCCAAGCAGAACAGGTAGGAAAGGCTCATTATTTAGCTCTCCAGAAACAAGCGCATCATATCCAAGAGATTCAGCATGCTTAACTATTTCTATGGTATTTTTAGATAAACCGGGAATATAAGTTTCAATTCTCATGATTATTTTATGTTTAATTGTGAATTAGCAAATTTTTGCGCCCATTGATAATTAGGTTTACCTGAGGGAGCTCTTTCTATCAATTCAGAAAAAACTATTTCTTTTGGCATTTTGTAACTGGCTATATATTTTGAGGCACTATCTTTTATTTCATTGAGCGAGAGCTCAGAATTTTCTCTCCTTTGGATTACAGCAACAACTTTTTGTCCCCATCTTTCATCTTTAACACCAACTACCAGGCAATCAAATATGTTTGGATGAGCTTTCAGAGCCATCTCAACTTCTTCTGGGAATATTTTTTCTCCACCTGAATTAATTGAAACACTTCCTCTGCCAAGAAGAGTCATCTGACCATCTTCCTCATATTTGGCCATATCCCCGGGTATTGAATATCTTTCCCCATTTATCTCAATAAAGGTTTTTTTAGATTTTTCCTCGTCCTTATAGTATGCAACTGGTACATGCCCCTTTCTTGCCAAATAACCAATAGTTGCCGTGTCATTAGGTTGAATTATTTCTAACGTTTCAAGATTTACAATTTCACTAAAGTTAGGTTTTGTAAATTTTGGACCCCCGCCAGAATCTTTTAATTTTCCATCTTTCGTATGAATGTTTACACCTGTTGCTCCAGTTTCAGATGATCCCACTGCATCTATGAGAAAAAGATTTGGTAGATATTCCAGGATGGTATCTTTGATGGATGCACTGAAAACTGATGCAGTGCTTGCCAGAACAAGTAATGATGATAGGTCTAAACCTTTTTCTAATGCGGAGGGGAGTGCGTCACAAAGCGGTCTTCCCATTGCATCGCCTGTGATAGTTAGATTCATCACTTTTTCTTTTGCAATAATTTCCCAAATATAATCCGCGTCAAATGAAATTTGATCATTAAGAATGAATTTCCAACCTGAAAAAAAAGCATTAAACGATTGCCATTGAGCAGCGCCATGCATGAGTGGAGCTAATGCAAGAGCAGTTGTTTGATCTTGCAAGCATTTATCTGCAAATGCCTCAGGAGTGGGATATTTTTCTCCAGTTACTGCATCAATGCCACCTCCTAGAGTCATCAGCACATCTTCCATACGCCAGACAACGCCTTTTGGCATGCCAGTCGTGCCACCCGTGTAGAGTATGTATCTATCGTCACCTGATCTTTCAACACTTAGTCTTGAGTCATCTTCATTTGAGATAAGAGCCTCAAAATCAAAACTCTCTTCAATTACATCATCAACCCCTGAGCCATCATTAATACAAATGAAATCTTTTAATAGAGGCAGATCATTTCTAATATTATTGAGTTTTTCACCAAACTGCCTGTGATAAAAGACAGCTTCCATGTCCGCGTTGTCAATTAGATATTTGAGCTCTTCTTCTACATATCTATAGTTAATATTTATAGGAATTGCACATAATTTATATGCCCCAAGCATCACCTCTAGCCACTCTATGCAATTGAAAGCATAAATTCCGATATGGCTACCTTTTTTAATTCCGAGTTTTTTTAAGGCATTTGCTGCTTTGTTAGTTCGTGCATCTAACTCTTGGTAAGTTAGACGAGTAGACCCAAGAACCACTGCTTCTCTATTAGGGATCCTATCTACAACTCCCTCAAAAATATCAGCAGCATTAAACTCCATTAGACGTTTGAAGAATGATTTTCCCAGTAGGGATCTCTGAGTCTTCTTTTGTATAATTTACCATTTTCATCTCTAGGAAGTTTTTCAATAAAATCTATGGTTCTTGGTAGTTTCATTTTTGCAAGATTTTCCTGTGCAAAGTTCATTAGTTCTGCAAGAAGCTCATCAGAAGACTGGTATTCCTTGTTGAGCTCTACAACAGCTTTCACCTCTTCTCCCCACTCATCGTTCGGAATTCCAAATACTGCCACATCAGCAACAGCGGGATGCATGAGAAAAGCGCTCTCAATCTCAGCTGGGTATATATTGGCTCCACCTGAGATAATCATATCTATCTTCCTATCACACAGAAATAAATATCCCTCATCATTTAAATATCCTATGTCACCCACAGTAAAGTAAACCTCATCATCAATAACTAACCGTTCTTTTTTTGTCTTTGCTTGATCGCCCTTGTACTCAAATTTTGTTGCTTCGCCAAGCTTCATAAAAACCGTACCTTGATTATCTGTTTCAGCTTCAATTCCATCATCATTGATAATTTTTATTTCGGCTCCCGGCCATGCTTTACCAACTGTTCCAGGAAACTTTGACCATGACTGAGCATCAACAACCGTTCCACCTCCTTCTGTGGCAGCATAATATTCCCAGATAGAATTTCCCCACCATTCAATCATTGCTTGCTTAGTATGAATTGGGCAGGGCGCAGCCGCATGAATCATGGCCCGAGTGGATGAGCAATCATATTTTTTTCTGGTTTCATCTGGCAGCTGCAACAACCTATGAAATTGAGTTGGAACCATATGACTTGTTGTAACATTGTATTTATCAATAAGGTAAAGCATTTGCTGCGCGTCAAATTTTTCCATTAGAACAACAGAATGTCCATAATGTAAAGCTGCCGAAGAGTGAACCAAAACCGCAGTGTGATAAAGAGGAGATCCAACGATGTGAACATTTTTTTCCTGCGGCTGAATTTCAAAAAAACTAAGTATCATTGCAAACATGCTCAACACATCATCAGGATCGCCAGGAACTAATGCGCGTTTAACACCCTTTGGTTTTCCTGTTGTGCCAGATGTGTAATTCATGACTTGACCAGCAGTTCTTTCTTCTGGATTAGTCGTTGGTTGAGAGCTTATAAAATCATTTAAATGCGTAAATCCACTCATTGGAGTTGTGCTAATGCATCCTTGCTCTGGAAAATTAATCGCTGAAACAGCTTTTTGACATGCTTCTTCCATGGCGGCGACTTCGCCAGAGGCAATAAATGCTTTCGCTCCTGAATCTTCAAGAATGTATGCTATTTCTGGTCCAGCTAGATGCCAGTTAATGGGGACCATATAAAAGCCAGATTGTGCACATGCAAGGTATGCTATGTAGTATTCGACGGAGTTAGGCAGCACGGTTGCTACTACATCACCGCTCTTGACTCCAAACTCTCTCAAGGCATGGGTTAGCTGATTAGTTTTTGCAAGTAATTCACCTCTTGTCCATATCTTTTCAGATGGTTCAACGATGGCAATTTCATCAGGGTTTGAATTTGCAAATCTATAAAAACCTAATTCACTCATTTGACTATCTTTGTATATTTATTCAATTAATAATTCTAACTTTGTAATCCATGAATGTAACCTAATTATGTAAATTTCTATGTAATAATGATTGCCAAATGGACAGCCTCTTTAGCAATTTAAACCAAGAAACTTTATGGTTATTGGTTGTTTTTTACGATTTATCGCTAGCAATTTTTTTATATAGATTTTTTGGTAAGTATGGTTTGTATTGTGCCGTAATCTTGGGAATAGTCCTTGGCAACCTTCAGGGTGGAAAAGTTAGTGAATTAACCCTATTTGGAATGCAGTTCAATGTCAGCATGGGCGCAATTCTATACTCAGGTATTTACTTTGCTACCGATCTTTTAAATGAGAAATTTGGTAAAGATGAGGCCAATCGAGCGGTCATGCTCGGATTTGTTGCAAACATAGCAGTAATGCTTACTTTGGTGCTTAGTACAAAGTTTCTACCCTCTGACCTAACTGGATCAGCTGCAGAGGTCCATGAGGCTATTTCAGTTTTAGCATTTTATTCACCTATTTTTATTATCGGCTCTTTGACGGCATACTTTGTTAGTCAAAGATTTGATGTATGGTTTTTTCATTACTTAAAAAACTTAACAAATGGAAAAAAGCTATGGCTTAGAAATAATCTTTCTACTATGGCATCCCAACTAATAGATACCCTGATATATCAATTTACCTGGGTTCTTGCCACAGATTTAACATTCACCCAAGCTTTTGCCATCTCCATGGCAAAATATGTTGTTAAGGTTTTGATAGCGCTAATAGATACCTTTTTTATTTATTGGGTAAGAAATTGGGAAGTTAAATCATAGTTTAGAAAACGCTTGTATGGATTATACTTATAGCAAAAGAAATTCTATTTAAACTTATGTCTAGCAAATCAAAAGAACAGCTGCTAAAAGAACTTTCACCCGAGTCTTATCATGTAACTCAAGAAAGTGGGACAGAGCGACCTTTCACGGGTCAGTATTGGGATCATGTTGAGGATGGGATTTACACTTGTATTTGTTGTGGTGAGACGCTTTTTAAATCTGAAACAAAATTTGATGCAGGCTGTGGATGGCCTAGTTTTTATGAAGCTGCAGATAACAATAATATCAATGAATTAGAGGATTATTCTCTTTCAAGAGTCAGGACAGAGATTAGATGTTCAAAGTGTGATGCGCACCTTGGACATGTTTTTACAGATGGTCCACACCCCACAGGTTTGAGGTATTGTGTCAATTCAGCCGCATTAGATTTTGAAAAAGAAACACCTTAAAATTAAGTGACCGACAAAACTGCTTCCCATTTAAACTTTTTCTCAACCATTAAAGTGGGTGGTTGGACCTTAATCTCAAGAGTGGCTGGTTTAATTAGGGATATCTTTACAACCAATCTACTTGGGGCAAGTATTTTTCATGATATCTTTGTGGTTGTACTTAAAATTCCAAATGTTTTCAGAAAGTTCTTTGCTGAAGGGGCATTTAGCCAAGCTTTTATCCCAATATACTCTGAGTATTTAGGCAGTAAAGATGACAAGGGCAGTCAAGATTTTCTAAATGCTTTATTTGGTATTTTGCTGTCAGCGCTCTTTATATTTACAGCCTTAGCTTTATTGTTTGCACCAATATTTATTTTGATATTTGCTCCAGGCTTTTATTTTGATATACAAAAACAGGATTTAGCTGTCAGTCTTCTAAGAATTATGTTTCCTTATCTTGCACTAATTTCTCTTGTTGCTTTTGCAGCTGGCATTCAAAATTCTCATAATAAATTTTCTATTCCAGCAATAACTCCATTAATTTTCAATTTGAGTTTAATTTGTTCAGCATGGCTAGTTGCTCCAAAAATAGATATACCAGTTATGGCTCTTGCTTGGGGAGTACTTCTAGCAGGATTTCTTCAATTACTTTTTCAGATTGCGCCTTTAGCAACAATAAAAAAAATCCCTGTACCAAAAATTGATTTTCAGAACCCCGGAGTTAAAAAATTTTTTATTCTTATTCTTCCAGCTATTGTTGCGGGAGGCATAGCTCAAATAAATTTACTAATTGATACTATTTTTGCATCTTTGTTAATTACAGGTAGCCCAACCTGGCTATATGTTTCAGATAGATTAATACAATTCCCAATGGGAATATTTGCCATTGCTATTGGAACTGTTCTTTTGCCTGGCCTTTCAAAGGCTTATGCTCAAAAAGAAATTCAAGCTTATACTGAACAGCTCGAGCATGCGTTTAAATTAGTTTTTTTTCTAGCTATCCCCTCCTTAATTGGATTGGCTTTATTTGCATCCCCATTGCTGGCTACTATTTTTCAAAGAGGAGCTTTTTTGTGGAGTGACGTGCAGCAAGCCAGCTTGAGTTTAATAGGTTTCTCATTTGGACTACCCTTTTTTATGGCCATGAAAGTATTGGTTCCAGCATTTTTTTCTAGACAAAATACCAAAACTCCTATGTTGATAGCATTTTTAGGTTTATTGATAAATATATGTCTGAACTACCTATTAGCATTTTATTTTGGTTTAGGGCATCTTGGCTTAGCAATTGCCAGTTCTATTTCTGCGATAGTAAGTGTAATAATTTTAAGTTTTATTCTTAAAAAAGATGGGTTAATTTCTTTTTCTGGAATTTTAAGCGCCTTCTCTTTAAAAGTGTTAATAGCTAGTGTTGCGTTGATATCATTTTTATCAATTTTTAATCAATATTTTGATTTTGAATTATTTAGTCAAGCTCAAAGGCTTTTGCATCTAGTTGCTGCCGTCATTGGTTCATTAATAATTTATTTTGGAGCGAGTTTTATTTTAGGTATTAGGCCAGCTGATTTTAAATAATGTACTTAATTAGAGGAATAGGAAACATAGAAACTTTCAACAGGAAGTTTCCAAATCAGTCAATGAGTGGAACCATTGGAAATTTTGATGGTTTGCATCTTGGGCATCAAGCAATTCTTAATCAGGTAAAAGATAAGGCAAGAGAGAGCTCAAGTGCGTCTTTAGTATTTTTTACAGAGCCACATGCATCTGAGTATTTTGCAGCTAAAGATGAAAATTCTTCAGCACCTCCAAGAATTTGCCCTTGGAGAGAAAAAGTAAAGTTGCTAAAAGATTTTGGAATAGACTTTGCATTTTTTCTTCAATTTAATAAATCTCTTAAAACAATGACTCCACAGAGTTTTCTTGATGATGTTCTAGCCCAACTTAACTTAAAACATTTAATTATTGGTGATGATTTTAGATTTGGAGCAGAGCGGGCTGGCGACTTTCAGCTATTAAAAGATTGGGGCAAGAGCAACGGAACAGAAGTAATTGCCAATAAAACAGTCTCAAGAGATGGTTTAAGAATAAGTTCTACAAGAATAAGAGAGGCCCTTTTACAGAGCAAGTTTGAGTTGGCAGCACAATTACTAGGGCGACCCTATACGTTTTCAGGAAAAGTGGTTTATGGAAAACAATTAGGTAGAACTATTGGAGTCCCTACAGCAAATCTATGGATACCAAAACAAAGACTTCCTATAGCTGGTGTTTATGCAGTCAAGTGTTCGTTGGCGGGAGAGTCTTTCAATGGAATTGCAAATATGGGCATTAGACCGACAGTAGACGGATCTAAGCCTGTTCTAGAAATACATATATTTAATTTCAGTGAGTCTATATATGGTCAAAGATTGACTGTAGAATTCACAAATAAAGTTCGTGATGAGAAGAAATTTGATAACATTAGCCTATTAAAAGAACAAATTCTTCAAGACATATCTCAAGCTAAAGAAATACTGGAATAATTCTCTATGAGCAAAGAATATCGGGACACTTTAAATCTCCCTGAAACTGATTTATCGATGAAAGCTGGTTTGCCCAGAAAAGAGCCAGAAATATTAGAATTTTGGAACTCTATTAGCCTCTATCAAAAAATTAGAGAGCAAAATGCTCATAAGGAAAAGTTTATTCTTCATGATGGGCCTCCTTATGCCAATGGAGATATTCATTTAGGTCACGCCGTTAATAAAACCCTTAAAGACATCACAATTAAATTTCAAAGCATGATTGGAAAAGATGCGCCATATGTTCCTGGTTGGGATTGTCATGGCTTACCAATTGAATTAAACGTTGAAAAAAAACATGGAAGGGGAAGCGATCTTGTTAGAGATAAAAAATCATTTATTAAAGCTTGCAGAGAATATGCTCAATCTCAGGTTGATAATCAAAGAAATGATTTTATTCGATTGGGAGTATTGGGTGATTGGGAGAATCCATATCTATCATTAAATAAAAGTTTTGAAGCAGACACTGTTCGCGCGTTAGGAAGAATCATTGCTAATGGACATCTTGAGCAAGGAGAAAAACCTGTCCATTTTTGCATGGATTGCAGATCAGCTTTAGCCGAGGCTGAAGTAGAGTATCTGGATAAGCAATCCCATTCTATCGATGTGAAGTTTAAAGTTTTGCCCCAATCTATTAAGTCGCTTTGCTCAATATTTCAAGTTGATAAAGTTGAAGAAGCATATTTCGTAATTTGGACGACAACTCCATGGACTATCCCATCAAATGTTGCTGTGTGTATCCATGAAGAAATTGAGTATATTTTTGTTAGAGGAGATAAGGATCATTTTATTATTGCAAAAGAACTATTGGATGCATGTTCTGATAGATGGGGCATGGAGCTAGAGATTCTTGGATCAGTTTTAGGAAAAGAAATTACTGAGATCGTCATGGCTCATCCTATATATGAAAGGGAATCAAGGCTATTGCACGGAGACCATGTCACCACCGAGAGTGGGACTGGTTGTGTGCATACTGCTCCAGCGCACGGGTTGGATGATTACTTTATTTGCATAAAAAATGGTCTTGAATCTGTAAAAGCTTTGGATAATCGTGGCATTTTTAAAGAAGAATACGGACCATTAAGCGGCTTAAGCACTAAGAAAGGAGATCCAATTGTTATTGAATTATTGCAGGACAACAACGCATTGCTTGCTCATCAACAATACAATCATTCTTATCCGCATTGTTGGAGGCATAAGTCACCAGTTATTTTTATGTCAACCCCACAATGGTTTATCTCAATGAACAAATCTGGTCTTAGTGATGGAGCAGTTAATGCAGTTAAAGATGTAAATTGGGAGCCCAGCTGGGGAGAGGAACGCATTCTTTCAATGCTCGAAGATCGCCCTGATTGGTGTATTTCGAGACAGCGAAGTTGGGGCGTTCCAATTACCTTAATTATTCATAATGAAACTGGTGAAATTCATCCTAAGCAGAATCTGCTTTTTAATCAAATTGCAGATATTATTGAGAAAGAGGGTATTGAGGGCTGGGATAATTTAAGTCTTGATTCCTTGATTGATGATGCTGAGTACTATTCTAAGGTTTATGACACCTTGGATGTTTGGTTTGATTCAGGCGTAACTCACATGTGTGTTTTAGATAAGTTGTATGGTGCAGATGTGGTTGCTGATCTTTATCTAGAGGGATCAGATCAGCATAGGGGATGGTTTCAATCTTCCCTGCTGACTGGCATTGCAACAAATGGCATGGCTCCTTATCACTCAGTTCTTACTCATGGATTCGTAGTTGACGATGAAGGCAGAAAACAATCTAAGTCTTTAGGCAACACCATTTCACCTCAAAAAATTTGGGACACATTGGGCGCTGATATTTTAAGACTTTGGATTGCCTCAACTGATTTTAGAAGTGAAATGGTTGCTTCTGATGAGATATTTAAGAGGGTTTCAGATCAATACAGAAGAATCCGAAATACCTTTAGATTTTTATTGGGTAATATCAATGATTTTGATGCAAACAAGGATTCAATTGAACTAGATAATTTACTTGAGCTTGATAAATGGGTTTTGTATGAACTCGCTCTTTTGCAAGAGGATGTAAGGGAATTTTATAAAGCATATTCATATCACCAAGTTATTCAGAGAATACATAATTTCTGTGTCAATCAATTAGGCGGCATTTATCTAGATATTATCAAAGATAGGCAATATACCACTCAGCAAGATTCTGAGATAAGAAGATCAGCTCAAACTGCAATGCAATTAATTGTCAATCAGCTTGTTGTATTAATCTCGCCTGTTTTATCTTTTACAGCTGAGGAGATTTGGCAAGGCAATGATTTCCTTTTGGCAGAGGCAGACTCAGTATTTTTGGTAACCTTAAAAGATTTAGAAAGTTTTAAGAGTGATCTTTCAAATGAAGATTGGAAGAGAATGTTGGAGGTCAAAGAAGAGGTCAATCAAAACATTGAAGAGTCTAGAGCTGCTGGAGTTATAAAGGGTTCATTGGATGCATCAATTGAGCTAATTCTTGATTCTGACGATTTTAACTTAGTGAATAAGTTTGCTTCAGAAATGCATTTCTTTTTTATAGTTTCAGAGTGCAATATTCTGCAAGGAGATTCTTTCAAAATATCTGTGTCCAAATCAACTGCAGAGAAATGCGTGAGATGTTGGCATAGAAATGAATCAGTTGGCTCCAGTAGTAAGCATCCAGAATTATGTAATAGGTGTGTAGAAAACTTAGATGGCCCAGGAGAGGACAGAAGATTTGCTTAGTATAAAACAAGGCTATCTTGTTATATTGTTCTTAATTGCAATTGATTTAGTGTCAAAATTTGTCGCAGAAGAGAACTTAGTCTTTGGAGAGGCAATCCCGCTGATACCAATATTAGATCTATTGCTAGTATTCAATTCAGGGATTGCTTTTAGTATTTTTGATTTTAATAATAATGCGTTTAGTTTTGGTTTATCTCTCTTTGGATTAGTAATAGTTGCTTATCTTCACTCACTATACAAAACAGAAGAGTCATCTATATATCGTCTTTCTTTGATATTGATTATTGCTGGAGCGCTTGGAAATATTCTTGATAGATTGCTAGATGGAGTGGTAACTGATTTTTTATTTTTTCATGTTGGCAATACTTCATTTTTTATTTTTAATTTTGCTGATGCATTTATTTCAATTGGCGCTGCTTTATTTTTCTTGACGGAGTTTAAAAAATTTCTTCAAAATAGATCACAATGAAGACTAAAATTTTATTGGCAAATCCAAGAGGATTTTGCGCTGGAGTAGATCGAGCTATTGATATAGTCAATCAAGCTTTAAAAAAATTTGGACCACCGATCTATGTTCGCCATGAAGTTGTTCATAATAAGACTGTAGTAGATGAATTAAAGTCGAAAGGCGTAATATTTGTAGATGAACTCAGCGAGGTCCCTCAATTATCTCATGTTATTTTTAGTGCTCATGGAGTATCTGAGAAGGTTGAGAAAGAAGCTGAAGAATTCAACTTGGTCTCTTTCGATGCTACGTGCCCTCTAGTAACCAAGGTTCATAGTGAGGTTCAGCGACATGTCAGGGCTGGCAGAGATATTATTTTAATTGGTCATGAAGGGCACCCTGAAGTAGAAGGAACGCTAGGAAGGCATAATCCCATCAAGTCAAATAGCAAAATTTATCTTGTTCAAGATGAAGCAGAAGCTAGATCATTAATAGTCTCGCAGCCTGAAAATCTTGCATACGTAACACAAACGACTCTTAGTCTTGATGATACTATTGCCATAGTTAAGATCTTATATGAGCAGTTTCCTAAAATTCTAAAACCAAAAAGCGATGATATTTGCTATGCAACTCAAAATAGACAGGATGCTGTTAAACAACTTGCTTTAGAGAGTGAGTTTATTGTTGTTATAGGCTCAAGAAATAGCTCTAACTCAAACCGTCTAAAAGAGTTGGCTGAGAAGTGTGGAGCTACTTCTGTATTAATAGATGGTCCCGAGGAGCTTGATTTAAAATCTTTATCTAAATATAGCAATATTGGTATAACAGCCGGAGCATCTGCACCAGAATCAATTGTTCAGAGTGTTGTACAAGCAATTAGCCTTGAATTAAATACTGTTGCCAAAGAGTTAGGGGAGAATAAAGAAAATATATATTTTAGACTGCCTCCTGAATTACGCTGATCCAAAAATAAAAAAATTTTATGTCTTAAATATCATCCATTACACTGTCTATATGTCTAGAGGAAAAATATGATCTCTCAAGATGGCATTATTGATGTTGCAGAATTTTGCCCATCTCCGAATTTTGATGAAAGACCAAATAATGCCATAATTGATTTAATTGTCTTACACGCTATTAGCCTTCCAGCAGGTTTTTACAATACTCAGTTAATTAAAGATTTATTTTTAAACTGCCTAGATCCAGGCAAAGATGAGTTTTTAGAATCGATTAAGAATCTCAAAGTTTCTTCTCATTTTTTAATTACACGAAAAGGAGCATTAATTCAGTTTGTGCCCACCCATAAGAGAGCTTGGCATGCCGGCATTTCTAATCATAAAGGAAAGGAGAACTGTAACGATTTCTCAATTGGCATTGAGTTAGAGGGTTGCGATGACGAGGAGTTTGAAAAGCCACAATATCAATCTTTATCAAGATTGATTAATTTTTTATCCATAGACTTAAAAATTAACAAACAAAATATCGTGGGTCATGCAGACATAGCTCCAGGTAGAAAAACAGATCCAGGACCATTATTCGATTGGACTTTATTACAATCAATGTTATGAAAAGAAAGTTAATAGGTATTTTATTGCTTGGTTTTGCCTCTGGCCTTCCTTATATGCTTGTTTTCTCAACGCTTACAGCTTGGCTAAGAGATGTAGGAATTTCTTTAACTCAAATTGGTTTTTTTGCTTGGTTGGTTCTTACATACTCCTTAAAATTTTTATGGGCACCATTTGTAGATAGATATTCAATTCCAGGATTCAAATTTTTTGGAAAAAGAAGGGGATGGATTCTATTTTCCCAATCGGTGATATTTTTATCATTAATTGGAATGAGTCTTATAGACCCAATGCAAAATATTCAATTATTAGCACTGTTTGCGTTTTTTGCAGCTTTTTTTGGCTCAATTCAAGATGTTGCAGTTGACGCCTTAAGAATCGAGATTGGAGAAGCAAAAGAGCAAGGTGATCTAGCGGCTAGTTATCAATTGGGATATCGAGTTGCAATTCTTCTCGCTACATCCATGGCATTAATTTTTGCTGATTTATATAGCTGGTCTTATGTATATCAATTAATGGGTATTCTTATGTTAATAGGATCGGCAGGGGCGTTAATATGTTACGAACCAAATAATAAGGAAATTGCTATCTTAAGATTTGATAAAGCTCTTTTTGAGGCTTTTAAAGATTTTTTCAATCGCTTTGGCTTATGGTCTGCAGCCTTGCTTTTATTAATAATCTCTACATATAGGCTCACTGATATTGTTATGGGGCCTATGGCAATGCCTTTTTATTTAGATCTGGGATTTTCAAAAACTGAAATAGGTGCCCTTGTAAAAACTATAGCTCTTTTTGGATCAGTTGTTGGTTTTTTCATTGGCGGCTTATTAATAAAAAGAATTTCTTTGTTTAATGCCCTGCTATTTGGAGGTATATGCGTTTTATCCACGAATTTATTTTTTGCTTATGTAGCAACTGCTCAAGCAAATATTTCTCTTCTATCTTTAATAGTTGGCTTGGATAGCTTTGCAGCAGGCCTGGTGGGGACTATAAATATTGCTTTTTTAACTAGTTTAGTTTCAAAAAAATTTACAGCGGTACAGTATGCTATGTTGACATCATTTATGATGCTTCCCGGTAAATTTTTTAGTGGTTTTTCAGGCATTCTAGCTGATTATTATGTATCAACATCATCTCTAGAAAGTGGTTGGGCATACTTTTTTTATACTACTTCTGCTATGTCTATTCCTGCATTGTTATTAATAATGATATACAAGAAAAACTATGCAACTAATTCAGTATAGTTTTAGGCTCATTCTTGTAATTTCTATATTATTAATATCAATTCTTTCGATTCAGGAGATTGAGGTCCAATCTTCAGTTAATTTTAGTGATAAGTTACTTCATTTTTTTTGTTTTTTATATCTCACCATTTTAAGCTGGCTGAGTAGAATTATTTACAAGGAATTATGGCTTTATGTTATAGTCCTCGCCTACGGAATTTTGATTGAGATAATTCAGATATATATACCATATCGATCTTTTGAATTTTTAGATATTTTTGCTGATTTCTTAGGAATTTTAGTTGGAATTTTCTTCATAAATTTCTTGAAAGATTTATATCCGAACTATTGAATTAATTTTTTTAAGCCATAAATAACATTTAGCCTATATTTATAGGGGAAATTGTTATTTTTAAAGCAGGAGATTTACAATGAAGTTGAAACCTTTACACGATAAAGTTTTAGTGAAAAGAACTGATGAAGAACAAACTACTCCAGGCGGTATAGTTTTACCTGGTTCTGCAGCAGAAAAGCCTTCCCAAGGCGAAGTTGTAGCAGTTGGACCTGGTAAAAGACAGGATAACGGAGACGTAGCTCCCATGGGAGTCAAAGTTGGAGATCATGTGATTTTTGGCCAATACGGCGGCAATGAAGTAAAAATCGATGGAGATGAATACCTCATCCTTGGTGAGAGCGATATTTACGGTATTTTCAGTTAAACAATTTAATTAATATTTAGGAGAGAAAAGATATGTCAGCTAAAGATGTAAAATTCGGAGATTCAGCAAGAGTAAAAATGCTTCAAGGCGTTAATATACTTGCAGATGCAGTTAAAGTTACCTTAGGGCCTAAGGGAAGAAATGTTGTTTTAGACAAATCTTTTGGCGCACCAACTGTAACTAAAGATGGTGTTTCAGTTGCAAAGGAAATTGAGCTAGAAGACAAGTTTGAAAACATGGGAGCACAGATGGTTAAGCAAGTCTCCTCACAGACTTCTGACGAGGCTGGTGATGGAACAACTACTGCCACTGTTCTTGCACAATCAATTGTCAACGAAGGACATAAATCAGTTGCCGCTGGCATGAATCCTATGGACCTTAAGAGAGGGATAGATAAGGCAATAGCAACTGCAGTTGAATTTGTAGAGAAATTGAGCGTTCCCTGCTCAGATGACAATACCATTTCTCAAGTGGGGACTATTTCAGCTAATGGTGATCAAGATGTTGGCGGAATAATTGCTGAAGCAATGGAAAAAGTAGGCAAAGAGGGCGTTATTACTGTTGAAGAAGGAAATGGTATCGATAATGAGCTAGATGTCGTTGAGGGGATGCAATTTGATCGAGGTTACCTGTCTCCTTATTTTGTTACCAATCAAGATAATATGACTTCCGAGCTTGAGAATCCATTTATCCTTTTGCATGATAAGAAAATATCAAACATTAGAGATATGCTTCCTTTGCTTGAATCAGTAGCAAAGGCCGGAAGACCCTTATTAATAATTGCAGAGGACATTGAAGGAGAAGCTTTAGCAACATTAGTTGTTAATAATCTTCGAGGAACTGTTAAGGCTGCAGCTTGTAAAGCTCCTGGCTTTGGTGATAGAAGAAAAGCAATGCTTGAAGATATTGCTATCCTTACCGGAGGAACAGTTATATCTGAAGAAGTAGGATTATCTCTAGAAGGTGCAACTGTTGAGGATTTAGGAACTGCAAAAAGGGTATCTCTAGATAAAGACAACACCACGATTGTTGATGGTGCCGGTGACCAGAAAGCAATTGTTTCAAGGGTTAATCAAATCAGAACTCAAATCGAAGATACCTCATCAGATTATGATAGAGAAAAACTGCAAGAGCGAGTTGCAAAACTAGCTGGTGGAGTTGCTGTCATTAAAGTTGGTGCTGGGTCCGAAATTGAGATGAAAGAAAAAAAGGCAAGAGTTGAAGATGCTTTGCATTCAACACGAGCTGCCGTAAAAGAGGGCATTGTTCCTGGCGGCGGAGTTGCATTGGTAAGAGCGTTAGATTCTTTAACGAAGCTAAAGGGTGATAACGATGATCAGAACGTTGGCATCAATATAGTAAGAAAGGCATTTGAAGCCCCATTGAGACAGATTGCTGCAAATGCTGGTGAAGAATCGTCTGTGATTGTTGCTAAAGTTATTGAAGGCAAAGGATCCTACGGATTCAATGCTGCTAATGGTGAATATGGAGACATGATAGAAATGGGTATCTTAGATCCAGCAAAAGTAACTAGAACAGCACTACAAGCTGCAGGTTCAGTTGCTGGAATGATGATCACAACCGAAGCCATGGTTACTGATATGCCTGTAGACGAAAGTGCTGCTCCTGCAATGCCTGATATGGGTGGCATGGGCGGAATGGGCGGAATGCCAGGCATGATGTAAGTTCAACTTATTTAAAATAAAATAACGGGGATTTATCCCCGTTTTTTTATTAGATTTCACTTATAATTTCTATTAATATATATTTACCACAATTTAGGGGAGTATTAATGGACTTATTTACTGACCAAGCTTTTTTTAGATCATTTCATATTCTATTTGGAATAGCATGGATTGGCCTTTTATATTATTTTAATTTTGTCCAAACAGAGTATGTTAAAGTCGCAGATCCTGATGCTAAATCAGATGTGATGAAAAAATTAGCTCCAAATGCTCTTTGGTGGTTTAGATGGGCTGCATTTTTTACTTTCTTAACAGGCCTAATACTTTTTTATCAAATTACGGCAAGAATTGGTACTGAAATATTACTTGGAGCAACTATGGGAACGTTAATGATGCTTAACGTTTGGGGCATTATTTGGAGAAATCAAAAAATTGTACTTGGAATGAAAGAGGGTGATGTTGCGGTTGCTGCTGCAAAAGCCGGCTTAGCTTCAAGAACTAATACTGTGTTTTCAGTGCCCATGTTAATGTATATGGTTTATTCAGCCCATGCTGCTGGCTCATACATAGCATTTGATAGCTGGAATAGTAACAGTCTCATTGCTGGCCTTTTAATAATTTTTGCAATTGAAGCAAATGCAATATGGGGGAAAATGTTGCCACCAATCGCTAGTGTGCGGGCAGTAATAACCTCATCATTTGTTTTAGCAATTATTTTAAAATTAATTACTGATCTACTATAAAAATTTAAAACTATAAGGGAGGCTTGGCTCTTTTTTTTATTTTGATTTTAGAAATTAGATTATCTTCTAACTCTAAAATCTCAAATCTATAATCATCTATTTCAATACACAAATTTGATTGTGGAATTTGATCAAGATACTCAGTTATTAAACCATTTATTGTCTTGGAATTTTCTTCCGGGATCTCCCAATTAATATAATTATTTAAATCTCTAATTTTTGAATTGCCATCAGTTAAAATTGAGCCATCCTTAAGTTTAGTAAATTCTTTTTCTAGTTCTTCTTTCTCACCGGCAAATTTTCCTACGATTTCGGTAAAAATATCTTCTAAAGTAAGCAACCCTTGAATTTCGCCATACTCGTCAACAATCAGTGAGAGGTTATTATCTTGTTGCTGGAATTTATTCAATTGAGTGGAAATAGTAGTACTTTGAGATATAAATGTAGTTTCTAATAGAATATTTTTAACGTCAGTGCCGTCTTCAAGAGCTTCAATGAATTGATGCGAATCTCTTAAGTGAAGAACGCCTATGATACTGTCGATAGATTCTTTAAAAACTGGCAGTCTACTGTAATTTGACGATCTTATAATTTCTTGGGCAGCTTCTATGCTTCTTGTAATATCTATTCCAATAATCTCAGCATGTGGTGTCATAATATCTTCTACAGTTAATTCTTCCATACCCAAGATGGATGAAAGCATCTCTCGAGATTGATTAGGTATTAAATCACCATGCTCATCTAATAGCGTTCTTAATTCGTCTGTATTTAAGTCATCATTTGAAGCTGAACCCATGGGATCAACATTGAAAATCCTAAGAATTCTTGAGCTAACAATATTTGTTAACCAAACTAAAGGCTTAAAAATAATTACCAATGACTTCAAAAGCCAAGATGATTTAGTTGCAAAATTCTCTGGATAGACGCTTGCAATTGTTTTTGGAGTGATTTCTGAAAAGATTAATATGATTAAAGTTAAAACAATTGAGCCAAGCAAAACGTTCCCACCAAAATAATCTATCATGATTATCGTGACTATTGCTGAGGCAAGAATATTCGCAAAATTATTTCCAATTAATATAGATGAGAGCAAAATATCTGGCCTTTGAAGCAATTTCAATGCTCTTTTTGCGCCCTTGGCCTCTTTGGATAAATTTCGTAATTTAACCTTATTAGATGCCATCATTCCAGTTTCCGATCCTGATGAAAAGGCTGAAAAAATCAAAAGCACAATAAGTACAAGAAATAAAAAAGATAGAGAGTTAGTGCCCAAGGAGATTTATATGTAGTTAATTAATATAATTGAGTTACCAAAATAAGCTAAGAGAACCATTGCAAAAGAGAGAATCGTACCTCTTACAGCGTATCTTACTTTTAAGTGTGCGTATTTTACTCCTAAAAATGTAAGCAAATAAACAATTAATGCAAATGAAGTAAAAATAATCTTAAAAATTAATTCTATATCGAGCTCCCCAATTGCCATAAAACCAGAGATAAGAGATAGAATTAAGCCTAAAAGACCACAGCCAATTAATAAAAATATTTCATTATATTCTCTCTCAATAGATTTAGTATTTGATCCAATTTCTCCTTTTTTTATCATTGTTATATGCCTTTCTAAAAGAGTAGTTTCAAAAAACGTAACGATCAAAATCACAATACTAAAGCTTGTTGCCGATAGATGAGCTGCAAGGAGCGAAACACCTTCTGTATATACCATGAGAGCTAGAATTAATATCAAGGCAAGAAATAAACCTATATAGACCTGTCTCGGAGATTTAAGAATAACTCTAGACACAAAATAGGCCAATAGAGCGATTAATGTAGTAAAAGGGAATGACACTATCAAATTTTTTTTTGTAATCTTTATATATTAACACTATCAAATTCTTCAAGGTTAACCTAAAATACACACTTTTTTAAAGATACAAAATCAATTTTAATATGGTAATAGTAAGACTTGCAAAAAGTGGAGCCAAAAAGAACCCTTATTATTTTATAACGGTTGCAGATTCCAGAAAACCAAGAGACGGAGCTTTTATAGAGCGTCTTGGCTTTTTTAATCCTTCAGCAAAGGGATCTGAAGAAAGAATGAGATTTAATATTGATAGATTAGATCATTGGGTTTCTTTAGGAGCCCAGCTTTCAGATAAAGTAAAAGAATTGGCTAAAGATGCAAGATTATCTCCAGATGAACTCCAGGCAAAACTTGATGCAAAAAAAGAAAAAAGATCGAAAAAGAAAGAAGCAATTAAAGCTAAAAAAGTTGCTGAGTTAGAGGCT
>CACKRJ010000009.1 GCA_902602595.1 uncultured SAR86 cluster bacterium
AATTAATATCTCTACCAGGAGAGGCAAGAGAGTAAAAGGTGTATCGTAATGCATCCGTACCATAACTTTCGATACCCTCAGGAAACTGATTTTTTGTTTGTTGGATAATTTTTTCTTTGAGTTGCGGCTGCATCATACCCTCAGTTCTTTTGGCCAGAAGATCTTCTAAAGAAACTCCATCTATGAGATCAATTGGATCAAGGATGTTTCCTTTTGATTTAGACATTTTCTGTCCGTTTTCATCTTTAATAAGACCGGTTATGTAGACTTCTTTAAATGGAACCTCTTTCATGAAGTGCTTGGTCATCATGATCATTCTTGCCACCCAAAAAAATATGATATCAAAGCCAGTAACCAATGTTGTTGTTGGATGAAATAGGCTTAATTTTTCATTTTTTTCAGGCCATCCCATTGTTGCAAATGTCCAGAGACTTGAAGAGAACCAAGTATCTAAGACATCCTCTTCTTGGCGCAGTATGCCTTTTAAATTATGCTTTTCTCTCACATCTTTCTCAGAAAAGCCTGCATGTGGTTTATTAGATTCATCGTACCAAATTGGAATTCTATGTCCCCACCATAATTGTCTGCTGACGCACCAATCTTGAATATTATCCATCCATTGAAAATAAGTTTTTTCCCAATTAGCTGGCACAAATTGTATTTCTCCAGACTTGACAGCTTCAATGGCAGGTTTTGCAAGTGTTTTTGCATCTACATACCATTGATCTGTTAGCAGAGGTTCAAGAATTTGATCTGATCTATCTCCGTAGGGCAAAGTGCTTTCATATTCTTTTTCAGACATAAGAAGTTTTTCTTTTTTTAAATCCTCTAGAATCACTTTGCGGGCTTCAAATCTATCCATGCCATGGAATTTTTTCGGAGCTACACCAATAATTTCAACGGTTTTATTAAAGATAGAAATAGGAACAAAATCAGCTTCAGCACCGGAATGGCATTGAAAATCCTCATCCATATGAAGACCATGTCTCTTACCTAAATCGTAATCATTAAAATCATGACCAGGAGTAATTTTAACGACCCCGGTTCCAAATCCTGGATCTACATAACTATCTGCAACAATGGGTATAAGCCTATTACACAATGGCAATGAAGCTTTCTTACCAATGAGATGCGAAAATCTCTTATCAGAGGGATTTACTGCTAGTGCCATATCTCCAAGCAGCGTTTCAGGTCTTGTTGTTGCAACAGTCACAAACTCATCAGTTGCTTCAAGTTGATATTTTATTTCCCAAATTTTAATTGTGAGATCTTTATTCACTACCTCAAGGTCAGAAAGAGATGTTTCTAAGACAGGGTCCCAATTCACAAGCCTTTTACCCTGGTAAATAAGGCCTTCTTCAAACAATTGAATAAATGCACTTAAAACGGCATTCTGATATTCTTCATCTAAGGTGAATCGTTCAGAACTCCAATCTAGACTTGATCCTAATCGTCTAAGTTGAGATGTAATTTTATTACCTGAGACTTTCTTCCAATTCCAAACTTCTTCTTCAAAAGCCTCTCTACCGATGTCACTTTTTGTTTTACCTTCAGCATTGAGTCGTCTTTCGACAACCATCTCAGTTGCAATGCCAGCATGGTCTGTTCCAACTTGCCATAAAGTATTTTTGCCAGACATTCGATAGTATCGAATTAAACAATCCATGATGGCATTCTGAAATCCATGGCCCATATGCAATGTTCCAGTCACATTTGGAGGAGGTATAGCAAGTGAATAAGCTTCAGGATTATCTCCTGGTACAAAGAGGCCAGAATCTTCCCATGCTTTATAGAGTTTTTGCTCTATATCAGATGGATCATATGGCTTCTTATCCATTAATTCTTAAGATCTAATAAGTTCTTATAAATTTCCATTTAAAATTAATTCAGCTAATAAAGGTACCGGTCTACCAGTGCCACCCTTTTTTGCGCCACCATTCCATGCACTTGCTGCAATGTCCATGTGAGCCCATTTGAAATCTTTAGTAAAGTTAGATAGGAATGATGCAGCATGAATGGTACCAGCCTCCCTTCCACCTCCAATGTTTGCGAGATCAGCAAAATTTGTTTTGGTGCAATGAGCATATTCTTCCCATAGTGGAAGTTGCCAAGCTCTGTCACCAGATTTTTCACCAGCAGCTAAGATTTTATCTGCAAGAGGTTGATTGTTGGCCATAACACCACTAGCAGGGCTTCCAAGTGCAATCACTACAGCACCTGTAAGGGTTGCCATATCAATAACATGACTAGGTTTGAATTTCTTTGAGTAAGTCAATGCATCACACAGAACCAGCCTGCCTTCGGCATCAGTATTTAAAATTTCAATGGTTTGTCCTGACATTGAAGTTACAACATCACCAGGTTTAGTAGCATGAGCAGATGGCATGTTTTCTGCGCAAACCAGCAAACCTACAACATTAACTTTAGCTTTAAGCCTAGCAAGTGTTTGCATAATTCCAAATACAGAAGCTGCTCCGCACATATCCCATTTCATTTCATCCATCGCTGGACTCGGTTTAATAGAGATTCCACCTGTATCAAACGTAATTCCTTTTCCTACTAATACAACGGGCTGCTTATTTTTGGCACCACCTTTGTACTCAATGGTCATCATTCTAGATGGCTCATCACTACCTCTTCCAACTGATAAATACGATCCCATTTTTAATCGTTCCATATCTTTTTCATTCAGACTAGATATCTTGAGGGCTGGAAAATCTTTCTTGAGTGCTTTTGTTTTGCGTTCAATAATCCTTGGAGTGCAATGATTTGCTGGTAAGTCGCCAAGGTGTTTAGTTGCGTTCATACCCTCGCCAACAGCATGACCAAGCTTGACAGCAGCTTTCACAGCTTTAAGTTTAGCTGACGTTAAGCCCCCAATTAAAATAGTTCCTTTCTTAACAGTTACTGGCTTTGCAGTTTTATTTTTAGTTGCATTGAAAGTATAAGCTGCAGATTCAAATGTTCGAGCTGCAACTTCAGCTGCCCAAACTAAATCAAAGTCTTTTGAAGTAGTCGAGCTCATCAGGTAAGCAAAATCTTTCGCTTTAGCTGATTTAACTAAGCTCATGACTTCTTCATAATATCGAAGAACTAAAAAACTGGCTGCTTTTGAGTCTGGCTCTTTAATTAGCAAAATATTTTTAGCAGCCACCTTCGCTGGAGCAGGTAGAAAAATAGATTTTCTCGATCCACTATTAATTTCTTTGATTGACTCTTTAATCAATGATTGTGGATTTGATTGCAGTGCCATGAGTTCACTTGCTGAGGGTGTTTTTTTATTAACAGCAATAATTAAGAGATCAGTTTTCATTTTTAATAGATCTGCAGAATTAATATTGTTTGCTGTTAGACTTGATAAGACTTTGTAAGCCATAAACCATACTCCTGATAAAAATTACTGATAAGATATTTATTGTAATGCATCAGGATCGCTAAAGGCATGTATAAAAAGAATATTCTTGCAATTCATTTAAATTCTCAAATTTTTAAGGGCTTTTTCGCAATCTTATTTATCCTGACAGCATTAATTTTTTCATCAAGACTTGTTGGATATTTTGAGCAAGCTGCAGCAGGCAGCTTGAATCCGAATATTATTTTTTCGGTAATTCTTCTTAGATTGCCTGATTTTTTAGCACTATTAATACCTTTTGCATTTTTTTTGAGCCTCTTGCTTGTTATTTCAGAGCTTTATAACTCAAATGGAATCTATGCTTATTTTTCTGCTGGCGTTTCTAGGCTGCGACTGATTAAGCATATCACCCCATTTTTTTTAGTCACTATGGTTGCTTGCTCACTAATAAGTATTTATTTGGCGCCTTATGGAAAGGCTCTTTCTAAGGAACTTATAGCTGAGCAATCATATGAAGACAAACTTTCAATGCTCCAGCCTAATAAATTGGTTAATCTTGATGAGGTTGGGAGTTATCTTTATTTTAAATCCTATGATGGCGATCGAATGACAGGAGTAACATTTTTTGTTCAAGATGATCCTGCTTTATCAATTATTAAAGCTAAAGAGCTGGAAATTTCTAATATTGATAACAAAATGATCTTAAATTTTAAGAATGGATCTATATATCCAGATTTAAATAGCTCCAATCAAATAGATGCTTCTTTTAAAGATTTAACCCACTCTATTGAAATTGGGCTAGCAACTAGCAATCCCCTTAGTCTCACTAAATTGCTTGATTATAAAAACCAATCAAATTTTATTCAAAATCAATGGAATGCCAGCATACCAATTATGCTCATAGCCCTATTGTTACTTAGTTTTGTCTTTGGAAAAGAAAACCCTAGATCAGGCAGGGAAGGTGGCCTCGTTACGGGCGTCTTAATTTATATATTTTATTTAAGTGTTTTGGTGGCGTTCAGAGAAAGCTATACAGGTGACTTAAATCTCTTTTATCACTTCCTATGGCCTGTGCATTTAGTGTTTTTATTTTTTGGAACTCTGCTCTTCTGGCTTGATGGAAGAATTGCATTTAGAAATCTCTTTTCTGGTTCAAGAATAAAAACAGTTTTAACTATCTTTTTAATATTTTTTCTTTTAGTTTGGCTAAGCTCGTGATTAAAGATATCTTTAATACCTATTCAATACACCTAATAAAAAGAAGTTTTCTTATTTCAGCCTTGGTGTGGATGGTAATATTATTTCTTGATTTCTCGGTGACTTTAGTCATGGAGCTTGAGAATCTATCAATAAATCAAACTCTTTCCGTAATATTTAATACTGTTCTCTATGAACAATTGCATAAAGGGATGCAGTACCTTGAGAGCTCAATGCTGATCGGCACATTGATTGCACTTTCGATATTTAATCAACAGGGTAATTTAGTCTTTTTGCGATCAGCAGGGTTTTCGCCATTAAAAATTGTATTAGTATCAGGATTGGGCCCAATTATATTGTCATTGGCATTAATATTTTTTGATGAAACGCTATTTTTAGATTTATCAAAAAAATCTAATACTCTCAATCAACCCATTAAATCTGCTGAAGTTACCCAATGGGAGATGGCAGATAAAAATTTAATTGGCTTAAGTCGCTTAAATGATAAGCAGGTTCAGGCAATTCAAATTATAGAATTTAATGATCAGCAAAGAGTGACCTCATTTGCTAATTATGAAGAAGGCAGATTGGAGAATGGTCAATTATTTATTGAAGATACAGCCACTCATCAGGCTATAAAATTTCCTGCATCATTCCTGCTAACAAATAATGCATTAGAAAATTTTTCTTTTTTTTCATTGCTGGATATTAAAAAAACCTATCTGCCTAATAAAGATTTGCAAAAAATTGATACATTAATATATGCAAGAGCACTGTTGCCAGTTTCAATTCTTGCAATAATCTTTTTAGCAGGCAGCCTCATGTTTAATAACCCTCGCTCAGGAGGGGTGGGCAGACAAATAATAATAGGTATTTCGCTTGGACTTATATATGACTTAATCAAAGATTTGAGCGTTGCATCATTCCTCACTTATCAGTGGCCAATAATTATTGCGCACCTTTTACCAATTATTCTTTTAGTTGGAATCGGAACCTATAAGTTTCAAAGAATCTAGTTAAATTTTTTCTAATTTAGTTTTTGAAAGAATATCATTTACTGCAAGTTTTTTTGAATCTGCATAAATTAGAAATAACGGCATACCCAGCAGTGCAAGCATTCCACAGTTTACTAAATATCTCAGAAAGGTTTGCTTTAGCGTGATTCGGTCATTATTCTCATCTGTATTAACAATTTTATATTTCCAAACTTGCATTCCAAGCGTTTGTCCATTCTTCATCCAAAAAAATGCATAAAAGGCCCATCCACTCAGAAATACCAATAAACTTCCAAGCACTGGATTCAGTATTTCCCCACCATTTAACCATAGGGCTAGCGAACCTACTAGAAACCAAACTCCAAGCAGCAAAAAGAAGTCATAGACTGAAGCTATGATTCGTAGAAAGGGTCCAACGTAAGGTGTTTTTTCCATTAGTTTGATATAGTATCTTCCTAAATCATAACTCAAATAATATGAATACAAGTAATACTTTTTTTGGGCATCCAATTGGATTAAGAACGCTGTTTTTAACTGAAATGTGGGAGCGTATGTCTTATTATGGAATGCGGGCTTTATTAGTTTTATACATGACAGGCGCAGTTACTGGCTTTAATCCTGGCCTAGGCTGGTCGCAAATTGAGTCCCAAGCAATTTATGGTATTTATTCTGGGATGGTCTATTTTATGGTCGTTCCTGGAGGGTGGATTGCAGACAATATTTTAGGGCATCAAAAAGCTGTATTAATAGGTGCCCTCATTATTGCCTTGGGTCATTTCACTTTAGCCATTCCTATTGAGCAGACATTTTTCTTGGGTTTAATTTTTGTTGTATTAGGCACCGGTCTTCTTAAGGGAAATATTTCAACCATTGTTGGTCAGTTATATGAGGGTCAAGATGACAAGAGAGATTCTGGCTACACCATTTTTTATATGTCTATCAATATAGGCTCAACACTTGGATTTTTGATTTGCTCATATTTAGGTGAAAAAATTGGATGGCATTGGGGATTTGGTGCTGCCGGGATAGGGATGACTTTTGGTGTAATTCAATATATTAAACACAGACATCTATTGGGGGATGCTGGTATGCATCCTAACGAAATGTCAGATGATAAGCGCAAAAAGCTTACAAACTATTTAAAAGTATCGCTTGTCGGAATGTTTATGGTCATCGGAGCTGGCCTCCTTGGTTTCTTTACTATTGATCCAAGATTTTTTGCTGAACAATTTGCATATTTTCTTACAATTATTGCTGGTTTGTATTTTATTTATTTGTTTATTTTTGCAGGACTAAATGCTGCTGAAAGAAAAAATTTAATTCTCTTATTTCTACTCTTTATAGGGGCTGCTGCTTTTTGGTCAGGTTTTGATCAATCAGCAGGCTCATTAAATATTTTTGCAAGAGACTATACAGATTTATCAATCGCAGGATATGAGATTCCTGTTGGATGGCTTCAGTTTGCAAATCCTGTAATTGTTGTTTTATTTGCTCCAATCTTTGCAGGGATTTGGGCACAATTAGCTAGAAAAAATTTAGATCCGTCATTACCAATAAAATTTGCAATTGGACTTTTGTTTATGGCATTGAGCTTTCTTGTAATGATTGTTGCTGTAAACATAGCCCTTGAATCATCTCCTGTAGGCATGCAATGGCTACTATTAACTTACTTATTTCAAACTTGGGGTGAATTAGCCTTATCACCAATTGGTTTATCAGCATTCTCTCGCTATGGTCCTAAGCGTTACATGGGTCAGATGTTTGGTTTATGGTTCTTAGCAAGTGCAATTGGAGGCGTCCTTGCTGGATTGCTTGGAGGAGAGGCTTTAGATGGAGGGCTTGAGACTATATCACCAGTTTTTGAATTTATGATTCAGTATTATCTAGTTATTGCTGTTGCGTTAATTGCACTATCTTTTGTTATAAAAACAGCAAAAGATTAAACGTTTTTTAGCTGACTTGATTATTAGTTTCAACAAGAATCTGTTGGTAAATTTCTTGCAGCAATGCTAAGTCTTCTAAAGAGATTTTCTCATCTATTTTATGAATGGTTTGATTTCTTGGCCCGAGCTCAATAACTTCTGAGCCCGATGGAGAAACCCATCTTCCATCAGATGTTCCTCCACCATTATCAATGATTGCTTCTTTACCATTGATCTTTTTTAAAGCCGTTTGGACAATAGACAGTAGCTCAGTTTTTTTTGTTAAATAAGGCTGAGCATTTAAAGTCCAATCTATTTCAAATGAACATTTTGATTTTTCTAAAACTTGAATAAATCTTTCTTTTAGTGATTCCTGGCTCGATTCTGGTGAAAATCTAAAATTAAAAAGCATGTTTAAATGTCCAGGAACAACATTTGTTGCTCCAGCTCCAGAATTAATATTTGAAATTTGAAATGATGTTGGATCAAAATGTTCATTGCCTTTATCCCAAGAAATTTGGTTGAGTTCATTGATAATAGGCCCTACCTCCAAAATAGGACTTAATACTTTATGAGGGTAGGCAACATGACCTTGTTTGCCAATCAATCTAAGCTTCCCACTTAAAGATCCTCTCCGGCCGACTCGCAAGACGTCTCCAACACTTTCAGATGAGCTTGCTTCTCCGACCAGGCAGTAATCTATAAATTGATTTTGATCAGTCAATGAATCTATCAAGGTGTTAATCTTTCCATCAGCTGGCTCGCCTTCCTCATTGCTGGTTAACATAACCCAGATTTGAAACTTAGGGTTTGGGTTATCGGCTAGAAAATTTTTTATTGATTCAATGAAGACTGCGACACTACCTTTCATATCCGCTGCTCCTCTTCCTATTAACTCCCCATCTACAATATTTGCCTCAAAAGGGTTAGAGGTCCATTCCTCTTCTGGGCCAGAGGGAACTACATCAGTATGTCCAAGATAACAAAATACCTTCCCTGAATCTCCATACTTAGCCAATAGGGTTTCGCAATTAAGCTCAGGAATTTTTTCTATTTGAAAACCCAATGGAATTAACTCAGCCTCTATGAGATCAAAACATCCTCTATCTTTAGGAGAAATGGATTTGATTTTAATAAGTGATTGAGCTAGCTTTAGTGCAGACATAAGTTATTAGTTTTTATGAAGGATTTTATTTAATGCTATAGATTTAGGATTAATTCTTGCTTCAATGGAACCATTTTGAGAGTTTCTAATAAATAACAAATTATCTTGTCCTGCCAGCTCTGAGGCTTTTACAACTGCTTCAGGTTTATTGTTAGAATTATACGTCGTAATTTTTGATCCTCCAGTAACATATAGGCCTGCTTCTATAATGCAGTTATCACCCAGCGGGATACCAAGACCAGAATTTGCTCCAAGAAGACAATTTTCACCAATGGATATTTTTACGTTGTTACCTCCTGAGAGAGTTCCCATTGTGCTGCTGCCACCTCCCAAATCTGAATTTTTGCCCACCACCACACCTGCAGAGATTCTTCCTTCTATCATTGCTGGTCCAAGTGTCCCTGCATTAAAATTAATAAAGCCTTCATGCATCACTGTTGTTCCCTCACTCAAGTATGCACCAAGCCTTACTCTGCTTGTATCTGCGATACGCACTTCTGGAGGAATAATATAGTCCGTCAAGCAAGGAAATTTGTCGATCGATTTAATTTCAAGTTGCTGATTATTTATTTTTGCAGCAAGAATTTTTTCTTCAATACCATCAAGCTCCATTGGCCCCTGGTTAGTCCAGGCTAAATTTAACAGACAATCAAAAAGGTTATCAAGATTTAATGAATTGGGTAAAAAGTGCTTATATGAAATTAGATGCAGCTTTAAATATGCCTCTTCAATGCTTTCAATTGGATGGTTGTCTAAAATTCTACATAAGATTAAAGTTTTATTTTTATCAAGATTACCTATGATTGTATTTAAATTTTTATCTTGCAGATTGAGCAGAGCAACATCTTTTATTTCAGCCACATTTTGACTCATTAAGGCATTCCACTTCTCATACATTAGGCTAATTTGATCTCCACCATTTTTAAAGCTAATGCACGGATAAAAGACATCTAATATATTGCCTGAGGTGCCTTTGGAAGCAATACCAAGGCCAATTAATGGGAAGTTATTCATATGCTTATTATAGGCAGTCTTAATGTTAATTGCAGAGCTTAAAGGTTCATTAGCTTCTTTTTCAACTTATTAGATTTGTTTTGAGAAATGCATAATTTAGTTTTCTCATCAATTACAGTGAAATTATCCTCCACTTTTTCTCCAAGGGTTGTAATTCTTGCTGAATCAATGCTGATACCATGATCCAAAAATATGTTTGCGACTTTGGAGAGTATATTTGGTTGATCTAAGGTTTCTATAGTAATCAAACTAGCATCTTTCTTTTTTAAAGGAGAAATATTTACTCTGGTAGGGTATTCAAAAACTTTTTTATGTGCTGCTTTTGATTTGGCAGTTGCTTTGAAATTCTCTGAAGATATTGCGTTAATAATTTTTTGTTCAATTTTTTGAATATCCCTTTGGATTAAATTGCCTCCAAGGATTTTATGTTTACATATAAAAGTGTTCATTGCATATTTCCCATCCTCAGTTGTATGAATATCTGAATCAATGGTTTCTAGAGAGAGCTGTTCAAAGCTTCGAACAGTTTTTAGAAATAAACCGGCTTGATTGGGCGTGAAGATAAATATCTCAATAAGATTTTTTCTAGTGTCTACAAAGACTGATGTTTTTCCTTGAGATTTAGCTAAAGTTTTCGCTTGATTTGAAAGTTGTGCCAGTTGATACTTAGAAAAATAAGCATCAGGTAACTGTACCCATACTTCATTCAATAAATCATGTCCTTGCTTGAATGCATTTGCTGACATAGCTCTTCTTTCATGAACAATTGATTGATTGGATTGCGATTCCTCAAGATTTAACTTCCTCCTAGATGACATGAAAAGTTGCTTTAATAAATCATGCTTCCATGAGTTCCATAGGGTTGGATTAGTGCCTCTTATATCATTGATGGTTAGCATGTAGATATAATTAAGCTTTTCGATGGTATTTACTTTTTTAGTAAAATTGATGATTGTTTCAGGGTCATGCACATCAGTCTTCTGTGATATAGATGACATTGTGAGATGGTTTTTTACTAGCCAACATAGTAGCTCGGTATCATGAATGGAAAAATTTAACCTTTTACAGAATCTCTCAACTATTTTTTCCCCTATCTCAGAATGGTCGCCACCTTTGCCTTTTCCAAGATCATGGAAGATTCCTGCAAGATATAAAAGCTCAATCTTTGGAAGTTTATTGATTAGCTCATGTTCAATTTGCATTGATTGATCCACCTTTCCAATTTGCATTTGCCTCATGTTTCTTACAACTTTAAAGGTGTGCTCATCAACGGTATACACATGAAACATATCAAACTGCATTTGACCTTCAATTTCTCCAAATTCAGGAATCAGCAACCTCATTAAACCTAATTGCTTAAGTTTTTTGAGTATGGTGGAAAGATTCGTAGTGGATTTTAGTATTTGAAGGAATTGATCTCCTGCTGCAGGTAATAAAAAATACTTAGGATCAATCTTGGGTAAAGATCCTTGTATTTTTCTGATGGATTTAAAATCGAGACCATTAATTCTTTTGAGTTTTCCAACTTGGATCAAGCTATCTAAAATTAACTCAGGTCTCTTGGAAAGATCTATGCTATCAGCAATTCCAAGTCGATCTTTAAAAATATAGTAATTTTCTGTGTAAGGTCTTTTGAGTATAGTTAATTGATCATCGTATGCCTGAAAAACAAGTTCATTAAAGTCAGATAGATTGGAAGCATGCAAAAAAAATGTTCTCATGAATTTTTCAACCGCAGATGATTTTTTAGAGGCTTTGAGTTTAGCTTTTTTAGCAAGCAGCAGTTGATTCTCAAAGCTAATTCGATTTGAGCTACTTTCAAGGTTAATAAAAAATCTTAGAGTTTTAATGTGAGCGTATGACTCATTGATGCTAGCTATCTCTTTGTTTGAGAACATTTTTATTGTTACACAATCTTGTAATTTTTTAATCTCAAAGCAATGTTCCAGTATCCAAAAAGCAGTTTGAAAATCTCGTAAGCAACCTGGAGACTCTTTAAGATCTGGTTCAAGGCTGAATTCAGTGGAGTCAAAAGATTGAAATCTTTGATTTTGTTCAAGTCGTTTAGCCTTAAAAAATTTAGTTTTATCCCATATTTTTGAAATCCTCTTTAAGCCATCATTTAAGCTGGCGATTTTATCTTTTTTGCAGAAAATAATTCTATGAGATAGATATGAGGTAAATTCTTTTAGATCAGATTTAGCAATATTCTCAATATCTTTAACTGTGCGAACTGAATGACCAACTTTTACTTTAAGAGTCCAAAGCCATCCAATAAAATCTTTTATCTCATCAATTTTCTTTGTCTTTGTATTAAATTGAATGATAGAGAGATCAATGTCGGAGGAAGGGAAGAGCTCTTTTCTTCCATAGCCTCCAAGAGCAACTAAGGCAAAATCTGTTTCAAGCTCTCTAGTTAAGAATTCCTTTTTAATAATCTCATCAAATTTATTTGATCTTTTCGTCAGAAAGGATTGAATTAATTCAGGTTTTTTGAATACACTTTGAAAACTTTTTATAAAATCAATATTAATGCTTTCTAAGGAGTTGCTCAAAAGGATTCTTCACTGCGTTTAGTAAGAACCTCCACACCAGATGCAGTGACTGCAAGAGTATGTTCCCACTGTGCTGAATTTCTGCCATCCTTGGTTTCCACAGTCCACCCATCACTTAAGAGTTTCGTATATTTTGACCCTTGATTGATCATGGGTTCAATCGTAAAACACATTCCCTCTCTGATTTCGAGGCCTGTACCAGCTTTGCCATAATGTGTAACTTGAGGGTCTTCATGATACACCTGTCCAATCCCATGACCACAATAGTCTTCAACCACTGAGTAATGATTTTTTTCTGCATGCTCTTGAATAACTGCTCCTATATCACCAAGACGTGCTCCTGGTTTCACAACCTCTATTGCCTTGTAAAGACATTCTTGAGTTACTCTAACAAGTCTTTCATTATGTGGTTGAGTTTTACCAATTAAGAACATTTTGGAAGAATCACCATGCCATCCATCATGAATGACTGTTACATCTATGTTTAAAATATCTCCATCTTTAAGTATTTTTTTGTCTGAAGGAATTCCATGGCAGATCACTTGGTTAACACTTGAACAAATTGTTTTTTCAAAACCGTTGTAACCAACATTTGCAGGAATGGCGTTCTGCTCATTAACGATAAAGTTATAACACCGTTTATCGAGTTCTTCTGTGCTAACTCCTGGCACTACATATGGTGTAATCATTTCCAAAACCTCAGCCGCCAATTGGCCAGCAACTCTCATCTGAGATATTTGATCTTGATTTTTTAAATTTATCTTCATTTTTTTTAAAATTTAATGGACGTTGAGGACTTATCAATATAAAGTACCATTTTAATGCCAGCGCACAATTTTAGCTCATTAAACCCTCGATTTTCACAATTTTTTGCTTTCTTTTTTACTTTTCTTAAGGGAGATCTTTGATGTCTTTTCCGGCCATTTTGGTTCTTGAGGATGGCACTATTATTGAGGGCATTGGATTTGGTGTAAAAGAGCTATCAGTAGGAGAAATTGTTTTTAACACATCTATGTCAGGCTATCAGGAAATTATTACTGATCCATCTTATGCCAAACAAATTATAGCTTTTACTCATCCACATATTGGGAATACGGGAATTAATGATGAGGACAATGAGTCTGATAGCATTCATGCTTCCGGAATCGTCATTAAAGATTTGCCTGATCATTTTAGTAATTGGCGAGCAACACAATCTCTTAATAGCTTCCTCGAATCAAAGAAAACGATCGGAATTTCAAATATTGATACTAGAGCATTGACTACACGGTTAAGAGATAATGGATCATTAAAAGCATGTATTGCTCCTGGAGATAAAGACTCTTTATCCATTGCTCAAGATGCTTTAAAAAAATTCTCTGGATTAGAAGGCCTTGATCTTGCGAAGGAAGTGTCAACTCAAAACTCTTTCTCTTGGGATGAGGGTACTTGGCCAAATTATGAAGAGGTTAAAAATGAAAAGCTAATAGTTGCAATTGATTTTGGCGTGAAGAAAAATATTTTAAGACTTTTAAGAAAGCATGTTGGAAAGGTGCAAGTAGTTAATGCAGAGATTTGTTTTGATGAGCTTATGCAGTTCAAACCAGACGGAGTATTTTTATCAAATGGGCCCGGAGATCCCGAGCCTTGTATTTATGCAATAGAATTAATTCAGCGATTACTTGATATCAATATGCCAATTTTTGGTATATGTTTAGGCCATCAGCTTCTTGCCCTTTCGGGTGGCTGTAAAACATATAAGATGAAGTTTGGTCATCATGGAGCCAATCATCCAGTGCAAGATATCGCATCTAAAGTGGTATATATAACTAGTCAAAATCACGGTTTTGCAGTTGATTTTTCAAGCCTACCGAAAAACATTGAGCCTACTCATATCTCATTATTTGATCAAAGCTTGCAAGGCATTGCTTTTAAAGATAAGCCTGCGTTTAGTTTTCAAGGGCATCCAGAGGCAAGTCCTGGACCCCATGAGCTCGAAGAGCTTTTTATAAAATTTAATTTAATGATCGATAAAAATGCCTAAAAGAAGTGATATTCAATCTGTTTTGATTATTGGTGCAGGACCAATAATTATAGGACAAGCTTGCGAGTTTGATTACTCAGGAGCTCAAGCATGCAAAGCCCTTAAAGCTGAGGGTTTTAGGGTTATTTTGGTCAACTCCAATCCTGCAACGATTATGACTGATCCCTTGCTTGCAGACGCAACATACATTGAACCCATTCATTGGAAATCAATTGAAAAAATAATTGATAAAGAGCGTCCGGATGCATTGCTTCCAACAATGGGAGGCCAAACCGGCCTTAATACAGCTTTGACATTGGCAAAAGAGGGAGTTTTAAAAAAATATAATGTTGAGTTAATCGGTGCATCAAGAGAGGCCATAGATAAAGCAGAAGATAGAGAGCTTTTTGATAAAACTATGAAAGGTATTGGGATTGAAACTCCAAGATCTGGAATTGCTCATTCAATGGAAGAGGCTTTAACTGTTCAAGAGGGCTTTGGATTTCCTTGCATTATTCGTCCCTCTTTTACCTTGGGTGGTTCAGGAGGAGGGGTTGCTTACAACATTCAGGAATTTAAAGAAATTTGTGAAAAAGGGCTAGATCTCTCTCCAACAACAGAGTTATTGATTGATGAATCATTGCTTGGTTGGAAGGAATATGAGCTAGAGGTAGTTAGAGATAAAAATGATAATTGTATTATTATTTGCTCCATAGAAAATCTTGATCCAATGGGAGTCCATACAGGCGACTCAATTACAGTTGCTCCAGCACAGACATTAACTGATAAAGAATATCAAATTTTGCGTGATCAATCTTTCAAAATTTTAAGAGAAATTGGTGTTGAGACTGGAGGAAGCAATGTTCAATTTGGTATTAATCCTGAAAATGGGCGAGTGGTTGTAATTGAAATGAATCCTAGAGTGAGCCGTTCGTCTGCTCTGGCTTCAAAAGCAACTGGTTTTCCAATTGCCAAGGTTGCTGCATTATTATCTGTTGGATTTACATTGGATGAATTACAGAATGATATTACCAATGGCTTAACGCCTGCATCATTTGAACCATCTATTGATTATATAGTTACGAAAATTCCAAAGTTTGCTTTTGAGAAATTTCCTCAGGCAGATGACAGACTTACAACTCAAATGAAATCTGTTGGTGAAGTAATGGGTATAGGAAGAACTTTTCAAGAATCTCTTCAAAAAGCTCTTCAAAGCTTAGAGGAAGACCTGCATGGTTTTGAGACAATATTGGATAATTCCTCCAATCAAAATGAAACCCTCCGCTATCAACTAACTTTTCCTGGATCGAGGAGAATTTTATATGTTGCAGAAGCAATAAGACTGGGATGGGATGCGGATCAAATAAACCAATTAACCGGAATGGATTTTTGGTTTTTGCATCAAATAATAGATTTAATTGATGAGGAAAATATTCTGCAGGATACGAAACTTCAGGAAATAGGTTTTGATAAAATGTTGAAGCTTAAGCAAAAAGGTTTTGCTGATAAGAGAATTGCTGAATTGACCAGATCAACTTCTCAAGATGTAAGAAACCTGAGAAAGAGACTAGGAGTAATCCCTGTTTTTAAGAGAGTCGATACTTGCGCTGCTGAATTTGCTACCGAAACCGCATATATGTATTCAGCCTATGAAGGTGAATGTGAATCTCGTCCAACGAGCAATAAAAAAGTTATTGTTTTAGGCAGTGGCCCAAATCGGATTGGACAAGGTATAGAATTTGACTATTGTTGTGTTCATGCCTCATTCGCACTTCAAGAAGAAGGCTATGAATCAATTATGATTAACTGCAATCCTGAAACTGTTTCTACAGATTTCGACACATCTAATAGATTGTATTTTGAGCCAATCACAGAAGAAAAGGTACTGGATATTATTGATATAGAAAAACCTGAGGGAGTGATTATTCAATTTGGCGGACAGACACCCTTGAAGCTTTCTGAAGCCCTATTATCAAATAATGTAACAATCCTTGGTACAGATGTAGATGCAATCGATAGATCGGAAGATAGGGAAAGATTTCAATCACTTGCTCACCAACTAAACCTAAAGCAACCCCCTAATAGTACTGTGAAGAATCTTAAAGAGGCCATAGAGGTATCTGAAGAAATTGGATTTCCAATAGTTGTTAGACCTTCGTATGTGCTTGGTGGAAGGGCAATGGAGCTAGTTCATACACAAGTTGAGCTAGATAAGTATTTAAAAGAAGCTGTAGAGGTTTCAGATCAAAAACCGATTTTGCTTGATGGGTATTTGACCGATGCAATCGAAGTTGATGTAGATGTTATTTCTGATGGCAGCGATATTGAGATTGGAGGTATTTTGCAGCATATTGAGCAAGCTGGCATCCACTCTGGAGATTCCGCATGTTCTTTACCACCATACAGCCTTTCGCAGAAAGTTATCAAAGAGATTGAAAACCAATCAAAAAAGATTGCAGAAGAGTTAAATGTTATTGGATTGATGAATATTCAATTTGCTGTTCAAGATGAAAATGTTTTTATTATTGAGGTAAATCCTAGAGCCTCGAGAACTGTTCCGTTTATCTCCAAGTGTTTAGGAGAATCATTGGTTAAGTTTGCTACAAAAACTATGGTTGGAAAAACATTAAAAGATATAGGATTTTCTAATGAGCTACCTAAAAATTATTTTTTTGTAAAAGAAGCTGTCTTACCTTTTGATAAATTTCCTGCCGTTGATCCTATTCTTGGTCCAGAAATGAAATCTACTGGAGAAGTTATGGGGATTGGATCTAGTTTTGGGGAAGCATATGCAAAGGCTCAAAGAGCAGCAAATAAAATTTTTCCAGATTCAGGACTAGCTTTTATAAGCGTCAAAGAATCCGATAAAAAATATTTACCTAACTTGCTTCCATTACTTCTTGAGCAAGGATTTTCATTAATTGCAACCAAAGGAACAGCTGACTCAATAAAAGTGCTTGGATATGATGCCGAAATTATTAATAAAGTTACTGAAGGGAGGCCTCATATTGTGGATGAGCTTTTAAATGATAGGGTGAATTTATTAATTAATACCACTGAAGGACGTCAGTCGATTGAAGATTCTGCATCTATAAGGAGAACCGCATTACAAAATAAATTATTTTGTGTCACTACAATTTTTGGGGCATTCGCTCTCTTGGAAGCTATGAGCACAAATTCAGATAACTGGATGTATAATTCTCTTCAAGAAATCAATTAACTTTCTCCATTTGATATAATGATTGTATGGATAAACTTCCCATTACTAAGGCTGGAGAGCAAGATCTCACTGAAAAACTTCGTCAGTTAAAGACAAAAGATAGGCCCGAAATATCTCAAGCTATTGCAGAAGCTCGTGCTCACGGGGACCTTAAAGAAAATGCTGAGTATCATGCTGCAAAAGAACAGCAGGGTTTTATCGAGGCAAAAATTCAAGAAATTGAGCATGCTCTTGCTAATGCGCAGGTCATAGATGTCAAAGATATTCCTGAGACTGGCAGAGTTGTTTTTGGCGCAACGATAGATTTATATGACTTAACTAATGATAAGTCTATTACCTACAAAATTGTTGGAAATTTAGAGTCTAATCCTGAAGCAGGCTTAATATCTATTCAAACCCCAATTGCTCAAGGCTTGATGGGAAAAAATGTTGGTGATGCAGTCTCAATATCTACACCATCTGGAGCTATAGACCTTGAGATTGAAAAAGTGAAGCATCTTTAAAATCTATGCATGCTGATTCATGGGCATTAAAAGCGAAAAAGCTTGGTCTTCGATCCCGCGCAGTTTTTAAATTAGAAGAAATTTTAACAAAAACTAAAATCCTTCAAAAAAATAGTTTAGTCCTAGATGTTGGCTCTTCTCCCGGAGGCTGGTCTGAGTTAATAAAAACCATGGAGCCCTCGTCGAGGGTTTATGCAATCGATCTTTTGCCAATGGACCCAATTAAGGATGTAATATTTTTTCAAAAGGATATTTTAAATATTAATGAAATCGAAGAGATTTCCATGCTTAAATCAAAATTTGACCTTGTTATTTCAGATTTAGCCCCAAATTTAACTGGTATAAAAGCTGTCGATGAAGAAAATATATTCGACATAAATATTATTACCTTAAAAATAGCTTTAAACTATTTAAGGAAGACTAAAGGATCATTTTTGATTAAAACGTTTCAGAATAGTTTATTAAAAAAATTTAGAACTGAAATGGAAAAGAGTTTCCATTTAGTTCAAACTTATAAGCCTGCTGCTTCAAAAAATAAGTCAGCAGAAATATATTTATATGGAGAAAAGCCGCTATGAATTCAGTCTTTAAAAATGCATTAGTATGGGTTTTATTGGGCTCAGCTCTAATTTTTATATTTAATAATGTTGAAAATGCCTCTTCCTCAAAAAGAGAAATGATTTCATATAGTCAGTTTAAGCAAGAGGTTCTATCAGATCGTATTGCAAAGATTGAATACAAAGGCGATCAAATGACTATTTTTGGTGAACGCTTAGACGGCACAAGATTTGAAACTCTTCACCCAATTTACAAAAGAGATGAGTCTGTTGATAATGCAATAGAAGAGCATGGAATCATCACTGTATTTGAAAGTGTTGAGCAACCTTCAATATGGTCACAACTTTTAGTGGGAGCTTTTCCAATTCTCTTACTCTTAGGAATCTTCTTCTTTTTTATGCGACAAATGCAAGGTGGTATGTCGGGTAGAGGTGGACCAATGGCATTTGGAAAGAGTAAGGCAAAATTAATGGAAGGCGGAAAAGTTACTACTACCTTTGATGATGTTGCTGGTTGTGAAGAGGCAAAGCAGGATGTTCAGGAGCTAGTGGATTTTTTAAGAGATCCAACAAAATTTCAAAAATTAGGAGGCAAGATACCTAGAGGTGTTTTAATGGTAGGCCCTCCCGGGACTGGTAAAACACTATTAGCACGAGCTATTGCTGGCGAAGCTAAGGTTCCTTTCTTCTCAATATCTGGCTCAGACTTTGTTGAGATGTTTGTTGGCGTGGGTGCATCTAGAGTAAGAGATATGTTTGAGCAAGCTCAGAAAAATTCACCCTGCATTGTATTTATCGATGAAATTGATGCAGTTGGGCGTCATAGAGGTGCTGGCATGGGTGGTGGACATGATGAAAGAGAGCAAACATTAAATCAATTGCTCGTTGAGATGGATGGTTTTGATGGTAACGATGGTGTAATTGTAGTTGCAGCAACTAATAGACCTGACGTATTAGATCCTGCTTTGCTGAGACCTGGGCGTTTTGACAGACAGGTTGTAGTGGATTTACCTGATCTAAGAGGTAGAGAGCAAATTCTAAAAGTTCATATGAAGAAAGTTCCACTTTCAAAGGATGTTGATGCAATGGTTATTGCAAGAGGAACCCCAGGTTTTTCTGGAGCAGACCTTGCTAATTTAATTAATGAAGCTGCCTTGTTTGCTGCTAGATACGGTGATAAGAAAGTTGATCAAAGTCATTTAGATTTAGCTAAGGACAAAATTATGATGGGACCAGAACGCAAATCAATGATCATGACCGATGAACAAAAAAGAATCACTGCTTATCATGAAGCTGGGCATGCAATAGTGGGTAGATTAAGTCCTGAACATGATCCTGTATACAAAGTAACAATCATTCCAAGAGGAAGAGCTCTTGGAGTAACAATGTTTTTGCCTGAAGAAGATAGATATATGCAAAGTAAGCAGTATCTTCACAGTAGAATTGCTGCACTTTTTGGTGGAAGAATTGCTGAAGAAATCATCAATGGAAAAGATGGGATTACAACTGGTGCATCCAATGATATTGAGGTAGCAACTGGAATTGCCACTAATATGGTTACCAAATGGGGCTTATCAGATTTGGGACCTTTGAAATATGGTGAAGATGATACAAGCCCATTCTTGGGAAGGTCTGCATCTATGGCTCCAAAAGGCATTGGCGGAGAGACATCCAACAGCATTGATTTAGAAGTAAAGAAAATAATAGATACCAATTATAAAAAAGCTACTAAACTGCTTAAAGATAATCTTGATAAATTACATACCATGGCAGAATCACTTCTGACTTATGAAACTATTGATTCAGATCAAATCGATGACATTATGGCTGGAGCTAAACCAAGAACTCCAAAAGATTGGGATGAACCAAAAACACCTAAGAGTAAAACTTCTAAAAAAACTTCCATAAAGGGTCCTGCAGAAGAGTTATAATCTTTTTCCATGACTATAAAATTTGGTACTGACGGAATTCGTGGTCCAGTTGAATCTAAAATTACTCCTGAAGTCTGCTTGAGAATAGGGCATGCAGCGGGATTAGTTCTCAAAGAAATGGGATGGGAAACAGTTCTTATTGGTAAAGATACTCGCGTTTCAGGTTATATGCTTGAATCAGCGCTTCAAGCCGGATTTATTGCTGCTGGGGTAAACGTTAGATTGCTTGGCCCATTACCCACGCCTGGAGTAGCGTATCTTACAAGATCATTGAGAAATCAGTTTGGGTTAGTGATTAGTGCATCGCATAACGACTATTTAGATAATGGGATTAAGTTATTTGCTGGAACAGGGGAAAAAATTTCTAAAGATGCCGAGAAAAAAATAGAAAAGTTGCTTGCAGGAGATTTGCAGCCTGTTAAAACTGCTGAACTTGGCAAAGCACAAAGATTTGATGAGTCCGGAGATAGATACATAGAGTTTTGCAAATCAACTGTCCCTCCTGATGTCTCATTTGGATCATTGAGAATAGTTTTAGATTGTGCAAATGGAGCTTGCTATAAGGTCACTCCTTCAATTTTGAGAGAGTTGGGGGCAGAAGTAATCACGGTAGGTACAGAGCCAGATGGATACAACATTAATTATGATTGTGGCTCTACTCATCCTGAAAGAGCTCAAGAAGAAGTTATTAAACATAGAGCGGATTTTGGTATTGCACTTGATGGTGATGGAGATAGAGTGGTCTTGATTGATAGAAAGGGTAATATTTTAGATGGCGACGATATTATGTATATCCTTGCTTATGCTAATCCAAATAGAACTGGTCCATGGTCCGGAATAGTCGGAACTGCATTGACTAATCTGGGTTTTGAAGAAGGTGTAAAGAAATTAGGATATAAGTTTAAAAGAGCTGATGTCGGCGACAAATATGTAAGTCAGATGCTGCAAAAAGAAGGTTGGATGCTTGGAGGAGAGCCTTCGGGCCATATTATTTGTCGTGACTTGGTCAGCACAGGAGATGGGACAATTGCTGCCTTAAAAGTTATATCCTCTTTATTGATTTTAGAAAAAGATCCTGAAGATATTTTGCGCAATTACGCTAAAATGCCTCAGATTAATATAAATGTGGCTGTTGAAAGTAAAGATATTCTTTCAGATTCTGATATTCAAAAAAAAATAAAAGAAATCCAATCAGATTTGACGGTTGGCAGAGTTCTTGTTAGGCCTTCTGGAACTGAAAGCAAGATTAGAGTAATGATTGAGTCAGATGATGAGATAACAGCTACCAAATATGCAAAAGATATTGCAGTAATGTTTAAAAAGTAACTCATGTCATTAAGCTTAATAGCAAATTGGAAACTCAATGGTTCGAAAGAATTCAATCATCATTGGGCACTTGAATTCTTTAGAAATTTTAATGGCAACAACTATTCTTCTATAGGTATTGCGCCTGCTTCTTTATACATAGATCATCTAAAGGCTGTGCTCGCTGATCATGACATTATGGTTGGTTCTCAAAATATTGACATGGAACAAACAGGTGCGCGTACTGGAGAAATCTCTGCTTCCATGATCAAAGACCTGGGATGTGCATTTAGCATCGTTGGTCATTCTGAAAGACGAATTTTGTTCCATGAAACCAATCACATGATTTGTCAGAAATTAATTCAAGCAAATAATAACTCTTTAATTCCAATTTTATGCATTGGAGAGTCAGCTGATGAGAACCAAAGGAATAACACTTATAAGGTACTTGAGGAGCAGATTATTGAGGCTCTTGGGAATGCAAATGAATTAAGTTCTTTGATTATTGCTTATGAGCCTGTTTGGGCAATTGGATCTGGAAAAACACCAAACCCAGAAGAAATAAATTCAGTTCATGAAATGATCAAAGATGTAGTACAATCTCGTTTTCCAAAAATTGACTTAGAGTCAGTTTTGTATGGAGGAAGTGTTAACTTAAAAAACGCATCATATTTGTTTGAGCAAAAAAATATTGATGGAGCATTGATCGGTGGAGCTTCTTTGGATGGAAGAGAATTTGCTTTAATTGCAAATGTCTTAAAGGAACAAAGTGTATAACAATGATTATAACGGCAATTAAAATTATCTGCATAATTCTAGCAATTGTATTAATTGTGCTAGTAATTTTGCAGCAAGGAAAGGGTTCTGACTTGGGCTCCGCTTTTGGTGGCGGATCTTCAAATTCTATGTTTGGTGCAGTAGGACCCTCTAATTTTCTTGGAAAACTCACAGCATTTATTGCGGCTCTTTTTTTAGTCTTGAATTTAGCTCAAGCAGTTTTATTAAAAAATGCTAACACTGAAGTATTGTTTACTGATGAAGAAATTAAAGAGGCAACAAAAACAACCGAAATTCCAGTAGAGTAACTCAACAAGATTTTTGAATCTTGTAAATATATATGGTGCCGAAAGCGGGACTTGAACCCGCACGAGCTTTCGCTCACTAACCCCTCAAGCTAGCGTGTCTACCAATTCCACCACTTCGGCAAAGTGGAAAATTATACCAAGATAAATTTTTATTGCTTAAATTAATTTGAATTGACTTGACCTTGAGTGCTTGCTTTCTATACACTCTATTCCTCTGCGATGCGGGGTGGAGCAGTCTGGTAGCTCGTCGGGCTCATAACCCGAAGGTCGTTGGTTCAAATCCAGCCCCCGCTACCAGTAAATTAGATACGAACTGGGGCAATAGCCCCATTTTTATTTTTAGAGATATGAGATTAGAAGAAATTGAAGATATCATCAAACCTGTTGTAACAAGTCACGGTTGCGATCTTTGGGGTGTCGAATTATTGAGAGGTAAAAAAAGGCCTATAATCAGAGTCTATATTGATGCTATTGCAGGCGCAACGATAGAGGATTGTGAAAAAATAGCGAAGGATCTTAACTATGAGCTTCCGTTGCATAACGCATTTTTAGATCAAGACTATATTCTAGAGGTCTCTACACCAGGTATAGATAGAAAATTTTTTAAAGCTGAGCAGCTATCAGGATTTCTTAAAGAGGAATTTGATTTAAAGTTAAGAGGGATTAAAAATGGTAAAAAAAGTCTTGTAGCTAAGCTTATTGATATAAATGATGATGAAATCTTGTTTCATTGTGGAGAAGAAAAAATGAGCTTAAATTTTATAGATCTTGATCTATGTAGATTAAAGCCAAATTTTGAAGAACTAATGAGGGTAAATAAATAATGGAAAGCATTGAAATTTTAGCAGTAGTTGAGTCTGTTTCTAATGAGAAAGGTATTGAAGAGGAAGTAATATTTGGAGCTTTGGAAAAAGCCATAGCAAGCGCATCTCTTAGACATTTTCATGAAGATGCAGATATATCTGTTTCCATAGATCGAGTTTCAGGTGAATATGCAACTCACAGGCATTGGCTTGTAGAAGATGAAAATTCTGAAGATTTTCATAAGGAAACTCATATCACAGAATTGGATTCTAAGATGAGCATTGGCGATACATTTTCTCAAGATGTAGATAATGTTGTATTTGGAAGAATTGAAACTCAGGCAGCTCGACAAGTCATGATGCAAAAGGTTCGTGAGGCAGAGAGAGACAATATTGTGGCAATGTTTAAGTCTCAAGATAACTCCTTAATGAATGGCACTGTTAAAAGAGTAACCAGAGACAATATTATTGTTGATATTGGAAATGAAATTGAAGCAATTCTTCCAAGGGATCAATTACTACCAGGTGAGATTTATAAGATTAATGACAGGATGAGAGCCATTCTGCAAATCAAAGAAATTGAAGGAAGGGGTTCACAGTTAATGTTAAGTAGAACATGCTCTGAAATGGTAACTGAATTATTCAGAATAGAAGTTCCTGAAATAAATGAGGACATTATCGAAATCAGAGGAATTGCTCGAGATGCTGGCTCTAGATCAAAAATTACTGTTAAAACTAATGATGGTCGAATAGATCCTGTAGGAGCATGTGTTGGAATGCGAGGCTCTAGAGTTCAGTCAGTTTCTGGTGAGCTTGGTAATGAAAGAATAGATATTATTATTTATGATGATAATCCTGCACAAATGGTAATTAACTCTCTTGCTCCTGCAAAAGTTGAATCAATTGTTATGGATGAAGATTCTCGTTCAATGGAGCTTGCTGTAAATGAGGAAAATTTAGCCCTCGCAATTGGCTCAAGAGGTCAAAATATTAGGTTAGCCTCTAGACTTGTTGGATGGGAATTAAACATTATTAGTAGCAATGAAGCTGAAGCAAAAGAGAGAGTTGTTGAGGCAGAATTTCAAGCTAAGCTTATGAATAATCTAAATATTAATGAAAAAGAGGCTGAATCACTTATTAGAGGTGGATTTCTTACTTTTGATGATGTCGCTTATGCTGAAGATGGCAAGCTATCTTCTGCTATGGACATTGATGAAGCAAGAGCTGAACAAATTAAAGTTGCAGCGGCAGATGCTGCTCTCATGGAAGCGATGGGTGAGATAACTCAAGAAGAATCAAATTTAGAATCACTTTCAGAATTAGGTTTTAGTCAAGAAGAGGTTGAAACTCTTGTTACTAATGGATTGAAAAGTAAAGATGATGTTGCAGAATTGGCTGTGGACGAGCTTCAAGAGGTCATTGAGATAACAGAAAAGAAGGCCGCTGATATTATAATGAAAGCTCGAGAAAGTTGGTTTAATTAAAAAAAGGAAGTTATTGCTTTGGGACTTACAGTAAAAGATTTCGCAAAAACCTTAAAAATTAAGGATGGCGCACTATTGGAGAGAATGAAGTCGGCTGGACTTCCTCATAGTAAGTCCTCAGACGAAATAACTCCTGCTGATAAATTAGCCATACTTAAATCATTAAAAGAGCGAAAAAGCTCTGGATCTTCCTCTGTTACATCATCCTCAAGTAGCGGAGGTGTTACTGTAAAATCAAAAGGTACTCTCTCACAGCCTGCCTCCTCAGCTCCCAGTTCATCCGATGGCCTTTCAGATAATATTGAGGCAAAAAGGCAAGCAGCTGCTGAAAATCTAAAAGAACAGCAGCAAAAAAGGGAAGATCAAATTAAAGAAGCCATCCGTTTAAAACAAGAACAACAACAGGCTGCAAAGAGAGAGAAACATCAAAAAACTGCTACGTCAAAAAAACCTCAACCAAGAGTTAATGTTAAAGATCAATTATCCCGAGCAGCCAAGGATTATTCTAGAAGAGAGACTAGTTTTAACGAGGGCATCGAGCATCAATTTGCTAAACCTGCTGAATTTATCAAGCGAGATGTAGAAGTGCCAGAAATGATACAGGTTGGTGAGTTAGCCAAGTTAATGTTTATTAAAGGTGGAGAAGTCGTGAAGGTTCTTATGAGTATGGGAGTTGCGGCCTCAATCAATGATTCAATAGATCAGGAAACAGGTATCTTGGTTGCTGAAGAATTAGGTCACAATGGAATTGCTTTGAGTGATTCATCTGTAGAAGATGAAATTATAGGAAATATAAATTATACAGATATCCCAAAAACAAGAGCGCCAGTAATAACAGTCATGGGGCATGTTGATCATGGCAAAACAACTTTACTTGATTTTATTCGTAAGACCAAAGTAGTTGATGGAGAAGCTGGGGGAATTACTCAGCATATTGGAGCTTATCAAGTGCCGGTTGGCGATTCCGTTATTACATTTATAGATACTCCTGGGCATGCAGCATTTTCCTCTATGAGAGCTAGAGGAGCAAATACAACGGATGTAGTAATTTTAGTTGTAGCTGCAAATGATGGAGTTATGCCTCAAACGGAAGAAGCTATTAATCATGCTAAAGCAGCTGGCGTCTCAATTGTTGTTGCAATCAACAAAATGGATCTACAAGATGCAGATGTAGAACGAGTAAAAGGAGATTTGGCTGCAAAAGACTTAACTCCAGAAGATTGGGGAGGAAATATTCAAATGGTTCCAGTATCTGCATTAAAAGGCGATGGAGTTGATAAGCTTCTTGAAGCTGTAGTTCTAGAATCTGAGCTTTTAGAGCTTAAGGCTCATTTTGAGGGCCAGGCTCAAGGAGTTGTTATTGAATCTGAATTAGATAAATTTAGAGGAGCTGTTGCTACTATGTTAGTTCAAAACGGCACTTTGAAAGTTGGAGATATGGTTGTTAGTGGCTCTGCTATTGGAAAAGTAAAAAGCATTATTAGCTCAGATGGTAGTAAATTGAAATCTGCTGAACCTTCATCTGCGGTAGAGCTATTGGGTTTAAGCAGCGTTCCTGATGCAGGCGAAACTTTCCAAGTAGTTAAGAATGATAAAGAAGCCCGTGAAATAGCTGAATTTAGAGAAAGTAAACTTAAAGATCGAAAAGTATTAAAACAAAGAGACGAAAGTCTTGGAAATATATTCGAATCAATGGGGCAATCTGATAAAAAGGTATTAAATGTAATATTAAAATCTGATGTTGCAGGGACCTCTGAAGCAATTGTGGCTGCCTTAGCTGATATTGGTAACGATGATGCATCAGTTAAAGTTGTTTCTTCCGGAGTTGGAGGCATTTCTGAATCTGATGCAAACCTAGCCTTAGCAACAGAATCAATTATTTTGGGGTTTAATGTTCGCATGGATAATGCGGCTAAGAAGATTGTTGAGGGTGAGGAGCTAATCCTTGCATATCACAGTATTATTTACGAATTAATAGATGAAGTTAAAGCCAGATTAAGTGGTCTATTAGACCCAATTATTAAAGAAGAAATTGTAGGAACGGCTGAGGTTCTAGAAGTATTTAATTCCCCTAAATTTGGGCAAGTAGCTGGATGTATGGTAGTTGAAGGTTCTATATTGAAAAGCAAGCCTGTAAGAGTTCTGAGAGATAATGTTGTAATTCATCAGGGCGAGCTTGATTCGCTTAGAAGGTTTAAAGATGATGTAGGGGAAGTCAAATCAGGAACAGAATGTGGTGTTGGTATCAAGAATTATAAAGATATTCAACCAGGTGATAAGGTAGAAGTTTTTGATAGAAACGAAGAGGCTCGAAGTATTTAAAGCATGACTTCAACAAGAGTTCCCAAGATTGAAGATTTTTTAAAAAAAGAAATATCTCAAATAATTTCCTCTCAAGTAAAAGACCCACGATATAAATTTCTAAATATAGTTGATGTGAAATGTTCATCTGACCTTGGTGTTGCTCAGGTTTTTTATACTATTATCAATGGGGATATTTCTGACTCTCCTGATAATAATTCCCTTGAAAAATTTTCTTCAATGGTAAGATCTAAGCTTTCAAAATTTATGCAAATTAGAAGAGTGCCAAAGCTAATATTTAAATATGATGAAAGTCTTGAGAGGTATAACAACATAGATGCATTATTAAATTCATTAAGTGATTAGCGGCTTTCTTCTAGTTAATAAAGATTCTGGTATTTCTTCATTCAGAGTTGTTCAAATATTAAAAAAAAAATTTAATCTTAGTAAAGTTGGACATTTAGGTACCTTAGATCCTATGGCAACTGGCCTTCTAGTTATAGCAATTAATCGGGCTACCAAGTTTGCATCTCTATTCTTGCAGAGCGAGAAGTCATATCGAGCTGAGGTTACATTAGGCATTCAGACCGATACTGATGATATTGAGGGTGAAGCGATATCTTTCAAAGATGTAAATATTAATGAAAATGAAATCGAAGAAACTTTATTAACGTTTTTAGGTAAGAGTGATCAATTGCCACCAAATTACTCAGCTTTGAAGCACAAAGGTAAGCCCATGTATAAATATGCAAGAGATGGAATTAAGGTTGAAAAACCTCCGAGACAAATCACAATTAAGAATATTCAAAATATTGAGATCAAATTGCCAAAAGTTTCATTTGATATCAAATGCTCTAAGGGAACTTATATAAGATCTATTGCTAGAGATTTGGGGTTAAGGCTTGGTTGCGGAGCTCATTTATCACAATTAATTAGAACAGGTCAGGAAAAATTTAAGCTTTACGATGCATTTTCAATAGATGATATAAGCTTAGATCAGTTAATATCATTAGAAGATGCTTTTGAATATTTAGATTTTGTTCAATTAAATAAGAGCGATAGCAAAGCATTTATTAACGGTAGACCCATCAAAACTGACTTTGATCACATTAATATGTTGAGAGTGTATGATGCTAATAATCAATTTATTGCAATTGGTAAAAATACAAGCACAGGCTTCAAGCATGAATACCTTGTTTAATCAGTGAATAAGTAATAAGCTACATCATCTCAAACTTTAGATATGCGAGGTTTGAGCGGAATATGGTGCATATCCAAGGAGAAAATAAATATGGCTTTATTAAAAGAAGAAAAGAATAAAATTGTTAAAAAGTTTCAGAATAGCGATACAGATACCGGCTCACCAGAAGTGCAAATAGCTCTTCTGACTGAAAATATTAATAAATTACAATCTCATTTTAAAACTCATAAAAAAGATCATCATTCAAGAACAGGTCTTATAAGAATGGTTAATTTAAGAAGAAAGCTTTTATTTTATCTAAAGAGAAAAAATCCAGAAAGCTATCAAGGCATTATCAAATCTCTCAAATTAAGAGGATAAATAAGGAAAATCGTGGAAGAAAATAAATTAAATACTCAATCCGTTGAATTTAAATACGGAAATAAAACTGTCAAGATTGAAACTGGCAAAATTGCAAGACAGGCTACTTCAAGCATTATTGTTACCATAGATAACTTAGTTCTTTTAACAACTATGGTTGCTAAAAAGGAGGCTGATCCAAAGAAAGATTTCTTTCCATTGGCTGTTTTCTATCAAGAAAAATTTTATGCTGCCGGAAAAATACCAGGCGGATATTTCAAGAGGGAAGCCAGACCAACTGAACAAGAGACACTAACCTCGAGGTTAATTGATAGGCCTATTAGACCGCTCTTTCCGGAGGATTTCAAAAACGAAATACAAATTTTCTGTACAGTCTTGTCTTCAGATAAAAATATTAATCCTGATATAGCCTCATTAATTGGAGCCTCTGCTGCTCTTTCAATCTCAGGAGTTCCATTTCAAGGTCCACTGGGAGCTGCAAGAGTTGGTTTCATTGATAGCAATTATGTTTTGAACCCTTCCCCTGAAGAGCTTGAAAAATCTTTGTTAGATATGGTTGTTGCAGGAACAAAGGATGCTGTATTGATGGTCGAATCCGAAGCAAATGAGTTGAGCGAAGATCTCATGTTAGGCTCCGTTCTTTATGGCCACCAAGAAATGCAAAAAGTGATCAAAGCTTGCTCAGATCTAAGGGCTAAAGTTAATCCTACTCCATGGGAGTATTCTGAAGATGAGTTAACTGCTGAATTCAAAAGCAAGATTGCTGATGCTTTTAAAGATGAAATTGCTAGTGCGTTTAAGATTGCTGATAAATCTGATAGAGGAGAGGCGATTAATACTGTTAGAGAGAAGATTAATGAAGCTCATGAAGACTTAGATGAAATGGAAAGAGGAAAATTAATGAATGCTTTTAAAATGGTAGAAAAAGACGTTGTGAGAAAAAGTATTTTATCTAATGAACCCAGAATTGACGGAAGAGACCTAGATACTGTAAGACCAATATTTGTTGAAACAGAAGTTCTACCAAGTGTTCATGGCTCCTCTTTGTTTACTCGTGGTGAAACTCAAGCACTGGTCGCAGCAACACTAGGCTCTTCAAGAGATGCTCAAAGAATTGAAGGCTTGAATGGAGAGCAATCAAATACTTTTATGCTGCATTACAATTTTCCAGCATATAGTGTCGGTGAGATTGGTATGCCGCTTGGGCCAAAGCGAAGAGAAATTGGCCATGGAAATTTAGCAAAAAGAGCTATTAAAGCTGTTCTCCCAGATGCTGAGGAATTTGGTTATACCCTTAGAGTTGTTTCTGAAATTACTGAATCCAATGGATCTAGTTCTATGGCCTCAGTCTGCGGAACCTCTCTTTCATTAATGGATGCAGGTGTTCCTATCTCAAACCCAGTTGCAGGAATTGCGATGGGTCTCATCAAGGAAGAGAATAATTTTGCTGTTTTAACAGATATTCTTGGTGATGAGGATCATCTTGGAGATATGGATTTTAAAGTTGCTGGAACCAAAGAGGGTGTGACTGCATTACAAATGGACATAAAAGTTCAAGGCATAACAGCTGAAATCATGGAGTCTGCTCTAGAAAAAGCAAAAAATGCAAGGATGCATATTTTAGAGAAAATGAATGATGTGATTTCTGCTCCAAAAGAATTGTCAGATAATACTCCGGCGATGAAGAAGATCACAGTTCATCAAGACAAGATAAAAGAAATTATCGGTAAAGGTGGAGCTGTAATTAAAGGCATGCAAGCTGAGACAGGAGCATCTGTAGATGTAAATGACGATGGAGTGGTAACTATATTTGGTGAAACGCAATCAATTATGAAAGCCGCGCTTGAAATTATCGAAGGTATAATCGAAGATCCAGAACTAGACAAAGTTTATGAAGGAAAGGTTGTAAAGATCGTTGATTTTGGTGCATTTGTAAATATTTTACCTGGCAAAGATGGCCTCCTTCATGTTTCTGAGATTTCTTCTGAGAGGGTTGAGAATGTTTCTGATGTCCTTACTGAGGGCGACGTTATTAAGGTAAAATTAATTGGATTTGATCGCGGAAAAATGAAATTATCTAAAAAAGTACTAGAATCGTAATCAAGATAATATAACTATTATTTATATTATATAAGTAATTATATTTATATTAATTATAGACAAATTAGCTAAATGTCAAATTTAGCAAGATTTTTCATACATTTTCCTTGTCCGGAATTTCTTTTTATGTTTTTATAGGTCAACTAACCATGCAAACCATAGGGGGAAATTATGGATAATGCATTTAGAATGTTAAGCGACCTAGTTAGTAATTTAACTAGCGTTATCATTGGTATCTTAGGACTTGGTATTGTTGGAAGCCTTGCTTTCGGTGATATGCTAGGACTAGATGTGATTGGAAATATTACATCATTGGTCGAGTCTTTAGCTTCTAATGGTGTTGTAGGACTACTTGTATTAGCAGTTCTATACAGCTTGCTAAACAGATAAGCATTAAGCTTGTTTTTGTTAGAAAGGGTCATTAGACCCTTTCTAGCTTTTTTGTAAAATGAATCTTAATAATTCTCTTATTAAACTAACTGCCTTTTTTAATAAGTTATTAAAATTATTGTTGCCTTTTGTAGCAGTTTCACTGTTGCTGGGTATTATTTTTGGGCCTACTACTCCCTTTGTTGGGGATGTTTACAAGAATGTTACAGACATCTTAAACATGCTTGGAGAGGATGCGCTGTTAGTATTGGTATCTTTAATAATAATTTTGATCTTTTTTAAAAAAGAGTAGTACAAAGTTCGTCAATTTCCAGATAAATAACATTATCTGATTGCTCCTTATATTTTTTATGAATTCTAAATAATGGTGGCTATGGGTGGAATTGAACCACCGACCCCAGCGTTATGAGTGCTGTGCTCTAACCATCTGAGCTACATAGCCAAGTGGTGAAATGATAAAGAACTTGATTTAGAAGTCAAACGTTAAATTTGAAGTGAATCACATCTCCATCTTTTACTAAATAATCTTTCCCTTCTAGCCTTAATTTACCTTTTTGCTTAGCACCAGACTCTCCATCACAGCTAATAAAGTCTTCATATGAAATAACCTCAGCTTTTATAAAACCCCTTTCGAAATCAGTATGAATAACCCCTGCAGCTTCAGGCGCTAAGGAGTTTTTGCGCATTGTCCAGGCTCTGGACTCTTTCGGCCCAGAGGTAAAAAATGTTTCAAGATTGAGTAACTTATAGCCTGCAAGAATAATTTTCTTTAACACAGGTTCATCCATCCCAAGCAAATCTAGATATTCTGTTTCCTCATTTTCATCTAATAAAGAAAGTTCATGCTCAATTTTTATAACCGCTGGAATTATATTCATACCATTTGCTTTTCCATAAGTCATTAAATCATTAAGATTGTTCCTTGATTCATCATCTGATAAATTCGCTATCAAGACCATTGGTTTTGTTGATAATAAATTCATACTTTCAATAAATTTTATTTCCTCAGCATTAAATTTATCAAGTCTAGGCAAATTTCCATTTTCCATAAGCTCTTTTAAAGAATGAATTATTGCTTGATGTCTTTTTGCATCTTCATCTCCGGATCTAATTAACTTTTCTAATTTTTGATCTCTTTTTTCAAGGACCTCAAGATCAGCAAAAATTAATTCAAGATTAATAGTTTCCAAATCTTTCAGTGGATTGATGGCGCCATCTACATGCACCACATTTTCATCATTAAAACATCTTACAACGTGAAGAAGGGCATTCATTTCTCTAATATTTGATAAGAATGCATTTCCAAGACCTTCACCTTTTGAAGCTCCCTTTACAAGACCTGCGATATCTACAAAGCTCATCGTTGTTGGGATTACTTTTTCAGAACCTACAATCTTATTTATATTTTCTAATCTTTTATCAGGAACATTAACAATTCCAAGATTTGGTTCAATTGTGCAAAATGGGAAGTTTTCAGCAGGTATAGAGGATTTAGTTATCGCATTAAATAGAGTTGATTTTCCAACGTTAGGTAAGCCTAAAATTCCACATTTAAAACCCATCTTTACTCACTATGAAGTTTAGATTGTGCATCTAAAATTTCATTATTACTTAATAGCTCAATTACATTATTAAATTTAAAAAAGGCCTCTTGAATGGGGCCTTTTTCAGCGGATTTAAATTTACCTAAAACCCAGTTCGTTACATCTACTTTGTTTCCTGGATGCCCAATCCCTACTCTTAGCCTAATAAAAGATTTTCCTGAATGCGAAATTATGCTTCTTAGTCCATTATGGCCACCGTGACCTCCACCTACTTTCAATTTAAGGCTACCAATAGGTAGATCCAAGTCATCATGAATAATTATTATTTGGCCTAGGTTTAAATTATTATTATTTAAAATTTTTTTTATTGAGCAACCTGATTCATTGACATAATGATTTGGATATCCCCATAGAATTTTTTCATCGGAAGATATTGCAACTGTAGATTCAATTTTTTTCTTTGATTTAAGCGATAGATCGCAATCTGCCGCAATACCTTTTACCCAATCTTTGCCGACATTATGTCGAGTTCCATTGTATTTAGTGTCAGGATTACCTAAGCCAATAATACAGATATTAGGCACGGAAGTTATGAACCTTAATCACTTGATTCTTCTTCGGGAGCCTCATTACCAGAAACATTTTCTTCTTCAGATGTTTCCTCTCCCTCGGTTGCTTCACCTTCTTCACCTTCTTCGCCTTCAGGTATTATCTCTGGTTCTTCCTCTTCTGCTCTTGGAGGATTAACTGAAACAATCATTTGATCATTTTCCTCATCAAAGCCTGGAATCTCAGCACCTTCAGGTAAAGTAATGTCTGATAAACGAATTGCCTCATTTAACATTAAGTTGGTGATATCGACCTCAATAGCTTCTGGAATATCTCCAGCTAAACAAGCTATTTCTATCTCTGAAATTGCTTTAGCTAGAACACCACCATCTGTTTTAACTCCTGCGCATTCCTCTTCGCCATTGAATCTAAATGGAACAACAACTTTAAGTTTTGTTTTTCTAGAAACTCTTTGAAAATCTGCATGAAGAAATTTGCCTTTTACAGGTTCTCTCTGGAGTTCCTTAAGCACAACTTTCTCTTCATTGCCTTCAAGCACAATCTTTAGAATCTGAGTATAAAAAAGTTCGTTCTCTGAAGCTTTTGTAAGCTCATTAAGCTTTAACTTAATATTTTTTGATTCTTCTTCATTACCGTAGATAATTGCGGGGATCATAGAGTCTTCTCGTCTAATTTCTCGAGTTTTATTGGTCCCAGTTCTAACTCTTAGATCTGCATTTAATATAATTTCGTTTGACATATGTCGTACCTTATAACTTAACTTTTTACAAAAATAGAGCGCTTAGCGACTCTTCATTGTTCAATCTCCTGATGCACTCTGCAATAGTAGGGGCAAGAGAAATGACGCGTATTTTACTGCATTTTTCTGCTTCTGGGGATAAAGATATGGAATTGGTTACAACTAATTCATCTATCGAAGAATTAGAAATCCTTTCAATAGCAGGACCAGATAGAACTGGATGAGTGATATAAGCCTTTACTTTGGCAGCTCCAGCATCTTTTAAGGCCTGGGCAGCGTTACATAATGTACCAGCTGTATCAATAATATCATCAGGGACAATGCAACTTTTTCCTTTAACATCTCCAATTATATTCATTACTTCAGATTCGTTTGTTGTTGCTCGCCTTTTATCAATAATGGCAAGATCAGACTCATCTAAGAATTTTGCAAGAGCTCTTGCTCTGACTACTCCGCCTACATCTGGAGAAACAATCAATATTTCTTCATCTTTTGAAGTTCTTGACCTAATATCATCATGCATAATCTTAGTTGCATAAACATTGTCTGCAGGCATATCAAAAAAACCTTGAATAGATTCTGAGTGAAGGTCTACGGTTAGCACTCTATCTACACCAGCAGAATTCAACATATCTGCTATAACTTTTGCGCTAATAGGAACTCTTGCAGACCTTACTCTTCTATCTTGACGAGCATAACCATAATAAGGAAGGATGGCTGTTATTTTAGATGCTGAAGAACGCTTTAGAGCATCGGTAATTAGCATTAACTCCATTAGATTAGAGTTTGTTGGGGCGCATGTTGATTGAATGATGTATGTCTCATGACCTCGGACATTTTCAAGAATTTCTACTTTTATTTCACCATCAGAAAACTTACCAAGATCAATATCACCTAGTTTTAGCCCAAGTATCTTAGCAACTTCTTCAGAAAGAACTGTTGATGCTGAGCCAGAAAAAATTCCTACTGGTTGTTTATTAATCATTTTCTTTACTATTGGCTGGGGTGGCTGGATTCGAACCAGCGCATGACGGGATCAAAACCCGTTGCCTTACCGCTTGGCCACACCCCATTATTTTATATATGTTAATAATGGTGAACATTGTAAAGGTTCACAAAAAGAGTGTCTCCATTTACTCGGAATTTTTTTTAAAGTTTTTTCAATTTCGTATCTTTCCTTGTATGCAAAAAACATAGTAGAGCCAGTGCCAGATAGTCTTAGAGAGGAGAGCTTAGTTAATTCATTAAAAATTTTTTTCACATCTTGATGATTTTGAAGAAATAAAGGCAAGAATGAGTTTTCTTCATTTGCCAGAATTCTTTCTTGAGAGCCTTTATCCAACTCATCCCATTGTGAAAATAATTTTTCAGTAGAAGAATGAATTTGTGGAAATAATAATAGATACCTCTTTTTAGATAAATTTTGGTTTTCAATTAAAACTTCACCTTCACCAGATGCGTGGGCATTTTTTCCAAAAATAAAAAATGGAACATCTGCACCTAGTTTCCCCCCAATTTTTTTTAAAACTCCAGATGAAAGACCTAGATCAAATAAAAAATTTATTCCAATTAGTGCTCCTGCAGCATTTGAGCTACCTCCTCCAAGGCCGCCACCCAAAGGAATATTTTTTTTAATACTAATATCACAATGTATCTCCTCTCCAATATAATCTGATAGCTCTTTAATAGCTTTATAGACTATATTTTTCTTCCCATCTATTGAGGGGCCAATATTTGTCTGCACGTTTATATATTTTGATGATGTTTTCTTAATTATCATCTCATCAAACAAATCAATAAGTTGAAATTGAGTATTTATTTCATGCATTCCATTAATTTTTTTACTTACAACCGATAGATTTAAGTTTAACTTTGCTGGACAATTTAACTTTACTTTATTCACGCTCTAGAGCTCCACTAAGCAATAAACCTTCTTCTGTTAAGAAATCCAGTGAAAGGGTATTTAGACCTTGATAATGACATTTTAATTCAAAATTATTTTTGTTTATCTTATATACATTTTTATTAGCATTTAAGTAATGAAAGCAGGAATTAAAAAAATAATAGTATTCTTTTTCATTAAAACTGTTAAATAATGATAAATAAATTCCATCAATTTCTTTATCAATGACCATGCCATCTCTTTGATTGAATTTTATCTTTATTAGATTGCCTAATATTGGCCTGCTAACCTGTATAATGGTTTCTTTAGGAAATACATCTACTCTTACAATGAACCTAGATACTTGGTTATTTTCTGTATAGATAAATTTACCTATGTATCTTTTTTCTGAAATATTTGATTGAGATAGTGAAGAACATGCAGTTAGAAATACCACGCAACACATAAAGATAATTTTTATTATGGAATTACAGCTATTTGGCATAAATCATAAGACCGCTAAGTTATCAGAGAGAGAATTATTTATTATAAATGACTCTAATCAAGATGACTTTATAAATTTTTTAAAGAGAGAATTTGGAGATAACATAGAATCTTTTTATGCCCTCTCAACATGCAATAGAACTGAGATTTACTATTATGGAGATCCTGGAACAGCTATTTTTATAGCTCATAAAACTCTTGAATTTTTCGGTTGGAATGATTCTATAAGGCAGGGTTTATATTTTCTCGATGGTAAAGCAGCTATTGAGCACATGTGTTGTGTTGCAAGCGGGCTGGATTCTCAAGTATTAGGAGAGCAAGAAATTTTAGGTCAATTCAAGAAATCACTTCAAACATATACAAGGCTTGGAGTGTTACACGGCCAACTACAGGAGTTCAGTAATGAAATTTTATCGATTGCAAAGGCAGCAAGAACGGAGACAAAAATTGGTTTCAATCCTTTGTCTGTTTCAGGCCTGTCATTAAAAATTGTTCAAGAGATTTTTGAAGATCCAAGCAATCAAAATATTACAATTGTGGGCGCTGGCCAGATGGCAATGAGCGTTATTGAAAATTTTTATGACAATGGAATTAAGAATATTCAAGCGGTAAATAGATCTAAAAAGTTTATACAAATCAATGATTCATTTAGTCTTGTGACGAATAACTTGTCAAAGTTGAATGTACTTATTCAAACAACAGATATCCTGGTTACATCTGTAAATTCCCTATTGCCCATTATAGGAAAAGGGCTCATTGAAGATGCTATGAAAGTTAGGGCAAACAAACCAATGCTACTAATTGATTTAGGTGTTCCAAGAAATGTTGAGGATCAAGTTCGGGATTTAGAATATGCATACCTTTTTACCATAGAAGATATAGAGCTTGTTACTCAAGAAAATTTAGATGAACGATCTATTGAAGCTATAAAAGCAAAGCAGTTCATTAAAGATCGAATTAAAGTTTTTGGCCACGATCGAATTAAAAAACAATATCGTAATGATGCCTTTGAAGCTCTTAAGATAATTTCCTCATCGCTTAATGAGCGAGATTATCTTGAATTATTGAGTTCAGATAATCCACACAAGCTCTTGCAAGAGATAGATCTTGTCTCTAAAGATCAATTAAATCAGATTTTAGCTTTAAATTCTCACGCCATCTTTTCTATGTTGAAGGAAATCAGAAGTGCTTGAAGAATCAATTATTGCAAGATTAGAGAGCTTAAGATTGCGATCTGCCGAGATCCATCAAGCTCTTGCAAAAGAGGGCGCAACAGATGATATGGCGCACTTTACTCAATTAAATAAAGAGTATTCCGAAATTACTCCCATTGTTGATTTATTCAAATCATTGCAAGATACAGAAACGGAGTTAAATGGTGCAAAGGAGCTCTTAGATTCAGGAGATTTGGAGTTGATAGAGCTTGCAAAGATTGAAGTTAGTAATAATCAAGAAAAGATAGCTGAACTTGAGAAAAGTCTTAAATTTATGCTTTTACCAAAAGATGAAGCAGATGACGGAGCTGCATATCTTGAAATAAGAGCAGGCGCAGGTGGTGATGAAGCTGCAATATTCGCAGCAGATTTATTCAGGATGTATTCTAGGCTTTCTGAACGTCAAGGCTGGAAGGTAGATGTTGTAAATATTAAACAATCAGAGCCAAGTGGTTTAAAAGAGGCTGTTGTTAAAATTAATGGCCAAGGAGTTTTTAAATTTCTTAAATTTGAATCAGGAGTTCATCGAGTTCAAAGAGTTCCTGAGACGGAGTCTCAGGGCAGGATTCATACTTCGACTGTTACAGTTGCGATTTTACCTGAGGTTGATGAAGTTCAAGATGTTGAGATAGATAAAAGTGAATTAAGAGTTGATACATACAGAGCATCAGGAGCTGGTGGACAGCATGTAAATAAAACAGACTCAGCTGTACGATTGACTCATATTCCTTCAGGAGTAGTAGTTGAGTGTCAGGATGATCGATCGCAGCATAAAAACAAGGCTAAAGCCATGGCTTTATTAGTTGCGAAATTAAAGCAAAATGAAATTGATGAACAGCAAAATACAATTGCTAGCGAAAGAAAAATTCTAGTAGGTACTGGAGATAGAAGTGAAAAGATTAGGACTTATAATTTTCCTCAAGGACGAATCACTGATCACAGAATTAAACTAACCCAGCACAATCTAGACCAGGTAATGGATGGCGACATGATTTCTATTTGCCAAGCGTTAGTTACTGAAAATCAATTAGCTCAGCTTTCTAACCTTGAAGAAACTTCATAATTGAATTACAGCCTTAAATATTATTTTACTCTCGCTAGATCAAAAGAATCTCGGCATGAAAATATTTTACGAGACCTAAAATATTTCTTAAGGTCGCTTGGAGTCAGAGATACCACTCTTGCCCTTGAAGATGAGCATGATTTTTCAGCTGAGGAAGCCTTAAAACTCGACACTTTTTTTTTGTCTTACTTATCCGGCATTCCTCTTGATTACATATTAAATGAATCTGAATTCATGGGATATAAATTTTATGTTGATCAAAGAGTATTAATTCCTCGTCCAGAAACAGAATTAATTGTTGAGTGGGTATTGGATTTATCGCTTAATAAAAACTCAAGAATTCTTGAGGTTGGAACAGGTTCCGGATGTATCGCTATATCAATTTGTTTAAAAAATAAAAACCTTAAAATTCTTGCTACAGATATATCAGATAAAGCATTAGAGGTTGCTGTCATCAATAGAGATAAGCATCATGCTAACAATGTAACTATTGTTCAGTCTGATTGGATGTCTTGTGCCGCAGAAAATTCTCTTGATTTAATTATTTCGAATCCACCATATTTAAAATCAAACGATGCGCATCTTGCCGATTTGAGACATGAGCCACTACTTGCATTGACTTCTGATAATGGATCTCAAAGTTTTTATGAAATTGCCTCTCAGGGAATATATTCCTTAAAGCCAGGGGGCAAAATCATATTTGAACACGGCTGCTCACAAGCCAAAGAGGTTTTAAATATTTTAAAAAACTTGGGCTTTAAAAATATTATCTCAATGCAAGATCTTCAAGGATTAGATAGATATACATATGCAAATAAATAATATTATTTTCATATGATAAGATTTATTGTTTAAAGTTAATGCAGGGTACAATCTTGCCGATAATACCTAAAAAATAATCAACAAATTAAGGAGTTATTTTAATGAAAGGCAACATGATGAATTGGGATTTAACTATCCCTCAGGCAATTTTACATGCAGAAAAATATAATTTTGATGGCAAATTAGTTTCACGAGAAATAGATGGCTCAATAAATTCAACCACATATGGAGAATCAATTAAACGATCTAAGATGCTTGCTAATGCCCTTGAAAAACTTGGTGTAAATGCACATGATCGTGTTGCAACTGTAGCCTGGAATAATAGCAGGCATTTTGAAACTTATTTTGCTGTATCTGGTATGGGAGCAATCTTACATACCTTAAATCCAAGATATTCCCCTGATCAGTTAATATACATACTTAATCACGCAGAGGACAAAGTTTTAATTGTCGATCCTGCATTCATTCCGCTTGTGGAGAGCGTTCAAGATAAATTAGATACAGTTCAGTCGATAATTATTGCCTCATCAAAAGATGCTATTCCAGAAAATAATATAAAAAATGCGTTAAGTTATGATGAATTAATTCAAAATGAATCAGATGAATATGTCTGGCCTGAACTAAATGAAGATGATGCAGTTGCTTTGTGTTACACCTCAGGAACTACTGGAAATCCCAAGGGAGTCTTGTATTCTCATAGGTCAACAATTTTGCATGCAATTTCTGTATCTGGAGCTATGGGTTTCGACTCATCTAGTTCAGTCCTGCCAGTTGTTCCTATGTTTCATGTTAATGCATGGGGTGTGCCTTATTGTGCATTAATTAGTGGATTAACTTTGGTATTGCCATGCCATGCTTTAGATGGAGAATCCTTATATGAGCTTGTAGAGCAAGAATCAGTTGACTCCATGTTGGGCGTTCCAACTGTGTGGCTTGGGCTATTGCAGTATCTTGAAGGAAAAGGCCTTAAGTTGGATACAGTTGATCAAGTTTTGGTTGGAGGTTCTGCAGCGCCATATGCAATGATTAAGGCATTTGATGAACAACATGATGCATTTTTAACTCATGGTTGGGGAATGACAGAAATGAGTCCTCTTGGAACGATAAATGCTCCAACTAAGAAAACCCTAAGCCTTCCTAAAGAAGAAAGATATCAGCTTCAAACCAAACAAGGCTATCCAATGTTTGGCGTAGAGATTAAGACCGTTGATGATGAAAATAATGAACTTCCAAGAGACGGAGAGGCTAGCGGTGCTCTAAAGGTTAAAGGGCCATGGATAATGCATACATATTATAAAGCAGATGGTCCTGCTGAAGATGAGGAGGGCTGGTTTGATACTGGAGATGTCGCAACTATCCATCCAGATGGGTGCATGCAGATTGTTGATAGAGCAAAAGATGTTATTAAGACTGGCGGAGAGTGGATTAGTTCAATTGATCTAGAAAACGCCGTGCTAACTCATGAAAATGTTCTTGAAGCATGTGTTGTGGGAGTTCCACATCCTAAGTGGGATGAGAGACCTTTACTATTCTTAATTACTAAAGATGGAAATGAAATTGATAAGCAGGAAATCAATGATTTCCTATTAGAAAAGGTTGTTAAGTGGTGGTTGCCCGATGATATTATTTATGTAAAAGAACTTCCTCACGGAGCAACCGGAAAATTATTAAAAGTTGAATTAAGAGAAGAATATAAAGATCATTTAATGGAGAAATAAAATGGCAGTAACAATAGTAAAACCTGAAGATTTAAAAGATTATGTTGGAAAAGACTTAGGATTCACTGAATGGTTTAAAGTTGATCAAGACAGAATTAACAAATTTGCTGATGCTACAGAAGATCATCAATTCATTCATGTCGACTCAGAACAAGCTACACCTATTTTTGGTTCAACAATTGCTCATGGCTTTCTTTCGCTGTCACTGGTTGCTGGCCTTGGTAAAGATACAGCATTAGTGGTTGAGGGAGCAAAAATGGGTTTGAATTATGGACTAGATAAAGTCCGTTTTTTAAGCCCCGTGGCAGTTGATTCAAAAGTAAGGCTTCATACCTCAATTGTTGACATTACAGAAAAAAATCCTGGACAATATTTAGTGAAAGCTTCTGTAACCATGGAGATAGAAGGGGTTGAAAAACCAGCTTTTATTGCAGAAACATTGTCAATGTGGGTTATTTAAACTTCTTTTAAGATATCAAATTTATCAAAATAAAATTTAAAAGATTTATAGAATTCTGATTTATCAACATTAAAATCTTCTAAGTTATATATAACTTGCCCGTCTTTACCCCTTTTATTTGCACTTATATATTCTTTAATTTCATTATTTGCAGTTTTATTAATCTCAAAAGAATTTTTTGAATAGATGCTCTTAACGCTATTAAGATTATCTTTTATCAGGTCTTGGAAAAATACATCACATTTTTGATCTGTAGGAATTAATTGATAGTCTTTTGAAAATCTCTCTAAGAGAGTTTTAATTCTATTATGCCAATAATTAAAGTTATTTTTTGGCTCTACTTTATATCTCCTAACCCTGTCTCCATATGAGAGCATTGTTGCTGTTGACAAAACTACTGATAATGGATCTCTATAAGTGATTGCAAAAGTTGCATCTGGAAATGTTGCAAGCAACGGAGTTATTTGCTCAAGATGCTGCGGTGATTTTAGTACCCATTTTTTAGGCCCTTGAATGAATTGCATAGCCTTTAAAATATCCTTTAAGTATTGATAATGATTAATTTGATTATGTGAGAGGTAGTAATCCCTCCATTCAGGAACATATGCTAACCACTCAGGAAGATAAGTTGAAAAATCCATAGCCTGAAGTTCAATCTCTTCATGAATATGATTTGGATGCATATCATGCATCGATTTCAGCAAAGGCATAGTTTGAAGGAAACTCTCATATTCTTTAAAAGCTTCTTCTTGTCTAGAGTCTTTTTTGTTGTCTAAATTTAGTATTTTTTCTTGAAATGGCCTCAGACTTTCCCAATATGGTAGAGATTTTAATCTTGAATCAGATGCTATAAGGTTTAGAAGATGCGTAGTGCCAGATCTTGGTAGACCAATAATAATAATAGGTTTAGAGATAATTTCATCTTGATACTCAGGAAACTTTTTCTTAAATTTTTGAAATTTTAATCTATTCTCTAAATATCTAACTTGATCATTAAAAATACCAAGCTTTCCTATCCCTGCTAATCCTTCATCATTTGAAACCGACCGCATCAAAACATCTAATCTGGAAATAAAATCTTCATCTCCAAAATTTTGAAGTCCTGAATTTTTGCATGCTTCATTGATGATAGTTTCAGAATGTAAATCTATTTTTAGCGTTTCACCATAATCTTTTGCAGCCTTTTGAAATCCACTAAGTATTGGATTTGTTAAATCATCAATTTTAATTTTTTTTGACATTTTCAGCTAGAAATTGAATAGCCTCCATCAACCCTTAGAGTTTCACCTGTGATGTATCTCGCTGAAGGAGATGTCAGAAATAATACAGCATTAGCTATATCAGTAGGATCCCCAAACTTATTTAATGCAATTCTATTTAATATATCTTTTGAAAACTCTTCTGAATTGATGATGGGCTCAGTCATTCTGGTTTTTATATATCCAGCAGCTACAGCATTAACCCGAATTGATTGATCAGCCCATTTCATTGATAAAGTCTTGATAAGCTGAACCAAACCACCTTTACCAGCTCCATAACCTGGAACGATTGGCATTCCAAAAAAAGATGTCATTGAAGCTATGCCAATAATAGATGCGCCTCCTTGAAGATCGGATTGCATTAAAATAGGTTGAAGTAAATTAGATAATCTATAAAAGCTGTTTAGGTGAATATATACGGCTCTATCAAAGATATCAGGATCATCCTCACTTTTTCCGTCTGGAAAACTTAGGCCACCATTATTAATAAGAATATCTAATTTTTTAATAGATTTTTTAATTTCATCAATATCATTTTTATCTTCTAGGTTTAATTTAATATAAGAAAATTCTTTTGGGATATCTTTATAGTCTTCTAGGGAGGTTTTTGTTCCAGTAATTGTTACATTGGCGCCTGAAGCTAGATAAGCCTCAGCAATAGCCTTACCAATACCACTTGTTCCGCCAGTAACAAGAATATCTGTATTAGAATAATCAAAAGAGATGTTGCTCATGAATAAATATAATAACATGTGAATATGGGATCTTTACTTATCAATAAAAGGCCTGGATCTTTAGATATAAAGCCAGCAAGCCAGTCAAAACCTTTTCAAATAAATGATTTTATTTTTTTATCTGAAGGGGCTAGCAATAGCTATTTGATAGAAACATCTGAAGGAAATATTTTAATAAATACTGGACTAGGTGTAGAAGCCCCAATTCACAAACATTGTTTTGATCAAGTCAATAATAAAAAAATTAAATACATTATTTATACTCAAGGTCATGTTGATCATGTTGGAGGATCTGGTTTTTTTAAAGAATATAATCCTGACGCAACCCTGATCGCTCAAAAAAATATTATCGAACATCAATCTTTTGATTCATTAACTCAAGGTGGAAGGGTATTAAATGCGTATAAGTTTTTCGGAGAAATGATCGATCTGATGAATGATGCCATAGCCAAAGCAGAAAAAATGGGATTTAAAGATATTCAATCAATTGCTGAGCCAGATATATTGTTTGATGATGAATATAGAATATCTTTAGGGGGGCTTGATTTAGAACTATATTCCGTTCCTGGCGGAGAAACTTTGGATGCTCTCTTAATCTATCTGCCTCATCATAAAATTCTTTTTTCTGGAAATGCCTTTGGGCCTTTGTTTCCTCATATTCCAAATTTTTGTACTCTCCGTGGGGATAGAATTAGGTTTGCAATTCCCTATCTAGATATGTGTAAAAAGGTTTTAGAGCTAAATCCTGAAGTGTTAATAACAGGTCACTTTAAACCTATTGAGGGACAAAAATTAATCAGCAAAGAAGTAAAAAATCTTCATGATGCAGTTGAATACATACACACCAAAACAGTAGAAGGAATAAATTCTGGAAAAGATATGTTTAAGTTAATGCAAGAGGTAGTTTTGCCAAAAGAATTATCAGTTGGAGAGGGGTATGGGACTGTTGAATGGGCTATTCGTTCTATTTATGAGGGATATACAGGTTGGTTTAGACATAATTCAACAACAGAATTATATTCTTACTCACCAACAAATATCTTTCCTGATTTAAATGATTTAATTGACAAAGAAAGCGCATTAAAAAGAATCAAAGAACTTACTGATAAAAAAGAATATTTAAAAGCAATTAATATTTCTGAAATTATTATTTCTTCAGACAACAATAAAGAAGCATTAAAAATGTACTTAAATATTCATCAAATTCTGCTTAAAGAAGCTCAAAAAAATTCAAATCGCTGGATAATTAAATGGTTAGAGTTTGAAATAGAGGAAACTAAAAATAAATTAAATGAATAAGAAAACCCATCAAATTAATATTCAAGGCCCCGATATCTTATCCCTTGATTTGGTTAATTATCCTAATATGGGAGCAAATGACTTAATTGTTGCTATTAAGTACTGTGGAATATGTGGAACTGATTTAAGTTATTTATCTTCGGGTGGATTAATGGGTCCTCAAAAGGAGCCAATGCCACTTGGTCATGAAATGTCTGGAGTAGTTATTGAAATTGGATCCAATATCAAAAATATTAATATTGATGATAGGGTGGCTGTTAATCCTATGGGAAATAATAACAGCATCGGAAATGGTGGACTAGAAGGAGGCATGACAAATTTTTTATTAGTAAAGAATGCGGTTTTAAATGAAAGTATTTTTAAATTACAAGAAGATATGTCATTTGAAATAGGCGCATTGGTAGAACCCTTTGCAGTTGCCTTAAGAACAATTCATCGTTCAAATTTAGATCCAGATTCGAAAATTGCGGTTTGCGGATTAGGATGCATTGGATTTGCAGTGGTTACATTGTTAAATTATTTTGGATACAAAAATATAGTTGCAGTAGATCTTCATAATCTGAGAGTTTCAAATGCAAATGATTTAGAATTTGTAAAAGCATATACGGATTGGGATAGCTTCACCAATGCATTAAAAGAATTTCATGGCCAAGGGCAGGTATTTGGTATCCCTACTTCAAAAACAGATGTTTTTATTGATTGCACAGGGAGTCATAAATTAATTAGTGACATAATTAATATTTCAAAAACACACACAAGAATAGTTGTTGCAGGATTGCATCAAGAGGAGGCATCTATTGATTTCAGATCAGTCTTAATGCGTGAGCTTGAAATAACATGCTCTATGGCATATTCAAATAAAGAATTTTCTGAATCATTGGAAATTTTATCTAAAGGCATTATTGATCAAAGAAAATTTGTGAGCCATAAATGCAAGATTCAAGATCATAAAAAGGCATTTGAGCTGGCACAAGATGGCAATTTAGCATCAAAAGTTTTAATTGACTTATGCAATTAGCATTTTCTAGGTTCGGATATTTAATTTGTATAGTCTCTATTCTAAGCGCATCAATTTTTTTGATTGAATTTGGATAC
>CACKRJ010000010.1 GCA_902602595.1 uncultured SAR86 cluster bacterium
AATTACAGAGGGAATATACAAAAAAACTATTGCAGAAACATTGATGGATCCCAATAATGATAGCGTATCTGAAGAACATAAAGTTGAGGATCACGGTATGTTCACAACAACTTTTACTAGAGAATCATGGGGCCTTGGAACAGTTGGGTTAAAAATGATTAACTTACCTCCAAGCGGAGGAGAATTTATCATGGTGAATGCTTCATGTCCTGTTGATAATTCCAACTCAATACTGAGATGGTCTATGAGAGTCTCAAAAGACATTGAAGATGAGCTGGGAATGGCAATAATAGATGGAATAGCAAATGGTGTTTTGGATGATATGCCTATTTGGGACCATAAGAGCTATGTTGCTGATCCAATCCTTTGCGATGGTGATGGACCAATCAATAAATTTCGTAAATGGGTTAGTCAATTTTATTCAGAACCACTTCAAAACTGATCCTTGGCTAAAGTACATTTTTTCTACTCTACGATGAATGCTGGAAAATCAACTGCTTTATTGCAATCTAACTACAATTATCATGAAAGAGGAATGGAAACCTTATTATTCCTCCCAAAAATTGATGCCGATAACAATGATGGAAAAATTCACTCACGAATTGGATTGACTGCAGATGCTCATTCAGTAGATTCAGATTTTAATTTTTTTAATTTTGTTGCTGCTGAAAAAATTAAAAAATCTATTAGCTGTATTTTAATTGATGAAGTGCAATTTCTTACTAAAGAACAAGTTAGACAGGTTTGTAAAGTAAGTGATGAGTTAAATATTCCAGCTATGTGCTATGGGATTCGTACTGATTTTCAAGGTAAACTTTTTGAGGGTAGCCTAGAATTACTTGCTCTTGCGGATAATTTGATTGAGTTAAAAACGGTTTGTGACTGTGGAAGAAAAGCAATCATGGTTGTTCGCTTGGATGAAAAAGGTAAAGTTGTGAAAGATGGTGATCAAATTAAAATTGGTGGCAACGATTCATACAAGGTATTTTGTAGAAAACATTTTCGTGAATTAACTCATTTAATATAATTAGGTGTTAATTTGATTAACGAACGCCTCTTTTAAATAACTTCAAACGTTCATAAGATGGATCTTTTTTATCAGGACTCCCAATATCAGCACCCTGGATCATAGAATGAGTTAAATTTACTTTTGAAGGATCGTTTACATACACCCAATCAGCATCAACTGCCCTGCTCGAAAATTTCCAAACATTGTTTCTTTTTTCATATTCATCAAAATATCTGCCGCCAATTAACACATCATAATTCCCGTCTTCAGTGATAACTTGATGAAAGGCAATAATATATGTTTCCCCTTCAGCCTTGTTTCCATTAAGTTTAATATTATGAGTGGTTACATTGTGATGCAAAATACCCATAGATTTTTGTATCTCAGGTAGCAGATCAATGAATTCCATTGCCTTGCCTTTAAAAAAAGATCCATGATCATCATAAGCATCTTCATGATAAAGTGAGCGCATTAAATTATTATCATGCCGATCAGCAGCTCTGCAATATGTACAAACTAATTCTCTGATTGATTCCTTGTCTAAGATTTCTTGAATTTTAATATCTACTTCACTCATACTATTAACCTAATAAATTTAATCTTTTGAACAATATAAACGAATTTTTTTTTTATTAAAATGAAGTTATGAATCAAAAAATCAAACATCCTCTTCTAGCATCTCCTTCCTTCATTGGAAATTTAAAACTAAAAAATAGAATGGTTCTAGCAGCAATGGGTTCAAATTTTGCTTCAGATAATGGTCATACCTCAGAACAGCTAAATGCATACTATGAAGAAAGAGCGCGTGGAGGAGTTGGTTTAATTATTTTAGAAACTTCTGCTATTACATGGCCAGCCGGTGCATCTATGCCAAATATGATAGGTTTTTCTAAAGATGAATTTATTCCTGATCTTAGATTATTAACTCAAAGCATTCACCAACATGGAGCAAAAATAGCAGCCCAGCTAAATCAAAGTGGGAAAATAGCTCAAGAAGATGTTGTTGCTGGAAGGCCTATTCTTGTTCCCTCAATTCCAAAATCTGAACCAAGTGATATGTTTGGTCTACTTACCCAAGATGAGATTATGAATTTTATCAAGGCTGCTGGGCCAGATGGAAAAGGACCCCGATACCATGAACTTTCATTTGAAGAAATTCAGCAAGAAATTCAGCATTTTATTGATGCGGCCAAACGTGCCAAAGCATCAAATTTTGATGCAATTGAAATTCATGCTGGTCATGGTTATCTAATTTCAAGCTTTCTTTCTCCAGCAGTGAATAAACGAACAGATGAATATGGGGGAACTCCCCAAAAAAGAGCAAAGTTTCTTGTTGAAATTATTTCTGAAATAAAAAAACAAATTGATGACTTCCCAGTACTGGTTAGACTAGATGCTAATGAATATCGTATAGATAATGGAATTACCCCTGATGATTTTTTAATAACAGCATTGCTTGCCCAAGAAGCTGGTGCAGATGCAATTGATGTTAGTGCCTATGGCAATACAAGCAAAGGTATAGCATTTACAGAGGCCCCTCTTGTACATGAGCCTGGAGGATTTTTAAATTTTGTCAAAATGGCAAAAAAAGCATTAACTATTCCGATTATTGCAGTAGGTAGGATTGAACTTGATATTGCTGAAAAAGGTCTTAAAAATAATGATTTTGATTTTTTAGCCATGGGAAGAAAATTATTAGCTGATCCTGAGTTACCAAATAAAGTTGTTTCTGGACAAGAACATCTTATACGACCATGTATTTACTGCTATGTGTGTGTGAGTCAAATTTTTATTAATAAGCCAATGATGTGTGCGGTTAATTCGCAACTTGGGAATGAGTATAGAAATGAAAATATCATTCATACAACTGCTGATCAAAAGAAAATCTTAGTTATTGGAGCTGGTCCAAGCGGCATGGAGTCAGCAAGGCTTTTAGCTATGAGGGGTCATCATGTTGAAGTTTGGGAAAAAGATAAAGATATTGGCGGAACTGTAAGAGTTGCTGCTTTAGCCTATGAACCAAATGGTCAATTGATAAGTTATTTAAAAAATTCCTTAGATGAATTAGGAGTCAAAATAAAAATGCGTACTTTAGCAACCCCTGAGTCCATCCAAGCTTTTGATCCTGATCATGTAATTGTGGCGATTGGAGCTCGTAGAGAGGCACCAACAATTAAAGGAAAGGAAGGTAGAAATGTCTTTGATGGCGAGCAACTCAGAGAGCTATTATTCGGCACAGACTCAAATGCAATCACAAAGCTTTCGTTGTTTCAGCAAATAATTTTAAAAATAGGAAGGGCCTCTCAACTTTTAAGAAATATTAGTGCGCTTAGATTTTTAAGTAAAATTTGGATGCCTATTTCAAGAAATGTTGTTGTTATTGGCGGGGATCTTGTTGGATTAGAATTAGCCGAATTTTTGATTGAACGAGGAAGAAATGTAAAAGTGCTTGAACCAACGGGTTCTCTGGGCCCTAACTTAAGTATTATAAGGCGTTCAAGAGTGGTTCATCAGCTTAAGGAACATGGAGTAGATCTGTTAACCAATGTTGAAATTAAGGAAATTGATGGCCAAGAAGTTATTGTTCAGCATGAAGAATCCGAAAAAATATTTCCAGCCGATCAAATAATTATTGCCTTAGGAGCAAATACTAATTTAAATCTTTCTAATGAACTAAATGATATGAGCATTCCAGTTACATCAATTGGTGACTGCACATCTGTGGGTTACATCCATGGGGCTATCGCAGATGCAAGAGAAGCAACATTAAACCTTTAAAAATTTACTTTTCTAAAGATTCCTTGATGGCTGGATGAATTATTACTCCATCCTTAATATTGAGACCATTCATGAGATGTGTGTCATCATTTAATGCTTTTGTAATACCTTTATTGGCTAACTCTTTGATGAATGGAAGAGTTGCTTTATTTAAAGCTATGGTTGCTGTCAAAGGAACAGCTCCGGGCATATTAGTAACACAATAATGTAACACTCCATTTTCTATGAATGTTGGATCATCATGATTAGTGGGCCTGCTAGATTCAAAACACCCTCCCTGATCAATTGATATATCAACCAATACACTCCCATCTGTCATATTTTTAAGCATGTCTCTTGAAACAACTTTAGGAGCTTCTTTACCAACAACATATACAGCACCAATCACTAAATCTGATTCAGATACAGCATCTCTTATAGAATCAGGAGTTGAAACAATGTATTCCATTTTCTTTTCACCAAATTCTAACTTAAGCTCCTCTAATTTTGATTGATTAAGATCAATGACTTTAACATTGCCGTTGTTAGCCCTGGCTTTAGCTATTGCTTCTGTGCCAGCAACACCTGCACCAATAACTGTAACTATCCTAGGATCAAGATCGCTCAAAAGAGTTCCACGTCCATTATTTGGTTTTAAGAGATGATATGAACCAACAACAACGCTTAATTGACCAGCGATTGCGCTCATTGGAGCCAGTAATGGCAAAGAATTATCATCAGCAGTGACTGTTTCATATGCAATGCCTGTTACTCCGGTTGCCAGCAATTTTTTTGCCTGCAAGGGATCTCCTGCTAGATGCAGATAAGTAAATAATGTTAAATCATCACGTAAAAACTTAAATTCATCTTCAACCGGCTCTTTTACTTTGATAATTAACTCAGATGATTCAAAAACACCAGAAGCTGAATCAATAATTTTGGCTCCAGATAATTCATATAAATCATCAGTAAATCCTATTGCATGACCCGCAGAAGATTGAACGAATAATTGATGGCCTAGATCGCTTAAAATTTTTACTGAATCTGGGGTGAGGCCAACCCTGTGTTCATTATTTTTTACTTCAGAAGGCACGCCTATTTTCATGGTGCTAATCTAACATAAATTTTATACTTTCTATTAAATTAAAAGCTATGTATAAATAACTAATAGTTATGGATAAAAAATTTTTGAATGCTTGGTGGAGCTAGGCGGGATCGAACCGCCGACCTCTTGCGTGCCACGCAAGCGCTCTCCCAGCTGAGCTATAGCCCCAAAAACTATGGATTATATATCACCAATATCTGCTTGGTTAATTATTTGATATATTAACGGCATGGATTTTCTGGCTCCACAATCTCAATCTAACTTAGGAGTAGTTATAAAAGATGTCAATCTTGCTGAAAATCTTTCCAATAAAGATCTTAAATCCATCAGAGAACTTTGGGTAAAATTTGGAGTTGCAATTTTTCCAAATCAAAATTTAAGCTTGCAAGAATATGAAAATTTTAGTCAGCAATTTGGCCCCTTTGGAGAGGAGCCCTTCTTGATTCCAATGGAAGAACATCCCCATATAGTGAAATTGCATAGAAAGCCTGATGAAGAAGCTGCGCATTTTGGAGGTGCATGGCATTCAGATTGGTCTTTTCAAAAAAAGCCTCCCTCAGCAACCTTGCTTTACTCAGAAATTATCCCTCCATCTGGTGGTGATACTCTGTTTGCAAATACTGCTGATGCCTATGATGATCTAAAAGATGAGCTCAAGGAAAAAATTAGCCTTTTGCGATGCCTGCATAGCGCAAAACTTCCCTATGCAAAAGATGGTGTTTATGCAACTGAGGATAAAAACAGAACTATGAAAATTCATACGTCCGATGAAGCTAATAAAACAATATCACATCCTCTTGTTAGAACTCATAGAGAAACAGGTCGAATGACTCTATTTATAAACCCTGTTTATACGATTCAAATTGAGGGTATTTCCCAAGATGAGTCCGATTCGTTATTGTTCGAGTTATACATTCACATGGCAAAAGAAAAATATGTTTATCGTCATAAATGGCAATCAGATATGTTGATTATGTGGGATAACAGAACTGTCATACATATGGCTGAAGGTGGATATGATGGTCATGAAAGACTACTTCATAGAATTACTATCGCTGGGGAAAGAACAGAGTAATCTGATTTAATATCAAATGAAAAATAGACCAGTCCTGGTTGGAATAGGCTCTCTTCAGCAAAAAGGATCATTTGCTGAGCTTGATGAAGCCTTAATATTAATGGAAAAAGTCACCATAGAGGCCATTGAAGATTCTCAAGCTCATGAAATAAAAAATTTTATTGATGAAATTCAAATTCCCAAAGGTTATTGGGCCTATAGAGATCCTGGAAAATGGATAGCAGAAAAGCATGGATTTTCGAATGCTAAAACTAGTGTTACAAAAATTGGAGTTCTCCAGCAAAATTTAATTAATTCAGCTTGTCAAAAAATTATTAATGGTGATATTAGAGCAAGTCTAATCGTAGGGGGTGAAGCAAGATTTAAGATAATCCAAGCTCTTAAAGAGGGTCTAACATTTGAAGAGACGAAACTAAATGTAAATCCAGATCATTATGTCAAAGCTAAAGAGGATTTGTATGTTCCTGAAGAAATAGATGCTTTAGGAATGATGGCAGTTGGCTATTACGCCATCATTGAGAGCGCGATGAGGCATAAACATAACAGAACCATCATAGAACATGAAAAATTTCTTGGAGATTTATATGCAGAATTCTCTAAAGTAGCAGCCAAAAATCCACATGCGTGGAATCAAAATATTTATACTTCACAAGATATTCAAAACCCGTCACCTAAAAATCAAAGAATTGCTTACCCATATAATAAACTCCACAATTCAAGCTGGAATGTCAATCAAGCCTCAGCTTTAATCCTCACCAGTGATGAGATTGCAGATAAATTAAGCATACCTATATCAAAAAGGGTATACCCTTTAGCATCAAGTGAAACAAACCATATGATTGGCCTTATTCAACGGCCAGATATATCTGATCCTATTGGTTTAAAATTAGCATCAGATTTTTTACTTGAAACTGCTGAAAAAAATAATATCCAACCATCTTTATATGAACTCTATAGCTGCTTTCCAATAGCAGTTCAACTTTTTTCAAAAGCATTAAATGTTCCTGAAAGTGTTCCAAAAACAATTACTGGGGGAATGCCCTTTGCCGGAGGTCCACTAAATAATTATATGCTGCATGCAACAGCCCAAATGCTGATGAAGATTAGAGAGAATATTAATGAAATAGGTTTAATTACGGGAGTCTCTGGAATGATGACAAAGCAAGCTCTTGCTATTTGGGGTAAAAATCCAATTATGAACTTTCAATCAATGGATGTATCACAAGAGGCAGAAAAACTTGAAATTCCTGTTCCTATGTCTACTTTACGAAATGGTGAGGCTGAGGTTATTGGATGCACTAATTTATATGAAAAGTTAGGTCCCTCAAAAGCAGTATTCTATGCTCAAGATTCACAAGGTCACAGATTAGTATTAACATCTATAGAAGAAAAAATTATAAAAAAAGTAGAGGAAGAAGAATGCGTAGGACAAAAATTTCATTTTGCAGGCAAACAACTTATATCATTTGGTTAATTGCCTCCTTAAATATTCAAGCAGATTCGAGTCTAAATCTCAGCATAAATAAACACCAAAAAACCTTTGAAGCTGCGGCAATGAAAATTTGGGATTGGGCTGAGGTCGGTTATCAAGAATATAAAAGCTCTGAACTGCTAAAAGATGAATTAAGATCTAATGGTTTTTCAATTCAATCAAGTGTTGCAGAAATTCCAACAGCATTTATCGCTGAGTACTCAAATGGTGGTCCGGTAATTGGAATCTTGGGTGAATATGACGCACTGCCCGGTCTAATGCAAACAGCCTCACCTTTCAAAGAAATAAGACATGATGTTGATGCTGGTCATGCATGTGGACACCATTTGTTTGGAGCTGCATCTGCATGGGCTGCAGTTGTAATAAAAGAATGGTTAGAGAGAACTGGTACTAAAGGAACTATTAGGTTTTATGGCACTCCTGCTGAGGAAGGAGGTTCAGGTAAAGTGTATATGGTAAGAGCTGGATTATTTGATGATGTTGATGCTGTTTTGCATTGGCATCCAAGTGACTCAAATGGAGCAAATGCTGAATCTTCAAACTCAAATAAATCAGCAAAGTTCAAATTTAAAGGTATTTCTGCTCATGCTGCTGGTTCTCCTCATAAAGGCAGATCTGCCCTAGATGGTGTTGAGGCAATGAATATTATGGTAAACATGATGAGAGAGCACATTCCACAGGAATCTAGAATACATTATGTCATTACAAAAGGTGGATTAGCTCCAAATGTAATTCCTGATTTAGCAGAGGTTTATTATTATGTAAGAAACCCTCGAAGAGAAAAAGTTGAAGAAATTTTTGATTGGGTTGTAAAGACTGCTAAAGGAGCTGCAATGGGAACTGAAACAAGTGTCAGCTATGAAGTCATGCATGGAAATTATTCAAAACTTCCCAATCATACACTCCAAAAAATTATGCATAAAAATCTTGTTATGAGAGGTGGAATTGAATATTCAAAAGAAGAAACTGCATTTGCAGAAAAAATTTATAAAACTATGATTTCTCCTGGTGGTGAAATCGGTGATCAAGAAAAAGTTAGCCCTTATAGATCGAGCCATACCTATGGCTCAACAGATGTTGGAGATGTTAGCTGGGTTGTCCCTCAGGCAGGACTAAGAACTGCTACATGGGTTCCAGGAACTGCTGGTCACTCATGGCAAGGAGTTGCGGCAGGTGGAACTTCAATTGGTTTAAAGGGAACAAAATTAGCTGCACAGGTTATTGCAGATACAGCTCAAGATTTATTTAAAGACCCATCGCTTATTGAGGCAGCTAATATTGAATATCAGAAAAGAGTGGGAGTTAATTTTGAATATTATCCATTGCTTGGAGATAGGAAACCGCCTTTAGATTATCGTAATTAATCCTCAACAAATTCATTAATATTACCTGCAAGATTTTCAAGATAGCTAATAAATGATTGAGCTTTTACAGATAGTGGTTTCTCTTTATTGCTAATCATACATATTTGATAGCCAATTTCTGGTTCAATTTCATGAATAGAAATTTTATCGCCATAAATTTTTGCACTGAAGTCATCAATTATTGAGTATCCAGAACCTTTTTCCACCATGGCTTTTGCTACTTGGATGGTTTCGGTTTCTGCAATCCAGTTTACTGATATGCCTAATTGTTTAATCACTTCATCAAGATTATTTTGTGTTTGGTTTGTTTTAAGATTTTTTATCTTTATAAATGGTTCTTCCTTGATACTTTTTAATTTAAATATTTCTTCATTCGGCGGATTCTCTTCATGAGCTATAAGAACTAACTTTCCTGATTGCAATACAGTTTTATTAAATAGATCTGACTCGCTTGGATTAAAGCAAATTACCAAATCAAAAGTTAGTTCTTTTAACTGCTCCTCAAGATCTAAGCTTTGCAAGTTTACTATATTGAATTTAGTGCCAGGATTTTGTCTTAAATATCCATTTAATAAATTAGGCAATAAACCGAGTCCCAAGGATGGGGTGCAGCCAATATTGATAATTGAAGATGGATCAGTAACTAAATTTTGAGCAATATTATTAAATTTAGAAATCTGCTGATTAACTTCTGCGGCGTGTTTAAATAAAATATCTGCTTCTGGAGTCGGTGAAAGACGTCTAGCATGTCTTACAAAAAGCTTTAACTTTAGTTTGTGCTCTGCATAGGCAAGAGTTTTGCTTACTAGCGGCTGAGAAACATTTAAAATTTTAGCTGCTCGAGTTAATGAGCCTTCATTATAAATATGGTAAAAAACCTCTATATGTCGCGAGCTAATCATAATATATATAATTTATTTAATGTTATCTAATTATAACAATAAGTTATATATACAGCTTTAATTTTTAGCAATAAAATTGACAAAACATCATAAAAAACAGACTTCAATGTTAATATAATTGTTAGAAAAATTTATTTTGGGGAGAATATGAAATTAACTAATCTTAAATATGCCTTTTGGTTGTTTTTACTTCCAATTTCTTTAACTGTCTTTTCTCAAGAAGACTCAACTAAACTTAGTGACGTTGAGGAAGTTGTGGTTGTTGGATCACAGATTAAAGGTGCGAAAATAACTGGTGCTTTGCCTGTTTCTGTGTTTTCAGGAAAAGACATAGAAGCTTTGGGGGTTGATGGTGGTGATGAGCTGCTTGAAAATATTGCTGAGCAAGGACTGAACTATTTTAATGAAGCTGAAGACGCGTCTGGAGGTGTGAATGCATCTCGTGGAGATGTTGGTGCTTATAATTTAAGGAATATGGGTGTTGGTAACACTCTTACTCTTCTGAATGGAAGAAGGTTAGTTAATAATGGAACATACCAAACGGAGTTAATTGGTGGTGACTTTGTTCCTACTGTATCTGTTAACTCAAATTTAATTCCAACATATGGAATGGAAAGACTTGAAATCTTGCGTGACGGTGCATCAGCTATTTACGGTGCAGACGCAGTTGCCGGTGTTGTTAATAACGTACTCCAAAAAGATTATGAAGGCTTAATGATTAGAGCAAAAGTTTCTGCTTATGATCACTTTGAAACTGAAGATAATACTTTCAATGTGAAATGGGGTTCTTTCTTCAATGATGGTGCAACCAATGTAAGTGTGTTCTTTGATCATTACGATCGAGGCAATATTAATGCTCAAGAAGATCCAAGATGGGGTGCTGGTGAGCACAGACCTTTCGTCGCTGATGACTCTCCCTGGAAAACTAGCACATCATTTAGAAATTTAAGTTCTAACTCTATATATGGACAATTTGATATGGTCAGCTCTCGTGAGCATGCCGGTGAAAGTTACAATCATGTATGGACAGATTCAAATGGAGAGTTTGAGGTCTTTCCACTTGGGGATTCTAAATGTACAAATAGAGGGCACCCTCTTTTTGACACCGGATTTGGTACATGTATTGCTCAAGATGGTAATGGAGCTCTTAGAAGTAACTTTTGGGGGCCAACCGATGTTAGATCACAGCTTATAAGAAATAATATGGTGATTTTTATTAATCATGATATGGGAAATGGTGTTGAATCTTTCACAGAAATCGGAGCCTATAACTCAGATAGTGATAGAACAGCTCATGCATCTTATGCATTTTCTTCTTCAAAACATAGGGTTGGTCCTGATAACTATTATCTTAATCAACTTAAAGTAAATGTTGATGGTGTCCCCACTGCTATATTTGCTGGTAAAAATCTTTATATTGATAATTATCGTTATGAAGAAAGGCAAAGACTTATTAATGTTAGGAAAGAAACTTATAGATTTCTTCAAGGATTCAGAGGTACTGCAGGTGATTGGGACTGGGAGTCAGCATATGTAAGCTCAATTGCAAGACATAGAGATGTTACTAGAAATAGATTATCAAATAATTTATTAAAAGCTGCTTTATATGACCCTACTCCAGCTGCTTACAATCCATTTAGTGCAGGAGTGAACTCTAATATTGAAAGAGCATTAATAAGCGTTTACAGAAAAAATGAAAGCACTTTGGACATGCTTGATTTCAAAATTTCAAACGCATCGTTTATGACTCTTCCTGCTGGAGATGTTGGTCTTTTACTTGGTTTTGAGTATCGAGAAGAAGAGGTTATTGATGACAGAGATCCAAGATTAGATGGAACAATTACCTACACAGATTATGAAGGAGACACTTATCCATTAGTTTCTGATGTGGTTAATTCCTCTCCTACTCCAGATGTATCTGGCTCAAGAGATGTTACTTCTTTATTTGCTGAGTTTCAGATTCCTTTAACAGAATCAATTAATGCTCAGCTAGCTGTAAGAAATGAGGATTTTTCAGACTTTGGTGATACCACTGTTGGCAAACTTGCTATTGGTTGGGAAGTTGCTCCTTGGATGACATTAAGAGGCTCATTCTCAACAGCATTTAGAGCTCCAAATATAATCCAAATCAACGAAAAAATTGTTGCAAGATCTGGAACAAGATATGACCGCGCTGCTTTTAGAGTAAATGAAGTTCAAAGTGTTGAGAATGTCATTGACTCTGACTCACGTTATACAATTCAAAGAGTTGCAACTGGAGCCGAAGGCCTTGAAGCTGAAGAATCTGACAATACTTCATTTGGTGTAGTTTTGACTCCAATGGATGGTCTGATTGTAACTGTCGATGCATGGACCATCGAGAAGGATAAAACCATTGGTTTATTTGGTAGAGAAAACCAAACTGTTAATGATATGTTATTACGATTTGCTAATGGTTTAAATAACTGTGATACCTTTGCTGGAGACCCGCTCGTAGTTAGAGAAGCTCCAGATGAAGGAGATGCTGCAGGCTTTGCAGCTGCAGGTGTTTGCCCATTTGGAGACATCAAGTATGTTACAAATAACTATACAAATATGGCTCTTAGAACCATTGAAGGAATGGATGTAGGAATCTATTACGATATTCAAACTGATTATGGTGATTTTGACTTGAGATATATTGGAACTTTTCTTGATAAATTTGAGCAAAAAGCAAGCGGTGAATTCGCTGCATTGCAAGCTAAGAAAGATAGTGGTGAAATCCCAGAATCAATTCCTTTGAAAGGATTTGGTGACTTGCTAGAAAAAGATGGCATATATGATAACAAGCACACTATTAGAGTTTCTTGGGATAAAGGACCTTGGGGTGCAAGCTTAACTGGATTAAGAAAAGGTTCATTTGTTCAGACCTCATTAGGATTAAAAAATGGAGTTCCATATTTAGTTCCTGAAATGACAACTATGGATGCGACTGTTTCATATAACTTTGATCTTGCTGGTCACAAAGCAAGACTTAGGTTTGCTGTCAAAAACCTTGAGGATGAAAGAGCTCCTACTGCTGATAGATACTATGGATACTATGCAGATGCTCATTCGGACTGGGGTCGGAATTATTATTTAGATTTAAGAGTTACATTCTAATATTTAAGCTAAAATTAAAGGGAGCTTAAGCTCCCTTTTTTTTATAAAGATCGATGTATAAATTTATTTTTACTTTTTTATTTACTTCTATTGCCTGGAATGCAAAGGCTGATTCTCTTGAATACAGGTTCGATGGTTGGTCCGGCTCTTCTTTGCCTGTCTATGTGGCAAAACCCAATAAAATCAATGCGGCAACAAGACTCGTGATTGTAATGCATGGACGAAAAAGAAATGCTGAGGAATATAGAGATCAATGGGTTAATGCATCTCAGGAGTTAAATCTTTTAGTAGTTGTTCCTGAGTTTAGCGAAAAGAACTTTCCAGAAGTCTGGGGTTTTAATTATGGAAATATTAAAAATAAGAGCCTAGAGCCCATTAAGCAAGATTTACATACATTTAGCGCTATTGAACCTCTGGCTAATAATGCATTGAAAAAATTTCAAATTAAATCAAAGAATTGGGGTATTTATGGCCATGGTGCTGGAGCACATTTTGTACATCGGCTTGTACTTCATCATCCAGAGGCATCATACATCCTAGCAATTGCAGCGAATTTGGGGTGGTATCTGTCAATGACAGATCAAGAGTGGCCTTTTGGTTTAACCGATTCAAATATAGATGATGTCAAACTAAAGCAAGCTTTTGGTAAGTATTTCTTATTAATGCTTGGAAGAGCAGATACCTCAACTAAACCAAATACTCCTTATGTAGCAGATCACTGGGATATTATTAATTTACAGGGAGAACATCGACTTGCTAGAGGAAGAAACTTCTTTAAATCTGCAGTTGCTAAATCAAAAGAGGTTAATCAATTTTTTAAATGGGGGATGGTTGAAGTGCCAACGACCAAAGGTCACAGCAATACAGAGCAAATGGTTCCTTATGCTGCTGAAATGTTTTATGCGAGATTAAAATAATGCAGGCATACAAAAAAAGAGGTTTTTGGATTGGACTAGCAGCTTTCTTTTTTATTCTTCTGACACCAAATCCAGAATCTCTCTCACCAATAGGCTGGGCTGTTGCTGCAGTTACTGTTTTGATGGCTATATGGTGGGCAACTGAGGCAGTTCCAGTAGCCGTTACTGCGTTATTGCCATTAGCATTATTTCCAATGCTGCATGTAACTGATTTTAAAACAGCTGCCCTGCCCTATGCGAACCCAAATATTTATTTATTCATGGGTGGTTTTATTTTAGCTCTTGGCATTGAATCATCAGGCTTGCATAAGCGACTGGCATTAAGAATGTTAATAGCTATTGGAAATAGTGGAGCAAAATTAGTTGCGGGCTTCATGCTTGTTTCAGCATCTATAAGCATGTGGGTCATGAATACATCAACTACTTTGATGCTGTTACCAATTGGATTGGCGGTATGCTCAAGTGTCGCTGAAACTATTCCAAATTTCTCAGCAAAAGAAAAGAAAAACTTTGAAACATCTCTTTTGCTTGGTATTGCCTATGCTGCTTCAATTGGAGGGATGTCTACTTTGGTGGGTACAGCTCCGAATATTATATTTGTAGGCTTTATACAAGAAACCTATGGAATTGAAATTTCTTTTGTGGATTGGATGAAATTAGGCGTACCTCTAGCTATTCTGATGTTAGGAGCATCATGGTATGCAATTACAAAAATAGTGTACCCAGTTCATTTTATAGCTAGCATTGAAACAAAATTACAACTTCAAAACATGCTTACTGATTTAGGCCCTCTAGGCAGAGATGAAAAAAAAGTTTTAATTATTTTTTCTTTGGCAGCAAGTGCTTGGATGTTCAGAACATTACTTGATAATTTTGTTCCGTTGTCCGGCCTTACAGATGCAGGGATTGCTATATTTGCAGCATTGAGTTTTTTCTTTATTCCTTCTGAAAATGCTAAAACAGATTTACTAACTTGGGAGCAAGCCAATAAACTTCCATGGGGGCTGCTTGTTTTATTTGGAGGCGGATTATCTTTAGCTGCATCTATTGGTTCATCAGGTCTTGGGGGTTGGATTGGCCAAGGCTTAACTATTTTAGGAAATGTGCCACCAATTGTCCTAATACTAGCAGTTGCAACTTTAATTATTTTCTTAACTGAAATCACATCTAACGTTGCAACCACATCAACATTTTTACCAGTAGTAGGAGCTGTTGCAGTTGCTCTTGGCATAGCACCAGTAGCCTTGACAATCCCTGTTGTTTTAGCAGCAAGTTGTGCATTTATGCTTCCAGTGGCGACACCACCTAATGCAATTGTTTTCGGTTCAGGAAAATTAACCATACCGGATATGATAAGAGCTGGATTTGCATTAAATATTATTGGAGTCTTTTTAGTTACTCTATTTGCCTTCTATCTAGCTCCAATGATATTTTAAAATTTATGACTCTTAGAAATATTTTCTTCTCGTTTATATTTGTTTCATTAAATGCCTTGGGACAAGTTAAATACATTGATTATCCCTCACCCTTTCACCCCACCATTGGAAATTCTGGAATGGTCGTTTCACAGAATCAAGCCTCTTCAGATATTGGAATAGAAATTTTAAATATGGGCGGTAATGCAATTGATGCAGCTGTTGCAGTTGGGTTTTCTCTAGCCACCACACTTCCTAGAGCAGGCAATCTGGGAGGTGGAGGCTTTATGCTTGTCTATTTGAGCAATGAAAAGAAAACAATAGCAGTAGATTTTAGAAGTGCTGCGCCCAAAAATCTTTCAAATAATGATTTTCTATTTTTAAAAAATAATTATGATCAAAGGAGATATGGCTATAAAGCATCTGGAGTTCCTGGAACTGTGGCTGGATTATTGCAGACACATGATCGTTATGGAAAATTACCATTAAAAAAAATATTGCAACCTGTTATCAAACAAGCTCAAAGAGGCATACAAGTTAGCTATGATCTCAGCCAAGCAATTGGTAGCGCTGATCAAATTAATCTCGATTCAGAATCTAAAAGTATCTATTATCAAAATGGCAGCCCAGCAAAAGAACATATATTAATGAAGCGACCTGATTTAGCCTGGACTTTTAGCGAAATAGCTAGAAATGGAGAGGAAGCTTTTTACACTGGATCTATTGCCAAAAAGATACTTCAAGCCATGAAAATAAATGGTGGATACATTTCTGAAAAGGACCTTAAAGAATATAAACCTAGGTTTGCAGAACCAATTCAAACAACGTATAGAAACTATAAAATTCTTGCCCATCCTCCTCCAGCTGGTGGAGCGGCTGTATTGCTTGAAGGATTAAATATTCTGGAAAACTTTAGCACTGATGAAATTGGGCCAAACTCAGCAAGCTTTCTTCACCTATTCGCAGAAGCATTACAACGTGGTCACATGGACAGATCAAGATATATGGGGGATCCTCAATTTTATGATGTCCCCATAGAGCAAATAATTTCAAAGAAGAGAGCAAGCTCTTTAGCTAAAACCATTAATTTTCATGAAGCTACTTCACCAGATGAATTGAGCCCAGATTCTATATTTCAAGAAGACGAAAATACCACTCATTACTCTATCATTGATAAATATGGCAATGTTGTTTCAAATACTTATACATTAGGTTACTCATTTGGTTCCGGAGTAACTATTCCTGGCACTGGTATTCTTCTTGATAACCAAATGAATAACTTTGCTTATCAGCATGGAAATCCTGAAGTCATAGATCGGTCAGCAAGTATTGGAAATAGATTTGAGCCAGGCAAAAGGCCTATGAGCACCATGACTCCAATTATTATCTTTGATGAAAATAATGAGTTAAAACTTATTACAGGTTCTCCTGGAGGTTCTTTAATTCCGGCTGCCGTATTAAGAGTTGTCACTGGGATCATAGACTTTAATTTAAACCTTGGTGAAGCTACTATGCTTCCAAGACTGCATAAAGATTGGCCATACAAAAGCCTTAGTTTGGAAAAAGGATTTAGTAAAGATACCCTTAAAATACTGGAATCATATGGTCATGAGCTTGAACAATCAAAAACCATGGGTTCAACACAAAGCATTTTAATATCTGCAAAAGGCAAAGAAGGTTTTGCTGATCTTCGACGACCTAATGCAGGGGTGGCCATTCAAATTGATTAAAGCATTAGCATTTATTCATAAACTTGATGCATTATCTGATAACGACTTCAGGGACTACTATGAAAACTCGCATGCCCCCCTTGCCTCCTCACTTCTTTCTTTAGAGGGCTATGAAAGAAATTATGTTAGTTCAAAGCTTAATCCACTTTATTCATCGCTAGGCTCAATAAGCATTTTTAAATACCAATCCATGGAATCATTAGATGTTATTGGTGAACAAATGTCCTCTGATGCTGGTGACATGCTTCGCAATGATGAAGTTAAATTTATGAATGTTCCAAAAAACTATTTTGTTCTGACACATTCAGATCAATTAACCGAAATAAAATTTAATAAAAAGATTTTTTATTCTGTTAATAGCGAGGAAAACTTAAATCTTTTAGATTCTTATGGCGGTATAAAAAAAATTTCAAATAATCTAGTTATTGAGCCTGATAAGATAGTTGGTATTGCTGAGTATGGGATTACAAAAGAAGCATCTTTGGATACCTTACAAAATTTAACTCAAGAGCACCCCCAAGCAATAATCGCTTCAAGTTTTTCTTAGGTTGAATTAGCTAAATATTTTAACGCTGAATCAATTCTGTTATTAACCTCATCCAAGTCAAACAATGAAAGTGTTAAGCCCAAAGATGGGGATTGGGTAGATCCCGTCATTGCGATTCTTATTGGCTGATTAAGTTTTGGAGTAGGCAAGCTTAATGCGGTTTGAGCCTCTTGCAATGCATGATCTATAGACTCTTCATTCCAAACTTCTAGGTTATTTAATTTTCTTTGTACAAATTCTAAAACAGACTCTGATCCACTTAAAAATTTTTTTGCTGCTTTTTCATCATAAGAATCTACTTTAAAAAAATAAGGTATAAGATCTTGAGCCACTCCAAGGAGAGTTGGCTTAGAACTCCTCATGGCTTCAATAATTTTCTTACTATTTTGCTTTTGTTCTAAGTCAATCCCAACACTACTTAGAAATGGAATCAATCTATCCTTAAAATCGTTAAAAGATAGAGCTGCCAAATGATGATTATTAATCCAGTCTAACTTTGCCGAATCAAATATAGCACCAGCTTTATGTACCTCCTGAATTCTAAAATCTACAATCAAATCATCTATATAAAAAATTTCTTTTTCGCCCTTAGACCAACCTAATCTAGCAAGCATATTGATCATAGATGATTCAAGATACCCTTGATCAAAATAATCCTGCAAGCTAGTTACAGCATTCCTCTTAGATAATCTTTTTTTATCTTGACCTAGAACCATTGGTAAGTGTGCATACTCAAGAGGCGGATAACCTAAAGCTTGTTGAATATGTATTTGCCTAGGTGTATTGCTTAAATGATCCTCTCCCCTTACTACAGTTGTAATTCCTTGACTGAAGTCATCAACAACATTGCATAAATGATATGTTGGAGATCCGTCACTTCTCAGAAGAACTAAATCATCTAATTCAGAATTTTGGAAAACCACTTCACCCCGTACCAAATCATGAAAGACTAATTCGCCATCTTTAGGTGTTTTTAACCTTAGAACTGTATTGTCAGATCTTTTTAGTCCAAGATTTCTACTTCTTCCATCATACATAGGTTTTTTACCAACTGATTCCTGCTCTTTGCGCATTTCTTCAAGCACTTCCTTTGAGCAATCACACCAATAAGCATTACCAGATTCTATTATTTTTTCTGCAGCCAACTTATATAGCTCAGATCTCTCAGATTGCCTAACAGGAGGCTCATCTGGATTGATGCCAATATCAGATAATCCTTTGAGGATATTTTTTTCAAACTCTTTCGATGATCTTTCTAAATCTGTATCTTCTACTCTGATTAAGAACTTTCCTTTATTTTGCTTAGCATACACATAATTAAACAATGCAGTTCTAACACCTCCTATATGCAAGACTCCAGTTGGGCTAGGTGCGAATCTTGTAACTTTTGTCATGATGAATCTCTTTTTGAATTAATCTCTGTAATTCTTTGGTCGTTGGCAAACATATCCTCTTCAGAGACCGTGATTTTTGGAATCGGAAATTTCTTCAAATCGATGTAAAAATCATTTACATCACTTTTAGAGTTAGAGTTTATATTTGATGTCATAAATTCAAATTTGCTTTGGCCACCAGTCAAATGAATATATACATCGGCAAGAATATTTGCATCTAACAAAGCACCATGAAAGCTTCTGTCGTAGCCACTTATTTCAAATCTATTTGCAAGAGCGTCTAATGAATTGCGCTGACCAGGAAATTTATTTCTTGCCATTAGCAAAGTGTCTTCAACATCGCATATTTCTTCAAGAGCTGGATACTGAGAAGATGCTCTCTTTAACTCAGCATTCAGGAAGCCTAAATCAAAAGCAGCATTATGAATTACTAATATGCTTCCTTCTACAAACTCCAAAAAACTCTCTGCAATCTCTGAGAACTCAGGTTCATTTGAAAGTCGCTCAATTGAAAGACCATGAACTTTCTCTGCCTCCTCATCAATAGATCTTTGAGGGTTAAGATATGAATGAAAATGTAAATCTGTTCTTTTTCGATCTGCAAGAGCAACGGCACCTACCTCAACAATCCTGTGACCTTGCTCGACCTCCAATCCAGTTGTTTCAGTATCGAGAACAATAAGTTTTTTTGTCATAAGATAGAGTCTATTCCTTTATTCGCCAATAAATCTGCTGCTTCATTGCCAGCATCGCCAGAGTGGCCCTTTACCCAATGCCATTGAACTTGATGCTGAGAAATTAAATGATCTAATTTTTGCCACAATTCTTTATTTTTAACATCTTTTTTTGAAGCAGTTCTCCAACTATTTTTTTTCCAATTTTGAATCCATTTCGTTATACCATCCATTACATATTTTGAGTCAGTAAAAAGCTCCACACTACAAGATTCTTGCAACATTGCTAAGCCTTCAATTGCAGCTGCAAGCTCCATTTGATTATTTGTTGTATTAGCTTGTCCTCCATAAATTTCTTTTTCTGAGCTATCAAATTTAATTAAAGCCCCCCAGCCTCCTGGACCGGGGTTTCCTCTGCAGGCCCCATCTGTATAAATAATTACCTGTTTCATGAGTTAAAATATGACATTAATACTTGTGACTAATCAATATATAAAAGCTTATACTTATAATTATATTTGGTTAATTGTAACTAATGAAGATAATCTTTTACTTACCTAGAGAAACCCAGCTAATCGAAAGCATTTAAAATTTACAATCATGAATAGATTCTTGTTAATTATTGTAATACTTGTAACTTCAAGTTGTGAATTACCCTCCATAATCCAAGCTGATCAATATATAGAGCCTATTCCACTAGAGGCATCTAAAGATATTCCTGTTTATGAAAATGTTTGGGATCGAATAAAAGATACTAGCCCGAGCGAAGAGGCTACTCTTGATAAAAAAACACTTGGATACTTAAATGCTTACCTTGCTAATCCTTCTCAGCTAGATAAACTCCTTGAAAAAGGAAGGTACTTTATTTTTTTTGTTCTTGAGGAATTAGATAGATACAGGCTTCCATCTGAGTTAGCGCTTCTTCCATATATTGAAAGTAACTATGACCCGTTTTCAATTTCAACGTCTGGAGCAATGGGGATATGGCAGTTTATGCCTGCAACAGCAAGAATTTATGGCCTTGAAGATACCTGGTGGTATGAGCAAAGACATGATCCCTTAGCATCTTCACAAGCGGCTGTAAGATATCTAGCTTATCTTCATAATAGATTTAATAAAAATATTGCCTATACTCTTGCAGCATATAATGGCGGTCCGACTCTTCTTGAAAAACAAATTAAACTTAATAAGAAAGCAGGCAAGCCAACTAATTATGAAAACCTCAAGCTTCCAAAACAAACTAAGGAATATGTGCCTAAATTTAAGGCAATACTTGAATTAGTTCTTAACGCTGAAAAATATGGAATTATTCTGCCAAATTTTCCTAATAAAAAAGTTTTAGGCAGCATAGAGCTTGACGGTCAAGTTGAAATATTGGCCTTCAGTGAGTTTGCTGGTTTAAAGCCCGAATTTGTTTATAAATTAAATGCTGGATATACAAAATGGGCTTCCCCTCCTGGAAATAAAACTACCTTTAATATCCCCATTGAGTTAGAAGAAATATTAAATCTCAAAAAAGAGCAGTTCATTCAAACAAATCAAATCAATTGGGTCACACACAAGGTTTCAAAAGGAGATAGCCTGTGGAAGATAGCTGAAGAATTTGACACAGAGGTAAATATCCTGCAGAAAGTTAATTATCTAACTTCTAATGTTTTAAATTTAAATCAAGAGTTGCTAATCCCTCTAAGCAACAATCAAAACCAAACATTCATCCCATATCAAGCCCATATCATTAGTGAAGGAGATACATTATGGAATCTAGGTATTCAATATAAAATTTCTCCAGCAGAAATAGCCAAAAATAATGGCTTGAGAATGAATTCACCTCTAACAATTGGAAAAGAATTAAATATAGGAAATAAAAATATTTATAGAACAATTAATTCAAAAAAAAGGACTATTTTATATAGTGTTAAGCAAGGGGACAGTCTTTATCGCATAGCAGATATATTTAATATTGAAATCTCAGATATTAGAAATATAAATGAATTAGAAAACAATGAAATCAAACCTGGGCAGGTATTAAAAATCATTATTAAGGCTTTTTAATTATCAGAAGTTTTTGGATCTAGAGCATCTCTAAGCCCGTCTCCAAAAAAATTTAATGCGAACAAGGTAATTGTGAATGTAATACCTGGATAAATAAGTAACCAACTATATTCCTCCATGGATTCAACTCCATCTTTGATAAGAGTTCCCCAGCTACTCATTGGAGGCTGAATGCCTAGCCCAAGAAAACTAAGAAATCCTTCTAAAAGCATTACTTGAGGGATAGTTAAAGTTGCGTATACAGCAATAGGTCCTAAAATATTAGGCAATAGATGTCTCCGAAACATTGATAGATTTGAAACACCCATAGCTTGTGCTGATAAAACAAATTCTTGATTTTTCAATCCAATTACTTGTCCTCTCACTATTCTTGCCATAGTAAGCCATTCAACAGCTCCAATTGCTCCGAATAAGAGCCAAAGGTTCCTACCAAAAATTACCATTAAAAGAATTATAAAAATAATAAATGGGAGTCCATATAAAACATCAACTATTCTCATCATAATTGAGTCAACTCTTCCTCCCATATAACCGGCAACTATCCCCCAGCAAACCCCAATAATAAGAGCAACAGCAGTTGCAACAAATCCAACTAATAACGAAATACGTGCACCATACAAAATTCTACTTAACAAATCTCTTCCTAAAATATCAGTTCCTAAAAGGTGGTCTGATGATGGGGGGCTTGCACCCAAATTTAAATCTTGAAATGAATAAGAATACGGAGCTATCCATGGAGCCAATACTGCACAAATTATTAACATTATTAAAACAAAGCCGCCTAACATAGCAGCTCTATTCCTGCTTAATCTATACAAAGCATCAGACCATAAAGAATTATTTTTCATTATGTATCTCTTGATCTTGGATTTAGCCACAAAGCAGCTAGATCTGACAGTAAATTAAAGAACACTATCATCGCGGAGAAAAATATTGTTGTTCCTAAGATCATTGTGTAGTCTCGGTTAAATGCCGCTTCAACATAAAATCTTCCCAGCCCTGGAATTTGAAAAATGGTTTCAACAACAAAAGAGCCTGCAAGCAAGCCGGCAATAGCTGGTCCTAAAAATGATACAACAGGAATTAGTCCACCTTGCATAGCGTGTTTGAATACAACCATTCTTTCTGTAAGACCCTTGGCTCTAGCTGTTCTGATGAAGTCCTGATTTAAAACTTCTAACATTCCACCCCTACTCAACCTAGCAATGTAAGCTGCATATGCAAATCCTAATGTAAGAGATGGTAAAATTTTGTCTCCGGGTAATTGACCCCAACCAGATACAGGGAGTAATTCAAGATTGATTCCAAAAATTAAAACCAATAAAGGTCCCATAAGGAATGTTGGAACGCAAATGCCAATCATTGCAATTGCCATTGGGATAAAATCTAAAAATGTATTTCTTTTTAATGCTGCAAGTACGCCTAAAAATATTCCCATAAACAAAGCAAGTAAAATTGCATAGAAAGCTAATTCAAAAGTTACTGGTAATCCAGTAGCAATCATTTCTGTAACAGATCTTCCTGGAAATCTAAATGATGGACCTAAATCACCCTGAACCAACCCACTCATATAATCAACATACTGCTCCCAATTAGATGCATCTAAGTTATATGCTTCATTAAGGTTCTTTAATACTTGAGGAGATACTGCCTTATCCGCATCAAAGGGTCCTCCAGGAGCAATTTTAATTAAAAAAAAGGTTATGCTAGCAACTGCAAATAATACTGGTATAGCAAGAATAATTCTTTTAAAAAAAATTGTTATCATCAAATATCAATCTCTTTCTAGATAAATAAACTTCGGATGATGGTGATCTAAGATGTGCGGATTATAACCTTTAACATCAGGTGATAATTGATAGGATCGAACATATGTATAAAGAGGAATGATTGGCATATTATCGATAAGAATCCTTTCAGCTTCTTTTAACAGTTCATATCTTTGAGTTTGGTCACTAGTTGAGTTAGCTTTTTCAACAATTGAATCATAATTAGCATCTTCCCAGCCCGTCTTATTATTTCCTCTATTAGGTCTCATAAGATCAAGGAAGGTATTTGGATCTTCATAATCTCCTATCCATCCTGCTCGCGAGACCTGAAAATCTCCTACCATCTCTCTACTCAAATATACTTTCCAATCTTGGTTTACAAGCTCAACTTCGATACCAAGATTCTGCTGCCACATTTGTTGTATCGCTAAAGCTAATTTTCTATGATCTTCATTAGTATTAAACAAGATTTCAAGTTTAGGAAAAGGATTGCTTTCAGAGTAACCAGCATCATTTAAAAGTTCTTTAGCTAATTCAGGATCGAAAGGAATTTTGGTATCTGGTTGATATCCATTTGAACCTGGGGGAGTAAATGAATATGCTGGAATTTGGCCACATTTGGTAACTTTTTCTACTAAAAGTTTCCTATCAATTGAAAATGCTAAAGCTTTTCTTACTCTCACGTCCTTTAAAGATGGATTATCGACATTTAATCGATAGAAATATTGACCCATATATGGATCAATTCTTAAATCAGGATTATTTTCTTCAATATAAATTGGGCATTTTTGAGATGGTAATGTTGAGGTTAAATGTAGTTGTCCCGCTCTAAACATTCTATCTTCAGTCATTACATTAGAAACTGGATAAAAATGCATTTCATTTAAGCTGACTTTTTCAGCATCCCAATAATTAGGATTCTTTTCTACAACAATTTTATTATTTAACTCCCAAGATTTTAATTGAAATGGTCCATTACAAACAAAATTACCAGGCCTTGTCCATTGGCCATTTCTATCATCTATTGCGCCATGTTTTAAGACGGTTTCTTTGTGGACAGGCCATGTACTGTAATGACTTAACATACCAATAAAAAATGGAGTTGGATTTTTTAAATTAACTTTTAAGGTATATTCATCAACTGCTTTTACACCAACCTCATCAAAATTACTCGTTACCCCTGTATGATATTCTTCAGCGCCTTCTAGGTAATAAAGCATATCTGGATATTGAGAACCCAGGCTTGCAGTTAATATTCTCATCCAAGACCACACAAAGTCACTAGCAGTAACTGGGTCTCCATTTGACCATTTTCCATTCTTGTTTAGATTAAATATATATTCCTTGCCATCATCACTTACTGTCCATGATTCGGCTGCACCAGGAAGATTTCCACCACTATTAAGATTAGGAATTGTTAAACCTTCACACAGAGAAATTAAAACATGATGCTCAGGCACTCCTGTAACTATATGTGGATCGATTCCTTGAGGCTCTGATCCATTTCCAAAATGGAATACTCCTGTCTCAATGGAAGAATCAACTGGTGAAATAGATTTGCCACAGCCAAACAAGACAAGTGCAAATAAGAGAAAAAAGTGTTTAATTTTCATGCAAGTATTATATATAAAAAAAAGGCCGGTAAACCGGCCTTTTAATTAGATTATGCTGTTTTTATAGCGAGATTTTAAATCCACCATATACAAAGGCTCCGCCAGGTAAATCCCAAGCAAAGTCAAAGTTTTGAGCAAATGCATCGTATGCTACTGGAGGCTCTTCACCAAATAGGTTTCTAGCTCCAATAAATACGTTGATTGAATCACTATATTGGTAATCAACTTGCAAGTCTGTGTAATACTCAACTTCCATTTGATTGTAACCATAGTCTCCAAAGTTATTAGCATCATTAGGATTAGAACACTCATCGTTTAATCCATAATATGTAGATAACCAACAATCATCTTTGTTGTCATCTAAGAATCTAAAGTTAAGAGATGTAGTGAAGTCATTATACTCCCACAATACAGAAGCATTGGCTCTCCATCTAAAGTCAGCGCCACCATCATACCAACCAAATGACTCGGATGGAGTTGATGTAGTTGCTTGAGCAAATTCATCTTTAGTGTAATAAACCATGTCAAAACCTGTAGTGAATGAACCATAGTTTTCAACATCGAATGAGTAGTTAATTACAAAGTCAACACCTGATACATTTTGAAGAGCTGAATTAACTTGGGCTGTTCTAACAGTCTGCAGACCACCGTTACCTGTTCTTGTAACGAATGTACAGAAGTTATCGTCTTGTTGAGTAGACTCAACATAACACCTGTTAAGAACTGTTCCAACACCAATTGAGTTAAAGATATTTTCTAATTCAATTTCCCAGAAATCAACACTCATGCTTAAGCCATCAATTTGACTAGGTGTGTATACGACACCAAAAGTAGCATTTTCACCCTCTTCAGGAGCCAAGAACGGGTTACCACCAACAAAAGCTCTAATTTGAGTAGTTGGTTGCTCAGCACCACCTGCAGGGACACCAGCAGCTAAACAGTTAGCCTGAGTTCCAGCAGTTTGTGTTGGGAATTGATCTGTATTACAAGGGTCTGTAGCTTGTGGGAAAGACTCACCACCACCTCGATACAAGTTTCCTACAGTAGGAGCTCTAAAAGTTTCACCCATAGTTGCTCTAACTAAAAGGTCATCAATTGGTCTCCATCTGATACCAATCTCACTGGTTGATGGTTTTCCTGGATTATTGGTATTTGGAGTAAATCCAACCAAACCACCAGCAGTGTAATCTGAAGTTCTTGCTGAAAGTGTTACTTCTAACTCTTGAGCACCAGTTACACCTTCAAGAAGTGGGATATTAATTTCAACGAAATATTCCTCAACAGAAGTTTTACCTGAAGTAGGCTCTCTGTAGTTGGTAGAAGAACCACCGGAAGTAATAAGCGCATCTGGAGTATCAACATAACCTGATGCTCTTTTTTCATAACCAGCAGCAAAGAAGGCTGTTCCATATGGCATCTCAAATAAAGGACCAGAGATTTCAGCCCAGTAATTGTCGCTATCAAAGGCTGCATTTTGCACTCCATCATAACCAACATAATCTACCATGGCGTCATATTCAGCTTGTGAAATTCTTCCAGCAGCAAGGCCAAGATCTGGTCCACCAAATATATTAAATGGAACACATTGAGAAACAGGAGCTTCTGGAGTTCCACAAGTTAATGCGCCACTAATTGGATCCCTAAATGAGTCTCCAACTGCTTTTCCTAAGTGAACAAGGTCAACAAAGTTGTACAACTTACTATCGTATTGAGCATCATTAATTTGAGTACCAACACTCCAGTTATAGGTATTACCACCAAGCTCAAAATTACCATCCAATCCGAGTCTTATACCGAAGATATCATAGTCATAGCTATAAATCCTAGGACCAATAGCAATAGATCTAAAACCAAAAGATGTGTCTTGATTCAAGACATTGAAATAGCCGCCAGCAGTAGCAAATCTACCATTATTTAGCTGCCACTGAGGTCCAGCTCCACCATATGCAGTCATTGGAACCTGCGCTAACTGATTATCACGTCTTGATTTTGTGTAGTTGATTTGAACATATGCAGTTAAATCATCTGAAATATCATAGTCTGAATATGCATATACAGAATATTGATCAATTGGATTTTGTACATGATTAACTGGAGCGTAGTTATAACGTCCAGCATTTGACCATGGAATAAAGTGCTCCGGTAAAGCACCTGATTTACCAGGCTCTAAGTATTTGTTTAAAGAAAAATATCTACCATAAGCAGGGAAAGATGATCCACAAACAAAACTATCGCTTGCTGGAGCAAAGTTACCATAACCTGAGTTTTGTTCAGGGCTAGGTCCTAAGTTAGTTGGGGAGTTTTGAGGACCAGTACCACTGTTTGGCACGTTAGAACAACCATAATAAGGTTGATTTGCTCTTGGAATTTGACCCGCCATAATTTCTTCTTGGGCAGCAAATGAAAGGTTAAGAATGCTAGAAGACTTTTCTGATGTGCTTCCAAATTGCATGCTAACAGAATCTTGTTTTCCGTAACCAGCGTCATATTCACCAGTGAAAGCCCTCATTTCAAAACCGTCATAGTCTTTCTTGGTAATAATGTTAATTACCCCTGCAACTGCATCCGAACCATAAATTGAAGATGCTCCATCCTTAAGGATTTCAACTCTTTGGATGATAGAAGCAGGAATGGTGTTCATATCAACAGCACCAAAAGCATCTGTTACCCACCTTCTTCCATCAACAAGAACTAGAGTTCTTCCAGCTCCAAGGTTTCTTAATGATATTTCATTAGAACCATCACCACCGTTTGTAGCAGTTGTAACTGGTCGGATACCATTACCATCATTGGATGAGATACTTTGTAAGATATCACCAATGTTGTTAAGACCTGTTCTCTCAATAGCAGCATCAGAGATAATTTCTAAAGGTTTTGAACTATCGAAAACTGATTTCTTAATCTTAGAACCAGTAACAATAACCTCTTCGACATCATCCTCATCAGCTTCCTGAGCAAATGAAGTGTTTGGCATTAGACCTAAAGAAAGGACTGCAACCAAAGAAAATTTAATAATATTAGACATATAAACTCCCTAAAAGTTTGTTAGTACCGCTAATTGTTCCTATTTTACTGCCATATGTCAACTTTTCTTTAAGATATCAATAAATAAAAATTACTAAAAAAAAGGGATGCAAAAGCATCCCTTTTGATTTTTTTACCTTTTCTTAATATTGAAGTGTCAAATTTAAGAAAATGTACTGACCAAAGGCATCAAAGTAACCTGGGAAAGTATTACCATTACCTGGCGCTGTACCAGCATCAGAGGTATATTCTGGTTCTTCATCAAACAAATTATTTATACCAAATGTAACCACTAGATTTTCTGTCGGCATATGCTGCAGAGTTAAATCGATATATGTGATTGCATCAAAGTCTATTTGATTTGAATTAAGGTCATCAGTTTCACCTAGATATCTTAAGCCAACTGTTACATCTGTATCCCATTCCGTTGTAAGTTTTGCTTGATACTTACCAGAGAATTCAGGCAACGGATTCTTTCCACATGAACCACCCCAGTTACCAGAACATGCAATTGGAGCTGCGCCTGGAAGTTCTGTGATGTCATATGTATCAAGAAGTGTTGTAACGCCTTGAAGTTCTATAGGACCCCAAGCGGACTCTAAAGAATAATCAAATATTACATCAACACCACTTGTTGTTTCTTCACCAATGTTAGTGAGCTGCTGTGAAATATATCCACCTGATAACCACAATGAACCTGTGCCAGCTTGCCTATTAATTAAGCCGCAATATTGCGCGCTTCCAGTAGAAATACATTTATCAAGAGCAGTTTTTGCACTAACTGTTCCAATACCATCCTCGACAGTAATATCAAAATAATCCAATGTTAAAGTTAAACCAGGAACTGCTTCAGGAGTAAGAACAACACCAATAGTTGTAGACTCTGATTCTTCTGGAGCAACCTTAGGATTACCTCCACCTTTAATATTGTACTGATCAGCTGGAGAGTTTAAGTCTGTGTTATATAGACTTGCTGGTAAACCAGTCAATGCACATTGTGCTTGAGTTGCAGTAGCAGGATCTCCATTTTGCTGAATAGAACAAGGATCATTATCAAGATCAACAAGCCCATCGCTAACAGCTGAATAAAGCTCTGATATATTTGCATGTCGCTGAGCAGTTTGGAATGAAGCTCTTAATGATACGCTGTCATTAACAGTCCAATATGCTCCAAGCTTGCTAGAATCAGTTTCTGCACCAGTGGAGTATTCGGCTGATCTGAATCCAGCATCAAGACTTAAGTCAGCAGTTACTGGAATACCTAGCTCAAAAAAGAACTCGTCTACGTCGTACTTACCGCCAATTGGAAGTGTAGCACCACCTGAACCAGATCTATCACCTTGCTTAGTAGGTGTATCTGGTCTGAAATCTGTCTCTAGTTCTTTTGTTTCAAAACCTATTACAGCGGAAACTGATCCTGGGGCTCCTGGAATAGTCCATCCAGTATCACCAGTAATATAACCAGAAAATATTTTTTGTTTTCCATCTCCATTAATAAATGTTGATTTTGCAAGATAATCTTGAGCCGCTTGCCCGCCATCAATTACACCTTGAATACCTGCATCACCAGGCAATCCACCTTGAAAAAGGTTGTATGGAATACAATCTGCGTCTATTCCTTGGAGTTTAGAGACACAAGTAGGAACCCCATTAACTGAAATTACATCTACAGCACGATTAATTGCTGTAACTGAAAGGTCATTTCTGTACTCATTAGCATAATTAACAACTGAGTTTTGGTAATAAACATCGTATGACCAATCGTCATTGATATCACCTCTTACACCAATTGTTGTGTTGTAGCTTTTATACATTTGAATCCCTTGTCTAGGATTGCCTTCTACGTTTCTCTTTAAAGAATACAAAGGAGCTTTGTAACCAAGAATTGAACCATCGCCCACTGCAATATCAAGCCCTGAAATGTATGCTAAAGCAGCAGATGCAGAAGCAAAATCAGGTGCATGACTTCCACCCATTCCCGTCCAATCGCTACAAGCAACCTTATATTGTTGTGCTGAAAGCAATGAGTTATAACAAGGTAGATCTGTAATATTTCCAAAAGTACCTGAATAAGCAATTTGAGCATTTGACTCAGATTTCATACTTGTGAAATCTAAATAAACTTCAGCTTTATCAGTAAGTTCATATTTTCCAAAAAATCCTAAATTTAATCTGTCATCAGGTCTTTGGAAGAAGTTTGTTGGATTGTAGTTGTATGTCTGACCAGCCCTTGGAACAAATTCATTTCCTTGAACTTTAAGGTCTAAACGAGTAACTGAAGGATCTATATTAACAAATCCAGCTCCGCCATATCTTCCAAAATCAGCCCATCTTCCTGGAGGGATAGTTGAAGAGCCTCCACATCTGGTAGTACCGCCACTTAGAGCACATGCACTTATATCAAAATCACCTTGGAGTATTGGTTGTGTATCAGTATGTTCCATATAAGCAGTAATATGTCCTCTGCCTCCATCAATGTCTCCACCAAAGGCAATAGAAAATTTACCAGTGTCTCCAGTTTGAACATCGCTTGGTGCTTGAGCATAACCATAGCTTTTAACAAGTTCTCTTAATGAGCTGTTATCATTTTCATGATTATAGAACCCATGAGAATATGCAGCTTTAAAGCCATTAAATTCATCATCTAGGATAAAGTTCACAACACCTGCCACAGCGTCAGAACCATATACTGATGAAGCACCACCCGTAAGAACTTCAACTTTATCTAAAAGTAAAGTCGGGATAGTGTTAAGGTCAGCACAGCTTCCACCACCAGTAGTACCGGGAACCAGCCTTCTGCCATTCATAAGAACCAAAGTTCTTGAGCAGCCTAAGTTTCTGAGATTGACTGTTGCTGTTCCATTTGAACCATTAGAATTCGTTATAGATTGGCCAGGAGAAATCTGAGGCATATCATTTAAGAAGTCCTCAACCCTAGTAACACCAGCCTCAATTATGTCTTGCCCATCAACTACAGCAATCTGAGATGAGCTAATAATGTTTGGATCAATAATCCTTGATCCAGTTACAATGACTTCTTCAACATCATCATCAGTATCTTGAGCAATTGCTAAAGGCACCGATAAAGAGATTATTGCAAAAGCACTGAATAAATATTTATTTAAGTCAATCATTTTAAAATACTCCTAAGTTTTTTCTAAATACACGAATGCAATTACATTACGTGCAACAATAGATTATATGCTTGTTTAGGCATAAGAAACAAGTTTATGTATGAAAATCATTTATATGCCTTAATGTAAACAAGTCATCTTATTAAAGGTATACGAACTCATATATAATGCTTAATATCTAATTAGCTATAAGGTAAAAATAATATAATGTTACAAAACAAAAAGATTCTAATAGCAGGACTTGCCAATAAGCATTCTATAGCTGCTGGCATTGCACAAGCAATGCATGAACAAGGAGCAGAGCTAGCTTTCACATATCAAAGCGAAAGATTAAAGGGAAATGTTGAGAAGATAGCATCTAAACTTGGATCTAATTTGTTGTTTGAATGTGATGTTGCGTCCGACGAGAGCATTACAAACATGTATCAAAAGCTATCAAAAAAATGGAAGTCATTTGATGGATTTGTTCACTCCATTGGTTTTGCCCCCGCGAATGAATTAGAGGGTAATTTTGTTGATTCTGCAACTAGAGAGGGTTTTAAAATAGCTCACGACATAAGCTCGTATAGTTTCACTGCTATGGCCAAAGGTGCAAAACCAATGTTAAATGAAAATGCAGCTCTTTTAACCCTAACATATTTAGGATCTATGCAATCTCTTCCAAATTACAATGTAATGGGTCTTGCTAAAGCAAGTTTAGAAGCAAATACTAGATTTCTTGCCGCCGCTATGGGGCCAGATGGCATAAGAGTCAATGCTATCTCAGCTGGGCCTATCAAAACTCTAGCAGCAATGGGCGTGAAAAATTTCAGAAAAATGCTAACTAATTATGCCAATAGAGCCCCTTTAAGAAGAGCTGTCACAACTCTAGAAGTGGGAAATGTTGCAGCTTTTCTATGCTCAGATCTTGCTAGTGGCGTCACGGGGGAAATTACTTATGTGGATGGAGGCTTTAATACCGCAGCCATGTCTATGGAAGAGTATGCAGATTAATTAGATGTTAGATTTTCCAGACGAACTCTTTGCCCTTCTTTAAAAGCACTATCAATAAATCCAGAAAACTGCTGAGTTAAACTTTCATTATAGAAGCTCTGATACTGATCAACTGACACTGAAAGCTCTTCCATTGTTGGTAGAGATTCATTCGAGGATTTAACCCAATATCGATCTCCATTAAAAACCTCATCTGCAATCAAAGTGCCTATGGGTGATTCAAATATTGAATTAATAATCTCTGATGGAAGCAATGAAGAAAATCTTTTAACACCCTTATATTTTTCTTGTGAAAACGCATTGAGATTGGGTAATGCATTCTCACCATCAATAACACCCTCTGCATCTTTAAGAAAATCATTGATAATAATGTTAGCTTTCTCATTGCGCACTTCCTGAATAGCTAAGTCAGCAACATCAGCAAAAGCTTGAACAGATGGCTGAACAGCCTGAGTCATCATTACAAAAGCATAACTTTCATCACCTTCAAAAATTTCAATTTTGTTAGGCAATAAAGAAGAATCAAATAATTCTAATTGTGTAACATTGGTAAAGCCATTTAATTCAATGGCTTCAATATCTTGCAAACCAGTTACTTGAACTGAAGCATCGATTGAATCAGCTAAAGCATTCAAAGTAACTCCTTCAAGCACCAATGATTCTAATTCTAAAAAATCGTCCTGCATCAAAGCCAATGCTTCTGCATCAACAAGTTCGTTTAATAGCTCTTGAGACATCTCTGCTTTTATTTTAATTTGAGGTTTAATAACTTCGGTTAATTTTAAAATATGCAATGAGTCCTCAAGCTCTATGATTGGGCTGATAGAATTTAGTTGCATTGATAATATTGCGCTTTCAAACTCCTCAGGGAAGGCATCTCCAGATGATAGGCCCAAATCACCACCAGTATCTTTTGAAGCTAGATCATCAGTGGATCTAGATACTGCATCTTCAAACGAAATTTCTTTTGATTGAATGCTTTTATATATAGAGTTTATTGCTTCGAAAGCTAGGGATGGACTCTCATAATTAGATTTTTCAATCATTAGATGAGAAATTCGATTTTGCAGTTGCCCTTCGATATTACTAAGATAATCTGCATACGCCTCATTAATATAATCTTCAGGCACTTGAACTTGTTTTTTATATGCATCATAGGTGAGGACAAGATATGAAAAGTCTCGTTCCTCTTTTGAAAGAAATAAGAAAGGATTGTTGTTATAGAATTGCTGTCCTTCTTCAAGACTTGCCTCTTGTTGACTGACTAGTGCATTTTTATCTACTTTAATAAAATCTATGTCTCTTGAGGTTTCTAACATTAAGGCTAAGTCTTCTATGTCAGCATCAATTGGAAAAGCAGTCGCACCCATAGCTGAGACAAGTTTTTCCAATGCAAGGGTCTCCCTTACAAGCTTAATATATTCCTCGGGAGTCCAACCATTAGCCCTGATAGTAGATTCAAAAAGCATTTGATCAAAACCATTTTCGCCTTGAAATGTATCAATGTTTATTATTTCTTGTTTTGCTTTTTTTTCGGATACGATCAAGCCCAGTTTTCTCGCATGAGAAAGGAGAGTTTTTTGATTAATAATTTCATTTTTAATTAATTCAAGAGAAACATCTTCTTCTAAATTATCTAGAGAAAAGTCTTCACCATAAATAGATTTTAGTCTTTGAGAAACTTGATTGGTTGAAAGATTGATATCCATCTGAGATACAGGCTCACCATTAACAGTTCCGAAAGTTGCAAAAGTTGTCCCAAAAGATTGCGAACCTAAAAATACAAATGGTATTGCAAGAAGAGCTGTTATAACTATGACTCTTTTACCCGATAGAAAGTTTCTTAATGACTCTAACATTTGGAATTCATCCTCTTTAAAAGCTAACAATCATACATAAAAAAAGGGTGCTTATGCACCCTTTTTTTAAAGACCTTAATATCTAAAGTAAATTAAGAGTATTTAACTTTATCTTTTAATCCTTTACCAGCTTTAAAGCCTGGAACTTTTGATGCTGCAATATGCATTGAAGCACCTGTTTGTGGGTTTCTACCTTCTCTAGCAGCTCTATGTCTTACTGAAAAAGTTCCAAAACCTACAAGCGAAACTGTATCACCTTTACCTAACGCATCACCAATTGAATCTAAAACCGCATCAACAGCTCTTCCGGCTGAGGCTTTGGTAACGTCTGCTGATGAAGCAACTGCATCTACTAAGTCTGATTTATTCATTGAATTCTCCTCTGGTTAATTAATGTACCTAAGCCTATGAAAAGCTATCACAGAAGAAATGTCAAGCTTTAAAACCTATTCTAATGGGGTTTTCTAGAACTTGTTCTTGGACTGGATGATTTTGGTTTGCTGAGACTCTTAGAACTTCTTCCTTTTTTAATTGGTTTTGGTTCTGAGGTAAGAGCTTGAGTAATGGCGTCGTCAACCCATCTAACTGGTAGAATCTCTAATGCATGGGTAATTTGTGATGGTATTTCTCTCAATTCAGCAGCATTATCTTCGGGAATAATTACTCGCTTTATTCCTCCTCGTTTAGCAGCCAATAATTTTTCTTTCAGGCCGCCAATTTTTGTTACTTGGCCATGCAAAGTAATTTCGCCTGTCATGGCAGTATCTGATCTCACAGGTATTCCTGTGAAAACAGAGATCATTGCTGTGCACATTCCAACTCCAGCACTGGGTCCATCCTTTGGCGTAGCTCCATCAGGAACATGAATATGAACATCAAATTTTTCATAGAAATTAGCAGGGATGCCTAATTTCTTTGATCTGGATCTCACAACTGTTAAAGCAGCTTGAATGGATTCCTGCATTACGTCTCCCAAAGAACCAGTTTTGATCACTTGCCCTTTACCAGGAACATACGAGGATTCAATGGTAAGCATTTCGCCACCAACTTCAGTCCATGCCAACCCAGCAACTTTACCCACAATGTCCTCAACATCTGCTTCACCAAATTTAAATTTAGGAACACCGCAATATTTTTCTAAATTTTTTGGGGTAATATTTATTGAAGATTGAATTTTTTTGGTATCTGCAAGAACTCTTTCTTTAACTGACTTTCTAAAAATTTTTGCAATTTGTCTTTCCAGCCCTCTCACTCCAGCTTCTCTTGTGTAATGACGAACTATGTCCAATATAGATTTATCGGTTAGCTTGACTTCTTTTTCTTGCAGCCCATTCCTTTCAAGCTGCTTAGGAATTAAATATTGTTTAGCGATATTTAATTTTTCGTCCTCTATATAACCAGGCAACCTGATGATCTCCATTCGATCAAGCAAAGGACCTGGAATATTTAAACTGTTGGCCGTGCAAACAAACATCACCTCAGAAAGATCAAAATCTACCTCTAAGTAATGATCTGAGAATGTATTATTTTGTTCCGGATCTAAAACCTCTAAAAGAGCCGATGCCGGATCGCCGCGATGGTCCATGCCCATTTTGTCAATCTCATCTAATAGGAATAAAGGATTCTTTACTTCAACTTTTGAAAGCTTTTGTATAATTTTTCCGGGCATAGATCCAATATAGGTTCTTCGATGTCCTCTAATTTCTGCTTCATCCCTAACCCCACCCAATGACATTCTGGCAAATTTTCTATTCGTAGCCCTTGCTATAGATTTTCCAAGAGAAGTTTTTCCAACTCCGGGCGGGCCAACCAAACACAAGACAGGCGCTTTTAACTTCTTGACTCTTTGTTGAACTGCCAAATATTCTAAAATCCTTTCTTTTACTTCATCCAAACCGAAGTGATCTTCATTGAGAATTTCTATTGCTGCATTCAAATTTGATTTAACTTTGCTTCTTTTCTTCCAAGGTATACTAGTGAGCCAATCTAGATATGAACGAACAACTGATGCCTCTGCCGACATAGGTGACATTTGCTTGAACTTGGTAAATTCATTGTTTGCTTTTTTTAATGCCTCCTTAGACATGCCAGCCTTGGCAATATTTTCTTCCAATTGCGAGATTTCATCGCCCTCTTCACTAATATCACCCAGCTCTTTTTGAGCAGCTTTTATTTGCTCATTTAGATAGTACTCACGTTGAGATTTTTCCATCTGCCCTTTGACTCTATTACGAATTCTTTTATCAACATCCATAACATCTAATTGAGACTCTATGTAAGCTATAAGAATTTCAGCTCTTAACTGAAAGTCGGCTGTTTCAAGAATTTCTTGTTTTTGCTTGATTTCCATTGGTAGATGACCAGCTATTGAATCAATAATTCTAGATAAATCATCTAAAGCATCTATTGATGCCAAAACCTCTGGAGCAATTTTCTTAGTAATTTTAATAAAGTCATGGAACTTAGCTTTAATAAACCTTGCTAAATTTTCTCCATCTTTGGCTTCAATCGCTGGCTCTGAAATTAGACTTACTCTAACTTTAGAAAATTTTGAGTCTAACTCTAAAGATTCCATTTGAGCTCTATGCGAGCCTTCAACCAGAACTTTAACAGTGCCATCGGGCAATTTAATAAGTTGAAGTATATTGGCAATGGTTGCGATTTTAAACAAATCATCAAACAAAGGTGCATCTAACGATCCATCTTTTTGAGCAGCTAAAATAATCTTCTTCTCGCCGGCCATGGCTGCGTTCAATGCATTGATAGATTTATTCCTGCCAACAAATAGTGTTGAAACAACTCCTGGGAAAACAACGACGTCTCTAAGAGGAATAAGCGGAAGATCATATTTAATAGCAGTCATATAAATATAATGAGGGAGAATTTTTTAAATTCAACCAGCAGAAGAGGATTTTTTCTTAGGAGATTTATATACCTTAATTGGATCTGATGAATGCAGGACAGAGTTCTCATCAACAATCACTTTCTCTAGATCAATATTTGGAAGCTCAAACATTGTATCCATTAAGAGTTCTTCCATAATTGACCTTAAACCCCTTGCACCTGTTTTTCTCTGCAGTGCCTTCTTTGCAATTTCAAGCAAAGCTTCGGTGCGAAAATCTAATTCAACCTCGTCGATATCAAATAGGTATTTGTATTGATTGACTAATGCATTTTTCGGTTCTTGAAGAATTCTTACCAAGGCTTCCTCGTCTAACTCATGCAAAGTAGAGATAACTGGCAATCTGCCAACAAACTCTGGAATCAAACCAAATTTAACTAGATCTTCTGGTTCTAGATTTTCCACAATGGAGGCTACGGAAGACTCAGTATCTTTAACGGATGCTCCGAACCCAATACCTGATTTATCCGTTCTATGCTTGATAACTTCATCAATCCCAGAAAAAGCTCCACCACATATAAATAAAATATTAGAGGTATCAATTTGAATGAATTCTTGCTGCGGATGTTTTCTTCCGCCTTGAGGAGGAATTGAAGCGACTGTACCTTCTATTAACTTGAGTAAAGCTTGTTGAACGCCTTCACCAGAGACATCTCTCGTAATAGAGGGGTTATCTGATTTACGTGCAATCTTGTCAATTTCATCTATATAGACAATTCCAAGTGCAGCTTTATCAGGATCATAATCGCATTTTTGCAGAAGCTTCTGAATGATATTCTCAACGTCCTCTCCAACATATCCAGCTTCGGTTAAGGTCGTTGCATCTGCAATAGTAAATGGAACATTAAGAACTCGTGCCAGAGTCTGTGCCAGTAGAGTTTTTCCGCTTCCAGTTGGTCCAAGCAATAAAACATTGCTTTTTTGAAGCTCTATCTCATCTTTCTTAGCATTAGATCTCAAGCGCTTATAGTGATTATAAACAGCAACCGAGAGTGTTTTTTTTGCTTTTTCTTGACCAATCACGTAGTCATCAAGTTGCTTAAATATCTCAAGAGGAGATGGCAAAACATCAAGAGCCTCTTCGTCTTCAACTTTTACTTCTTCTTCTATAATGTCATTACATAGGTCGACACACTCATCACAAATATATACGCTCGGTCCAGCAATAAGTTTGCGAACCTCTTCTTGGCCTTTCCCGCAAAAAGTGCAGGATAATTTATTGTCTTTATTTTCCATTCGAAGTTGGTCTAGTCTCTAATATTTCATCAATTATGCCATAGGCTTTAGCTTCCTTAGCATTCAAAAAATTATCTCTATCAGTGTCTTGCTCAACTTTCTTTAAAGTTTTGCCGGTGTGCTTAGCAAGTATCTCATTAACCTTTTGTTTAACCAAAAGCATTTCTTTTGCATGGATTTCAAAGTCAGAAGCTTGGCCTTGAAAGCCGCCAAGTGGTTGATGAATCATGATTCGAGAATTTGTTAACGCAAACCTTTTTCCCTTTTCTCCACCAGCAAGTAACAGCGATCCCATACTTGCTGCCTGACCAATGCACAATGTCGAAACCTCAGGAGCAATAAACTGCATGGTGTCATATATAGCTAGCCCTGAAGAAATTACTCCGCCAGGAGAATTAATATAAATACTGATATCCTTTTCAGGATTTTCTGACTCTAAAAATAGAAGCTGAGCAACAACTAAGTTAGAAATATAATCATCTATGGGACCAGATAAGAAAATAATTCTTTCTTTTAGAAGTCGCGAATATATATCAAAAGCGCGCTCCCCTCGAGGAGTCTGCTCTACAACCATTGGAACCAAACCAGAATTTATTTTTTCCATAATTTATTTATTTGCAAGTTCTGAAAATTTTATCACCTTTGATTTAGATTTAAGGGCAGAATCTAATTTTTCAATAAGCAAATTTTCTAAGATTACCATTCTATACTGATCAAGTTGCTGAGGCTGACTTTGAATCCAAGTCCTAAATTGGTCTCCGTCCTTATACTTTTCAGCTTCTTCGTCGATAAAAGTATTTAGGTCATCCTCTTTTACTTCAAGTTCATATTTTTGTATTAAAGCTGAAAAAAGTAGATCTAATCTCACTCTTTTTTCAGCATTTTCTTTAAACTCCTCCACAGGAAAAAGGTCTTCTGGAGCATTTTCAGCAGTTTGACCCATTCTCATTAATGAATCCTTTCTCATCAGTTCTGCTTGTTCAGCGACCGTAGCATTTGGAACTTTAAAATCATTACTTTGAAGAAGCGTTTCGTATATAGACTCCTTGGTAAGAGATTTTTCTTGTTGAACTATTTCTCCTTCCATTCTTTTAGAGATCTCTTCACGAAAACTCTTTTCATCAGCTACGTCCTCCATTGCAAGCTTTTCAAAAAGCTCATTATTAATTTCAGCTTTATGCATTTCTTGCACTTCATGAACGGTAATAAGGAATTCAGTCTCCTTGCCTGCTAAATCCTTTTTAAAATAATCTTCTGGGAAGTTTGTTTTGAATGAAAAGGTTTCTCCAGATTTCTTACCAACCAAATTATCTTCAAACCCTGGAATCATAGATTTTGAACCTAAAACCAATTTAAAGTCTTTGGATTCATTTCCTTCAAAACCCTCACCATCAATCTTGCCTTCGAAATCAATAACTACTTGATCTTTATTTTCAGCAACTCTTTCAACCTTTCGCCATTCGCAATACCTTTCTAAAATATCATCAATAGCCAGGTCAACATCTGAGTCATCTAAAGTGATCTCAGATTTTTCAAAGCTTTTCCATCGAGAAATCTTTGGCTTAATTTCTGGAAAAACTTCAAATACTGCCGAATAAGAAATGGGCTTGGTGGCATCCTCATTCTCTATGCTGATTGCAGGTGAAGATGCAGGTTTAATGTTCTGTTCTTGCAGTTCCTTTGGATAGCTCTCTTGGATAAGCTCATTTAATACTTCGAAGTGAATAGAATCTCCATAACGTTGCTTGAGAACATCATCAGGAACATTGCCTTTTCTAAAACCATCGAGTTTTGCTGAAGATTTTATCTTTGAAAGCTTGCCTGTATATTTTTTTTCATAATTCTCAACAGGAACTGAAACAGTCAACTTACGTTCTAAATCTTTTAGTTTTTTTATTTTGCTACTCATTTTATATATCTAATTTTAATGGGGCGAGCGATGGGGTTCGAACCCACGGCCTCCGGAGCCACAATCCAGCGCTCTAACCAACTGAGCTACGCCCGCCAAGAAACGAAACATTATAGATGTAAAAAGCTTATAATAATATTTTTTAAGGGGGATATTTTGGTTAACCAAGATTTTTTAAATAGTACCAATAAACTATTTGATCAAGCTTTAAGCTATACGGAAATTTCATCTGATTTAGCTTCAAGAATTAGAGTTTGCAATTCAACTTATACAATCAATTTCGGCGTTAAACTAAGAAATGAAATACACACATTTACTGGGTGGCGTTCAGTCCACTCAGAACATTTTGAACCAGCCAAAGGTGGTATTCGATATGACATCAATGCCTCTCAAGAAGAGGTGGAAGCTCTTGCAGCTCTTATGACTTATAAGTGTGCAATTATTGAAGTGCCCTATGGTGGCTCTAAGGGTGCTTTGAAAATAAATCCAAAAGACTGGACTAAAGCTGAGATAGAAAAAATTACTAGACGATTTGCCCAGGAGCTCATTAAACGCGATTTAATTCATCCTGCTCAAAATGTTCCAGCTCCAGATGTAGGAACGGGTGCAGAAGAAATGGCATGGATAGCAGATGAGTATAGACGCATTTATCCTACTGATATTAATGCACTGGCGTGTGTGACTGGTAAACCTATCCAAAAAGGAGGGTTAGTAGGTCGATCAGAGGCAACTGGCAGAGGTGTTCAATACATAATAAGAGAGTTCTTCAGGCATGAAGAAGATGTTCTTAAAACAGGTTTAAAAGGAAGCTTAAAAAATAAAAAGGTTGCTGTTCAAGGGCTTGGAAATGTTGGATATCATGCTGCAAAGTTTTTACAAGAAGAGGATGGATGCAAGATAGTTTGTGTCATGGAGCTCAATGGAGCAATCCTTAACCGAAATGGTTTAGATATAGAAAAAATAAAACAATATTACTCTGAACATGGAAGTTTTGAGGGCTGCAACGAAGGCAAATTTGAAGCAAACACATCAGAATGCTTAATCATGAAGTGTGACATTCTTATTCCAGCAGCAAGAGAAAATGTTATTGATAAGAATAACGCTCAAGAAGTTCAAGCCAAGCTTATTGTCGAGGCAGCAAATGGTCCTATCACTTATGAGGCAGATGGACTATTAAATAAGCGCAATGTAACTATTATTCCAGACATTATGGCCAATGCTGGAGGAGTAGCGGTCAGCTATTTTGAGTGGATTAGAAATTTAAGGCACATACGTTTTGGCAGACTTGAAAAAAGAAGAAATGCTTTCCAATTTGACACTCTCATTTCCGCAATTGAAACCATGACAGGAAAGGAAATGCCAGAAAAATTTAAAGAAAAGTTCATTGAAGGCGCAAATGAAATAGATTTGGTCAGATCCGGTCTTGATGACATGATGAGAGAAGCTTATCAAAAGGTTAGGCACAGCATGATTGAAAATGATATTCCAAATCTGCGCACAGCAGCATATAAATTAGCATTAGACAGAATTGCCACAAGTTACGATTCGATTGGCTTATAAGTTTACGGAAAAATATTTCCATTATTTTTTACAGGATCCCATACGGCATATTTCTGCATGGCTTGAGCAAACAAATCACTGCTTTCAAAATAATTCAATAAGTTAATTACATTGAAAAAGTTTTGAGAAAAAAACCAATCTGGATTAGCTATTTTACATTGTCGAATAAATGGAAGAATGGAGATATCTAAAAGGCTAACTTCTTTACCAAAAATCCAAGGGTTGGGATTAATCTTTTTATCTAAATTTTCAAGAATAAGCTTGCATTCATTTTGATGGTCCTTAGGATCTTCGCCATAACGAGATGAATATTTATACCGGTCAAGATGATATTTAAATTTTGAATCAAATAAATGTATAAGCTCTGAGGATAATAACCGTTCTGCTTCTGAAAAAACATGGACATTAGGAGCAGGTGACTCCATAGCCCAAGAAATTATGTCTAGGCTTTCATCTAAAACTTTTTTGGTAAATTGCAAAACAGGAACGGTGCCCTTTGAAGAAACTTGTAACATTTCATCAGGTTTATCTTTCAGCAGAATTTCTCTTAACTCACATTCTTTTGAAGCTAAAATCAATGCCATGCGCGCTCGTATAGCATATGGACATCTTCTAAAACTATAGAGTATTGGCATCATTTTTTACTTGACTGGAAAATTGCACCAATGTGTTTTTCATTTCTAAGCTTGGCTAAATCAACTTGTTTTTGTCGATCCGCATAACGTTTCTTTTGATCAGGTGTTTTTTCATAAAAACAATTTAAGCAACTCACTCCCCTTACATACTCTTCTTCAAGTTTGTCTGCATCTGTAATAGGCATCCTGCAACCATGACACATATCGTAAGAACCAACTTCTAAATTGTGATTTAGAGCTACTCGATCATCAAAAACAAAACATTCCCCATTCCACAATGATTCTTCTGCATCAACTTTTTCCATATAATTTAAAATGCCGCCTTGCAGATGATAAATATTTTTAAACCCTTTAGCCTTCATTAAAGAGGATGCTTTCTCGCATCGTATGCCGCCAGTACAAAACATGGCAACTTTTTTATTTTTATCAATGCCGGCAGATTCAATACCCTCAAGCCAATCGGGGAATTCTCGAAAATTTGTAGTCTCTGGTTGTATAGATTTTTTAAAAGTACCAATTGAAAATTCATAAGTATTTCTAGTGTCTAAGACCAAAACATCTTCCTGAGAAATTAAATTATTCCAGTCTTCAGGTTGAACATACTCGCCAACAATTTTTGCTGGATCAGCTAATTCATTGCCAATGCTTACGATTTCATCCTTTAATTTAACTTTAAGACGAGGAAATGGATCATCTGCGCAAGAGGAAGTTTTGAAGTTCTGGGACTCATAGAGGTTATTTGATTGTAAGAAATCTTTAAATCGATCTATACCAGCCCCCCCTCCAGCTACGGTTCCATTAATCCCTTCATGAGCTAGAAGCACAGTGCCCTTGATATCTTCTTTTTTTAAGAAGTGGGTAAATGTCCTTTGCAATTCATCTAAATTCAATAAGTCTGCAAAAGCATAGAAAGTTGCTAC
>CACKRJ010000011.1 GCA_902602595.1 uncultured SAR86 cluster bacterium
TTGCCCTTGGCACAAAGCTTCAGAGGCCCGTTTACCTGTTTAAATCTAGCCAGGTATGGAATTGCTTGGGGTGTCATAGGTGCAGCTGAGTTTTGTTGGCATGCAGCCAGACAGTACACATTAGACAGGGTTCAATTTGGTAATCCTTTGGCTAGCAAGCAATTAATTCAAAAGAAATTAGCCGATATGCAAACAGAAATTACTATAGGTCTTCAAGCCGCCCTCCGTGTTGGAAGGCTGATCGACGAGGATAAAATGGTTCCTGAAATGATCTCACTTATCAAGCGAAATAACTGTGGTAAAGCTTTAGACATAGCTAGGATGGCAAGAGACATGCATGGAGGAAATGGAGTCATTGATGAATACCATGTTGTCAGACATTCTATGAATCTAGAGGCTGTAAACACCTATGAAGGCACTCATGATTTACATGCATTGATTCTTGGTAATTTTCAAACTGGAATAGCTTCATTTAAATAAAGCATAAGAAATATGCATTATTCCTTCTAGTTAGTAACAATTATTAAAAACCCTACGAGCTTTTTATTGTGATGTTTTTAATGTAAAGTAAACTTTACATCTTTATAACCATGTCTGAAAAATATACTATTAAGCAAGCTAAAACCGCGAAGCGAATAATTAAATATTTTGCTAAATTCCAAGCCTCTATATTTTTGCTTAGTAAAGGCAAATTATGGAATAAGTGGCCGGGCGGCTTTCCAATCATGGTTGTCGAGACTAAAGGCGCTAAATCTAATAAAATAAGAAACATTCCCTTAATTTATGTTCATCAAAATAACATGCCAATTTTGGTTGCGTCCCTCGGAGGCATGCCAAAGAATCCTAGTTGGTATTACAATGTTAAAGCTCACCCAGCAGTTAATATCACAACCATTGATGGGTATGGGAACTATATAGCAGAAGAGGTGTCCAAAGAAAAAAAGGATGAGTTGTGGCCATTAATTTGTTCATTTTATCCTGACTATGAAACCTATCAGAGTAATACCTCTAGAGAAATACCTGTATTTTTATGCAAGCCAGCATGAATGTTATTGACGTAAAAAATATCACCAAACATTATTTACTTGGCAAACAAACAGTAGAAGCCTTAAGAGGCGTAAGTTTTAGTATTAAGCAAGGTGAATTTATAGCAATTATGGGCCCATCAGGATCTGGTAAATCAACGTTAATGAATATTATTGGATGTCTTGATAGCCCCACAGATGGGACATATCATCTTAATAACCAAGAAGTTAGTACTCTTGAAGGGGATGAGCTTGCAAGCATAAGAAATAAAGAAATCGGTTTTGTTTTTCAAAATTTCCATTTGCTGGCGCGAAACAGTGCTCTTGATAATGTTATGTTGCCTTTAAAATATGCTGGAGTTGACAAGGAAAAACAACTAAAAAGAGGCAAAGATGCTCTCTTTCAAGTTGGGCTTGAATCCAGAATGGATCATCAACCATCTGAACTATCTGGAGGGCAACAGCAAAGAGTTGCCATAGCTAGAGCTTTGGTGAATAACCCGTCTATTCTATTTGCAGACGAGCCCACTGGAAACTTAGATAGTCAAACAGGATATGATGTCATGCAGCTTTTTCATAATTTACATCAACAAGGCCAAACTATTATTCTTATTACTCATGAGAATGGAATTGCTGCTGAGGCTCAAAGAACAATATTTATCAAAGATGGTTTGATAGAATCAGATTCTAGAAAGGAATAATTATGAAGAATGCAAAAATTAGAATATTCAGTGTAGCTTTATCTCTTATAGTTGTTGCTAATTGTGGTGGAGGCAAAGAGGCAGAAGAATTTAAATTTTATGCTTTAAAAGAAGCAGCATCTCAACAACTGGAGCTTACAGTTGAAGCTTCTGGTACCGTTGAAGCCATTTCTTCAATTGAGATTAAATCAAAAGCGTCTGGGCAAATTCTTTTTTTAGGTGCCGAGATTGGTGATTATGTAGATGAGGGTGTGGTCCTAGCAAGAATAGATCAAAGAACACCAACAAATACTCTTGCTCAAGCAAATGCAGATCTTGAAGTGGCTAAAGTTAGATTAAGCAATGCTAAAAATCAATTTGAACGCTCAAAAAGATTGCATAATGAGGGGAATATTTCAGATAAATCATTTGAGGATGCTCAAGAATCATTTTCTTCTGCAAGAGCACAACTTGTTCGAGCTGAGGTATTTTTAGAAAATGCTCGAATAGCCTTAGATGACACTAGTGTGAGATCACCTATTGCCGGAACTGTTATCAGTAGACCAGCTGAAGTAGGTCAAGTTATAACTTCTCCAACATCAGCTGTGGGTGGTGGTACCTTGCTTATGGAAATGGCAGATCTCAATAAGGTAAGGGTGCGAGCTTTAATTGACGAAATAGACATTGGTAAAATTACTATTGGTCAAGAGGTAACATTAAAAGTCTCAGCCTATAGGGACAAAAAATTTGTAGGAGTTGTGTCTAAGATCGAACCCATGTCAAAAATTGATCAAAATGTAACAACCTTTCCTGTATTGATAGATATTGAAAATAAAGATAATTTATTATTAATTGGCATGAATACAGATGTAGAAATTGAAATTTTAAATGAAGAAGTTGCTCTTGCATTACCAGCAGGTTCTTTGAGAACGCGGAAGGATATTAGATCAGTTGCTCCATTGCTCGGAATCAAAGAAGATGAGTTAAATAATTTTTTGATAAAAAAAGTTGATGGTGAAAATTTTGATACTTATATAGTTCTTAAAAAAACAAAGAAAGGTGCTGTGCCTATATGGGTAAAGGTTGGAAAAACAGATCTTAATTATGTTGAAGTTATCCAAGGCATAAAATATGACGAGGTTGTTTATGTTCTTCCAAGTGAGGGTTTAATTAAATATCAGCAAAAATTTTCAGAAAGAGTAAAAGGTAGGTTTGGCTAACTAATGGTTTTGCAGGAATCAATTGCTACAGCTATAGACTCTATTAGAGCTAATTTATTAAGATCTCTTTTAACAACTATTGCTATTGTGATTGGTACAGCATCAGTTATTGCCATGGTAGGAATCGGATCAAGTGCACAAAGAGCAATTGATGATTCAATCACTAACTTATCTGCGCGCACTTTGTCTGTATATCCTTCTCGTGGAAGGGGGAGTCAAAAAATTAGTGCGGCACCTCTTTCAATTTCTGATGCTGATGCATTAATTAAAGATCAAGAGATAAACTGGAGGGTATCTCCAGAGATTCGAGGCAGTAAATCACTGAAGTATAAAAATGAGAGCATTAGTATTTCAGTTATTGGAGCAAGAGAAACCTATTTAAGCATTCAAGGTTATGAAATTGATCAAGGAGCTTTTTTTACAGAAAGAGACGATTTGGCCAGAAAAAGAGTTGCAATTATTGGTTCAAGTGTTGGAACTGAGCTTAAAACATCTTCAAAGGCTTTGATTGGAGAAGAGATTGATTTAGGTGGAGTGACTTTTAAGATTATAGGAGTGACTAAGTCTGAAGGATCTACAGGTTGGTCTAATCCTGATGAGCAAATTTACATACCCTTATTAACTGCATCCGACAGGGTATTTGGAAGAGATAGAGTTGATTCAATTCGAGTAGAAGTTCCAAATACTTATACTCCTGAAGAGGCAATGATATCTATCGAAAGAGTTCTTAGAAGAGAACACGACATAGGGCCAGGTGAGGAAAACAATTTCAGAATTAATGATTGGTCTCAATTTACTGACCTACAAAAACAAGCCACTGCAATCTTTTCGGCGTTATTGATTGGTATTGCTGGTATTAGTCTTATGGTTGGAGGAATTGGTGTAATGAATATTATGCTAGTGTCTGTAACTGAAAGAACAAGAGAGATAGGCCTGCGAAAAGCCTTAGGCGCAACCCAACAAGCAATACTGCTGCAATTCATTATTGAGGCTGTAACTCTATGCATTATCGGTGGCATTATCGGCGTCATTTTTGGCTCTAGCTTATATTTTTTAGTAACAGTTTTTCAGGATTGGGTCTTCACCATACCATTTTCAGCGATATTTGGTTCAGTCATATTTTCAGCATGTGTTGGATTATTTTTTGGTATTTGGCCTGCAAGGAAAGCAGCACAATTAGAGCCAGCAGTAGCCCTGCGATTCGAATAATCTATGAGAATCATACAACTGCTACCCGAACTGAAAGTCGGTGGTGTTGAGCGCGGCACAGTAGATCTTTCTGATCATCTTATAAAACTCGGTCATGACTCTGCAGTGATCTCTGCCGGTGGACAACTAGTAGATTTATTGAATGAGCATGGTGCTAAGCATTACGAACTTCCTATAGCCAAGAAAAATATAAGAGCTTTATTTCAAATCACTAATTTAAAAAAAATTTATTCAGAGTTTCAACCCGATATAGTTCACGTCCGATCAAGATTTCCTGCATGGATAAATTATTTTGCACTAAAAAATTTTCAGGGTAAAAAACCTATTATCATCTCTACATTTCATGGCTTATATAGCAAACCCTTTTATAGTAAATCTATGTCTTATGCAGATGAAATTATTGCTATTTCTCAAACTGTAAAAAAATATATCCAGAAAAACTATTTCGTAGATGAATCCAATTTGCATTTAATATATCGAGGATGTGATCTTCAGGAATTCAATAGATCACCTTTAACTCAAGAATGGAAAGAAACTTGGTTTAATGATTTTCCTCAAACAAAAAATAAAATTATTCTCAATCTGCCTGGCAGAATAACTAGTTGGAAAGGTATAGAGAGTTTTATCGATCTTTTTTCTTATATAGATACCTCACGGTTTCATGGCATTATTCCAGGTCCAGTTGCAGCCAATAAAAGAAGCTACTTCAATTCTTTAAATAAACTTATTAAACAAAAAAATCTTACTGAGCATCTTACTTTTTGTGGCGCTCGATCAGATATTGCCGATGTTTACAAAATTTCAAATATCGTTATGAATTTATCATCTAAGCCTGAACCATTTGGTAGAACAATTATTGAAGCAGCTGCTTGCGGGAGTCATGTCATGGGTTGGGATAGAGGCGGCGTCAAAGAATCAATTAACTCTATTAATCCAATTGGCTTGGTTGATTATGGAAATGTGGAGATGCTTGCAAAACAAATTGATCAAGTTTTAATAACTCCACCGCCTGAATCTATACCCGAACAATTTACAAAAGAGTCTTTGGTCAATGCAACGATGAAGGTTTATGAGCTGGCTTTAATCAAAGCATCATAAATTTCTTTTGTTTTCTTGGCAGCACTTTTAACTGAATAATTTTCAATCATAGCTGCCTTGATACCTTGCATATTTAATTGAGGCAAAATAGGTATCATTTCTTCTAACAGAATTTGTAAACTTTTTTGATTGCCGGGCTCTGACAAGCATTCTTTAGAAATCAAATCAGGAATTATTCCAACCCTTGATCCAAGAACTGGTATTTCATGATTAATGGCCTCTAGCACAACCCTGGGACCTCCTTCTCTATGGCTGGATACAATAAGTCCGCTGGCTGTTTTATATTTATTTTCAATAGTGTTGTAATCACAATTTTTAACAATTTGAATGCGATCCTCAAGATTTAAATCTTGGATGAGCTGATTAAGCTTTGCTTCTTCTGGCCCAGACCCGATAATTTCTAGATATTCTTTAATATTAATCCAACTTTTAACAAGTTGATCAAAGCCTTTAACTTTTTCAAGTCTGCCAATTGCAATTATGGGTCCTGTGCGAGAAGATCGATGTCCCAAATGCGATGGATTGAACCAATTAGGGATATAAGTACTATTAGGTATATTTTCAGTAAGCAGCTTATTGACGCCTATGACAGCATCAACATTTGTAAACGCACTATTATTTTTTTTATGGCCATGGATTGTTGAAACAACCCTAATATTGCTAAAAATTTTTACTCCTCTACCAATGGTGCTGGCTTTGGCGCCATGACAATGCAAAATGGGAACTTTATTTTTTTTAAGAAACTTAATTAATTTGTATGTATTTAGAGGAGAGTATCTTGATCCGATGTTCAAATTGCTGGTTTTAATTCCATTCATATGATGATTTATTTCATCATCACAAATAATAACTTGATTAGATACCTCAGACATGAATGATGACAGCTCATAAACATGCTGTTCAATCCCTGCAAAGATTTTGCTTGATACCAGATGAGCAATTTTCATTTTTGACTATTGATAAATTTCATTATAGAAAATGATACCTTCTCTACTTCTGCTAGAGGTTCAAAATGTGGAGACGGGGCTTCAATTTTAGAAACATCTATCCCTCCTTTTTTATTTAATATGCTAACCACACCAACTCGCTTTGAATGAACTAACTCATGCATTGACTCTCTTATTTTCTTAGTACCAAAAATCCGTCTGTATCTGGAGTTCTCTATTTGTATTAAATAGGTTTGCCCCTTAGTAGATAGAGCCTCAAATACAAGATTTGAACTATCAGGGGTTACAAACTTCAGAGCCGATTCATTAAGGGTTTTTTGAAATACATCAGACTCTGGCGAATTCAAGTGAATAAATTTTGAGTTAGGGTAATTTTTAAGCTCATTTTTTAACTCTACATTTAGGGTATCAGGCGTTCTACGAGAATTAAAAATTTTAAATTTATGTTTTGGATGCAGGCTTAAAATATAGTGAAGCTGCTTCATTAAAATTTCTTGATCAAATTTATAATGCTTGCTTGGACCTCCAATAGCTATTATTGCCTTGCTTTCATCAATTGGAACTTGAGATGTCGCTGCTAGAGAGCCCTGAAATGAAATAACATTTTTAGGAAGATTTCCTTTACGAAAATCATGCTCTGGAGCAACAATTAAATCGAAGGAATTTAGTTTATAGCTTGGGCGAAGTACAGCAATTGAAAATATATCCTGATCAGTAAGTTTTTCTATGTATTTTTTGCTACGAAGAATTTTTGAATAAACATCATGACCCGCACCTATGAGTATGGTTGGACCATCTAATTTATTCTTATTTGAAAGCATTGCTGGCAAACTTTCGTGATTGGAAAAATTAATAGGAGTTATCGAGAGTTCTGTTTCTTTTTTAAGCTGACCTAAAAGAGCCTGTACTTGTTTGAGATGTCCAGTTTTTGAATCTTGAAACCAGTAAACGTTCATAAAATTTTTACTTATAATTTGATAGGTTTAAAATACCCTGTCTATGAAGCCTTGTGAAGGAAATACACTCATAAAATACTATTGAAATGAACTCTCAAAACTCTAATTATCAAATTGCTATGGATCTTATTTCTCAATATGGCGAAGATGCTGAATCTATCGCTATGTTAAGAGCTGCAGAATATGCAGCTAATTTAAATACTGAAGAGTGGCTAATTTGGGAGGGAGTAATTAAAGAAATTCAGAATATAAATACAAGTCCAAGCCTTCAGTAGAGATTGATCTAAAAAAGCAAGCGGGCATGGCTAACCCGCTCTGATTGGCTTTAGGGAAAATTTTAGAGGAAAATTTTAACCAACTTAATTATATGACAGCCCATTTTACAAAAAGTTCAAAATTATCTCCTAAAATTTATTTGCGATATTTATTATTTTGAAAAAATTAACTATATGTATATTATTAATATAAATATGTTTTTTTATTATTAATTATTGAGGATTTAATAGGATGACAGAAAATACAATTCCATCAGCTGAAGATTTATATAAAAGGGCTGAAGATATAAAAACCGTCCTTAAAAGTAGAGCAGAAGAAACTGCAAAATTACGAAGACTTACAGATGAAACTATCCAAGATTTTAAAGATCTTGGTTTTTTTAAAATTGTTCAACCCAAAAGATGGGGTGGATATGAAATGGATCCAATTGTCTTCTACAAAGTTACATCTATTATTGGAGAGGCTTGTATGCCATCTGCATGGGTATATGCGACAGTAGGAGTGCATAACTGGCAAATTTCTGTTTTTGATGAAAAAGCTCAAGATGAAGTATGGGGTGAAGATAATTCAGTCCTTATTTCTTCCTCTTATGCTCCAAAAGCATTAGCTAAACCTGAAGAAGATGGTTTTGTTGTTTCTGGTGAGTGGGATTGGTCATCGGGGAGTGATCACTGCGATTGGTTTTTTGGCGGAGCAATTCTTGACCCTTCAAAAGGTCTTGATAGCTTTGTAACATTACTCATACCAAGAGCAGACTATGAAATCATAGATAATTGGCATACGTATGGTTTAAAAGGCACTGGAAGCAAAAGAATTAAAGTAGATAATATCTTCGTCCCTGCTCACAGGATTCATTATTTAAAAGATGCTTTCACAAACAATAATCCTGACAAAACTAATAAAGGTCCTTTATATAAAGTTCCATTTGGACAGATTTTTACTCATGCGGTAGCTATTCCTGCTTTAGGCGCTTATAGAGGAGCACTTAATGCATTTATTGAAGGAGCAAAAGAGAGAGTCTCTAGTTTTGGAGTTGAGGCCAAAACAAATCCCATAACATTAACCTTAGCATCAGAAATTTCCACTGAAATAGATCAGCTATGGCATAACATTGAGGCTAATGTTAAATCTATGATGGATGCAGCCAATCAATCTAAAGATATTGATATAAATGATCGGATTAGGTATCGCTATCAAGTCAGCACTGTAAATGATAGATGTGTCGCTGGCGCTTTAAAACTAGTTAAAGCAAGCGGTGGATCAACGGTTTATTTGGGCAATGAGATAACGAATAAATTTTTAGATATTATGATGACCCAAGTTCATGTTGCAAATATTTCTGATCCTTTTGCCATGGATTATGGTTCAAGTTTTTTGGGCATTGAGACGGAAAATTTAATGTTATAAATTACATAAAAAAATGGGGGAGCATTTTGAGTAATAAAAAAATAAGAATAATAGATCAAACACCGCCGCCAGATAGGTATGGTCGAGGTTGGCATACCTTAGGGCTTTCCGAATCATTTACGTCAAAACCAGTCGGCGTTAATGCTTTTGGTACTAAATTAGTCATTTTTCGGAACTCAAAAGGCGAAGCTTTAGCTCTGCAGGCAGCTTGCCCTCATATGGGAGGAGATCTAAGTATGGGCAAGGTTGATGGCGATATGGTTCGGTGTCCCTACCATGAATGGGGTTGGGGAAAGGATGGAGAGTGTTTAGATATTCCTTATGCTAAAAAAATTCCCAAAGCTGCTTGTATTCAAAGCTGGAAGGTGCATGAAGAAAATAAATTATTGTTTGTATGGAACGACCCAGAAGGTGCGGAGCCATTAGACCATGAAATCATCCCTAGAGAAGAAGCATGCTTTTCTGACAAATGGTCAAATTGGGTGCTAGAGGAAAATGTTATAAATATTAACTGTAGAGAGTTAATAGATAATATGGCTGATATGGCGCATTTTAAAACTGTTCACGGGGTAACAGCAACTCGGTTTAAGAATATCTTCGAAGGTCACGTATTAACACAATTAAATGAAGGAAAAAATCTAGAAGGGTCGGAGTATGATGAAGGCGGGATAATGAAATCAAAAGCTACATATTTTGGTCCAGCATATATGATGTGTTGGATGACAAATGAAGGTCAAGGATTGAAGCAAAAATCAGTTCAATTGGTAAGTCATGTACCGATCGATAAAGATAGTTTTCTTTTAAGGCATGGAGTTATTGTTGAGAAGAATGAAAGTTTTACTGATGAGCAGAATCAAGAAATGGTAGATATGTATACAGAAATGACTCAAATGTCATTTAAGCAAGATGTAGAGATATGGCATAACAAAATTAGGGTTGATAACCCTCTTTTATGTGATGGCGATGGCCCAGTTCATAAATTGCGTGAATGGTATAACCAATTTTATTTAGATAGATCTAAAGTTCCTAGCTCTTTATCCAAAACCTTGGAGTGGGAATCTAAACTCTTATAGGATAGAAAATTGCAAAATTTTGATGAAACTTATGATGTTCTTGTTGTCGGAAGTGGCTGCGGGGGAATTACTGCGGCATTGACAGCAAATATTTCAAATTCTTTAAAAGTTTTGATTATTGAAAAAAGCAAGCTAATTGGTGGTACAAGTGCGACTTCTGGAGGCGTTATTTGGATTCCAAACAATCATCATGCTTTGAAAGTTGGCGCTGATGATTCAATATCAGAGGCAAAACAATATTTAAAATCCACTATACCGCCAGATGAATTCAATGAGCCTATGATTGATGCGTATCTTGAACATGGTCCTAAAATGGTAAAGTTTATGGAAGATAACACTGATGTGAGTTATACCAGTCTTGAACACTATCCTGATTATTTTCAAGATGCTCCTGGAGTAAAATTAGGCAATAGAGCTTTAGAACCATCTCCAGTATCTGCAGATACATTGGGAGAGGATGTTGATAATCTTCATCCCTCTGGCCCACAAACAATTCTTTTTGGTCGTTATGGGGTTAATTTTGAAGAGTCACATGCATTTACCACTCAATCACCTGGATGGCTTAAATTATTTTTAAAAATTTTTTTCAAGTATTGGTTTGATATCCCATGGAGACTTAAACGAAAACGATCTAGAAGATTGGCTTTTGGCGCTGCCTCAGTTGCTAGATTAATTTCTTCAGCAAAAAAGAGAAATATTCCAATATGGAGATCAACAGAATTAAAAGAATATATAGTTGAAAATAATAGAGTTGTCGGCGCATTAGTAAACAAAGATGGTCAAATCTTGAGAATTAAAGCTACTAGGGGTGTCATCGTTGCCTCGGGAGGATTTGGGCAGAATCAAGCAATGAGAGAGGAGTATTTACCCAAACCAACAAACACTGATTGGGGTTGCGAACCAAAGACGAATACAGGTGATCCAATTAAAGCAGCAGAGGCAATTGGAGCACAATTAAAATTTATGAATAAAGCTTGGTGGGTAACAACACTAAAAGCGCCTGATGAAGATTTTCCGAGACTCAGCGAAGTAGAAAAATCAATGCCAGGTAATTATACAGTTAATAAGTCTGGAAAACGCTTTGCTAATGAATCTCAGAACTACCTTACTTTTATGTTGGAAGTATTGCGAAAACAGGAACAAGGAGAGTCCTTTACACCAATGTATATGATATTTGATTCTAATCATCGAAAAAATTATCCTGTAGGACCACTTATGCCAGGTAAGTTTTTTCCAGACCCTTTAGTAAAATTTGTTCATAGAAATTGGTTTAATGACGATTTTATTACCCGTGCAAACTCTATTCAGGAGCTCGCACAAAAAACAGGGATAAATCCTGATGGTCTTGAAGATACAATTCAAAAAGTTAATAAGTTTTCTGAAACCGGAAAGGACTTAGATTTTCAAAGGGGGGATAATGAAAGAGATAGATTCTCTGGCGATCAAAGCCTTATCAATCCATGTTTGGGTCCAGTCAATCAAGCTCCATATTATGCAATGAGAATTGACCCAGGTGAATTTGCAACGTGTGGAGGAATGGCAATTAACGAATATGGGCAAGTTCTTGATAATGACAATCAAGCTATTGGAGGTTTATATGCAACTGGAAATTGCACCCCAGCCCTATTAACTACATATCCAGGGCCTGGAGCTACAATTGGTCCTGCAATGACATATGGATTCATTGCTGGTAAACATATAAGCGGGTCAAATACTTTATAACTAACAATGGGCCTATTTAAAAGAAGAGATTTTTTTTTCAAAAGCTTCATTGGTCTTATAAGTACAGGTTTTCTCCTTAGCTTAAAAAAACCTCTAAAAGACAATAATTTTATCTGGCATGGCGAAACTGATATTGTAGTTATAGGATCAGGAACAGGATTAGCTGGTGCTATTACAGCGCTAAAAAAAGGACTTAGAGTTGTTGTTTTAGAAAAAGCTCGCACAGCTGGGGGCACAACTGCAATTTCAGGAGGCGTTGCTTGGGTTCCAAACAATCATGTTATGAAGAGGGAAGGATTTACCGATTCAAAAAACAATTCATTAAAATATTTAAATCAACTTTCACAAGGACAGGCAGATCAAGAATTGATTGAGGCATTTGCTACAGAAGGTCCAAGAATGGTCAAATTTCTTGAGGATAACACCTCATTAAAATGGAGGGTCTCAAAAATTATGGGAGAGGCTTCAGAGTATCATACTGATTGGGAGGGGAGTGTTCTTAAGGGCCGAAGTATTGAGCCCGATACTGGAGGGCCAGATGGAGCTCATATTGGAGGAATTTTGATCTCTCATTTACTAAATACTTTTAAGAGTCTAGGTGGTGAAATACTTATAGATACTCCAGCTACAGAGTTAATTAGCAGAGAAAATGAAGACGGCTCTTCTGAAGTTCTTGGGGTAGCATATAGCTCAAAAGGAAAGTTATATAATTTAAAAGCAAAAAAAGGAGTTCTCATAGCAAGTGGTGGCTTTGATCACGACGAACAAATGAAAAAAAATTTTTTAACAATTCCTTCTTATGGGGTTGGAGTCAAATCGAATACCGGAGATGGTATAAAGATGGCGATGAAACTTGGTGCAGATTTAAGAAATATGAATGAGGTATGGGGAAGTGTGGTCTACAAAGGGGAGGCTGGAGCTTTAGGATCTTTGAATGCTGTGACTGAAAAAAAATATTATCCTAGCTGCATTTTAGTAAATCGTTATGGAAATAGATTTTCAAATGAGAAAGCAGATTATGACTCTTCATGGCGTTCATTTCATGCTAAAGAAAATTGGGGAGCATTAAAATATAAAAATATCCCAGCTTTTCAAATATTTGATCATAAAGTAAGACTTAATGGCACATTGGGTGGCAAAACGTTTGATCAGTCATTGCCTAGTTGGTTTGTTAAATCTAACACTATAGAGGGACTAGCAAAAAAGTTAGGTATTAATCAAAATAATTTAGAATTAACCATTTCTAATTTCAATAAAAATGCCTTGTTAGGCATTGATCCAGATTTTCACAGAGGTGAAACTCATTACGATAGGATGGGTCTTAAGGACACTAGTTTAGCTCTTCAGCCACTTGACCAACCACCTTTTTATGGAGCAGAAATTGCACCTGCTCATTTAGGAACATGTGGAGGTCCTAGAGTAAATAAATTTTCACAGGTGTTAGATGTAAATAAAATTCCCATCAAAAGACTTTGTGCTTCTGGGAATTCTTCTGGAGTAGGCTCTCCAGGACCAAGTTATGGAGGAGGTGGAGGCACAATTGGTCCAGCACTTACCTTCGCATATATTGCAGGGAAAACCCTATCTTCCTTTGAGAATTGGGTATAACTAAATTATTACGTAAAAATTTATGTACCAAGATAAGCTTTAAATATCTTTTTTAGAAAAAAATGGATCAAGGGTTCTTCCTTCAGGAGGGCCAAAGTATGTTTGGACTTTGTAAACTTTCCCATTGTCATTTATCCAATATATCTCAATGCTATCAAGTTCTATTGGCTCATTTTCAACAGTCCCATAATTTTTTACATGAAGTGCTGCTTGATTTTCGCATATTTGCATAAAAACTGGTTCTATTTTCCAATGATGCCCATCTTTAAAACTATTTCGCCAAGTTTCTTCAAGGGCTATTTTTCCATTTTTATCAGGACCTCCTACAGGATCAAACATCACCACATCATCAGTCCAATTATCCATCCACTTTTCCTTCTCTTCATTATTCCAAGAATTAAAATGAATTTTCATTGTTGTTTCAATTTGTTCTTTTGTAGGCATAAATCCTCCTTACTTTTATATTAAATTCTGTAACCACCATCCAGATATAACGTCTGACCAGTTATATATTTAGCTCTATCTGATGCAAGGAAGATGACGGCATCTGCAACATCTTGAGCTTCACCTAATTTTTTAAGAGCGGTATTGTTTTTTGCAGCTTCTATGTATCTGTCATCATAATCCTTGCCTTTAATTCTTAAGAAAATTCCTGCCTCTATAATTCCAAGTTGAATAGAATTAGCTCTAATATTATTTCGACCCTCTTCTTTTGCAATCCCATTGATTAAGGCGTCAATTGCTGCTTTTGGGGCAACGGATAGGACATCTTTAGCAGGCCATCTGGATAAACCAATGGAGCTAAGAGTTGTATATGAACCTCCAAATTTTCTAAGAATAGGCAGACTATTTTTAATTATATTAAAAAACCCATCTGCATCTGTTCGCATGACATCATCCCATTCGTCATATGACAATTCATTGATCCATTTCATTCTTATATCTGATCCGGTTGCATTTACTATGCTATGAATTCGTTCATTTTGTAATTCTTGAAAGAAACCCTCTACTTGAGTTTTGTCATTAATAGACAATTTTTTTGATGAAACAACTCCGCCATGATCTAAAATTTCTTTTTTTAAATCATTGGCCGCAGTTTCATTGCCATGATAAGAAAATACTACTGGAACACCATGCGAGGCAAATGTTTTGCAAATTGCTGAGCCAATACCTCCACTCCCACCAATAACTATTGCAGAGCCTTCAGGAAAATTTTTTCTTTTAGATATATGATCAATCATTTATTTCTCTATATTTACTATTATGAATTACAAGTCTATTTATTTTGCATTTGTTATGTTAAAAAATATAGTCATTATTAATTTTTAGTAGGAGAGCATCTTGAAGGAACTGCTTAAACATAAAATCGCAATTGTTACAGGAGGAGGAAGAGGCATCGGTAAGGGGCACAGTCTTCACTTAGCTAAATCTGGAGCTAGTGTTTTGGTTAATGATATAGATTCTGAAGAAGCTGAAAAAGTTGTTAATGAAATATTAGATGAAGGAGGGGTTGCTAAGACTAGCAGTCAGGATATTTCATCTAGAGAAGGCTGCAGCCTTTTAATTGATGAGTGCATTTCAGAATTTGGCAATATTGATATTCTCGTTAATAATGCGGGAGTCCTTAGAGATAAATCTTTATTAAAAATGACTGATGAGGACTTTGATTGTGTTTGGAATATTCATGTAAAAGGTACCTTTTGGTCTTCTCAGTTAGCAGCTCTGAAAATGAAACAATCTGGCAAAGGTGGATCAATTATTAATACTACTTCAGGAGCTCATTTTGGCAATTTCGGACAAACAAATTATTCTGCTGCAAAAGGTGCGATTGCATCAATGACATATACTTGGGCAATTGAGCTAGCAAAGTATGGGATTAGGGTAAATGCAATTGGTCCTACGGGCTCAACAAGAATGTCTGCAGCTTTTGCTTCAAGTAAAAATACAAATCATGACAATCTACCATTCATTGACCCAACATCAAATGGTCCCTTAATTGCATACCTATCCAGTGACTTGGCAAAAAAAATTAGTGGTCAAATATTTGGATGTGGGGGAGAAAGACTGGCTTTGATGGTTCAGCCACATTATGGCAAGACCTTGAAAAAAGATGAGGGTTGGTCATTACAGGATATTGATGGGGTTATGGAAAAAGAGTTTATTCATGAATTTAAAAATTTGGGCATGTTAGGAATGCCATATCCGTTTCATGAAGGAGTTTTTCCTCCTGGTGCCACAGAAGATTAAATAGAAATAAATATTAAGCAATAAAATATTCCAGCTAAGCCCAATCCAAATCCTAACGGAAGTTCTTTGTCTTTATTTTTATTAAAAACGTAAAGGCATAAAGTAATACTTGATCCAATTAATAGAATTGGTCCGATAGCTGAAGCGCCAAAAACAGCTCCAATTCCTCCAAGTAACAAGAAATCACCAGATCCAATTCCATCTATTGACCTCATCATTTTATGTACATGATTGATGCAAAATAATATTCCATATCCAAAAATTAATCCAAGCAATGCATCCAAAGGAATTGTAAAAAATCCAGTTGATATATTAAGTAATAATCCGGCTATCATTAAAATGATGCTAAGAGGTTGAAATAGATGTAGAGTCTGTATGTCAATGATTGATTGAATATACAAACTAATTACAATTAAGACGATTACCCATGCTGAAAGATTGGTAAATTCCATTATATTAAATATAAATAAAATAAAAGCAGCAATTAATGCCTCGTGGATTAAATAGCTGTAGCTTATTTTGGCATTGCATGTTCGACAAGTTCCTCTGCTTAAAAGATATCCTACGAATGGAATAAGCTGCACAATTGTCAGTTGATTTTTGCAAAGAGGACAAAATGATCTAGGGTAAAAAATAGTAATTTCACTATTTTCTATTGGCAGCCTGTAAATTAACATTGAAGCAAGACTTCCAAGAGATCCACCAAGTGCAATCAATAATAAATTAGTCAACACTAACTCCATAATTGATTTTTTATTTTTTTCGTGAAATCAAGAAGCATACGATCAATAGACCGATCGTTGGGATTGCGTAGAGAGTAATTATTAGAAGTTTATCAAGCATATATTATAGTCCTTTTGCTTTTGAATCTGGGCGTCTTGTATCTCCAAAACCATAAAATAAACCATTTTTAATTTCTATACTTTCTAATGCAGTTCCAGGCCCAGAAAAATATATCTTTTGGCCTAATGATTCAATTTCATTAGCATGTTGAATATCAAAACCTGTTTCTAACATTACAACATCTGGTTTCCATTGATGATGTATTCTAGGAACAACAGTTGCATCAGAGATTTCCATATTAAAAACTAGAGTATTTAGCAGAAATTGAAGAACTGTTGAAATAATCCTAGAGCCACCAGGAGAACCAGTTGCATAAATAGGCTTACCTTTTTTTAATACAATGGTTGGTGTCATAGAGCTTAAAGGTCTTTTAAATGGCTCAATTTTATTTGCTTCTCCACCAAGCAATCCAAATTGATTAGGTACTCCAGGTGCAGAGACAAAATCATCCATTTCGTTGTTCATTAAAATTCCAGTTCCATCAATCACTACACCAGACCCAAAGCCTGAATTCAAAGTGTAGGTATTTGAAACAATGTTTCCATTTTTATCAGCAACTGAAAAATGAGTTGTATCTATACTTTCGTACTCTAACTCAGATCCAGGAAAAATCTTTTCAGAGGGTGTGATCAAATTAAGCTTGATCTTCTTATATATTTTTTTTGCATATTCTTTGCTGATAAGTGATTGAACTGGAACGTCAAAAAACTCGGGATCACCTAAGTATTTAGATCTATCTGCGTATGCATACTTCATTGATTCTATGAGTAATGCTGTGTAAGTTGGAGAATTATGACCCATCTTAATTAAGTCAAAATTTTCTAGAATATTTAGCATTTGAATAATATGAACGCCACCAGATGAAGGAGGGCCCATGGTCACTATCTCATACTCATTAAAATTACCAAGAAGCGTTTCTCGCCAAATTGGACGGTAATTTTTTAGATCTTTTTTAGTTATTAATCCACCATTTTCTTTCATATAAGCATCAATCTTGGTTGATACTTCGCCTTCATAGAAACCTTTTACGCCATTCATGGAGATAGTTTTCAAGGTATTGGCTAGATCGGGTTGTTTAAGCCTCTGGTGCATTTGCACAGGATAATTTGAGTAAAAAATACTTTTAAAATTCTTAAATTTTGCAAGTTTTTCATATCGCTTATTAAGTGCATCAGCCATAAAAGGAGAAATTAGAAATCCATCTTCTGCTAATCCAATTGCAGGAGCTAATAATGTAGACCAAGGCAAGCTCCCAAATTTCTTATGGACTTCCCACATCCCATAAACAGTTCCAGGAACTCCAATCGATAATATTCCTTGAGTAGCTCTTTTCTTATCTACAGTTCCATCCGAAGAAAGAAACATATTCTTAGTTGCAGCCTCAGGTGCCATTTCTCTGTAGTCAATGCTAAAGCTTGCTTGAGAATCTTCATCAAACATCACCATAAATCCACCGCCGCCAATATTACCAGCTCTCGGCAAGACCACAGCTAACGCAAATGCAACTGCTATAGATGCATCATAGGCATTACCACCTTCTGCAAGGATGGAATGACCAACATTTGTAGCAAGGTAGTGCTGCGAAACAACCATGCCATTTTTACCAACTTCAGGATGAACAATTGCCTTTGAATTAAAAATAGTAGCTTCTATATTTGATACGCAAATTAAAAGTAGTAACAATAAGAATTTCATTTTTATGTTAGTAGGCCTCCATCTACCCTCAAATCAATTCCATTAATATGTATTGCATCTTCAGAAGCTAAAAATGCTATGGTGCTGGCAATTTCATCGGGAGACCTGTTGACCCCATCAATTGGCATAATCTTTTTTAGGAGCCTAGTATCAATATCTTTTGGCATATCTGGATTTGTTGACATTGGAGTTTTAATTGAAGCAGGACAAACACAATTAACATTCAAGCCCTTCATTCCGTATTCAACTGCTAGAGTTTTAGAAAAGGCACTGATTCCTCCTTTTGATGCACTGTAAGCCGCAGTCCAAGCATGAGAGCCAAGAGCAGCGCTTGATGAAACATTGACTATCGCTCCTTTGCTTTTAAGCAGCAATGGAAGAGCATGGCTGCACATAAAAAATGTTCCAGTAAGATTTACATTAAGAATTTTATTCCAATCATCTATTTCAACTTCATGAGAATTATCAAACCTTAAAATCCCAGCAACATTTATTAGAGCATCTAATCTATCTAGGTCTTTAAAAAAATTTTCAACATCGGATAAGTTCGAAATATCCAAAACCTTAGAGGCCGCTTCTTTATTTTTTAACATAGATTTAGTTTTAATGAGTTCATCTTCATTAAGATCTACAATTATTAGAATTGCACCTTCGGCATCCATTCTTAGGGCTGAAGATCTTCCAATACCAGACCCAGCTCCTGTAACTAAAACAACTTTATTTTTAAATCTTTTCATTGTTTTGCTTGGCTATGAATTAATTTTTATGTTAATTGCTCTTCAGCAAAAGTTTTAGCCCATTTGTAATTTGCTTTTCCATTTGGAGCTCTTTGAACTTCATCAGTAAATAGAATAATTTTAGGCAACTTATATCCAGCAATGCTTTTTCTAGTATTTTCAATTAACTCAGCCTCATTAATCTGCTGATTATCTACAGTTGAGACCACTGCTACAATTTTTTGACCAAATTTTTCATCCGGCATTCCAACCACTAAACAATCAAAAACCGAAGCATCTTTTTTTAATGCTTCTTCAACTTCTTCAGGATATATTTTTTCACCTGCGGAATTTATACAATTACTGCCTCTACCCAATAGAGTAATTGTTCCATCTGCCTCAAGTTTTGCATAGTCACCTGGAAAACTATATCTAACACCATCAACTTCTCTAAATGTTTCAGCGGATTTTTTCTCATCTTTATAATAACCAACTGGAACTAGACCAGATGTTCCAATAAGACCTATCTTTTCAGATCCTGGAGAAAGAATCTCCCCATCATCCGCTAAAACAATTACACCTGGATTGAGAGCAAATTTAGCTGTAGCAGGGGGGTTGTCTCTTGTTGTTACTGAGGCACCCATTCCGCCTTCTGTGGATCCCATAGTATCCATTAACTTCATATCATGATGCTCTAACAGCCCCTGTTTCACTTCGGCACTCCACATGACACCACTTGAAATAATTACCTGTACAGAACTTATGTCATAAGCACTACCATCTGATACGCCTCTATTTAAGGCATCAAGCATCGGCTTTGCAAATGCATCACCAACTATCACAATGTTCGTTGCTTTTTTGTTTTGAACTTGAGCCCATAACTGATCTGGATCAAAACCAAGATTGCTTGTAGTTATTGCAGTACCACCGAGAAGCAGGGGTAAGAATGCACCTAGCCACATACCCGTTCCATGCATAAGAGGACAGCCAACTACACTTCTAATGAATGCATTACCTGATTTTGATGCTTCTATTCTTGATTCTAGGTCACTTAAATCTTCGGGAACATCGTAGCCCATTGCCTTAAGTGTTCTAAAAAGATAAACAAGGAACTCTCCTTGTTTGTACATTACACCCTTAGGCATTCCAGTTGTACCCCCGGTATAAAGCATATAAATGGTTTCAGGATCTCGATGAACCCTTTTCATGGGTGAATGCTGGTTCAAGAGATCTTCATACTTTAAAGATTGATCAAATTTTGACTCTGTGCCATCTGAAACTTCTATCCAAGCCTTTATATTAGGAAGAGATCCAGCAATTTCCTTTATTCTTGAGCTATAGCATGCATGATAAAAAACTGCTTCAGCATCAGAGTTTTCTAGCAGGTAGATTAGTTCTTCCTCAACATAACGGTAATTAACATTGATTGGGATTCCACCAACTTTAAAAATTGCATATTGAGCAATTAGGTATTCATTGGAGTTGTTTAAATACAGCCCAGCTTTTGAATTAGCCCCAAGCCCAGCCTCACTTAATGCAGATGCGATTTTACTTGCTCTGTCATCATATTCTTTCCATGTAACAATATCTTCACCACATATCAAAGCATCATTTTCAGGCACTAAATCTGAAACCATTTCCCAAACCGACGCAAAATCTAAATTCATTTTTTCTCTCCTTTAATTAAGGTTTTGACCTATTCTTCTTCCTGAAAAGATACAATCGGCAACTGATAAACCCGAAACATATATATTTGAACAGATACCCACAGCAGTTCTTCCTGCAGCATACAAACCTGGGATCTCAACATTTGACTGATTTAATACCCCACCTGTTTCCTCATTAACTCTCAAACCCCCTAAAGTTAAACAAGGTAAGGGCGCCATAGCTGAATCTATTGAAATATCCATGATATAGAAGGGGCCTTTAAGCTCCTTCATATCTTTAGAATTTTTTTGAAATTCACAGCTGGTTTCATTTCTAGCTGCAGCATTATATTTTTTTACAGCATCAGCCAGGTTCTTTTCAGGTATGTGATAAATCTTAGATAATTCTTGAAGGGTCTTTCTTTTTTTGGCATTAAAGTACATCAGTACTCTTGCTGAGTCCCTTTGAAATGGAAGAGACGCAGCTGCTTCTTCCTTTGCTTGAGCAAAAAGCTCTTGATCTAAAATTAAATAAGCTTTGCCATCATGATCCTCGCACATCGCATCTCCAAGAGTAGCACCATAAACCATTTCATTTCCAAATCTTTCTCCATGCTTGTTTACCACAAGGCCTTGTGCAAAAGCCATTGGCGGGTTAATCATTCTCCATGCAGTTACTCTATCCATATGATCAGTTTTTCCACCCACACTTTGACCAAGTCTTATTCCAGAGCCAGTATCATGAGAAGTCCCTAAAGGCATTCCATCTTTATATTTAGGCGCATTATCTTCAACCATCTCTCGATTAAAGATAAATCCACCTGCAGATAAGCAAACTCCTTTGTTGGCTTTTATGTGAACAACTTCTCGGTAATTCTTTTCGATTTTTTGAGCACGATTAACATAAATTTTGCCTATAAATTGGGGAATAAAAGCTCCTGGCATATTTTGCGGAATCAGCATTTGAAACGTTTCGGCTTTAGACATGAGTTTTTTATGTTTTTCTGCAATTTTTCCAGAAGGAAGCATTAAAGCTTTTATTCCGAGCACTCTTCCTTCTGTTGATATCACTAAAGAGCGTGCTTCAGTCTGAGGAAATATTTTCAAGCCTTTTGATATTGCTGATTTCTTTAGAGGGTAAAATATCGTACCTCCTACGCCTATGGGTTTAAATGGACCTTCTTCATATCCTCTATGCCCCCTTGGAGCTGGAGTGGCTTTTTCCATATAACTTGGCACAAGGGAATTGTCTGAATGATAAAGAAAATAACCTGCACCTGGATAACTGGTTTTAGTTTGATAATACTGAGAGTTAAATTGAACACCATTATCCATTAGCCATTGCGTGTTTTCTGCAGAGGTCTCACAGAATCTTTTCAAGGTACTTTCCTTAACTATATCTCCTGTTTCTTGAATTAAATAATTGAACATATTCTCAACTGAATCTTCTATCCCAGCTTCTTTTTGTATAGGAGTACCTCCACCGGCATAAAAAATACCTCCACTGCGAGCTGTTGCGCCACCTCCTGAGGTCTTGTCAATTCCGATTACTGAATGTCCCAGATCTAAAGCTTCATTTGCAGCTGCAATGCCAGCTCCACCAAGACCAACAATAACCAGATCAGCTTCGTCATTCCAATTTATAACATTAGGGTTAGAAACTATTTGAGCAGCTTCTATCTCAGAATGCCATTTTAAATCATTAGGGTTTATTTCAGTTTCCAGCATTTAAATCTCCTGTTTTTCCACCATCAACTACCAAGCTAGCACCTGTAATAAAAGATGCCTCAGGGCCAAGCAAGAAAATGATAGGATGAGCAATTTCAATGGGTTTAGCAATTCTTTTCATAGGAATTGTTTTAATTGTCTCATCCATCATTTCTTTAACCGGAATCGCTCTTTCTGTTGCAGGCGTAAGTACAGCGCCTGGAATAACGCAATTAACCCTAACATTAGGTGCAGCTTCAACAGCACTGGCTCTAGAAAAATTAATTAATCCTGCCTTTGCAGCACCATAGGCTGACATGTAGGCAACTCCTTTTAATCCAACTACAGAAGCTACGTTTACAATAGCTCCTTTCTTCGCTTCGATCATCCATGGTAAGACTGTCTTTGTTGTTAAAAACACCGCATCAAGATTTGCTTTGAAGTTTGTTTTCCAAGCAGATAGATCTAGATCAATAATTTTTCCTGTATGAATTGATGGGGCATTATTGACCAATCCATCAATTGTTCCACAAGATTTATATACATCTTCCAATGAATGTATAATTTGGGATTCATTACTTACATCAACGTTATGCGCAATAACATTTGATGATATTTTTAATAACTGTTTTTCAGCATTTTTTAGGTTTTCCTTATCACGACCAGTAATAATTACTGTTGCACCTTTTTTTAAACATAGTTCAGCGGTTGCATACCCAATGCCCGCACTTGCGCCCGTAATATAAATGATCTTTTTATCAAATGTTTTTTCCATATCCCCCCCTATGAAAAAAAGTTAGATTTTTATATTAAAACCTAATGAGGCATACCAATAGTCATCCATAAATTTTATGTGATAAGGGTCTGATTTGTAACCTAGAGTTAAACCAAAACCAATATTTTTATATGCAGTTAAATAGTCCACTTTTGAATGAATTTCTCTTCCACTAGGATCAAGATTAAAACTTATTGAATTAAACAGAATATTCTTTTCTTTGGTTCTATAGGTAGGAACATTTAGTCTCAGTTTTCCAGATTCTAGTCGGATAGGTTGATCTATAGTTACTATCAACGAGTCATTGTTATTAAGAATAGATGATTTTAAGAACCCAATTCCAAAAGAAGATGAGTATAGGCTTGATATAGATTTAATCATCCCGAGTTCATTAGCAATGCCGTTAGATTGACCCCAATAAAATGATCCAAATAGTTTGCCCCCCATCAAATTTATTGAATTGGAAATACCAATAAATGAAGTCAGTTGATTTTTGCTTCCATTAAATGCTCCTGACCCACTTAAACCTAAGCTTGCATCATTTTCTTTCATTAAGCCTAATTGCACCGAAGGCAAATAGAATTTTGGTTGAATTTCCAAAAGAGCAGTGGTGCTTGAGTTTCTTTTGCCAAAAATTTCGTTTGTTTTAAATTTGTTTCTGCCTGCTGAAATTGCAACAGCAACATCAAAGCTATCATTATTTTTTAATATTGAACCAAAAGTAGTTCCTGCAGCGCTAAAATTTAACCATGGGTTGCTAAATTGAGACCTTAAATTGCTTTTGACCCTTAATTCTGGGTCCTGAAATATTCCTAACGGCCAGCTTCCATTTAATCCATGACTGAAGAATAAATCGTCAGCATAATCATAGTAAGAAATATATTGATTTATTTCTTCTCTTGCCTTCAAAAAGTAATAGGGAGTAACGAGTTCTTGAGAAAGGCTTTGAGTTTTCATTCTGCCAATTCCAAATTCAGCGTCTCCTGAGGATACAGTATGCGAAATAGGGGTTTGTATGTTATTAAACCCATCTATATTTACTATTTGATTTCTATAATCAGAGGCTAAACTGCTTAAGGATCTTCTAAAAGGCGCATCTAATTCATCAAAAAATATAACTGAATGATTACTTAAGCCATTGGTGATTGAGTCACCAAATGAAGGGCTTGTTAATTGTATATTAGAAAATATTGCTGGCGTCATTGGACCGGATAAACTCAGTGACATCATTGCACTAACTTGCCCAACAGGTTCTGTTGCGGCATTGAGGTCCATCAGACCTTGCCCATATATCTCTCCATCTTCATAGATTCCATTTTTATTAGCAGTGCTAAATAATCGATAAACAATCTCATCGTTACCAAGCTGTCCTTCAAAATGGTCTGCAATAAGTGCAAGACCTCCAGATACAAATGGAGCAGCAAACGATGTTCCGCTTGCTACGGCGTAACAAGAGTTATTTGTTATACAATTGTTGTAGTTATCATCGTTGGTGTTCCCAATATAAATTCCTGTATCAGAAGCTGAAGTTGGGTAAGCAAGAGTAATTTCTCCGCCAGGCGCAGCAATACAATAATTTTGAGCAACACCACATCTGTTGGAAAAATCACTAATTACTCCATTCTCATCAACTGACACAACTGCAATAGAATGCCCTTGGATTTCAGGAATGTAATGAGCCATTCCTGGAAAAATTTCAGGACTTGAATAATCTGCACCTTGTGATGCATAACCACCTGCATTTCCAGCAGCCCAAACATAAATTGTTTTTTCTGAATTAGGTGTGCCAACTTGTGACATTTCTGCAATAGTGTTTGGAAAAGCGTACCTTACTTGAGCTTCAGTATAATCATTGATATTGCCTGAATAACCATAACTATTATTAACTATATCAACGTCATACTGATTATATATCTCAAATAATTGACTGAAAAAATTATCTATCCCCGTAAAATCTGGAGCACCTGTAACGTTTCCTGCTCCATCATCATCTCCAATATCAACTGGATCATAGGTTGGATCTGGTTCAGCAAGCTGAATGGCTACGAATAATACATCTGCTTCAAAAGCCACCCCGTGCATTGGCGTGATGTCTGTTTTATCTTGTTTTCCAGCTGCAACTGAAGCTACCATGGTTCCATGTCTTTTTTGTCTTGTGTTGGGAGTGTAATTTGAGTAGCTAAGTGCGCTATCGTTCGATAGCCTTGTAGTGCTAATCTCAATATGGGAATTATCCAATCCAGAGTCAGTAATTCCAATAGTAATACCTGCTCCAGTTGCACCTCTAGCATAAGCATATGATGCATTTATCATATTTAAACCCCATTGGCTTTGATACTCATAATAACCCTCGAATTGATCCTTCAGTTCATCAAAAGAAAGAGTTGGAGGAGTTGCGGGTGGGGTAGGAGTCTGCGCAACTACAGGGGAATTATTGGAGCCACCACCGCCACCTCCACCACAAGAAATTAGAGTAAATAAAACTAATACCAGAGTTCTGTTTTGCTTCATAATAGTTTAGGATTTTGAGATCTTATTTAAATTAAAAATATGTCTGATAAATATAACGAAGTTTTAGCTAATCTAACAGCAGAAGATCAAATTTATGCATTTGAAGAAGTTACTCATTCTTCAGGAATTACTTACCGTGAATTTAAAAATACTCCTAAAACATTAGCAAGTTTTTTTGAATTTGGATTGTTATTTCCAGAATGGGAATTTATTGTTTTCAATGACGAGAGATACAGTTATCAAGATATTCATAATAAGGCAGCTCAAACAGCCAACGCTCTAAAAAATGCTGGCGTTAAAAAAGGCGACAGAGTGGCCATTTGTATGGCTAATAATCCTGAGTACATTATTTCATTTATGGCGGTGACTTCGATGGGTGCTGTTTGTGTTTTGCTGAATTCATGGTGGGTTCCTGATGAGATTACTTATGGGCTAGAAAACTCTGGAGCCACCGTATTAATTGGTGATGAGAAAAGATTGAAGGGTTTGGAAAAATTTACAGAACTCAAGAAGATTGTTGTTAGGCCACTCAATGACTCAAATGACTATGAGGATTTTAATGATTTTATAGGCAGCCAATCAGAAAACTTCAGTGAGCCCAGTTTAGATACCCATGACAATGCGACCATCTTTTATACATCTGGTTCAACTGGCTTTCCTAAAGGAGTGCTATCAACTCACAGAAACATACTTTCAACATTGTTTAGTTGGGCTTTGGTCACAACCCTAAAAAGAGAGGTTGAAGATACAGATAATAATTCAGAATCTCAGTCTTTAGATGAGGCTCCTAAACAACAGGCAGCAATTTTGCATTGTGTGCCATTATTTCACGTAACCGGAAGTCACTCAGGTTTTTTGATGAGCATCATTGCAGGAAGAAAGATGGTCATGATGTCTAAGTGGGATCCAGGTGCAGCACTGCAGTTAATTCAAGATGAAAAGATAGGGGCAATAACAGGCGTCCCAACTCAAACTTGGGATCTTTTAACGCATCCTGACAGAGATAGGTATGATTTATCTTCATTTAAAGAATTAAGTGGTGGCGGTGCGCCAAGACCACCTGAACATGTCAAAAAATTGAAAGATGGGTTTAATGATGCAGAGCCTTCAATAGGATATGGGCTAACTGAAACTAATGCGGCAGGGACTCTAAACTTGGGCAAAGATTATTTGTCTCATCCAGGAAGTTGTGGCAAAGCCATTCCTCCTGTTACCGACGTAGCAATCATTGATGAGGATTGGAATTTTATTGAAGAGCCAAAAGCTGTGGGAGAGATTGTTATCAAAAGCCCAGCCAACATGGTCGGTTACTGGATGAATCAAGAAGCCACTGATGAAGTCTTTAACGATGATGGCTGGTTTAAATCTGGAGATCTAGGGTACATAGATGATGGCTTTGTGTATATCGTAGACAGAGTTAAAGATATGGTAATCAGAGGCGGAGAAAATATTTCCTGCATTGAGGTTGAGACTGCAATATATGCGCATCCATCAGTTCAAGAAGCAGCCGTGTTCGGTATCCCAGAAGAGCGCCTCGGTGAAACATTGTGTGTTGCAATATGCCTAAAACCTTCAATGAAATTATCAGAACAAGATTTAAGAGATTTTTTGCAAGATAAATTAGCTGCATTTAAAATTCCATCATTCATGCAAATAAGCCATGAAGAACTACCAAGAGTTGCTTCAGGTAAATTCTCTAAAACACTATTGCGCGATATTTTTGTTTCTATTGAGCAAAATCAACCTTAATTGAATTAAATCTCTCAGCAATATAATGTATAAAGGGATATAAAATTTTTAGATATTTATGCCATCAAACGTATTAGTTATTGAAGACGAGCCTGATATTCGCAAAACGATTGACTATAATCTTTCAAAAGAATCTTTTAAAGTTATTCAAGCTGCGTCCATAGAAGAAGGTGAAAAAGCCTTAGCTTCAAATAAAATTGATGTGATAATCTTAGATCTCATGTTACCAGATGGTTCTGGTTTGACTCTTTGTAGAGACATCAAGTCCGAACCTAAAACTAAAAATATCCCAGTCATTATCTTAACTGCTAAAACCGAAGAGGTTGATCGTGTGGTTGGTTTTGAATTGGGCGCAGATGATTACGTAACTAAACCATTTAGTGTCAGAGAGTTAATATTAAGGGTTAAAGCTATTTTGAAAAGAGGAGCCTCAACAGCAAATGATAAGGAGGATGCTGAGTGCTCATTTGGAGAGCTCACAATAAATTTTGAAGAACATCAAGCTTATATTCATGGTCAAGAAATTTCTCTTACTGCTCTAGAGTTTAAATTGCTTAAACACCTAATCAAAAGAAAGGGTAGAGTCCAAACAAGAGATCAACTTCTGGAGGATGTTTGGGGATACAGTTCCAATGTCACTACAAGAACCGTTGATACTCACATCAAGCGCTTAAGAGAAAAACTTGGTTTAGTTGGCGATCATATTCAAACCATTCGCGGTGTGGGCTATCGATTTTCCAGAAGCTCAGATTAATTAGTATGGGTATTCGAACCCGAATTTTCTTTATTACGCTCTCATGCCTATTTGTAGGTATTTTTCTCTCTTTTATTGTTGCTGAAAGAGATTTATCTATTAAGCTTCAAGCCCAAATCGAAACTGAGCTTTCAAGACAAGCCAAAATTTTAAGAAAATCTATATCAGGCTTAATAGATGCTGGTGACTTGGTTGCATTAAAGTCTGAGGCCGATGAGTATGCTGCTGCTTCTGATTCCAGGATAACCATTATTTTAAAAAATGGTGACGTGATTGTTGACTCAGATATTGAAGCTAGCAGAATTAATGATCTTGATAACCACAGCGATAGACCAGAAATCATTTCTGCCTTCAACAATGGCTATGGATCAAGCAAGAGATTTAGCTCAACAGTCAAAAAAGAAATGTTTTATTTTGCACTTTTAGATAAAACTAATAACCAAGAAAGGGTAATTAGAATATCAATTCCTTATGAGAACTTAGATCAAGTTTTAGCATCTTTGGGCAATTCGATCACTCTTATAGTAGTTGTTGGTCTCATTGTTGCAATTTTAGCAAGCGTGCTTGCTGGAGATTATATTAGAGCTAGTTTTGTAGAGCTGGAAAAAGCTGCTGCTGAAATTTCTGCAGGTAGTTATAAGAAAAAAAACTTAGAGTCTTTGCCTACTAAACGCTCAGATGAAATTGGTTCTATGGCTAGGAATATTTCAACCATATCTTTAAATTTAAAAGAGCAAATTTCCTTAATTGCGAAACAAAGAGACCAATTTGGTTTGGTCCTAGATGGTTTAGGGGAGGGGATTATGGTTCTTGATGAAGATGGGACTATTACTTTTCGGAACGATCAGATCATGCAAATTCTTGGGTTAGATGAAATCTTAAATAAGTCAATTATTGATTTGAATTTACCTCCCTTAAAACAACTTTATAAAAAGGCTTTAAAAAAAGGCCAGCATGATAGTGAATTTGAAATTGATACAGAGGGCGATGATACGAGATGGATCTTAGCGCACATGAACAAAGCTAAGGCAACAAAAGAATTAATCTTAGTAGTGCATGAAACAACTCAACTCAGGGAGATGGATTCAATGCGAAGGGATTTTGTTTCCAACTTATCACACGAACTTAGAACACCAGTAAGTGTGATTAAAGCAAATTCAGAAACATTACTGGACGGCGCCTTAGATAATTCAAAGGATGCTAAAACATTTTCTAAAGCTATTTTGCATAATGCAGATCGCTTAAGTGAGATGGTAACCTCGCTGATAGATTTGTCACGCATTGAATATGGAGATTTAAAATTTGTAATAGAGCCAATAATCATAAATGAGGTGATTGACACAGTTATTTCATCATTCAAAAGCAAAGCCAAAAGAAAAAATATTGATCTAGTATTTAATCGCCAAACTGATATTGAGGTTCGAAGTGATACTAAAGCCATAGAAAGAGTTTTAAATAACTTAATTGATAATGCATTTAAATACAGTCCTGAGAATTCTCTAATTGAAATTAAGGCAAGAAAGCAGTCTAATTTTTTAAGAATTTCAGTCTTAGATTCAGGTGAGGGTGTTCCAGAGGAGGAGCAAAAGTTTGTTTTCAAGAGATTCTATCGAACGGCTAAAGCAAGAGCTAATACCAAGCAAGGCAGTGGGCTTGGCCTCGCCATAGTTAGAAATCTTGTAAATAATCTTCAAGGTGATGTGGGTGTTGAAACAAGAAAGGAGGGTGGGTCCGAGTTTTGGTTCACTCTTCCTTTATCATAGCTATCCTAAAATAATTTCTGTTTATTAGAATTTATGAAATAGTCACTTTACTTGAATAGAGTTCATGAAATAATTTTATGGCAATGGAATCAGATATCCCCCATTTGGTTGATGCAATTTTTTGAACTCCTAAATGCTCTGATATAAATTGAAAAATATCTAGAGCATGGTCTATGACATCAGCTCTATCAGGAGAAAATGAGTATTTTTTGATTTTTTCTTTGGTGCTGAGCTTGGATAGTTTTTTTACTTTGTTCTTGAATTCATTCAGTGACATTTCTTTTGATTCATGCGCATTTAGAAAAGATCTAATGTTGCCTCCTATGCCGATCAATTTTTTCTTTGGTTTAATTGATTCGAGCCATTCTTCTAAACGTTGCCATTCTTCTCTATTATCTTTCTGCAACATATTACGCACAGCTCCAAGTTGAAAGGATCGAATAATAGTTTCTTGCTCATTGCGAATAAAGAATTCAGTGCTTCCACCTCCCAAATCGACAAAAATTTTGTTTTTACCAGTATTACTCTTTGGATGAAATCTAATTAATTTTGCTTCCTCCAATCCAGATATTACCCTCAATGGATGATTAATCGCTGTTTCTATGTAACGTCTTGCATCTTCAGAGTTAGCGGTGTCTCTGAAAGCTGATGTTGCGACTATCTCATAATGACTAATGGAATTTTCTTTAAATACTTCTTCATACTCACGAATGGTTTCAATGACTTGATTTAACTTACCTTGACTGAGATTTCCATTTTTGAAAACATCACTTCCAAGTCTTATTGGAGATCTAATTCCTTTAATAAATTCAATTGATGCAGGAGTGGTTTTAAATATCTTAGATTTGATAGCATTGGTTCCAATGTCAATGGATGCAATTTTCATTTACTCATCATCCATGTATTTACTCAAAACCTTGTATTGCTCATAGTCCAAATTGTTGAATTCAACGCCTTCTAACAAGACTTTATAGTTATTAATATTTCTGGACCAAGTCAGAGGTTTAAGAAGTTTTTTCTCTTCGTAATCTGTTTGGTTTAGCAAGAATCTTAATGCGGTTAAGCGCGCGATCATTTTATTGTTTGCGTTGATTGCAATCCATGGAGAGAAATCAGGAGAAGTTTTCTCAAACATTTGCTCTTTATAAAGTGTAAAAGCATCCCATTTAGTCACGATGCGTTCATCGTTGGGAGAAAGTTTCCAGTATTTCAGTTCAGAGTGCTTGCGAGCCTTCATTCGTCTTTTCTGTTGATCCTGTGATAGTGAAAAATAGAATTTAATAATCTCAACACCATCATCAATAAGATTTTGCTCCCAGGGGATTACTCGATTCATAAAATCTCTATATTGCTTCTCGCTACAATAGCCCATAACTGGCTCTGTTAAAGCTCGGGTATACCAAGATCTATCCAAAAAGGCGATTTCGCCTTTTTTAGGAATTACTTTTTTCCAACGTTGAAACCAATGTGAGGATTCCCATTTCGTTGGGATGCCAAGATTCACATACTTAAAGTTTTTTGGAATTAAGTATTGAGTAAAAAATTTATAGGCAGAGCTTTTGCCAGCAGTGTCTCTACCTTCTAAAACAATGCAAATTCTTCGTTTGTTTTTAATGACATCTTCTTGCAGTTTAAGCAGTTCAATTTGCAATCTTCTTTTTTCAAGTTGATAGGATTTATCGTTAAGTTTTTGATATTCCTTTTGATCAAATGAAATGAGCATAAAATTTGTTAGACCTTATTTATAAAGAGTTTATTCAAGGGTTATTGTATCTTGAGATTGTATTGATGAACCCAAGAATGATAAAAAATTTATCATGAGATCACAAAAGTATTAATATATCCTGATGAGTAGTGATTTAGAAAAACGTGTTCAAGAGTTAGAGGATATTCTGGCTATTCAAAATTTAAAACATACATATCTTAATGCCTGTGATGCAAAAGATGTGCAAGCTATGATTGGAACCTTTGTTATCTCTGATTGCAAAATTGATTATGGACCAGTGGGCTCTTTTACAAATAGAGATGATCTAGCAAAAGTTTTTCAAGAGGCCGCATGCCATGACTACATGCTTGAATCTCATCATGCACACAACCCAATTATTAAAATCATTGATGCCACCCATGCATCAGGCCATTGGTCGCTTACCTATAATTTAATAAATACAGAAACCTCATCAATCACAACCTTGCAGGGTGAGTATCATGATGTGTATCAAAAAATTGATAATCAATGGTTAATTAAAGAAACAACCTTTTCAGGGCGCTCCTCCTTGAATCTACAAATAGATGAAGAATTGCTTAAGGTAATTTTTGCAGGCAGCCCTTAAGCGGGTGTTGCAATACAACTTAAAAGATAGGCATTAGCAGCACGGACTGCTTCATTAAGTCCCACATCCGTAAGCCCTGAATTTTCTTTGGTGTTCAATGAGAGGATAGAGACAATAATTTGAGTCACGACCAAAAAGACTCCTGATTTATTAAACATATTTGGCAGTCCAACAGATTGTTCTATGTGTTGCAATATTGTTTCAGCTATCTCATGAAGATCTGAGCTCAAGATAGGAGGGGAGACAGTGTTTTCAAGGATTAGCTTTTGTGCGCCAGAATGACTTTGAAAGAATTCAATGATCGAGACAACGCATTCCTTTAAACACGCTAAATAATCACCCTCTGAATTTTTGGTTAGATTTTTTTTAAGATGTGTATTGCAATTCTGAACATATCTCTTAATTAGGGCCTGCTTGATTTCATCTGGAGTTTCAAAGAATTTATAAGTAGAGGTACGTTTTAAATCTGCAAATTCAGAAATTTTTGCAATCGTGAGAGACTCAACACCGCCTTCATTCAAGAGATCATTAGACGCGTCTAAGATCTTCTTAATCCGCTCTATACTTCTTTTTTGCTTGGGTTTTTGCATGATTTCTTATTATCGACATTTGTTGTAAAAAAAACAAATAAATGTAGCAATTATCAATAAGTTAGTGTATTGTGTCATTTGTGTGACATTAATGTGTCACAAAAGAAACTAGAATTATGAATACAAAAAAAGTACTTAAGCAGCAGGGTTTGCTTCCAAAAACATCCAAATTTAATGAAATGCAAATGTTTGGATTTCTATCAATGTGGGTAGTTTTATCTGCAGTTATTTATTTCTCATAAATAATAAAATTCCATCATAATTAGCAGTTATACAAGCTGTGAACCTTTGTGACAAT
>CACKRJ010000012.1 GCA_902602595.1 uncultured SAR86 cluster bacterium
TTCTTCGGTGGTTGACTCTTCGCTTGAAGTTTCTTCACTAGAAGCTGACTCCTCTTCTTGAGTCTCCTCAGCTGGGGATTCTTCTGCTGGCGTTTCCTCAGCAGCAGCTTCTTCTTCTGGAGCTTCTTCTGGTGCTTCTAATTCTTCTTGTATGGCTTCCAAGCTTTCTTCGGTAACCTCAACCGGCTCACTGGGTTCAGAATCTTCGTCTTCAACTGAAACAGAAAAGCCTGGTTCGGTCACGGTCGTGGCAAAATCAGCAGAGCATTGATCGCCAAAAGTATCTAGATCCACACAGTTGGGGGTCACCGTCATCTCATCTCCGTAAAGGAAAGTGGCGTTGGTTTGCGGGCCATTGGTCTGCACAATGCCTATGCCGCCTCTGATTCCTACAGTCGCGGAATTGGTTCGAATTAAGGCAGGTTGTTTTTTGGTGACCTTACCACCAACAATTCTCAGCAGACCTCTGGCTGTAACCTCCAAAGAACCTTCGGCCGTCTCAGGGTTGTAAATAAATCTATCTAGAACGACGCTGGAATTAGGTCCAACCGAAAAGGCTGTGCCATCCAACAAGAGCATTTGCGCCCTGCCGATCTCATCGGTTTCAATGGTGTGATTTTGGATGATTTCATAGCCTGCATCAACCAGCTTGCGTTCTTGCTCAAGAGTCAAATCGGTGGTGTTTTTATTGACCGCAGAAGCCACACCGATTTGCTCTTGTGCCATAGCGTCATGAGTCAGCAAACCCGTTAACAACAATATCAAATATAATTTATTAAGAAATTTCAAAATTACTCTCTTGATCTGGCAATCGGACCCTTAAAACATTGATAGTTAACTTGAGCAGACAAATTGTTAGCACCGCGTCTGTATATATTGATAGTACTGTTGGTATTAGTGAAGACATAGCCAAGGTTCAACGACCAACATGCACCTAGGGGTTTAAGGAAATTAAATCTCAAGCTCTCCATCTGATCGTGTCTGGATCCAAAAAGAGGGTAATCCTCATCATGCGATTTATCCTGATAGCTATACTTAGAAGAAAATTGCCAATTCTCTCCTAGGGGTTGAGAATAGGATAATTCCAAACCATAATTTTCATAAAACTCATAACCGGCATTGGCACGATAATTCTCTAACATAACTTTATATCCATACAAGGCTTGAGAGCCAGGCCAAACATAGCTTTGACCATAACTTATTCCATTCACGCGTCCATTTTTTTGTCCACTTGATTTAAAGTTTTTTTCATCTCGATAGTATGAAAATAGCATGGAAGAACCATCGTCTAGCTGACCGCTGTAGTCGAGAGAAATTCGGCCACTGCGCAAAACCTCCTCTCGATTTAATAGCACCCGTAAAAGATTTATATTGGGACTGAAAACTGGATCTTTTAAATTAAAAAAAGAAAAATAATTTTCATCTAAATTAAAGTTTCTTCTAATTGATAGTACATTCGTTTGCACATCAAATTGAGTAAAGGTATCAAATCGATCTGCGCCATAACTAAAAAAGTATTGAACATTATCGCCTCTGGGATGATTTAAATCTTGATCAACGCTTAAGGAATAGTTATATGAGGTTGAACGATCTCCCTCTCTTTTACTATCAGGGTCGACTTCCAATAAAAGATCCCCTATTTCGATAAAATCAGCATTAATTGCTGAGTTACCATTGGTTGTATGTTTCCACCCAATACTTATATTCTGCCGCCACTTAAAAGGCTGTTCAGCAGACACAATGGCTGCAAGGAACTCATCAACCTTAGCTTCAACTTCAGGCGGCGGGTTAAATTCCTTAACGCTTTTAAGGTAGTTGTTAGCCAAGGCATAAGCACCAAGACGAAAATATAAAACACCAAGCTCCAATCTAATTCTTGGCAGTTCAGAATCATAGATAAGCATCTGCTCAAACACACCAATGGCACCCTCTAAATCGCCCACTAAAATAGATAAATTGGCATATTCAAACAACAAAGAAAGATTGGTTGGATCTTTAAAAAGTTTCTTGAAGGTTTCGTCTTTTCTTTGGTTGGCAGCTGCAAGCTCTGTGGGGTCAGTTATGGTGGGTTGAACGTTTTGCGCAGAAAGATGCAAACCCAAAAAAGTGGATGCAATTAAGAAAAAATTTTTTAAATTCATGGTATTTTTTTTGCCAAATAGATGAGCTTTTTTTAATCAAAGCCCTATCTGATGCTTATTTAAACATAAAAGTGATAATTTATCATTTGATTAAGAGATCAAAGACTTCCAATGCCTTTCAGGGGTTATAATGCTGTCATGAAAAAGTCTGAGCAAACAAAAGCCAAGCTTATTAGCGCAGTTATAAACCTGATAAATAAAGGTCAAAAAATTTCTGTGACAAGTATCTCAAAAGAGTCAAAAACAGCTTATGGCAGCTTTTACAGATATTTCAATAATCTTGATGAAATCCATGAGGCTGCAATTATTGATGTGGTCTTAGAGAGAGCTGAGCGTCTTAATAAAGAACTGGCAAAAGAAACATCAAATCTTTTTAAGATTTATTATGGCTGGTTCATTGCCATCGATTTGTATAAAGATGTCTATACAGCTAACTGGCTCATTGATCACCCTTCCAGCATTAATGAAGCATGGGTTCTAACTCACCCTTTTACCTTTGGTTGGTTGCAAGAGGCAATCAAGCAAAAAGAAGAACCAGGCCTCACTGAAGAAAATTTAAGACATTTTAAAATGGCTTCATCTTATGTGCACTGGACCTATCAAAATGCATTGCGGGAATTGCTAAGAGGCAGAAAATCAATTCATGTCTTCACAGATTTAATGACTTCAATCAATTTTTTAAATCTACCAAGAAAAACCCATCGTAAATATCTTAAAAAAGTTGCTGACTTTGTTAAAGCTAAAAAAATCTGAGCGTGAAAAAAAACTATAAAAAACTCTCTCGATACGGCCTCTTAGCTTTTGCAATCTTTGTGAGTTTTTTACCCATACTTAATCCATTGCAAATTTTTACCAGCCTGCAAAATTATTCTTTTGATACCTTCCAAAGAATTTTACCAAGAGAAGTTTATCCTGAGGATCCTGTTGTCATCATTGATATTGATGATCGTTCACTTGCAGAAATTGGGCAATGGCCTTGGTCACGAAACCAATTGGCAAACCTTACTAATCAAGCTTATGCAGCTGCTGCTTTGGGATTTGATGTGGTTTTTGCAGAACCTGATAGAACCAATCCACAAAATTTGATTGCCAGTTATTCCCTCAATGAAGAGTTAGCAAAGGAACTGGCATCACTCCCAAGTAACGATGAGCTTTTCGCACAAGCCATTAAAAATCATGGGACTGTGGTCTTGGGGCAAGCCTTAAATAACAATGAAATTAGCAAACCTTCTAAAACCAAATTTGGCTTGGTCATCCAAGGCGATGATCCTAAACAATTTGTAACAAACTATCTTGGCGTACAAAACAATATAAAACTCCTCGATGCTTCAGCCCAGGGGGTTGGTTCAATGAGCATCGGGAATAATGATGCGATTGTTCGTCAATTACCCACTTTTGAAAGTATTGGTGATCAACTGATTCCTAGTCTTGCAATTGAAATGACAAGAGTGGCTGTGGGCGCCTCTACTTTTCAGATTAAGTCCTCCAATGCCTCAAGCGAGGAAGCCTATGGAGCTCAAACTGGAATTAATAATATTAAGCTAGGCCCATTGACCATTCCAACAACAGCAAAAGGCAATGCATGGATTTACTTCACTGCTACAAAAAATATCTCTACAGTTTCTGCAGTTGATGTAATTTCGGGAGCGATTCCACCTGAATTCTTTGAAGGCAAAGTCGCGCTTGTTGGCACCTCTGCCTCTGGCTTGCTTGATCTGCGATCAACGCCTACGGAAAAAAATATTCCTGGAGTCACAATCATTGCTCAATTTATTCAACAAATTTTTGCAAATGAGTTTTTGCAAAGACCAGACTGGCTTTTTGGAGCAGAATTTCTTGCTGGTCTGATTTTGGCTCTCTTAATTACTCTGAGCATTCAAGCTTTAGGACCCATTGGCGCTTTAAGCGTTTTAGTTGGAGGATCTGGCGGAATAATTGGTTCAAGTTATTATTTCTTTAAATCGAAATTATTCTTAGTTGATCCAATTTCGCCTTTAATTATTGCATTGAGCGTTTATGTTGCCGTAACCTTTTTTAATTTTCTATTTACAGAGCTAGAACGAAGTAGAGTTAGGGGTGCCTTTGCACAATATCTTTCGCCAGAAATGGTCAATCGCTTGGCTGAATCTAGCGAATCATTGGTTCTTGGTGGAGAGAGAAAGGAAATGACCTTCTTGTTTTCAGACATCAGAGGTTTTACCAAAATTTCTGAACAATACAAAGATGATCCCGAGGCCCTTACTCAGCTCATCAATCAATTACTCACAGTCTTATCAAATGCAATCTTAGACCATGGTGGCACCATAGATAAATACATGGGAGATTGCATCATGGCATTTTGGAATGCACCTACCGACCAAACCAATCATCGTCAATTAGCCATTGAATCTGCGCATGCTATGAATAATGCATTATCTGAATTTAATCAAAGTTTAGAAGGAAGCTTAGACTTCAAATTGGAAATTGGTATTGGCATCAACTCTGGAGAATGCATCGTTGGCAACATGGGGTCTGATAAACGTTTTGATTATACAGTTCTTGGGGATGCAGTGAATCTTGCCTCAAGACTTGAAGGTCAATCTTCTAATTATGGCCTGAACATGGTGCTTGGAGAAAACTCATACCTAAAAGATTCTTCTTATCAAATGATAGAAATAGATAAAATTGCTGTAAAAGGAAAATCTGCTGCTGAAACTATATTCACTTGTTTTGAACCAGTTACAAAATTTGCTGATAATTTTATGGCTAAACACATAAATTTTTTAGAAGAGTACCGCTCTCAACAATGGGATGCTGCAAGTTTATTGATTGATGAATTAATGTCTTCGCCTAATGAGCTTGAACTATACTACAAGCATATGAGAGCAAGAATTGATGAGTATAAAATTAATCCGCCATCTTCAGATTGGGAGGGAGTTTATGTTGCACAAAATAAATAATATCAAAAAATTTGCAGCCCTAATTATGTTCCTGAGCTCAACTAATCTTCTTAGCCAAGCAATTGTCAACATTGAAGAATTAAGACGTGAGGGCGAAATTGGATTTTTTACTAATATTAGTGCCGGTCTAGATGCATCACGAGGCAATAGAGATAGAGATTATTACTCACTTCGAATTAGATTTGACAATAACTCAGAAGATGCTGAATCATTTCTTATCATGCAACAAACTGAAAGAAAATCTAATGATATTGTAATGGATAAATCAAAATTCATTCATGGCAGATATATTTTTATTGGAGAAGATGCTATCCACTGGGAAATGTTTGCCCAATACAGTGAAAATCCATTTAGAAATTATAAAAAAAGATCAGTTCTAGGCGGTGGATTAAGATTTGAACTGTCAAAATCAGGTCGATTGGGAGCTGGCCTGCTCAATGAAGAAGAAACTGATCTTACTGGACAATCAAAGACAACAGAAAGATTAGGTTTTTATTTTCACACTGATTTTGATATTGCAGAAAATATTTCCTTTGACCCAACAATATATTTTCAACCCAGCATTGAAAATTTTGAAAATGATTACAAAGCAAGTATGATTCTAGCCTTAGATTTTAAAGTAAATGAAAATTTTAAGATTAGGATGCAGTATTCATCTTTTCATGACTCAGATCCACCAATGCTAGCTGAAAAGACTGATGATTCAATCTCAACAATGTTTTCATATGATTTGAGTGAATTATGGAAGGATTAATAGAAATTATTACAAATGTTTGGAAGGAGGGCCTTCTGGGTATTGGTATAACGGAAATTATTGTCTCCCTGCTTATATTTATAGCAGGAGCCATTAGCAGGGCATTTTTTGTTGGCAGAGTAATAAAGTGGTTAGAAAACTTAACTTCTCAGACTGACTCAGAAATCGATGATGTTCTCCTGCAATCATTAAAGAAGCCGCTGGGTTATATACCTATGACGGTCGCACTCTACTGCGTCGCTGTATACCTCCCTCTTAAAGGTGTCGCAGACACCTTTGCAACTAATCTAATTGAAGCCATGATTGCTTTTACTATCTTCAGCGCATTTGCTAATAGCGTTGCTCCAATTTTTCAAGCATTCACTTCAAGAGCTGTATTAACTCGATCAATGACGATGTGGCTAGAAAGAGCTGCAAGGATAATCATTTGGATCATCGGTCTTGGAATCATCTTAGATATCTTTGGTATCCAGATTGGGCCATTGGTTGCTGGCCTTGGATTGTTCTCTGTAGCTGTTGCTCTTGGAGCCCAAGACTTATTTAAAAACCTAATTTCTGGACTGTTAATTATTGGAGAAAATAGATTCCAGCCAGGAGATAGAATTGAAGTTCCAGGCTCGTTGCATGGTATGGTTGAAGATATCGGCTTCAGATCCACCCTTGTCAGAATGTTTGATACAGCTCCCATGCTGGTTCCAAATAAAGACCTTTCAGACGTCAAGGTAATAAATCATGGCAATATGGTATATAGAAGAATTAGTTGGCATTTAAATTTAATTTATTCGACCACACAAGAACAGCTAGCAAAAATTTGTGATGAAATTACTGCTTTCATCGCATCATCAGATGATTTTACAGAAAATCCTGAGCAAGAATCATTTGCAAGAACTGCAGAGTTAGGTTCAAGCTCAATAGATATAAGGGTTTTATGTTATACAGATCCTGTTGGATTAACTGATTTCTCTAAAATTAAACAAAATCTTATTTTTGAAATAATTAAAATAATTCGTAGTAACGGTTCTGAGTTTGCTTATCCTTCAACCTCAGTTTATTTAGAAGATTCAAGCCCAGTAGATAGTGCTGATTATTCAACTGAGGGTTTAAAATCAGAAGATATATCCCATGCCTCTGCGCCTGATGCAGGCGATGGTGACGTCTAGTTTTGGGATCTCGAAGAGGCGCTTAATTCTAATTCTTTAAATAATCCTGGATGCTCTTCAGAAAGCTCTGCTAAGTCTGATTTGGTTAATTCAAGCAATTTTGTATCATCGGCTGCTGAAATTGTTGCGTTTCTAGGCGCATTCCCCAGCAAACCCATTTCTCCAAAATAGTCGCCTGATACTAAATACACAGGCTCTTTTATTTCAACTTTGACTTTTCCATATTCAATAATAAACATAGAGTCAGCTTCATCACCTTTAGAGAAAATAGTCTCATGCTCACTGACTAAAACTACCTGAAGTTTTTCATTGATTTTACCAACTGCGCCAATGGGAAGTTCTTGAAATAGGGGAACAGAAGCAATCGCTTCGAAACTAACTAAAAAATTCTTTTTTTGAATTTCTTCATAATAAGCTGATGCCAGAATAGCAGCAGGTAGAGCGAACATCCCTATTCCAACTAACATGGTAAAGCTTGCCAATAATTTTCCTAAATCTGTCATGGGGACCACGTCTCCATAACCAACTGTTGTTAAAGTAGCGATCCCCCACCACATGGTCGAAGGAATACTGCCAAAAACATCTGGCTGAATAGAAGATTCTAAAAAATATATAAATGTTGAAACGACCAATAAAATAGAGATCACCATTATCTGAGACCCAAGCAAAGCATTCCTTTGCTTAATAATTGTTTTAATAAGTGTGTTTGTTGGCAACAAAAATCTAGATTGACTAAAAATATCAAACAATCTAAATAATCTCAGAATTCTTAAATCATAAAAAGGAAAAAATACTTGATTAACTAAGACCAATCCATCAATGGATATTAAAAAAGAAAGTTTACGCTCAACAAAAACTCTTAATAAAAATTCTATTCCAAAAATTACAATTGATGCCTGATAAAGAAATTGAATTAATGCTACGTCTATACTCAAATATCCTGCACTAGATACAATTTGATGAAAGATATTAAGAACAATGACAGCTCCAAAGAACTTATTAAGAAAACCTAAAGTATTTTTCATTTAATGATTATAGCTTGAGTCTGAGATATGAAAAGATTAACTCTTGCAAAGATATTAATGAAATATTGCATTTATTTGGTAGGATGAACTTTGTTAGGAATTAATTCTAGGATAATAAATAGGCATGTCTGATCAAACAATCCTTGCAAGCACGTTAGTTGTTCTTATGTGCCTTCTTATTTGGGGTAAATGGCGCTATGATGCGGTGACTCTGATTTGCTTGGCCGCATTAGTTCTATTCGGGGTTGTTCCTGCTGAAAGTGCCTTTTCAGGATTTGGGCACCCTGCTGTGATAACAGTTGCTTTGGTTCTCTTAATCAGTCGCGGTTTACAAGAAGCTGGCATGGTCAGTTTGGCTGGAAACTTAATTTCTCGTTTGACCCTTAGCGAAAATCAATATCTTATTATCATAATGGTTGTTGCTGCATTCTTGTCTTCATTTATGAACAATATTGGAGCCATGGCTTTATTGCTACCGATTACATTATCGTTGTGTCAAAAAATGGAATGGAATCCTTCAAAATTTCTTATGCCTTTAGCTTTTGCAAGTATTCTGGGCGGAATGAATACTGTAATAGGAACTCCTCCAAATATTATTATTGCTCAATATAGGCAAGAATATACAGGTGTTGCATTTAATTTCTTTGACTATTCACTTGTTGGACTTGCAGTAAGCATCCTAGGTGTTTTATTTATTGCATTGATAGGTTTTAGGTTTGTGAAAATTCGTGAAAATACAAATGATGCAACTAGGCTCATAGATTTAAAAAACTATCTATTTGAGGTTACTGTAAAAGAAGAAAGTAAAGCCATAGGAATGAGACTGTCTGAAATTAAAAAAATTTCAGGTCCTGAAACTGAGGTACTTGGATTGGTAAATGAAAATGGAGGTGTTTCAAGGGTATCGATGAGCAAAAAAATCCAACCCGGACAAATCCTTGTCATTAAAACATCGCCGGACGATATTTCTACTATTCAAGAAGCTCTTGGTTTTGAGATTGCAGATGATCTTGTGACTGTAAAAGAATCTGATTTAGCAGAGATTGAGGTTATGGTTTCAGCAGGCTCTAGGTTAATCGGAAGAAAACATGAATTCCTTAAAAGGCTTGCATCAGATGATTTAGCATTACTTGGATTGTGGAGGCAAGGCGCAAGATTTAGAACTAGACTTGCTAGAGAAGCTTTTAAGGTTGGTGATGTCTTGCTTCTCGGCGTCAGGACGATTGACGATGAAGGGGTCAAAGAGAGAATTAAGCATTTAGGCTTAATGCCTCTTATGGAAAGAGATCTGCAGACTATCCCTAGTAGAAGTCGACTTATAAAAAGTTTAATTTTCTTCAGTCTTGCAATAGGGCTTACTGCATTCAATGTAATGGATATAGTGGTTGCATTTTTATTGTGCGTTATCGCTTTTATTTCTATCAAAGTTTTAAATGGAAACTTATATAGAAATATAGAATGGCCTGTAGTAGTTATGCTTGCAGCCATGATCCCTGTCGGCCAAGCGCTTGAAACATCTGGAATCTCTTTAAATATAGCTAACTTCATATTTGCTAGTACAGATGGCCTAGCTTTACCATGGTTGATTTTAATGGTTTTGGTTATCACAATGTTCGTTTCAGATATCGTAAATAACGCAGCCACTGCGGTTATCATGGCGCCTATTGCAGCTAATCTTGCTTTTCAGGTAGGCCAGCCAGTTGAGCCCTTTCTAATGGCAGTTGCAGTGGGAGCTAGCTGCGCCTTCCTATCTCCTATCGGGCATCAGTGCAATACCTTGGTCATGGCACCAGGAAATTATAAATTTGGAGATTATTGGCGTCTTGGGCTTCCGCTTGAATTTGTAATTGTGGCTATCTCAATTCCAATGATTTTATTTGTTTGGACTTGATGCTTAAACAATCTTTGAAATTAATCTACTTAATTCCACAGGATCTTCAAAAAATGAGAAATGTCCAACTTCATCCATTGTATAAGTATGACTGGGCACAACATCCGTAAAATGTTCTACAGCTTTCAAATCAACTAACTTATCTTTGCTACCTAGGATTATTGAAATGGGACTTTCTATGTTTTTTATATTATTTAAATCAATCTCAAAGTTATTGCATGCATGTAAATCGTCTAGCATCACCAGATCATCTGCCTCAGAGAAAGCATTCCTCATACCAAGAAGTCTTCTGTAAAGACCATAGTTAATAATAAAGTTTGCAGCATCACCATTTCCTGCTTGAGCCTTAGCAAGTAAGACGTCGGCAACCCTTGTGGGATAGATGCTATTTACTAGAATAAGCTGTTTGACTGCAAGGTTATGATTCACCACCATATCTAAGGCAACTAATCCGCCCATGCTATGTCCACATAGAGATAAATCTTTAAAATCATAGTTTGCCAAAGCATTCATTAAAAATTGACTATAAGATTCAATACTATTGCTTGAGGACCCCTTTGATTTGCCATGACCGGGAAGGTCAATGATCAAGGGCTTGTTATACTCAGAATCAGATAGTCGAATAGCTCTGACTAATCGATGATCCATGCCAGCGCCTGCAATAAAAAGAATAGATTTTTTTGCATCATCAATTGACTCAAAATTATGAAAATATGTATTTGTATTTATCATAGACTAAATTTATTTTATTTAATGCTAATGAGCATGCAACATAAAGTTAAACTTCAAAAGTTGGTAGACCCGAATGGACTCGAACCATCGACCTTCGCAATGTCAATGCGACGCTCTAACCAAGACTGAGCTACGGGTCTAAAATCTCGAAATATTATACAGCTAGACAATTAATAAAATAAGTCTGCGGTTCATTAGCAAATGCAATTTTTTCTATTTTAAAAAATAGAGATATGGGTTTTATTGAGAATTGTATATATCAAAAAAATCTAATTTTAAGTTTAGAAAATTAGCATATTTTTTGAAATACTGAAGTGCAAAAATTCTAGCTGGAAAAATTGAATAATCTCCCTGCTCTATACCCTTGATGTAATTTATATTTACAAATATTTCAGAGGCAACTTCAGATTCTGATAAAGCAAGTATTTGTCTTCGTTCTTTAAATAATTTTCCAATCTTGCATGTATGCGCTGATCTAAGGCTAGGTTGATTATTTGTTTGACTTACTGTTTGACTTAGTTGCATTTCTTCATATTTTTATTATTAAGAACGAACCTATTAGTATACATATAAATGATAAATTGTCATTTCGAAAATCAAAAAAATCTATGTTTTTATTTAAATTAAAAATGCTTATAATTTAGTCTATTGATATGGATCTTTGAGTTAAAAACTCTTTAGTATCCTCAAGAATGCCTTGAGTTTCTGGAGAATTATCTTTATCCAATAGTTTATCGAGTTCAGTCATCACCTTGCTCATTGAGCCCCAGGGACCTTCCTCATTTAAACGTTGGGTAATGAGTAGTTGATATCGGCTCATCATATCCTCTGGAGCTGCTTGTGGATAAAACTGACAGATTAATCTTTCAGCAAATAACCTATGACGATCATCAGCAATGTTGCGACAAATTTTTATTCTCTCTTCTGCAGAATCTATCCGATGAAAGTCTGCCATGAGATCTTTATCTTCTTTTGATGGAAAGCCACCAGCATAAATCATTTGCTCGATATGATCGTATTCATTGTTCCAATTATTGATTTTGTCTGCCATGGCTTGGCTGACCAATAATTGAAAATCTATGTTTTCTCTAACCTGCTTCGCCCTATTCTCCAAGACTGCAAAATCTATATCAAAGGCATTTTTGTCCTCAATCATTGAGCTAGGGCATATAGGTATTGTTTTATTAATCCCATATTTTTTAAAAGGGCCTGATTTTCCAGGTTTTTGAACCATGGAATAAATTTCTTGTGTATCAAGATCAAAAACTTCTTCAGGTTCAAAACTTAAATCAAAAAACATTAAGTCGTTGGGTGCTTTGCTGCCACAAGGAACAACAGGATACCTAAAAACTTCTCGTCTAAAGACTTCCCCTAGACCTAAAAAGCCTTGCTTTTGGACAGCTTCTTGAACGCCTGCTTTAGAAGAAATGCTGAGAAAGAAATCTAACAACTCTGGCTTTTTACCATTGATAATTTTTAGCAAAGAGATCATCAATTTACAATCAGCGATTGCATCATGAGCATCACCGATTTCAATACCATTAGCTTCAGCTAAGTCTGCCTGCTTTAAACTAATTGCAGGCCCGCCATCATAAAGAGGAATATTTAGTATATCGGGAGAGAACGCAGCAACATTATTCATCATCAATAAAATATCTAGTCGGCTATTCCCATTGGTATTTGTAAGATATGACTCGAATAAATTCCAATAAAATTGTCGTCTTACCAACTCCTCATCGTAGGCCATGCCATTAAATGTAATAAAGACTCCAGGCTCATCAATTGTCCATTGGCGCCATTGACGATTAAGATCTCGCATCATTTCATAATGAGACACATTGGAATGAAAAAGATGAGTTTTCTTATTTGTAACCATTGCCATTGGGTGAGGAATTGACCATGGCAGCGGAGCGCAGCCTAGATCTTGCTCATCTTGAATGTCTAAATTGCGATTTGCTTGAATAGATCCACATTGGAGTATTTGAGCAAAATCTTTAATTAAACCAGTTGTTTCTGTGTCATAAAAAATTAAGTTGTTGCTCAACTTTATTAAGATCTGCTGACATTGGATGACTCTACTTTTGATTTATCATATTCAGAGTACTTTCCAAGCTCATATCTTGCAACTGATCTTCTATGCACCTCATCTGGTCCATCAGCAAGACGCAAAGTTCTCATTCCAGCGTACATTCTTGCCAGTGGAAAAACTTGAGATACTCCAGCACCGCCATGCATCTGGATGGCTCGATCAATTACATCGCAAACGATATTAGGAACAATTACTTTTATTTGAGCAATCTCGCTTGCAGCAACTTTATTGCCTACAGTATCCATCATATGAGCTGCTTGTAACGTTAAGAGTCTTGCCATGTTAAGTTCAATTCTTGAATTGGCAATAATATCCATATTACCTCCTAGTTGAGATAAAGGTTTACCAAAAGCAACTCTGCTTTGAGATCTTTCACACATCATTTGCAAGGCTCGTTCGCCCAAGCCAACAGCTCTCATACAATGATGAATTCTACCTGGCCCAAGACGACCCTGAGCAATTTCAAAACCTCTCCCCTCGCCAAGAATCATATTGCTTTTAGGAACTCTTACATTTGTAAATTTGAGGTGGGCGTGTCCATGCGGAGCATCATCCCAACCAAAGACTTCCATCATTTTTCTTACCTCAATACCTTCTGAATCCATTGGCACAAGGATTTGAGAATGTCTTTTGTGCCTTGGAGAATCAGGGTCTTGATCGGTCACACACATAAAGACAATAATTTTGCAACGAGGGTCACCAGCGCCTGAAGTCCACCATTTTTCGCCATTAATAACATATTCATCGCCTTCAAGAACTGCAGTGGCGGCCATGTTAGTTGCGTCTGAAGAAGCGACGCCAGGCTCTGTCATTCCAAATGCAGATCTAATTTCTCCAGCTAAAAGAGGTTTTAACCAAGTTTCTTTTTGTTCTTCAGAACCATATCTCTCGAGAACTTCCATGTTGCCAGTATCAGGAGCGGAACAATTAAAAACCTCAGATGCGATTCCAACTGCACCCATTTTTTCTGCTAAGTGAGAGTACTCAAAATTACTTAATCCGGTTCCGAACTCTCCCTCATAACCAGGCAAGAAAAAATTCCAAAGGCCTTCAGCTTTTGCCTTGGCTTTCATCTCTTCCATTATTGGAGGCACGCACCATCGACCACCCTCTTCTACTTGTTGGGCATAAGTAGCCTCATTGGGTCTAATTTCAGCATCTATGAATTTTTGCACTCTATCTAGAAAAGTCTGAACCTCTGGCCTTAAATCTCTCATTGTTTTCCTCTTATTAACGGATGTTATTTATAATATAAGTATTGTGAATGTTATAAAATAACTTTATTATTAGTATTCAAATCAATAACACCAATGATAACTGCAAGCATCATGCAAAGCTATAGGGTAATACAAAAATGAAAATAAGTTCTTTTGATTTAAATCTATTTGTCATAATGAACTCGATTTATACTGAAGGCAGTCTTACCAAAGCAGCAGAAGTTGTTGGCATCACTCAGCCAGCTGTTTCCAATGCTCTTTCTAGATTAAGAGAAAAATTTGACGATGAGCTCTTCGTTAGGACTGGTTCTGGCATGGTACCAACTCAAAAAACAGAAAATATTATTAAAGATATACAAAATGCTCTTCAACTAATGCAAAAGAGTGTAAATGAACCTGATGAGTTTAATCCAGCAACCAGTCAAAAAACTTTTAGAATTTCTCTGGGTGATATCAATGAAGGTCGCATCCTTGCCATCCTAATTGGCAAAATGGAAAAGCAAGCTCCAAATATTAAGCTAGAGAGCTACTATTCTGCCAGAGACCAGGTCCCTCATGCTTTGGCAACAAACGAATTAAGTTTTGCTGTGGACCCCTTTATCCCTAATTCTAAAGATACAAATTCTATGAAAGTTTTTACCGATCAATTTGTTGTAGCACACCGAGCAAATCACCCTGTATCTAAAATCTCAGAAATGACTTTGGATGAGATGCTAAAGCTTAAATATATAAATATTTCGAATAGAAAAAGAGGCGCATCTGTTGTTGAGATGGAGATGCAAAAAATGCAATTGCAACCAGAAATTGCGCTTCGATCGCAACATTATCAAGTGACTCCGGAGATAGTGAGGTCGACAGACCTATGCTTACTCTGCTCAGAGACCTTCGCAAAAAAGCATGGTCTAAGCTATCTTGAAATACCTATACATGTCCCTCCTCTTGAACAATATTTAATTTGGCACAAAAGCGATGATAATGATGGGTCTCATATTTGGATGAGAAATCTCATACGTGAATCTTTTGAGGAAGTTAGCTCGATTTAGCTTTTGGCGCTTCTCCATAATACAAATATGAGGCTATCTTTGGCCCTTTAATATATTTCTTTTTTAATTCTTTAAATTCAAAGCCACCAGAAAGAATCAGTTCCTCAATGTTTCTATTTAAATTACAGCCACCAGAAATTTTTTTCCAAACCGGTGTAATTCGATGTTGCCATTTTTGGATCTTAGGTTCTGGGGCTAAGCCATGCTCCATAAAAAATAATGAACCGCTTGGCTTTAGGAGTCTATAAGCTTCAGTTAGAGCTTCCATAGGCTTAGGTATAGTGCAAAGGCTATATCCAATCACAGCACTATCAAATGAAGATGACTCAAGATCAATTGACTCAGCACTAGTCTCTATAAAAGAAATTTTGGAATTAAGATCTTTAGCTCTAGATTTAGCAATAGCCAAGGAGCTTACGGCAGGATCTACCCCAATTACCTCAGTCACCTTATCAAAATTATAAAAATCAAAATTTAAGCCTGATCCAATCCCAATTTCTAGAACTCTCCCGTGGACTCTAGGAATAATTTGAGCTCTCTTTTTTTGAAAGCCCTCCATACCACAACAACAATCAAGTAATTTTGGTAAAAAATATTTTTCATACAAGCTCATGATTAACTTAAATCATGTCCTGCAGTACCTACCAAACCGCCATCGGAGGGAATAGTAGCCCCAACGGTGTATGCGCCAGCTCTTGAGCACAAGAATATTGCTAACCCAGCTATGTCCTCAGGAGAGCCAATTCTTTTTCGAGGATTCCTTGATTCTATATATGAATAATCATGATTGACAGCAGCCCCCAACATCATGGATTCATATGGGCCAGGCGCAATCGCATTAACCAAAATATTATCTCCAACAAGTCTTTTAGCTAAAATCCTTGTTAAGTGATGAACCGCAGCCTTAGAGGTTCCATATGCATAGGCTTCTATTACGGGAACATTCATACCATCGACCGACCCAATATTTACCACTCTAGATGGATCTTCCAATGATGAATTTGCACTGAGCATTGGAGTAAGCTTTTGAGTTAGATAAAAGATACTTTTTACATTTAAATCCATGACCTTGTCCCATCCCTTTTCTGAATATTCTGCATAAGGCTCTCCCCATGAAGCGCCTGCATTATTAATTAGAAAATCAATATGCTCCTCTTTTGATTGAATAAATTCAACAAAGTTATTCATTCCATCCATGGTGCTCAAGTCACAGGGTACAGGAATACAATCTCCCTTATACATCTCAGATAATTCTTTGGCTTTTTCAATTAAAGCAGCCTCTTTTCTAGCTGTAATATAGACCTTGACACCATTAGCTAAAAAGCCTGCAGCTATCATCTCACCTATTCCTCTAGAACCACCTGTAACAATTGCTACTTTTCCCGAAACATTAAACAGATCTTCAATTTTCATACTTATCCTTTACACAATTTAGTAAATACTTATGTTCTCTTGAAATCATTATGAATTCAATAGCATTACCTTTAGAATAATGCCATGGAATTAACTTCAAATATCATTCTGCTGCTATCTGGGATTACAATTCTTGTTTGGGGAGCAAATAAATTTGTTGACCATGCATCAGTAATAGCCAAACACTTAGGTGTGGGTGAACTAGTTATTGGGCTAACTCTCATTGCAGCTGGAACCTCAGCACCCGAGGTATTTGTTGGGATATCTGCTGTCTTGAATGGAAATGAAGATATTGCTCTTGGCACAGCTATTGGCTCAAACATTTCAAATATTGCTCTAATTTTTGGTGTCTCATGCCTGTATTTTAATGTTGCTTCAAAAAATGATTTATTGAATTTATTGCCTTTCGGTTTAACCGTTTTATTGCTTGGTTTAACCCTTGCAGATGGAGCTATTTCTTTTAACGAAAGCATGGGTTTTGTCGGTTTGTTGATGTTATTTATGTATATCCTCTTTAAAACAGATGGTGTACCAGATGAGGAAGACTCTGAAATATCTGAATTTACAAAAAGTTTATTTCTATCAATGGTTGGACTTGTAGGTTTAATAGCTGGTGCAAATATTTCAATTATCTATGCAGAGAGTACCGCTATGTTATTAGGTATATCAGAGTTAGTTATAGGCCTAACTATTATTGCTCTAGGCACCAGCTTACCTGAATTGGCTGCTACAGTTGCAGCTCTAAATAAAGGCAAACATCAGATGGTAGTTGGAAATATTATTGGATCTAATGTTCTTAATTTAGTATTGGTTATACCAATTATTGGATTTTTTGGATCTGTTCAACTAAGTCCAATTGTGATGGTGAGAGATTTCAGTATCCTTGTAATCTTAAGTATAGCTTTTATTTTGTTGACCGTTTCATTAACCAAATTAAAATTTAAAAGAAGTTTGTATCTGGTCGCAGGGATAATTTTAGTCAGCAGCTACCTTCTCTACATCGCCATTCTTTCTGGGATTGTATAGAAACTTCATATACAAGAAAAAAAATAACGACAAGAAAAAAGTAACGACTTCAAAAATAAAGAATGTGTTATAAAAAGTAGGAGTTGAAGGAATTAATGCAAAAAGATATCTACCAAGCGCAATACTAAAGGTTAGGAACGCAAGAAGCGATAAAGCATATGTTGCAATACCCCTACTAAAAAGACCTAAAAGGCACAATAGGCCAATAATCATATTGATGCCGCCATACAAACCTGCCACCTCTGAGTAACCTATCACTCCCGAAACCTTTAAACCAATAGCATCCATAAATGAAGGAATCTGATAGCTAAGATCAAGAGCATCTTTCACTGGATCAATTATTGCCCATGCACCTATTCCAAAATATAAAACTGCATAAATGAGTAAAAATACTCTAATAATCCAAATCATATTAATCCCTAAAAAATTTCGTTTTTTCTTTTGTTATGACCGATTCTAGCAATCAAGCAAATCAATAAAGTAAGCAGGAACATTATAATTGTATCCTTTGTAAAAGGTAGAAATACTATGAATCCAATGATGTGAGTAATTACCAAGGAAATAGTTGAAACATATATTGGCCACATAACTGATGTGGGGTTTTTACCGGAAAAAAATCTAAAAATAAAATATATTAATGTAATAAAAAAGCCAGGAAGTAGCACCCGAGCTCGATATTCATTTATCTGATCTAAATTAAATTCTGTGATGATAAACGGAATAGGTAATTGATCGTAAAAAAAAATACCGATTATTGATCTAGCTGCTAAATATATTGCAACTATCAATAAAAGAACATTGATTAATTTACCCATTAAACTAATAGGATACACTTAAAATATTCAAAGTTTAAATATTTGCAAAGTATAAAAAATATGAATTTAATTTTAGACTTAAACGAATGTCCAGATATTCCTCATCCTGAGCCATACTCTGGCGTTCAGATTACTGAAAATGAATTAAATAAATTTATTGAAATAACAATCCATGAAGATAAACAACCTATTGTTATTTTTGGAGCCAATTGGTGTCCAGATGCCAAATTATTGGAAGGAGTAATGCAACTGCCTACTGTAAAGACTTTTCTTGAAAATCGCTCAAAAATTCTCCATGTAGATGTTGGTGACTATGAAATGAATACTGAGCTATTTAATCTTTTTGATCAAGGCATTCAGGATGGAATTCCAAGAGTATTTATAATGAATAGAATGGGTGAAAATATAAATTTACATGCAAATGATGTCATGCGAAAGGCAAGAGAGCTATCGACTCAAGATATTTTTGACTACTTTCAAGAATTTATTATTGAAACTTAATTAGTAACGAAAATGTTTAATCTTATCTCTGCTATTTTTTAAATCCGTCATGGCATGAATACCTATCTCTAGATGTTGTTTTGCCCATCTAGATGTAACAGCTTGATCAGATTTTTCTGTCTTTACCCCATCGGGTGTGACAGGAACATCTGAAACTAAAAGCAAGGCTCCTCGAGGGATTTCATTGTAATGACCGACTATAAAAATAGTGGCAACTTCCATATCAATACCAATGGCAGTTGTCTTTTTTAATTTTTTTAAGAAAGTTTTGTCATGCTCCCAGACCCTTCTATTGGTGGTATAGATTACGCCTGTTCGATAGTCTGTTCCAGCATCTAAAATTTTGTCGGAGACAAATTTATGTAATTTAAATGAAGGTAGAGCAGGCACCTCGGGAGGAAAATAATCATTAGAAGTTCCATCTCCTCTTATGGCGGCTATTGGTAAAATAAGGTTTCCAATTTCAGATGAATCTTTTAACCCTCCGCATTTTCCAAGAAACAATACCCCCTTTGGTTTTCTTGCTACTAAAAGATCCATAATCGTTGCTGCATTTGGTGAGCCTATACCAAAATTAATAATACTGAGTCCGGCATTATTTGTACTTGAAGACATAGGTCTATTTTCACCTTGAATATTGCACTTAAACCTTTCAGCAAACTGCTCAACATAGTCTTGAAAATTAGTAAGAAGAATGTAATCCCCGAAGTCATCTACTGGCATGCCTGTGTATCTTGGGAGCCAATCTTTGGCTATATCGTATTTATTATCCATGAATCATTATAGACCATCTAGGATAACCAGCGATATTAAGTGGTTTTTGGAAGTTTTAAGCAGATTGAAGGATATTCCAATCCTTAAGAATCATATCAGATGCTTTTTCTCCAATCATGATGGTTGGAGCATTCGTATTACCACCAACAATTGTTGGCATGATTGATGCATCTACCACTCTTAAGCCTTTGACTTTATGTACTTTGAGCATACTATCAACCACAGACATGTCATCATGTCCCATTTTGCATGTACCCACTGGATGATAAACAGTATCAGCTCCCTCACGCATGGCTTGTTCAATATCAGAATCATCATTTATATCAATGGGTCTTTGAGTATGTTCAGAAATATATTTGCTAAATGGCTCGCTGCCAAGAACTTTCATCATTATTTTATATCCCTCAACCATATCTTTCATATCATCGGGATGACTCAAAAATTTTGGGTCGATTAAAGGGTCCGCAAATGGATCCGCGGATGCAAGAGTGACCTCACCAAGAGACTTAGGTCTTAACAAACATGAATGACAGCTCATTCCTGTTCCCCAAAGAAGCGTTCTGCCGTGATCAACAATCATTGCCGGCGCATAATGAAATTGAATATTTGGTATTTCTAAATCATTGTTTGTTTTAACAAAAGCTCCGGCCTCTGCAATGGTAGAAGTAAAAAGACCAGTTTTCGTAAAAAGATATTTTAAGATCTCATAGGGATATTTAAAAAATATATTTTTTAAACTAAAACCAATCAATTTCATTGAGTTGTACTTATGGACTGTAATGTAATCAATGTGATCTTGAAGATTTTTTCCAACACCTGGAAGGTCTACAAGATGATCAATACCATGCTTGGTAATTTCATTAGCTGGCCCCACACCTGATCTTAAAAGTATTTGAGGAGATCCAAATGCTCCTGAGGAGAGGATAACTTCCTTTGAAGCATTTAATGTAAAGGAATTATTATCACTATCAATACATTCAACACCTTTTGCATGACTCCCATCAATCAGAATTTTGTTTACTTGGGTATCAGTCATTACTGTAAGATTATCTCTATCTAGAGCAGGGACTAAGTAGGCTTTAGCTGCACTGCACCTTTTACCATTAATTTGAGTTGTTTGATAATAACCAAAGCCTTCTTGCTCGGCCCCATTAAAATCTTCATTGAAGTTAAATAACTTCGATCCAGCATCAACAAAAGATTTGCATGATTCAGGCTGATGAGCAATATCGCAAACGTTTAACGGACCATTTTGACCATGATATTCATTGTTGTGAATCTCATTGTGCTCTGCTTTTTTAAAATATGGCAATACTTCATCGTATGACCATCCCTCATTACCAAGCTCAGACCAGTGATTATAATCCCAACGATGGCCTCTCACATATAACATTGCATTAATTGAACTTGAACCTCCTAAGGTTTTTCCTCTAGGTTGGAAGCCTTTTCTATGTTCTTGACTTTCAGTTGCCATTTTATGAGTACCTCCTGCAGAATCTACTACCACTGATTCTGGTTCAGTTACTGTAACTTTTTCAAATTCTTGTTGTGGAACCGTGTCATAAGACCAACTATACTTACTTTGTGTCATCCCAAAAGCAAAGCCAATAGGCACATGCAACCTTGGATCATTATCCTTTGAACCGGCTTCGATCAAACATACTGATATATTTGGATCTGCACTAAGCCTGTTAGCCAAGACACAACCAGCTGAACCAGCACCTAAAATAATAAAATCATAATCTTTCATATTTACATCACCCTTTACAATATTTTATTTCTCTTCAGCAGTGGTATAACTAATCTTTTTATAGAACTAATATATCAAAGGTTAGGTAAATATACATTAGTTGGTAGGGATGGAGGGAGTCGAACCCCCACACCTTTCGGCACTTGGTTCTAAGCCAAGCGTGTCTACCAGTTCCACCACATCCCCAGAAAGAAAAAGAATTATATTACAGAATTGGTAAATGTTAAGAAGTTTTCAATAAACAATAAAAACTAAAAATAAGGGATTTCATTTTTTCTTTTACGATGAGCTATTAGTAAAACTATCACTAAAAATACTTCACCAAAAAATACAAATAAACCAAATAAATTGATGCCTTCGTAATAGAAGCTTACAAGTCTTCCAAAAGCAATGAAGCTCATAATGTATGCAATGGTTTGCGCAATAGAGATTGAAGTAAAAGAAAATGTAAAACGAACCAAAAGATAGCCATAGGCTATGAAGGAGCCTGCAAATAGGGATCTAAATTCAGATGCAGTTTCCGCATTGGTTGCAACCACAGGAATAAAGCCTAAATGACTTAAGTCAGGCTTAAACATTACATAACAACCGATTGCAAACAAGCAAGCAGCTGAAAAAAGAATGCATGCTTTTAACACTTATAAAACTCCTAGAACAAATAATGCCAAGAAAAAGGCCACAACTCCCATTGCTAACCAGAAATATAACTCTTTGGTGTTTCCAAAACGATAAGCGTTAATTGCGAGACCCCAACAATATAGAGGAGCTAAAGTAATAATTATTGAGCTAATCAATATAGCTATAGGTATAAAAGCTAAGACTAAAAATAATTGAAGTGCTAATTTATTCATAATCTAATGGAACATAAATCTTTAGCCCATGTCAAATATCCAACGAGTTTTCAAGCCATATGGGTGATGTCCAAGCTCTTTCTTGAATAAACTTTGGGATATTTAAATTACTATCTTCGCAGTACTCAGAATTTTTTAAACACATATCATGCGACCAACGGCAAGATTTATTTGCGATAACTCTTACATAGTAATAAGCTTCATCGCCTTTAAAAAAGTTAGGATCATCCCACACAGCGCACATTGATCGAACTCCATTACCAATTACCTCGCAAGAATTTAAGTCAAGGTCAGCTGTTTCATGGGTCATGATGTCATGAACTGTGGTGACAACTTCACCATCAACAATTGCGCCTTTTACTACCTGTAATTTTTCAATGTATTGATCTTTCAAAGATGAATCTGCTGAAGCAGAAATAAATAGTCGAGCTCTGTTTATAAGATCAGCTTGAGACGTGCCACCCATTGGAACGCCAGTTTTATAAGCACGTGAAATTGCCTCTGGTTGACTACAAAGATCTACATCTAAGCTCTCTCCTAAAAAAAATCTAACCAAGAATCTTGGACCTGAGGTTCCATATACCTCCTTACGCTTAAGTGCATTAAAAATAGAAGTTCGACTATTTTCTTCAGCCCAAACAACTGCTAGACCACCTGGGTTAAATTCAATATCATCTGGGAGACCTTCGGGAATAGAAGTTCTAAAGGATTTGCCAGCCCCACCGTGACCTGGAAAAACATTTTCATCAACTAACCCAGGCGTCCCCAAGTGCGTATCCGTGCTACCAATAAAACCTAACTTGAAGGGATTAATTCCTTCCTGCGCCTTAATCATCAGCCCTTGATTTAATGCATCGCGAACAAAGCTAGATTTTGGAGGGGACGAAAAATCCTTGCTGAATTTTGATTTAAAATCTTTGTAAGGTAATTGCTCAAAACTACATAAAGGATCATTTGAATTGATTGCACATTCAGAGCTTCCCTTGTGTTGGAAAATTTCAACCAAAGGCTCTTTGATATTCTGCAGATAGATTTCATCTTGATTTGGTTTTTCAAACATAAACCCATTACTGAGGTTTGAGTTGTGAGGGATCACCACGTAATTACAATCATTCGAGCATTCTAGATCTAGCTTCTTCCATAACTCGCTTGGGGTGGGTGCTTCATAAAAACTTATTGGCTGATAAGGGATATTTGAAGTCTCAAATATGATATTTCTATGCAGATTATTTCCTGAGTATGCTGCACCAGTCCACTCATAACCCACAAAGGTTGTAAAAGCACAAGATTCAGTCCTATCATAATGATCTTCTGCTGCCTGAATAATCTCTTGCCATGGTTTCTTAGCAGCATCTAAACATATTTCTCTTGAATCTCCACACATTCCTAAAGGCTTGCGCATGCTTGCTTTTGCATTCATAAAAAAATATGACAGCTTTGGAAAGCTCCTATAGGTTCTGCATTGAAAACCATAGTACTTTCTACTTTGAGGATCCAAACACAATCTAACCTCCCCAAGAAGTTCTGCATGATCGGTTACAGCTGCAAAATCTAATGCTCTATTTAATTTTGAACTTCTTGAGCTTGTTTTATCTTCATTATAGGGCTGCAAATAAAGTGGTTGTCCCTTTGCATATCTATATGCATCATCTGGGGTATTTAATGTTCCTTGAGTGTTAGCATCAAGTGATAGAGCCGTGTGAACATGCAAATCTCCAAATAATGGCATTTTATTTTGAACATAAACTGCGCAAGGCTCCCTATCTTCATTTACATAAACCTGACTTTCATTTGAAAATAAAAAATTAGAGCTTAAAGCGAAGAATAAAAATATTTTTTGCATATAATTTATTTTCAAAAAAAACGGCAACATAAGTTGCCGTTTTTGATAGTCATATTAGACCAACTACTTAGAAGTTATATACTATTTGAGCTCCTATCTGTCTTCCCATGTTGGTGTTAGCAGCATAAAACTTAGATGGTAAACTTCCGCCACCAGGCAAGTGATAATCTGAGTAATAAGCTTGAATATGAGAAAGATCAACGTCATCTGTTATGTTCTTTACAAATAAGCTTGCATCCCAAGCACCATCAGTTGATCTCCATCCAACAATAATATTTGCTAGATATAGAGCTTTGATTTTTAAATCTGGATTGATTGCACTTGTTCGCTCATCTCTCCAACTAAGATTATATCTTGTATATCTCTCACCACCCCAATATGCAGGCACAGTATGGTCTAAGTAAAAAGTAAGAGATGATTCGGCATCATCATTAACTCTTTGACCGCTCACATCTCTTGTTGCAGCTAACATGCCAGAATAAGAAGGATCATTTGCATATCCTATGGATCCTGCATCATACTCACTATCTGTAGAAGTAAAACTTCCACCTAAAGTAAGGTCAGCATTAACAACATAAGCATATTCAAAATCAATCCCTGAAATTGATGCATCATTATTATTAAAAACACCACCCTGAACTTGTTGAACAAGACCCGGACCAGCAGCGCTATAAACTCTAGCTGAGATGTTATCCCACTTAGTTTGATATCCATCAAATGTATAATCATAATAAGCAGCGTTCAATCTAAGCCTTCCATTCATGAAAGTACCCTTCATGCCAAGCTCAGTCATATCACTTTCTTCTTCTTCAAAAGTAATTAAGGCAGGGTTAATTGCTACTGGTGAAATAGTAGCTCCTGGGCTCCTAAAACCACTTTCAGTAGAAACATAAAGCAGGACATCGTCATTAAGGTAATGACCGATCTTAAAGCTTCCAGTTGTCGAATCATTTGAGGAGTTTTGTAGATTGATTGGAATTCTTGGAATTGTCATTCCTCCACCAGTAGCAGCAGTAACAAGCGCCGTTACTGGAAGATATAAATTTTGAGCTCTATATCCAATCATTTCTTGTTCTCTAAAACCAAATTGAATAAAGGTTTTTTCAGTCATGTTGTATTTAAAGTTTGCAAAATACGCTTCAGTCTTATTGTCTAAAGGAATACCCATGCAAGTAATCACATTTGGTTTAGCTGCAAACAAACCGGGGCTTGCTCTTTCAGCTAAACATGCTTGATTCGGTGTCTTGTAATCAAAACCAACAAGTGGTTTGAATAGGTTAGGAGCAACTTCATAGTTATCCATAGAAACATCTAGATCAGCATTGGTAAATGTTTCTGAATCTCTTGAAAAGAACCCAATCGTATACTCAAGCTTGTCATTGTCTTGATTTGAAATTCTCATTTCAAAGACCTCAATACCGGTATTGGTTCTTACTTCTTGAGGGTATCCGTATGTGTAGGCTCCAGCATAGTCTCTATCAATAAGGCCCATTGAATCACTTTGAGAGTCGGACCATCTAAGAGCTAAAGCATGACTACCCATATCATAATCAATCATTAAGTTGTGAATTTCAGCACTCGTATTCTGTCTAGGATTTTGATAATGCAATGCAACGCCATCTTCAGGACTTAATCCATCGGCTGGTATATCTGTATAAGTTGGTCTATGTAAAAAACCTAATTGAGCTGCAGCTGCTGGCCCAGCTAACTGACCAACGGTTGCAACCCATGCATTGGCAGCGCCAGCATAATCAACATTCACGGGAGGGAAGAATGGATTTGAGGCACCAGCAACAAATGCAAAGGCATCAAAAGGAAAAGTTCCATTACTTCCTGCAACTGGCTGAGGATAGATAGAGTCAACTTCCATATTTTGGTACTTGAATCTCACTGATAGCTCATCTGAAGGCTCCCATGTCAGGCTAATTCTGCCTGAATCATAAGTGTGAGTTTCATTAACTGCAGTTCTAATATTTTTAACTTCCTTGCCGTCATTATTATTTCTAACGCCAGCAACCCTCATTGATAGAGTATCGGAAAAATGTAGATCACTAGCAGCCTCTAGAATGGAAGTCATGTTGTCAGCCCAAGTAGTCTTAACATAACCATTTCTTTCACCACTACCTACTTCTGCTGAACGAGTATATATTTGAAGCGCTCCACCGGTGCTAACAACTCCTTGAAGTGTGCCTTGAGCACCTTTAAGAATTTCTACACGCTCAGTATCATACATTTGAAGGAACATCTCTCCTGCTCGAAGAGGAACCTCATCAATGTATCCTTGAATTGGCTGATCATTTCCGCCATCGGGATCCATTTTTTGACCACGCATAATAATAGTTGATCTTCTAGGATCAATTTGCGTAAATTCAACACCGGATACAACTTGAGCTAACTCGCTTAAATCTCTTATTTGATAATCATCCAATGTGCTGCCAGTAACTGCATTTACTGTCTGAGCAATATCTTGAACGTTTTCTTCTTTTTTAGTTGCTGTAACTACAACTTCTTCAAGCACAAGCCCGGAATCTTGCGCCATAGTTGTGCCAGGTGTCGCTACAAAAGCGGCAATTGTAAGTAAACTTAATAGTCTCTTCATGGTTTCCCCCTCCAATGTGAAGAATGTTTAGTAAAAATATACCTGTTTTTTAGTAAAATCCCAAACTTTTTACCTAAAACTAAAGATAATTTTTATGGAGAAGTTGGGCTTTCCATGCTAGAAATTTTCAATTGCATCTCTTGAAGCATTTCATTATTCTGTCTTCTATAAGCATCAAATGCTTGAACGGTCTCCTCAAGTAACAAAATACTTTTACTTAGCTCAGCGATTTTATTTTGAGCATCAAGATTATCTATGTTTGCTTCCAAAAGCTCGTTAACTAAAGTCATTAGTTTTTGAGATTCCTTAGTGATTGAACTTATATTGGCTTGGTCGTTAGTTTGAGTGATTGCGATTTCTTTTAAAACTAAGGCATGTTTATTGACATCTTTTGTGAGTTTTTCAATATTGACTTTGTTACGTTTATTGCTCAAATCCCATAATTTCCTTATCTCCTTATCAAGAAATTGAAGCTGTGAATTAATATCAGATAAAAATTCAGTGGAAGTTGAATCAGCTAATTTAAGCTGCTCTTCTAATATTGACAGTCTAGATTCTACTTTAGAGTTAATATTATTAGATGCTTTAGAAAGATCGCTAACCCACAAAGACAAAGCAAGAATTCCAATCAATAACAAAACAAATACAACTCCAAGAAATAAACCGCTGGAGCTTTTATTAATTTGAGAGTCGCCACCTTTTGTTGCTGAAATTTTAATAGCCATAAATAATGAAGGTTAGTTTATTAAATTGTTTAAATTATATGTTCTAATATGGCTTGAAATTATAAGCCTTAACTTAATACTATATAACTATATTATGAATTTAGATTTTTCAGACGATCAAAAATTTTTGCAAGATGAAGCTAAAAAATTCTTTGACAAAGAAGGCGGCCTTACAAATGCAAGAGCAGTCATGGACAATGCCCTTGACAGTGATAATGAGCTTTGGCAAAAAATTGTTGAATTGGGCTGGACAGGAATTAGAATCCCCGAAGAATATGAAGGACTTGGTTTAGGTCATTTAGAACTTTGCGTTATTGCTGAAGAACTAGGGAGATCTCTTGCTCCAGTGCCCTTCTCTTCCTCTGTTTATTTTTTTACCGAGGCGCTAATAAAGTTTGGCAATGAAGAGATTAAATCTGATTTGTTGCCAAAATTGGTCTCAGGGGAAGTTGTTGGAACCTATGGCATAGCTGAAGATACACATCAAGCAACGGAATCAAATTTAAGTGTTGCTGTAACATCAGAAAAGATCAACGGAGTCAAAATTGCCGTTCCTGATGCCGGAGTTGCCTCCCAAATGATTCTTGTTGTTAAATCAAAATCTGGTACTGATCTAAGATTAGTGGATCTTAATGATGTTTCAGTGACTATAACACCACAGAAAAATCTCGATACCTCGAGAGCTTTTTTTAAAGTTGAATTTAAAGATACTCCTTCAAAATTACTTGGGGAATCTGGTAAGGGATGGACCTATATTCAACATTTACTTGATCAAGCAGCTGTTTTATTTGCATTTGAGCAAGTTGGAGGATCTCAAGCAGCTCTAGATATGGCAAAAGCATATTCTATGGAAAGGTTTGCATTTGGAAGGCAAATTGGGTCTTATCAGGCTATAAAACATAAACTTGCTGATATGTATATTGCTGTAACGCTTGCTAAATCAAATTGTTATTATGGTGCATGGGCATTATCCTCAGAATCTGCTGAGCTGCCCCTAGCAGCCGCAACTGCAAGGGTCAGTGCGACTAAAGCTTTCCAACTTTGCTCAAAAGAAAATATTCAAACTCATGGTGGAAATGGCTTTACATGGGAATATGATTGTCATTTATTTTACAAACGATCAAAAATTCTTTCTGTTTTGCTTGGATCTGAGGCGACTTGGAAAGAAAAATTAGTTACTAACTTAGAAAAAACAAATACATTAGCAAAAGGATAAAATATGGATTTTAATGACACACCAGAACAAGCTAAATTTAGAGCAAAATGTAGAGAATGGCTTGAAGTAAATGCAGAGCTTAAAGAGAATAAAAACAGCGGTCATACCGATTCAACGCTAGAGGATCATCTAAAAGTTGCAAAAGCGTGGCAACAAAAAAAATACGAAGCTGGCTGGGCGATGCTTCATTGGCCAAAAGAATATGGTGGTATTGAGGCTTCACCAATTGAGAGAATTATATGGGGTCAAGAAGAAGCTAAATTTAATGTGCCAGGAGGTATATTTGAAATTGGTCTTGGTATGTGTGGTCCGGTAATGATGCAATATGCAACCGAAGAGCAAAAAGATAGATATTTAGCTCCCATGGCTGAAGGAAAAGAAATCTGGTGTCAGTTGTTTTCCGAGCCTGCAGCAGGTTCAGACGTCGCTGGCCTTAGAAGCAAAGCTGAAAGAGACGGTGACGATTGGATCATAAATGGTCAAAAGGTGTGGACTTCTGGAGCACATTATTCTGACTTTGGTATCTTAGTTGTTCGTCATGACCCTAATGTAGCCAAACACAAAGGGCTTACTTTCTTTTTTGTGGACATGAAATCTCCAGGGATAACTGTTAAACCAATTAAACAAATCACCGGTCAAGCTGGAACTGGCGCTGGATTTAATGAGGTTTACTTTGATAACGTTCGTATTCCCGATTCTCAACGTCTCGGTGAGATCGGAGATGGATGGAAAGTAGCTATAACCACCCTCATGAACGAGAGATTGGCTGTTGGCGATGCTCGAGGATCTGACATTGAAGAGGCATTGATCTTATCTAAAACTAAAGATGATGCTGGTGAAGCAATGATAAAAAATGATTCAGTTAGAGAAAAACTTGCTGATTGGTTTTGTGAGGCTAATGGTCTTAAATATACAAAATTCAGAACAATTTCTGCACTTTCAAAAGGAGAAGCTCCTGGACCAGAGGCCTCCATTACAAAAATTGTTAGCGCAAATAAATTGCAAGAAATTGGTAACTTTGGAATTGATTCCGGAGATATGGCAGGAATGCTTATAGATGAGAATGATGGGGTAAGTTCATTTCAAGGCGCATGGTTAGGAGCTCCTGGCTTGAGAATCGCTGGCGGAACCGATGAAATTTTAAGGAATGTGATAGCCGAAAGAGTGTTGGGTTTACCTCAGGACCCAAGAGCTGATAAAGGTATAGCCTTTAAAGATATACCCACAAAGGCTTAAAGGCTGTTAATGATTTAAGGGCCTGCGCATTCTTATCAATAGTTAGATTGCCATAAGTGATTTCAAGAATTGGATTTTTAATCTCTACAAAAGTTTCTTTTAATGCCGGTTCATCATAGCTGTTTTAAAAATCCGTTTGAGGAAAAGTTCCAAGATGTAATTTGGAAGGATGGCTTTCCATACTCCAATGCATATCAAGATAGATTCTTTCAAGATGATGCAGTTGCAGAAATTACAAATATTTTCATTGAACCTAATCAATTGCTTGGAAGAATTAAAAATGGTTCTCGAATCCGCATTGGCGAACTAGGATTTGGATTTGGCCTAAATTTTTTAGTCACTGCTAAATTTTGGTTTGAAAATAATAAAAATTTTAACTTTCACAACCTAGAGTATCTTGCAATTGATGAGGCGTTACCAACCAAAGCGCAGATACTTAAAATCATTAAGAATTTTCCTGAGCTTGATGAGATTTGTCATATTTTTTTAAAGAGTTACAACCTTTCACATAATGATATGCAAAGAATTTATTTTCCCTCTCTTAAAATTCGACTTACGCTTGTTCAAAATGATGTAGAGTCAGGATTAAAGAATCTTCTTGGACTAGAGAATAATCAAATTGATGCTTGGTATCTTGATGGGTTTGATCCTAGCAAGAATAAATCTATGTGGAGCAATGCTGTTTTTCAATATATGAGATTTTTATCGGCTAGAAATGCAACTTTTGGAACTTTTACTTCAGCTGGTTTTGTAAAAAGAGGTTTAAAAAAATTTGGGTTTGAAGTAGACAAAGTTCAAGGCTTTGGAAAAAAGCGTCATAAGCTTATTGGAAGCAAATCCCTGGATAGTTCTTATTTCAGCATTCAACAAAATAAAAAGAAGAAAATAGGCATTATTGGAACCGGTATAGCAGCTAGTTCTGTCGCTTATGCAGCTGTGCAAGATGGGATAGATGTAGAAATGTTTGAGTCTGCAGATTGTATTGCTGCTGGTGCATCAGGCAATCCAATTGCTGCTATGTATCCAAGATTTTCAGTTAACAATTCGCCTTACTCTTTTTTGACTGCTCAAAGTTATTTTTTTGCTGAAAAAGTATATTCACAAATGCCTAATGCCTATAAAAATACTGGTCTTCTATTTTCGCACTCAAATGATTATCAAGAAGAATGGATTCAAGACATCGAGAATTTAAATAGAAGTGACTTATTCGAAATCATAGATATGAAAGATATGAAAAAAAATTATGGATTTTTATCTAATGGATTATTAGTCAAACGAGGCGGTTATCTGTTTCCAAAATTAATTTGTAAAGAAATGACTGCTCATCCCAATATTTCAATATCTTTTGATCATTGCTTCAATAATTGGTCTAAAAATGGATCTAAGCTAGATCTAGAATTTTTGAATCAAGAAAAAAAATCTGGTTTTGATGATGTGATTATTGCAAGCGGTCCAACCTTAGAAAAATATTTACCCGGTCTAAAAATATCAAAAGGTCAGTTAGTTGGTTTAAAGGGCAATCAGCCAATTGATATAGATCTTCCGGTGAATTCTGCTGGTTATATCCTGCCTATGCAAGAAAATATAACTTGGATCGGTTCATCGCACGAAAAAGATTATGAAAATATGGATATTTCTTACGATGTCGGAAAGGAACTTGTTAAAAAAATAAATAAAAACTTTAAAATAAACCTTGCTGGCACAGAGAATATGTTAATGGAAGCTCGACTAAGAACAGGAAGTAAAGATAGATTACCTCTTGCAGGAAAAATTCAAGAGAATGTCTATGTCATAGGTGCCCTTGGTTCAAGAGGATTCAGCTTAGGACCAATACTTGGTGAATATATTGCATCATTAATTAACAATTCTCCCAGCCCAATATCTTCAGGAATTGCCTTGGCTATTGAACCTTTAAGATTTATAGATTAGTAAGTAAATTCTCTACTAACATTTCGGCAGAAGGCATATCAGTTGGGGCATAACTTGAACCTTTTCGCCATTTAGTAAGGCCAGTCCAAAGAGTTTTATCTGACTCCTGATCCTTTAAAGAGATTCTTAAAAAAAATTCTGGAACAGAATTAATCCTATCTGGCTCGTAGAGATAACTTCTATACATCGGATAACCATAAAATCGAAAATCATCATATTTGATTTTATCTTTTGTTGTAACGCTAACCTCAACCACTAAAGAAGAATCTTTTGAATATTGATGTCCTACTCCCTCTAAGTATTCCTTGGCAGCATCTCCTAAATTTTCAATTAAAATAGGGTCCATCTCAACGGGATACAAGTCTTTATTTAGTTGAATTTTAAAACTCGTTCCTTCTTCTAATTGAAAGTTATCTCGACTATTCAACTCAGTAAATGGAGAAG
>CACKRJ010000013.1 GCA_902602595.1 uncultured SAR86 cluster bacterium
AGAAGAAATCGTAGAAGAGCCAGTTGCAGAAGCAGTTGCTGAAGAGTCAGCAGAAGAAATCGTAGAAGAGCCAGTTGCAGAAGCAGTTACTGAAGAGTCAGCAGAAGAAATCGCAGAAGAGCCAGCAGAAGAAACCCAATCAAAACCTATAAAGATTGATGAGCAGTCCCCAGCTGAGATTATTAAAACATTTGAATCTAAACAATTAAAAGATGATATTCCTTCATTTAGACCTGGTGATACGGTTGTAGTATCTGTAAAAGTTAGAGAAGGAGACAGAACCAGACTTCAAGCCTTTGAAGGAGTGGTCATGAACATTAAAAATGCTGGTCTAAATTCTGCTTTTATAGTGAGGAAAATATCCAGTGGTATAGGAGTTGAAAGAACTTTCCAACTTCATAGTCCCATGATTGATTCTATTTCTGTCAAAAGAAAAGGTGATGTTAGGCAAGCAAAGCTTTATTACCTTCGTGAAAGATCTGGAAGATCAGCAAGAATCAAAGAAAGATTAGATTAATCGCATGTCTTCTGACTTAAAAAAGGATCCACTATTAGATTCTTTTTTATCTACCCTGCTTCTTGAAAAGGGCTTGTCCGAAAATACCATAAAAGCTTATTCAAATGACTGCCAAGCTTTTAATAAATGGTTGTTTATAAAAAAAAGATATGCAGCAACAGACTCATCTGAATCAGACATAGAAAATTATCTCAAGTATTTAAAAAGTATCAACTTATCAAGTTCATCAATTAATAGAAAACTATCATCTTTAAAACATTTTTTTAATTATTTAAGTAAAACAAAACTTTTAAAATCTAATCCTGTTTTAAATATATCAGGTCCTAAGAAAAGCAAAGCTCTGCCAAAATCTTTATCAATTATTGATGTAAATAGCTTAATCGAAGCTCCAGACTGCACTAATTTTATTGGATTAAGAGATAGAGCTATGATTGAGCTAATGTATGCTACAGGAGTCAGAATCAGTGAGCTAATAAACTTAGAATATAGCAATATTGATTTAAATAGATCTTTGATAAAGGTAATGGGAAAGGGAGGAAAAGAGCGAATTATTCCTTTTGGAGATGATGCTCTTTCATGGCTAACTAATTACATTGAGTTTAGGCGAAAAAATAATCTATCTCTGAATTCGCGTGATTTTTTTATTAGTCAGCAAGGAAGGAAAATTACACGACAGGCCTTTTGGCACAGGATTAAGATCTATTTAAAAGCATTAGGACTTTCTATGGATATTTCTCCACATACTCTAAGACATGCATTTGCAACTCATTTATTAAATAATGGTGCAGACCTCAGATCTGTTCAAATGTTATTAGGCCATAGTGATCTATCCACAACTCAGATATATACTCATATTGCAAAACAAAGGCTTAGCGATATGGTTAAACAACATCATCCAAGGGGTTAATTTTTTATGAAGATATTATTTTCTATACTCATTTTAATTTTTTCATCAAATATGAAATCTGATGAGCTTTTAATTTCATCAAAAATAAATGCAGTCCTTCCTGAGGGAATGTCTGTTCAAAGTGTGAAAGAGTCTCAGATAGAAAATTTATTTATAGTTGATATTGGAGATTTACAGCCTATTTATGCCTCCAAAAATGGTGAATTCTTTTTTTATGGAGAGCTCTACGCAGTTAAAGGAAGTATGCTGCAAAATACCACTAAAGATGAAATCAATATAAAACGCAAAAGTATTTTAGATGAAGCATTATCTGAGGATGATTTTATTAGTTTTAAATCTGAAAGTGAAAAACATAAGGTTACTATTTTTACAGATGTTGATTGCGGTTACTGCAGAAAGTTTCATAATGAAATTAAAGATTTTAATGATCTTGGTATAACTGTTAATTATGTTGCATTTCCAAGATCGGGATTAGATTCTGTTTCCTATAATAAAATTGTCACAGCTTGGTGCTCAAAAGATCCCAAAAGTGTTCTAACGAAAATGAAGCAAGGCATAGATGTTCAGCTATCAATGTGCCAAAACCATCCTGTTGAAGCACATTTTCTTCTAGGTCAAAAGATTGGCATTACTGGCACTCCAGCTATAATTAAATCAAATGGAGAGCTGCTTCCAGGATACCTTCCTCCAGAAGAGCTATTAACTAGATTAAATTAATATGGCTAAATTAAAAATAGGTATTTGTGGTTGGGGAAATGTTGCAACTGGATTATATGAGCAATTGGTTAATGGAGATGAGATCTATGCTGATTGGGAAATATGTTGCATCGGTGCTCGACGTGATAACCCAAAATGCAATCCAGGCTCAATAAAAATTTTAAGAGATATTTTTGAGGTGGTTGAAGAGGATATAGATGTTCTTGTTGAATTAATCGGTGGAGTTGAAACAGCTAAAGATTTAATTACGCGAGCGCTTTGCTCAGGCAAACATGTTGTAACTGCAAATAAAGCGGTAATTTTTGAGCATGGTGAAGAACTAATTAATTTAGCAAAAAAAAACGATGTTGAGCTATTATTTGAATCTGCTGTTTGCGCAGGCACTCCTGCCATTAAGATGCTTTCAAATGATTTAACCGCAAATAAAATTTCTAAAGTCACAGGAATGCTAAATGGGACAACTAATTTTATATTAAGCAATATGGAAGAAGGGGCTTCTTATGAATCTGTTTTGCAGGAAGCTCAAGAAAAGGGATATGCTGAACCTGATCCAAGTTTAGATGTTAATGGAACTGATGCTGCTCATAAAATTGGAATTCTTGCAGCTTTAGCTTTTAATAGCGGCCTTCCTGCTAAAGGTTTTTATGTTGAAGGCATAGAAGATATTCAATCTCAGGACTTTACATATGCGAATGACTTTCATTTGACCGTCAAGCATTTAGCTGTTGCTAAATTAAATGATGAAGGAATTGAATTAAGGAGCCATCCAGTGATGCTTAGTAAGAACTCAAGTCTGGCAGGATTAAAGGGTGTTAGAAACGGAATTCAATTTGATACAAATCTGCTAGGAGAATTTCATGTTGCAGGGTCTGGTGCCGGACGAGAATCCACAGCATCTGGATTAATTTCCGACATATTTGCACTTTCAAGATCCAATGAATCTTCACCAATGCGCTATCCGGATTTCTCTAAAAAGCCCAATTTACTTAACTTTGGTGATTTGATTTTTAAATATTATGTTTATCTTGAGGTTAAAGACGAGCCTGGTGTTTTAGCATTAATTAGTAAAATATTTGCAGATCAAGGCATTAGTTTTGATAAGGTTATCCAAAAGGATCAAGTAGATGATGGAAATGTTCCAGTTGTAATTTTTACTGATCCAATTATCGAAAATGAGATGCAAACTGCTTTGAAAAGCTTGGAAAATCATCCAGTTATCTCAAATTATAAAATTATTAGAATTGAGGATCTGTAATGCTTTTTCACTCAACCAGAGGCAAAGATTCTGATAAAGACTTTGCATCAATTTTGATGCAAGGCCTAGCTGATGATGGCGGTCTTTTTATGCCAGATCATTGGCCAGAAGTTGACTTAGATGAAATTAAATCCAAGACATCATTTGTAGATATAGCTAAATGTATTGTTCCATTATTTACCACGTCATCTTTTACCCATGATGAAACAACAAGTATCGTTGAATCAACTTGGCATGATTTTGAACACAAAGATCTCATTGGTATAAGAGAACTTGATTCAGTATCAATTATTGAGCTTTTTCATGGCCCAACTGCAGCATTTAAAGATTTTGGGCTTCAGTTAGCTGCAGCTTTTTTTAATCAGGTCTTAGAGTCTGAAAATAAAACTGCAATTGTGCTTGGAGCAACATCTGGTGACACTGGCTCAGCTGCAATTGATGCATGCAAAAGCTATGATCGAATTAAAAGCTTTATTATGCTTCCTAATGGAAATATGTCTGAAGTACAAAGAAGGCAAATGAGCACTATTAAGGCAGCAAATGTATTTACCTTAAGGATTAATGGAACATTTGATGATTGCCAGGACTTGGTAAAACTTGCTTTTAAAAAGCGTAATTTTTTGAAAACTGATCAATATTTATTAGCAGTTAATTCAATAAATTGGACTCGTATCGTCGGTCAAATTTGTTATTACTTTTATGCTTATAATCAACTGCATAAAAAAGGAAATCTAAATTTTTCTATCCCAACAGGAAATTTTGGTAACGTATTTGCTTGTTATTCTGCTCACAAAATGGGTTTGCCTATTAATAAAATATCAGTTGCTGTAAATAATAATGATATTTTGCATAGATTCTTCAGTAGCAATGACTATTCCAAAAAATTGGTTCATGAAACTATATCTCCTAGTATGGATATTAGCGTAGCAAGTAACTTTGAAAGGCTGGTATATGATTTCTTCTTGAGCAGGAATTCATCTAAATGTGCAAAAATGTTTGATAACTTTCCAATGAAACCTATAGAGCTTGACGTTGAAACTTGGCAAAGGAAAGACAATCTTTTCTTATCAAGTAGAGTTGATGATTTGGAAACCACAAAAACTATTCAAGAAATATATCAGGCAAATGGCTATATCTTAGATCCACATACCGCTGTTGCAGCTGTTGAGGCTATTAAGAAAAGTGATTCAAGTAACCATTTTGTTGTTTTATCTACCGCTCATCCAGCAAAGTTCCCAAAAGTGTACGAAGAATTAAACATAGAGATAAATTCACTGCCTGCTGCATTAAGTGGCCTCTTTAAAAAAGAAGAGCATTTGCACTCTTTTGATGCGGACTATAATCAAGTTACTAATTTTATTAAACTTAATAATTAAATATTTTTTATGAATACTCCAAAGATAGTCCAAGCATCAGTCGTTGATTTGCATAAAGTGAAGGGAGTTTTAACACTTGGCTTTGCATCTGATGCGCTATTGAGATGGGTTTTTCCTGATGCATCTTCATATCTGAAAAGTTTTGATATTTGGATGGAAGAATTTTCAAAAATTTCTTTTGAAAATAATATTGTTTACTCAGAAGAGAGTTTTTATGGATCAGCTCTATGGCATCCTCCTGGAGTTGAGTTTGATAATTCAGCATTAGAGCCAACTTTTGACTCTATTCCATCAGATCGGATCGAGGTAGTTATAAAGTTTTTTGAAGAATTTGAAAAATATCACCCAGATGATGCATGGTACTTGCCATTCATTGCTGTTGACCCAGCTCAACAAAGAAAAGGTATAGGATCTTTTTTGCTAAAAGAGGCTTTGAAGATGATTGATGAGAGAGGGGATAGGGCTTACCTGGAAGCATCTAATGAGCAGAATAAAGCTTTGTATGAAAGGCATGGATTTGTAGAAATCGGTAGAGTGCAGTTTGAAGACTCGCCTCCTGCTTTTCCTATGATTAGAGAAGCGAGATAAATTTATTTTCAATTCTCTAAAATAATTTTTTAAGTAATCATATCTTTATCTCATTAGCTATTTCATAGACTCGATAAAGATATTAAAATGCAATTCTATGGAAACAGGTGAAATTAAATCAATCCTGAATGATCTCCGAGATCGCATGAATGATCTCCGGGGGCATCTTTGACGTTGCTCAGAAACAAAGTTCTTTAGAAGATATTAATTCAAAACTGTCTGATGAGTCGACTTGGTCCAACTTAGAGCTTTCGCAGTCTCTAAATAAAGAAAAAGCAGATCTAGAAAGATTTTTAGATCTTTTTTTGTCTGTCGATGAAGCAATCAATGATAATCTCGATTTTCTAGATATTGCAATTGAAGAATCAGATGACGCATCTATAAATGAAATTAATGAGGAGGCTCAAGCTCTTATTTCAAGCGTAGAAGATCTAGAATTCAATAGAATGTTTTCTAATAAAATGGATCCTAATTCAGCTTTTATAGACATCCAATCTGGTTCAGGTGGCACCGAAGCTCAAGATTGGGCTGATATGCTTCTAAGAATGTATACAAGATGGGCTGAAAAGCATGAATTTTCTGTTTCAGTTATTGAGCACTCGCCTGGAGAGGTTGCTGGAATAAAGTCAGCATCTTTACTGATCAAAGGAAGCTATGCATACGGATGGCTAAGAACGGAAACAGGTGTTCATAGGTTGGTTAGAAAATCTCCTTTTGATTCGGGAAGTAGAAGACATACATCTTTCGCATCCGTATTCATTTCACCAGAAATTGATGAGTCAATTGAGGTTGAATTAAATCCAGCTGATGTGAGAATAGATACCTACAGAGCATCTGGAGCTGGCGGTCAGCACGTTAACAAAACAGATTCAGCAGTGCGTTTAACTCATGTTCCAACAGGCACGGTTGTGCAGTGTCAGAATGATCGCTCGCAACACAAAAATAAAGATAATGCCTTCAAACAACTTAAATCAAAGCTCTATGAGCTTGAATTACAAAAGCAGAAAGATGAACAGCAGTTATTGGAAGATAGTAAGTCTGATATTGGTTGGGGCAGCCAAATTCGGTCGTATGTTTTAGACCAATCTCGCATTAAAGACTTAAGAACAAACGTTGAAAGTGGTAATATTTCTTCAATCCTAGATGGAGATATAGATATTTTTATTAAAGCTAGTCTAACCCAAGGAGTATAAATGAGTGATTCAAATATTGGTGGCGAAGCCTCTATCTTACAAGAAAGAAGAAGAAAGCTTGAAGAGCTTAGAGAGCAAAATATAGCCTATGTAAATAATTTTACTCCTACTGATAAAGCTCAGGAATTACATGATTCTCATGGACAGCTGAGCAAAGAAGAGCTTGAAGATAAAAACATTACTAATTTAGCTGTTGCTGGAAGAATAGTTCTTAAAAGGGTTATGGGTAATGCCAGTTTTGTAACAATCAGAGATGGTTCAGGTGATATTCAGGCATACATAAGTAAGAATAATATAGACCCTGATTTATATAAAAATTTTAAATCTTGGGACCTTGGAGACATCATTGGCATCACTGGCAAGTTATTTAAAACTAAAACAGAAGAACTTACAGTTGAAGCTAATTCAATTACTCTAATTACAAAATCACTTAGACCTATGCCAGAAAAACATAAGGGCTTGGCTGATATTGAAATTAAATATCGTCAAAGATACTTGGATTTAATGAGCAGTCCAGAATCAAAAGAAGTGTTTGTTAAACGCTCTCAAATTGTTTCATCTATTAGATCTTCAATGCTTGAGGATGGTTTTCTTGAAGTAGAGACTCCTATGATGCACTCAATCCCTGGTGGAGCTGTTGCAAAACCCTTCATAACACAACATAACGCCCTCGATAGAGAGCTTTTCTTGAGAATTGCACCTGAGCTACATCTAAAAAGGCTCTTAGTTGGAGGTTTTGAAAAGGTTTTTGAGATCAATAGAAGTTTTCGAAATGAAGGCTTATCAACCAGTCATAACCCAGAGTTCACAATGCTCGAGTTTTATGCAGCTTTTGCAACATTTACTGGCACCATGGACTTTACGAAGACTATTATTCAGTCAGCATCTAAGGCTATTGGAAATGATAATGAAATCGAGTGGGATGGCGATAAAATTAATCTATCTAATTTTTCTATAAAAACTATTAATGATTTAGTTCTTGAGCATAACTCAGAATTAAAGTCTGCTGATTTGGATAATATAGAAATGCTTATAAATTATGCAGAATCAATCAAAGTACCATTGAAGGATTCTTGGGGGCCAGGAAAAATTTTATTAGAGATTTTTGAAAAAACTGTAGAAAATAAGCTTATTCAGCCAACTTTTGTAACTGATTATCCTGTAGAAGTATCACCGCTATCACGAAGAAATAATGATAATCCATCCATTGCTGATAGGTTTGAACTTTTTATAGGCGGAAAAGAGATCGCTAATGGATTCTGTGAGTTGAATGATCCTGATGATCAAGCAGAAAGATTTAAGGAGCAAGTTAAGGCTAAAGCAGATGGCGATGATGAAGCCATGGGCTTTGACGAAGATTATATTACTGCTTTAGAGCACGGTATGCCCCCAGCAGTGGGTGTTGGTGTTGGAATAGATAGATTGGTAATGATGCTAACCAATCAAAGCTCAATTAGGGATGTCATTTTGTTCCCTCAATTAAAGTCATAACATTTAAATCATGGATCTTACTTTGCTCATTACAATTGGGGTGCCATTATTTATTGTTTTTGCAGTAATTTACTCTGATAGATTTAGAGAACCTACTGATTTAGTCATCAAGACTTTTGTTGCTGGAATTATCATGTGTTTTCCTGCAGCAGAGCTTAACAATTTAATAATCCCATCTTATGAATATGCCTATCGAGCTGGACTGACAGAGGAAATATTAAAGTTTTTAGTTTTATATTTCTATATCATGCCCAAGAGTGCTTTTAATGAGCCTATGGATGCGATTGTTTATGGGGTTGTTGTTTCACTGGGATTTGCAACATTTGAAAATATTTCATATGTTTATTTGGGAGGCTTTGAAACTGATTCATTTTCTCTAGCAATTATGAGAGCCATCAGCGCCATTCCAATGCATGCAACATGTGGAATTATTATGGGATATTTTTTTGGCTTGTATGCCTTTACTAATTCTATAAATTTTTTAATTAAAAGTTTAATTTTCCCAATTGCAATTCATGCTACATACAATTTTTTAACTCTTTATGATTTTTTCTTTTTGTATTTTTTGGTAATTGTAATGATCTATGCAAGAAGCCTACATACGGAGTTTGCTGAGCTTCAACTATATAAGCAAAAAGAAGATGAAGATACTCAGTTCTAATATCTGCGGAAATTAGAAATTTTCATACTGACTGCTTATTTAATATATAGTGATCTAGTTTCTGTATAGTCAAATTAGCTACCACCTATATTTCTTAAAATTTTCAGGATTAGCCCAGCCCTCAGGATTATTCCAGCCTCGCTTATTGTTATAAGTTTTAAGGTTGTATGAATAGATTCTGGCTTGGGTGATCTCATTGTCGTGAGTGAAACCAAGCTCCAAGAATTTTTGATGGTCATTGCCATCTTTATTCTTTTTAACGATTAATATTTTTTGTGCAAGTGTATTCTTAATTAGACCAATTTGAGTTTTTGAGATAGGCATATCATCAAAGATGATACACAAATCATTAGGCTCAGCGCTATTAGCGTCAAGATGAGCAAGATTCATGATTGATAATTTTTTAAGAGAATCTTCACAAAGCTTAGCAAAAGCACTTAAGTCATTTTTGGTGATTGCCAATACTGATGAAACTTCTTCATTGCGGATGACTCCAACCAAGAAATTATTTAATCCACTTTTAGACATTTATGTTAATAAATCCTCAACGGCAGCTCTTTCATTAATCAACTCATCTGTCGAAATTTTAATTTTTTCTTTTGCGAAATCAGACAATACAATATCTCTTACAATTTCAACCTTCCCTTCTGGAGTGGTCATCAAAGGCATGCCACAAATAATCCCCTCAGGCAGATCATAACTTCCATCTGAAATTACAGCTGCGCTAAAACAGTCTCCGGACTGAGTAGGTGTCTCACATGCAATGACGGTGTCTAAAGCAGCCTTTGCAGCTGAAGTCGCTGAGGAGGCACCTCGAGAATCAATCACAGCTTTACCTCGTTGTTGCACAATCGGTAAAAACTCACCTTCAACCCAACTTATGTCATCGATGAGATCTTTTCCTGACGATCCGTTGACCATAATATTTTCAAAATCAGGATACATGGTTGGACTATGATTGCCCCATATAATCATCTTGCCTATTTCTCCTATTCCAGTATCAAGTTTTTTAGATAAAATTGATCTAGCTCTGCTTGAATCCAGCATTGTCATTGCCATCCATAATTGAGATTCATTATTAGCTGCATGTCTTCCAATCAAAGCATTGGTATTCGCAGGATTTCCCACGACTAAGATTTTTGCATCTGATCTGCCGAATCTGCCAATTGCTTGGCCTTGTTCTACAAAAATACCACCATTGATTTGAAGTAAGTCTGCACGCTCTTCAATTTTTTTGCCATTGAACACAATTCCTCTAGGAATACTGCCAACTAAGAGAAACCAATCTGCATCCTTTGCAGCTTCTTCAAAGTTTGATGTGTAATTTACATTACCCATATTAGGAAAATTGGAATCTTCAAGTTCCATTACTAGACCCTCTAATTTATCCGCCACTTGAGGGATTTCTACTAATTCAAGATCGACAATCTTATCTCTATAGGTATGTCCATCTACTAATCTAGGTATTAATGAATAACCGATCTGGCCCGCAGCACCGGTTACAACAACTTTGACTCTATCTTTCATAAAAATCCTTAAAAACAATTTTTGTCTATTATATTCCTAAACGTTAAATTAATTCGCGGACCAATGACTTTTCGAGTCTTTTTTATTGCATGTTGCCAATTTTTTTGAGTTTTCCCATCAATCAATATTAAGCAGCCATGAGTCTGGGGAATTGGCAGCACCTTTTTGTTAATCTTATTCCTAAATACTAGGTCTCTCTCACTGCCGAAGGAAATTGAGGCTATGGTTGGATTAGGACCTAGCTCCCTCTCATTATCAGAATGCCATCCCATTGAATCCTTTCCATCTCTATAATAATTTACAAGAACAGAGTTAAAATCAATATTTAGTTCTTTATAAATTTTTTCTCTAATCATTATTAAATCTGCGGTCCAATCGTGTCGATTTAATTTTTTACCTGAATATTTATAGTCACACCCTTTATCACCCACCCAACACTGTAATCTAGGGATCGTTATGTCTTTTCCAAACATTTTGATTGCCATTGATTCCCATGAAAGATCGGATATTAGTTTTTTAAGTAATTCATTTGAATCAACCTGATTAAAAAAATTCTTTTCGATTCGAACTTTTAGATCGTTGTGAGCTACAATTTCATTCTTCATTAGAGAGTTAGTATAGATATGTTTTTATTAAATCCAATCAGTCAATTCAATGAGTAAAGTATTAATTATTGGAGGAGGGCATGCTGGTGCTAATACAGCCTATGCATTGAGAAAAGACAGTTTTGACGGAGAGATCACTATTATAAGTGATGAGGGCCACCTTCCTTATCACAGACCCCCACTTTCTAAAGATTTCTTGAAACAGAACATGGCCACTGAAAAGCTCAGCTTTAAACCCTCCAATTTCTATGAGGAACAAAATATTTCTATCAATCTGAATACTCGAATCAATGCCATTAATCTAGAATTAAGCCATGCTAAAGCAAAAGATAACTTATTTGATTTTGATTATTTAGTTTTTGCGACTGGAGCATCTCCAAGATTGCTTCCTATGGAAAATGCTGATGCGAAAAATTTATTTTATTTGAGGCGGATAACAGATGTTTTATCCATACATGAATCAATTGGATCAGCTAAAAATATAGTGTTGATTGGTGGAGGTTATATAGGGCTCGAGGTAGCCTCAGCAATGATTGAACTAGGGCTTAATGTAACTATTTTGGAGGCAGAGGATCGTATTCTGCAAAGAGTCACCAGCCCTGAAGTATCAAAGTTTTATAATGATTTTCATAGCAAAAAAGGTGTTGAAATCATATGCAATGCCAAGATTGCTAGCTTGAATGCTGAAAATAAAATGATCAATGCAGTCTTATTAGAGTCTGGAAAGAGCATTGCAGCAGATATAGTGCTAGCTGGAATAGGGGCAATACCTAATACGCAACTTGCAGATTCAATTGGCTTAAACTGCAGTAATGGGATCAAAACTGATAAGTATTGCAGAACCTCTATTCCTAATATCCTTGCAGTGGGTGACTGCACCTCTTCATTTAATGCTCTTTTAAATCAGGAATTAAGGCTTGAAAGTGTGCCAAATGCCTTAGCGCAATCAAAAATTGCATCCTCCTCAATTGTGGGTAATGAGCTCTTTAATAATGAGATGCCGTGGTTTTGGTCTGATCAATATGATTTGAAATTACAAATGGCCGGTCTATCAAGCGGCTATGATGAATGTCATATTATCGGAGATATTGATTTAGCAGAGTTTATAGCTTGCTATGGCAAAAATGGCTATTTAATTGCGGTTGATAGCGTTAATCAGTCTAAGCAATTTATGTTATTTAAAAAAGCTCTCGGTAATGGTTTTCAGCTAGAAATGAGCCTTATAAAAGATAAAAATTTTCAACCTGAGTCCATTTTTTCAGGTTCAAATTAGTTAAAATAAATACATCAATACGGAGATAACCATGACTATAAGATTTGATGACAAGGTAGTAATAGTAACAGGTGCTGGGGGAGGTTTAGGGAAACAACATGCTCTTGAATTTGCAAGAAGAGGAGCAAAAGTGGTTGTCAATGATCTTGGAGGAGCTGTAGATGGTTCCGGTGGTGCTAGCGATGCAGCAAATGCTGTTGTTGAGGAGATAAAAGCTGAGGGCGGCGAGGCAATTGCAAATGGTTCTAGTGTTGCAGATAAAGAGGGTGTGTCTAAGATGGTTGCAGAAACCATTGATACATGGGGGCGCATAGATGTCCTGGTTAATAATGCTGGTATCTTAAGAGACAAAAGCTTTCATAAGATTACAACTGAGGAGTTCGACCAAGTGATGGATGTTCACTTTCAAGGAAGCTTCTATGCCTCTCATGCAGTCTATCCAATTATGAGAGAGCAAAATTTTGGCAGAATAATTTTTACAACTTCCTCGGGAGGCTTATGTGGAAATTTTGGTCAAGCAAACTATGGCGCAGCAAAAATGGGCATGATTGGCTTGATGAACTGCTTAAAGATTGAGGGGCAAAAATACAACGTATTCTCTAGCGCTGTTGCGCCCGTAGCTTTGTCACGGATGACTGATTCATTGTTTCCAGAGGGTATTGGGGAGAGATTTATGCCTGAATATGTGACCCCAGCAGTTATATATTTAGCTAGTGAAGAAAGTCAAAATGGTGCGATTATTGGAGCTGGAGCAGGTGTATTTACCAGATTTAGGATTCTAGAAACAATGGGTCTAGCACTTGGAACAGGAGATGAAATGACTCCTGAAAATATAGCTGCCGGGTGGGATTCGGTCTCTGACATGGACGATGCCAGAGAGCTATTCAGTGGGCCTGAGCAGACTATTAAAATTCTTGAGCAAGCTGATAAATCTTAAGCAGAAAAGCTTTCTCGTTGAGACATTAGATTGGTATGTCTTTGAATTTCAGGATAATCTTCAAGGTTTAATTGGTTAAGGTCAATAAAAAAATCTGTGGTTGTTATCATTTGAATATCAGCAAAGGTATATCTGTCTCCAGCAACAAACTCAGACTCTGAAAGAACGCGATTAAAGTATTTTAACGATTTAATGCCTATGTTTTTTTGAGTTTCACCATATTCTTTATTTTGAGTTTCTAAGCCCGACATTACAGGATGTAAATGACGAAACCCCATTGCTAAAGGGATCATTAGCTCGCTGTAAATTCTTGCTTGCCACATTTCAATTGAAGCAATTTCTATTGGGCTTTCACCAAATAAGTTTGGCTCTGGATAGAGAGATTCAAGATATCTGCATATTGCAGTTGATTCCATGATCACCATGCCATCATCTAGCTGAAGGGCAGGAATTCTAGCGTTGGGTGCAATCGCACGATATTCAGCTGTCTTATGCTCTCCTTTCATAAGGTCGATCTCTACCATCTCAATATCTTTTATATTCTTTTCAGATATAAACATCCTTACTTTTCTTGGGCTATTAGCCATTTTATTGTCGTACAGCTTCATTATTTATTATCTCCAGATTTTTTATTATTGTAATAACCCTTAAAAGCAATGTAAGTTTGAATAAGGTTAGCTATAACAAAGGCAGGTAAATCAACAAAAATAAATACCAGAGCGCCGGCAAATCTGCTGATACCTGTCAATATATAACCATTTAATCTTGTCTCATGTTTTACTGAACTCACTAAGGCCAAACTTAGAATACTTAAGAGCAAAATTACCCATTGGCCATATTGCAAAAACCCTTCAATCATCATGATCTAGCTTTAGCTAACTCGAGATTATTCTTCTCAGCAGTTACCCAATCTTTTGGAAGTTTGCGAGCAACAACTAAAAAACTAATAATTGATGGAATAAATACAAGCGATATAATTGTCATGGCATATCTAATTGATTCAACTTCTCCGTTGCTTGCTTTAAATATATCAATCATCCAGCCTGAGATACTTGGTCCAAGACCCAAACCGATCATGTTTAAAATAAAGAAAAATAGGGCAGTAGACATAGCTCGCATGTGAATTGGAGCCAAGGTTTGCGCAATAGCAAAACTTGGTCCTAAATAAATGCCCATAAATATCAAAAAGAAAGATGTAAATATTAAATTCATCTCAACTGAAGTAGACCACCAAGCCATGATTCCTAGTGGCAGACAAAGTGAGATTGATATTGCTGGCAGCCAACCATAGGCTCTGATATCTTTTTTGCCCCAGCTATCAGCAAGTCTTGCTCCAAAAAAAGCACCTCCAGCGTAGGTTGCTCCATTTACAAATCCAAGAATAATTACAAGGGTTTGAAAATCAAAACTTGGATCGAGAGTTACAAGATATTTAGTATGAAATGCAGATTTTGAATATGAAACAAAGGAGCCAAAAGCAATACCAAAACACATTGCCCACCATGCGGGAATTCTCAGAAGAGTTTTTAATGATTCCATGAAGGGAGGTTTTACAATTTCACTATGACCGTCAAATTCCATTGCACCACGGATTGGTTCACGTATTGTTAATTTAACAACCACGGCCAAAAGAATGCCTGTGACACCAAGGAATATAAATATTTCTCGCCAGTTTACATCCTCACTGGAAGCTCCTATAAGAGCAGCAGTAACAAAATACGCTGCCATAATACCAATAGGTATACCCATGGCATATACTCCAAGAGCACTTGCTCTCTCTTCTTTTGGGTACATGTCTGAGATAATTGAATGGGAAGGAGGGCTGCCACCTGCCTCACCAATACCAACTCCCATTCTTGCAAGACCAATTTGCAAAAAATTAGTTGCGAGGCCTGTAAGGGCTGTAAACCCACTCCATGTTGCAAGGGCTATTGAAAGTATATTTACTCTGTTATATCTGTCGGCTAACCATGCTATTGGAATTGCAACAGTTGTATAGAATATTGCAAATGCTAAGCCTATTAATAGCCCCAACTCTGTGTTGGTAAGATTTAAATCTGCTTGAATAAAAGGGGCCAGGATTCCTACTATCTGTCGATCGATAAAATTAAAACCATAGACAATTGTTAGCAATATTAAAACAAAAGTACGATAGCCTTTTGTTGGCTCATTATTATCAGTCATGTGAGATTTCCCCTAGTATATGATAATTAAATTATATCCTAGAGAATCAATTATTTGCTGATCAAAAGCACTGGGTTTTAAATCATTCCCAGTTTAGAGCACCACCGGTTTGATATTCGATAACCCTGGTCTCAAAGAAGTTTTTTTCCTTTCTAAGATCCATTATCTCTGACATCCAAGGGAAGGGATTAGTCGCACCTTTGAACTCTTCATCAAGCCCAATTTGGGTAAGCCTTCTATTGGCAATGAATTGTAAATATTCTTCCATCATAGAAGCATTCATTCCCAGAACACCTCTTGGCATGGTGTCTCTTGCGTACTGAATTTCAAGCTCAGTTCCCTCGAGAATCATCTGCGCTGCCTCGTTCTTCATCTCTTCATCCCAAAGGTGTGGGTTCTCAATTTTAATTTGATTTATAACATCAATTCCAAAATTTACATGCATGGATTCATCTCTCAAGATATATTGAAATTGCTCAGCAGTTCCAGTCATTTTATTTCGCCTTCCCATTGATAAGATTTGAGTAAAGCCACAATAAAAGAATATGCCTTCAAGCACACAATAAAAAGCTATGAGGTTTCTTAAGAGTTGTTTATCAGTCTCAGTTGTTCCAGTTTGGAAAGTTGGATCGGAAATTTGTTGAGTATATTTCAAGCCCCAGGCTGCTTTTTTAGCAACGCTTGGGATTTCTCTATACATATTAAATATTTCTCCCTCATCCATGCCAAGTGATTCAATACAGTACTGATATGCATGAGTATGTATGGCTTCTTCTAAGCTTTGCCTCAAAATATATTGTCGACATTCTGGATTTGTCACTAACCTATAAAGAGCAAGAACCAAATTATTTGCAACTAGGGAGTCTGCAGTTGAAAAGAACCCAAGATTTCTTTTTACTATCGTTCTCTCGTCATCAGTTAAACCGTCATCTGATTTCCAAAGAGCTATATCTGCAGTCATATTGACTTCTTGCGGCATCCAATGGTTAGCACTTCCATCAAGATATTTTTGCCAAGCCCAATCATATTTGAATGGCACCAATTGATTAAGATCAGCTTTGCAGTTGATCATAGCTTTGTCATCAACTTGAACTCTGCCATTGTGCATTTCATCTAGCTCCTTCACACCTTCTGATGCATCAAAGGTTTCCATGGCTTTTCTAGCGGCTTCTGCTCTTGATCCTGCCTCAATTGTTACAGGCGATGTATCAGCGGCAACTGGCTCGGGTTGAGCGATAGGCTCAACCTTCTTAGATGCCTCTGGCACTGTATTTTTTATTGCAGGCGCTACCTGAGTCTCTTCATTATTATATTCATCCCAATTTAGCATTTCTTTCTCCGTATTTACTGACAGGCTTCGCAGTCAGGATCATCCAAGGAACATGCTTCTGGCACAGGAGCTGGCGCACCAAGTTCATGAGGAACTTCTGGTGCTGATTCAGTCTGAGCACTTACTGCATTTAAGCTACCTTGGTTGATGGTTGATTTTTCGGTTGTTGTTGCTGCTATAGATCTTAGATAGTATGTTGTTTTTAAGCCTGAATACCATGCCATTCTGTATGTAAGATCTAGTTTTTTTCCGTTGGCATTACCGATATATAGATTTAATGATTGAGCCTGATCGATCCATTTTTGCCTTCTGCTTGCAGATTCAACAATATATTGGGGCTCAACTTCAAATGCAGTGGAAAAAAGCTTTTTAATATCATCAGGAATTCTTGAAATTTCACTTAAACTGCCTTCAAAGTATTTGAGATCATTAATCATCACATCATCCCATAAATCTAGTGCCTTGAGTTTTCTAACTAGATAAGGGTTCACAATGGTGAATTCACCAGAAAGGTTTGATTTAACGTATAGGTTTTGATAGGTAGGTTCAATTGATTGAGTTACTCCAGTAATATTAGAAATTGTTGCTGTAGGTGCAATCGCCATCACATTAGAATTTCTCATACCATCTTTTTTAACTTTTGCTTGTAATTGCTTCCAATCTAGCGTTTCAGATCTATCAACTTTGATAAATTCGCTGCCACGATTCTTTTCTAGAATATCTATTGAATCTTTCGGAAAGATTCCCTGACTCCATAGAGAGCCATCATATGATGGGTATGTTCCTCTTTCTTTTGCAAGCTCGCTTGATGCATGAATTGCATAGTAACTTATAACTTCCATGCTTCGATCTGCAAATTCAATGGCTGCATCAGAACAGTAGGGTGCGTCTTGCATATAGAGCGCATCCTGGAAGCCCATAAGCCCCATTCCTACTGGACGATGTTTGAGATTTGAGTTCTTTGCTGTATCTACTGAGTAATAATTTATATCAATCACATTATCAAGCATACGAAGAGCAGTGGTCACTGTGCGTTTCACTTTTTCTTGATCCAAAACACCATCTTTCATGTGTTGGGGAAGGTTTACTGATCCAAGATTACACACAGCTATCTCATCATTGCTTGTGTTGAGGGTGATTTCAGTACATAAGTTAGATGAGTGAATCACCCCAATGTGCTGTTGTGGCGAGCGTAAATTACATGAATCTTTAAAGGTTATCCATGGATGACCTGTTTCAAACAACATAGTAAGCATTTTTCTCCACAGATCTTTAGCTGGAATAGTTTTGTGTTGATCCATTTTCCCTTCAGCAGCCAAAGTTTCATATTCTTCATATCTTTTTTCAAATGCAAGGCCGGTAAGATCATGTAAATCTGGTGCTTCGCCTGGAGAAAACAGAGTCCAATTTTGATCTAACTCCACTCTTTTCATAAATAGATCAGGTACCCAGTTGGCTGTGTTCATGTCGTGAGTTCTTCTTCTGTCGTCTCCAGTATTTTTTCTAAGATCTAAGAATTCTTCTATATCTAGGTGCCATGTTTCTAAGTATGCACACATAGCTCCTTTTCGTTTGCCACCCTGATTAACTGCAACAGCTGTATCATTAGCAACTTTTAGGAAAGGAACAACGCCCTGACTTTTGCCATTTGTTCCTTTAATATAAGAGCCTAATGCTCTTACAGGCGACCAGTCATTTCCAAGTCCTCCTGCCCACTTTGAAAGCAACGCATTATCTTTCATTGCTCCAAATATTCCATCTAGATCATCTGGAATGGTTGTCAAGTAGCATGATGAGAGTTGAGGGCGCAAAGTACCAGAGTTAAATAGGGTTGGTGTTGAGCTCATATAATCAAAACTTGAAAGCAATCTGTAGAACTCAATGGCTCTTTCTTCTTTTTGATCTTCTTCTACGGCTAGTCCCATAGCAACTCTCATAAAAAATATTTGAGGAAGTTCATATCTTGTGTCCTGGTAATGAATAAAGTACCTATCATATAAAGTCTGCAGCCCTAGATATGTGAATTGATAGTCCCTGTCGTGATCTATGGCTTCTCCTAATTTTTTTAAGTCAAAATCTTTTAAGATTGGATCTAACATTTCCAGTTCAACACCTTTGTCTATGTATGCTGAGAAAGCTTTTGGGTAATATTCTTGCATTTCAGGATGCGAACTTTCTTCAGCTATATCAAGAAAGGATAAGGCTTCGCTTCTCAGTTCATCCAGCAAGATTCTAGCTGTTACATAACTATAATTTGGCTCTTGCTCTACTTTGGTTCTTGCTGACATGACAAGAGCTGACTTCATATCACTGACTGAAACACCGTCATATAAGTTTTTGATAGATTCCTCTAGAATTGCGTCAGCACTAACATCTTCCAAGCCATCGCATGCATGGTTAACCACTGAGGCTAATCTATCAATATCGAGCGGGACTTGTGTTCCATCTTTTTTTGTAACTGAGATTTTTGGCGCATTGATATTGGTTTGTTGCGGTGAATCTTTTGTTCTTTCTGCAGCCCTTTCTTCTCTGTATAAGATGTATTTTCTAGCTACAACATATTCTTCGTTACGCATTAGCTGAAGTTCTACTTGGTCCTGTATCTCTTCAATATGCAAAGTACCACCTGAGGGCATTCGTCGTTTAAAAATTTCTTGAACTTCAGCAGTTATTTCTTCAACTTTTATATGAATTCTCTCACTTGCTGCGGCATTACCGGATTCGTTGGCTAGAAAAGCTTTGGTAACAGCAACTTTTATTTTATCTTCTTCAAAAGGTACAACCTTGCCATTACGCTTTATTATTCTAAGTTTTCCTGGCGCTGTAATATTTAAATCGTTTGATGGTATTGTTCCGATTGCTTCTTGCCCAGCTCCTTGTTGAGTCTTTTCTAACTCTTGTATTGTCATTTTTATCCTCTATGTTTGTTTCTTTCTTTGGTCAATTTACTGAAAATTTACCAATGGGTGGGGTCAAAACGTCTTTTTTTTAAATATCTTTAACCAATGGTAATATTCTTACATTGTGGATAAATAATCAAGCAAAAAACACAATATATTGTGAATTTTTTTAAATTTTTCACAATATGCTGTATAAATAGTGTTTATTGATTGTGAGATTAAAGTGAGTAAATTGTGGATAAGTTAAAATTTTTGGTGTTTATATGTCTATTTTGATAGCTATAGATCAGGGTACAACTAGCACAAGAACGGTGGCGTTTGATAAAGATCTAAATATCATCCACTCAGAGCAAAAAGAATATCCGTTGATTTACCCGAGTGATGGCTGGGTGGAGATTGAACCTGAGCAATTAATGAATTCTGTTTATTCAACTATTGATCCAGTTATTAATTCTTGTAAGGATATTTCCGCTATTGGAATAACCAATCAGCGTGAAACAACATTAGTATGGGATGCAAATTCTGGACAACCGATCTATAACGCAATTGTTTGGCAGGACAGAAGAACGGCAGAGCAATGTGCGCAACTAAAAAGAGATGGATATGAAGAAATTATAAAGAATGCGACCGGATTGTTGCTTGATCCATACTTTTCATCAACAAAAATATCTTGGATTTTAGATAATGTTGATGGCGCAAGAAGAAGAGCTGAAGAAGGCAAGTTACGGTTTGGAACAGTGGATACATATTTGCTTTGGCAATTGACGAATGGAGAAGTCTACAAAACTGATGTTACAAATGCATCTAGAACCAACTTATACAACATACATTTAAAAAAATGGGATCCTCAGCTCCTTGAAATTTTTAATATTCCAAGCTCAATGCTCCCAGAGGTTCATGCTTCAGACAGTAACTTTGGAGAGATTGTAAGAGGGAATAAAACTATTAAGATTACGGGGATGATTGGTGATCAGCAAAGTGCATTGGTAGGGCAAAGGTGTTTTCAATCAGGCCAAATGAAAGCAACATTTGGAACAGGGTGTTTCTTGATGGTGAATACAGGTGATGAATCATTGCAGTCAGCTTCAGGGCTCCTAAATACAATTGGATACGGCCTCTCCGACAAGGTATCTTATGCATTAGAGGGAAGTATTTTTTCAGCTGGGACAATTATTCAATGGCTTAGAGATAACATGGAATTCTTCTCAAATTCTTCAGAAAGTATAAATTTGCTTGATGCAAGTGGTGAGTCTGATGGTGTTTTATTTGTCCCTGGTTTTACAGGAATTGGAGCGCCACATTGGAATGCAGAAATCAGAGCTGCTTTCTATGGTATTACAAGAGACTCAACTAAAAAAGATATGGTTACAGCTGCATTTAAGTCGCTAATTTATCAAGTTATTGATATTAAAGAGGCTTTAAAGGTTGATGGTATAGAAATTAGAAATTTATCTATTGATGGGGGTATGGCTGCTAATTCAGGGTTTTGTCAGCTATTGGCAGATTTTTTAGATCAAGAGGTGCAGGTTCCAGCAAGCCTAGAGTCAACTGCGGTTGGCGCAGCAATTACTGCAGGGTTAGGAGCTAATTTCTTTTCTATTGATGATTTGCAAAATAAGCAATCAAGTAACTCAACAATTTATCAACCAAGGGAGAAAATTTTCAATTCAAATGATCTCGCTGAATGGAGAAAATTCCTTAGAGTCCTTCTAGACGTATACAATTAAAAAATAGAACTTTTGCATGTAGTGCAAAAAAAAATTTCTCCAGTGTGACTTCTGAGCGTCCTGCATGAGATATTTTATAAATCACTTTAATTAAATAGTTTTAAATGTTTTTGTTTAACATTTATTGTAATAAACTAATCTCACTTTTAACTAAGTCCCCCTTAATGTAATGGAAAACATGTTTAACTTTAAAACTTTTAATAATATTGCTGAAGATGGTCTTGATATTCTTCATAAAAATAAATTTAAAGCAGTATCCGATAACCCTGATGGGATATTGCTTAGAAGTCATAATCTTTTAAAGGAGGATCTCGAAGATAATCTTTTATGCATAGCTAGGGCCGGAGCAGGAACAAACAACATACCTATTGATGATGCTACCAAGAGAGGGATTGTTGTTTTTAATACTCCGGGTGCAAATGCTAATGCGGTAAAAGAACTGGTCATATGCGGGATGTTGCTCTCTTCTCGAGGTATTGTTGAGGGGATTGAATTTGCAAAAAATCTTGATCTTGAAGACTCTGTAGGTTTAAACAAGGCAATGGAAGCACAAAAGAAAACTTTTGCAGGTAATGAGCTAGCTGGGAAGACGCTCGGCATAGTTGGGCTTGGATCAATTGGATCAATGCTTGCTCAAGCAGCTCAAACTCTTGGCATGAAATTGGTAGGATATGATCCATATATTTCTATAGAGGGCGCATGGAGGTTGCCTAGAGAGGTTGAGAAAGCCGAGACCATGGAAGCTCTTTTGCAGCAATCTGATTATGTTTCACTCCATGTTCCCCTTGTTGAGGCTACTAAAAACTTGATTAACACATCCAATCTCAAAAAATTTAAAAAAGGTGCTAGGCTTATCAATCTATCTAGAGGAGGGATAGTTAAGACTAGCGATGTAATAGCAGAGCTCGAGAATGGTAATTTAGGTAAGTTTGTTACAGATTTCCCAACTACAGAGCTCATAAAGCGCTCTGCAGAGAAAAACGATGTGGTGCTATTACCTCATTTAGGAGCTAGCACAAAAGAAGCGGAGGTAAATTGTGCTGTGATGGCTGCAAATCAAATGGTTAACTATCTTCAAGATGGCACAATTATAAATTCAGTTAATTTTCCAAGAATTTCACTTTCAAGAGGGACAAATCATCGTTTAATAATTATTAATCGCAATGAACCAGGAATAATTAGTAAAATTACTGATTCTATTGCTGCTTGCAATATTAATATTGCTGAGATGACCAATAAAAGTAGAGATGAAATTGCTATAAATTTGATTGATTTGGAATGTCAGGCAAGCGAAGAGTTAATTGACCAACTTCGATCAGTTGACCATGTCATGAGTGTTAGGTATTTAAATATTAGCAGTTAGAGCCTTAGATGTAGTTCTCGGCAAAGCTCTTATCGTATGGAACTATACTGCTTTCTTTTCCATCTTTTATTTTGTTAGCCCAATTTGGATCTGATAGAAGAATTCTACCTAAGGCAATCAAATCAAATTCATTATTATTTAATTTTTTATATAAAGTACTGATATCTGCTGTTTGAGTTTCATGATCTCCCCCAAAAGTTTTTGTAAAATCTTTATTTAAACCAACACTACCAACACTTATTGAAGGAAGGCCAGTTATTTTTTTTGCATAACCCGCAAGGTTAATTGATTCATCAGAAAATTCATTTTCCCAATACCTTCTGTTACTACAATGCAAAAAATCGGCACCAGCATCTTTAAGAATATTAAAAAAATTTGCTAGGCCTTTTTTCGAAGAAGCAATTTTTGCATCATAATTTTGTTGTTTCCATTGAGAAATTCTAATTCCAACCTTAAATGAATCAGAGGTAATTTGTTTTGAATTGGAAATTATTTCGGATGCAAATCTAGCTCTATTTTCAAGAGACCCTCCATAATTATCCTCTCTTAGATTTATTTGCTCCCAGAAAAATTGATCAATCAAGTATCCATGGGCGCCATGAATTTCCACTCCATCAAATCCAAGCTCCTGACAAATCTTTGCATCATTAGCGTATATTTGGATTAATTCTTGAATATCTTCTAGCGTCATTTCATAGGCAACTTTTTTTCCACCTTCTTTAACTAATCCGGATGGAGTAAAGCCAGGGATTTTGGGGTCAGGCGGCATACCTAATTTTCTTACTCCACCGCAATGCCAAAGTTGACAAAAGATTGATGAATGATTTTTATGAACCTCATTTATAATTTTTTCCCACATTTTTTTTGACTGCTCTGATTGTAAGTTTGGACAATTTGGATATCCGCTCGATGCTTTATGACTTATTTCTACTCCTTCTGTGATGATAAGCCCAACTCCTCCAGCAGCACGTTTAGAATAGTATGTAGGCGCATAATCATTTGGGACGCCATTGGGGGAGAATTCTCTGGTCATTGGAGCCATTACAATTCTATTTCTTAGCTTCAAACCATTCATGTTGTAGGCAGAAAAAAGCATGTTTTTTTGATCATTCATATGAATTATTTATGGTTACTATAAAGATGATTTATTCTAATTTATTTTTTTTTAAAAAAATACTTGCCCACAGCACAAAATAGTGTTATTGGCACTTCATAAATATTAACTTAATAATGGATTTATCTCAGTTAAATATGACATAAATTACTGATTTAAGGTTATTTTATTATTAATTGATTAGTTTTTGATCAATTTGCATGAAACCTGATTAAATCAGTCTAAAATATAAGAATATTAAGTTATCCCAAGCTTTATCCACAGTTTCTGTGGATAAAATTTAAGCATTTTTTAGAGTGATTTTTTTTGAATATTTTACACTTTCCTGATAATTGGCTAGAGCCACTGGGCAAAGGATTTTGTCAAGATTTTTTAGAAGAGATTGAATCAAAATTCTTAAAATTAAGCACTGAAGATGTGGTTATATTTCCTCCAATTCCATCTATATTCCGAGCCTTAGAATTAGTTCGTTTCAATGAAGTTAAAGTATTAATTTTAGGGCAAGATCCATATCATGGTTTCAGGCAAGCAAACGGCTTATCTTTCTCAGTTAATAAAGAAATTATGATTCCCCCTTCTCTAAAAAATATCTTTCTTGAACTGAAAAATGATTTAAATATTCCTATTTCTAAACACGGTGATTTAACTTCTTGGGCTCAACAAAAAATTTTACTATTAAATTCTATTTTGACTGTTGAGCAGGGAAAACCAAATTCACATAAGGAATTAGGCTGGGATAAATTAACAAATAAAATCATTTCTCAGCTGAGTAACCGAGGGAATATGATTTTTGTTTTATGGGGCAAAACTGCTCAAAAAAAATATCACTTAATTGATAGCAAGGAAAATAAAATTTTATCCGCTCCTCATCCATCTCCTCTTTCTGCTTACAGGGGATTTTTTGGATGTAAGCATTTTTCAGAAATTAACAAAATCTTAATAGAGAATGGCTCTAGTGAAATTGATTGGGGGTTGGATTAATTTTATTTAGAAAAACTATCTATTTTTCCAAAGCAAGATGAAAAAATTGTTTCCTGGTCTTGGTAGCTCTGACCAATAATTATAAATTCAGAAACCTCTTTTTGATTTGAGTGAATAATTAACCTTGTTTCTTTTTTTAATTTTCCTAGATACTCCATTCTTGCAATTATTTCTTGCCCTTTAAAACAGCCCTTATTAAAACTTACTCTTGTATTGTTTTGTCCTAGTTCATGGGGTCTATATTTCCCTGTTTCCTGAAGCTCAATTTGATGATCGCCTAAAATTTTTCGATTGATAGCCCAGTTCTCTTTGCTGAGTGTATGTGAACTCTCTTGATATTGATTGTTCTTATCAATCGATAACGTTAAATATGCAATATCTGAGTTTAAGATAAGATGTTCATTTGGTGGCATTTCCTGCTCTTTGTTTCTTGTAAAACCTATAACTTTATTGTTGAGGATCTCAGCAGAGATCTTATAAAAAGGCAAAAATTTAGTTATTTCATTTAAAAAAATGTCTTTTTGGGTGTTTTCAATAATAATTAGCCACTTGTTTTGATCAAAAATTATTTCAAAGTTGCATAAAATAAAACCTTTTTCATTGCACAAAGAAGAGATTTGACCCAATTGATCATTTATCAAAGTGCAATCTGATGTCACCTGTCCTTGTAAAAGATTCAAGACAGAGTCAAAATCACCATTTAAATGAATTGCTGTAATATCCTCAAGATTTACAGCTCCATATTTTATAAATTCAGAATTTAACAATTTATTTAATTAAAAATTTCAATAAAGATACTATATTAGATTAATAAATGAATACAGACATCAATAAAACAAAATGGAAATGCAGAAGAGGCCTGAGAGAGCTAGACTTGCTCTTTAGAAAGTACAGCGAAGATAAGCTGGACTCTCTTTCTCAAGAAGATTTTAAGTTATTTAATAGTATTTTAGATATGGAAGATCAGCCTTTATATGATTTTATATTTAAGAATGAATCTTTAAATAGCCCAGATAAAGAGAAGTTCATATTAAATAACATAAAAAACTTCACAGATAAGTGAAACTATTTCACTTCATCTTTGTCCAAATGATCGAGGAAACATATGGGGATTAGCAAAGGAGATGAAGTGTTTGTAAATGAAATTAAAGCTGGAAATGCGATGGCATTCGAAGCCATGGTTTTAAAGTATCAACCAAAGCTTATGTCTTCTTTGATCGGATATACAAAATCTCGAGATCAAGCAGAGGAGTTATGCCAAAAAACATTTATAAGAGTTTGGCAAAAAATCGATTCTTTTAGAGGAGATAGCGCACTTTTTACATGGATTTACAGGATAGGAATAAACTTAGCAAAGAATGATTTTTCTAGTAGTTTTTCCAAAGGGTCCAAGATCACTGATTCATTGGATCAAAATGAACACGATGTTCCTCATTATCTTTCACCAGAAACTGAACTTATAGCAATAGAGGCTGAAAACAAGATTATGGAATTCATTCAAACTCTTGATACTGCAACTAAGACAGCTTTTACCCTTAGAGAGATTGACGGAAGAACCTACTATGAGATAGCTCAAATACTTAAATGCCCAATTGGAACTGTAAGATCAAGAATATTTAGAGCCAGACAACTTATATTAGAATTTATGAATCAGGAGAATATTTTAAATGGATAAAGACTTAGAAAAACTATCTGCCCTATATGATGGCGAGCTTTCCCCTAAAGAAATTCAAGAGAGTCTTGCGAAGATGAATGAAGATGAAGGCTTGAAAAACAATTTCCAAAAGTTTGGACTTATCTCAGACATTGTTCAAAGACATTCGGAACAAAAAACTCCAAAAGTTTCATTTTTAAAAGATTACCTCAGCAAGATCAATCCTGTGATGAGTAATTTGGTGACAGCGGCAGCAACTGTCCTGATCACAGTAATAATTTTGTATCAGTTCGATGAAGATCGCTTTCAAGTTGATAGAGATAGCTCTTTGCAACTCTCATCTGCACTTTCAAGCGATCAGGCCAAAAATCAATTACTGAATACAGATCAAAATATCATGGAGCACATGATTCATATTATGCAATCTAACCAGTCCCATAATTCTCATAAGGTTTCTAAAAACTGGATCCCAGTAGGCTTTTCTGTTAATCCAAATAACCCAAATCAATATTCAAATGGAAGAAATAATTTATTTTTCCATCTTGAAAATAAACAACTTGGTATTAAAAAGGTAAAATATTTTAAAGCAAATAACAATTGGATTTATTTAATTCCGTTGCAGGATGGAAGATTGTTAACCGCATATGGGGATGTTCCACCATCTGTGGCTGACACCATGATCCAATCAATTTATCAAAGGAAATAACATGAATCTTTTTATCAATAAGATTACTCTTTTACTCGTTCTAGGATTTGCATCTTTTACCAATGCAGCATTGCCTTCCAATATTTCAGAACTAGTTGAAAACTCTGCGCCTGCTGTTGTGAATATAACTTCTCGCAAAGAAGTAAAAATGCAGAACTCACTGAGAGGGCTCGATGAATTTGAGAGATTCTTTGGTATTCCTCGTGGCAGAGGCTTCCCTCAACCGCAACAGCCTGAAACAAGAGAGGCTGTAGCATACGGTTCAGGCTTCATTTTTAAAGATGGTTATTTATTAACAAACTTCCATGTTGTTGATGAGGCTGAAGAAATTACAGTTTCTCTAAATGATAGAAGGGAGTTTTCTGCTGAGGTGGTTGGAATTGATCCTCTCTCAGATCTAGCTGTTTTAAAGATTAAAGGGAAAAATCTTCCAAAAGTCTCTATTGGCGATAGTGAAAACCTCAAGGTTGGAGATTGGGTTGTTGCAATTGGTTCTCCTTTTTCCTTCGATTTTTCTGTAACCGCAGGAATTGTCAGCGCGAAAGGAAGAAGTATTCAAAATCAAAATATTGGAAATTATGTCCCATTTATTCAGACCGATGTTGCAATCAATCCAGGTAACTCCGGAGGACCATTATTTGATTTAGATGGAAAGGTTGTAGGAATTAATTCCCAAATCTATTCTCGAAGCGGAGGTTATCAAGGCCTTGCTTTTGCAATACCTATAGATGTTGCTATGGAAGTTGCTAGCCAGATCATCGAAGATGGAAGTGTTGCCCGAGGATATCTTGGCGTTAGAGTTGGTGAGGTGGACAATGACCTTGCTGAAGCGTTGAGTATGGAAAAGCCTTATGGAGCTCTAATTACTGATGTTGAGAAGGGTGAATCTGGTGATGATGCTGGCCTTCAGGCAGGAGACGTAATAATTGAATTCAATGACAAAGAAATTAAATTTGGTTCAGATTTGCCTCATGTTGTTGGAAGAATCCAGCCGAAAACAAAAGCAAATGCAAAAGTTATTCGCGATGGAAAAAATGTTAACTTGAAATTTGTTTTAGGTGAATTACCTGCTGATGAAAGAACATTTATTCCAGCTAAAACAGAAATTTCTACTGATCCCTTGGGACTCAAGATTGAAGACCTGTCCGAAGAAAATTCTCGACCAAGCGATCCTGAAAATGGGGTGTTGGTCCTAAGAGTGAACAATGGATCTCCTGCATATGGAAAAGTAACTAGAGGAGATATTATTACTGAAGTTATTTCTCAGGGTAAGCGTTATTCCATTGAGGACGCAGAGTCATTTGAGGAATTGATTGAGCAATTTGATGAGGGAGATAAATTAGCAATTGTAGGTCGTCGAAACAATAATAGATTCTTTGTTGCAGTAACCGTAGATTAAATCCATCTTAAATGCATCAGAAAAGCTGATAACACATCAGCTTTTCTTATAGAATAGTCATGCATTTATTAGAAGATGAAAAATATTAGAAATTTCTCCATTATTGCCCATATTGATCATGGTAAATCAACCCTGTCTGATCGATTGATAGAATATTGTGGAGGCCTCCCTCAAAGAGAAATGTCTGAACAAATTCTTGACTCAATGGACATTGAAAGAGAGCGAGGAATTACTATAAAAGCTCAAGCTGTAACTCTTGATTACGAAAGAGCTGGAGAAACCTATCAATTAAATTTTATTGATACACCTGGACATGTAGATTTTTCTTATGAAGTTTCCCGCTCACTCTCTGCTTGTGAAGGTGCTTTATTAGTTGTTGATGGATCTCAAGGCGTGGAGGCTCAAACATTAGCCAATTGCTATACCGCAGTTGATCAAAATCTTGAGGTATTGGCTGTGATAAATAAAATTGATTTACCTCAGTCTGAACCAGACAGAGTAAAGCAAGAAATTGAAGATATGATTGGTATTGATGCAACCACAGCTCCATTAGTAAGCGCTAAGACGGGTCAAGGAATAGAGGAGCTACTAGATCTATTGGTGGATAATATTCCACCACCTGAAGGAGATCCAACTGCTAATTTTGAAGCCTTAATTATTGATTCATGGTTTGATGCTTACCTGGGAGTTGTTTCTTTAATCAAAGTTATAAATGGATCAATTAAAGAAGGTCAAAAAATCAAGGTATATTCAACTCAGCAATCTTATTTAGCGGATCAAATCGGAATTTTTTCTCCAAAAAAAATTGCAAAAAAAGAACTAAATGTTGGCCAAGTTGGCTATATGGTTGCTGGAATCAAAAATATTCAAGGAGCTCCAGTTGGGGACACGATTTTAGATTCTAAAAATGATACGTCTAAACCTTTGCCTGGGTTTCAAAAAGTTCTCCCAAAAGTTTTCGCATCTTTGTTTACGGTTGACTCAGATGAGTATGAGAAATTTAGAGATGCTCTTTCCAAACTTGTCTTAAATGATTCAGCTTTAATATATGAACCTGAGGTATCCGATGCATTAGGTTTTGGATTTAGATGTGGTTTTTTGGGAACCCTCCATTTAGAGGTTGTTCGAGAAAGGCTTGAAAGAGAATACGACTTAAATCTAATTTCTACTGCTCCATCTGTTCAATATCAAGTGGTAAAGACTGATGGTGAGGTCATAGACTGCGACAGCCCATCTCAGCTTCCAGCTCTTAGCAACGTTAGTGAAATTAGAGAGCCATATGTTTTAGCAACCATCTTGACTCCTAAAGATTATGTAGGGAATGTTATTACGTTATGTACTCAAAAAAGAGGTGCTCAGAAAGAAATGACATACTTTGGCAATCAAGTTTCTATTGTGTTTGAAATGCCTCTTGCGGAAGTGATCATTGATTTTTTTGATCGACTAAAATCTACTACCAAAGGCTATGCATCTATTGAATACAATATCACTGAATTCAAAGCATCAAATTTAATCAAACTAGACGTATTACTTAACAATGATGTTGTTGATGCTTTATCT
>CACKRJ010000014.1 GCA_902602595.1 uncultured SAR86 cluster bacterium
AAATGCCGAAAATGAACTCAAAAAGAAATTTAAAGGCATCCAACCAACTGACTACAAATCAAAGATGAAGCAAAAACAATTTCTTTTCAATCGGGGGTTTAGCACCCAAATTATTGAGCGGATTTTATAAAATCACATGGTATGATTTACTCTTATGTCCTACCAGGTTTTAGCTAGAAAATATCGACCCTCTACCTTCTCTGAAGTTGTTGGACAAGAGCATATTTTAAAAGCTTTAGAAAATAGCATTAAACACAATAAACTCCATCAAGCCTATATATTTAGTGGAACGAGAGGAGTAGGCAAAACAACGATTGCTCGGGTTTTTGCTAAATGCCTTAATTGCCAAAAAGGTGACATGCCGCAAGTCGAGCCATGTAATGAATGCACTGCTTGTTTGGAAATAAAAGCTGGCCGTCATATAGAATTTTTAGAAGTTGATGCAGCATCAAGAACTGGTGTGGATGATATGCGAGAACTGCTGGAATCTGTTCAATACAAGCCAGCAAATGCTAGTTACAAAATCTATCTCATCGATGAGGTACACATGCTATCTAAAAGCAGTTTTAATGCTTTATTAAAAACCCTGGAAGAGCCACCACCTCATGTAATTTTTTTGATGGCTACAACAGAGGTGGAGAAAGTACCCAAGACCGTTTTGTCTCGTTGTCTACAATTAAATCTCAAGATTATTCCAGAAAATCAAATTCGAGATCATGTTCAGTCTTTGCTAGATTTAGAGAAAATCAAATATGATGATGAGTCTTTAGCTTTAATCGCTAGTGCTGCCCAAGGATCTATCCGCGACGGACTAACACTTTTAGATCAAGCCATTGCTCATGGCAATGGAGTACTTGAATCAGATCAAGTTAAAGCATTATTAGGAACCATTGATCAATCGTATATTATTGAGCTTGTGGGTCATGTAGCTGCCTCAGATGGTGATGGAGCCTATTTAGCTTTAAATAAAATCACTGAACTGAACGTAGAGTATGAGCAAGTATTAAAAATTCTTATCTCAGTTTTTCATAAAATTTCATTGCACCAACAACTCCAAGACAGCGAAGAAGCTGGTATAAAGCAATTAGCAGAAGGCATTGATCCTCAGCTTATTCAATTGCATTATGAGATTGCTTTAAATGCTTTAAGCAAATTCCACGTTCACCCGCATCCAAAGCAAGCTCTTGAATTGTGTATTTTGCGTATGCTTGCATTTCAGCCTATTTCAGAGGCAGCAGCCCCAAAAATAGAAAAAAAAAATTCTAAATTAGTATCTGCACAGCCTATAGCGCCCAAAAAAAATGTCGTTGAAGCTGATGAGATTACAAGACCAAAGCCGAAATCTGAAGAAGTCCCAGCTATTGAAGAGCCTGAAGAGGTAATAGCGGTTGAGGATCCAAGCATTCCATCAGAGCTCGATATGCAAAGTTGGAACTCAATATTTAATTCATTAAATTTATCCATGTTCGTGAGTCAGGTTTTTTCAGAGTTTGAGTTTGTTAGTTTTGCTGATAGTGTCTTAACTTTAAAAAAATCAGATGATCTTATCAATCCCACCGAAGGATTAAAAACCGAATTTTTGGAAGCTATTTCAAACGAATTAGGTCAAAAAATATCACTAACAATAGAAAGTGGAGAGGTGATAGCATCTCCAGCATCTCTTGAGCTTGAGAAGGCGCAAAACCAACTTAATCAAGACAAAGATGCCTTATTAGAGAATGCAGCTGTAAAAGATATTCTCGATTCATTTGGTGGGAAAATTATTGATGAATCAATTAAGAAGGTAAGCCCATGAACAAAGATTTGCTTTATGAGCTAATAGAAGCCTTAACTATTTTACCTGGGGTTGGTAAGAAGTCTGCGCAGCGCATGGCATTATTCTTGCTTGATAAAAATAAAGATGGAGCTTTGCATTTAGCTCAAACGCTGGAAGAGTGTCTTGATTCCATTCAACGGTGCGAGATATGTCGTCAATTAACATCAGAGCCTGTCTGTAGAATTTGTAGTGATGAATCGCGTGATGCATACAGTCTTTGTGTTGTTGAGAGTCCCTCCGATGTCTTGGCTATAGAATCAACCGGAGGTTTTAAAGGCAGATACTTTGTTTTAATGGGACGCCTTTCCCCAATTGACGGGGTTTCACCTGATGATCTCGGTATTCCAGATTTGTTACGTCATATTCAAGGTACAAAGATTGAAGAAGTAATTCTTGCGACGAGTTCAACCGTTGAGGGTGATGCGACAGCATCCTTTATTAATGATCATCTTGAGAGCGTCAAAGTTTCAAGAATTTCCTATGGCATTCCTATTGGAGGAGAGTTAGAGTATGTCGACGGCAACACTATTGCGCGAGCTATCCAAGGGAGGATTGTAATTTAATGTCTATCAAACCAGATGTGTGGATTAAACGAATGGCTGAATCTGAAGGGATGATTGAGCCTTTTTCTGAAAATCAGGTGCGAGTTGATGATAAGGGAGAAAAGCTTATCTCGTATGGAGTCTCTAGCTTTGGCTATGATGTTCGCTGTGCTAATGAGTTTAAAGTTTTTACAAACATTCACTCAGCAACGGTTGATCCAAAAGTTTTTGATGATAATAGTTTTGTTGATATAACTTCAGATGAGTGCATCATCCCTCCTAATTCTTTTGCGCTTGCCAGAACCGTTGAGTATTTTCGTATTCCTCGAAATGTATTAACAATCTGCTTGGGCAAGTCTACATATGCAAGATGTGGAATTATCGTTAACGTTACGCCCCTAGAGCCTGAGTGGGAAGGGCATGTAACATTAGAGTTTTCTAACACCACCAATTTACCAGCAAAAATATATGCTGGTGAGGGCGTTGCTCAAATGATTTTTTTTGAATCAGATGAAAACTGTGAAGTCAGTTACAAAGATAGGGATGGAAAATATCAGGGGCAAACAGGGGTCACGCTTCCAAAAACTTAATACAGTTTTTTTAGTTCAAGCATGGTGTCTCCTTCTTGATCCTCATCCTCAACTTTGATGATTAAGTAATCAAGATCTGGCGCTAGAAAGTAGCGCGTGGTTCTGTCATCCTGCAGCCTAATTCTTTCTACAATGATGCAAGGATAGTTAGTATCATCAACCTCAAAACTTCCATTCTCAACAATCTTGTAGTTGTTTGCTTCGATTGCTCCTGTTTTTAAATTTGGCATCATCAATGAAAATTCTTGAAGACCAGCGATAACATTTTTTCTTATTTGTATTTGTACATTTAATGGATCAAATACGTTTTCGTTTTCTAATAATGGCTGGCTCCATTCAAACTTTCCTTTAGAGGTTAAAGTTCCGGAAATTTGATCAAAATTTAAAGTTCTTTTATCTGAAATTAAGGTCCATTTAACATCTACATAATATCTAGTAGAGGTCATGAGATTATTATTTTCAGTAAAATCTGAAATAATTTTGATCCTTCCAAGTGGAAATTTTGCATTAAATTGAATGGTTCTTTTGCCTGCTTCTTGATGAGTAATAAGCTCTCTGATTCCTTTCATCGAAACTCTAGAATTGGTGAAAACATATTCTCCTTTGTAGTCAGGAATTTCTTGTGCATTTATTTCGGTTGAAATTAAAACAAATAATATTCCAAGGTATTTATACATTGAAAAACTCCATATGATTTGGTCCAAAATTGCTTTCAGCTTCAAACTTTACTTGATCGCCCTGAAGAGAAATATATCCCTTTGTTATATCTGCAATGACTTTTGGATAGATAGCGTGTTCAATTTTATGAATTCTACTAATTAATTTTGCCTCAGACTGAGCAGGATCTATCTTTAAAGCTCCTTGCGTAATAATTGGTCCTCCATCAAGCTCATTGCTAACATAATGTATTGATATGCCATGCATTAAATCCCCGTTATCAATAGCCTGTTTGTGAGTGTTAAGTCCAGGATAATCGGGTAATAAAGAAGGATGAATGTTGATAAGTTTTCCATTTAGAGCCTCAGTAAAATTATTTGTTAGGATTCGCATAAACCCAGCCAGCACAACCAAATCAGGTTCAATAGGAAGAATCTGTTCTAATAAAGCTTGATCAAATTCCTCTCTCGAATTGAAATCTTGATGCTGAATTACTTTACTTATTAAATGAAATTTTTGAGCTCGCTCTAATCCTTTAACATTAGATTGATTTGAAATGACCAATTCTATCGAAGCAGGTATATTTCCAGTTTGGCAAGCTTTTGCTATGGCCTCTAGATTTGAGCCGCCTCCTGAAATCAGAACAACTATTTTCTTCATGACTAAGTGTATTGAATTTTCTCTTGAAGGTTTCCTTTTGTTATCGTGCCGATTTCAAAGGAGCGAAGCTTATGAGCTGATAAAATCTTTTGCGCTCTTGAAATTTCTTTTTTGTCTAAAATACAAACCATCCCAATCCCACAATTAAAAATTCTTAGCATTTCTGATGTTGAAATTTTACCTTTTTCTTGCAGCCATAAAAAAGCTTTAGGAAATTTCCACGCAGAAAGATCCACAGTTGCAACCAAACCTTTTTTTAAAATTCGAGGAATATTTTCCGTCAAACCGCCTCCAGTTATATGGGCCATACCTTTGACATTGGTTTTTTTGATTAGTTCCAAAACTGGAGCAGGATACAAATGTGTTGGTTTGAGTAAGGTTTGCATTATTGCATTTGGAGCTTTATGTTTTTTTAGAATAGAGCGTATTAAAGAATAACCATTGGAGTGTGGGCCGCTTGATTCCACACCCAATAATATTTGACCAGGTTTGATGCCTTTGCCATCAATTAGATTAGATTTTTCAACAACGCCAACGGAAAATCCTGCTAAATCAAAATTATTTTTTGCATAATGACCAGGCATTTCGGCTGTCTCACCGCCAAGAAGGGCACAGTTACTTTTTTTGCATGCATTTGCAATACCTTTAACAATTTTTGCAGAAGATTTGGGTTCCAGTTTTGAGGCAGCAAAGTAATCTAAGAAAAACAATGGCTCAGCGCCGCAAGTAACCATGTCATTAACACACATAGCAACCAAGTCTTGTCCAGTTAGGTGTGTTTTGTTGTAAGCTTGGCTCAACGCTACTTTGGTTCCAACTCCATCAGTGCAGCCAACCAAAACAGGATTTTTGTATTTAGAACCAAGCTGAAAAAGACCAGCAAAACCTCCAATTCCTCCTAAAACTCTTCTATCATGAGTTGCATTGACACTTGTTTTAATTAAATCAACTAACTCATTACCTTTTTCAATATTTACTCCTGCCTTAGCATAAGGATCTGTAGGTTTTGTTTTGCTAGTCATTTACAATAAAAATATGATTCAAAAAATTAAAATCTTAATTCTGCTGAATTTTCTTTTGGTTAACTCTGCTTTTAGCAAAGAGTTACCAACCCTGTTTGAAGTTAAGATTCCCGATGATCAGTATACCAATACTAACGACGGATTAAATAAAGCATTTAACCGATTGATACAAAAACTATCAGGCTCCAGAAGTAAAAAAATTCTATGGAGGATTGGTGATGCTCAGCTTAATAAAATTGATTTTGTTTCATCCTATTCAACTGACCGCATTGGAGAGCAGGAATTTTTGTCTGTTAAATTTAATGAAGAGACACTTATTCCTGAGCTGCGTAAAATAGGCACCCCTTTAATAGGCTTCAATCGTCCTGTGATCTTGATTTTGTTTAAGATTGACACTGGTGAGTCAGCCCCTGTGTATCTGGGTAATGGGGCACAAATAAATAACCTAGCTGCTGAAATAAAGCAAATATTTAAAAATATTGCTATTGAGAGAGGTGTCTACCTAGAGTTGCCTGAATTTGATTTAGAAGATCAAAATTTACTTAATCAATCCAATGTACTATTTTCACCATCAATTTATATTCAAGAGAAATTTTATAATGATGCTTTTTTGGAGATTGAGCTTGTAAGAATTGGGATCAATCAATGGTCTGTTAATGGAGATCTCAAAACCATCTCTCCTTTACAAGAGAAGGAAGTGATAGCATTTTTTCAAAATGCTGTTCATGATTTCCTGGATGATTTTCTTGAGGTTAAACCACTTGAACCTGGTGCATTGGGAGAAAGGGTGATGGTTTCAATTCAGGGCTTGAAAAATTTTCAAGACTTTCAATCGGTTGAATCAGAGTTAGATAAAATTTTCGCGATTAAATCAAGATCCTTCCATACTTTTGAACGAACGAAAATCGACTATTTAGCTCAATTATTTCAAACAAAAGATTCGTTGATGAAGGAACTCAGAGGCAGCACTAAATTTTTAATCAAAGAATATAATGCAGATACAAATCAACTCAAACTAGAGTATTTAAATTAGCAATGAGTAAATATTTTATTTTTATACCAAATTTGCTTTCGATTATCAGAATTTATCTGATGTATCCCTTACTTACATTTATTTCTGAAGAAAATTATCTCTTTGCTTTATATATATTTGTTATTGCTGCTGCAACAGATGGCCTTGATGGGTATTTGGCGAGGGTCATGAACTGGCAAACAGATCTAGGCAAGATCCTTGATCCGATAGCTGACAAAGTAATGCTGATTGGAACTATTTTAATTTTGTGGATGAACTCATATATTCCTTTTTTTGTTCTTGTAATTTTTGTCCTGAGAGATTTTATTATTATCATGGGAGCCGCATTTCATATGACCGTATATGAAACTGCTGCGCCAAATCCAAATATATTTGGAAAAATTACAACCTTTTTGCATATTGGTTATCTGGCTGGTGTTTTTGTTGATATTATCTTTGAACTTAATATGACTAACTTCATGGTTGATCTTTTAGTTACCTTTGTAACTTTGATAAGTTTATTTCTATATGGTTTGAATTGGTTTAAATTAACAGCTAAATTGCATCGTGAATAAACCAAAGCAGCTTATTTTCCCATTTCAGATTAATCAAAAAGCATCTTTTAAGAGTTTTTTTTGCGCTCCAGATAATCAGAATCTTATGTTAAGGCTTGCTGATATTGTCATTAGTAATAATGCTGATGAATTAATTATTTATGGTAAGAAGGGTTCTGGAAAATCATTTTTAATGCAAGCCATTTGTAATGAGTTTAGTTCTTCGGGAAAGCAGTTTGCTTTTATACCTATGAATAAAGCTCTCGATATGGGAGTAGAAATATTTCAAAATTTAGCTTCTTTGGATGCAGTATGCATTGACGATCTTCAACTTATACTTGCAAATGAGGACTGGGAAACAGCATTTTTTAATCTGATTAATGAATGTCAGTTATCTAACTGCAGTCTAATAATTTCTTTTAGTGGTTCGCAGTTATTAGAAGAGAAAACTCAACTTCCTGATCTATTATCAAGAATCAAGCGAATGGAGTTCATGACCTTGCATGCTGTCCAAGATGAATTTTTTAATCAAGCAATCGATTTTGTATCTCAACAATTGGATATTAATATAGAAAAAAGTGAGTTAGAGTTTCTTTTAAAGCATCAGACTCGGATATTTTCACTCCTCGTTGAAAATATTATTTTTCTTGATCAGCAAGCAGCCTCATTAAAAAGAAAGATTACCATCCCATTGATTAAAGAGACATTAAATCTTTAATCGAGATCAATCAAACAATCTTCACAGCTTAACAGTGCTGTAGGTTGTTCTATTTCTGTTAATTTTTCATAAAGATTTGCTAGACCATTAAGAGTTGATAGAACTTTAGGTTCCCCTAGAGACACATCAAAATTTTTAAGCAATTCTTTAAGAATAAGCTCTTCAGGAGAAAGCTCTTCACCATAATACTCAACTTGATAATCTTCTAATTCTGCGATGTTGGCTGCGTAAGCAATTGCATCATCAATGCCTCCAATCTCATCCACCAAGCCTATTTCTTTAGCGCTTGTTGCAATCCAAACTCTACCACCTGCAATTTTTTTAATATCTTCATAGGATTGAGATCGTGATTCAGCAACAAAGTTTACAAATCGATCATATGCATCAGCACCCCAGCCTGCAAATATTTTATCCAGATCGTCATCGATTGCTTGTGTTGGATCCCAACCACCATGCTTAGAGGTAACCACACCATCAAAATTTATTCCAATATAATCCATGGCATTTTCTAATGTTGGCAGGGCAATTGCTACACCTATAGAGCCTGTAACCGTTGTCGGTTCAGCAAATATATAATCAGCTGGAGTAGAAATATATACACCACCAGATGCAGCGTAGTCGCCCATAGATACAATTATATTGATACCTTTTCTTTTTGCAGCAAATAGCTCATCTCGCATCATTTCACTGGCAATAATTGATCCACCAGGACTATTGACTCTAAAGACAATAGCTTTCGTATTTGCATCCTCGTGAGCAGATCTAATTTGTTTTACAACTCCATTAGCGCCTGCCACACCTTGAGTAATTTCTCCTTCCATGATTGCACCTTCTGCTGTAATAACTGCAATTTGATTTTCGCTATCGGGGAAATCATCATCTATTTGTTTCGCATACTCGTTATAAGAAATAGTTTTATAGGTTTCGGTTTCTGCTTCCTCATCTAGACCAAATTCTTCAATCATGTATTGACGAAATTCTGGGAATGATTTGGTCCCATCAATCATATTATTTGCTTCAGCATAGGCAATATTTCCAATGGCAGCTTCACCAAAAAATCCAACGTAGCCATCCGCAAAAGATTGGATATCATCTTCTTCAATCCCGCGTCCTTCCGCCATGAGAGATTTCATTTCACTCCAAATAGGATTAAGTAAAGCTTCTCTTTGCATCCTATCATTTTCAGACATGCTAGATCTCCAGCTTGTTTCAGTGGCAGATTTAAAGTCTCCCTGTGAGTAATTATGTATAGTAATTTTCAGGTTTTCGAAAAGATCTTTATTATAGTTTCTCATTCCACCAAGACCCCGAACGCTAATGCTTCCAACTGGATGAACCCATATTTCAGAAGCCTGTGATGCCATTAGGTAAGAGGTTGTAGAAAGACGATCATTCATGGCAATCACTCTTTTACCAGACTCACGAAGAACCTTAAGTTCTTTTGCAATGTTAATTGCTGTGGTTGGTCCAGCAAAACCTGTTGATGAGAAATCAATAAAAACTGCGGGAATATCTTCATCTTCAGCTGCGGCTCTTATTAATTGAATAAGATCTCTTGTTTGAATTTGCTCTGTTGAAGAGTCCGTACCAAAGTTAAATAGAAAATCTGAGTTAAACACCTCTTGATCAACCACAGTTCCAACAGGATCAATAAATAACACTCTGCCGCTTGGATCTTTTACCTCAGGTCCAGACGAGGTTAGGGCTCCAATAATAATGATTGTAAAAAAGATCAAAACAAAGGCTGTGCCTAGGTTTAGCATGACCGTTCTTGCTTTTTCTAGAAATCGACCAAGCCAAGAAAAAATAGATTTAAGTGCGTTCATAATACTCTCCCGAGTGATTAAAGAATTAAAAAACTAAAAAGGGCTGTAACAATAGCTCCAATCAATGCTGTCAAAAGCATGACTAAAACAAAAGTAAAAGTTAATATCACTACAGCCATTGAAAAAATCAATGCTATCAGGGCAAAAAATAATGCAAAAATTTTAGCAATTATTGATGTTCCACAAACTGCGATAGTTACCCCAGCTAATATTAATAGTATTACAGCGATCATTTTTCTTCCTCGTAAATAAATATTTGTTCCAAGGGAACATTAAAGTGTTGAGTCATTTTCATCACTAATTTTAATGATGGATCAAATTTTCCTGTTTCAATTGAGTTAATTGTTTGTCTGCTTACCCTGAGAATTGAGGCCAAATCATCTTGACTTATCTGTTCTTTTTGTCGCAATTCTTTAAGGTTATTTTTCATTCAATTATTCAGAAATATATTTTTTATAAAAGTAATAACCGCCAAATCCTGTGCCAACAGCAAATGCTAGAAAGAATTCATAAAAAGTTAGATGATAATTAAAATAGGGAGCCAATACAGTTAATATTGAGCCAAGAACTAAAAATCCATATGCACCACCAGCAAATGTAAAGTTATGATAGCTTTTAAAAAAATCATCCTGAGCGCTATAGAATTTTTTATAAAAGTAAGAACCTATCAAAAAAAATAGAATCATTAAAACTCTAATCAATACAAGCCCTGCCTCAGAAATCCATGAATCGGTGATTGGCTCATTTCCTAGAAAACCAATATGTGATAAATGGAATCCCCAAAAAATAGAAGCTATGAAACCGAATGCCAATGAGGTTAAAAAGTTTTTTTTGTCTTCAGCATTCAAAGATTTAATATCAATCCACATACCTTTGTGTACAATTTTTGCCATTTTCCTTCTCTATAATATTTCTAATAAAAATATAACGTTTGCATCTTAAACCATGGAGGATTTAATTTTGCAACTTCTAGGGAGTGTGTTAATCATAGAGGCAAACGTTATAGGTAAAATGATATGTAAAGCTTACTTGACTGTCAAATTTACTTTACATTTAATTGTTCACGAGCTGCATAGACTGCTACTAAGAATAGTGCAACTATTTCAAATAATTCCAACCAGCTTAACAAACTGGCATTTGGTAGCCCAAAGACAATAAGACAAGAGCTCATAAAGTAAATTAAAATAATAAATCCAAAGATTTGATAAAGTCTTGCAGTAGGGTTTGTATAGGCTTTATAACAAAAGATCATCAAGGGTAGTGACCAAATTAATATACCAATAAAGGGAGTTCCTATTAATATTCCCTGCAATAAATGAGTGATCAGTAGAGCAATTATTAATATGAGAAAGTTTTTTCTTAGATTCATTTTAATTGAAGGATTAGTTCAGCCATCCTGGCTCCAGTTGCAATGGCTATTTCCTTTTCATCAGAAGTTAAGCTTTCTTGTTTGGTATTTGCGACGTGGGATGGCCCATAAGGAGTTCCACCACTTTTGGTATTGTTAAGTCCAGGGATGGAATAGGGTGTGCCAATAAAAATCATGCCTTGATGGAGCATGTACGTCATCAGATTAAACAATGTAATCTCTTGACCGCCATGTTGTGATCCTGTTGAGGTAAAAACACAACCAGGTTTATCCTCTAATTCATGGTTTGACCAAATATCTCCAGTTGAATCTAGGAAATATTTAAGCGGAGCTGCCATGGATCCAAATCTGGTTGGCGAACCAAGCGCTAATCCAGAACAGTTAATAAGATCATCTTTGGTGCAATAAATTTCACCTTCGCCAGGCATATCGGGTTCAACCGCTTCAGCTATAGTAGAAACTTTTGGCACTGTTCTAATCTTGACTTCAAGACCTTTTTTCTCTGCACCATCAGCTAGGGCATGTGCTAGATTTTTAACAGCCCCTGATGCTGAATAAAATAAGATTAGAAGATATTTTTGATGCATAATAGTTTCCTTTTGCAATACTATAAAACATGAAATTTAAATTACCATTAACTTTGCTTTGTCTTTTTCTGGTTTCTTGTGAAAAGGGTGATATAGAAATTTTCGATTCAAGACCAATTTTTTCATCCAACCTCAGTGGCAAGTGGGTCTTGGTAAATTATTGGGCAGATTGGTGCCCTCCATGTATTAAAGAAATTCCTGAAATAGTTTCTTTTTCTAAAAAATATCCTGAGGTTGAAGTTTTTGCATTTAATTTTGATCGGCTCGAAGCTGAAGATTTAAGACCACAAATTAAAAAATTTGGCATTACTTATCCATCAATCATTACTCATCCTAAAACCATATGGGGGATACAAACGCCTAAGACACTTCCAGCTACTTATTTTATCTCTCCAGATGGAGAAATTGTTTTTGCCAGTTTAAAGCCACAAGATGAGGCAAGTTTGTCATTAGTATACGAGGATTTACAAAATGGAGCTTAAATAGTCTTCTTGAATTAAAGACTCTGGATTCACTTTATTTCCATCAAAATAAACCGTCCAGTGAAGGTGAGGTCCTGTAACTCGACCGGTGGCTCCGACCAAACCTATCTCATTAGATTGCTCAACTAAATCTCCAAGCCTTACCTTTATTTCGCTCATATGTGCATATGAGGAAAACAGACCATACCCATGATCAAGGATTAAAGTTAAACCGGTATAAAAATAATCACCAACTAAAACCACCTTACCTTTAAGTGGAGCAACAATGGGCGTCCCAACACTCCCGCGAAGATCTAGAGCCAGATGAGCTGATCTAGGTAACCCATTTACAAATCTTTGCTTACCGAATGGTGATGTCACAATTCCTGGAACCGGAGCAACAAAATCAAAAGAAGGAGTAATCTCTCTTGTAGAATTGCTTAAGGCAGTTCTAATTTCTATGGCCTCTTTATTTGCTCTAGCTTGATCTTCTTTGCTTAAGGTAACCTTGCTTTCATCGGCAATAGTAATTCTCGACTCTCCAAAGTTCACCCAATTTACTTTTACATCTACATGGTGTCTGGAAATCACAAGATCTTGTTTTACGAAAGGTAGGCTTACCAATTGTTTTGTTCCTGAAGAGGTTTTAAAAGTTAGGAAATCAGAGTTTTCTTGCACTGCAGCTGGTATTGATATGATTTCTCCACTCTGACCCTCGAATAAACCATTTGCAAAAGTTTGCATGCTTACCAAGCTAAAGAATGTTAGCAGGCTTAAGCCCTTAATCTTTTTTTGAAACATTTGAACGAAACCCTCCATCTGCAAGACGAGTGGTTACAGCATCACCAATCTTTAGATCTTTTGAGGATTTCAAGGCTTGCCCATTCTCGTTCATCACTATTGCATACCCTCTATCAAGAACAGCTAAAGGGCTAATTGCTTTTAGATTAGAGTTAATGCTTGCCAGCATTAATTTTTTCTTATCAATAAAATTTTTTATTTGAGAATTCAATGAGTTGAGATTATTTTTAAGTCGATCTTCATGTTTTCCAAATCTTTGTAAGGCGCTTGATTGATATATTTGAGCAGCAGTCAATTGGAAGTTTTGTTTGGCGCCACTCATAATGCTTTGCATGATACTTGCAAGACGAATCTCAACATTATCAAGAGATTGAGATTGTTCCTTTAACATGGTGAGCGGACTCTTTAAATTTTTCGACGCGAGAAGTATTGACTGAGATTTTTCAGCTAATCTTGCTTGCACTAAATAATTAAGGTTTGCATTCCATTCTTCAAGCCTATCATTGAGTTGAAAATAATATTCTGTAACCAGTTCAGCAGCTGCTGTTGGAGTGGGAGCTCTTAGATCAGCAACAAAATCTGTAATAGTAAAATCAATCTCGTGCCCAACACCAGAAATGATGGGTATAGGGTAGTCAAATATTTCTCTTGCTAAGCTCTCATTGTTGAATGCCCACAAGTCCTCAATTGATCCTCCACCTCGGCATATTAAAATTACATCAAAAGCATTTTCAGGATTAAGGCTGTTGTAGTTTAAAGTGTTTTGCAAAGCTTCAATTAAGGTTTTAGGAGCAGTATCACCTTGAACAGTTGCAGGGATTAGAGATACCTGACTAATGGGAGCACGTCTTTGAATAGTGGTGAGGATATCTTGAAATGCTGCAGTAGATTCAGAGGTTATGACTCCAATGTGTTTGGGTTTAGCAGGAATTTGTTTTTTTATTTCATGAGCAAAAAGACCTTCTGCATCTAATTTTTTCTTGAGCTCCTCAAATTGATGCATTAGATTTCCAGCTCCTGCAGGCTGCATCGAACTAACAATTAGCTGATAATCTCCACGCGGAGCATAGAGGCTGACCTGACCTTTTAAAATACATTGATCACCATTTTGCGGATCAAAGTTTAATCTTGAATTTTGATTTCTAAACATGGCGCAGCGAATAGCGCCATCTTCATCCTTTAAAGTAAAGTAGATGTGCCCAGAAGAGGGCCGTGCGATGTTGGAAATTTCTCCTAGGACAGAAACATCCCTGAATTGATTTTCTAGAAGTTTTTTTGCTTGTTGGTTCAGTTGCCCAACAGAGATAATTTCCTCTTCATGTTCTACAATGTCAGCACACATATACGAAGTATATATTTATGTCATCACAATTAAAGTCAGCGCAGAATTTTTTTATCCTGTGTCTTGGAGGAAGTCTTATTGGATTAGCTCCCCTGTTTGTTCGGTGGAGTGATCTATCTCCCTCTTGGAACTTATGTTATCGAATGTTCTTAGCTCTTCCATTTTTAGCGCTTATAAACTTTTACTTCAATGGCTCTCAAGCTTTTAGATTAAAAAGTCGTAAGAATTTGTTGCTGGTGCTTATTGCCTCACTTGCATTTGCAGGAGATATGAGCTCTTGGCATTGGAGCTTGCAGTTTACTTCGGTGGCTAATGCAACAATTTTTGTTAACACTGCATCGATTTACATGTTGATCTTTGCTGTCTTAATATTCAAAGAATCAATTTCTAGACAATTTATTTTGTCTTTTGTGTTAACTTTTATAGGGGTGATTGGGCTTATATATTTTTCAAATATTAAAACTGAGGGAGCCTTAATGGGTGATGGAATTGCTTTGATGGCTGCATTTTTATATGCCACTTATTTATTGATTATTTCCAGATTAGGTGATGAGAGTTCAATTAATATAATTTTCTTCACCACGCTGTTCACTGGAATGTTTGGATTGGTGTTTGCCCTTTTTGAATCAAGAGATTTTTTACCCAGCTCATCAAGTCAATTTTATAATTTATTGGCTATGGCTATTTTGTGCCAAGTTGGAGGCCAATTTTTTATTACTTATAGTTTGCCAAAGATTAAAGCTTCCCTTGGATCTATTGGTTTACTGATGCAGCCAATCATTGCAACTATTTTTGGGGCTGTAGTATTTTATGAGTATCTAAATTTTATCCAACTAAACTTTGTTATCCTTGCTCTACTTGGTATATATTTTGCTAGATTAGAGATTAAACCCTCCATGGAGTTAAAGCATGAAACCCAAAACTAAAGCTCAAGAGCTAGGCTTTCTCTCAAGAGATTATGCTGTAGCAAAAGACAAAAAAAAGTGGCTCGCTCTCTTCGATGAAGACGCCATAGTACAGGATCCAATTGGTAAAAGTCCGTTAGATCCAGATGGTAATGGTCACCAGGGGATTGAAGCAATTGAAAAGTTCTATGACGCAGTCATTGCTAATGGCAATATAGAATTTAATATCCTAGAGTCTATTCCATGTGCAGAGGAGTGCGCTAACTATGCAGAAATAGTTAACGTCGTTGGAGATGTAAAAATTGAAACAAAAATGATTGTAATTTATCGTGTAAATTCAAGCGATAAAATAGTATCATTACGGGCCTTTTGGGATTACCAAAAAATGGAAGATCAACTTAAGGCGTTATTTTGAATATTGGGTGATTAGCTCAGTTGGGAGAGCATCTCGTTTACACCGAGAGGGTCGGCAGTTCGAGCCTGTCATCACCCACCAAACAGACAAAAAAAAGCCCAGGAAATAATCTGGGCTTTTTTATTTAAGTTACTAACTTAGTCGTTATCACTAACCGCAGCAACATATATTGCTAAACCAAATGCGATTTTGTTTAAGAAATCAGCTAAGTTATAGATAAGGTTAGCATTTGCCATATCAGGATTTGCTCCCATACCTAGATAATAACCAATTGGATATATAGCCCAACCAACAGTCACAATTAAACGAATTGTGCTAAATGCCTGTTGTGCAGCAGCGTTACCGCTTGATGCATTTAACTTACCTGCTTCTCCTGAGAAGACTTCATAAATTATGTACAACCAAGCCGCCATTCCAATTACAAAACAAATCATTGCATTAGAACCTGTTTCACCCATAAAGCCAGCTATAAGCATAACAAGTGATGCACCTAACAATCTCCAGAACACGCCTGAGCCAACATTAGTGCAGACTTTTAGGATCAAATAGAATTCAATAATTTGAAGCGGAACGGTAATTAGCCAATCTATATATCTATATACAGTTGGAGATGCGCCAGTATCAACCCAAACGCCTCTCATGTATAAATAGTGCCAAAACGCCACACCAGTAACTAATCCTGCTACTGATAGGGATGTTTTCCATTTACCTTGAACAACATCTCTTTCTGCAAAGAAGAACACTGTAGCTGCAAGCATTGCTGCAGTTACAAGCCAGAAAGAAATACCTGTAAGATCACTGGTTGAAAGATCAGCAGTTGCAG
>CACKRJ010000015.1 GCA_902602595.1 uncultured SAR86 cluster bacterium
GATGTTACATACTAAAAATTTTTAAAAAGATCATCAGAATGAACCACATCTGCATACTTCATTTTTAAGTCAAATAAATTTGCTTGATGAGCATCATGATTTCTGTCTCCTACACAATTTTCTGGAACTATAGTTAGAAAATCATGCTGCAAAGAGTCCAGTGCAGTTGCTCTCACACAACCACTTGTAGTAACGCCTGATATGACTAAAGAATCAATATTTTTATTCTTAAGATATTCAGCAAGAGTAGTTTTAAAAAATGCACTTGCATATTTTTTTTCAATAAGCTTGTCTTGATTATTCGGTGAAAGCTCATTCAAAAAAGAAACTTCATATGAATTTGGCTTAAGTATATTCAATGCTGGAAGTTTTTTTCTAAACACTTTAGCCTCTTCCTCATCACGATATATAGTAGTTGAAAAAATAATGGGGAGTTTTTTATCTCTAAATTTTTGAACTAGTTGAATATTTGAGTCTATCAATTCGGAACATTCAAAACCTAGAGGAGACGAGGAATCAATAAAGCCTTTACACATATCAACAACTACTAATGCTGGAGAATTTCCAATCCCAGTAGAATGTGATTCGAGGTTCTTCAAAATTTTTGAACGCTAAAATGAAGGAGAAACTGGTGGCTCAAGATTAGTTTCTTCTAGACTTCTTGCTTTAATTTCTTCAATGGTTCCACCAAAGTTAAACATCTCGTCTTTAATAGTATCTTTTGACATTTCAGATCTAAGTTTTTTTGTTTCTTTTTCATTTAAGCTGATGTCATCATTTATAACAACCCCATATCTTCGAGCACCATCAATAGAAACTAATTTTTTTGTTACATCTGATAAAACTGTAGCAGGATCTCTTTCTAATGGATCTCCCCATCCACCACCTCCCCAAGTATTAAAATAAAGAAGGTCCCCCTTATGAACTTTTACTCCCTCACATTTTGCTGGGATATATTCTTCGCTTCCATCCGATCTTACAAGTAATTTAGTTGATCGCATGCCAGGCTTGCCCCCATTCACTCCCCATGGATATGTAAGCCATCTATCATCATGAATGCCAATATGCCCGTCAACTAAAAACCTATAAGCAACAGATAAACCATTACCACCTCTATGAAGACCAGCTCCACCTGAATCCACAATGAATTCATATTTCTCAACTCTAAGAGGGAAATAAGCTTCAACAAATTCATTTGGAACATTCGTAAATGAAGGCCACAAAGAATGGCCGTCTGGACCATCTCCTACGGGCCTTCCTGGAACGCCGCCAAAACCTATTTGAAATAACTGAAACCATTCGCCTTTTTGGTCATATCCTGAAAAAAATAAATGAGGAGAATCAGAGAAACCGGCCGCATTCAACATTTCATTTGGCGCACCCATTCCAAGCAATGCTCCTAGGACGTCAAAAATTCTTCCTAATGCATGAGTTCGACCTGATAATGCCGCAGGATAATTTGGCTTTAAGAGAGTTCCTTGAGGTATCCTTACATCAACAAGATCATAAAACCCATCGTTAAAAACAATTTGGGGGTCGACTACATTAATAGTGAATGAGCCAAAAAACATTTTAAACATATCTTCATTGAGATAAAAATTTACTGAACTCTGGGCTTGAGGATCTGTTCCTTCAAAATCAAATATTGCTACATCACCTTCTCTCCACATTTTGCAATGAATTTTATAAGGCCCCATTCCCATTCCATCATCACATATGTAATCTGAGAACTCTCTTGGCTCTTCGGGTATGAACATTGAGATTATATGCTTCATAGCATCATAGTTTCTTTGAAGCATTATCTTCATTGTTGAGCAAAATATCTCATCGCCAAATCTATCGGCAATTTCATTACATCTTTTTGCAGCAGTATTACAAGCTGCAACTAGAGCATTCAAATCAAAACGATTCCATTGAGAGGTCCTTACATTATGCAAAATTAATTCTAAGACATCAGATTGAAGTTCTCCCTTTTTATAAAGTTTAATTGGTGGAATTCGAACTCCCTCTTGAAATATTGTTGTTGCCTCAGTAGGGATTGAGCCTGGAACCATCCCGCCATTATCTGACATGTGGCCAAACATTGCTGACCAGGCAATATGCCTTCCATCTCTAAATACTGGTTTTAAAACAATCCAATCTGGTAAATGAGAAACTGCAGCATTACACATATATGGATCATTAGTAAGAATGATATCTCCCTCTTCTATATCCTCATTATAAGCCTCAGTGAAACCATGGATAAATGAACCAAATTGACCTACAACCATCTTTCCTTCGTTATTTGCAATCATCGGAAAGCAATCACCCTGCTCTCTTATTCCAGGTGATAATGCCGTTCTGCTGACCAAAGCATCCATCTCCTCTCTAGCATTTTTTAAGGCATTTTCGATAAGATCTACAGTGATACCATCAACATCAATGGTTTTTAATGGAGATTCATTTGTTTCAATAATTCTTGCAGGCATAATTAATTCGTAGGATTGATGATTAGATTTCCAACTTCATCAACAGCAGCCTCATGATTAGGTAAGATAACTGTCGTTGAATCCATTTCTGACACAATTGCTGGTCCAGGTATTAGATGTTTTGAATGAAGTTTATTTCGATCATATATTTTTGCATCATGCCATTTAGAGTCATGATAAAAACTAGACTCTTTAATAACAGCATCATCTAATGATGATTTTGAAGATAAATTTGCAGACGACTTAATTTCTGCTTGAGCAACTTTTACAATCGCTCTAATCATTAAAATTTCGTGTCCATCGCTTAATTTAAAAGTAAATAATTGATAGTGCTCATCATCAAAAGCATCTGTAATTAATTGTATACCCTTTTCCTTATATTCACTTTCATCAAACTCTATAGTGATTTGAAATGCTTGGCCAGCATATCTAACGTCTGCTTGATAGGTAATTTCAAGATTTTTATCACTAACACCATCTTTAATGAGAGATTGGGAAGCTTTATCTTTCAAATCCATTAAGTCAACTAGGAATTTGTCAGTTGTTATATCTTGTGCCATGGCTAGATAAGATCTAGATGCTTCATCTTGGATTTGAGTTGTTGCGTCTCCGTATGCACAAAGAACACCTGGCCCTGGAGGAATAATTACTGGAAATGAATTTGAAAGGATTCCTAGTGCATTAGCATGAAGTGGGCCTGCTCCTCCAAATCCAACCAAGGCGAAATCTCTTGGATCAAACCCTTGCTCAACAGAAACAAGCCTTAATGCACCAAACATTGATTCATTAACAATTTTTATAATTCCTTCAGCTGCTTCCATTAAATCAACGCCAATACCATCCGCAATAGTTTGAACAGCCTTTTCTGCAGCTTCTTTATCTATAACCATATCACCACCAAGCTGAACATCACTGGGCAGAAGACCTAAAACAATATTAGCATCACAAACTGTAGGTTGGTCTCCACCTTTCATATAAGCTGCAGGGCCTGGAACTGCTCCGGCAGACTCTGGCCCCACTCTCAAGGCCTTAGTCAACTCAGGAACAAATGCAATAGAGCCTCCGCCAGCTCCAACTGTTCTAACATCCACTGATGGGGCTTTTACCCTCACATCCCCAACTAAAGTTTCTCTTCGAACTTTTGCTCTGGAATTTTGAATTAACGCTACATCAGTAGAAGTTCCGCCCATATCGAAAGTTAAAATATTTTCATAACCGGCTTGATTACAGAAATGAATTGCACCTGCAACACCTCCAGCAGGTCCCGACATTAAATGATTTACTGGTGAGTCTCCTGTTGCTCGACTGGATGCAAGACCTCCGTCAGATCGAAGAATTGATAATTGAACGTCATCACCTAAAGATTTTTCTAAACTAGCCTGAAGATTATTTACGTAATTTGAAACCTGTGGTCTTACATAAGAATTCAAAACAGTAGTTTCAGCTCTCTCATACTCTTGCATTTCTGGAATCACTTCGCTTGAAATGGAAATAGGTATATCGGTAAAGATTTCGGCAGCAATTTTTGCTGCTTTTATCTCATTTTCATTATTGATATATGAATTTACAAAACTAATGGTAAGAGCTTCAACCTCTCCTTTAGCTTTAAGATTATCTAATTGTTCTCTGAGATGCTTCTCATCAAGCTTAACCGAAATATCTCCTGAAGCATCTGTTCTCTCTTTAACGCCATAAGTTAGTTCAAGTGGAGCTAGCAAAGGGCCTTTTACAAAACTCACCCATCCCCCAAGACCTCCTGGACAGAAAGACCTTGCAACCTGTAAAACACTTTCATAACCTTTTGTTGTCAATAAGCCTACCTTGGCACCATTTCCAGTCAGCACAGCATTTGTCGCAACAGTTGTTCCATGCATTACTAACTTGATATCTTTGGGATCTACATCTGACTGATCACAAATTCTTGCAACGCCATTTAGAACGCCAATTGATGAATCTTCAGGTGTGGAAGGAACTTTTGCAGTGTAAGTTGACCCATCTGATTCATTGATTAATAAAAAATCAGTAAATGTACCTCCAACATCAACGCCTAATCGGTATGACATAAGAATTTAATTCCTAATTAAAAATTATATTTTAAGTCTATTCCATAAGTAGCATATGGTGCTTCATGTATAAATGATCCACCAAATTCAGGCGCAGGAATTACCTCTGCTAAATACTCCTCATCAGTAATATTTCTTCCCCATAAAGTAAGGCTTAATTTTTCTCCAATCAATGATGCTCTAAAATCAACTAATTCATAGGGATCTCTTGCTGCTCTTGTCATATCTGATGCAACCGGGAATCCAAGTAAAGCCGTCCAAACAGAAGGCCCTTGATCATCTTGAACGGTGTGGAACCATGTCTCGCCAACTTCCATATAATCCACTCTAAAAACAAGGTCGTAATTTGCAGAGAATGAAGTCTCATATTGCAATCCAAGATTATATGTATGTTCTGGCGCTAATGGAGCATCATTACCAACAGTTTGAGGTCTATGTGCATTCTTTTTAATTTCTCCATCAGTGAAACCTAATCCACCATCAAGTGTTAATTTATCAGAAACAGCATATTTGAAATCAAGCTCTGAACCAGAAATATCTAACAAATCAATGTTTGTTACAACTCTTAACAGACCCCATGGGCCAGCAAAAAATTCAAAGAATTGATTATCATCAACTTCAGTTTCAAAAAGTGCTCCGTTTACTTCTAATCTTCCGTCAAGATATCTACCCTTAAAACCAACTTCAAATGATTTTGAGACCTCTTTTTTAAATGTATCAGACACTCCCAATCCAGCTCCTACAACTCCAAGGCCAAAAGGATTACCAGAATTCAACCAAAATTCAGTTGTAGCTGCACTTCCAGAGGAGTTAAATCCACCTGACCTAAAACCAACCCCATAAGATGCATATACAGTAGTATTATCACCACTAGTTGTTAATGAAATCTTTGGTTGAAACTGATCAAATGATTTGTCACGGGATGGTATGGTATCACCAACTGCTCCCATAGCAGGATTAATTGGAGTTCCACCACCATAATAAAGAGCTGAAGCAACCCCAGGAACATTATTATTTACAGAGCGTTCCTCTTTGTCATACCTACCCTCAATTGAAAGCTCTGTAACATCAGATAAATCAACTGAATATTGGCCAAATATAGATAAAACGTCAGTATTAAAACTATCATCAAACATTAAATCTGTAGGATTCTTGCCTGAGGCTGGAACATAAGATTTATATTCAAAGCCTTTGCCAAGATCTGCACCATAAGAAACAGCTACATCTCTTTCAATTTCGGCATAATATGCGCCAATCAACCATCTAGAATCTTGATTTTGATCGCTGCTTAACTTTAATTCAATAGAGATATCATCCTGATCTCTTGATTGAAATTGATAACCATCACAAGTATGAGGTAGATATGGTCCTAAGACTGAATTATTTGAATTTGGCGCTGTACCTGGTGCTGCAAATGAGAACCCTGGGGGTAAAGAATTAATTAATGCCAAATTACTAGCTGTGTTTGAAGCAGCACATGACGGAACTCCAAAATAACCACCAAATGCCCCTGATGTACCATCAGATAATAAGAATTCTTCTAAATGGTTATAGGCTAGAATTGCAGAAAATTCCCTTCCATCACCCATATCTTCTGTATATTTAAGTGAAAAATCTGCTGTTTCTTGCTCATTAACAGGAGGCACATTAAACATATATGTAAATTTATGTGTATTTACGTCCTTATAAAATTGATCTGATCCTGGGGTTGGGAATCCAGTAAATGCAGGAAGAGCAAATACAGCATTAAAGTTGATAGTCCCTCCGCTTGCCTCGCTGATGCCAGCACGAAGATCCCATGAGCTATCCCCGTTATCTACCAAGAATCTTGTCCTAATAGTTGTATCTTCAAAAAAATCTACATTATTAGAGTTAGAAAAAATATTCGTATGCTCTCCATCTGTTTCACGGGTACTTATTGAAATACGTGAGTATATGTTATCGCCAATTTTTCCTGAATTAACAAATTGTAATTTCGTTGAGTCATTAACCCCCATACCAATAACTGCAGTGCTCTCTGACTCTTCTGAAGGAGCTTTTGTAGTTATCAAGATAGCTCCAGAAGTTGCGTTCCTTCCGTAAAGTGCACCCTGAGGACCTTTCAGAACTTCAATTTGCGCTATATCTAATAACTCTCTATTAAAAGCATTTGGGTTCGTTTGCAAAATACCATCAACCACAAATGCAAAATTTGATTCAGCATCCCTAGTAGATGTTAATCCTCTTATCGTAACCAGAGTATCTCCAACATTAACGGTGTTTGCCATTACTACGTTTGGAGTTAAAGCGATAAAATCCTCAGGCCTTTGAATGCCTGCGTCCTCAATATCACTTGAGGTAAAAACGCTCATTGCAATCGGTACATCTTGTAAATTCTCATCAACCTTACGTGCAGATACAACCACCTCTTCAAGAGTTGGTTCAGCAAGCAAGCTAAAAGAAATAAAAATAAAACTTAATGAAAATATAGATCTATTGAATGTATTTAATATACTCATGATTTTTCCCCTAAAAAAAATAGATAGCTTCATTTATACATTAATATTGATTTATAAACAATTCTTATGATGTTAATTTATTTGAATGAATAAAACTTATATTTAATAGTCCTTGACACGATATAATGAGTTCATGAATAAAAATACTAAGCCATTAAGCAATATAAAAATTCTAGATTTAACTCATATGCTTTCAGGACCATATGGATCAATGATTTTAGCTGATATGGGATGTGATGTAATAAAAATTGAGCCTCCTCGTAAAGGTGAAGGGACTAGAAGATTGCTAGAAAATGATCCTGATTATTCTCACAATGGTATGGGGGCATATTTTTATACACTTAATAGAAATAAGAAAAGTGTTGCTATAGACCTTAAAAATCAGGAAGGACTTGAAATTTTTTACGCGCTAGTAAAAGAGGCTGATGTTGTAATTAGTAACTTTTCTGCCGGTGTAACAAAAAAACTAAAGATAGACTTTGAGACTCTAAAAACAATAAACCCCATGATCATTACTTGCACTGTAAGCGGCTTTGGTGAGACTGGCCCTGACTTTCAACGCCCTGCATTTGATCAAATTGCTCAAGCTTTAGGTGGCGGGATGTCTATTACTGGATTGTCTGCACAAGATCCGATTCGCGCTGGCATTCCAATTGGAGATCTTGGTGGAGGCATGTTTGCAGTTATGGGAATTCAGGCAGCAATTATTAATCGCTCAGAATCTGGGCTTGGACAACATGTAGATATTTCCATGCTTGACTGTCAAATCTCAATGCTTAACTACATGGCAACAATGCATACAATGTCAGGTTTAATTCCAGAACCCATAGGTAATTCTCATTTTGTTCATATGCCCTACAACACTTTCAATACTAAGGACTTTCCGATAGTTATTGCAGCTGTAGGAGATCAGTTCTGGCCTAGGCTACTAAAAATATTTAAAGATCCCCAATTAAAAAATCCAATTTATGAAAAAGCTTTCGAAAGACAGAAAGATAAAAAAGAAATAGAAAAGATTATTCAAAAAGAACTTTTAAATGAATCATCTGAATACTGGTTGGATCAACTTAAAAAAGAATCGGTTCCTTGTGCTAGGGTTAATAATATAGAACAGGCGATTAATGATGAGCAAGTTCAATATAGAAATATGCTAGTTGATGTCTCTCATCCTGAAGGAGGCTCTGTGAAGGTCCCTGGAAATCCAATTAAATTATCCTCTGTTGCAAATGAGGAATATTCATCTCCTCCACTGCTTGGGGAACATACCAAAGAAGTTTTGCAAAAATGGTTAAATTACTCAGATGAAAAATTATCTAAATTACATGAGAATGAAATAATTGAGTTAAAAAGATGAATGATGATTATGTTTTTATAAATGAAGTAGGTCCAAGAGATGGTCTGCAAAATCAAAAGACAATTATGTCTGCGCCCGCTCGCTTAGAATTAATTAAAAAATTAATTGATGCAAATTTTCCTGGAATTGAAGTAGCTAGCTTTGTAAGTCCAAAAGCTGTGCCTGCAATGGAAGGAGCTGGTGAAATCATGCACGGTCTCAATGAGAATAAAGAATGTGAAATTTCTGTTTTAGTACCAAATTTAAAGGGGTTTGAGCTTGCAAGGGATGCAGGAGCGAAAATTATTTCAGTGGTACCTTCAGCAACAGAAACAATGAACCAAAAAAATATTAACATGGGTCTTGAAGCAGCTATTAATAGTTCATGTGACATTTTAAAAGAAACAAAGTCAATTAAATTAAAAGCTCGAGGCTATGTAGCTGTTGCATGGGAATGTCCTTTTGAAGGAAAGGTTGATAAAAAAATTATTTTAAAGATTGCTGAGAAACTACTTTTAGCTGGAGCAGATGAAATAATTCTTGCGGATACAATTGGAGCTGCTAATCCCTCGAGTGTAGGCTCACTTATTAAAGATTGCGTAAATGAATTTGGTCAAGATATATTGTCTGTTCATTTTCATGATACTAGGGCTATGGCTTTAGCTAATGTATGTGCAGCTCTGACTGAAGGAATTAGAAAATTTGATAGTTGCATTGGTGGTTTAGGTGGATGTCCTTTTGCTCCTGGTGCTGCAGGAAATCTTGCTACTGAAGATCTTGCAAACATGCTATATCAGATGGGATTTGTTACCAATGTCCATTTAGAAAAATTACCCAAAATTGTTGATTTTTGCGAAACCCAATTAAACACATCACTTGGCGGCAGGATGACCGCTTGGCTTAGCAATTAATTACAAATTACAAATTTTTTTTAGAAATTTCTGACCAACTTGCATACCAATCAAATAGTCTCCTTTCATAATTTTTTGATTAGTTGTTGCACGCTTTGTGTTTAGTCGATTTGGTGGACAGATTTGTTGGATCTTACAATCGCTTGGTGGGTTCTTGATAAACTCAAGTGCTGCATTATAGGTTTTCGTATTTGTTTTTAAAGCCTTAGAAATATTTGGATATGATCTGGTCGCAAAAGCAGCAAGATAGTTCTCTAGCTTAGTTTTTCTGATAAATGTTTGTTCATATGTTCGAATAATTATTATTTCTTTAGCGCCCATTTCATATGCTTTTTGTACTGGAATTGGGTCAGTAATCCCACCATCATATTTTCTTTTACCCTTTAACAAAATTGGATTTTTCATCAAGACAGGTAAAGAACCAGTTGCTAACATTTCATTTATATAATTTTCTTTTGAAAGTTCTATATATTCTGGACTTCCGCTTTCGGCATCAGAAACTACAACATAAAAACTCTTTCCCTCTAAATTATTTTGCAGGCGATCAAAATCAATAGGAAAAACCTTATTTGCATCCTGATAAAGTTTTTCAAAGTCCATAATGCTTTTATTCAAGAAAATATTAGAATATCGAACATACTTCCTGGATGCAGAAAATAGCATTTTGTCAAGGTTGTAATCAGAAACTTTCAATAAATACCAAAGCTGAACTACCGCTCCATTAGAAACGCCTAGATGGATATCAAATGGGTTATAGGATGCCTGGATGAATGAGTCAATAACGCCAAAAGAGAATACTCCTCTGCTTCCACCGCCTTCAACAATTAA
>CACKRJ010000016.1 GCA_902602595.1 uncultured SAR86 cluster bacterium
TTTTAAATAGTTACGATGGATATGAATTTCAAAGTATCACCAGTATTACAGATACGGATGTGATTCTTAGTTATGATGCAGACTGGGGCAATGCTAAGTCACATGCACCTTTTACCTATGATTATTTTTCAGAGACATTGAGAGATAGAGAATCCTTTAGTCAAGAATTAAGATTGATTTCAGATGAGGTAGATTTTAATTTAAATAAAAATACTGAGTGGGTTCTTGGTATTAGCTATCTTGATGTAGAAGAAGTTAATTTGAAAAATGATGATGGTGTTTATGGTGATCCATCTGATCCATTTGGTCCATATGTCAGCGTATCCTCCTCTTCAAGTAATTTTTCTTCAGAAAATATTTCAATATTTGGAAACATTGATTACTTTTTAGACGAATTTACCAAGCTGTCTATTGGAGCTAGATGGGAGGATTATGAATCAAATTATTATGATTCATTTGGAGAGTCATTTAATCCAGCTGACCAGATGTCTGGCGGAAAAATATCATTGAATAAAAACTTAAGTGATGTCGCAAATATATTTATTAGTGTTGCAAGGGGATTTAATCAAGGCGGCTTTAACCTTAATCTTGGGTTAGCTTCAGACTCTAAAAATACTAACCTATATTATGATCCAGAGTTTTTAACAAATTATGAAGCTGGTTTTAATGCACAGCTTTTTGATTCAAAAATGAATATCGCTGCAGTAATTTTTTATTCCGATAGAGAAGATCAGCAGGTGCTAATATCCACTCAAGTAGACCCATCAGATCCAAACACTTTTTCATTTTTAACCCAAAATGCAGCTCAAGGAATAAATAAGGGAATAGAAATCAATATTGATATGCAGATTGAAGAATCTCTAAATTTTTTTGCAAGACTCGGCTTGTTAAGAACAGAAATTAATAATTGGAAATCTAGACCTGATCTTGAGGGCAGGGCGCAAGCGCACGCACCTAAAAAAAGTTATGCGCTTGGAATGAATTGGTCCATAACAGATAAAGCATCGTTATCTCTAGATGTAGTTGGTAAAAGTAGCTTTTATTATTCTGATTCGCATAATAATCAATCTAAATCATATTCCTTAACGAATATAAATTTTGATTATTTAATCGAGCAATGGACATATTCCATTTGGGCTAGAAACATTTTTGATGAATATTATTCGGTAAGAGGATTTTATTTTGGAAATGAGGCCCCTGACTTCAAAGATACATTATATGAACGACATGGTGATCCTAGACACGTCGGCCTTTCAGTGAGATATGATTTTTAATTACATTGTTCAGAATTGGCTCGAGATAGCAGCGGTTATTTTTGCTATTTTATATCTTGTCTTGGCAGTCAAACAAAATATTTTGTGCTGGATTTCAGGAATTATTAGTTCCATCCTGTATTTTTTTATTATGCGTTCAGTGGGCTTGTATATGGAGGCATATTTACAAATTTTTTATGTATTTATGGGTTTTTATGGCTGGTCACAATGGAAAAAGGAAGCAATAAATAAAAAAAATTTTGTTGTACACACCTGGAGTAAATTAAATCATTTCTATGCACTTTCCATTATATTAACGTTGTCATTCTTTTCAGGTACTTTGCTTCGCTTATTTACTGATTCAGCACTTCCATTTCTAGATGCTCTCGTGACTTGGGGGGCAGTAGTTGCAACCTATATGGTTGCGAAAAAATTGCTTGAAAATTGGCTTTATTGGTTAGTTACTGATTCAATTTCAATACTACTATTTATTTCAAGAGATCTTTGGCTCACAGCATGCTTATTTGGAGTTTATATAGTAATAATAGTATTTGGTTTCTGTTTGTGGAGAAAGGCTCTTAAAGAGAATAATGCAGCCAGCTCTTGAAAAAATTCAATCTATACCTGGAAGGTGTATCTTAGAATGTGAATTATCCTCAAGTTCAATTTCAAATGTTTATTTGGGTGTTCTCAATGATGTTAAGGCGGTCATTAGAGTCGATCTTCCGGTTGCTTCAAGACTAGCAATTGATCGGCAGCATGAAGTCAATGTGCTCAAGGATATCAGTTATTTAGGTCTGGCTCCTAAAGTGCTTTATAGTGATATTGCTGAAGGCATTTTGATATGGGAGTATATTTCTGGAGCACAACCTCTTTTTACTATTGAGGAATTTAATACAAACACTTTTTATCAATTAGGTAGCTGTCTTTATTCTCTTCACAGTCATCCAATTCCCAAGAATTATGTAGATATATTCTCAAATTCAATGGATTTATATCAAAGTTTGCTAGTTGATTCATCTGAGAAAATTTTGTTTAACAAAGCTTTAAATCTATATAATGAATTATTGCAAGATGGTAAACATAAAGTTCTTTCACATAATGATTTACATCCGGCAAATCTGCTTTGGGATCAAAAATATTACTTTCTAGATTGGGAATATTCTGGAGTCAATCATCCATGCTTTGATATAGCGTCCCTGATTAAGAGTTTGAAATTAAATGAAAGAGAAATTCATGAAATGTCACTTGGTTATAAATTTGGTAGCAATCTGTTTCATATAGATAAAGTCAATAAATGGATTGAATTCATTGAGTATCTAGAAAAGATTTGGAAGATTTCTGTTGCAAAGATTTCAGATAGCTAAGATCTCAGAGACATCAAAGGTTCAATTTTTGGCATAATTAAAAGATGAAAAATATATTTATCTTTTTAACAATAGTAATTTTTATTTCCGCATGTGGCAAACAATCAAATATAGAACTGAATTTACAGCAAAGTGAAATTTTTTTGGAGCAGAATTTATTAAATTCTGAGGTTGTAGAAATTGAACCAGGCCTTCAGTATATGATTTTAGAATCATCGCAAAGCGATGCATCTAGCCCAAAACTTGAGGATATAATTACTGCAGATTTTCATGGAACATTAATGGATGGTTCTGTATTTTGGAGCTCTATTGAGATTGGCGAGCCTTTGACTATTAAACTTTCAAAATTAATCCCAGGATGTCAAAAACTAATTTCTCGTATGCAGGAAGGTGATTTTTGGAGAGTCTTTATTCATCCTGATCTAGCATATGGTAAAGAGGGCAGACCCACTATACCTCCTAACTCTGTTCTAACATTTGATATCAAGCTTCATGCGATTCAACAAGAAGGATTATAAAATTATGACAAAATATCATTTTAAAGTTCATAATAGATATCAATGTTAATTGAAAAATTTTTTGATCATATTTCTAATTGGAAAATGGCTTGGTTTGGCCTAATTTTTCTAGGAAGTATCATCAATGCAGTTCTGCAAAAATCCAGCTTAGTTGGAGATTCACCTTATGTTTCAGTATTTGCTTTTGGAGCAGGAGCCTTGATTGGACTTGTTGCAAAAATTAGGGGAGCTTGGCTTTGAGAGAATCGTCAGAAATATTGGCAGAGTTTTCATTTGAAAAAGAAAAAGCGATTGCAAAAAGTTTTTCTCAGCGATTTCAATGGGAGATGATTCTCATTGGTTTAGGACAGGCTTCAATATGGCTTTCTCTATGGCCGCTGGTCCTGAATGGCATTTTAGATTTATGGATGGGATTTTTGATCGCAAGTCTTTGTGCATGCTTTGCTTACTTGCCTTCACATGAAGCTCAACATGGAAATTATTCTAGAGGCAATCCCAAGCTAAGATGGCTTGATGGGTTCGTTGGTCATATATCTCTTATTACTCTTATGTATTCCTATCATATTTTGAGAGTGACTCACATGAAACATCACGCATATACTAATGATCCTGTAAAAGACCCTGATTATTTGAATGCGCACGCAAAGTCTGTGTTTCATGTAATAAAAAATTCGTCAGACGGCTCATCAACAGACTTTGGAAAATACCTTGAAGTTTTTTCAAGCGATAAGGCTTTTGTCAATTCTTTTGAAAAAGCAATTCCAATTGCGCTGTTGTATAGATTTATTCTATTAGTTTTGGTTGTTATATTTCCTTTAGAAACCCTTTTATTATGGTGGCTTCCCGCCAAGATAGGTACGGTTTATACAACAGTATTTTTTTCTTACTATCCCCATCTCGGGACTTCAACTGGAAGATATAAAGACACAAGATTCTGGTCGCATTGGATACCAAGGTTTCTTAATCACTCAATGCAGCTTCATTTTATTCATCACCTTCATCCCAGCATTGGTCATTATGACGAGCCAAAGGCAATTGAAGCTCTGAAACCATTTCTAGTTGCAAGAAAAGTACCTGGGGCAGATCAGATTCCAGAGCACATAACTTTTAATCCTTTAATAAGAATCTAGTTTTTAAGTTAATTTAACTCTAAGAAATTTTAATTAGTAACTTGTATAATCTTTGGTTTGGAGGATATGCAAAATTAAAAGAATAGTTGTAAGTGGCGGTTTTGATCCAATTCATTCTGGTCATATAGAATATTTTCGTTCAGCGAAGATTCTTGGCGATCATTTGATTGTTGCCCTAAATAGTGACGAATGGCTTATCAATAAAAAAGGGAAATTTTTCATGCCATTTCATGAAAGAGAAATAATAATTTCAAATTTAGAGATAGTCGATGAAGTTCTTGGCTTTGATGATGATGAGAAAGGAAGTTGTTCTTTTGCATTGGAAAAAATTAAATCCAAGTATCCAGAAGATGAAATTATCTTTTGTAATGGGGGAGATCGAAAAGCAGCAAATATCCCAGAAATGAGTGTTGAGGGTATAGCTTTCAAATTTGGGGTAGGAGGAGATAATAAGATAAATTCTTCAAGTAGTATTCTAAAACAATGGCAGTTTGACGGCGAAGAAAGGGTTTGGGGAAAATTTTATAATCTATTTACAGATCATCGACTTAAGTTAAAAGAGCTGATTATTGAGCCAGGCAAGGGCATGTCATTTCAAAGGCATCAAAAGCGAAATGAAATTTGGTTTGTAAGCAAAGGCTCTTGTCTGGTCAAGCATAGTAACAATGATCCAGAAGAGCTTAAAGAGATTAATCTTGCAACAGAAGAGGTTTTTCATGTAAAACAGGGAGATTGGCATCAGTTGATTAATCCTACTCAGGATGCTTGCCATATTATTGAGATTCAATATGGAGAGACCACAAGCGAAGAGGACATAGAGCGCTTATTTTATTATGAGCAAAACTAATTAATTTTTTAGTTTTGCTTCTAATTCTTCAACTCTTTTTTCAAGTTTTCTTAATTCAGACTCTTTTACAAAGCCCGATTCTTGCATAAATTTTTCTAATGCAGGCCTTAGCATTTTTTCCATGCCCTTCATATCACCTGCCATTTTTAATGGGTTGAACATATTTTTCTCCTATGAATATAAATATAGGGATAGATTGAAATATTGCAATTCTTAATAATACATCAGCTACAATATGTAAAACGGAGGTTGTATGAGCATTTCAAATTATTTAGATAACGTTGCCAGACCCTTTGAGGTATTAGCACCATGGATTTTAAGATTAGTCTTGGGCGTGTCTTTTATTCTTCACGGTTTAGGAAAATTTCCTTTGCCTCCAGAAAAGATGGTTGCATGGTTTGAAAGTATGGGAATAGCGGCGCCTGAAATTGTTGCAAGTCTTGTGGCTGTTGGCGAGGTTGGTGCTGGGGCTGCAGTAATTTTAGGTGGATTTTTTGGTACAGCGGGGCATCTAATCACTCGACTAGGGGGCGGCGCAGTTTTAGTTATCATGATAGGTGCATTCTATTTAGCGCATGCTGACTGGTTTATAACTCAAAAATTATTTATGAGTGAGCAGATCTTTTTATTTGCCCTTGGACTGTATTTCGCTATAAAAGGTAACAATTAAAAAAGTAAAAAAAGCCTTGTAAATCTAAATGAGAATGATTATCATTATCGTTCTCAATAAGGCGTATTGCCTTCTTGAGCATTTTCAAGGAGACATTAATGGAAAATTGGCCTAATACACATACAAAAATTAATTTCGTAATTATGGGGTTGTTAACAATCCTGTTTTTTGTTCCAGCATTTGCTGATGAAAACACTGAAGAAATCCTTGAATCAGTTACTATTATTGGCTCTAAAGCGGACCAAAAAAATCTAGCTGGTTCGGGACAAATTATTTCGAACGAAGATCTATTAAAGGCTATGGATACTGATATTCAAAAAATCCTTACTGCAGTTCCTGGTTTATACATGAGGACTGAAGAGGGTTACGGACTTAGACCAAATATTTCTATTAGAGGAACTGCAATCGAAAGATCTGCAAAAGTTGCAATTATGGAAGATGGTGTTCTTGTTGCGCCTTCTCCTTATACCTCTTCATCAGCATATTACTTTCCCACAACAGCAAGAATTCATGCAGTTGAAGTATTGAAAGGGCCTGCTGCAGTTTCTCAGGGACCTCAAACCATTGGAGGGGCTATAAACCTAATTAGCACACCTATTCCTAACGTTCCTTCAGGAAAATTTACTCAAGAATTAGGAGAAAATGGAATGAAAAGAACCCATCTTTATGCAG
>CACKRJ010000017.1 GCA_902602595.1 uncultured SAR86 cluster bacterium
TGGTAATGAATGCTATGAAAGCTGAGCAAAAAAATCCCGTTAGCATAATTAACATGTCACTTAGCGTTATTGAGTAAGCACCCTTTGCAAGCATCAATATCAATGCGCCTAAAATAGTAGGTATGCTCAATAAAAAAGCAAACCGTGAAGTATCTTTGATGTTTAATCCAATAATTAATGCTCCAGTGATTGCCATGCCTGACCTAGATGCACCTGGAAAAACAGCCAATGCTTGAAAACAACCAATTATAAGCGCTGCAAATAAAGTTAATTCTGTTAAAGATTTTGATTGGGTTGAGTGCTTAAAGGCAGCATACAATAAGCCAGCAAATACAAGATTTGTCCAAGCAATTGAGTTGATATTTGAAGATCTTGATTCAATTAAATCGGATGCAAGTAACCCGACCAAAACAATTGGTAGAGTTGCAACAAGAAGATTCAATCCTAGAGAGAAGTCTTCTTTACTCCTAGTTTCTGCCAAGGGCATCCAAGCATGGAATAGTCCTTGAATTTCTTTTTTAAAATAATAAATAACCGCAGCCAATGTTCCAGCATGAACGGATATATCAAATACAATGCCAAAGTCTTTAGTTCCAAAAAGCAATGATGGAAACAATAAATGTGCTGAACTAGAAACGGGTAAAAATTCAGTCAGGCCTTGAATCAAGGCAAGAAGAAGTGCGAGGAAAAAATCTGAAATCATGATTTTTTATAATTAGGAGTTTTAAGATAAACAGGATTTGCATTTTCAGGAAGAAAATCTTCGCCAGTTTCTAACCTTTGCTTAGCAATTATTGCAATTGGCTCAGCGCTTCCAAGGGCTTGCGAAAGAAACTGCGGATTTTTTTCCACAGCCTTTGGCCAGCCAGTACCAGCAAAAAAGCAATCATCCTTTTTCAATAAGTCTGAGAGCTCTTCGAGTTGTTCAACACCCTCTGCTGAAATTGGATTGATCTTGTGATTATCTTTCTGATAACTGCAAAAATAACTTTCATTTGTATCAGCCTCTATGGCGACATAAATTTTCACTTGAGCCTCATCAATCCAATGAGACGCCTCATGCGCAATTGACTCAAGATTTGAAATTGCTACTAGCGGTAATTTCTTTACTTCGGCAATGGCTTTTAAAAAAGAAGCAGTAATTCTAAGTGCGGTGTATGAGCCTGGACCACAAGCAAAAGCCAGCCCATCAAGATTTTCAAAGCCTTCTTTGGAATCAAAGCCAATACTTGTAAAAAGCTTATCCCAATCAGGCTTGTCTTTACGGTCATGAGTTTGAGTGAAAGTATTTACCTCATCGTCATGAAGCAAGGATATTGATGAATAATTTCCACTGACATCAAGAGATAAAATTTTCATTCAATTAAAAAATTTTGCTTGATATCCTGAAATACTATTTCAACAGGTTGAGAGCCATCCACAGCGATGTATTTAAGCGCACTCTTGCTTTCTTGAGATTGATAGTAAGCAACAAGTGGTTTTGTTTCATCTTGATAGACTTGCAGGCGATGCTTAACTGTTTCAGGCATATCATCCTCTCTTTGTATAAGAGGCTCTCCGGTAATATCATCCACGCCTTCATTTTTAGGCGGTTGATAAACAAGATGATAATTTCTTCCAGAGCCTGGATGCACCCTTCTGCCGGACATCCTGTCTACGATTACTTCATCATCAACCTGTATTTCAATTACATGAGTGAACTCAATGCTATTTTCAACACATAAATCTGCTTGGCCAACTGTTCTTATGCCGCCATCAAACAAAAATCCATTTGCGCAATCAGCCTGGCCAATACGATCCAAAATTAATTCGATAATGATTTGATCAGAAACCAAGCCGCCAGAATTCATAATATCTGTAACTTTTTTACCCAGCTCACTACCAGATGCAATTGCCGATCTCAACATATCGCCTGTGCTAATTTTAGGAATGGATAGAGATTCACAAATAATATCTGCTTGAGTGCCTTTTCCAGCACCTGGTGGTCCTAAGAGAAGAATTTTATTCATGTTTCTAATACTGCAAAGGCAAGTAGATGATTGCTTTCATCGGCTAGACTAACATGGGATTTAGTGATGCCCAAGTCTTCAACATAAGATTTTGCGCCAGCCGATAATAAGATTTCTGGTTTACCAAGTGAATTTCTTAATATTTGAATATCTTTAGGGAAGATTGGAGCTTTAAAGCCCGTCCCTAGGGCCTTAACAAAAGCTTCTTTACCTGCAAATTGTTTGCCAAGAAAGAATGTCTTTGATCCATTTGCCAATTCAGCATATTCCTCAAGCTCTTGAGCGCCCAAGATTTTATTTGCAAACGCAGATAAAGATTTCACTTTTCTAATTCTCTCTATATCTACTAAATCTGTTCCTATTCCATAAATCATGTTCTAATTTTTTTAAAGAAATCTCTGCTGCTTAGCTCCCTTCCATCCAGACACGTATTGATGGCCACTTTTAATAACTGTTTTAATTTTAGCTTATCAATTCCTTCAAGGGTTCTATTTTTGATGGCTACAATTTCCTTAGCAGAGAAACCCTCGGGATCGCCTGAATGATGAAATCCTTTTTCTGGCATGTATGAATAAATGATTGAATCTTTAAATTCTGTATTCTCTTTGCTGTCTGTATCAAAGTTAATCCCATAACCTAGCACATCAAGAAGGTCTAGCTCAAAGACTCTTAAATCTATCTCAGAAATGGCATCTGCTCTGGCTAGCCCAACAAAGTTTTGGTAAAGATCATATAACTCTTGATTTGGAAGACCTTTAGGCAAGAGACGCATCATTAACTCATTAACATATAGATATGTATAAAGATCATGCGGCCCTTTCACAGACTGAGAAAAGAAATTTGAATCTATCTGGGTTAAAGTCTTCATTTCTGATTTGCCAGTAACAATAATTCTTAAAGCTGTGAAAGGAAGCAAATGTCCAAAAAATTTTGATCTGGGGTTTTTTGCTCCCTTAGCCATGATTGAGACTTTTCCAGAAGATTCGGTAAAGACATCTGCAATAATAGATGTATCTCCAAATGACCTGGCATGCAAAAGAAAGCAAGGCTCCCAGTTAAGTGACATCTTGGTTGCTGCCGACTCCAAGGCTGCTTAAATATTGGGCATCATTATTCCAATTCTTGTTCACTTTGACGAAAGTTTTTAACAAGACTTTTTTATGAATCATTTTTTCAAGCTCAATTCTAGTTTGTTGTCCTATTCTTTTTAAATTTGAGCCTTCATGACCTATAACAATACTTTTTTGACTATCTCTAGCAACATAAATAATGATTCCTATTGATAACATTTTGCCTTCCATAGCCTTTGTTTCCACTGACACATAAGTTTCATGAGGCAGCTCATCTCCTAGCGACCGAATAATCTTTTCTCTTACAAGCTCACTAATAAAGAAGTCATCAGGGATTTCTTTATCTTCGGGTTCAGCTGGATACAAATGATTATTCTCTGGAAGAGAAGTTTTGATACACTCAAGCAAATCCTCAACTCCATCATGATTTTTTGCAGAGATAGGCACATAGTCACTGAAAGGGTAAATTGAATCAATTTCTTGAATTAATGGCAGAAGATCATTTTTATTTTGAACTTGATCTATTTTATTTAAAACACAGATGGAGGGAACTTTAGTCTCTTTAATTTTGTTTAGAACCTGCCTATCTTGATCCTGCAATGAGGTTCGCTGAATAACAAATAAAACTAGATCAGAGTCCTGAATCACGCTCAAGGCTGAATGATTTAACACCTTGTTAAGCGTTTTGGTTGCTTGTAGGTGAATTCCAGGTGTATCTAAGAAAATCATTTGAAATTCTTCATCAGTTTTTACCCCTAGAATATTATTTCTAGTAGTTTGAGATTTACGGGAGGTGATAGATATTTTTTTATCCAGAATGGTATTTAGTAAAGTTGATTTGCCAACATTAGGTTTACCAACAATAGAAATATAACCACAAAACTGCTTCTTCATGATCCATCCAATTCAAGCAATATCAGTGCAGCGACCTTCTGCTCAGATTCTTTTTTTATAACATCAGATGCCCGGAAAGTTTTTCCATTAAATGTCACACTGCAATCAAAATTATTTCCTTCTTTGTTTGATACAACTGAATACTTAGGTGGTTCAGCTCCCCTTGCCTGCAAGGCTTCTTGTAATCTTGATTTAGCATCCTTGAGCTCAGAAGATTCATTCAGATAAGAGAAATTATTTTTAAAAAGCTGCAATATAAAGACCTTGCTCTCTTCAAAACCTAGTTCAATGAAAATTGCTCCGATGCATGCCTCTAGAGTTCCTGCATAAATTGAGTGCTTGTGTGTTTCATCTAATTTTTTGGTCCCCTTTGAGGTTTGCAGAAGATCTTTACAATCCAATTGCTGAAAAATTCCTGAAAGTGATTGTGTATTAACTAAGGATGCTCTCATTTGGGTTAATTTGCCTTCATCCAAGGCTACAAAACGATTAAAAAGATACTCAGATACAACCACTTCTAAAACTGCATCTCCAAGGAACTCTAACCTTTCATTATTATGATCTGAAGAAACACTTTTATGTATAAAAGCTTGTTTAAATGAGGGCAGCTCTAAATATAAATGATTGACTGCTATAGAATTTTTGCTCATAGCATCTATTGTATAAAACCCGCTCTTTCAAATGATGGCAAGCATGTCCAACACTCCCATGACATCCAGATCAGTTCCCCAGTACCCATAAAATTCTCTCTTGGAACAAATCCCCAGAATCTTGAGTCGCTCGAATTATCTCTATTATCTCCCATAACAAAATAATGATTCGCCGGCACAATGAACTCTTCAGGGTAGGAAGAGCTTCCGCCTACAATTCTTATTATTCGGTCTGAATTAGCCAAAGTTTCTTTTAAAAAGGTCTCTTCCTCGCTAGTGGAAATAAGATCCTGCTGAATTGCTTTACCATTTACATATATCTTTTTATTAAGATAGCCAATGGTATCTCCTGGCTTACCAATTAGACGTTTAATGTATGGGACATTGATATGTGGCGGGATAAAAACAACAACATCTCCATACTCAGGATCTGCCGATAAGGCAAAAGTACTTCCAATTCTATTAATCTTTAGGCCATAACTATGTTTATTGACCAGAATAAAATCTCCAACCTTGAGCCCTGGAATCATGGATCCAGAAGGTATCTGATAGGGTTCGTAAATAAAGGTGCGAAGAACAAAAATGAGAAAAACTGGAACAAACCAACCCCTTCCCGTTGTTTTCAATAATGCATTTTTGCTGAATATACCCACTAATAAAATAATTAAACAAATTAATGAGCCAATCAACAAAACTGACCCTAAATCCCCCGCATTAACAAAAATTCTGTAGATACCAACAAGTGATGCTGTAAGGCCTGAGATATAAATAATTTGCTGTGATTGATCAGTCAATGTGTCTTGTAAGACTTTATAGATCCAAATACCTATGAGCCCAAAAACTGCCAGCAACGATAGTAAAAAAATTGGATCATCAAACATTATTTCTCTCCTGAATTGAAATAATTTAAAAAGGCTTCCTGGGGTATTGAGACTCTACCAAACTGCTTCATTTTCTTTTTGCCTTCTTTCTGCTTCTCAAGCAAT
>CACKRJ010000018.1 GCA_902602595.1 uncultured SAR86 cluster bacterium
GTTGTAGGTTGAGGTTGCTGCAGTTCCTTGTGTTCCTGCGGAGGGTGTAAAGGTCAAGCCTCCAGCTCCGGCAACTGTTCCATAACCCTCATCCCCATTTTGTGCGAAATGGGAATCTCGAAACATATAAGCTTCGTAGGCTCCTGCGCAGCTTCTTGAATTATTTGATGAGCCTTGCCAAGAACAAGCGCTGCTTGCGGATAAATCTCCCGTTAGACCAATAGCTCTGTTGTTATAAGAACTATCTACATTAGGCATGGTCCAATATCTAAATTGAACTGCATTAGTATCATAATCAAGCACTATCTCATATCGTGAAGTAACAGTGGTGCTGTAAAGTTCGAATCCATACCATCCGATGATAAATAATCCAGTTGTACCTGTTTGATCAACATAATAACCTCTTGAATTAGTATCAAGCTTTTGTGCCGTCCAGAAAGGGAACATGGAATAATTTAAAACTTCCGCATTAACACTGATATCAGAGGGTTCATTGCCCTCATCCCATCTTCTATCATCATAAAGTGTGTCGAGGGCATAACCTTTTTGTCCACCTTGGCTGGTTCGTTGATAGTTGTTATCGCCAAGCCGAGAACCCAGAGCGCTAGCATAGCCATTTGAGTGCAACCAAAGGGATGTGATGCTTTGATCGTAATAAGTAAAAGCTGATGGAAGATTGATCTCAATTGACTTGTGATAACACCCATCAATAGTGCCTGAGCATGCAGAAGACCAGTCAATCTGAGTCCCGCCTAGCGTGTTATAAGTGGAACCTGAAGCATTTAACAAATCATCATCGTTGTCCCAGCTTGGGGAGTAATCGGTAATACTTGTATATCCGCCTAGAGCTGAATTAAAGTTAATATCAGCTGCAGACTTATCAGTGGTCATGAACCAAAATTCACCGCCGTTGGATCTTCCTGCAGTGATAAATTCTGAGTTGCTGATGGTGGTGGTAACAGCAGTACCTAGAGGACTATAGTACTTTCCATCCACCGAAGCACTGTTGGGTGCAAAGGCATACTGTCCATTGCCTGCAGTATCAATGGGGAAATAGTATCGCCAATTGAGCGCAGTTCCAGAATTGATTTCTACTGGTACATAGTTGTTTGAGGTGTCATCTACGTTGGTAATAAGAGTTGTATTCGTTGTTCCCACTTGCTCTAAAGTGTAGGCAGCGAGGCTTGATCCAGAAGGACCTCGAGTTGCTGTTGCACTAAAGCCACTTCTTGAAGCTGAATTGTAGGCTGCTGAGTAACGTAAAACCCCTGAACGAACCTCTACCTCATTACCCACATTAACGGTAAAGGTATCGGTGGTGGTGTTGCCTCCTGCAGTTGCAGTCAAAGTTAATGCATAGCTTTTTGCGGTTTCAAAATCCAAGGTTGCATTGGTGGTGACATTACCCGAACTGTCAACGGCAAAATTACTGCTGCCGGTGCCACTGAGTGCGTAAGAGACGGTTTCGCTTTCTGGGTTGGTGATGCTCGAGCTGCCAACAGCAGTGCCTGAACTAGAAGATTCTGCCAAAGCTGCACCGCTGTTAGCCAGGGTTACGGCCAAGGTATTAATTTTTAAATCTGAAACACTTAAAGTAAAAGTTTCAGAAGTGGTGGTCACCCCATCGGTCGCGGTGATGGTAAATTCATGCGAGGTCTTGGTTTCATAATCTAAGGCATTGGCCAGAGTGACTGCACCGGTTGAACTGTTAATCGTAAACTTGTTATCGGCATCGGTTAATGAGTAAGTCACGGTGCCTTCAGCATTAGAACTTGAGGAAGTTGCGATTGAGGTGCCCGTTGAAATACCCTCGCTCTGAGCAGCGGATGCCAAGCTAGCGCTTAGAGATAAGTCTACATCTGTAATATTAATCGTTAGGCTGTCAGTAACTGTATTAGTACCATCGCTTGCGGTTAGAGTTAATGAGTAAGAGGTGGTTGTTTCATAATCCAGGCTTGCTGCAGTGGTAATGGTGCCGTCCGAAGAAACAGCAAAGCTATCGCTGCCGGTGCCAGAAAGGGTATAAGTCACGCTGCCGCTACCATCGGTGGTGGTTGTGGTGGTGGTTACGCTTGTTCCTGAAGCAGCTGTCTCACTGAGACTGATGGAAGAGCTAGCCAAAGCAATAGATAACTCAATGACATCATCAACACTTACATTAATGGTGTTTGACGTGCTATTCGTTCCATCGCTGGCAGTTAGCGTTAGAGAATATGAAGTGGTTGTTTCATAATCCAATGCACTGGATAAAGTAACGTTGCCTGCAGAATCAACGGCAAACTTATCGCTGCCGGTTCCACTTAAAGAATAAGTAATGGTTTGAGATTCAGGATCTGAGGCTGAGGCGGTTGCGATGGTGGTTCCGGTTGCAACATTCTCAGCAAAGGAAGAAGCAGCCAATGAATTAGTCAGACTTGGTGCTTCATTGATATCGCCAACATTGATGGTGAGCGTCTCAGAAACAGAATTAGCTCCATCCGAAGCCGTTAAAGTAATTTCGTATGCGGTTGCAGTTTCGTAATCCAATCCACTGGCTAAAGTCACGGTGCCATCAGAGCTGACAGAGAAATTTTCACTGCCTGTCCCTGATAAACTGTAAGAGATAGCGCCAGCTTCAGGGTCGGTCGCTGAGCTAGTAGCAATCGTAGTTCCAGTTGCTGTATTTTCTAAAAAAGCATTAAATTCAACGGTTGCACTTAAAGTTGGAGCTTCGTCTACATCAGCAACGCTGATGGTAATCACTTCGGTAGAAGCATAGGTGCCATCATCGGCTACCACTGTTAGCTCATAGGATGTGGCTGCTTCATAATCTAAAGCGCTGGCAAGGGTGATATTGCCGCTGGTATCGATGCTAAAGTTATCACTCCCGGTTCCTGACAAAGTAAAAGTCACTGAATTGCCTTCAGGATCGGTTGCGTTTATCGATGCAATAGCCTCTCCAACAGCAGCATTTTCAGCAAAAGAAGAGGCACTAAGTGTTGCTGCAATGGTAGCAGGTTCATCATCATTGATGACATTGATGGTGATTTCTTCAGTGGTGGTATTGACCCCGTCAGAAACTTCTAGCGTCACCACCAAGGTTGAATTCGTCTCGAAATCTAAATCACCCGTGAGGGACACTTCACCGGTTTCGGAAACCGTCATCAACTCACTACCGGTTCCAATTAAAGAGTAAGTTAGAGCATTGCCTTCTGGATCGGTTGCACTAAAAGTTGCCACCACCGTTCCGGCTGGGACGGTTTCAGAGACATTGACTTGGTTGGCAATCAGCTCACCGCTGATGGCCGCTTCGCTGACGGTATTAACAGGGTTAACAGCAAGCTCCACAGCTTCATCCACATCAGCGACCTCTAATGCCAATGCAACTTCTTGGACATCGCCGTTTGCGCTGGTAAAGGTAACGGTTAGTTCAACGGCTTCTTGTGATTCATGATCAAGTCCTTGAATTACCTCTAGAGAGTTAGTTTCTTGATTGTAGGCAAAAGCTTCACTGCCCTCACCTTCAATAGTCACGGTGTAGTTCTGTTGTCCTGAATTAACCACAACAAACTGAGCTAGATTAATCTCAGAAGTATTTTCATCTACACTCTCGACTACTTCAGTAGCCTCTACTTCAAAAATGGGCGCAACTTCAACGGTGGTTTCTTGCGTGGTTTCGGCCACCTCTTCGGCCACATCCTCGGTTGGGTTCTCGTTGGCATCATCGGCCTCAACTGTTTCAAGCTCAATGGCC
>CACKRJ010000019.1 GCA_902602595.1 uncultured SAR86 cluster bacterium
TATCTAACTCCTCTGATGCACTTGATAAAATTAGATTTAGTGCTATTGAAAATTCCAAGTTGCTCGAAGGAGATGCTGATTTAAAAATAAATATCAGTTTGAATGCACAAAATAATAGTGTAACGATCTCAGACAATGGTATTGGCATGACGGAAGATGAAATCATTGAAAATATTGGAACCATAGCTAAATCTGGTACTGCTCAATTTTTATCAGAAATGACCGGTGACAAGAAAAAGGATTCTAATCTGATAGGTCAATTTGGGGTAGGTTTTTACTCTGTATTCATGGTGGCTGAAAAGGTATCAGTTCATTCTAGATCAGCAAATGTCTCTTCGGATGATGCGGTCATGTGGGAGAGCACTGGAGAGGACACTTATCAGCTATCCAAAATTCCAAAAGAGGATCGAGGAACTAAGATCACCATCTATCTCAACGAGGACAATAAAGAATTTTCTGAATTGATGCGAGTGAAGTTTTTACTACAGAAGTATTCCCAATATATTAATTTTCCCTTAATTTTAAACCCTGAAGAAGGCGAACCAGAAACTATAAATGACTCTGAAGCAATTTGGTTAAAATCAAAGAGATCTGTTAAAGCGGATGAGTATAAAGAGTTTTATAAGTTCATTTCTTATGATTCCAACGATCCTTTAACTTGGATGCATAATAAGGTGGAAGGCAAGCAAGAATATTCAAGTTTACTTTTTATTCCTAAAAAATCTCCATACGATCTTTGGAACAGAGATACTCCTAGAGGAATTAAGTTATTTATTCAGAGAGTGTTCATTATGGATGATGCTGCTCACTTCCTACCTTTATATCTTCGTTTTGTAAAAGGTGTGGTTGACTCCAGCGATTTACCACTAAACGTTTCTAGAGAGTTACTTCAAGATCATCCTTTAGTTGATTCAATTAAAAAAGGCTTAAGCAAGAGGGTGCTCGATACTTTGAAGAAAATGCAAAAAGATAAACCAGAGGATTATCAAAATTTCTGGAAGGAATTTGGCTTGGTGATCAAAGAAGGTCCAGCCGAGGACTACGAAAATTCTGAGTCTATTGCTGAGCTCTTTTTGTTCGCAAGTACGGCATCTGATGAAAATAAAGTTGATACTTCGCTTGACCAATACATTGAGAGAATGAATGCTGGCGAAGAAAAAATTTACTACTCCATTGCAGATACCTATGAGGCTGCAGTTAATTCTCCGCACATTGAACACCTAAAAGCGAATGGGACTGAAGTGTTGCTCTTGACTGACAGAATAGATGAGTGGCTTATGTCTACCCTCATGCAATTTAAAGGCAAAACTTTAATCAATGTTGCTAAAGAAGAATTAGAGGAGGGCGCAAAGAAACCCAGAATTACAAAAGAAAAGCAGGAAATCATCGATAAGATGAAAAAATCTTTAAACGCAAGAGTATCAGATGTCATTGCAAGCTCGCGTCTAGTTCATTCTGCTGCATGCTTGGTACTTTCCAAAGATGAGCCTGGAGCTCAATTAAAAAGAATATTGGAAGCATCTGGACAAACTTTTGATGATTCTAAGCCAGTTTTTGAAGTCAATTTAAAGCACAAATTGATCAAAAAACTTGGCAGCATGTCTGGTAAGGAATTCTCTAACTTTGCTGAATTTTTATTTGATTATGCAATTATTGCAGAGGGCGGTTCTCCTAAAGACCCTGCTAAATACCTTAGACAATTAGATAAATATTTAGGATAAATGACAGTGAATAAACAAGTTGCAGTTCTCGGTGGAGGGAGCTTCGGCACAGTTTTAGCAAATATTGCAGCATCGAATGACTATGATGTCCGTTTGTGGGTTCGTGATGCAGAGCAGGCTTTAAGAATTAATTCCGAGGGTGCAAATGTAACTTATCATCCGGAATTAAAGTTATCAGATAACATTACTGCTGATGATGATTTAGCCTCTGTTGTTATGGATGCACAATATATTTTAGTCGCAACTCCAAGTATTATTTTCGAAGAAGTTATTTCTCGATTAGAGCCACTCATCAACTCATCTGTTGCTGTTATATCTTGTACCAAAGGAATTAAGCCTGAGCCTTTTAGAACTATGACGGATATTATTGATCAACACTTAGGTCAAATTATTGGTAATAAAGTAGGAGCTTTAAGCGGCCCCAATCTTGCAAAAGAAATCGCTCAAGAAAAACTAGCGGGAACTGTTATTGCTTCTGAGAATGAAAGCATAGTCATGGAAATTAAATCAATGCTTTCTTCAGGTACATTTAAAGTTTTTTCGAGTCAAGATACTCAAGGTGTTGAATTGGCTGGCGCCTTAAAGAATATTTATGCAATATGTTGTGGCATTGCTCATGCAAAATTGGTTGGTGAAAATGCCTTGGGGTTAATTGTGACCAGAAGCATGGCAGAGATGAGTAGGTTTGCAGTAGCCAAGGGAGCAAATCCAATTACATTTTTAGGCTTGGCAGGCATGGGTGATTTAATGGCAACCTGCACTTCACAGTTATCAAGAAATTTTCAGTTAGGCGAGCTCATTGCTGAAGACATATCTTTGCTAGATGCAAAAAAGAAAGTTGGACAAGTTGCTGAAGGTGCACGAACTCTTGAAGCTGTTTTTGATGAAGCAAATAAAATGAATGTGAGCATGCCAATGGTAAATTCGTTATATAAAATTTTATATTCTGATTCATCATCAGATCAATTAATTCAGGATTTACTCGATCACCCCAATGAAGTTGATGTAGAATTTACTTACAAGGAAACAAAATTATGAATGAGATAAATAAAGATGAGTTATTAGATTTAACAAAATGGCAACGCTTTTTTTTTATGGTCATATATTCATTTGCAATTAATGGTGTTGTAGGTATTTTAATAATTATTGCCGCGGTACAATTTTTTTTCTATTTGTTTACCTCTAAAATCAATAACCAGCTTCAGACTGCTAACAATTGGTTGCACGGTTTTTTTAGCGACTCTTTAAACTTTTTGAGCTTTAACACAGATTCTAAACCCTGGCCTTTCAACGATAAGACTGAAGCATCAGACTCAAACGAAGATGTTGAAGTTGTCGATGGTGAGTCAGAGGACCTCGAGTCAGGTAACGATCAACCAGAGCAAACTACTTAAGCAAAGCTAAAAATTCTGCTCTGACTTCAGGGTGTGCTTTGAAGTTACCTCCCAGTCTACTTGTAACCGTTGAACATTCAGTATCTTCAACACCTCTAGATTTAACACAAAAATGTTTTGCATCAATTGTTAATGCTACATTCTCTGTTTCTAAGATAAACGATAATGCGTGATATATTTGCTCGGTCAGGCGTTCTTGTATTTGCGGTCTTCTAGAAAAATATTCAACAATTCGATTCATCTTTGATAATCCCAGCACTTTATTGTTTGGGATGTATGCAACTGTTGCCAGCCCGTCAATATTAACCAAGTGATGTTCACAATAAGATTGAACAGAAATACCTTTTTCAACAATCATTTCATTGTATTGCATTTTATTTTCAACCACGGTGACTTTAGGAAAAGCAGCGTAATCTAGCCCCCAAAAAATCTCATTGACATACATTTTTGCTACACGCTTTGGTGTATCTGTAAGACTGTCATCTTTTAAATCAAGTCCTAATGTTGTAACGATCTCATCAAAGTTATTCTGGATCTTGTCAATTTTTTCTTTACGCGACAAGCCATTATCAATGACTGGAGTTTCAACCCCA
>CACKRJ010000020.1 GCA_902602595.1 uncultured SAR86 cluster bacterium
TAGATACACCTGGCCACGTGGACTTTACTATCGAAGTCGAAAGATCTTTAAGAGTTTTAGATGGAGCAGTAGTGGTATTTTGTGGAACTTCTGGTGTTGAGCCTCAATCAGAAACTGTTTGGCGACAAGCAGATAGATATGAGGTTCCTAGAATTGTGTTTGTAAACAAAATGGATAGAGCTGGTGCTGACTTCTCACGAGTAACCGATCAAATCAGAGATAGATTAAAAGCAAATGTTGTTCCTATGCAATACAACATTGGCGCAGAGGATGACTTCAAGGGCGTAGTTGATTTAGTCAAGATGAAAGCCATCTTTTGGAACGAGGATGATCAAGGACTCACTTTTGAAGAGCAAGAAATTCCAGCAGATATCTTAGATACGTGTGAATCCCTAAGAGAGTCTATGGTTGAAAGTGCAGCAGAAGCAAATGAAGAATTAATGAATGCATATTTAGAGAATGGTGAATTAAGCCCAGAGCAAATTAAAGAAGGTATTAGAATTAGAACTCTTGCAAATGAAATAGTTCCTGCTTTTTGTGGTTCAGCGTTCAAAAATAAAGGTGTGCAAGCTGTCTTAGATGCTGCTATTGAATATTTGCCTGCTCCAAATGAAGTAAAGGCTATCAAAGGATCATTGCCTGATGATGAGGAAGTTGAAATTAGCAGATCATCTTCAGATGAAGAGCCATTTTCAGCATTGGCTTTCAAAATTGCCACTGATCCATTTGTTGGGACCTTGACCTTTATTAGAGTTTATTCTGGAGTTCTTTCTGTAGGTGACGGTGTAATGAACTCAACCAAAACAAAGAAAGAAAGAGTTGGCCGAATGGTGCAAATGCATTCAAATGATCGTAATGAAATTAAAGAGATACGTGCTGGTGATATTGCTGCATGTATTGGACTTAAAGATGTTACCACTGGAGATACTCTTTGTGACTTAGGAGACCAGGTTGTGCTTGAAAGAATGGATTTTCCTGAGCCAGTAATATCAGTAGCCGTAGAGCCAAAAACAAAATCAGATCAAGAAAAGATGGGCGTTGCTCTTGGCAAGCTTGCTCAAGAAGATCCATCATTTAGGGTTCATACCGATGAGGAGTCTGCTCAAACAATTATCTCAGGAATGGGCGAACTTCATTTAGATGTTCTAGTTGACAGAATGAGAAGAGAGTTTGATGTAGAGGCAAATATTGGTAAACCTCAGGTTTCTTACCGTGAAACAATCAGAGAATCAGTTGATATAGAAGGAAAATTTGTTAGGCAAAGTGGTGGTAAGGGGCAATATGGCCATGTTTGGTTGAAATTAGAACCACTAGGGTTAGATGATGAATATGAGTTTGTAGACAAGATTGTTGGAGGTGTAGTACCCAAAGAATACATACCAGCTGTTGATAAGGGTATTCAAGAGCAAATGAAAAATGGTGTGATTGCTGGGTACCCCTTGCTTGCTCTGCGCGCAACTTTATATGATGGTTCATTCCATGATGTAGATTCAAGCGAAATGGCTTTTAAAATTGCTGGGTCTATGGCATTAAAAGAAGGCTGTCTCAAAGCACGTCCAGTCCTATTGGAGCCAATGATGGCAGTAGAAGTAGTTACTCCAGAAGAGCACATGGGTGATGTTGTGGGTGATTTAAATAGAAGAAGGGGAATAATTTTAGGAATGGATGAAATCCCAACAGGAAAAACAGTTAGGTCAGAAGTGCCCTTATCAGAGATGTTTGGATATGCAACAGATTTAAGGTCTGCGACTCAAGGTAGAGCAAGTTTTTCTATGGAATTTCTTAAATATGCTGAAGTTCCAAATAACATTGCTGAGCAACTAAAAACTTCTTAAAACAATACGCTGATAAATGCCCTAAATTTGTTGACATTAAGGGCTTTAGAGACATAGAATACGCAACATTTTGCATAAAGCAGAAATATAGGAATTATATAAATTGGACAATCAATCAATAAGAATTCGCTTAAAAGCTTTTGACTATCGTTTGATTGATGCTTCAACAAAATTAATTGTTGAAACAGCAAAAAAAACTGGCGCGATTGTAAAAGGACCAATTCCTTTGCCTGTAAAGAAAGAAAGAACAACAATTTTAACGTCTCCGCATAAAGATAAAGATGCAAGAGATCAGTATGAGATAAGAACATACAAGAGACTTATGGATATAGTAGAACCTACAGATAAAACAGTTGACGCTTTAATGAAGCTAGACCTTTCATCTGGGGTGGATGTGCAAATTAGCTTAGGTTAATTTGTTACTTTTTTAACGCTTAGCGGCCATAGAGGGTTATAAGCCCCGTATAAAAGGAGAGTAAATTGAGCATTGGCTTGTGACAGTGATCTCAGTTGCAGCAAATTTTATTGCTGATATCAAGACCCATGAAAAGCATGGATACAGCGCGGTCGTGGTTTCTAAAAATACATCTAAAAATTTAACAAAATCGTCTACAGAATTCTTTAAAAAACAAAATATTGACAATGGAGAATTATTTGAATTTAGAACTGAAGAAACTGATGAGCTTAAGGTTGGGCATCATTTAACTGCTGATATTTTTGAGGTTGGAAAAATGGTTGACGTAACTGGTACCTCTAAAGGCAAGGGATATGCAGGTGTAATCAAAAGACATAACTTTGCAATGCAAGATGCTACCCATGGTAATTCCTTGGCACATAGAGCTCATGGCTCAATTGGTCAGTGTCAGACTCCCGGAAGAGTTTGGAAAGGAAAGAAAATGTCTGGTCATATGGGGCATGAAACTAAAACTATTCAAAGTTTGGAATTAATGGGCGCAGATGTCCAAAACAACCTTCTTTATGTCAAAGGTGCGGTTCCAGGATTTAATGGT
>CACKRJ010000021.1 GCA_902602595.1 uncultured SAR86 cluster bacterium
GATCATGTCTCCACCAAAGATAAATAATGCAAACAAAACCAGTAAAGTGGTTAATGAGGTAATCAATGTTCTAGAAAGCGTTTGATTAATAGAACGATTGACGATCTGATCGGGCTCAAATCCTCTTTCGCCTCTAAAATTCTCTCTAATCCTATCAGAAACAACGATCGTATCATTGAGAGAATAACCAATGACAGCAAGCAAAGCTGCCAAAACAGTTAAATCAAAATCCCAAGACAGCAATGAGAATAAACCAAGAATAATCACAACATCATGAGCAAGCGCTGCTACAGCACCAAGCGCAAACTTATACTGAAATCTAAATGCAACATAAAGCAAAATCATACCTAGTGCGACGAGCATTCCTAACCCACCCTGGTCTCTGAGTTCTGAGCCAATTTGAGGTCCAACAAATTCAATTCTTTTAAGCTCAGTTGAAGGATCAGCATCTTGCAAAAATTTATAAATTACATCTCCTAACTGACTGTTACCATTTTTATCAGCAACTTTAATAAGCACATCAGAGTTTGAGCCAAAGTTTACAACCTGAAAATCATCAAAACCATTGTTGGTCATAAGATCTCTTATATCAACCAAGTCTGCAGCTTCTTCGTATGAAACCTCGATGAGAGTTCCGCCGCTGAAATCTAAACCTAGATTAAGACCTTTAAAGCTAAGAGAACCCACAGACAAAAGAAGCAAGATTAAAGAACCTATCGTTGCATACCTTCGATACCTCATGAATTGAATATTAAAGTTCATTAAACCCTGAGCTCCTTAATATTTCTATTTCCATACATTAAATTAATAATTGCTCTAGTTCCTAAGATGGCAGTAAACATAGAAGTTAAAATACCAATGGATAAAGTTATTGCGAACCCTTTAACAGGACCAGTTCCAATTGCATAAAGCACGATCGATGCAATCAATGTAGTAACATTAGCATCCACAATAGTTACAAATGCTCGAGAGAAACCCTCTTGAATAGCTGTCTGAGGATCTTTTCCATCTTTGAGTTCTTCTCTGATCCGAGAAAAAATCAATACATTTGCATCAACTGCCATACCAATGGTAAGAACAATCCCTGCAATTCCAGGAAGAGTAAGTGTTGCCCCTAACAGAGACATAAAACCTGTAATCAAGACCACATTGGCAAAAAGAGCAATATTTGCAGCAAATCCGAACCAGCGATAATAAAAAAGCATAAAAGCAATAACGGAAAGCAAACCAATAATGATTGATCGAACTCCTAATTCAACATTCTCTTTTCCAAGGCTTGGTCCAACTGTTCTCTCTTCAACAAATTTCATTGGAGCCGCCAATGCTCCAGCTCTAAGGAGTAATGCTAGCTCACTTGCTTCTTGAGGTGAGCCTACTCCTGTAATTCTAAATGCAGTTCCAAGAACGGCTTGAACTGTGGCAAGACTGATAATCTCTTTTTCAATATAAGAGGTCTGTTCGATAATATCATTACCATCTTCATCCTGGGTAAGAACAGATTTGTTTTTTTGCTCAACAAAAAGAACACCTAAACGTCTGCCAATATTTCCATTGGTCGCTTTTTGCATTGCGCGTCCGCCTTGCATATCCAAAGTAATATTAACTTGTGCAAATCCACTTTCATCAAAACCAGAGCTTGCATTAGTTACTCTTTCACCAGCAACAATAATATTTTTTTCTAAAAAAGCTGAGCCCATTCGCTCATCCTGCCAATCAAACTCTTCTTTTCTTAACCTTGATGTGGTTGATGCGGCCTCTAACCTGAATTCTAAATTTGCAGTTTTTCCAATAATTTTCTTTGCTGCAGTGGTATCCTGAACACCAGGCAATTGAACAACAATCCTGCTGCTGCCTTGACGCTGAACAATTGGCTCACTGACACCAAGCTCATTAACTCTATTTCTTAGGGTCATAAGATTTTGCCCCACAGCGTAGTCTCTAATCTCTTTTATTGCAGACTGCGAATAAGCAAGTTCAACAAGGTTTCTCGCTGAATTTGCCGTCAAATCATAAAGAGGAGTCCCAAGGGGAGTAATATTATCTTCATTAAAAATTCTTAATGCTTTGTTGTAATCTTCATCACTGGCAAAAGAAAATAATAAATCCTTATTATCTTTTCTAGAGCTTTCAACATTTATACGATCATCTCTAAATTTCTTCCTGTATTCATTTAATAATGACTCGAGGCGATTATCTAGCGCACTATCGATATCTACCTCTAATAAAAAGTGCACCCCACCAGACAAATCTAAGCCTAGTTTTAGTGGCCCACCGCCAATATTTTTAAGCCATTGAGGTGTAGTTGGCTCAAGGTTTAATGCAACAACTGCTTCATCAAGTAAGATTTTCTGCAAAGCGGCTTTGCCAGCAAGCTGATCATCAAAAGAATTAAACTTTGCAATGATATTATTGTCTTTAAGCCCGACTGATTCTACTTCTGTAGCTTGGTCTTCTAATATATCTTTAACTTGATTGAGTAAAATCTGGTCAGCTGATTTACCTGAGTCAGTATAGGCAATCTG